>NZ_JADGEW010000029.1 GCF_016744155.1 Amphritea sp. | reverse complement strand
ATACACTCTTTTCTGTTTTATCTTGTATACAGCTACCCCGGATCTTTTATTCTAGCTATTAAGCGGATTCTAGTGCCCTCTCATAGATACATACTGCATTCATTCCTATAGTTTCCAATTTTTCCTATCTAGAATAAAAACTAAATCAGAACAGGTCTTCTTTAACTATTTTATCTTCTAAGATCAATTCAACACCGTAAAATTTGAACAAGTGGATATACGCCTTAGCCACTTTTCGAGCTAACGCTTCACTTTCGTTAGAAAGCGGGAGTATCTCAAATAACTTCTCTTGGTCGTACTGGGAGTCACCGTAATCACTCAAATGTGTGAAACATTTTGTAAACCGTCTGCACTTCAATTTCACAATATAACTTCCGGTAGTTGCCGCAAGAATAACCTTTTCAACATTGGCAACTTCCATTTGAGTTTTAATATTATCCCCATAGGTTATGCGCTCAAACCTCAAATACTTTCTATCTTCTTTTATGCTGAAAATTGAGTCCCGCCCATACTTCATACGCATCATTTCAATATAATCAATCGTCTGTTCTCTCGATGGCCCAGACCCGGCAATAGCGCTGACACTAACGGTAAAAGCGAAAGTGAAAATTAGCAATTTTAGTCCAGAAACACTCATACGGTTCTCTCTCTAATATTTTTTACTTACTGTATCTCATATCATGCATAGTGAATAAATTAATGCGAGCTTCTGTTTTATCTTGTATACAGCTACCCCGGATCTTTTATTCTTACTAAGTTCGACCTCCTTTTGTGATCATCCTTACTAATATCATAAATATCAATAATTTATCTTTTATCATATTTACAAAGCATACTAATTCAGGGATAAAGGCACACGAAATTAATATGTTAAGGAAGATCATATAGATGGGTAAATATACCTCTGATCACAATGTCACCGTCAAGGATAGTAGTGGTAGGGTCATTAATCAGTATACCGCCAAAGACCAAATCGATCCGGTCAAAGCTGGAGGTGCAGCACTTGGCCCCTTGATAGCAATCACCATGGCGGCATTTCTACTTCTAGCGGTGCTTCCTGTGCTTATTTTTGTGGTGTTTTTATGGCATTTCATAACGACAACCCGATCTATTGCAAACCTTGCGAGCCAAACTCCGAACAGTGATGCAGATAGCACCCTGCAAACATACCGCTTCACAAGTATTTCAGCGCTGTACAAATCGTCGGTACTCAAGCTTATCTTATGGATCATTTTAGGCGGTGCAACTACGCTCGCCTTCGAATACATGATATTCACTGGAGAGCTACATCAATTCGCAATGTTTTTTGACCTATATTCGGTTACCAATATCCACGAAAGTAATGTGTTAAACCGGGTATTCGAGGTATATAAAATAATTTGGCCTGCTGTATTAGGCTTGCCATTGCTCTTAGCCATGTTCTTTACACCAAACGAGCAGTGCGAACACCAACTAACGAATAGACCAAGAAATAAATGGCTATATGCTGCTACGCTCCCCTATAGAGCACTCTACTTCGTAACTATTAAACCTGTACTCGCTATATTGAGGGGCTTCTTTTCCAAAGGCGCATATATAGTTATAGTTATTGTATTGCTGGGCGGAATATTTGCACTGTACCAGTATGTAACGCTTCAGGCCGAAAAAGAGGAATATGAACTATCGGAAGTGGTCATTGACTTTATTGCCTTTGAATCTAACAAACGACTTATCCTTGAGGAGGTAACTTCAGATCTGAAAGCATACAGCGTAGATATTAACAGTAACTACGGTGGTATCAGTTTTATTAACACCGTTCAGCACAGCATTCGCACCATCCAAGATGATCACGAAGACGCGATGTTAGCGTGGCTTCAAAGCCCATATAAGCCCCAAAACGTTCTCTCTGAATTAGTGATGCATTTTAACCGTTCAGAGAAATCAGCTAACAATTTCATGCTCTGGATATCTATTTTCAAAGAACTCGGAGGAGACCTTCAGCAGGCAGATGAAATGGGCTATACCGCATGGGCTTACACTTCGACATTCAAAGGCTACAAGGCATTAAGCCAGCTCAATATTGAGCTCAATGAAAATGAACAAAGAATCATCCACCACAACATAGAGAAACGAGAAACAACTAAGAATTTAAAACGCTATCGACGCTTATTGACTAGTAACCGATAGCTGATGAATTGGTGCTGTGCCGTAGTATTTATCAAATATGCCCTCCGGCATAGCACCAATTACTTCCCTTCGCTGATCCTTAACGAAGTAATTTCATTATTCACCGGGGTATACACTCATTTCTGTTTTAGCTTGTATACAGCTACCCCAGATCTTTCTTTCAAGCTCTACTGTCTACCCAAAAATATCTAAATCATCAAAGATCCCACCAGCATCAAGCTCTTCAACCGCAGAGGTATCAACACCCTCCATTGACCCCATAGCTAAGCTTTCATTATTCGCACCAATGCCTGCAACACCTTCAAGAGGCATCGCTTCTTCCGAAACATCTATAGCATCTATTCCACCCATACTCTCTAGGTCTTGATCGAAAGATGCTAAAGCCTGATCCAATTGAACCTGATTTATCGCACCCATCACTAAACTAGCTGCTATCACTCCTGTGAAAACCCCCAAAGCGGTCTTCATAACTGAATTTGATTTTGCTGCCTTTTTGAAATTTCTAGAATAATGTTTAGGATGTGCTTTCATCCTAGAGAACTCGGCAATAGCCTCTGCATTACCACTTTTCATAATATACATTTCTGCAGCCTCGGACGAAGAAATAGTAGCAACACTTTCAACTTTCTTCTTTATCTTTTCATATATCAGCTCAGCCTTATTACGGTCTCCCTCTTTAATCGAATCCAATAATGACTCAAGAAACACAAGAACACGATCCTGCTCGACTAGACTTTTTAGGGATGAAGCCGCTTGCATAATAGAAACAGCTTTTAACTTGAATGCCACAGGTGATTTTTTATGTTCTGATTGGAGCTCTTCGATCTTAAACATAAGATTTTCAGCACATAGAGCTTTATCATACAGATAGTCATCATGCTCAATCAGTTCAAAAACCATCTCAATTTCAGCTTCTTCTACTACGCCATCAGACACCATCAGGAGGGCTGCAAGGTCTACTATGGCCGCTTGATAATTTGAAACCTCTATCTTGACAGCATCTTGGCTTAATTTTTCTTGAGATAAGCCATTTGATACTTCTGGCTTACTATCTTTATTCTTTTGCGCTTTTCCAATAAAACCAATAACAGCCAATATCACAATACCCCAAAGCACCCATTCCATACCACATCCCTCACAACGAATTAGAAATCACGATAAAACACCCACCATATATGAAGCACAAAATCCTCATTAAGGCGATACCAATAAATACATCAAAGAAAGAACCACCAGAAAACCTCCCTAATCTACGAGTCATAAAGTGGCTTCCCGCCCAACCCTTTCGGGTACATCAGAGCTGTCATACCATATCGCGGTAGACGCTAAAGAAGTGTTATATCTAAAATTATCATCAAACACCTGCAGTGGCTACTTCAGCGAAGTGTGAGTCGTATACAACGACGCTAAATCTGCATCCCTCTCGATCCACCAGCTCAAACAATCACACAAACCCTTTAAAAACATAAACTTAATATCTTAAAAGTTACTGCCAGCCGTATTGCTCAATTTGGGAATAACCTAGCCCATTCATGACAAACTCAGACGCCACAAACAAGCCCTGATGACACCTTCCCCAAGTTGATAGATATCCAAACCCAGTCCAGTAAAGATCTCTCCATCACGGATACAATCCCAGTTACTTCTACAAGTTCCCACAAGAACAACAAGTAGTAAGATATCTACATAAATAGATCAACACACTTGCTGTTTTTTTGCGTTGCAACATTAGACAAAATCAATATAATTCCATTATCGTAGTATTCAAAAGGACTTCACCATGCGTAAGCAAGCAATGCTTAACTCAGTAAAAGACTCCATTGTTACAGCCATAATGTTCGCCATTGCTTTTGGAGTCATTCAATACGCTGAGCAAAACCGTATTGAGGACTGGCTTCTTTATACTGGCTGGGGAGTTTTCGCTTTGGCTGGTCTATTTATGGTTAACTTTCTTGCGGCATTAGGAGCAACGACGTTAATGGGTGGATCTTATAGCGCTAAGAAAAGTGAGCTTTCAATACGAGTGGCAATTTTCAACTCTGATAAACACAGCTCTGCATTAAAAATGATCAAAGTAGCATTTTTCTACTTCATCGGGGCTGCTGTATATCCCATCGCTCTAATAGTCACACTGATAAACCTTAAAGACCTGTTTGCCAAAAATGAATCATATGAAGCAGTGACCTCGATAGAGAACGCAAAGAATGATGCTATCGATGCATTCGATGAGACAGTAAAAACCCCCGATAAAAAGTGGAAAATATCTAACGGACCTCTAAGTCATTATTACTTTCATAGCCAGAAAGAAGCCCTTGAATTTTCAATAGTTAATAAAATTGATGCTTCCCCTGAAAAGCTATTCTGACTAAAACAGTCATGCCGCGTTCATAATGAGCGCTGTATAACTTCTTGCTTTTAGACACAACCGTTACAAAGGGCCTCAGTGGATAAACTCAGCATTCTAGTACTAGGTGTCGCAGGTGGTGCGGCTCACGTGTATGAAGGGCACTGCAGCAGCAGCTTTATAATATTAAAAAACGATGAGCCATTCTGTTTAGTTGACTTAGGACTGGGAGTAACACGTAGCCTTAAACGCTATGGTTACCAGATTCCAGACAAGATCATTATTACCCACAACCATACAGATCATGCTGGTGAGCTTCCTGTTGTTTTACGCGTTGAAGAAGCTCAAGGGAAGCAACTGTGTATCTATTCTGCCAAACCAGTTTCGGAACGCCTTCGCAAGCATAGAATAGCAGAGCATTTGGATCTATATTGTAGTTCGGAATTAGCGCAATGGGTTTCGCCCTTACCAGAAGAAGAAATTCAATTATCAGACAACCTCTCAATCGCGTTTTATGTTGGCCAACATTCTGAATGCTGTTTTGGCTTTGTCATCTATCAACAAAAAGATCTAACTGAATCTGTTCCATTAATAGGGTACACCGCTGACAGTGGCTTATATCCTGAGCTTTATAGCAAAATAACTCAGTGCAAGTACTCAATTTATGATGCGAGAGAGTTTGGCAACAGGTGGCATGCTAGCCTGGAAGAAGTAAACCCATTCTTAGATAATGATTCGTACATTATTGGCCATGGCATCGAAAAAGTTAACTCCCTGAATCATTCAGCCCTGTTGTTTCCGGGCCAGCTTATTAATATTGAGCGATAAATGAAATGCAATTTGCTGACACTGTAAAAGCAACTATTAGAGGAGTTTACGGACTATCTCCTTACTTGTGGGTAGATAGCTATCTAAAGAAACGAGAATTTGAAAATACCGAAGGAACACCAGAGCAAATATCTTGGAGGACTAAGAGGTTACTCCTATCTGAAAGGTATATTGTCTACTGGCTATTTGGGTCTATCATTTTATTTTTTCTCACCCCAGTGTTACATGTCTGGTTTGCAATACCGTTGTTACTTAGAGTACTAGGAATACTGAATAAAGAGCTCGGGGTAATTCTATTTGGAATCTGTAAGATCACTGAAGGAACGATGGTTGCTGCCTCAGGCAGAGCGATTGTTTTAGGGTTAGTTAACTACATAACCGCTATGTTTTTATTTGCATCGATTTATGCCCTAACAGGAAGCTTCACTAACATTCCAGATTATACTCAGCTAGCACTGCCTGTCTGGCCGCTAATTCAAGCAATGAATATGCAGTTTACATTATCAGGAGCTTTTCAACCGGCAAACTTACTCACCTGGTCTGTATGCCTTTTCCAAAGTGGTTTTTGTTTTATGTTTGGGACAATTGTAATTTCGATGTTTGTATCTCTTTTAAATATTCGTCCCATCCAAAAATAAGATCATGATAGAAAAGTGTAATTAAGGATTACCCAACGTTTAATGACCTCATTGCGCCTAAGGCATCTGCTTTGGGAGCAGAAGGTCGTGGAGTCGAATCCTGCTGCCCCGACCATCTTCTTTGTACCACCCTATTCCGTCTACCTATTCATCGTGTCGACCATACCTGTTTTTCAACAACTTCCCCTTCGCTGGTCCTTAACGAAGTAATTTCGTTATTCACCTGGGTATACACTCATTTCTGTTTTATCTTGTATACAGGCTACCCCGGATCTTTTATTCTAGCTATTAAGCGGATTCTAGTGCCCTCTCAGAGATACATACTGCATTCATTCCGATAGTTTCCAACTTTACCTATCTAGAATAAAAACTAAATCAGAACAGGTCTTCTTTAACTATTTTATCTTCTAATATCAATTCAACACCGTAAAATCTAAACAAGTGGATATACGCCTTAGCCACTTTTCGAGTTAACGCTTCGTTTTCGTTAGAAATGGATGATAAGTTAAAAACATACTCCTCTTCCTTTATGTTCCTATAGTCATCAGCCGTGACTGTGATGCATTTTGTATTCTCTCTGCACACCAAACTCACAAAATAACCTTTGTAATCAGACGATGTCTGAAGCAAAACCGTTTTAACATTGGCAATGTCAATTTGAGTTCTAAAATCAACCCCGTCGCGTGTACGGTCAAGCATCAAGTACTTTCTATCTTCTTTTATAGTGAAAGCTGAAACATACCCATACTTCAAACGCATCATTTCAATATAATCAATCGTCTGTTCTCTCGATGGCCCAGACTCGGCAATAGCACTGGCACTAACGGTAAAAGCGAAAGTAAAAATTAGAAATTTTATCCTAGAAATACACATACGCCCCTCTCTCAAATATTTTTTACTTACTGTATCTCATATCATGCATAGTGAATAAATTAATGCGAGCACCTGATAAGCAGATGTGGAAAAACACCGAATTAGTACAACGGCTCTGCCCCACCACTGTTAAGGATAAGATCATTAAGGGCACGCCTTACCTTATCAGCCAGCTCAACATCAGAATCAAAACGCCCTACAATAATGGCTTCCCCTTCAAGTTCCACGCTGGTTGGCCACCTCGCATCAACTCTATCAGCTGTTACTATTTGTTTTTCACTAATAGTTGTCGCTGTAGATAAATCAACCCTTCGAATTGAGTAAACCGACGTATTTTCACTCGTTTGTTTCGTATACCTCCCATTACAAAGACGTCTCTGTATGAAGGAGTCCTTCACATCTTCAACAACTAGCAGATTACCTTCCATCAAAAACGTATAATGATAATCATCAGCAATCATTGTACTTGCTCGGCGTCCATTAGTATCACCATAACTATCACGGCAGATAGCACCGTCCTCTTCATCAACTCCCCCGGCAACATTTGCCAAATGTTTGTTAAGCCATTGAATGATCTTATCGTTCGAAGGTCTGGCTTCTGCGGCATTTACCCCAAGTATCATCGACATCATAATAGTCAAAAACACTACCCTAAAATTTTTAGCACTTTCCATAAGGCACCTATTACCGCTTGCTCTACTGTCAAAACTTAAATTAATCCTACAGCAGTGAAATGATCGTATCCACAGGAACCAAATATTTCCTAACGGCTTCAGAAACCTGAATCATGTAGTAATGCAGGTTATGATTGATATCTCTATCCAGGCCTGAATTTTTTGAGCACAACTATTTTCCTTACTCTATATCCATCAGAGATAAGCAGATCTAAAGCTCATTTGATTTTAAAATACAGGGCAGTATGCTTAATAGCTGAGAATGATTAATACATAATAGGCGGCACTATGAAATCTACAGTCATCTTTGCATTAACAGCTGTTTTATCGGGTATGTCATTAAGTGCCCAGGTGTTTGCTGAAAAAGGGACAATCCCCATTTTCACACAGATGGAAAGCAAAAGTAGCTGGAAGAGCCAAGACGATGCATGTACCTACGGCATACAAAGAGCAAAATCTTTTGCAAAAAGAGAGTGTCGCCGTGCGCATGGAGGCGAACCAGGCTCTTCCGAGGACAATTGTCAGGACTTCCGTCAAATGAAATCAGGTAACTGGAAGGCTACCGGAAATGTAATACTCAACTGTAAGCTAGATGATTAATCGGAAGAACAGCATGCGAGACTGAGCATATGAGAGTTACTACAGAGTAAGCCTGCTGCGGGCAGTGGTACGCTTCTCTGATAGTTGTCTAAACAGTTAAAGGCCTCGGCTGAATATACCTCAAATACTCCCAGCTTCAGATGATTTTTGTTAGTCGTTACCCCTATACCTATTGCCTTATTCCAATACCTATCGCTTCTGTATGGTTTTTTCTGAAAGCTACACACTCAGGAGTTTGTTGATCTTTGATACAAGGATTTTCAGTTTTGTTCTGCTCTAGCAGTAAACTTTTAGCTTTACTTATAAGAGAACTACTCGGCTTTTCAATTGTATACTTGCATTGAACGGTGACAGAACCTATGCATTTCCACTCTTTGTTTCTTTTATATTCGCATGAATGACACGATTTCTTCAGCGCTGTGACTAAGTCACCACCCTTACTGACTTTTACAATGCTGCCTTTCTTCCCTTTTTTGCACCCTTTGACCGCCTTTCGGCTAGCAGTAGCCATAGCGTAATAACAAGCATTTTCCTTTTTCTTCCATGTTGTGAACGAGGGGCTGTCAGTAGTAAAGGTATCTACTACTTCGATAGAGTCACTGTGTGTTAAGCATGAAAAAAGAGACAACGCACATATTGTGAAAAAAATTGATTTATACTTCACTGCTAATTTCCTGACTGTTATATAAAAGCCATTCAGCTAAAAAGAATAGAACTACAGTAACAATAATTCAATGGCTAATCTGATAGCACCTGTCTGATACTTATTAAAGACGTGATCTGAGGTCTGTTCTGTGCCCAAGGCGGACATTATAGCCCGCTCAGAATATCTAGATATGTCCGTACTTGGTTTGTAGTTGTTGCAGCATAAAAGCGCGGTGTCGTAAGACTTGGGTTTATTCGAGGGATAAAAAAAGCCCGCCAAATTTAAACCGGCGGGCTTAGAGGTGCATTTGATCACGCGATGAGGTTATTTCCTCTGATCAATCATAAAGACATCAAAGAACTTCGTAAATTCCTCGTGTGCCGTGACCGGCATGATAGAGGCTATATGCTGGTCAGGTCTCACAATCACTAGACAGCCAGCGGAACGGTCAATCCCGCGCAGGTCATAGATGTCATTGTTTTCTTCAGCGTGGAATACCTTTTCATAGTCCCGCAGCCCGTACTTGCCTTTCGCAGGCCACAGGTAGTCCTGCATGTCATGCATCGCCAAACCCTGTTGCTGGAATACCGCATAAGTATCAAAGACCGAGTCAATATCAGCGCCTTTCGGTGTGTATTTTTGCACCGGTGAAGACTCATCGTTGGCCAGGAAGTCGATGAATTTATATGCCGACGACGAAGGATCTGTAGGGTCCTGCGTATCGCCAAACAGGAAGATCCTCCAACGACCATCCGCTTTGACTAAGTGCCCCAAGTGCTGGCTTCTACCGTCGGCTACGCGAGTTGCTTCAGCCGAGTGGAAGCGCTGGCCAATGTTAAAGCCAGTGGCCAAATGCTGATTCTCCTGGCCTGTGGAAATGTACGACGGATAATATTCAATCGATGTTCCGGAGACAAAACCGCTTTGTCGCTTCATAAAGGCCTCGATCTTGGCCGTGTCAACACTTGACTGCCCTGAGTCATCACCTGAAGTGGGGCGAGTAGCTACCAGCCTGGACAGCTCACGGTCGGCGTCGATTAACTGCTGCGCCACTTTGCGTCGCTCCGTACCGTAGGTACTCAGCAACCTTGGATGGCTTTTGCCCTGAAGCACAGCAGCCAGTTTCCAGCCCAGATTAAAGGTGTCAGGTAGCGAGGTATTCAAACCCCATCCGCCTTTGGGGCTGTGCGTGTGACAGGCGTCGCCGGCAACAAATGCACGAGGAATAATATCCTCTGAACTACCCACTGGGCGATTATCAAAGCGCTCCGCAATACGTTGGCCCACCTCATAGATTGACCACCAAGCCACTTCTTTTACATTCAGTGTATAGGGGTGAAAAATTTTCTGAGCTTTGGCGATGAGATCTTGCTCAGTCAGTTTGACATCCTTAGCACGCTTATCTTTGCCGAGTAGATCCAGCTCTACATAGAACCGGCATAGATAGCCGCCTTCACGCGGGATGGTCATAACCGCACCGTGGTCTTTCGACTGGATAAAGCTCTTAACGCGGATGTCTGGGAAGTCCGTGTTCAACAGAATATCCATGACGCCCCACGCTTTGTTGGAAGAATCACCTTCCAGAGGAATACCCATGCTTCTGCGAACGTTGCTTCTCGCACCGTCGCCGCCAACAATGTAACGTGCTTTAACCGTTTCGGTTTTACCCGCTCCTGCGTCGTCGATTCGCTTGAAGGTTGCCGTTATAGGGTAGGCATCAAGATCCTGAGTGAGGCTTTCGTCAATCTTCATCTCAACCAGTTCACGGCTGTAATGAGGACTGAGGTGGGTGACCGATCTTTCCATGCCATCAACCAGCAGCTCATGCAGGCGTGCTTGGTTAACAATGCCGTGTGTAAACTCTGAAAGCCCAGCCCGGGCATCGGCGATCTTGTGCGTAAGCTTGATGTTCTCAGGATTGGCCTGATCCGGCTCCCAGAATGTGTTTTGTTTCAGCTGGTAGGTCTCTTTAACTACCATTTCACTACTATTAAAAGCCTCCATGATCTCCATGGTACGACATGAAATACCGTCTGCCCGCCCAAACAGCAAGGGGCCGGGTTCCATGTCAACAATGCATGTTTTAATATCAGAAAACTCAGATAACTGCCTTGCCATGGTCAAGCCTGCAGGGCCGGTGCCAATAATCAGGACATCCACTTCATTAGGTAGATCTACAATCGGTGGCTCGGGGTAAGGCTTTCTAGCCTCATCGGGAACCTGGTAATTACCGGGTTTGAACCCATTCAGATGATATTGCATTACGCGATCCTCCTAGCTGATGGCCCTGCTATTGATGCACTGACCGGTAGTTAATATATTAATGATATTCAGAGAACGTTACCCATGCAAGAACATTTAGAGCAGAAGTGCATAAGCTAGAGTGATGTCGACCATATCTGTTTTTCAGCAGCTTCCCCTTCGCTGATCCTTAACGAAGGAATTTCGTTATTCACCGGGGCATACACTAACTTCTGTTTTATCTTGTATGTAATGGCCCC
This sequence comes from Amphritea sp., assembly GCF_016744155.1. GTDB lineage: Bacteria > Pseudomonadota > Gammaproteobacteria > Pseudomonadales > Balneatricaceae > Amphritea. The sequence continues at coordinate 39,476 of NZ_JADGEW010000029.1, read as the reverse complement.
AGATCTTTTCACCTCTGACTTACAAACACAAAAAAACCATCACAACGGATGGCTTTTATACTACTGCGCTACAATTCTAACTTAACTGTACTTTTCTGATACAGGATCGTCACCACGCTTACTGCTAGAGAACAAATAAGGGTAAACCCTTGGTTTTTTTGTTGATCTCCTTCGATAGATACGACAGACTAAGCTCCATCTTATACGACCTATCCTTGGTGAACCCCGCGTCCACCCGGTCGTAATTATTCTATTTATCGTTCTGCCTGCCCCGACGCTTGATGCTGGATAAGGTAGCTAAGAGACGAAGAGGAGATCTTATGTTTATCAATGGTGAGTGGATTAAAGCGGATAGCACCTTCGCAGTTTACAACCCGGCAACCGGCGAGGAGATCGCCCAAGTTACGGATGGCACACGGGACGATGCCAAGCGGGCTATCGATGCAGCATCCGCTGCACTGCCCGGCTGGTCTGCGCTTACCAACTACCAGCGCTCCGATTACCTGCGCCGCGCCTACGACCTGATGATCGAACGCAAGAAAGAGCTGGCGGCCTTGATGACCAAAGAGCAGGGAAAACCGTTCAAGGCGGCAATGGCCGAAGTGCAGTACGGTGCGGACTACCTGCTCTGGTTCGCTGAAGAGGTAAAACGTACCTACGGCGAAACAATCCCCTCTGCACGCCCTGATCAGCGCTTTCTTGTACAGCACATGCCAATCGGCGTGGTCGCTGCTGTAACTCCCTGGAATTACCCAATCTCCATGATCACTCGTAAAGTGGCACCGGCGATTGCAGCGGGTTGTACCATCGTGCTGAAACCGGCTGAAGCGACGCCACTGTGTGCCATTGCGATCTTTGAGATATTGGAAGAAGTGGGTATCCCGTCGGGGGTGATCAATCTGGTTACCACCAACGATCCTGTACCAGTTGGTGAAGAGTTTTGTACCAACCAGATCGTCCGCAAGCTGACCTTTACCGGCTCCACCGCTGTGGGTAAAAAGCTGGCGCAGGATGCTGCGCCGCAGCTGAAACGGGTATCCATGGAGTTAGGCGGCCATGCGCCATTTATCGTGTTTGACGATGCCGATCCGGTGCACGCTGCTAAAGGTGCATCACTGGTGAAATTCCTCAATACCGGACAGGCTTGTATTAGCCCGAACCGTATCTTTGTGCAGCATTCGATTCTGGAGCCCTTCCTGAAGGAGTTCGAAAACCGCGTGAACAAGATGAAAGCGGGTAACGGTATCGAGCCAGGGGTAAATATCGGTCCGCTGGTGAATGAAGCCGCGGTTAACAAGGTAAACAATCAGGTACTAGATGCTGTTAGTAAAGGCGCTAAGCTGCATATCGGTGGTGAAACGCTGCGTGACGGTGGGCTGGATAAAGGTAACTTCTATGCGCCGACCTTAATAAGCGGTGTAACCGAAGAGATGCTGATCTACCGCGAAGAAACGTTTGGTCCGGTAGCGGCAGTGATCCCGTTCGACACTCAAGAGGAGGTATTGGCGATGGCAAACGATACCAACTACGGTCTGGCGGCTTACATCTACACCCAGAATCTCTCACGTGCTATGCGTGTCTTTGAAGCACTGCAGTTCGGTATGGTAGGGATCAACGATATCAACCCAACTAGTGCCGCAGCCCCGTTTGGTGGCATGAAGGAGAGCGGTCTAGGGCGCGAAGGGGCTCGTGAAGGCCTGATGGAGTACCTCGAAACCAAGCTGGCGGGTATCTCAATCTGAACCATTTGTTTATATAAAAGTTCCGTGAAAACCCAATAGTGCGTTTCCGTTATATGGAGCAGTTACACGTTGTCGGGTTTTCAGCTAATTTCATTAAATGCAATTAAACATAAAAGGCATCCACCCGACTCTCTTGCCTAGATTGAAAGAGAGTACTGATAGCAATTACCCCTCTTAACAATCTCTTAGACCATCACCACTTGGCCGAAACCCATAAAGCATCTACTTCTGCTAGAAGTAGATGTTAGGAAAGAGTGAACAACTTACATCATCAAGACTTTACACAGTAAAGCAGTGCCACATTAACAGGCCGTGTCTCCTTAGCACCCGTTGACGAAATTTCAGCATACCCTCCAACACTTGGATGTATTGCACTGGCAAAATCTGTAGCTTCCCCGATCAACTCTTGACTGCTCCAGGATGGGTATTGTTTTAGCCCTGTTGTTGTATGAGTATGTTCAGCTAAAGCATCAAGCTGAAGAGAAGCTAGTACTCTTTCGCCGTCAGGATCCAGCGGGGCTTTATTACGGTCAATACCACGAACAAAACGACCATATGCTGGTGTAAAATCACTCCAACCTTCAGGACATGTTTCTTGGTTAAATGCCATTACACTATTTTTTGGAATTGTAACCTTAGCCTCCACATTCCCAAGTAAACCACTTACCAACAATAGAAATACTGTAACGATAGATGCCGTTACCCCTATCAGCATATTTTTAATCAACATTATATTTTTACCCCGATCACATTAACTGTCAGCTAAGTGCTACTGTGCTTCTCTTTTCTCTCTTAGTTTTTGCTCAGCCCTTATTCGCTCAGCATCAGGTAGGTAACTCTGGATCACTCTTTGCCGACAAATTTTATAGTGGGACTTAGAATCTAACCAGCAGCTACTCCCTCCCTCTTTCAAACAATTATCTAAGATAATTACAGCCATTTTTTGACAAGGGATAAAGTCATGCGATGTTGGTGATGCCTTAACGGATTCACCAACACAAATAATCACTATAAAAACACATATGAGTATTAGATTTGACATAACACCCTCTATAAAGACTACTGCCTACATCAATGGCTACTAATCCAGTCTGCGAGTAAAAACAACCCCGTTAAAGGTATGTGTACAACACTTACATTGTGGCTCTAAGAAATTTTCATCCAGTTCAGGATTAACAACTCGAAGAACTCCTGCATCGTCAATATACAAACCACTAAAATATGAGCTCTCTCCCACACGCACAACTTCTTCTGCTGAGTCATAGTCCATTGATACTATGAAGAAGATAGGATCCTGCTTATCTAACCGAGAAACAGCTTCACTGTGTATGTCGCTCCAGTTACCACCTACCTTTGATAGTAAAAATCTAAATAGAGGAGTGTAATCTAACCCACGTTGAACACCTTTGCGCATACCAATAGCCGACACTTTACGTCGAGAGTTTTTATAGTCATTGCCATGATGGTGCGGTACCCCACGAGCAGTGGCATTCACTTTTCTATGCAGCGCCTTTTTATTATCTGCTCTCATTTGTTCTCAACAATTGGTAGAGGCTATCTTGGATTTGCTCCAAACTGACTACCCAACCATGGGAGTTTCTTACCGTATCGGAACCCTTCTTATTTTAGGATTGCCTGTATCAGTATATATCCATGCTTCATCCTCATACCGCGATATGACAATATACCCCTTAGCATCCTCAAAATAGAAAAACTCTAATGCACTTGTCTCTAGCTGCAATTCATATTGATCAACCGGCCACTCGACTGCACCTATGGGAAACTCTGGCAGGTCGGACAGTTTGCCGGGGGTTCTATCATTTTCCTGATGATATTTTTCTATTCCGTCGACAATGCTCTTCAGTTGTTGAACAACGACAGACTCAGGAAGCGGTTGCTGATTATGCTGGCTCATGAAAACACCAATAACGATGGCCACCAGCAGCCCAATAACAGCCAAGCTTAAAACTTGACGATTATCATGCCCTCGAACATCAAGGTTCTCTTTTTCCTGTGATATTTTATCTTCAGACTGAAGTGAGCCAATTATTTGGTTAAGCGATTTTTCAGATTTATTTGCTGACGTGACTTTTTGAGATGAAGCAGAAGCCTCTTGAGACCTTGCATTTACTAACTCCTCAATATCAGCTAAATCCGAAGTTCTCACTTCGCTAGCTCTTTTTGTTTTTGATGTTTGAAGCTTTGTGTTATTGCCTTTTTTCAGCAGATCATCAAGACTTTCAGGCTTTGTTTGAGCTCTTTTCTGAAAACCTTGATTCTGACTGTTAGGGTTGCTTTTATTAGCATCGCCCACACCTTTTAAAATATCATCTAGGCTTGGAAGATCTGTACTGCTGCTGGATGACTTTTTGCCCCCTTTATCAGACATGCTGCAATATCCCTTCGCTACGGCTTATCAAACTGGTCAGGCAAGTCTGCTGCAGTTTTTCCGACAGACCAAGTCGCGGGATAATCAGGTACCGTCTCGAGATTACAAGCATCTCCATAACACGGAAAAGTACATTTAAAATGACTATCCTGAAGTACAACAACGTTATAGTTTTTACACTCAGGATGGCTTTTATTGTATTTATCCGCTTCAAAGGCTTCTTGCTGAGAGAGGCAGCTCCTTGTTACATAGCGCGAGCCATCTTTTAAGTTTTCTACAGCATTAGCGGCATACGGTGCATCAATGGTACATGCTTCACCACTAGTGACATGGCTTCGCTCACAAATAAACTTAGGCCCCCTGCAAGTATGATTGTTGGGTGATGCTTCCAATGTACACTTACCAGGCTCATTAGGATTAAATGCAAAGCCATCTTTGCATTTTGCTACGCACTGAGCAGGTATAGATATGGTTTTTGTTGAATAAATACTGCCACCGCCAAACGGGTTATGCTGATCACGTACGGTCGTTGTTGTCGTCCCGATAAATATTTGTCCCGGTTGGCATTTAGGGTCTTTATGGCTGCAATCCTGACCTATGGGGCAAACTGGAGGTTGCACTACAACTTGTACAGGTGCTTGCACTACGGGCTGTACAGGCGCTTGCGTAATAGGTTTGATAGACGGTTGCACTACCTGCTGAGCTCGCTGACAAACTTGCTGTACTTTGCCATTAGCATCTGCCACTTGCGCCTTCTGAGTACCGGGCGGACAGCCCTGGGGCGTATGTGGGTGTTGCGTCATTAAGCCCGCTCCGGCGAGGCAACTTGCAGGGAGGTATTTATCCTCAAGTGCTTTATTAACAGACACAGAACTACGTTCTTTCGCATCCGCCGCATTAACACAACGCCAAGAGCCGTTATATAAATACTCTAGGGCGAAGGCATCTCGCAACCCAAGTCCCGGCAAATCCATTGCTGGAAGAATATAACCGACAACCGTATCACCTACTGGATTACTCTCTACTAAGGGCACCCACTGCAGTGAAGTCATATCCACCTTTGGCTCTGAAAACGCTGCAGGTGTATTGTCTGAGGCATCCATACGCTTCAGTATGACCTTAATTCTTTCAGCATCGGCAAACACAAAGGCTTCTGCAACCCTAGATCGCGTCACATAGTCTTGATATGTAGGAATCGCTATTGCTGCAAGTATTCCTATAACCACCAATGCAATGAGTATTTCAGGGAGGGTAAAACCTCGGTTGAGGTTTTTTCGAAAGGCTATATAGCTCAAGTTACAATGCTCCCTTGGTCAGAATTTTTTGTAGTTCATGGATAATTTCAACAGCATCTGTAATTCCCTCTTTATATTCCACTGCCTGAGCATCAAATGACTGTAACAGATCTTTTGTTTCATACGCCTCTGGCGGAAGTAAAAATAATACGGGTATTCCCGACCAGGCTAACTCTTTCCTAAGTCCACCAAGCCATTCGGCAGGAGTAGAACGCATCAAAGTAGCATCAATCAAAATAGCAATAATTGAAGTGTCTTTTTTCAAAACATCGGAAGCTTGCTGTTCGTTATCGGCACAAACCATTCCATATGGCGCGTTATCAATCAGTGCTGATTGTAATACTGTTCGATCCGATATCAATAAAACCTTAAGCCGATCTTGCGAATGATTATTCGATCTAGCAATGCCTTCAAGTCGTATGTTTAACTCTGCATTGTTAATGGCTGCAAGCTCTCGCCAGAAGCGCGAGCCTAACTCACGACTTAATTCTTGAACTGTGGTTTCACCGGATACTATCCATTGCCCAGCACTGACGGCCATATGTGTTTTTAGCTCTTTGTCAGCTTCTAGCAAATCTTTAATGTTACTTGAACCACTCAGCATTGCGGTTCTCATGCCCGGTGATATTTCCATAATTTCTGTAACCGGCAAACGACCAATAAAACCGGTGAAATGGCACGCATCACACCCTAATGAGCGGTGCCCAGGTGATTCACCAGTGATTCGCTTATACTCATCTTCCTCTGGCTGAAGCGGTTCGATGACAGCTGTTTTGCAAGATGGACATAGTTTTCTCACCAAGCGCTGTGACACAACTCCAATTAACGCATCGGCTAACACAGATAGATCTACTCCAAGGTCCAGCAATCTGGGCAGCGCTGCCACTACATCGTTGGTATGTAGCGTTGATAGCACCAGATGCCCTGTCAAAGCTGCTTGAGCTGCAACCTTTGCGGTTTCACCATCACGTATTTCACCAACCAACACTATGTCAGGATCTTGTCTAAGTATAGATCGTAAAGTATCTCCAAAAGAAAGACCTTGAGCATCATTAATCTGCACCTGAGAAATACCCGGTAAGACATATTCCACAGGATTTTCTAAAGTCATAATATTCACATCAACACTATTTAGCTCAGACAGAAGTGCATAAAGCGTTGACGTCTTTCCTGAACCGGTTGGGCCTGTGAGTAGTACAATTCCTGACCCATAGGACACGAGACGCTTTAACGCATGGTAATCTGAAGGCGAAAAGCCGCTATTCGTTAGAGAAAACTGTTTACCTTGTTCAAGAAGACGGCACACTATCCTCATACCATCCAATACTGGTAATAAAGACAATCTAACGTCAATTTCACGCTGGCCGTAAATTAATTGCATCCGGCCGTCTTGCGCAATCAACGGATTCAGATCTAAACCTGCATTCATTGTAAAAAATCGGGCTAAACTATCGAGTTTTTGCTTAGGGAACGTTGCAATTCGCTCTAAAACACCATCAATTCTAAATCTAATCGCGGCACCACCCACCATTGGATGGATATGTATGTCCGAGGCTCTTTTATCGATGGCAGAACGAAGGATAGCCTTCGCCAGCTGTACAGTTTCACTTTCTCCGACTAACGCGGATTCCAGATCAATCGCCCGACTATCATGAACATTAGATGAAAACAGTCGGGTAAGCCCCATGTCGATATCATCGGGCGACAATATAGCCAGCTTAAACTCTCTCCCTAAAATAAAGCGTATTTTGTCTCGATGCTCTGGCGCCAGTCTAGGATCATAGACCGCAATAACTGGTCCGTTGGAGGTTAAGTCAAAGGGAAGGATACCCAAATCACGACAAATACTTTCACTAAATGGATTTTGCTTAGGAGGATTGAACTCTTGTAGATTAATAGTGACTGCAGAGTAGGCTGAGGACAGCGCTTCTGTAATTATACCAGAGGGTAATTTTAGATTTTCTTGCAACTGGCGCCAGGCTTCTCTGGTATCTATAGATAAATTATAGTCATCAGGTAGCGCCAATTCTGGTTTAAAATTACGGAGCACATCTATCAGCCAGTGTGTTGATTTGCCAGTCATTTATGCCTCTTATCGTTAGTCATTACACAGCGCCGTACACCCCGGCCAAACAGGGAATAAGCCGTTCCCAAAAAACTAAATACTATTTATTAATCATGCAGAAAACTCTTCATAATTCAGAAGATCTGGGTAACAATATTGATACTGCTTCATCATAAGAGCGATCCATCCCTACGCAAAGATGCACTTCATGCAAGTGATACCAATGAAGATATCCAAGAAAGGTCAGCAAGAAAACCTCCCTATTCTACAAATCATAAAAGCGGCTTCCTGCCCAACCCTTACGGGTACATCAGAGCTGTCATACCGCATCGCGGTAGACACTGAAGAAGTGTTATATCTAAAATTATCATCAAACACAGGTAGTGGCCACTACCGCGAACAATGGATTGCATTTAATAACGCTAAAACCACCACCCCGTTCCCTCTCGCAGCTCAATCCCTCACCGTAAATCCTTTAAGACAACCTTCAAAATTTTCAGTTTTTCTACCCGCTGCATTGCCCAATTTTGGCTCTATCGAACCAGTTACGGACAAACTCAGACGAGTCGAAACATAGACAATATTAATGTCCAGTCATTAATGTGCTTCAAAGTGAATAATATCAACAAAACAGCGACCTAAATCATTGATAGAAAACCCTAATACAGGTACCGTTTCAAGCAAGCCCAAAAGGCAATATTTGTATGAATATATGCATGGTTGAATCGATCAAATCTGAGTAGTAAAAAAGTCGATCCGACATCAATAATGAACAAAGAAAAACTGTATTGCTTTGTTGCAATAGTAACGATTAAACAGGTATTGATTTTATGGATATAAACAACCTCCATCATTTGGAAGCTGCATCTGCTCACGGGCGGAAGGAATTTTTCCGTAGTGGCACAGCATTGCTCTTTATCGTGGGCATCATGCTGTATACAAGCCAGATGGGAATCAATAGCACCGACCATATAATGTTAGTGGTTGCCGCTATGATCGGCGGATATATGGCGATGAATATTGGCGCCAATGATGTGGCTAACAATGTAGGTCCTGCTGTAGGGTCAAACGCGTTGACAATGACAGGCGCCATTTTAATTGCGATCATATTTGAAGCCAGTGGCGCTTTGATTGCCGGTGGTGATGTGGTTAGCACTATCAAGAAAGGGATAATTGACCCCTCTCTGATACCCAGCAGTGAAACGTTTATCTGGTTAATGATGGCAGCGCTGTTAGCTGGCGCTATCTGGTTAAATGTAGCCACCGTTGCCGGTGCTCCGGTTTCAACCACTCATTCTATAGTGGGTGGTATATTGGGGGCAGGTGTTGCTGCCGGCGGGTGGGAAATCGCCAATTGGTCACAGCTTGGCAGCATTGCTTCTAGCTGGGTTATATCACCCGTTCTTGGCGGGATAATTGCTGCATCATTTCTCTATTTAATTAAGCGTACGATTACTTATCAAGACGATATGATTTCGTCAGCCAAGCGCATGGTGCCATTATTAGTTCTCTTTATGACCTGGGCATTTAGTACTTACTTAATGATGAAAGGGTTTAAAAAGATCTGGAAAGTAGACCTGGTAACCGCTCTATTGATTGGCGCCGCTGTGGCTTCAGTCATTTTTCTTATTGTACGCCCTCTTATTCATCGAGCTGCAGATCGCCTCAAGAATGATAAAGATAGTGTAAACAGCTTATTTACAGTCCCGCTGATTTTTGCCGCGGCGCTACTCAGTTTTGCCCATGGTGGCAATGATGTTGCAAACGCAGTCGGCCCCCTAGCGGCAATCAATGATGCTGTTTTGAGTGGAGGGCTTGCGACAAAAGCGCCTATTCCGCTCTGGGTTATGATGATCGGTGCAATAGGCATCGCTATCGGATTGGCGCTCTATGGGCCAAAACTAATTCGCACTGTAGGAAGCGAAATCACAGAACTGGATAAAATGCGCGCATTTTGTGTTGCGATGGCCGCAGCAATTACGGTGATTATTGCGTCGCAACTTGGCTTACCCGTTAGTTCTACTCATATTGCCGTAGGTGGTATTTTTGGTGTTGGTTTTTTGCGTGAATTTTTAAAAGCTAGCTACACTGCCATGACTATAGAAATTATGCACCATCATGAAAATGATAATCCTGAAGAAGTTGAGGCGTATTTAGCTGAATTTGGCAAAGCATCCATTCAAACAAAAGGTGAGATGTTAAAGCAGCTTAAGACCAGTTCCAATAAAGAACATTTATCTAAACACGAACGAAAAGAACTACGTAAAGTCTATAAAAATGAATTAGTAAAGCGTTCAGCACTGCTAAAAATTGCAGCTGCCTGGGTCATTACAGTACCAGCATCAGCCCTGATGGCGGCAATTATTTACTTTACTATCAGAGGTATGATGCTGCCTTAGTAAGGATTATCTAAAGCCTTTTATAGTAACAATACCTGTTGAATGTGTGACAGAATTTATACCGCCACAGTATTTGAAAGCATAATTTTACTTAATAGGTTTACATGATTAAAAAAATATTTTTACCTACTATTTTTTTGTTATTAACTTACGGGTTTTGGCTTAGCCCTGACTTTAAGGTCATTACTGCTGGTATAGCAATTTTTCTGTTTGGAATGCTGGCACTTGAGCAGGGCTTCAATGCATTCGCCGGTGGAGCCCTTGAAAGGACTTTGCGTAATAGTACTAACAAAATGTGGAAAAGCCTGACTTTTGGTTTTACCGCAGCAACCGTAATGCAGTCCAGTTCATTGGTCTCCGTGATTACTATCTCTTTTCTCAGTGCCGGTCTTATCGGGCTGGTTGAGGGTATGGGTATTATTTTTGGCGCAAATGTAGGTAGTACCACCGGTGCTTGGCTGATCGCAGGCTTTGGTCTGAAGGTAAAAATTTCTGCTTATGCAATGCCGATGCTGGTGTTTGGTGTCATTTTTATATTCCAAAAATCTAAATTTCTGAAAGGGCTTGGCTACATCCTGGCGGGACTTGGTTTTCTTTTCCTCGGCATCCACTATATGAAGGAAGGTTTTGAGGCCTTCCAGAATCAAATTAGTCTGACTGACTATGCCATGGAAGGTTTTGGCGGAGTACTAGTATTCACGCTGATAGGCATTCTGGCTACTATCATCATGCAATCTAGCCACGCCACGCTGGTACTGGTTATTACTGCACTTTCAGTCCATCAGGTGACCTATGGCAATGCACTTGCCTTGGTCATCGGTGCCAATGTCGGAACCACCATCACTGCCGTCTTAGGGTCGTTGACATCCAATACTGACGGCAGGCGACTCGCCTTATCAGATGTGCTCTTCAAGGTAACAGCCGGTATTGTTTTCATGCTTGCGATGAACCCGGTTATCGGATTGGTGGATATGGTGTCCTCTACAATTGGTATAGCTGACGATGACTACACGCTCAAACTTGCCGTATTTCATACTATTTTCAATGTGACAGGTGTCATCATTATGGTGCCATTTACAGGGAAGTTAGTTTCTTTCCTTGTGCGTGTAATGCCCACGCAGGCCCCTCAGATCGAAAAAGCTCGCTATCTATCTTCTGCATCAGCCGAGATCCCTGCGGCCGCCATAGAGGCTGTTAGGAAAGAAACCGTTCGCCTTTATGATTTGTCCGTTGACACCATCATTCGGGGTTTAAGCTTGAACAGAAGCGTGCTGGCTCCAGATAGTAAAGTTGAAGATACCATTAATAACTCCAGCAAAATAATGTTGCAGCAAGATATTGATGATATATACGAGAGACGCATCAAGTCTATTTACGCAGACATCGTCGTCTTTATTAGCCAATCTCAGAGTTCAATGGGCGCGCCTGACCACCTTGATAGACTTTTGCAGCTCAGAGAAGTAGGCCGCGATCTAGTCGAGACAATTAAAGGGATCAAGCATCTGCAGAAAAACCTGAACATCTACACGGTTTCGGCTAACCCTGATATTCGTCAGGAATATAACAATATGCGCATACTCATATGCCGCGTTTTGCAGGAATTGGAAGTTATACGGACCGGAGAAGATGAGTCAGCTACAATCTTATCCCTTGATCAGATTAAAGTTGAAATAAATGAAAGAGATATTATTAAAACGGGACGGCTAGATCGTCTGATTCGTGAGCACCGTATCAGTGCACCAATGGCAATCTCTCTTATGAACGATAGCGCTTACTATCAGGAAATCTGCCGAAATCTTATTCATATGGGAGGAATGTTATTTACCTCCTCAGACCAGCGTGACGAGGAGGCAGAAAACAGTGTCGCTCTCGATGAAGTAGAAATCAAAGAAGTTGTAGATGAATATGTCGAGGAAGCAACTAAATGAAAACTAATGATCTGTTAAAAACCATAAAGAACTTTATCGATACGGACAGACGGGAGCAAGTCACAAAGTATGAGTCGCTAAAGCGCCTTATGAAAAAGCTTAAGACAAAACAAAATATTCTAAAAGAAAAAGTAAAAAGCGAGACTGATCTAAACGCTAAAAAAAATCTGGAAGAAAAGATGAAGGTTCTTAAAGCGCAGCGAAAAAAGGGTTTGAAATTACTAAAAGAACTCAAGAGTGAAATTTAAACATAAGTTTAATATGGACAGGATGGCACGTGACGAATCCTCATTTAAGATTCTATCGTTCAAATGCTAACCGTCATCTGTATTCTGCCATCGCTAAATAGACAGTCTTCAAAGCGTTTGCGTACACTCTTTGCGGCCTCAATGGCAGCCGTCAATATTTGTTTCAGGCAGCAAGATAACGAGCTATTCTCCACCAAAACAAGCCAACATATCACTTATCCAACTTCTACATTAATCTTGGCAGCGAAGTGAATTAATAAAGGTGCGAGTTAGCACTAGATTCTATCGGGGTATGACTACTCCACTCCCCCGTCAAAGAACTGTAGAGTAGTTAGTCTGATTTGAGGCCGAATTAAACAGGCTCGGTTATCCAGCCTCAGCCCCTGCGCTATTTCACCTCCCCCTCTCCTTTCCCTATAATCCTGCTATTAAGCTTTAAATTTCTATCGGTTATAGCGATGTATAAGACCAATCAATATTGGATACAGACCTTGCCAAATTGAGCACCGCTGCGAATATAATCCAATCCTATTTTTAACTCTTCAAATCCAAATTCACAATCAACAACAGGCTTAATATTATGCAGTTCAATAGCCTTCATCATCGCTTCGAAGCCATCCCGATGACCAACCGTAACTCCCTGAAGACAAATCTGTCGGGTAATCACAGGCCCCAAAGAGGCTGCTAAATTCAGCCCCGATAGCATGCCAATCATCGAAACTGTTCCGCCGGCTCGCACACAACCTAAGGATTGGGGCAATGTTTTCTCACCACCAAGCTCAATGATGTGGTCGAACCCCTTTCCCCTCGTAATTTCACGAGAAGCTTTAGACCATTCAGGAGTCTGCCGATAGTTAATAGTGGCATCGGCGCCTATTACTTTTAAACGCTCTATTTTTTCTTCACTGGAGGAAATCATAGTCACATGGGCACCAAATAATTTTGCGAACTGCAGTGCAAATAGTGCAACGCCTCCTGACCCTTGAATTAAAATTTTATCTCCAGGCTTAGTGACGCTGTTTGTTGCCAAGGCACTCCATGCCGTCAGCGCAGCACATGGAAGCCCCGCCGCTTCGATATTTGTCAGATGTTCGGCAACTTTCACGACGCCTTCTTGGGACAAGCACATGTACTCCGCCATAGTGCCGTCTAGCGGCCCGCCTAATGCCTGACTAAAGCGATCATCATTTGGCTCTCCGCCTAACCAGTTCTGAAAAAAAGTTGGGCAAACACGATCTCCCGTTGCAACCCGGGTCACCCCTTCTCCGATCTCTACGACTTCGCCAATACCGTCCGAAACAGGAATCAATGGCAGCTCTCCAGTCCTTCGACCATATCCACGCTCAGGAACAACAAGATCACGAAAATTCAATGCTGACGCACTCATTTTCACTAAAACCTGCCCAAGACCCGGTTTAGGTATATCTCGATGACTGATCTTTAGATTATCAATGCCCCAATCACCTTCTATTTGATAGACCCGCATCTATGTTCTCCATTAACCTTTTATATTTTCTTACCCAATAATCACTACCGACCACGCAGATAATCCTACACCATCTAAGGTCTATTTCATTTGAAAGGTTATTATCAACAATTAGTGACTCAAACTGGGATTATTGAGCTTGCTGATCCTCATTTTAGAGGTTCATAGGTTCAAGTCATGCAATCCCGACCATTTCTCTAGATGAGAAACATACGATTACTGCTCTAGGGCAACTGACTACACCTTTTGTTCAGCACCCTCCTCGTCGCTGATCCTTAACTATCTTGAAGTTATAACCCTTAGACTTCTTCCCTATACCTGTAAATGACTTGCTTAGGTAAAATAGCCTGAGATCACAAAAATGGATTCAAAGACCGATGGAAAGACCACTTCTACACCCATTTAGGTATACTAGACAAACAAGCTTCTCTCCAGCCAAAGCCACAAAAACTAAAGTCTTGATCTCGGAAAAACTTACTAACCATTGCCTCTCTACTACCGCAGTCAACAACCATCAAAAGCTTTCTGTAAGAGAAGAATAATGACAACTGAACAGGCATACTTCTTAACCGTTGCATTAATCAATCTGGTTTTGGCATTTTCAGGCACAAGAATTAAAGACCCTGAAGGGAAGCAGAAGTCCATTCTATTTTTCATCGTTGCCTTTTCTGCAAATTTTATTAGCTGGTTTTTATATGTATTTGATATAAATGTATTTTTAAAAATTGTGTCTGTCATTCTATCTTCTGTTTTCATTTGGGGCATGGTTGTTTTTAGTTACAAACGATGCGAACACCCACTACCGCTTACCCTCATATCAGCTATTTTTCTAATTAATTGTACTGCCCTGGGCTATTTTACGTATGCGGGTCAGTTATATAAGGCCTTGCACGTTAGTGCTCTATTTGTCCCTCTGGCCTTCTGTCTTATTGGCTATCTGTTTCTAAAAACGAAAAAGCACAGAAACCCATCAGATATCATTCTTGCTTACGCTTGTTTTTTTATGGCCCTAGTCGTTGCTACCCGCTCTCTATTACTGCAGTTTTCACCTGAACTCTTCAGCGCTACCATCGTTTCTTCTCAGGTTATCTGGCCCGCATTCAGTGTCATCAGCGGTGTCTTTGCTTTGTTAAGTTTTACCGAGGAGGTCCAGTCCAAGTTACAAAAAGAGTCAAATACAGATCAACTCACCGGCCTGGCGAATCGACGTAGTATGGACACTATTCTGAAAAAAGAATGGGCAAGAGCAGATCGATACCAGCGGCCTTTAGCTCTGGTGATGTTAGACGTCGATTTTTTCAAGAATTATAACGATCATTATGGGCACCAGGCGGGAGATGATCGCCTAAAAGAAGTAGCACAGCTTCTACTGCAATCAGGACAACGTGCTGGAGACCTAGCCGTACGATATGGAGGGGAAGAGTTCTTACTCATTCTTCCGGATACTGATGCTGCCACTGCCATGCACCTAGCCAAGAAGATCTGTGCCTCCATTGCAGAGCTTGAAATATCACATCAATACTCTCTATTGGGAATCCTTACGCTTAGCGCCGGTATCGCTGAGGTATCAAAGAGCAATTACAGGAATATCAGTGAGCTGCTGCGGGCGGCTGATTCAGCACTCTACTTAGCCAAAGAAAACGGCCGTAATCAGGCTCAGCTGGCTCCGAGTAACACAGAGTAAAGTGAAGCTAATTTAATTTCTGTGCATATGAAATAAACCGGTCCCTTCGCACAACCTTAACAAACTCTTTCGTTACTCTGTTGAGTACAGATTATTGGCTGTATATATCTTGCATATAACGACTCAGGGGTATCTGAGTTCAAAGAAGGGATCTGAAGAACTTTATTGAGCATTAAAATTTAGCAGAAGCACAGCTCGAGATCTCTTTGCATTCACTCCATTCCTGAGAGTTAAATAACAGAATTTTAACTCTCAAGTGTATCAATTCTAAACCCTCCAATTCCCCTAGGACTTATACTGAGTAATGTTGATATCTCTTCTGGGGTTACAGGTTTGCTGAAAAGGTAACCTTGCCCTATATCGCAATTTAGTTCTTGAAGCAGATTAAGCTGCTCAGATGTCTCAATGCCTTCCGCGATGATTTTATAGCCTAAGTTATGCCCCATTTCTATCATCGAGCTGACTAATAATTGAGTTTTATGATCAGTTAGGATGTCGTCTATAAAGCTTTTATCGATCTTGAGAACATCAACATTCATATGTTTTAATGATGAAAATGAAGAAAAACCTGATCCAAAATCATCAATTGCCAGAGAAACCCCTAGTGCTTTCAGATCCTGAAAAGCAGATAAGTTAAGTATATTTGTCTGTACGACGCCCTCAGTTACCTCGAGTTCTAACTCATCGGAAATGATGCCACTAGCATCTAATGCATTAGTTATTGATGAGATAAGGTCTTTATCTAAAAAATGACTCGGTGAAATATTTATGGCAGTTCGAATACCCTCGAGACCTTCACTCTTCCAGGAAACCATTTGATCGCAAACAGTGTTAAGTACCCATTCGGTAAGAGGTTTTATTAAACCGATTTTCTCGGCAGTTTGAATAAAATCAAGGGGAGGCACCTGCCCAAGTTGAGGATGATACCAGCGTGACAAGGCTTCTAAACCGATAATTTCTCCCGAGATAAGGTCGATCTGAGGCTGATAGGCTAGAGTTAGCTGCCGATGCTCAACCGCTTCCCTTAAAAGCTGTTCGACCTGGAATCGATACTCCGCTTTATCCGTAAACTCGGCCTCATAGAATGTAAAACAGTTTTTACCTAGGTCTTTCGCTTCGTATAACGCGGTGTCTGCTGCTTTGATCAAAGTTTGAAGGTCATTGCCGTCTGCGGGATAGTGTGCAATGCCAATACTACAGGAGGGAACAACCTTCCTACCTTTGAGCTCAAATGGCTGTGAAATAAAATTAAGACACCGCTCTGCTACCTTCACCGAATGAGAGTTATCTTCGATATCGTGCATTATAATGCAGAATTCATCGCCTCCAAGACGGGCTATGAAGTCCGCCTCACGGCAGGCTTCCTTTATACGAACAGCAATCTCTTTAAGTAATAGATCTCCGATATCATGACCAAGGCTATCGTTCACCGTTTTGAAGTCATCTAAATCTAAATAGAGCAAACTGAATTGATGATTGTTGCGCTTAGAAAGCTTGAGGAGTTCATCAATAGTCAAATAGAAATAACCACGGCTGGATAATCCAGTAAGCTCATCTATGTAGGCCAAATCCCGCATTCGTCTTTGGTTATGCTCTCTTTCCATAATAATACCCGCAAGCCTTGCCGCGGATGTCAGATCGTTAGATTCATCTTCATTTGGTAATGCTGGGTGGTCGTAGTACATTCCAAAAGCACCTAAGACAGTACCTGAAGAATTTATAATGGGCTCAGACCAACAACAACGCATGCCATGGGGTAATGCAAAGTCTTTGAGATTAACCCACTTAGGGTCGGTTTCGATGTTTTCAACCAAGACGCGCTCACCTCTATAAGTGGATGCACCGCAGGAACCAACATCAGGGCCGTTTTTAAGCCCATTTACCGCCTCGCAATATGCCTTCGGCATACTAGGAGCTCCGCCGTGAAGGAGTGTATCCCCCTCAAGCTCAAGCATCGAGCACCTTAATCCCGGATGACGGTTCTCATAAAGGAGAGCAATCTCTTCATAAATTTCCGAGGCGGGATTGCCTTTAGCAATCATTTCAAGAACGCTTGTCGTACCTTTATCGAGGATCTCTGATCTTTTTTTATCTGATATATCAACATGAGTACCAATTAAACGCGAGGTTTTACCGGTTGAGTTGCAGAGCATCTTAAACGCACGAGATCGAACAAAAATATAGTGTCCATTCTTATGCTGCATACGCATTTCTACTTCAAACGCAGCTTCCTTCTCTGATAAGTAATCCTGTGCTTTTTGTAAGACATGTTCCTTATCATCTGGGTGGACCAAAGAGGCCCAGGTATCTAAAACCGGCTCTAATTCATCAGGTCCATAACCGAGCATACTCATCCAGCGAGGCGAGAAATAAACCTGATTTGTCCGCAGATGCCAGTCCCACAACCCATCATTCGCACTACGCATCGCTAGTGCGAACCGCTCTTCGTTTCTATATAACTCAGCTGTCCGTTGTTCTACTGTATTTTCAAGTTGCTGATTGAGTAATGAAAGCTCTTGTTCTGTTCTCTTGAGATTAAGCTCAAACTGCTTACGTTCATCAATATTTCTAATAGCGCCTACAACCCTGACCGGCTGCCCCTGATCATCACGTTCTACCACTTCACCGCGGTCGAATATCCACAAGACCTCACCATTCGCACGAAGCATGCGATGTTCGTGTTCATATTTATTTTGACCTGTCGCGTCTTCTAGCATGTTTTTTAAAGCTTCGGCAACGGACTGTCTATCATCTTCGTGCAACCGCTTAATAAATTCATCTACAGGGTGCTGTAAACAATCATCTTCAAGCCCTAGAATTTCGCACCAACGCATATTATGAGTGACGGTGTCATTTCGGAGATCCCAATCCCAGATACCCTCTCCCGCAATGTTCATGGCATAAGCGTATCGGTTCTCACGCTCTTCAAGTATTTGGTAGGCTACTTTCAGCTCCGTTATATCATTGGCTATGACCAAAAGCCTAGGCTCACCAGAAGGACCATAAAAGGGTTTTTTAACCGAAAGGTAGTGTTTGACCTCGCCAGTAACCTTATCAGTCGACGACTCTTCAATATACTGAACTTCCCCGGAGCGAATGACGTCTCGGGTGCTGGCTAAATAGGAATCAACTTGTTCCTGATTGGGATTAAAATATCCATCGTCAAGGCCGATTAGCTGATCTGGAGTCGTTCCATAGAGCTGGGCTAGAGCAGGATTACCCAGTAGGAAGCGGCCACTCCAATCTTTAATAAAAATAATATCTGGAGATTCGTCAATCACTAGCTTAGATAAGCTAACGTCTTGAAAGAATGATTCCCACTGATGAACAGCTTCCTCTTCTGTCTTCGCAGAGGGCCCCCTTGCGGAACAACTAGAGCAGCAAACCTGGTAAGTTATAGAGTCAGATTTTTTTACCTGTGATGCCGTTTTTAAACAGAATGGGCAATCCAAAGCTTTTAAAACCATAGACCTTGCAACCCCTACAACATTGAGGACAATTTATTTAAGCTCACCTACCCGTTCATCATAGACGGCTGGCTTTATAACGCTATACACGACGAACAATCCTAAATTAGGTTGGCCTTAATTAAGGATTAAAACAAATCAATACTCATTTTATACTAGTTACCTGGGGTTTTGACTTAGTTCCACCCCAGTTTGGTTAACTCGAATGAGCTAAGGATCCTGTGATAACAGATCGAGAACTCAGATCTTAAGCGCGGCACTTTTTAGGAAGGCTGAAAGGTGCCCATTTATTGGCTAATAGTTATATAAAGGACAAAACACTCTGCCAGATATTGCCTGAATGGAAACACCATAATCTGAATATTTACGCGCTCTATTTTTCAAGAAAACATCTGCCCTTAACCTTTAGATCGCTGATCGATTATCTGACTGATTACTTTATCAAAAAACCCTGGTAACACTGGACAATTTCCTGTCGAGGCTATATAGAAACATTGACATAAGGCGGTAACACTATATAGTGGTCCTAGCTTAGAAAAAGTCTATTTTTTAACCATTTGTTGTCGTTGTATTACTGTCGTTACGTTACTTAAGTATTCTCGTCCCTCTGTTTTAAATTCCAGTCTTATTTTTTCGCTATCAGGTCCTTTTTGTTGTTCGTTCGATTCACTTGAGACTTTTCTCTCAGGTGCAGAGACTATGTCCAAATAGTTGTACGAAATACTCCATCAAAATCGACTAGAACGATTCCTAGAATAAGGATACTACTTTTTCCATCGGGGTTGTTCGCCCTGCTTTGCCAAAATATTGGCCCGCAGATTAATACAAATCACTGTGGTAACTATGTGCTGCGAGCACCTAGATACAGTGTAAATATTTTTGTCACATGCCCGAGATATGATATGAAAAATCTCAGCATGAATTTATGGTTTTCAGATTAACGTAATAAACGTAGCGACAAATCGCTGTTCTGAAGACAACCTAATTTGATTCACTCAACGAATTGAGTGACACCAGCTACAATCTTGCCCCGTTATGTATGATCCGCATTACAGTGAATTATTCAAACTACCGAGGCATTGTTTGCAGTTGTTTATTTGAGAAAAGAATGAGCAATAACTCCAAATCGGCAATCAATGCCGGAGATTTCGAAAAATACAGCAATCCTATTCCCGGCCGCGAATTCATCATGGGGCTGTTTGATGAGCCTGGCAAAACATTAAACCGAGAACAGGTAGGCCAAACACTTAAGCTCTTTGATAGCGAAGAAAAAGAGGCCTTGCGACGTCGTCTGCGCGCCATGGAGCGTGATGGACAGCTCAACTTCGATCCTCGTAAAGGCTATAGCCTGCTGCGGGAAGAAGATTTAATAAAAGGCAGTGTTATCGGACACCCCGATGGTTTTGGCTTTCTGTCGCAGGATGGCGATGGTGATGACCTCTACCTACACGAAAGCCAGATGCTAAAAGCCTTTCATGGGGATCGCGTACAGGTACGTGTCAGCGGCATCGACCGTCGTGGACGCCAGGAAGGACAGATAGTCAAAGTACTTGAGCAAAAAATGTCTCAAGTAGTCGGCCGTTTAAGCGAAGAAGACGGTGAATACTTCATACAGTCTGAAAACAGCCGTATTCGTAATGAAATCGATATTCCGGATGATCAGCTAAAAGGCGCAAAAGCGGGCCAGTATGTCACCGTTGAGATCACCGAATACCCCTGTAATCGCTTTAATGCGGAAGGTAAGGTCGTCGAACTGCTGGGTGATTCTATGGCGCCAGGCATGGAGATTGACGTTGCCATTCGTAACCACGACATTCCTCATAAGTGGCCCCAGGATGCACTCAAAGCTGCCGAAGCACTGGGGGAAGACGTTAGTGAATCTGATAAGCAACACAGGGCAGATCTGAGAGACCTTCCTTTCGTCACTATCGATGGTGAAGACGCCCGTGATTTTGATGATGCCGTCTACTGTGAAAAACGTAAGTCTGGTGGCTGGCGCTTATCTGTTGCTATTGCAGATGTATCACACTACGTAGTACCTGGAAGCCCATTGGATGAGGAAGCTGCTGAACGAGGCACTTCAGTGTACTTTCCTGGTCACGTAGTACCGATGCTGCCAGAAGCACTATCCAATGGCTTATGCTCGCTGAACCCCCATGTCGATAGACTCGTCATGGTCTGCGAGATGGCGATCAATAAAGCCGGTAAAATGACTAGCTACAAGTTCTCCGAAGCCGTCATCCACTCCCACGCACGTCTGACTTATACTCAGGTAGGCGCGTTAGTATCAGCAGCCGAAACTGATCTTGGAAAAACAGTTGCCCGTAAACATGCCGATGTTGTTCCGCACCTTCATGCTCTGCACCAACTATATGCAGTGTTGAGAAAGGCCCGCACCAAGCGGGGTTCTATCGACTTTGAAAAGCAGGAAGTACAGTTTAAATTCACCGAAGACCGTAAAATCGATAAGATAGTGCCAGTGCATCGTAACGATGCTCATAAGATGATCGAAGAGTTCATGCTCTGCGCTAACGTTGCTACCGCACAATTTCTAGAGAAACTGGAACTTCCAGCACTGTATCGTGTACATGAAGGACCAGGGGAAAAGAAACTAACCAACCTGCGCGAATTCCTCAGTGAAAGAGGCCTTAATCTGGCCGGTGGCGACAAGCCAACACCTGCACATTATGATCGTTTACTACGCGGTATTGGTGAACGAAACGATGCGCAAATTATTCGTACGATGATGCTGCGTTCGCTAAGCCAGGCTGAATACAGTTCTGATAACCAGGGCCATTTTGGTCTGGCGTACCCAGCCTATGCGCACTTTACTTCACCGATACGTCGCTATCCTGATCTACTTGTTCACCGGGCAATCCGCTCGGTTATTCGTCAAAGCGAAAGCGGTAGCGTACTGCGTCGGGCACTGAAAAAAGTTACCGGTGTCGGATCAGATCCAGTACATCGAGTGAAGACTGCTCAGCCTTTGGAAGCAGGCAAGAGTTATCCTTATGACCTGGCGAAGATGAAAAATCTGGCTGAACATTGCTCGCTGGTATCTCGCCGTGCGGACAAAGCGGGCTGGGATGTTGAAGCCTGGCTTAAGTGTGAGTATATGCAGGAGCACGTCGGAGATGTCTTCGGCGGCGTTATCAGCAGCGTAACCAACTTCGGTCTGTTCATTGAGTTAGATGACACTCAGGTAGAAGGTCTGGTCCATGTCACTGCTCTGAATAATGATTATTACCAGTTTGATGCAGCTCAACAACGCTTAGTTGGCGAGCGCACTAAAGCCACCTTTAGTATCGGCGACAAGATTCAAATTCGGGTGGTCCGGGTCGATATGGATCAACGCAAAATTGAGTTTGAACTAGCCGTCAAAGACGACAACCATAGCTCCCCGAAACCTAAAGGAAGAAAAGGTGGTCGAGGTAAAGGGTCAGGTAAATACAAACGCTAACCCCCCCTCTGAGAGCCTGACTGTCGAGTCTTCATGAACTAACTTTGTGAAGACTCGACAGTCTCCTTCATCTATCGATCAAACACCCTAATGCTTTGGGTATGATCGACACCCTGCCTCCAGCATTTCCCTCAAATGCGGCGTGTAATAGCCCCACTAGTATTAAAATTTTGTACACAGCTCAAACTGAGATCTGCAACTTTATAGCTGTCGCTGCAATAATCTAATAGCGATCCATCCGGTCGTATAAAAACGAAATCTTTTCGGGACGCTTATACTCCGCTGTCATAAACAGTGCACTCAGCCTGCTTACCAGACAAAAACGCCCCTAAGTTGACCAATTTTAACATCTCATATTGAATCCAGATCCTCTATATAATTGATATAGCAGGAAACATACCGATTCGAAAAGTAGATCACGTATGGTGCATTCATCACATAATAGTCTATGCTTAGACTCATTATGCACAGATGACTAAGGAATACCGAGTCGTTTAATGAAAGCTCTTAGTCTAGTTATTGTCATGTTTCTTAAGACAAAACTTGAGATAGAACTTAGATTAATCGTCCATTTAATACAGCTAAAGTGCAGTTAATATACTGGTTAAGGTTTTGCGTAATATTGAATAGCAAATTTCAGCTCAATAATAAGACACCCTGCTTTGAATCCAATCGTTCAACAGGCTCTATACAATCTCTGGGGTTCCCCCACATCTACCCTCGACCAAAAATTCTCTACCTGAACGCATCTCTCTGTTGTATCTGGACTTCAGACTACAAGTCCAATACCGCTCTACTGCTCACCATTAGAATCATAGAACCAAAATGGAGCAGATAAGGTGATAACAACACAAAAAATTGAGATCGAAGCCGGTAAGAATCGAACACAGCACCAAGTTAGAGCAGAACATTATCGACCCATGCTGTTACAGAACCGTCAAAAGCAAATAGTAAAATGTCGCAAATAGGCAATAAAGGTAGAGAAAACAGAACATCAATAGGTATAAAACAGTACATTATTACTTAATTACAGCTTTCCGAAGGTTATGTTTGCACTCTTAGCTCGGAATATCGTAGGGTTATAAAAGAATAAAAACTGTATCTAACTACCTATTTTGAATTTGCAGGCAACAAACAACAGATTGTAGCGAGGCATAAAAACAAATGGAAAATTCAGCTTCCAGTGAGGCTTTTGTACGATTTGAGGGTGTTCAGAAAAGCTACGATGGCAGGACTCTCGTAGTTAAAGACCTGAATATAGACGTCCCACGCGGTGAGTTTCTAACCATGCTTGGGCCTTCCGGTTCAGGCAAAACGACTTCGTTGATGATGCTCGCTGGCTTCGAAACTGCGACCAAAGGCAATATCTACCTGAATGGACAAACCATCAACAATGTAGCGCCCCATAAACGGGGTATTGGTATGGTTTTCCAGAACTATGCATTGTTTCCCCATATGACCGTTGCTGAGAATCTCGCGTTCCCTCTTCAGGTACGAAACATGGGTAAGTCTGATATCGAGGAGCGGGTTAAGAGAGCTCTTGATATGGTCGAATTGGGTAACTTCGGTGATCGTCGCCCTGCTCAGTTATCCGGAGGCCAGCAGCAACGTGTTGCAGTAGCCCGAGCATTGGTATTTGAACCTGAGCTTATCCTCATGGATGAACCTCTTGGTGCACTGGACAAAAACCTGCGTGAACAGATGCAGTACGAGATCAAACATATTCACGAGCGCTTGGGTGTCACCGTCGTTTACGTTACCCACGATCAGTCTGAAGCACTAACCATGTCTAACCGCATAGCGGTATTTAATGACGGCGTTATTCAACAGTTAGCCCCGCCTACCGACCTATACGAAAAACCGATTAATTCCTTTGTTGCCCAGTTTATTGGCGAGAACAACAAACTGTCCGGCACCCTGCTATCAACACAAGATGGCATCTGTACAGTTCGCTTGCCAACCGGTGAAGAAGTTACCGCCCTTGATATAAACACCGATGATATTGGCAAAGAGAGCACGCTATCTCTGCGCCCTGAACGAGTCTTTCTTGATCCAGTAGAGGGACAGTGTGATAACGTTTTCAACGGTAAAGTTGAGGAAGTGATCTACCTCGGTGATCACAAACGTGTACGAATGAATGTATGTGGGCATAAAGACTTCATCGTTAAAGTACCCAATTCAACCGATAATAAAGGACTGCAAGTTGGGGGAGTAACCGCTATTGGCTGGTCTTCCAAAGATTGCCGTGCTCTTGATCCGGCCTGACAAAATTAGGTCGCTGAATATAAAAAAATGTTCCATCGCTTTTAGATGGGCAACTTAGCAGCGTTTTCAAAAGAAAAGCGCCATATAATAAAGCCTGAGAGGAAATATCACATGAAGAAATTTTCCAAACTATCGTCCGTCATCGCATTAAGTGCGGCGTTTTGTGTTTCTGCCGCAACCGCTGCAGAATCGCTGACCGTCGTATCCTGGGGAGGGGCATATACTAAGTCTCAACGCGAGGCCTACAGCAATCCTTTCACTGCTAAAACCGGCATCAAGATCATCGATGAAGACAAGTCAGGTAACGGTTTGGCTGGCCTGCGTGCTCAGTCTGAAGCGGGTAACGTGACCTGGGATATTCTAGACATTCTGGAAGGCGATGCTATCTTGGCCTGTGACGATGGTCTTGCACTAGAGTTAGATTATGAAAAAGATCTGAGTCCAGGCGCTGACGGCACGCCTGTCATGGAAGACTTCATTGAAGGTTCTCTCTCCGGCTGCTATGTGCCAACTATTGTTTATGCCACCCTGTTCTCATTCAACGACAAAGCATTCCCGGGCGAGAAACCTAATACGATTGCTGACGTATTCGACATTAAGAAATTCCCAGGCAAACGTGCTCTGGAGAAAAAACCAGATGCTAACCTGGAATGGGCACTGGCTGCAGACGGCGTACCTTATGAAGAAGTTTATAACGTACTCGGAACCCCAGAGGGTGTAGATCGTGCTTTTGCTAAATTGGATACCATCAAAGAGTCGATCATCTGGTGGGAAGCCGGTGCACAACCACCGCAGCTGCTGGCTGACGAAGAAGTTGCCATCGCATCTGCTTATAATGGCCGCATCTTCAACGCACAAGTAGTAGAAAAACAGCCGTTCACCATCATTTGGGACGGTCAGCTGTACGAACTTGATGGCTATATTGTCCCTAAAGGCGCGCCTAATATGAAAGCTGCTATGGACTATCTGCGCTTTGCCACTGACACTCAGCGTCTTGCAGACCAGACTAAGTATATCTCCTACGGCCCTGCCCGTAAGTCTTCTGCACCTTTGGTAGATACGCATAAAGAAACCGGTGTAAAGATGGCTCCTCACATGCCAACTACCCCAGTAAATTTCCAGACTCCTATTAAAAAGGATGCGGAATTCTGGGCTGATAACGGCGATGAGCTACGTCAACGCTTTAACGCATGGTTAGTACAATAAGAGAGTAAATATAGGGCTCCACATGGAGCCCTATAATTTTGTAAGCGTTACTACTAATTAAATAATTTGGTTAGTAGATTAACCGGTCAAAATTCAGTTTTTGGTCTGAGTTTGGATGATGGCTCAAACTGCAGGCGGCTATTAGCTTTTACAGCCGCTATTTAATTCATCTTTAAAAAGGGTTTGTATTCCTCATGATGACAAATACTGTCGAGGCCGAAGGCCAGTTAACCCCGGAAGAACAAAAGCTTTTAACCGCAGATATGCATCGTTCCCTGCGCCGCAAAAAATTCCGGGCACTGTTCCTGGTAGCTCCGTTGCTTATCTTCATTATGATCACCTTTGTTGCACCAATTGTGTCGATGCTATACCGCTCTGTTGATAACCCACAAGTGATCGAGTACATGCCGAACACTTCCGCAGCACTCGCTGACTGGGACGGAAATGAACTTCCCGGTGAGGAGACCTTTGCTGCATTAGTTACAGACCTTGCTGAGGGCCGCAAAAACCGTACCATTGGTAAAGCGGCAACCCGCCTTAATTATGAAAAAAGTCAGATGCGTAGCTTGATAACAGGCACCGCACGTAAGGCCGGCCGACTAAAGCCGCCCTATAAAGACCAAGTTATAAAAATCAAAGCCGGCTGGGGCGATATTGATACCTGGAAAGTAATAAAACGGGAATCAAAAAGCCTGACAGCGTCTTACTACATTGCCGCCTTTGATATGGAAACAACGCCTGACGGCGAAATTAAAATGCTGCCCGAAAAGGAACGGGTCTATCTCAAAATGCTCTGGCGCACCGTCTGGATGTCGGTGGTGATAACCCTGTTAACATTACTACTGGGCTACCCCGTTTCCTACCTGCTAGCTTCGTTACCGATGGGCATAGCCAACGCCCTTATGATTCTAGTACTGCTGCCCTTCTGGACCTCCTTGCTGGTGCGAACCTCTTCATGGATAGCCTTGTTACAGGGTCAGGGTGTGATTAATGACATTTTGGTATGGTTTGGACTGGTAGCAGATGATAATCGCCTAAGCATGATCTACAACGCCACAGGCACAGTCATCACTATGACCCATATTTTGCTGCCATTTATGATTCTGCCCCTGTACTCAGTAATGAAGACAATTCCGCCCAGTTACATGCGAGCGGCTCGTTCATTAGGTGCGACGCCTTTCACCGCTTTTTTCCGTGTTTACCTACCTCAATCAGTACCTGGTATTTCCGCTGGTGCAATTTTGGTCTTCATACTGGCAATCGGATATTACATCACTCCAGCGTTGGTTGGTGGCCAGTCAGGTCAGTTTATCGGCAACATGATTGCCTATCACATGCAGGGTTCACTTAACTGGGGCCTCGCTGCTGCACTCGGCGTAATGCTATTAGTACTTGTAATGGGTATATATGCCCTTTATAGCCGTCTTGTAGGCAATAACAATCAGATGACTTTGAGGTAACACCATGGCACTTCCATCCTATGCAGGGCCCTTGGAAACATTCTGGTACTACGCGTTTCGTGCCTTTTGCGGACTAGTATTTATTTTTCTAATTTCGCCGCTGCTAATTATTATTCCGCTATCATTCAATATTGAGCCCTATTTCAGTTTTACAGAGGGAATGTTGGCATTTGACCCTGATGCCTATTCAATGCGCTGGTATCAAGAGTTTTTTGGCAGCGAACGTTGGATGAATGCGATCCAGAACACCTTTATTGTCGCTGTTTGTTCAACCATTCTATCGATGATTCTGGGTACTCTGGCAGCCCTCGGACTGAGTCGCTCAGAGCTGCCATATAAAGGTCTGATCATGGGGTTATTGATATCTCCAATGATTGTGCCCTTAATCATATCAGCAGCAGGGATGTTCTTTTTCTATTCATCGATAGGGGTCTCACAGAGCTATTTAGGTTTGATTCTGGCGCACACAGCCTTAGGGACGCCCTTTGTGGTAATTACCGTTACAGCGACGCTGAGCGGTTTTGATCACAACCTGGTCAGAGCCGCTACCAGTTTAGGTGCAACACCAACCTATGCCTTCTTTAAAATTACTGTGCCGCTGATTATGACCGGTGTTATTTCCGGAGGATTGTTTGCTTTGATGACATCGGTTGATGAAGTGGTTGTAGCACTGTTCATTGCCGGTGCAGAACAGAGAACAGTACCGATGCAGATGTGGGCAGGTATCCGCGAGCAGATTAGCCCGACAATTCTGGCTGTGGCAACAATGTTGGTGTGTATGTCAATATTGCTGCTCACCACGGTGGAATATCTGCGCCGCAGATCCGAAACTATCCGGGGCGTCACTCCGCAATAATATAAAAATGAACCGCCGGGCGCTCCCGCTCCCGGCGAACACCTCAACTTAACTCATTTATAATCCCTTCACTTAAGCTTCAATCGGCCCACACAGCTCTGCACATATACCCTGTTGATATTACATCACCGCTACAGACTTTATTTGTGCCCAGACATTTTGTCCAATCTGCAGGTCCAGCTGAGATATTGACTTTCGACTCAATCGGGCAACAATGTATTGCTCCCCCCCTGAGTCGCTGATTTCTAGCCTAACCAATGCAATGGAATTTCTGGCATCGTCTTTTATCTCTACTATCTGTGCTTGCAGACAGTTAAGAATACTACTATCAACCAAGGGTTTAAGCGCCACACTGACATCCCGCGCCAATACCCTTACCCTGACCGAATCACCGAGCTCAAGCCCGGTATCCCGACACCAGATTGACTCACCACTTACCGCTACTCTCACCAACCCCCACTGTCGGTCTGCTTCAGCCACTACACCATTAAGTACAGAACCAGCAACTTCATCATGTTGAATCGGCAGATCGAGTCGGGTAAATATTGCATTCACCTCCCCTGCGGCGACCGTTTTACCGGTTTCCATGACAACAACATAGTCCGCCAGTCTAGACACTTCTTCGTGGGAGTGAGTAACATAGATAATGGGGATGGTCAGCTCCCGGTGCAACCGTTCAAGATAGTGAATAATTTCCGCTTTATTATGACTATCCAAAGCTGACAGCGGCTCATCCATCAAAAGCAGACGAGGATTAGTTAACAGCGCCCGGGCAATCGCGATACGCTGGCGTTCTCCCCCAGAAAGCCTCACCACTGAACGCTCCAACAGTGGACCGATTGACAACAACTCGACTAACCGATCAAAGGAGATATAGCCATTAATATTCTGGGACGTTTTTACCCGTTTCTGACCAAACAACAGATTAGCCCGTACACTCAGGTGGGGAAACAGTGACGCTTCCTGAAACACATAGCCTACCGGACGCTTATACACCGGCAAAAAATGCGTATCGCTCTGCCAGGTTTCTCCATTGATATCAAACTGTCCCTCTAGGCGATTGAGCCCGGCCAGGCAACGCAGTAGAGTCGTTTTACCACAACCTGAAGGCCCAAAAAGTACCGAAATACCGCTCTCCGGCAAGTCAAACTCAGCATCCAGTTCAAATTGACCTAAGTTACCCTTAAATCTGCAATAGAGACTCATGCCAATCTTTTCCTCAGCCTTTTCTCTGACAGGTTCATAATCAGAATCACTAGAAACGAGAACACCAGCATCATTAGAGACAGCAAGTGAGCCATTCCCCAGTTCATAGTCTCCACATAGTCATAAATGGCGATAGAGAGTACCTGGGTTTCACCGGGGATATTTCCACCAATCATCAGAACTACGCCAAACTCACCGACAGTATGTGCAAAACCAAGCACTGTTCCAGTAAGAATACCTGAACTGGCCAGCGGAATCGCAACGCTGAAAAAGGCATTTAATGGTGATGCCCGGAGCGTCGCGGCAACTTCCATAGGTCGCTCCCCCATTGCATCAAATGCATTGCGAATTGGCTGGACGACAAACGGCATAGAATACACCACCGAGCCGACCACCAGTCCGGCGAAGGTAAAAGGCAAACGGAAACCGATTAGAGACTCAATCATCTGGCCTGGCGCACTGGTAGGACTGAGTAAAATAAGCAGATAAAAACCTAAAACGGTAGGCGGTAATACTAGTGGCAACGCTACAAGCGTCGCGACCACTTCACTCCACCAAGAGTTGGATCTGGATAACCACCATGCCAAAGGAATTCCCATCAGCAACAGAACGACTGTAGTGACGGTTGCCAGCTTCAGAGTTAGGAGAATCGCATCAAGCATAAACGTGGCTCCTTAACTGTGCTGTTACAAAACTGTGCTGTTCCATTACACTCCATACCCATGCCTTAGAATGATTGCCTGAGCTTGCGGACTGCGAAGAAAGTGTAAAAACTGTTTTGCATCCGGATTCTCAGACCCTCTCTCCAATAGAACCGCGTCCTGCTTTAAAGGCTGATAATATTCCTGGGGCACCAGCCAATATGAAATATCTGGGTTAGCAATCATCTGAGAAAGTGAGACAAAACCCAACTTAATATTTCCTGTTTCAATAAACTGATAAGTCTGGGCGATATTCTCACCGTAGACCCGTTTGTTTTTAAGAGGCTTTGATACTTCTAGCTTCACTAACGCTTGCTGCGCTGCTACCCCATAGGGAGCCGTCTTAGGATTAGCCATCGCCACATCACTGCTACGCAGTAACAATTGCAGTTGCTCAACGGTCAGATCTACCAGCGGAACCGTCTTACTATACAAAGCAATCTTACCGATAGCATAGGTAAACTGAGTCCCTTTAATCGCATTTCCGGTCTCAACCAATTTCGCGGGCCGATCTGCATCGGCAGACATGAAAATATCGAATGGAGCCCCATAGCTGATCTGCGCATAGAGCTTACCGGTCGAACCAAAGCTCAGAGAAACTTTAGTATCCTGCTGAGATTCGAATAGCTGAGCGAGCTCTTTAGCCGCAGCGGTAAAATTTGATGAAACCGCAACTTTAACACCCAATGCATAAGACCCGCTGCTCCACAGAAGCAACAACAGGTAGATCATCTGAACTCTCATATATCTAATTTTCAAAACAACCATTCTCAACTTAACCGCCAGGATAACATCTAGCATAATTACTCCCCGGTTGTGGGGAAAGCCTTTTAAGGAACAAAATCATTTAAACACCTACAGTCTACCCCCTTAAAATCAAACCTTTACAACGACACGTATTAAAACCTAACTACTTTTCGTGTGAACATCACAGATGTTCAATCGTAAAAAACATCCCGTAAGTCAAAATAACGGATTCAGCCATTGAACACTTTCAACTCCCTTAAAAAACTAACCACTTGAAAAATTAATACCCCCACACTTTATTTGGACTTGCCCAACAGGTATGCTCGTTATATTAAAGCACGCTAGGTTTGGTGAATGATGCCATTGATAAAGCCATTCAGGTTTATCATTTGTCATCATTTTTTAAATTTCAAGTCGTCCTTAGGTATCTATGCATGAGTAAAATTAGTGTACGGATCAGATACACTAATCAGCTGTTATTCTCTAACAGTCATTCGCATTCCAAGTTTAATTGGGATCAGCACAGTGTCTTGTTTAATCTCGACGGTGTAACCATCTCAACCGAGGCTGAATTAGACGACAATGAACAGCAAAATCTAGTTCGCGCATTAACCTTTAATAATCCAGCTCATATCCCCAATTGGCGGAGCTTAACCCCCGACCTACACCAAACCATCCGACGTATTCTGACTCAAATACAGGAAGCTACTGTAAAAGTTGATAACAGCATTCGTCAGACTTCAAAAGGGATACGTCTACAGTCACTCAGTTTCGAGAAAATATTTTTTGATCCTTCCCATAGTTTACCAATAGTCCACTGGGAATTTTCAAAAGAAGAAAAGGCACAATTACAACCGCTTTACGATCACCTCGATGAGCCGGCCAGGCAAGCATATGAAAAGGGCATTACGATCCCTGTGCCGGTCTCATTTGAACGCCGACCAATACTATTAAATACTGATGAAATTAAAAGCATTGGCGACAGCCTTAAAGATCAGGACAACACTCAGCCCCATCTTGCTTTATACAGTATTGCCTGGGATAACTTCATTGAAGGCTCATATCAATCTGCCATTTTGATATTGGCAACCGCTATTGAAACATCACTAAAATGGTGGCTCAGCAAGCACAGTGATGAAGTCTACTCACACATGAAAGAGAACATGCAAACCCCTGCCATTGAACTTCTCTACACTTGCGCAAGAAAATATACCGGTCTTAGCCTGCCAAATATTTTTGCCTATTGGCTTGTGAATCTCCGTGAAGCTAGAAACGACATTGCACATAAACCGGCAGCCCAGGCTGTAAATATTCTGGAGCTA
This sequence comes from Amphritea sp., assembly GCF_016744155.1. Lineage (GTDB taxonomy): Bacteria > Pseudomonadota > Gammaproteobacteria > Pseudomonadales > Balneatricaceae > Amphritea. The sequence goes on along the minus strand of NZ_JADGEW010000029.1, from coordinate 7,550 downwards.
GCCCGATGGTTTGCTGTTGGTGAAGCAATATTTAAAGCGTTCTCAGGTTCTGAAAATAGCTCTCTGGTCGGGTACCTAGTAGAACCCACGGAAGACAACCCTGAGTGTACTCACCATACTGATAACCAGGGCATAGTACTGAGGCAAGAAGAACTCAACGGAATCAACTCACTGCACCTGATACTGAATACCGGTGAAACCTACCGTATTAATTCTGAAGCTTGTAAAAAATGTAAAGATCAGGACTTTGAGGACAATCAGCGTCTTAACAACAAAGTCAGCACATCCGAAAGCTCTAAAACCATTAAACCTGTCAACAATTCAAAGCTAAACGAAATACCTGCTACAAAGCTTAACACTGAGAAGAGTCCTACACAGGATGAATCTAATAATCAGTTGGATGACCTCTACATTTCGATAGCTCAGTAACAGGCTATGACATGCAAAAACAGGTTTCTCCATACCCACTGGCAGTCTCTTCACTGCTAAATAATAGAAATGAACATTAAAGGAGTTAATAATGCTGATTACATTTTCATGTTCAGCCTGCGCAAATATAACAATGTTTGAAGACACTGCATTAAAACTACTAGGTTTGATGGGGAAGAGTAATAAGATACCCGGCGCCATACTGGCAATAGACATCCCCGCAGCACTGACTCAACTGGAAACAAGCATTGCAGGAGATAAACAACAGTCGATTACAGAAGCCACCAGCGTAACTAACAACGATGAACCACCAATAGCCCTTGCCAACCAGGCCTTTCCGATGATCCAGTTATTAAAAGCTGCCATTATAGAAGAATGCGATGTAATCTGGAGCGCCAGTAGCAAACTCGACACTGGATTTTGATGCCGCTATTGATTCAAGCAGTGACCTGGATTACCTAACTAAAAATAGTGCGTAACCAGAACTCTTTTAACAGCCTATCTACCTTTTAAAAACCAGTCGATTATTCACATCACGACTTTTTTTGACCCGTTCGCTATGGTCAATAACTTGTTCCTGTTTAGCCATTCGATCATAGAGCAGCACATTGACAGTAGCAGCCAGATTCATACAACCTACCGTAGGAACATACACAACCGCATCAGCCATATTTACAATAGATTGCTCGATAGAACCGTCCTCTGGACCGAAAATGTAAAGTGCATTATCAGGGTGGTTAAACTCAGGCAGAGGTATTGCACCTTCTGCGAGTTCTACGCACACAAGTTTTTGATGCTTATCAGCAAGCTCGACAAAAGACTCTACGGACGTTAAGGGGATTTTTTGATTTACGTTTTTAGTATCCAAATGATACTTAGCCGCATGCTCAAATCGGGTGCCCGTATAATAGATCGCAGTAGCACCATAACAGCCTGCAGCACGCATCACCGCGCCAACATTTGAGGGGCTTTTGGGATTACACAATGCGATAGCAGCTGAACCTTCGCTCTCCACTCTAAAGCCCTTCTATGAATAATTGTTAGCGGAATAATCTTAACAAAACAGTAATAAACTAACCGCAGCACTTCTTATATTTCTTACCACTACCACAGCTGCATGGATCATTTCTGGCTGGTGTCTTTTCTATGGTCACCGTTGAACCTTTGTTTATCAAAGCCTCAAATCCCACTATAGATTCAACAGCACCCTCAGTGCTATCAACCGCAATATCAGCATAAAGGCCTGCTTCTGCAACCAAAGTTTCCACTTCTTTTTTGCGCGCTTCATCCGTCACAGTCAGGCTCAACGGAAATTTTTGTGTGCCCGCTTTATGGCTCGCCTTAGTATTATAGCCGCCACCAATGTGACTTTGACGAGCATCCTGCCGGCCTTTGAAGAAAAACTTATCGGACATCTGAGACTCTCAATCAGGTTTAAAAAAGCAGAGGATCTTACCACGTAAATACAATAACTACTTTGTTCAATTTGCTAAATAGTTACAAACCAGGAATTCCCAAAGGACCAGGAAGGTCAGGGATAGGAGAGCAGCCCGCAATAAATGAAATAGACATAATTAAAGCAATAGCGCTGAAATAATACATATAAGTACCTGAACAGAGAGTATTTAATTAATAAAGGATTAGCTCTGAACAGATATAGATGTTTCTGGACCTGACTCGATCCGCCATAATTCCCATCTGAGAAGTTATGCTAATTCGATTACTGCATTAAACGATATTCTAAAATCAAATCAATAATGTCGCTGTCACTGGCCACTGCTTCCAAAGCTTCGTTCAAAGAGCGACGTTGTGGAAGGTAGATATTGAACTTATTGCGAAGAACTTCGTTTACCTGCTCATCGGAGCCAGGGTCGAACTCCTTTCCTGCAAAGATACATATCCTCTGCAGTGTAAATGCTTTGGTCGTCATTAATATAAAATCCAATCATAGTGTTGAAAGTATTTGGTTTGCTAAATAGTTTGCCAGGGATAACACAACAGGGGTAACAAGGGTTGTCACCTGAGCTGCAGACAAAAGTGCTGAGTAAAAATGCAAAAATTATGAGCCAGACTATCGAAAACCAATTTGCTTCAAATCAGTTTGGGTCCACCTGCTTAAACGATACTATCGACCGGAGGGCTTTCCCAGAACTATCTGGCGAGGACCTGAGGTATTAACCTGTCCAGAGACACCCTTCTTTATCTGCTGAATTTCACCACCAGCTTTAAGAAAAGCAGCTGTCTGTTCGGCTATGGAATCGTGGGTTTCGCTTGACGCTGATTTTTTAGACTTTACTGCCATGAAAAAAGCTCCCTTTTTGTAATAAACTCCATTCTAGCATTTTTTACTGCTCTAATGGGGATTTGCATCTAAAAGTCACGATTAAGATGGGAAAAGTCTAATCTGTCAGGAATTTTCTCTTGTAGAGCTCTGCAGAAAGTACAGAATCAAACCAAAACTTAACCCCCAAAAGGCACTACTAATCCCTAACAGGTTCAGATCTGAAGCGGTCACAAGGAAGGTTATAAATGCAGCCTCCCTTTCACCCGGATCGGCTAATGCCGCCGCTAAGCTATTGCCAATAGTACTCATTAACGCCAGTCCCGCAATCGTCATGACCAGCGCGGATGGGAAAGCGGTAAACAGAGCCGCTATCGTCGAACCAAACAACCCTGTTAACAGATAAAAGAAACCTGCCCATACCGCAGCAAAGTAACGTTGAGTGGGATCCTCTCCCGCTTCCTTGCCCATACAGATTGCCGCTGTAATCGCAGCAAGATTAAATGAGAAACCCCCAAAGGGAGCAAGTAGCACGCCTGTCAGCCCAGTCCAGGTTAACAATGGCGATACCGGCGTATCATAACCATTAGCCCGCAGCACAGCGACACCGGGCACATTCTGTGATGCCAGAGTGATGATAAACAGCGGGATACCAACGCCTATAAGGTTTTGTAGCGAGAAAGCAGGGGTAACCCAAATCGGTATTGAAAGTTCCAAGCTTAGTGTATCAATATGAAGCTGACCCTGAAACAACGCCATTACAGCCCCAGTCAACAAGACAATGGGAATGCAATACCTGGGCAATACAAGTTTAACCAAAATAAAAGCGGTCAACATCAAACCGACTAACAGCAACTCCGACTCAAGGATATTGAACAGATCAATAGAAAATTGCAGCAACACACCTGCCAACATAGCACCGGCTAAAGACATGGGAATCTGGTGCATTACCTTTTCAAACCAACCCGTAATACCACAGAACAAAATCAAGCCAGAGCTGAAGATAAAAATACCGATCGCTTCATTCAGAGGGATACCTAAGAGCGCCGTTACTAAAAGTGCTGCACCCGGTGTCGACCAAGCGGTTAAAATCGGTGCCCGGAAATATAGTGACAATCCTATAGTGGTGAGCGCCATGCCAATACCCAGCGCCCATAGCCAAGAACTAATCTCTGCTGCTGAGGCGCCGGCAGCGCCTGCAGCCTGAAAAATGATCACAGCAGAACTGGTATAACCAACCAATACCGCTACAAAACCTGCAGAAAAGTGAGACAAGCTAAAGAATCTCTTTATACCTGGTCGATCCCTCGTTGATCCCATTGCCACAACCTCTTACACTCTATAATCGGATCGTGCGCTATAACGCCCGAAAGGAAAGACTATCACTGTGCGCTATAACGCACAATGAAAACCATTAAAAAGCCCTTATTGGAATTAGCCGTGCAGGAAGTGAATCAGTATCTCGCAACAACCTTAAAGAAGCTGAGACAGGAAAAAAGCTGGAGCCTTGATCGGGCTGCCAGTGAAACCGGGGTAAGTAAGGCGATGTTAGGACAGATCGAGCGGGGGGAGTCCAGTCCAACTATATCGACAATGTGGAAAATTTCGACTGGTTTTCATAAATCACTTTCCAGCTTTTTGGAACCCCCAGTTGACCCCAATAATGAAACTATTATACGGGTAACTTCTACGCGGCATACACCTTTGGAGAGCGACAACGCCCCTGTTACGTCAATTTTTCCCTATGACGAACGGTTTGGCTTTGAGATGTTTGAACTAACCCTCTTACCGGGCTATCAACGGATATCAGAGCCGCATATGCAAGGGACGACAGAGCATATCATCGTCATATGCGGTGAAATGGAATTACTACTGGAGGGTGAGTGGATTAAACTGACTAGGGGGGAAGCTGTCCGCTTTACTGCTGACAAGCTCCATGGATACCGAAATAATAGTACCTCGCCTGCTGTGTTTCATAACGTAATACACTACGACCAGGGAAGCTGTGAATAACAATCAATTTATGTTGATTGAGCGGTTTTCACCACTGCAATTAGCGGCTCAAACGCATCCTAATTTTTAACTTTAAACCTAAGCAGAATTCACCTCAGCTAGTAGGCTGGGATACGTTTTTTATCCCAACTAGCAAAAACCATCCTAGAAACAGGAATTACGCTTAACGCCTACGGGCTTTTCTGGGTGGACGACCAGATTTTCCTCTAGGACTATCACCCGGTTTTGGCTTATCTCTCGTATCGCTCGCTTTGGACTTTTTCTGGTTACGTGGGGCTGTTTTCGCCTTTTTTCGATCAGCCGGCGCTTCAGAAGAGGAACCCGCTGCGGCTTTTAAAATCACCTGCATCTCAGTTTCTGTCAGATCACGCCATTCGCCAACGGGCAAACCTTTGAGATCGACATTCATAATGCGAACCCTATCTAGCTTTGTTACCTCATAATTAAAGTGTTCGCACATTCGACGAATTTGGCGGTTCAGGCCCTGAATCAGGGTGATTCTGAATACTTTAGGCGATTCTTTAACGATCTTACATTTCTTGGTAACAACACCCAGCATCGGCACACCAGCAATCATGCCAGCAATAAAGTCATCGGTTATCGGCTTATTAACGGTAACCAGATACTCTTTTTCATGCTTATTTCCTGCACGCAGTATCTTATTGACCAGGTCACCATTATTAGTCAAAAAGATTAATCCCTGTGAATCTTTATCCAAGCGGCCGATTGGAAAAACACGGGTGCTGTGATTTACAAAATCAACAATATTGTTGCGCTCGCTGCCTTCCGTAGTACTGACAACCCCAACCGGTTTATTCAAGGCGATAAAGACAAAATCTTCAGCTTCCTCTGGATCAATCGCCTGACCATTAACCTTGACCAGATCGCCCGGTGAGACTTTATCGCCAATAGACGCGCGTTTTCCATTAACGAACACGTTACCCTGCTCAATAAAACGATCCGCATCCCTTCGGGAACAGATACCACTTTCGCTAATGTACTTGTTTAAACGGGTCTCTGAGGGGGTCAACATCTGAATTTCTCTAAATATTTTGCAGCATAATGAATTGATTAACGAATCAGATCAAATATTTCATCAAAGTAAGCACCGGCACATTACTCTTCATCTGCACAAACAGCGTATCGTAGAACTAGATATCCTAAGATCTAAGACACACCCGCCACCTGATATAGCACATTTTAGTCTTCCACCTGACATGGCTCGGTAGCCACTTTGAACAATGTGGTTCTTTCAGGGAAACTTTTTAATAGCCGGAGACCTCCCGTAAGATTCTATTTTTCTCTGCCCTTCGTCAAAGTGAATTAAAAGACAAAAATGGGTATCTCGTGCTGGGGGCTTCTACAAATTAACAAAGAATCCAACTAAAAAGACCGAGCACATTTCTGTAACCCGGTCCTAGTTTACCGCTGTATAGACGCAGTCAGATAGAAATTAGCGTTAGACACTGCTCTGCTGATAGAAACGACACAACACTTTCGCCAGATTAACCGGGTCATCACTACCTGCCAATTCACGGATAGAATGCATAGCCAGCTGCGGCACACCAATATCAATGGTTTTAACCCCGATCTCAGCAGCGGTAATCGGCCCTATCGTACTACCGCAGGCCATATCACTACGCACAACGAAAGACTGAAGTGTAACCCCTTCCTGTTGCGCTATGTGGCGGAATAACGCTGAGGTCTCGCTGTTAGACGCATAACGTTGATTGGCGTTAGTTTTTATTACTGCACCACTGTTCATCCGGGGACCATGATTTCCATCATGCTTATCGGCAAAGTTAGGATGCACAGCGTGGGCATTATCTACCGATACCATCATCGAGTTGGCGATCATTCGGCTACGGGATTCCGGGTCAGGCAGTAAGCGTTCCAGTAGCTGTTTCAACATAGGCCCCTGAGCGCCAGCAGCACTCATACTCCCCACTTCTTCATGATCATTACAGACCAGCAAAGCGCCCTGATCAGTATCTGATTCAATTAGAGCCTGTAGACCAATAAAACAGCTCAGCAGGTTATCCAGACGGGCTGAAGCAAAAAACTCGTTATCCAGACCAATATAAGAAGGCTTCTGGACATCATAGAAAAACAGTTCATAGTCCAGCACTTCATCAACATCATCGATGTTCAGCGTGGCCAGCTCTTTCTTTAACAACTGACGTAACTCAGCTTTCCCGTCTCCATGCAGCTGCGCCATGATCGGCGGCATATCATTTTGCGGATTAACAGTTCTATCCTTATTCGCTTCACGGTCAAGGTGAATCGCCAGACTTGGGATAATGGCTACAGGTCTTGTGAAGTCTATTAACTCACTTTTAACAACGCCGTCTAAACCAATATAACTGACCCGTCCGGCCAGCGAGAGATCCCGGTCAAACCAGGGATTCAGTAACGCTCCACCGTAAACTTCAACACCCAACCGCAGACATCCCTGACGTACGGTTTCAGGATTTGGCTTAACCTTCAAACAGGGACTATCGGTATGAGCTCCGACCATGCGCATGCCTGAACTAATCAGATCCGCGTTCGCGGGCATATTCCAGGCAATAATTGAGGATTCATTGCGCACAATAAAATAACGACCACCCGGATTTACATTCCAGGCGTTTTGCTCTTCAAGTTCAATATAGCCGGCTTGTTGCAACCAACCACGCATCTCATAAACCGCATGAAATGGTGTAGGCGCATCCGCCAGAAATTCAAATAACTGTGCATTAAACTGCTGTTGTTCCATCATTTTTGGTCAGCCTTTTCGTGAGGCAGAATTTCTAATAGTTCAATTTCAAAAATAAGAGCGGAGTTCGCT
>NZ_JADGEW010000028.1 GCF_016744155.1 Amphritea sp. | reverse complement strand
AAGTGCAGGGTAGTAACCGTAGCGGTAGATGCGATGACGTTTCTTAAGCCCGTTTATATTGGCGATGATGTGAGTTGCTTTTGTAGTGTTGTGCGTTACGGCAAGACTTCACTGGTCGTGCATGTAGAGACCTGGGTGCAACGCCATCATAGTGAGCTGATTGAAAAAGTGACTGAAGGTAATTTTACTTTTGTTGCTATTGATGCTGATGGGCAGTCAACGCCCATAGTAAGAACGGATGAAGAGAACTGAAAAAGGGGCTTAACAAAATGTTAAGCCCCTTTTTTAAAGGAAATCGCGGGGGGACTTTTTCCTGTGTTACTTACGTACGCCTTCTACGTTGAGATCCAGAAAAACGCTGGCGGAAGCAGGCCCCAGATTGTAGTTGATATCAAAATCTTTTAACTTCAGTTCGGTAGTGCCGCTGAAACCAGCACGGTAGCCGCCCCATGGGTCTTTACCTTCACCTATTGTTGTTACAGTGATATCGACGGGTTTAGTCACACCGTGCAGAGTCAGGTTTCCGCTCAGTACTGCAGTGCCGTCAGCTGCAGGAGTGAATGCGGTACTTTCAAACTTAGCTTCCGGGAAGTCTTCTACTGCCAGGAAATCATCGCCGCGAAGGTGCTTGTCTCGCTTGGCATGGTTGGAATCTACACTTGGTGTTTTGATTGTGACGGATACAGTCGATGCTTCCGGGCTGGCTGCATCGTAGCTGAAGTTGCCATCGAATTCGTTAAAGCGTCCTTGTACCCAGCTGTAGCCTAAGTGTTGAATACGGAAGTTGATTGATGCGTGAGCACCTTGGGTGTCAATTACGTAGTCTGCGGCCTGAGCAGCGGTGAAAGAGCCCGCCAGAATAGTGCCAGCGATAATAGCTTTAAGATTCATTGTTTAGCCTCCGATTGCACGCTTAGCATGCGGGTTAGGGTTTTATCTTTATCAATGTAATGGTGTTTTAAAGCAGCCAGCGCATGTAGCCCCGCCAAGCTGATCATAAAGGTCGCAACCCAGAAGTGTACTTCGCCTGCCAGATCTTCCTGGTTATCACTGATTGCAGGAAGCGCAGGTACTTCAAACCAGTTGAATACTGATATCGGGCGGCCATCTGCAGTTGTGATCATATACCCTGACGCCACAGTGATGACCGGTAATAGATAAAGTAGCAGATGTACTGCTTTAGTGATTAGCAGGACTGGTTTAGGCTGCGGCAGAGGGGCCGGTGCTTTGTTTATTGCCCGCCAGAGAAAACGCATTGCCAAAAAAGCGAGCAGAATTATACCGATGCTTTCATGCCAGGCCGGGACGATATTGTATGCCTCATCATAATAGGTCAGGCTATCGATATAGAGGCCTAGCGGGTACATGCCAATAATAGTTAATGCGATAACCCAGTGCAGCAGAATTGACCCCAATCCAAACGTGCTTGAGTTGTCTTTAATGGGTGATGCCATAGATGCTTTTCTCTAAAAACAGGCGACCAGGCCGCCTGTTGCTTAAAAATTATTGTTTCCAGCGCTTCGCTGCAGTTGCAACCCGAGCTCCAAGAGCCTGAGCGGTATCCCGATCACATTGTGGTGGCGCAACATCCGGGCCTTCATCGGCATTACTTTGTGCCATAGCACCCAGATAACCGCCGATACGGTTTAGGCTTTGTGGATCGCCTTGACTGCTGTTATTACCGTTTGCTACACCCAGGCTTACCCAGTTCATTCCTTGCTGAGCAGCATAGACCGACATCTGGATCAGGGTGTTCAGTTTGTCACCACTAAGGCTGGACGAGTTAGTGAAACCTGCAGCCAGTTTATCTTTCCAGCCCTGCTCAAACCATATTTTAGAAGAGGCATCCATAAAGCACTTAAACGGGCCGCTGACTGAGCCCATATAGGTAGGCGAGCCGAAAATAATTGCATCAGCTTCAGCCAGAGCGTCCCAGTTAATCGTCTCAAGGTCAGCAACTGAGATCGTTATCGCTGTTGCACCAGCGTTTTCGACTCCTGCAGCAACAGCCTGCGCTAATACTTCAGTATGCCCATAACCACTGTGATAAGCGATTGCAACTTTGACCTGATCAGACATGGAATGTTCCTCAAAATTTAACAGCCGGATTTTTCCGGTGGCAGGCGTTAATGTAATAGGTAATAATGAATTCACCTAATGCATTATTGTGATTATTGTTATGCGCGAAGTGAATTTAAGGTCCGTAGACCTTAACCTGTTAGTGGTACTACAGAAATTATTGGAAACCCGTCATGTTACCCGGGCCTCAGAACAGCTGCATATGAGCCAGTCTGCTGTCAGCAGAGCGTTGCAAAGACTGCGGGATACCTTTGATGATCCGTTGCTGGTGAGAACGTCTCAGGGGTTTGATCTTAGTTCCCGGGGAACTGAAATTCTGCCAAGGCTTCAGGTTCTCATCAGTGGAATGGAACAGCTAATTGCTGAGCCTGCTTTCAACCCGGCAGATGCGGAAGATGTGGTGAGAGTTTACGGTCTTGATCTTGAAGTGGCCTGCTTTGTTTCTCCTTTGCTCAAGGTTTTGCGATCTGACGCGCCGAAAATGCGTTTAGAAGTAAGAAGCGAGCCTAGGGATCATTTTGAGCTATTGGAGAAGGGTGAGGTACATTTCTGTTTGTCCGGGATGGCGCCTCGAACCGGTGAAGGAGAATATCGACGGTTATTGATTGCCCAGTCTGGAGTTGTCTGCATGATGTCGGCGGATCATCCGCTTGCTTCTGAGAAATTATCTTTTGAATCATATCTGTCCGCTAGTCATGGGTTGGTCTCTATGACGGGGCAGGGCCCTGGCCATATTGATGATCGCCTGGCTGAATTGGGTCATAAACGCCATCTTGCGCTGCGGTTGTCTAACTTCATGACTTCTGCAGATTTTTGTGAGAACTCTGATCTGCTATTTATCCTGCCTGAAATTGTCGCACGACGTATTGCTCAAGGGAGAAACATTGCCCTGAGATCCGTACCTGATGAATTGATGGTGCCTCCAATCAATTTCTTTCTCTATTGGCATGAGCGTTATCATCGTGACCCGATGTGCCGCTGGATCAGGCAGCGTATTCTTCAGGTCATCTGACGCTAAAGTAGTGGGTAGATGGCCGTAAAGTACTATGGCTGATTGTGCACGCTTTTTGGATCATCTAAGGTCGGTCCATGGAGTCTGTATATGTCACTCTTTTCGTTTATCAGAGCCTTGATGCTTCTTTATCTGTTGTCGTTGAATAGCACTGTTTTTGCTCAGGTGTCGGATGATCAGATGCGTGCAATTTTCCCTAAGCTGACCCGGGTTGGTGAAGTATTAGAAAACTCTGTGGTCACGCCTGTTTATCAGCTTGATCAACTGTTGGGATATGTTTTCGAAACTAACGATTTGACAGATCTGCCCGGTTTTTCCGGTGAGCGGATCAATCTGCTGATCGGCATGGATGCCGAAGGTGTGCTGGTGGGGTTGAAAGTACTGAATCATCACGAACCGATTTTCATGCATGGTTTGGGTGAGCAGCCGATGATCCGGTTTATCGGTCAGTATGAGGGTATTAAAGTTGATAAACGGGTCATCGTCGATAGTCGTCACAGTGGTCAGAATCAGGCAGGCTCCACGACGGTATATATAGATGGTGTGACGAAAGCTACGGTTTCAGTGCTGGTGATAAATGATACTGTGCTGGCATCAGCATTGAAGGTTGCCCGAAGTTATCTGGAAGGTTTCACACAACCGCCATCGGTGACGGTACGTGAAGATGTTTTTGAATCGAATAATTGGCAACAGTTAGTCGATAAAGGCCTGCTGCGCCACTGGCGTTTGTCTTCTACACAGATGGCTTCAGGTTTTCCCTTGGATCTGAATGATTATGCAGATCAGGAGATGCAACAGGCGTTATCTGAATCTGAAATCCCCGGGCGCTATTATTATGCCTATTTGAATACTCCGGTTACCGGTAAAAACCTTTTAGGCGAAGAGGATTTTGAGCGTCTTAAAGCGGTGCTTAGGCCAGGGGAGCATGCCATCTTGGTGGCCTCGGCCGGTAGTTTTGGTTTTCTGGAACCGGAGTTTAGACGGGGTACTGTACCCAGCCGATTAGGGATGTCGCAAAACGGGTTACCAGTAGATATCCGTGGCCTCGACTTCTTTGATGCGCGTGAGACTAACTTACCCAGCGATGCTCCTGAGCTGACGCAAGTGAGTATATTTAGAATTAAGGCACAATCGGGTTTCGATCCATCGCAACCAGTGACCCTGAGTCTTAATCTTGATCTGGCGCGAAATCACCTGATTCGAGATCAGGCTCAGTTGGATGATAGTTATCAATTACCAATGGATCTATTTGATATTGAGGTCATAGAAGAGGTTAAACAGCTACCGTTATGGCAGCGCTTATGGCTGGATCGCTTGTTTCAGCTCGGCGGATTACTGTTGGCGCTTTTGGTGGTGACCGCTGCGTTTATCTGGCAACACCGTTTATCTGCCTATAGTCGTTTGTTTCACCGTACTCGCTGGGGCGTAATGCTATTTACACTGTTCTTTATCGGCTTCTATGCTCAAGGCCAGTTGTCAGTGGTTAATATCTATACGTTGTTGCTGCAACTTAAAAAGGGCTTTGATCTGCAGGTGTTCCTGTTGGATCCGGTGCTCTTTGTATTATGGACCTATGTCTTTATTACTTTATTTCTTTGGGGGCGGGGTGTTTTTTGCGGCTGGCTTTGTCCCTTCGGTGTATTACAGGAGATCGTAGGACAAGTTGCAAAAGTGCTGAAGCTTAAGCAGATAAAAATACCACCCGCTGTTCATGCTAAGTTGCAGAAGCTGAAGTACTTGTTATTACTGGTTTTGGTGGGCAGTGCATTCTGGTCGGTCAGTATGGCAGAGCGTCTAGCCGAGCTGGAACCATTCAAAACTGCGATTACACTAAACTTTATCCGTAGCTGGCCTTTTGTGTTTTACGCGGTGCTGTTGTTAGGAGTGGGGCTGTTTATTCACAAATTCTTCTGCCGATATCTATGTCCGTTAGGGGCTGGGTTGGCGATACTTGGGAAATTTAGTTTGTTCCGTTGGTTACAGCGTCGGACGGAGTGCGGTAGTCCATGTCAGCTCTGTAAGGTTCGTTGTGATATCGATTCCATTAACCGTGATGGCAGTATCGATTATGATGAGTGTATTCAATGTATGGAATGTATTGTGATTTTGAACAATAAAGATCAGTGCGCCATAGAGTTATCTCAGAATAAGCAGAAGCGACGTAATCGAGACGGCCGGAGAGGGATTCCTGCCCGGCAGCTTTAATAGGCTCTGTTATCAGGGCTTGTTATCAGGGCTTGTTAGTAGGGCTCTGTAATCGAACTTATCCAGAGGGCTTTTTGGGTTTACCCCAGTCCGAGTTTTATCCCCAGTAAAACCAGTCCTCCACCAATTACCCGCTCGATGGTTGTACGTGCTCGCTTGAGCCATGCCTGAATCGATGGGCGGGTCAGCAGCAGTATAATCATGCTGAGCCAGCCAAACTCTGCCGCTACCGGGGTTATACAGTAGAGTATCTGTAGGGCGATACTGGATACTTCAGCAACAATATGACTAAAGATGGCCACAAACATAATCAGAATCTTCGGATTGAACAGACTGACCATCATCCCAGCGATGAAAGGGTTATTACTGCTTTCCTGTGAGTCGGCATCATCGTTGGATGAGCGGGTAGCTATATAAACAATGCCGAGATAGATCAGATAAGCGCTTCCTAGCCAGCGGATCGCTTCGTATAGAATGGGTGTGCGTTCAATCAGGGCAGCCAGTCCGAGAACCGATAGTACGACATGAATTGCCAGTGCAGTGGCCAGCCCCAAAGCCGTTATAAAGCCATCCCGGCGAGAGCCTTGCAGGGTGTTGCGCAGAATGATCGCAGTATTGGCCCCTGGAAGCATGGCGCCCAGTAGCATAATGCCCGCGAATACTAGCCATTCAGTCATTGTTGTTCTCTTAATTAAACGTCTTTAGTTGATGGGGGCAATTGTAGTGAGGATGTAGGGGGCTGGCGAATGCTGATTATAGATAAAGGTCATAACGATTACTTATGACCTTTAGAGCGTGTAATATTTTGTTTTATTGGGGCTTAGTTGGTGGGCCTTCAGAGGGATTCATCAGTACCTAGACTATCGAACATGCGTTCTCGAAGGTAGCGATGGGCTGGGTCAGACTGCAGGCGTTGGTGCCAGATTAGGTAATAATTACTGGCGGGGATTTTCAGTTGTTCCGGTAGCTCCAGAATTTCCAGTCCATATTTAGGGCCAAGCCGAGCGGCTATCCGACTGGGCAGGGTTAATATGTAATTAGCACGGCTGGTGATAGCCATTGCTGAATGAATAAAAGGTACTGTCAGTTTCATATTTCGCTGATGCTTGAGTTTCACTAAAGCTTCATCGACCGCTCTTATTTTATCGCCGCCGGCACTTATGCCGATATGGTCAGCGTGGATGTAGTCAGTCATCGAAATTACCTGTCCGGATAGCGGGTGATTCCGGTTTACCAGGCAGCTGTAATTATCGCTACCTATCTGTTTTCCATAGATATCATTGGGTACGGTGTCGAGAATACAGGCGGCCAGATCCATCCGTCCTTGACGCAGGCTTTCCATCATTCCAGGTTCCCAGAGATGAAAATGCAGACTGATACCTGGTGCATCTGACTGTAGTTCTGCCAGCAACGGTGGCATCAGGTCATGGGTAATAAAGTCAGTGCTGGCGATGTTGAATTCACCGTGATATCCCGCCGCTTCAAACCGGTCGGGCACCAGTAAACTTTCCAGGTGATTTAGTGCTTCAGGTAGTTTTAGCCAGAGCTGTTCGCCATGGGGCGTCAACTGCATATTATTACCTACCCGTACCATTAACGGGTCATCAAATATCTTTCGCAACTGGCTTAGGTTACGGCTCATTGCGGGTTGAGTAATGTGTTGATCAGCAGCGGCTTCTGTAACACTCCTATTGCGTAACAGGTAGTACAGAGAGATCAGCAGGTTGAGGTTGATGCGGGCGAGTTCCATAGGCTAAGCATATCAGTAAAAGTTATAACGTCAATTAGATGTCGATAGTCTTTTAATGGGCTTGCAGTGACTTTTGAAAAAGGTCATCCTGTAGCGGAAAATTTTAACTGATTGAGGTTTATATTATGGCACGTGCATCGGCCCGACATATTTTGGTAAGTAGTGAGACTCAGTGCGCTGATCTTAAGTCACAAATAGAAGCGGGCGCTGAGTTTGCTGATCTGGCTAAAGAACATTCCAGCTGCCCATCCGGTGGTCAGGGTGGAGATCTGGGAAGTTTTGGTCCAGGCCAGATGGTACCTGAGTTCGATAAGGTTGTATTTTCTGCGCCTGTAGGCGAGGTTCAGGGACCAGTTAAAACTCAGTTTGGCTATCACTTGCTGGAAGTTACCAGCCGCGAAGACTAATTTATCTTCTTGTGGGAAGACTGCTGCCGTAATGACGCGCAGTAGTCTTTTTCTTCAGACCTAGGTGTGAACCAGATATAGTCCGCTACCTCTCTATCCGCTTTTGTGGATTCTTTTCCAGTTTCTCCTCCTTTATCCACTTCTGTTAGCATTATTGAGATGCTTTTTTCACTACTCAACATATTTAGATGAAGTGGCACGCCACTATCTTTTCTCACATGAAATGCTCCAGAAAAAAGTATAGCCTGATCATTGCTCGCTAACTGGTGGCTCATGGCAAAGGCCATGCTGGCGTCCCTGCTGATCTGAATCTGTGCCATTGGCCCCATCTGTTTTAGAGGAATTGCCTGACAGTGGCTTTCATATACCTGCTGAAGTATTTCTGCCTGGATGTTCTCTGGTAAAGCCTCAACTGTTGATAATCGAGGCTCATTGGGTGGGGCGTTCTTGTATATTTGCATCAGTACCGGTTTGCTAAGGTTTCCCGGTTTTAGCAAATTACCATTTGCCAGAGTCGAATTTATGAGTGGGCCGTAATCCTTCCAGGGCCAGTTACGATCATTCCAGTTAAGTAGGTTTTTAATCAGCTCTTCTTTACTGTTGCCGGTAAGCTTGTCGATATTTGATCCCTGTTGTTCATCTAACATCTCCAGCACCACACGGGTGTTACTGCCATTCTGGATATCCTGCAGTAGCTTGAGTTCGAGTTGATGATGGTGCGGGTTATCGTGTTTTTCACCCACCAGAACAAAACGGCTGGTTTTAATGTCGGCCAATAACTTAGCGTAGCTAATCTGTTTGCCGGATTGGGTTGAATAAATATTTTCTGTCAGAAGAGGATTTAGCTTTTTTTCAACTGGGGCTTGCTCAGTGTCGGGCTTGATACAGCCCTGTATAAAAATCAGACAAAAAAATGTTGAAATCGATAAAAATGACCTGAGATTGCATTGTTTTATAAACATTTTCAGTAGGACCCTTTTCAGTTGCGCAGGGCTGAGGTAACGTTAAGAAAAAGGACAGTGTGTAGGAGAAACATAGCATGAAATCTGGAATTAAAGTGAGTGTTCGCAAGAAAGGTGAGAAAACTAGCAATGAGATCTCACCTGAGATGACGCAGCGGATTGATGAGGCGGTACATTTCGTTCATGGGCTACGTAAGAAGGGCGATAATGTTAAGCAGATGATGGAAAAGTTAAACGAACACGATCATAAGCATCCGGATGGCAGTGACTGGAGCTACGATTCGCTGCATGACTTTATTGCAGAGCATAATCTTTAAGCCTTAGTCATCGCTACTGAAGCTGCTCGCTGGTGGGGAAGTCCGCTGCGTGCAGCTTTATCCATTCCACGGCAGCCTCTTCACTACTAAGCTGTCGACCGTTTCGCCTCTGATTTAAACGATAACTTTCAATCTGGCAGATCTGTTCAATCATCCTGACTGAATAGGCTTGATCTGGGTCGTCAAACCCTATTCCCATTAGGTAGCCTGTAGATTGCTTGTGGCACCAAATAACATGACCTGAAGCGGTCAGGTCGGGCTGAGAGAGAGAAATGGTGATTCTAACGGTTGAGCCAGGCGAGATGAAGCGATCTGAAAGACATGAAAGCCCTCCAGCGCTGTAATCACGGCAGGTATCTTCCAACGTTTGTGGCGGCATGTTTGTCTTAAGCAGAATAGGAATTTCTGTCGGATGTCGCAGATAGTATCGTGGCATATCCCACCTCACTGCCAATCACTTTGCTATCATTTCAGGTGCTTAATTCTAAAGACTTGTTCGCACCTTCCCTTATTATCGGCACTGCTGCAATTGAGTTGAGTTATTTTTCAGTTTCTTATTATTGTTTCTGTCTGCTGTACTCAGGCTTAATTGATTAGACTTACCGGCTCTGACCGATACTTTCAGGTTTGGCTTTATCACTAAATGCGCCTTTATGCATCTATCGTTAGCGAGGATGGTTGTTAGCATCTTTTGCATATTCTATTATCTTATATCAATATATTAAAAAATAATAAAACCTAAGGTATGTAGACCATGCAATGTAATCTGCTCGAACGGCTACCCGGTATAGCTATCTGTTTACTGTTCTCTGTTATTTCGCTATCTGCGATCGCATCACCGGCGGACCGCTATCCTGAATCTATGCTCTATAGTAAGCCGGTTAAAGTGGCAGACGGTGTCTGGTCGGCGATTGGGGCAACTCAATACTTCAGTTACGAAAACGGCGGGCATAATAATAATCTTAGCTTTATTGAAGGGCGGGATGCTGTGCTGGTGGTCAATGGCGGCTCGGCCTATCTACTGGCTAAAGCGCTACATGATGAGATCAGAAAGGTCACTGATAAACCGGTCCTCTATGTTGTTGATGAGAACGGTCAGTCCCATGCTGCTCTGGGAAATGGTTACTGGCAGGAGCAGGGCGCGATCATCATCGCCCATGCGGACGCGGTCACAGAGATTGAGCACAGAGGGGCTGATGGTCTGGAGGAGATGAGTAATATACTCAAAGAGCAGATTGAAGGCACCGAACTGGTAGTCGTAGATCGTAGTTTCAATGATCAGCTTGAACTTGATCTGGGGAATTTGAAAGTGCAGTTAGTCCGTTTTGGTCCTGGTCATAGTCCTGGAGATATCTCTGTATTGGTACCCGAACGTAATGTGCTGATTACTGGTGATATGGCATTTCATCAGCGGATGCTGCCGGTTTTTCCGGATACTGATACCGCCGCCTGGCTGGAAACCTGGCATAGTCGTTTTGAGCCTGTTGCCAAAACCATGACTATTATTCCAGGGCATGGTGAGCCCACCAGTTTTGCAGAAGTGGATAAATATACCCGGGGTTATCTTGAATATATGCGAGGGAAGGTGACTGAGCTATTGGATAATGACGGGACTCTTGAAGATGCCTATGGGATAGATCAGACCCCCTACATGCATCTTGAAACATATGAGCAGTTGGCGGGTAAAAATGCCGGCCGTATTTTTGAAGCGATGGAATTCGAGTAATGTGTCATATATGGCATTTCTTTGTCATATGTGTCTTAGATGGTCGGGATTGTAATCTGTGACATATATTTAAACTGTTGAAAGTAAAGGGGTAATTTGATCTGGCCTTGTTTGTGCTATATGGGTAGTAACAGAAATCGTAAATGGAGAATTACTCATGTCACATGAAGAGCAAGGTGTTGAAATTTTCGGTATTATCTCAACTATTTTAATGGTTGTAGGCGGTTTGCTCGTTGGTATTTCTCCAATGCTGACGCAGGTCGCGCTGCTGGTTTTATAATTCGTCCCGAGTGGGCGGGCTAGGTTTAGAAAAACTGATTTCCCTTTTTGACGATTCACCCAATCTTTCAGGGGATGTTCAATCCCCTTTTTTTTATTTCAATTACAGCCGGTGATTACCGAGCCGTTTCTCTAGTCTTTCCATAGGTGCTAGCCAAAAAAATCTACAGGTGTCTCTGTTGATGTGAAATAGCAATCAATTAGGTATCAAAAGATGCATCAGTTATTTTATTATGATAATTTACGTAACTAGTTACGTAAATGGTTTTGTTTTAGGCTGAGCACTTATGGATTACATGAAAAATTTTGGCAGCTTGTCACTGGGTAGCCGCTTGAAACGTCTGTCTGATGCACTGGTTCAGGATGTTATCCGGCTTTATCAGAGTCAGGGAATAACCCTGAATCCAACATTCTATCCACTGTTTAATCTGTTACATCAACAGGGATCAATGACGGTGACTGAGGCGGCCGAGAAGTTAGCTGTGAGCCACCCTGCGATCAGTAAGATCGCCCGAAAAATGCAGCAAGAACAGTGGTTGAGTAAAACGACTGATCCTGAAGATGAAAGGCGTCAGCTATTGGCGCTGACGTCAGAAAGTGAGCAACTGCTGGAACAGATTGCGCCTGTCTGGACAGCTATTCAGGCTCACCTTGACGCATTGATTGGGGCGCAACAATATCCACTTCTGGACTCGTTGGCAGAATTTGAATCACTGGTAGAACAGCAAGGTTTTTACGCGCCGGTACTGCAGCAGCTTGAACGGCGCAATGAAAGTCAGCAGATCGTTATTCAGGGGTGGGATGCTGAATATCGAAGTGAATTTAAACGAATCAACATGGCTTGGCTGAACCAGCATTTTAAAACGGAGCTTACCGAACGGGATTTCGAAGTGTTAGATAACCCCGAAGGTTCATATCTGGCCCGGGGTGGCTACATCTGGTTTGCCCATAATAGTGCGGATAAAAGCGTGGTGGGTTGTGTTGCGTTGGCCCGCCACGAAGGAGGACGGTTTGAAATATCTAAGCTGGGAGTAGATGAGGCTTGGCAGAATGTCGGTGTGGGCCGCAATCTGTTGATGACAACGCTGGATAAAGCCAGAGAGCAAGGCGCGTCTGAAGTGTTTCTTGAAAGCTCCAGTAAACTAGAAAAAGCGTTGCAGCTGTATCGTAACCTTGGTTTTAAGCAGGTTCCACATCCCGATGGACGCTCCTATTTTAGCCGTTCTGATGTGTATATGACGCTTAGGTTCTGAAGATGAAGAGTAATAGTTCAAACCCGGATTTGGGGATCATAAAACGAAAAGAGATGCTTGACGGTGCTAAGGCGACGCTGCCGTTAATTATTGGCGCGATACCTTTTGGTATTATCTTTGGCACTCTTGCAGGCCCCAGTGGATTATCTGCCTGGGGGGCACTGGCGATGTCGGTCATTGTGTTTGCCGGTTCAGCACAGTTTATCTCTCTCGGCTTACTGGCAGCAGGGGCCGCTATACCGGTTATTATCGCGACCACTTTTGTGGTGAATCTGCGTCATATTCTCTACGCCGCCAATCTGGTGCCTAAGGTTCGACATCTGCCACACCGCTGGCGCTTGATGATGGCGTTTGGCCTGACCGATGAAACTTTTGCTGCGGTTAGCAACCGTTTCCTGCTGCAGGCCAATACCACGCATGCACACTGGTTTTATCTGGGCTCCTGGTTGGCGATGTACAGTAACTGGGTATTCTGTACGGGCCTGGGAATAGCGCTTGGCGAGATCTTTCCAGATATGACTCACTGGGGATTAGATTTTGCTATGTCGGTCACCTTTATCGGTATGGTAGTGCCCTATCTGAAGAGTAAGCCTATGTGGGGGGCGGTTATTGTGTCAGCTGCCATTGCGATGGCTACGGTAGGCTTACCTCATAAACTGGGCTTGATGGTAGCCGCTCTATGCGGTATCTCGACCGGACTATCGTTGCATCTGCTATTGAAACAGCGGGCAGCGCAGGAGTCTTTACATGAATGAAGCTACTCTGATATTCGGTATGTTTCTGGTGACCTTTAGTGTCCGTTATATTCTTTTTGCAGTGGCAGGGAAAGTGCGCTTTCCGCCCTGGTTAACCACCGGACTGAACTTTGTGCCTCCCGCTGTGCTGACAGCCATCATTGTTCCAGCTCTCTTAATACCTCAGGGAGAGCTTTGGGTACGGGTAGATAATCCATGGCTACTGGCTGGGATATTTGCAGCACTGGTTTCATTCTGGCGCAGGGATCTACTGACAACCATCGTGGCGGGGATGCTGTTTTTTATGATATTGCGCTTTGGTTTTAATCTGTAAACAGGTGAGTTCACTTTCTATTTAAATCCATACCGGTAAGGGTTTGTTGATGAAAAGTGGTTCCGGTATTTGGTCTAAGGCCTAATGAGCGCTCAGATGAAAGCCGCTTTTAAGAGAGCACTCTATTGAAACTCTGAATTCTGCTACTCTTCCCTTATTGGATGAAATACCGGATGATCCGGGTGCTATGTTGTAAGCAGTAAATAACATCTATTTAAGGTAACTATTATGATTCAAGTGGGTGATAAAATTCCGGCGATTAGCGTGAGCGCAGTGGCTGGTGGTGAAACTTCGGCGGTAAGTGCGGATCAGTTGTTTGCCGGTAAGAAAGTTGTGTTGTTTGCGCTGCCAGGTGCTTTTACACCGACTTGCTCGGCTTCTCATCTGCCAGGTTATGTGGTGAAGGCGGATGAGTTTTTCGATAAAGGTGTTGATCTGATCGCCTGTCTCTCTGTTAATGATGCGTTTGTTATGAAAGCCTGGGCTGAGGCACAGAACGCAGAGAAGATAACAATGGTTGCTGATGGTGGTGCTGATCTGACCAATGCATTGGGTCTGGAGATGGATAGTGGCTCTTTCGGCGGCACACGCTCCCGACGTTACGCCATGATTATTGAAGACTCGGTAGTAACTGCTCTGCATCTGGAAGAACCTAAGACCTTTGATGTGAGTAGTGCTGAAGCGATGTTGGAATTGCTCTGATATAATCGCCTTCATTTTTAGCTCATGAGTGAGTTGAAATCTTTTTTAAGCGAGAAGTTATGCAAGATGTAATAGATGCACTGCGCAATGCTAATATTGAGGTAATGACTCCTCTGGATCTGCCGGACTTTGATGATGTTGTTTCCGCAGAAGAGGAAATCTGCGTACCTCTGTATCCGGATTTTAAAGATTTTCTGTTAACGGTCAGTGATGTGGTTTGCGGTTCGTTAGAGCCGGTAACCGTTGCCGATACCTCTTCCCATACTCATCTGCCTGAAGTAGCTGCCTATGCTTGGTCTATCGGTTTGTCCCGTGAACAAACCCCGATATGTGCCCATGAAGGCGGCTTTTATGCGGTTACTATTGACGGTGCTGTGGTGTTTTGGACTCCTGAAAGTGGTGAAGTAGAGGAGTGGACAACAGTGTGGGAGTGGGCCAGAGAGGTCTGGTTAGTCAGTTAGATTCTAATGCTTCCTGAAAACGGCTCACTTGAGCCGTTTTTTTATGTTTCTGTCAGAGTCAGTTCACGTTTCTGATCGGCTTTGAGTATCAGTATCATTCCAGCGCCCAATACAGAGATCGCTGCGGCGATATAGAGCGAATCAGCATAGCTGCCACCGTTATCAGCGATAATGCCTGCAATGGCTGGAGCGCCGATCTGAGCGATGCCATATAACAGGGTGAGCTTGCCCATGAGTTTTGCCGGTTTAGTGGGATAGAAACGCCCGGCCATCGCCAGCACCAGGCTAACGATACCGATGAAACTGCCGCCGTAAAGTACCGCACTGAACAGAACTAATCCGAGGTTGTCGTTCAAGGCAGGCAGAATAATGCCGACGATTTGAATAATAAAGGCGATGAATAGTGCATTTAGTTCGCCTAGTCTGCGGGCGGCTCTGTCCCATAGAATAACGGCAGGTGTTGCGCTCAGGCCGACAAATATCCAGACGAGTTGCCCGTCCCCCTGTAGGGCAGGCTGAGCTTCCACGATGGCTACCAGAAAAGTCGCGCTGATCACGTAAGCGTATCCGGCACAGAAATACATGATGCCCAGTAACACTAACCATCGTCGGCTGGGAGGGTTGTCCTGTAGCTGCTGTCCGGAGGTTGTCTGATGACTGGTATCGGGTCGGGGCAACCAGCGCCAGGCGGGGATAGCGATCAGCGAACCCAGCACACCAACGGCTAACCATTGTTCTCGCCAGTCGAGGTGACCGATCATAAGCTCGGCTGCCAGTCCACTAACAATAATACCCAGACCCGCGCCGGCATAGTGGATACCCAGCTCAGCCCGGTGACCGTGGCGTAGCAGCCAGTTCATAATCAGACCGGCGCTGATCAGCATACCGCTGGCACTGCTTAGACCTGAGAAAAAACGTAGAATTCCCCAAAGCCATAGATTGTCTGTCAGGGCCATAGCGAGTGTGGTTATCACCGCAGTGATCAGGCCTGCACGGTAGAGCATATCTTTAGTTTTGAGGTTGCTAATGGTAGCCGCCAACACCGCGCCGCACATATAACCGATGTAATTAATGGTGGCCAGATAGCCGCCGGCGAGATCGCTGAGTCCAGCCTCTGCCTGCATTGCCGGTAACAGCGTGGTGTAGCAGAAGCGAGCGATGCCGACCGTGAGAATCAGCCCCAGTAAGCCAGACCCCAGAACTTTGAAATGTTGTTTGTTATCGGTAGCTTCCATTGAACTCTTCAGTAGGCTATTGCCTGTTTTGTTCTTATTTTCGTATATCTATAAGCGTATATAGCTATAAGATTCTTTACAAACGAATTATAAAGATACTATTGTTCTCAAATTAAGAATGAGTTTTGGGTGTGATTAGAGTGAACCGAAAATGGAACTGATAGCGCTGAAAACCTTTGAAAAGGTAGCAAAAGAGGGGGGCATTCTAGCGGCTGCCAAGCAGCTGAATACAGTGCAGTCCAATGTTACGACCCGGATACAGCGGCTGGAAGAGGAGCTGGGAACTAAGCTGTTCTCCCGTAAAGGTCGAGGGTTGGAGTTGACCCGGCCAGGGAATATATTGCTGGAATACGCTGAACAGATATTGCAGCTGGAGCGCCAGGCCGGGGTAGCTGTTCGACTGTCTGAAAAAGGTGCTGCTGAAATAAAGATTGGTGCGATGGAATCTTTCACCGCTACGCATCTGCCTCAGATGCTGGGTGCGTTGCGAGCGAGCTGTCCAAAACTTCAGCCCAGAGTTACGGCAGCCACGACTGCGGAGTTAGTCCGGTCGGTACTGGATCATCATATAGATTGCGCTTTTGTCGGTGGGCCTGTTGAGCATAAAGACCTGATTACTCTGGATGTGTTTCAACAGGAGCTGGTGCTGGTGCAGCCCCGAAACCTCGAACCTTCAGATAACCTGGTGCTGTTTCGTGAGGGCTGTACCTATCGTAACAAAGCACTGCAATGGTCTCGGGATTATCAGAGTAACCGCTTTGGATTGAGTGAGCTTGGCACCCTGGAAGGGATACTGGGGTGTGTCGCTCAGGGGTTAGGTTTAACCTTGATGCCCCGGAATGTGGTGGAACTGTCGATCTATAGGGACAGCTTGAAATTTGAATCTTTACCGGATGAGATCGCGATAGTGCCGACGCAGTTTATTCAGCATCGCAGTACCCCCCGACTTAAAGTAATAGAAGGGCTGTTTGATTCGTTACGCTGGTTACCTGAGCGGGTGGTTGGAGCCTGAGTTGAATTTATGGTTTGTAACTCAGGGCTACAGCTCAAGGCTTATAGTTTAGGGCTTAAAGCTGATTCGCTTTACGGTAGTTACCCTGGTAATCGAAAATTCTTTCCTGCACGCGCCAGAACTGCCCAGACTTTCTCGCCACCACAAAGTCTGGGGCGGTAAACTGGTCAATCACAGCTAATACTGCCTCCAGTGTCTTGAATACCTTAGGTTGGGTGCTCTGTTGAAAACGCCGTCCAAAAAGGTCGTTGAAGCGCTTTCGTTGCTTTGGGTTTTGCATATCAAAGAGTTCACTTAGCTCCTCGCCCTGTTCGTCGTGATATGTCACCTTTAGCTTTTGTTTGGTCTCAATCATTGACATGCCGGCACAGCGAATCACCCGTGCATCTTTCAGTTTAAGTGCCGCTTTAAGCTGATCATCAGGGTCGATAATAGCGTGGTCACACTGGTGACAGTTACGGGCGGCAATATCATTTTCGGCATTACACTGTGGACACTCTTTAAAACGAAAGCGGAACTCACACTGTATTTTTTTATCCGGGGTTTTGCTGCCAGGTTTTTTAGAATCATTTTCGAGCATAACGGTTCCCTGGCAACGTCTGCCAAAGTGCTCCAGAATGTTCCCCTCTTCGTCGGTTTTACCCCAGAAAATATTGGCAAATTCACAGGCGGGGCAGAACACCTGAACCGGCACGCTGCTGCTATCCGGTTTGGATTGTCCCACTTCCGGTGCAAAAAGATCGAAACCATTGCCAGCGTAGTCCATGACCAGGCAATTCTGTTTGCCCTCTGCAAGCCTGAGCCCCCGACCGACTATCTGCTGAAACAGTGATACTGATTGGGTTGGTCTGAGGATAGCGATAAAGTCGACATGGGGAGCATCAAAGCCGGTGGTGAGTACCGCAACATTGACCAGGTATTTGATTTTCTTCTGCTTAAAAAGACGGATTAGCGTATCCCGTTCACTGTTTGCAGTGCCGCCGGTGATTAACATCGTTTCATGCGCTGGCAGATAACTACAAACCTCTTGGGCATGCTTAACGGTAGCAGCGAACACCATCACCCCTTGGCGATTAGTGGCTAGCTCGATAATCTGCTCACAGATGGCCCGAGTGACTCTGGGGTGGCTGACCAGTAATTGATTAACTTCAGTTTCTGCGTAGTTGCCGAAACGGTTAGGGTTCAGGGCCGAGAAATCATACTGGGCGATAGGTGCATCGATCATTGTTGGCGGAGTTAGAAACCCACGTTTAATCATGTATTGCAGTGGCAACTCGTAGATACAATGCTCAAAAGGCCGGGGCTCGCTACTGCGGCAAAACCCCCGGTAATGGTAGCGGTAGATCCAGCCCATCCCCATTCGATAAGGGGTTGCTGTTAAACCCAGAAGCTTAAGCTGAGGATTGAATTCTCTAAGCTGTGAGAAAATTTTCTGATACTGACTGTTTTCATCATCACTTATGCGATGGCACTCATCGATAATAACCAGGGAATGTTCGGTGGCGAAGTCCTGCAGATTGCGCGAGACTGACTGTACGCTGGCAAAGGTTACCTGATGATGACTCTGTTTTTGCTTAAGCCCCGCGGAATACAGCCCTCCCTCAAGGCCGTAACTGAGGTATTTATTGTGGTTCTGCTCAATCAGCTCTTTGACATGGGCCAGCACTAGAATTTTGCGGCGTGCCAGTTTTGCCAGCTCTGCAATGACCAGACTTTTACCGGCACCGGTAGGCAAAACGATCACCGCAGGCTGATCGCTGATGCGAAAATGAGTCAGTGTTGCCTCGACCGCATCCTGCTGATAGTCACGCAGTTTAAACACTGTCTGGGCCGGTGATTCGGACATTTTAAACTTCTGATTAAAGGGGCAATTAGATTAAGACTATTTTACCGTGAAAAATACTGTTTTAAATGGACTTTTTGACTATGCTTGTGTGATATTCACGGGCAGATGGTCGCTGCAGGACAGTTAATGTTCGTTTTTACGCAATTAGAGCCATCTGCAGAACAGTTTCTATGAGAAAAGAGGAAAAAATAAATGGATATGTCATTCGTTGACGTTTACGTACTGCCATGGGCTATAAATATTGCACTTGCTGCTGCAATTTTTATTGTGGGTCGTATTGTTGCAAAGTTCTTAGTCAACATGCTGGGGAAAGTTCTCCGTAAAGGCGAGATGGAAGAGATACTGGTTAACTTCATCTCTTCAATTGCCAATATGCTGCTGTTGTTGGTGGTAATTGTTGCGTCACTGGATCAGTTGGGTGTTGATACTACTTCAATGATCGCTCTGGTAGGTGCTGCAGGCTTGGCTATTGGTCTGGCGTTGCAAGGGTCTTTGCAGAACTTTGCTGCAGGTGTAATGCTGATTGTCTTCCGCCCTTTCAAAGAAGGTGACTTTATTGAAGCGGCTGGCGTAAACGGTGTTGTTGAGCATATCAGTATCTTCAATACCATTATGCGCACCGGTGATAACAAAGAAGTTATCGTGCCAAACGGAAACATCTACAGCGGTGTTATTGTTAACTTCTCAGCACGTGATACCCGTCGTGTGGATATGGTATTCGGTATCGGCTATAACGATGACCTGAAAAAAGCTAAAGCCCTGCTGGAAGAGATTGTTACCAGTGACGAGCGTGTTCTGAAAGATCCGGCACCGGTTATCGCTGTATCTGAGCTGGCTGATAGCAGTGTTAACTTCGTCGTACGTCCATGGGTTAACTCGGCGGACTACTGGGGTGTTATGTTTGATACCACTGAAAGCGTTAAACTTCGCTTCGATCAGGAAGGCATCTCTATCCCTTATCCACAGATGGATGTTCATCAGTATAAGCAAGATAGCGAATAAGCGCTTATGTAATTAAAAAACAGCCGCTGAAGCGGCTGTTTTTTTTAGCTTCCCATCTCTGATTTAATAGTCCTATTTTCCCGTATTTTATTTTGCTTCACGATTTGGCTTTGTATCCAGATCTTGGCCTGTATCTGAGTCCAGTTTTGTTTCAGGGGCTAGGTTTTTCTCTATCTTCAGCGTGCTTTCAAACTTCAGTTTAAGCGTTTCATTTTCCTGTTGGATCTTCTGGGTTTCCAGACGATAGTGGAAGATCTCCTGGTAGCGCGATTCTAGTTTCACCTCTAGATCTTCAATCTGTTTATCCTGCATTTTTATTGTTTGTTCATGTTTCTTAATCTTTTTTTGCAGATTATTGATCAGGCCGTAACTCTGGCTTCCCGTTTCGCTTTCGATAAGGTTTTCTTGACCTGGAAGGTGTTGTTGATTTAATTCTATAACCAGATGGCTGTATAGCGCTTTGAGGTCGGTGGATTCACGGTTGTTATAGCGGATGCTGGTTTCCATCGCTTTGTGAGCACTGGCAGAACCGATTGATCCTGCTAACGCATGCTCTAGCATACGATGGAACTCAAGTAGCTCTAAAATAGCGATATGGCTCTTACCGGTTACTTGTAGATCTTCGGTAATACGGTCGAGGGCTTGTTTTGTTTTGTCGGCGCTTAAGTATCCTTCCAGTAGTGATTGAGCTTCATTGAGCTTGTCATCGAGAGATATATACCGATCCAGTCCAGTGGGGCGGGCTCTCTTGGTCGGGGCCGGGTTCATTGAACAGAGAAATTCTGTGGCATGATGGCGTTCTGATTTCTGGGGGCTATAGAGCAGAGAGCCGGTTATGTAAAAGCCGATGTTAGCAATTAGTGACCAGAAAACACTATGGGGTATCGACCCCAGACCTTCTAATCCGAAAAGAGCTTCCGGGTGCAATAATGCAATTCCGAACAAGCCCTCTTTCATTATCGAGTCAGAGATCCAGCCCTGATTAACCAGTGCTGGAATCATAAGGGTGAAAGTCCAGATGAGGAAGCCCGCTAATAAACCTGAAAGAGCTCCCATACTGTTACCTCGGCTCCAGAAGATTCCCCCAAGCAGGGCGGGGGAAAACTGCAGTACCGCAACAAATGAGATAAGGCCAATGGCAACCAGAATATAAGAATCACTGAACTCGATGGCGAAACCGTAGCTACCCAATAAAATCAGTGCAGCCAGTAACCAGCGAATCTGCAACAGGAAAGGCTTGAGAAATTTGCAGGCCGGCATTCTCTCAAGCAAGGGTAGTATCAGGTGGTTGGATGCCATGGTCGAAAGGGTCATGGTCGTGATGATGATCATTCCGGTAGCGGCTGAAAAGCCACCGATAAACGCCAGCAGTGTCAAACCATCATTCCCCGCCATTTGCGGTAGCAGCAGCACATAGAAGTCTGCCGACTCTTCCGGAAGTCCCATCAAGAGGCCTCCTGCCGCGATAGGGACAACAAACAGGTTGATCAGAATCATATAGAGGGGTAACACCCAGATTGCCGTTTTGATGTGCTGGTGGTTAGCATTTTCAACGACAGCGACATGGAACATACGGGGTAGGTTCTGGATCGCAGCAAAGCTGAGGATGACGAGGGTTAGCCACATGGCTCCTGAGTTTTCAGTACTGCTGATACTGATTACCCGCTCAAAACCCTGATCAAAAAGACGCTTGGTAATATCATCAAAACCATCAAATAGAGTAAAACTGACGAACAGCCCTATGGAAATGAAGGCGACTATTTTCACCACACATTCGACTGCCAGCGCCGTCATCATCCCCTGATGACGTTCAGTAGGGTCAAGCCGCCGCATACCAAACATAATGGTGAATGCGATCATAAAAAGGGTTATGAGAAGACCAGATAGCCCCCAGCCCATGGTTGAACTTTCGTGATCGGTAATTAGCTGAAATGAACTGACTACAGCCTTTAACTGAAGGGCAATATAGGGAAGAACACCGACCAGAGCGATCAGGGTGACCAGTGCAGCAATGCTTTCAGAGCGGTTATATCGGGTGGAGATAAAGTCGGCGATGCTGGTGATGCGAAATGTCTCTTTGGCAAAGACCATACGCCTAAGGGTTATCCACCAGAAAACGATGCCAAGAATTGCTCCCAGATAGACACCTAAAAATAGCAGACCGGAACTTGCGGCAAAACCAACACTTCCATAGAAGGTCCAGGATGTATGGTAAACCGCCAGTGAAATACTATAGACCCATGGGCTTTTGAATCCCTCACCGCGAACCGCTATACGTCGTTCAACCAGTTGTGCGATACCGAACAGTACCGCCATATAGAGAGAGATGATGAGAATAACCGTAAGCGAGCTAAACATCCTGATCCTTACTTCAACAGCTAATTCATACGTGATAGTTAAGCTATAGCTGTCTTAGTTTATCAGGTCAATTAAAAGGCTACCTAAAACCTTAGTCGGTGGGTGGCTGTTTTGATGAAAGCGGATCGGGCTTGGCGGGCTGTTGTGCTTCGTCGCTGCAACAAGGCGGGACCGGATCAAAGCCT
Source organism: Amphritea sp. (assembly GCF_016744155.1). Taxonomy (GTDB): domain Bacteria; phylum Pseudomonadota; class Gammaproteobacteria; order Pseudomonadales; family Balneatricaceae; genus Amphritea. The sequence continues at coordinate 33,488 of NZ_JADGEW010000028.1, read as the reverse complement.
CCAGGGTGTCCTGGATGACACTTACCGATACGTTTGATCCCCAGCCAGCAACCTTTCAGAATGCCGTGGGTTTCAATTGCTTCCAGGGTATAAGTGGAACAGGTGGGATAAAACCGGCAGTTAGGTCCCAGGAATGGACTGATCAGGTATTGATAGATACGGATCAGAAAGATAAAGCAGCGTCGTAGAATCATGGCTGCAGTTTAGCGCCTGCGACGCCGGATAAACAAGCAAAACTAACAGAAGAAAAAAGCCGCTACAGGGTAGCGGCTTTGAATTTGTTTCAGGATAGTTATCAGAGGTGTTCTTCGGCGTATTCTGCCAGCCTTGAACGGAAGATGCCCTCTAAGTGGACTGTTGAAGAGCTTTCAAAGTCTTTAAACCGTTCAACCACGTAGGTCAGGCCTGAGGTCAGCGGGGTCAGATAGTTTGAGTCGATCTGAGCCAGGTTACCCAGGCAGATCATCTTACTGTCTTTGCCGCAGCGAGTCAGAATGGTCTTCAACTGCTGTGGTGTCAGGTTTTGTGCCTCATCAATCAGTACGATGGCGTTCTGAATGCTTCGGCCGCGGATGAAGTTAAGCGACTTAAACTGGATGTTCGCCTTCTCAATAGCATATTTAATGCTGCTTTGAGGCCGGTCATCCCCTTCATGCATCGCTTCCAGGTTATCGTGGATCGAGCTCAACCAAGGAGTCATCTTTTCTTCTTCGGTGCCAGGCAGAAAGCCGATATCTTCGGCAACGGGTGGCGTAGAGCGGGTGACAATAATTTTATTGTAGCGGCCCTCTTCAATCACCATTTCCAAAGCACAGGCTAAGGCGATCAGGGTCTTACCTGAACCGGCTGCACCGTTAAGAAGGCAGAGATCGATATCAGGGTCCTGAATCGACTGCATAGCAAACGCCTGATAGATGTTGATCGGGCTTATACCCCAACATTCCTGTTGCATCAGCTTTTGATGCCCCAGATCCATCAGTATGGTCTCTTCGTGATTAACTGAGACTACCCGGGCAGCAAAGTCTTTTGAGTCGTCATAGATATACTGACAGGGATAGGCTTCAGGAAGCAGGTCAGGGGTGATTTTGTGATAGGTGTTGGCCCCTTCCTGATAGCTTTTAACTTTTTCGACTTTTTCCCAAAAACTTCCATCGATATGGTGATGGCCAGAAGGCAGTAAGTCCAGATCGGAAACCAGCTGGTCTTTACGGTAATCCTCTACTCTCTGAAGTCCGGCACCCAGCGCTTTAAGGCGCATGTTGATATCTTTGGTAACCAGGATTATTTCACGGTGAGGATCACTGCCTTGCAGATGCAGAGCGCAATTGATTATATGATTGTCGTTGTTTTTGTTGTCAGGCAGAAAACCCTGACGGGCAGTTAGTTCGTGATCGGGGAAGATGCTTAGCTTGCCCAGCTTGGTTGCGTCTTCTGTTCCAGGTACCAGAATCGGTACCCCTTTTAGAATTTGAGAGGGCGTTGCAACGCTTAAGATATTGTCGATAGCGCGAATAACGTGTCGGGCTTCCTGTGCCACGCTTTGCTTACGGTCTTTGATGTTGTCCAGTTCTTCCAGGACAGTCATCGGGATAGCGACATCCTGTTCCTTGAACTCGTACAGGCAGTTTGGGTCATGCAGTAAAACATTGGTGTCGAGGATATAGAGTTTATCAGCACTCATTCGGGTTTCCTTCTCGATACGACTAAATTTTACAGCTACCGGAAATTTTTCCGGCCTGTATGGTTAGTTAAGCAGAAGTTGGCGTAGGATAAAACCCATGAGTTACCATTTTTGAGGAACTAACCAGTGCAATATCAGAATATTGTTATTCTAACCGGTGCGGGAATCTCGGCAGAGTCAGGTATCAGAACCTTTCGCGCAGCCGATGGATTATGGGAAGATCACCGAATTGAAGATGTGGCGACGCCGGAAGCTTTTATTAGAGATCCTGAGCTGGTACATCGTTTTTACAATCAACGCCGTGAGCATCTGTTACAACCAGATATTCGTCCGAATCCGGCCCATGAGGCTCTGGCCCGGCTGGAACAGGCGTTTTCTGGTCAACTTCTGCTGGTCACTCAGAATATTGATAACCTGCATGAGCGGGCGGGAAGTGAAAATCTGATCCATATGCATGGAGAGCTACTTAATCTGCGTTGTACTACTTCGGGTCAGGTGTTTCCTAATCATCACTCGGTGCAGCCGGATCTGCGTTGTAGCTGCTGTGATCGGGCTGGAACTCTTCGGCCAGATATCGTTTGGTTCGGTGAGCTGCCGATGCAGATGGAGCTTATCTATGATGCGTTAGAGCATTGCGATCTGTTTATTTCCATCGGTACCTCAGGGCATGTGTATCCAGCAGCCGGTTTTGTTGAATTGGCTAACAGTGTTGGGGCTGAAACAATAGAGATAAACCTGGAACCATCGAAAACTCAATCTGCTTTTGATCGACATATATATGGCCCTGCAAGCCGCGAATTACCGCTGTTTGTGGATGCTTTGATAAGAGGTTAATTCTTTTTTATCAACGGGTTATTGGAGTAGAGTTAAAAAACTAACTATATTGTAACCTGAACTTTATATTTTTTAGTGGGGTCAAATCTACTATGGATGGATCCGCTAAGCCCTGTTTACAGCTGGGAATCGTTCCTGTGCTGGGGTATTTGCATAGAGGGGCATGACAATGATGACAGAACAGTTTGTATCGGCAAATATTACGCCGCTTGATAGTCTTGATACGCTTTCACCACATGAAGTAGCTAAGCTGCAGGATCGCAATCAGGCGGGCTTATATCCATTATTCAGACAGTGTGCGCTGGCGGTGTTGAACTGCGGCAGTGAATTAGATAGCACCAAGCAAGTGTTGGAAAAGCATAAAGATTTTGATATTCGGGTGAGCCATAAGCACCGGGGTGTCCAATTGGAGCTGATCAACGCACCCGCAAGTGCCTTTGTTGATGGAGAGATAATTCAGGGTATCCGTGAACATATGTTCTCAGTGCTTCGAGATCTGCTCTATGTTGTGGACGAACTGGATATCTGCTGCGATGGGTTAGAAGAAGGTGAACAGATCACCAATATGGTGTTTCATATCTTACGTCATGCCAGTGCGATAGAGCCGCATATCAAACCTAATCTGGTGGTTTGCTGGGGTGGCCATTCGATCAGTAGAGATGAATATATTTACACTAAACAGGTTGGTTATGAGCTGGGCCTGCGTGGTTTTAGTGTCTGTACCGGCTGTGGTCCCGGAGCGATGAAGGGGCCGATGAAAGGCGCCACTATTGCGCATGCTAAACAGCGGGTGACCGATGCCCGTTATCTCGGCGTATCTGAGCCAGGGATTATCGCCGCTGAGTCTCCCAATCCGATTGTCAATGAACTGATAATTATGCCCGATATCGAGAAACGGCTTGAGGCTTTTGTGCGTTTGGGACATGGCATTATTGTCTTTCCGGGAGGGGCAGGTACCGCCGAAGAGATTCTTTATATGTTGGGAGTGTTGTTGCATGAGCGAAACATTAATGTTCCATTCCCATTTATTTTTACCGGGCCTCAAGGCAGTGAAGCGTATTTTGAAACGGTAGATCGATTCATTCGGGCGACTTTAGGTGATAAAGCCGCAGAGCTTTATGAGATTGTTGTGGGTGATCCCTATGATGTCGCCGTTAAAATGAAAGCGGGCTTAGCGCGGGTGACTGAGTACAGGAAAGCGACCGGCGAATCATTTCACTTTAACTGGCAGTTACATATTCCCTCTGAGTTTCAGCAACCGTTTGAGCCGACCCATGAAAATATGGCTGGTTTGGATTTGGTCTATGATCAGCCCGATTACCTGCTGGCGGCAACCCTGCGAAAAGCGTTGTCCGGAATTGTTGCGGGCAATGTGAAAGAGCCAGGTATTCGAGCGATTGAAGAGCATGGCCCGTTTGAACTCAGTGGCGAGACAGAGATGATGGAGGCGCTGGATACTTTGCTGGCCTCCTTTGTTGAACAGCGTCGGATGAAAATAAACTATGAGGAATATCAGCCTTGCTATCGTCTGGTACAGGCCGTATCCGCCTGATCAGAGGCTAACAATTAGCGCTGGTAGCTTTGGTTAAGTAGCTGCTGATTAACCCCATTTGCGCTGATATTGGTTGAGCAGGTTTTTTCCTGAGCAAAGCTCATCAGATAGTTTGGTCCACCGGCTTTCGGGCCGGTGCCGGACAGTCCCATACCACCAAAAGGCTGAGAGCTGACAATGGCTCCAATCTGATTACGGTTGATATATATATTGCCCACTCTGGCGTGATTGCAGATATGGTTGATAGTCTGGTTATTTCTGGAATGGACTCCCAGAGTGAGGCCGTAACCGGTACGGTTTATCTCCTCAATAATCCGGTCAAGGTTGTCCGCCTGATATCGGATGATATGCAGAACCGGGCCGAAATGTTCGTCGCTGAGCTCATCGATGGTATGTAGTCGGACTAGTGTCGGAGCTACGAAATAGCCAGAGTTGTACTGTTCTTTCAACTCAGCTTCGAATAGTAATCGTCTATGTTCCCGGCAATGCTCTATATGGCCAAGTAGCGCCTGCAAAGCATTAATGTTAATAATAGGGCCGATATCGGTATCTATCTCAGAAGGATCGCCAATTTTCAGGGTATGAATAGCCCCTATGAGCATCGCTTCAATCTGATCTGCAGTGTCCTCCTGAAGGTAAAGAACCCGTAATGCCGAGCAGCGCTGGCCGGCGCTATTGAAGGCTGACTCTATTACGTCTCTGACAACTTGTTCCGGCAGGGCGGTGCTATCGACGATCATGGCGTTTTGTCCGCCGGTTTCGGCAATAAAGGGGACGATTGCAGCGCCTTCTCGAAGCGCTAGTTGGCGAACTATCTCAGTTGCCCCCCGGGTAGAGCCTGTAAAAGCAACGCCAGAGAGACGAAAGTCGTTGGTGAGTTGTGAACCTATCTCCTGGCTACGCCCCGGAAGAAGCGCTATCGCATCTTTAGGTACGCCGGCGTCTAACAGCAACTGGGTTGCCCGGTAGGCGATTAGTGGGGTGCTACTGGCTGGCTTGGAAATGACTGAGTTACCCGCTAGCAGTGCGGCGACTACCTGACCGGTCCAGATGGCCAGCGGAAAGTTCCAGGGACTGATACAGACGAAAATGCCCCGGCCTTCATAGCTCAGAATGTTTTCTTCACCGGTCACTGATGGCATCGGTTGGCTGATTAATCGGGTGGTTGCTTCATGGGCATAGTAATAGCAAAAATCGATCGCCTCGCGAATTTCATTAATAGCATCTTTAAGGGTTTTACCCGCTTCACGCAGACACAGGGCAATTAACTCCTCCCGGTGTTCTTCCAGTAAGAGGGCGAAACGTTTGATGATCATCGCTCGCGCGGTGACCGGACGGTTGTTCCAGTTGATAAAACCTGCCCGGGTGACGGCGTAGGCTTCCCGCACATCCTCTTCAGTAGCGTTAAATAGCTGGCCGGTTGGTAGGCTCAGGTCAAAAGGTGAAACGGTGGTTATTGCCGGTTGGGATCGGACGGCTTCTCCATTAATCAGCGCTGCAGCTTGCCACTGGTGATCCATAAAAGGTTCGATTCTTTCTAACAGTTGTGCCACCTGCTGTTGGGAATCCAGTATCACACCAGCAGAGTTTTCCCGGTTTGGCTGGTACAGGTCGGTTGGCAGAGGAATAGCTGGGTTTCGTTTCAGTTCCAGTGCCTGTAGCTGCTCCGATGCGGTTTCAGTTAACTGCTCAGGGCTTATACTCGAATCAAACTGTTGCAAAATAAACGCACTGTTCGCGCCATTTTCCAGTAGCCGGCGGACCAGATAAGGAAGCAGTTGCTGATGAGCACCTACCGGCGCGTAAACTCTTAGCCGGGCTTCAGTGTTTTGGCTAAGAATCTCTTCATAGAGCGCTTCTCCCATGCCGTGCAGACGTTGAAACTCGAGCGGTTTGCTACTCTGTTGTGAAAGACTGATGACCTGACTGATGCTCGAGGCGTTGTGGCTGGCAAATTGCGGTTTTAGCAATGGACACTGTTCGCTCAATAGATATTGAGCACACACCTGATAAGAGAGGTCGGTCGCTTGCTTCAGGGTGTAAACAGGATAGTCACTAAGACCCTGTTGTTGGGCCTGTTTGATCTCTGTATCCCAATAGGCGCCTTTAACTAGCCGTACAGGAATAGCTGTTTGCAGCTCCTGCGCGATGAAGCTTAGCCAGGCGAGAATTGGCAGGGCGCGTTTAGAATAGGCTTGTACCGCAATGCCAAGCCCTCCCCAGTCTTTACATATATCACTGCGCAGTAAAGCTTCGAAAATCTGCAGCGTCAGTTCTTGTCGACTGCATTCTTCAGCATCGATGGTTATAGGTACATTCTCTGTTCTGGCAACTACTAGCAGGTGAAGCACGCGTTGTACGACTTCATCGATAACATGGTTTGATTTGAGAGGTTCCAGACGTGGATGCAGGGCGGAAAGTTTAATCGAAACTGAGGCAGCGGGCCGCTCTTCGAGGTTCTGTGCTGCCACGGATTCGATTGCTTCCAGATAGGCGCTAAAGTAGCGCTTTGCATCTTGCCCGGTTACCGCCGCTTCCCCGAGCATATCAAATGAGCAAGTCTGGTTACGACCCAGGTCATGGATGCGGGCAAGTCCTGTTTGTATATCAGGGCTAAAGACGAAACGCTCTCCCAGGTTATTCATAGCCTGGGTCAGGGCTTTACGGATGACCGGTCGACTGATCCGCTCAACCAGCCGGCTAAAGATCGAATCCGGTCCAGCTTGAGGGTCTATTAACTGTTGACTAAGGGCCAGTCCCCAGACGCTGGTGTTGAGCAGAATAGAGTTATTGGGGTCAAAGTAGAGCTGCCACTGAGCAGAGCTGAGCTTGTCTTCTATCAGAGCGTCAGCGGTTTTCTGGTCAGGCACTCTTAATAGAGTTTCTGCCAGTGACAACAGGAGTATTCCTTCCTCTGTTTCCAGGCTGAAGGTTTTTAGAAACTGGTCTAGATAGAGCTGATTTTCACTGTTTTCCCGGATGGTTTTTATCCAGCCGGTAGCGACCTTACGGTGTTTTGGGTCAACTGGCTGTACCAGCTCCAGTAACTGAGGCACCAATGCTGCTTCTTCAATACAGTAATGGGCTGGAATATTGTTCCACAGTTGCTTAGCAGACCATTTAACCTGCTGTGCTGAAAAATAGAGCGAGAGAGGAAACATAACCGCGCCTGTCGTTTATTTACCGTTTTAATAATAGTCTGATGATAAAGGAAGGAGAAACTATCGACACCGATCAGGTGCCAAAATGGTGGGGTTAAGCAGATTTTTCATATTAAAAAGCCCGCTGGTCTTGCGGCCGCGGGCTTTTTAAGGGGTGCATGATTACATGCGTTCGAACAGCGCAGCAATACCCTGACCGCCACCGATACACATAGTCACAACCGCATAGCGTCCGCCAGTGCGTTGTAGTTCATACAGTGCTTTTACGGTGATGATAGCGCCAGTCGCGCCGATGGGGTGGCCCAGAGAGATACCACTACCATTGACGTTGACCTTTTCCATCGGTAGTTCCAGGTCACGACAGACTGCCAGTGCTTGAGCGGCAAAGGCTTCGTTGACTTCCCAGACATCGATGTCTCCGGTGCTAAGCTCTGCATCAGCCAGTAGTTTGCGAACCGCAGGAACCGGACCGATACCCATATATTTAGGTTCAACACCAGCAAAGCTATAACCAACCAAGCGAGCCATAGGTTTCAGGCCTTTGGCTTCAGCCGTTTCAGCCGCCATCAGCGTAACAGCTGCTGCCGCATCATTAAGACCGGATGCATTACCTGCGGTAACACTGCCGTCGCGCTTAAATGCCGGACGGAGTTTTTCCATGTCAGCAGGGGTGCAGCTATAGCGCAGGTGTTCATCGGTATCGAAAAGGGTGACACCCTTACGTGATTTAAGCTCAATCGGGACGATCTGTTCTTTAAAGCGCCCTTCAGTAATTGCCCGTTCTGCGTTGTTGTGGCTTAAGACCGCCAGAGCATCCTGATCTTCACGGCTGATCTGCCATTTCTCAGCGATATTTTCAGCGGTGATACCCATGTGAGTATCATCAAACGGGCAGGTTAGTGCACCCACCATCGCATCAACGATTGCTCCGTCTCCCATGCGCTGGCCAAAGCGAGCGGATGGCATCCAGTATTGAGACTTACTCATTACTTCTGCACCACCAGCGACAGCAGCATCACAGACACCCAGTTCAATCTGCTGCGTAGCCGAAATGATCGCCTGCAGACCACTGCCGCAGAGGCGATTCATCGTGACCCCTGGCGTTTCATGAGGGAGTCCACCATTGACGGCTGCAACCCGGCCAAGGTACATATCGCGTCGCTCGGTGTGAATTACGTTACCAAATACACTGTGGCCAAAATCTTCGGCTGCTGCACCGGAGCGAGATACGGCTTCGCTGACACAGGTACTGGCCAGATCGCAAGGGTTCTGAGATTTCAAGCTGCCGCCGAAACCGCCAATCGCAGTTCGCACACCGCTGAGTACTACAACTTCTCTTTTACTCATGTTTGAGTCCTTTATATTTTCTGTATTTTTTTATTATTGTGTATGAAAGGTAGTGCAGTCAGTAGAGTTAACTTATCATCGGATAGAACTAAAGGCTCTAGCCCATTAGTGAAACATTGATAACAATTTCGCTATTTTTTATCTTTTTTTGAGAAACGCTGATGCAACTGCTGTTTGATATTGTGATACCTGTTTTTTTGCTGATGGTATTGGGCTGGTGGTGTAGCCGTTCGGGCTTGCTGGAAGAGTCCAGTGCTTCTGCATTGAATCGCTATGTGTATTACATCGCCGTACCGGCGCTGATGTTTACCTCAACTGCGTCCGTTGATATTCAGACGGTGCTGCGCTGGGACTTCATTGCCGTTTATCTGGGTGGTTCCGTTATCGCTGTGATGATGGCTTTTTTAGGTTGGCGTCGATTGAAACTCGAGGCGCCTTTAGACTGGACCGTTATTGCGCTTAATTCAGCCTGGGCAAATACCGTTTATATGGGTGTGCCGATCTTTTATTTCCTCTTTGGCGACCGTGGCACACTGCCGGTTATTATCGCAACCCTGGTTAGTAATCTGGTATTTATCCTGATATTGGCGCTGATGTCTGAACTGCAGAACAATGATGGCGGGGTGTTGAAAAAACTGAAAGCCTTAGTGGTACAAGCGCTATTGAAAAACCCTGTGATGATGGCGCCGATACTGGGTATGCTGGTTTCTGTTTCAGGTATTAGCTTGCCCACTGCGATTATTACCCCGATGAATATGCTTGCTCCGTCGGCAGCACCGGTGGCGTTGTTTGCATTGGGGATGTCGTTGAGTGGGCTGGAGGTTCGTCGAGCGGGCTTTGATCTGGCTTGGTTGAGCCTGGTCAAATTGATTATACATCCGTTGGCAACCTGGGGCCTGGCGCTGTTGTTGAACCTGGACCCGTATTGGACCGCCAGTGCGGTACTATTGTCTTCATTACCCACCGGAGCGATGGTCTATGTTCTGGCTCAGCAATATAACACCCGGGTGACACTGTCCTCGGCAACAATTATGGTAACTACAATTTTTTCAGTGATTACGCTGGCGTTTTTGTTGCCAGTGCTAAAGCAGCTGGTAGGTTAGATACGAATAGATCGATAGGGAGAACGCAATGAAATGTCACAAGGTAGATTACGAAATTATTGGTAATTCGATGCCGATGCTGGAAGTCGAGCTGGATCCCGGTGAAACGGTGATCGCTGAAGCGGGTTCCATGAACTATATGGAGCAGGATATAGGCTTTGAAACGAAGATGGGTGATGGTGCTGATCCTGATCAGGGGCTGTTCTCGAAAATGTTTTCTGCCGGCAAGCGGATGGTGACAGGTGAGTCACTGTTTATGACCCACTTTTCAAACAGCGGGGGCCAGAAACGTAAAGTTGCATTTGCCGCACCTTATCCGGGAATGGTTGTCCCTATCGATATGGCCCAGGTCGGTGAACGGTTGTATTGCCAAAAAGATGCGTTTCTTTGTGCTGCCCTGGGGACTCGTCTGTCCGTTGCTTTCTCCCGTAAGCTGGGGGCGGGTTTTTTTGGTGGCGAAGGGTTTATTTTGCAGAAGCTTGAGGGTGATGGCATGGCCTTTATTCAGGCCGGCGGCACGGTGGTTAAAAAAGAACTGAACAACGAAACATTGCGAATAGATACCGGCTGTCTGGTCGGGTTCAGTGAAGGGATAGAGTACGACATTGAGATGGTGAAAGGATTGAAGTCGATGTTCCTGGGTGGCGAAGGTCTGTGGCTGGCGACACTCTCTGGAACCGGGACCGTCTGGGTTCAGAGTCTGCCATTTTCACGGCTGGCTGATCGGATTCTTGCCGCAGCTCCTGCTATTGGTGGCTCAGATAAGGGTGAGAGCTAATCCTAAGCGGATTCAGGTCATACAATGGTGGACTTTTGATGTCGTTTTTATGACTTTTGCCCTCAATGAAGGTATATTTCACCGTTATTTATTTACTTGAATTTCGGTTTGTAGGGCATGTTGCAGAAAAAGCTGCTTATCACATTAACAACTTCACGGGGTTCCCGTCAGTATACTCTGGGCCAGCTGGCTCGGTATCTGCTTGCCCTGTTTTTAGTGATGTCGGTTTGTAGTTTTTTCGTTTCAAACTTATTACTGGTTAAAACATCTGATGAGTTGGAATATCTGGAACAAGGCATCAATTCGCTTTCTAACGAGTATGAAAACACCCTTGATTCTATCTCAAGTGAGTACGAGAGTTCTCTTGATTCTCTTTCTAACGAGTATGAAAAAACGCTAGGCACTCAAGAACTGCAGAAAGGACAATTAGATCAACTCTCACAAACCTTACTACAACTAAAAGTTGAGAGAGATCAGCTGCAGGAGGAAAATCTGCGCATTGGTGAGCTGAATGATACGCTGGATGCCAGCCTCTACGGCTTAGAAGATCTTTTAGGATTACCCGTTTCAGAGAAGATGACTAGTGATCGTGCAGATGAGTTGACGGTGATGACTAATCAGCGTTTATTTTTTCTTAGCCTGGTACCTAATGGCGAACCTATTCACGGGCTGCGTATTAATGATGGATTTGGCATGCGAATGCATCCGATACGCAAAGCGCGGGTGATGCATAATGGCATCGATTTTAAAGCTAAAGTTGGCACGCCTGTTTACGCCACAGCGGATGGTGCGGTTGAGTATGCCGGGTTTAATAAGGCCAGTGGCTTTGGTAATCTGATAATTATTCAACATGGGCTCGGGTTTAAAACCTATTATGCCCATCTGAGTAAACTAAAAATTAAAAGCGGATCTTATGTTAGCAAGGGACAGCTGATAGGTTTGAGTGGAAACACTGGGGCCTCGACGGGGCCGCACTTACATTACGAAGTGCGCCACCTTTATAGAGCGATTAATCCTGAGCCATTTGTGGCATGGAATATAGGTAATTTTGATTCACTGTTTTCAAATGTCAAAGGTGTAAAATGGGCTTCCTTACAAAAACTGTATCCGCTAAATCAGGCACTGCAAACGGCTCAGCAATAACCATCATTGCTGAAGGTAATAAGTTTAGTGGTGATATGAGCATTGTCGGAAAAATGCATATTGACGGGGCTTTTGAAGGCAATATCTCTTCTCTGGATAATATCTCAATTGGCAAGAACGGCCATGTGCATGGGGTTATTAAAGCTAACTACATCACTGTATGCGGGTTGCTTGAAGGCGAAGTTACTTGTGATGAATTGCAGATAGACCGTGGCGGTAAAGTGGTTGCGACGGTGGTGAGTAAAATCATGGCAATACATCCCGAAGGTAACTTTATCGGCGAACGTCGCATGAAAGAAGTCGGTATGATCGAGCATGCACCACAGATAGAGTCGGGTATCGACGCCATCGATTCTTTACCAAATAAAGTAACTATTTCGACTGCAGAGGAATCGGCGTAAACAATGTGTGAACTGCTTGGTATGAGCGCCAATGTCCCCACTGATATCTGCTTTAGCTTTAGTGGCCTGATGCAGCGTGGCGGTCAGACTGGGCCCCACAAAGATGGCTGGGGTATTGCCTTTTATGAGGGCAAGGGCTTGCAGGTTTTTCATGACCCAGCACCCAGTTGTGATTCCGAGATCGCCCAGCTGATCAAGAACCATCCGATCAAAAGTAAAACCGTGATTAGCCATATTCGTCAGGCCAATGTGGGAAGCATCTGTCTCGAAAACACCCACCCCTTTACCCGGGAGCTTTGGGGCTTTTGTTGGACCTTCGCCCATAACGGCCAGCTTGATCCGAAACTGTTTGATCTGCCACTGACTCACTATCAACCGGTAGGCACCACCGACAGCGAATACGCTTTCTGCTGGCTGCTGGGTCAGGTGCGTGAACGTTTTCCTCAACGGCCTGATTGTTTTTCTGACGTGATCGAATTGATCCATTGCTGTGCCGATCAGTTGCGTGAGTTAGGTGTGTTCAACATGCTGCTGACCGAATCTGAATATCTACTGGCATATTGCACCACTAAGCTTTCCTGGATTACCCGGCGAGCGCCTTTTGGTCGTGCGCGGTTAACCGATGCTGAACTGACGGTCGATTTCGGTGAAGAAACCACGCCGAACGATATTGTGACGGTAATAACAACAGAACCACTGACAGATAACGAACAGTGGCGTAAGCTGCAGACCGGCGAGATGATTGTCTTTCGGGAAGGGGTGCAAGAGCCTCTGAGCCGCTGTTTCGGTCACTCCTGATCTCTAATAATTCCTTTAATCTGAAAACTCAACTGTGACTGCCACTATCAAGCAATTCTACTCCCGGTTAGATAACTGTCTGATCGCCGATCGATTCTCTATTCGAAAAAAAATTCAGCTATTGCAGCGTCGCCTGAAAGAGCAAAAGCCTGCTGATCATTTAAAGGATGAAGTAGAGGCTCTGCTGAACCGTTCTGAAGCGCGTGTCGCCAAACGGGAATACGGCCAGAAAATTAACTATCCTGACCTGCCGGTTAGTGGTCGTCGTGAAGAGATTGCTAAAACGATCAAAGAAAATCAGGTCGTAGTGATAGCGGGTGAAACAGGCTCGGGTAAAACCACTCAGATACCCAAAATCTGTCTTGAGCTGGGATTGGGTAAAGTGGGGCTTATTGGTCATACCCAGCCCCGCCGACTTGCCGCCAGAACCGTCGCAAACCGAATCGCTGAAGAGCTGCAAACCACTTTAGGTAGTACCGTTGGTTATCAGGTGCGATTTACCGAACAAGTTGCTGATAACACCATGGTCAAGTTGATGACCGATGGTATTCTGCTGGCGGAAACTCAGAATGATCGTTATCTGGATCGTTACGAAGTTCTTATTATTGATGAAGCTCACGAACGTAGTCTGAATATCGATTTTCTCTTGGGCTATCTGCATCGAATATTGCCCAGGCGACCCGATCTCAAAGTTATTATCACCTCTGCTACTATCGATCTTGATCGTTTCTCAAAGCATTTCCATAATGCCCCAGTGATCGAAGTTTCCGGTCGTACTTATCCGGTTGAACTGCATTATCGTCCCCTTGAAGATCTGGATGAAGGCAGCGAAAAAAGCATTCCTGAAGGGATAGTGTCTGCAGCTGAAGAGTTGGTGCGGCTGGAGCGCAGCAAGGGTATAACCGGAGTCGGCGATATCCTGGTATTCCTCAGTGGTGAGCGGGAGATCAGAGAGGCGGCGGAATATCTACGTAAAGCGGTGCTGCAGGGCCGCCTAAGGCATATCGAAGTGATGCCGCTTTATGCAAGACTTAGCGTGGCGGAGCAGAACAAAATATTTTCTTCTGCACGAGGGGCAGGGCGTCGAATTGTACTCTCCACTAACGTCGCTGAAACGTCGCTTACTGTGCCGGGTATTCGCTATGTGATTGATCCGGGAATGGCTCGCGTCAGTCGCTATAGCTATCGCTCCAAAGTACAGCGTTTACCGGTAGAGTCAGTATCTCAAGCCAGTGCAAATCAACGTAAAGGGCGCTGTGGCCGGGTAGCCGAAGGTATCTGTATACGGCTCTATTCTGAGGACGATTTTATCGCTCGTCCTGAGTTTACGGATGCTGAGATTCGTAGAACTAATCTTGCAGCGGTTATTCTGCAGATGTTAAACCTGCGGCTCGGGGCTATTGATCAGTTTCCCTTTATTGACCCACCAGACTCCCGATATATCAACGATGGTTTTAAGTTGTTGGAAGAGCTGAGTGCTGTCGATGAAAAACGCAACCTGACTAAATTGGGTCGTCAGCTGAGTCGTCTGCCAGTTGATCCTAAAATTGGCCGAATGCTGGTGGCTGCGGTACAGAATAATTGCCTGGCAGAGATGATTGTTATTGCCAGTGCGCTGAGTGTGCAGGACCCTCGCGAACGGCCGATGGAAAAACAGCAGGCCGCCGATCAAAAGCATCGTGAATATGCCGATGAAGAGTCAGATTTCGTTACCCTGGTTAATCTCTGGAACCTCTATGAGGAACAGCGCCAGGAGCTGACTCAGAATCAACTGCGTAAATACTGTCAGAAACAGTTCCTGTCCTATATGCGGATGCGGGAATGGCGGGATGTGCATCGTCAGTTGCATCTGATCTGTCGTAACCTTGATTATAAAGAGAATACTCAGCCAGCGAGTTATGAATCGCTGCATAAATCCCTATTAGTTGGTTTATTAGGGAGTATGGGCTTTAAACAAGAGAATAAAGAGTACCTTGGAGCCCGTAACCGGCGGTTCCATATTTTTCCTGGTTCTATGTTGTTTAAGAAAGCGCCGAAATGGATTATGGCAGCTGAGCTAGTGGAAACTAGTCGACTCTACGCCCGAATGGTAGCCCGTATCGATCCGCTTTGGGCTGAATCTTTGGCAAAGCACCTGGTTAAACGAACCTATCTGGAACCGCATTGGGAGAAAAAGAAAGCTCAGGTGGTTGCCCAGGAACAGGTCACTCTCTATGGGTTGATTATCGTGCCCGGCCGAACCGTTCATTACGGCAGTATCGATCCACAAGTGAGCCAGCAAATTTTCATTCGCAGTGCGTTAGTCGAGGGGCAATTTAATACACAGGGTAAGTTCTTTAATCATAATCGTAACCTGCTGAACTCGATTGAAAATCTTGAAGCTAAAACCCGACGACGTGACCTACTGGTAGATGAAGATACCCTGGCAGAGTTTTACGCGTTGCGGCTTGAAGATAATAACGGCGCAGATAAGAGTACATGTGTCGTCAACGGCGCCGGGTTTGAACAATGGCGTAAAGGGGTAGAACAACAGAACTCGAAGATCCTCTTTATGCAGGAAGAGGATCTGCTGCAGCGCTCTGCTGAACACGTCACCCGTTCCAGCTATCCAGAGCAACTGGTGTTGAATGGCGCCAAACTGAAGCTCGGCTATCACTTCGAACCTGGTGCTAAAGATGATGGGGTGACGCTTCAGGCGCCGCTGGTGTTGCTAAATCAGATCTCTAAGGAGCGTCTTGAATGGCTGGTGCCGGGGATGCTGAAAGAGAAATGTGTCGCACTGCTAAAAGGGTTGCCCAAAGCGTTGCGGAAAAATTTTGTACCTATCCCTGACTATGTAGATGGATTTGTTGAGGCCGCAATCTTTGCTGAAGGTTCTTTGAACGAGGCGCTGGCGCTGCATCTGAAGAGGAAGACCGGGGTCAGAATTAGCCGGGATGATCTGGACGCTGTCGAATTGGATGATCACTACCGGGTTAATATTCGGTTGAAGGGCGAGAAAGGTAGTACGGTTAGTGAGGGGCGAGATCTGCAAGCCTTGCAGCAGGGCTTTGGTTCTCAGGCCAGGCAGGCGTTAACCAAAGCACCTTCTGAAAGCTGGGGGCGCAAAGGAATTACTGCATGGGATTTTGGTGACTTGCCTAAAGAGATAAAACTGAAGCAAGCAGGAGGTCTTGAACTTGAGGTCTATCCGGGTCTTCAGGACTGTGGTGAGAGTGTAGAACTGAAAGTCTTTGAAGATCGGGCGATGGCCGTCAGGCAAAATCGCTTAGGTCTGGCTCGGTTGTTTATGCTGCAGTTAAATGAACAGCTGCGCTTCGTTAAGAATAAGCTGCCTGGGTTTCAGCAGACTGCGATCTTCTTAGGGAAAGTGCAGAATAAAAACCAGTTACAGGATGAGTGCCTACATAGCGCGGCGCTGGCTAATTTTTTAAGCGAAGCAGAGATGATCTACTCTCAGAATGCGTTTGAAGATCGCTTAAACCGATACAGGGCTGAATACTGTAATAAAGCAGAGCAGTGGGCTAAGTTGCTGGGAGAGATTGCAAAAAGTTATCACAGTATTCTAAAGCAGCTTTCAGGTTCTGTTAACCTTCAGGCGGTCACAATACTCTCCGATATTCGCCTGCAGTTGGAAAGTCTGGTTTATAAAGGGTTTCTGATCGAAGTTTCCAGTCAGCAACTACAGGAGTATCCCCGCTATCTGAAAGGGATAGAGGTTCGGTTGGAGAAGTATCAACGGGAATTGCCCAGGCAGCGGATGCTAAGTGAGCAGTTACAGCAGCTTTATAAGAAGTACCAGGGTCGGGTTGAGCTGGATAAAAAACATAACCGATACAGTGACGCATTAGAAGAATATCGCTGGATGCTTGAAGAATACCGGGTTTCCTTGTTTGCTCAGCAGTTAGGCACCCGGGTGATAGTGTCGGAAAAGCGGTTAAAACAGCAGTGGCAGCAGATTGAGCGTTAGTCTTTATAAAGATGACTTGTTGAGTTCTTGTAGCCCGGGAATGGCCAGTTTCATTTGATCTATGTCAGTTATTGTTAACGAACAGGCGCAGAATAGACGCTAACTAGTTAAAATAGCGGCATAAATAGTTGCGAATCGCTGGTCTGCTATGCTTTAATGCGTCAAATTTATTTAAAAGTGCTCAATTTGACTTGGTTTTGACGCAAGTTCTTCGCTGGTAACAGAGTTGAAATGCTTGATAAATTAAAGAAAAATGTTTTGAGTACGATAAAGAATACTAAGGATTGACTTAGTTGTCGGTTCTTCAGAGGCGTGATATGTCAGATTTTTTTCTTGCATATCATTGCAATATTTCTGAATTATAGTATTTTTCTTGGTAGCTACGCGTAGTTGATGACGCAAAGCGATAAGAAATAATTAAAGTTTGACTACTAGTACGTTAAATATTGAAGGGGAAACATTAATGAAAAAGTCTATTATTGCTCTGGCTGTAGCTGGTGCTCTGACTGCACCAATGGTTGCACAAGCTGACGCTACTGTTTACGGTTCACTGCGCGTTCAAATTGCTGACGCTGACGGTGCTGCACTGGATATCCAGGACAACACTTCACGTATCGGTATCAAGGCTACTTCTGAGCTGTTCTCTGGTGCGACTGCAATCGCTCACTTTGAAACTTATGCAAACACTGAGTCCGGTTCTTTCGGTACTCCAGGTAAAGGCCGTCTGGCTTACGTTGGAGCTACTGGTAGCTACGGTACTGCGCTTGTTGGTCGTCAGTGGCTGCCAGCTTACCTGTGGACAGTTGGTAAGACTGACATCATGGCTGCTGCTTCTACTGAAACAACTCACAGCTACGGTACTGGCGGTCGTCAGGGTAATGCTGCTGCATACATCTCTCCAAAGATGGGTGGTCTGCAAATCGCTGCTGCTGTTGTAGCACGTGACGCTGCTGGCGTTGATGCTGGTGGTGATGCTGGTACTCAGGTTGATGCTTCTCACCTTGCAGCTACCTACTCTATGGGTGGTTTCGGTGTAGCTGTTTCTACACTGCAGTACAACGGTACTGTTGATGAAAACATCAACTCTCTGGGCGTAAACTACTCTGCTGATAACCTGTACGTAGGTTTCTCTGTTGAAGATGACGAAGTTAACGCTAAAGGCGCTGACTCTGTAATGATTCTGGCTGGTTCTTACGCTATGGGTAACACTAAAGTGCTAGGTTCTATCACAGATTTCGGTGACTCTGCTGCTGACGTAGATGGCGGTAAGCGTTACGTTGCTGAAGTTCAGCAGAAGCTGGGTAAGCAGGCATTTGTATTTGCTAACTACATCGAAGCTAGTAACAAAGCTGAAGATGCTAGCAAAGCAGTTGATGTATTCGCTGTAGGTTACAACGTAAACTTCTAATCTTTGTTTAAAGATTAAGTTTATGAAAAAGGGCCCTTCGGGGCTCTTTTTTCGTTTTTATCAATAATTTAAGCCTGCTGTTCAGCGTTAATTGGCTCTCTTACTATACTGAGTAAAGATCGCTCGCATCTTTGTTTGTTGTAGTGCACAATTTATTATTATTTTCCCAATATCCCTGTATATCATTAAGCTCTAATGGTTTGTTACTAAGGAACCTGCTTATGCGAAGCATAAAAAGACTATCTCATCTGTTATTGTTATCTTCCTTTCTAATTGTTTCTGGTGCTGTTGCTCAGGATCAGAATAGTGAGATTGATCCATGGCAGGGCTTTAATCGTCCTGTTTTCGAATTCAATGAAGTGCTGGATGGCTATCTTCTCAAACCAGCAGCCCGTGGCTACCAGGCCGTAACACCTGATATTGTCGAAACCGGGGTCGGTAACTTTTTCGGTAATCTGGCGGATGTAGGAAGTATTGTTAATAATCTGCTGCAGCTTAAGGCTGAGGCGGCTGTGCAGGATTTTTCCCGGGTAGTATTTAATACCACTATAGGTTTGGGTGGTATTCTTGATGTTGCAACGCCAATGGGGTTGCCGGAGCACAAAGAAGATTTTGGTCAGACTCTGGGGTATTGGGGAGTAGGATCCGGGCCTTATCTGGTTCTGCCGTTTTTAGGTCCTTCTAATGTGCGCGATGGCATTAGCAAGTTACCTGACTCAATGGTTGACCCGGTAGGAGAGGTTAACCCTATTCGCACCCGTAATCAGCTCTACGCACTGCGCATTGTAGATTCCCGGGCAGAGCTGTTGGCAGCTGAGCAGCTCTTGAATGGAGATCGTTATACGGCCATTCGTGATGCTTATATGCAACGTCGTGAGTTCTTAGTCAATGATGGCGAAGTCGAGTTTGATGATGACCAGTTCTAAGTAATGACTTTCTCTGTTTTACGAACATAAAAAAACGCATCAATAAGATGCGTTTTTTTGTTTTGGTGGCTGGCTGAGGCAGCTATCAGATTTGACTTAGCAGTTGTTCCAGTTTTACCTGATCCGCAGCAAAGTTGCGGATGCCTTCGGCAAGTTTCTCTGTTGCCATCGCTTCTTCGTTCATTGCCCAGCGGAATGCTTCTTCGCTGTTCAGTTGTTTCGCCTCATCGCAAACCGGATCACTGGCAAGCAGCTTCTGATCCAGAGGCAGGTTCGTGTCAGCTAGTTCGTTAATCAGCCCGGGGCTGATGGTCAGACGGTCGCAACCAGCCAATTGACGAATCTCTTCGCTGTTACGGAAGCTGGCACCCATCACTACGGTTTTGTAGCCATGCTGTTTGTAGTAGTTGTAGATGCGGCTGACCGAAAGTACACCGGGATCTTTAGGGCCGCTCAAGTCTGTGCCTTCAGGGCTATTGGCTTTATTCCAGTCAAGAATACGGCCAACAAATGGGGATATCAGGAATACTCCAGCGTCTGCGCAGGCGACCGCCTGTGAAAAACCAAACAGTAGTGTCAGGTTGCAGTTGATTCCCTGTTTTTCTAGCTGACGGGCCGCTTCAATGCCTTCCCAGGTGGATGCTATCTTGATCAGTACGCGTTCGTTGCTGATTCCGGCTTCCTGATACAGACCCATCAGTTTTTTAGCTTTGGTGATGGTCGCTTGTGTATCGAATGAGAGTCGGGCATCCACTTCGGTAGAGATGCGCCCCGGAATCAGTGAAAGGATTTCGCAGCCGGCCAGAACTGCTAATTTATCGGTCATGTTGGCGAGTTGTTCTGCTTCACTGCCTCCCTGACTCAATGCCCATGCTTTGGCTTCTTCCAGGTAGGGGCGGTAGGCAGGGTCCTGACTGGCTTTAAGTAGTAGGGAAGGGTTAGTCGTGGCATCAACCGGTTTCAGGTCGCGGATGGCGTTAATATCGCCGGTATCGGCAACAATGGTGGTCATCTTCTTTAGCTGATCCAGCTGGCTTTCCATTTTTATCTTCCTTTAATATTTTAGATAGCCGCAACTTTGGCAACGGCTTGTTTCAATACGTCTACACCCGCTCCGGACTTGTGAGCGTTTTCACTCAGGTAACGTCGGAACTGGCGTCCGCCAGGCTGGGCGTGAAAAAGGCCTAACAAGTGACGGGTGATATAGCCCAGATAGCAACCCTGTTGCAGTTGCTCCTCTATGTAAGGGTACATCTGCTCAATGATTTCTAGCCGGGATTGAGTCTGAGCATCCGGATTATAAAGAGCGTCGACTTCAGCCATCATATAGGGGTTATGGTAGGCTTCTCGGCCTATCATCACGCCATCTACCTGCTGTAAATGTTCGTGGCTCTCTTCTAATGTTTTGATACCACCATTAATCAGGATTTCCAGATCAGGAAAAGCCTGTTTTATCTGGTAGACCCAGTCATATTTAAGCGGCGGAATATCCCTGTTTTCTTTTGGGCTTAGTCCTTGAAGTATCGCTTTTCTAGCATGGATTATAAAGGTCTTACAGCCGGATTCTCTGACAATAGATACGAAATGATGAAGCTCTTCGTAGCTGTCCATATCATCGATACCCAAGCGATGTTTGACAGTTACCGGGATGCCCACGGCGGACTGCATTTTTTCCAGACACTCAGCGACTAGTTGGGGGTGAGCCATCAGGCAGGCCCCGATCATATTGTTCTGAACCCGATCGCTGGGGCAGCCGACGTTAAGATTTACCTCGTCGTAGCCAAAGTCTTCAGCCATCTGGGTGCAGGTGGTCAGGTCAGCAGGGTTGCTGCCGCCAAGTTGCAGTGCCAGCGGATGTTCCTGAGGGTTGTATTGCAGGAATCGTTCCCGGTCACCGTGTATCAGTGCGCCAGTGGTTACCATCTCTGTATAGAGAACAGCATTCTGGCTGATGATGCGGTGGAAGTAACGACAATGGCGGTCTGTCCACTCCATCATTGGGGCAACGCAGAAGGTGCGGTTAATTCGCGCGGTTTGTTTTTCAGCTGTCATTTATCAGGGCCGTTCTGGATTAGCGCTTAGAGATTTCCCGCATCAGACCGCTCAGGTCTAATCCCTGTAGGTCAGCAAGTTTCTCAATATCGGTTTGAGTGCGAGGAGGGGCTTTACTGGCAGCTTTAATTGCCTGTTTTTTTGCTGCTGTTTTTTGTTCAAGTTTTACCAGCAGGCTATTTAACTGATCCAAACTAAGGTTGCTCAGTTGGATGTCTACTTCGTTATTTTGCATTAGATAAGATCAATTTCCAGAGAAAGCGTGATATTCCATACTTATCTGCAGCTATTGTGCAGAATATAATTACGTCCTTGGAGGTCCGCAGAGTTCACTTTAAGTGTTTAGACATTAAACGTAGTTAACAAAAGTTCATTATACAAAGTTAATAAAAAGAGCTTTTATAAACAGAGTATGAATTAGCTCTTTTGAGTTAATCCTGAAACGTATAGTGAACAAGATTATTTTGTTAATAACATTTTGTATGCGAAATCTATGGCGGCAAGCAACTATAACATTCAAACAGATAGTTTTTAAACTGATATCGCAGCAATTCGTACCGCCCGGCCATTTTTTAATAGTTCAGATTCAATTACCTAGAAACCACAGCAGTGAAGCAGCTGGACAACTCTTAGGGTCGTAGCGACTACATTACCGTACCTTGCGAGTCATAGTATGGTCATTATTTTCATGTTTTAATGCCGGTTTCGCAATTGAAAGTAGCCATGCTTATGCACCAGATTAAACGGACCGGCGTTTCTCGTTTTTATTACGCCACTAAATATTCACTGCAAGGCATTAAGGCTGCATGGGTAGAAGAGCCTGCTTTTCGTTATGAGGTTAGCGCGCTAGTGTTCATGGTGCCAGCAGCTTTCTGGTTGGCCGATTCAGGTACTCAGCTTGCCCTAATGTTGGGGTGTTGTTTACTAGTGTTAGCGTTTGAGATTGTGAACTCGGCGATAGAAGCGGTAGTTGATCGTTGGGGGCCTGAATATCACGAGCTGGCAGGGCGGGCAAAAGATATGGGCTCTGCCGCGGTGTTTATGATGCTTAACCTGACCTGGGTCGTCTGGGCAGGAATCGCTTGGGACAACGGTTATCTGGACTTTATCAAAGGGCTTTTTTAAAACGATTCACAAAAGCAGTGCCCGGATTTCTGGTAAGCAGGAGCCGCAGCTACTGCCACATTTCAGCTTTTCTGCCAGCTTGTCAGTGCTGTCTGCACCCTGACGAATCGCCCTGCGGATGCTTTTCTCTCCGACTTCAAAGCAACTGCAGACGATTGCACCGGAGTCATCATTGTTATCAATGGGCTTACCCGCCAGTAGTGCCATCCGCTGAGCGGGGGACCCCGTTTTTTGATTGAACTGCTTACTCAACCAATTACTGTTAGGAAGCCTGTCAGTTGAGGCAAAAAATAGCAGTTCGGGCGTATGATCATTGAAACTAATCAGTCGGTATCTTTCGACAGAGCATAGTTCGATCCGGTCGTCTCTATCACTCAAAGTCACAACTGATTCAAGCCATACCTGCCAGCTTTCCGGCAACTGGGTACCGACAAGCTCATAGCGAAAACCATTTTGTAGAGGGACTTTGCACCAGTATTCGCAGGGCAGATCAGATAGTTCTTTTTTGGTAATCAGGATGGCCTGCCAGCAACTGTTTAGTTTATTGATACTTACCGGGCAGTGTTTCGCCTCAGGTTGCCCGGATATTGGGTCTTTAATCGACGCAAACAGACTATCCACCCGGGCCAGCGAGGCGAACTGCGCAGTCCAGTGAATCGGCATAAAGACTGATCCCTCAGGCTGTCCCTCAGTGATTTTCGCTCGAACCAGGCACCGACTAATCGCGCTACGTATCTCGACCAGATCGTTTTCAGCTATACCCTTATCCGCCGCATCCTGAAGCGATAGCTCTACATAGGGTTGATCGATATGATTAAGTAATCGGCTGGCTTTGCCGGTGCGGGTCATAGTATGCCATTGATCACGAATTCGGCCGGTATTCAGTATCAGTGGGTAGGTTTCTGATACCTGACTGATAGGTGCAGTAGGTGTGATGGGGATGAGCCGTGCACGGCCGGATAGAGTATTAAATCGACCGTCGCTGAACAGGCGAGTCGAATCAGCCTTGCTATTTTTTATCACAGGCCAGCGAACCGGCTTCATATCGTGATATTCATCTTCTGATAATGTCGAGAGTGCCGATATATCAAAGAAGCGTTTACCACTGTTTCTAAAGCCTGAAAGCGCGGCGTGTTCGGCGAATATCTCTGCTGGCGAATTGAATCTAAATCCTTCCTCAAATCCCATTGCCTGGGCAACTGAACAGATGATCTGCCAGTCATGTAGGCTATGGCCAGCGGGCTCTAGAAAGCCTTTTTGACGTGAGATTATCCGTTCAGAGTTGGTCACAGTGCCGTCTTTTTCTGCCCAGCCGGTCGCTGGCAACAACACGTCAGCGCAGGTGGTGGTATCGGTTTTTTCCATGCAATCGGAGACGACCACCAGTTCGCAGCGCTGCAGTGCTTCGCGGATAAAGTCTGCATTGGGCATACTGACGACCGGGTTGGTACCGATAATCCAGATCGCTTTTATCTTGCCGTCATGGACCGCCTGAAACATATCGACCGCTTTCAGACCCTCTTTGCGGGCCATCTTCGGGGCCTGCCAAAAGGTCTTAACCAGTTCGATATTTTCCGGATCAGTGAAATCCATATGCGCTGCTAGCTGATTGGCCAGTCCGCCGACTTCCCGCCCGCCCATGGCATTGGGCTGGCCGGTAATGGAGAAGGGAGCCGCACCGGGTTTGCCTATCTTTGCGGTCGCAAGATGACAGTTAATGATCGCATTACCCTTATCAACTCCAGAAGAGGATTGATTGATCCCCTGGGAAAACAGCGTGACAACTTTAGCTGTCTGAGAGAACCATTGGTAAAGCTGTTTAAGATCAGATTTTTCTAATCCACATAAATCTGCTGTTTGGGTTAGATCGGCTGTGAGTGTTCTGGCGGCCTCTAGAGCGTCCTCAAAGCCTTCGGTGTGATCTTTGATATATGAGTTATTCAGCGCGTTATTGTCCGCCAGGTAGCTCAACAGGCCGGTAAACAGGTATCCATCGCTACCGGGCTTGAGTGGCAGGTGTAGATCAGCAATATCACAGGTGGCTGTCCGGCGTGGATCAATGACAACGATCTTCATTTCCGGTCTGACTTTCTTTGCCGCGACAATCCGCTGGTAGATAACCGGATGTGCCCAGGCAGCATTAGATCCCACCAGTACCAGCAGGTCTGTAAGTTCCAGGTCTTCATAACAGCCGGGTACCAGGTCAGCACCAAAAGCTCTTTTGTGAGCGGCTACCGCAGAAGACATGCAGAGGCGGGAGTTGGTATCGACGTTGGCGGAGCCGATAAAGCCTTTCATCAGCTTATTGGCAACGTAGTAGTCTTCGGTAAGAATCTGGCCTGAGAGATACAGTGCGACTGAATCGGGTCCATATTTCTCTATGGTTTCACGAAAGCCTTGAGCGACATGATCAAAAGCCTTGTCCCAGCTGACGGTTTCGCCTTTGATTTGAGGTGCCAGCAGTCGTCCTTCCAGTCCTGATGTTTCGTGCAGGGCTGAACCTTTAACGCAGAGTCGGCCCTGGTTAGCAGGGTGTGCCTTGTCGCCACTTACCGCAATCAGCCGATTCTCGCTTACCTGGGCATTCACACCGCAGCCCACTCCGCAGTAGGGGCAAGTGGTTTTTACCTGGCAAGGGTCTGGGCGGGTTGCGATAGTCATCAATCAAGGTCCTGTAGATTTGTTGTGTAACGTTTGTTGAACTTATATAAAGCGCTAAAAAAACACTTGCACCTGACCATTCTCAATCCGGGCAGGCCAGGCCTGGATGTTGGTGTTTTCATCATCTAAGCAGCGGCCGCTTTTTAGACAAAAATGCTGCTTATAGACTGGCGAAGCGACGTAAAGATCATCACCTTTAGAGCCGATCAGCCCCCGCGACAGCACATTGGCTTGGCTGAATGGATCATGGTTGGCAATGGCGAATACGCTCTGCTCTTTTTGTACATAGAACAGGGCTATCTGAATATTGTTTACCAGAGCGCAGATGCCGGAGTTTGGAATCAGATCACTTTGACCGCACACCGCGGTCCAAATTGTTTTGTTAGACATAGTTATATCCTCTGTTTCAGCTAACCAGCTTGATCGGTTCGGCCCGAATGTCAGCCTTCTCTTCAGGCGTGGCAGGGCGGATCTGTTGACGTTCCTCAACGAACACAACATTACTGTCGCGGGCATTGGTGTTAACAAATTGGCGGAACCGCTTCAGTGCTTCTGGATTTTCCAGGGTAGTTTTCCACTCGCACTGATAGGTTGCAGCAACGTGAGACATTTGCTGCTCCAGCTCTTCAGCGAGGCTCAAACTGTCTTCGATGATTACCCCGCGTAGATAGTCCAAACCGCCTTCCATGTTTTCCATCCAGACTGATGTGCGCTGCAGACGATCGGCGGTCTTAATGTAGAACATCAAAATTCGGTCGATGTAGCTGATAAGTGTTTTCTTATCCAGATCGGTTGCGAACAGATCACCATGGCGGGGTTTCATCCCACCGTTACCACAGACATAAAGGTTCCAGCCATTCTCTGTAGCGATGATACCGATATCCTTGCTTTGGGCTTCGGCACATTCCCGGGTACACCCGGATACCGCAAACTTAATCTTATGGGGTGCCCGCAGACCCTTGTAGCGATCCTCTAGCTCGATCGCCAAACCTGCACTATCATCGACACCGAAACGACACCAGGTGCTGCCGACGCAGGATTTAACCGTACGCAGGGATTTACCGTAGGCGTGTCCGGTTTCAAAACCGGCTGCGATGAGCTCTTCCCAGATCGGTGGTAGTTGTTCTAAACGTGCCCCAAAGAGATCGACTCGCTGGCCGCCGGTAATCTTGCTATAGAGGTTGTATTTCTTAGCCACCTGACCGAGGGTGATTAGCTTATCGGCGGTTATCTCTCCACCGGCAACCCGGGGCACCACTGAATAAGTACCATCCTTCTGCATATTCGCCATAAAGGTGTCATTGGTATCCTGAAGGGCAACGTTCTTTTCGCTGAGAATGAAATCGTTCCAACATGAAGCCAGAATGTTACCCACGGCCGGACGACAGATCTCACAACCGTGACCGCTACCATGTTTATCTAACAGCTCATCAAAGCTACGGATCTCTTCAACTCGGATCAGGTTGTAAAGATCTTGGCGGTTGTAAGGGAAGTGTTCGCAGAGGTCACGGTTTACTTCGACTCCCATCTCTTCCAGTTCGTGGTTTACCAAGTCTGTTAGCAGTGCAGCACAACCACCGCAGCCAGTGGCCGCTTTAGTGGCACCTTTGACATCGCCCAGGGTGCAGTATCCGGTATCCAGTGCTGCCCGAACGTCACCCTTACTAACATCATGACAAGAACATATCTGGGCTGTTTCCGGCAGGGCTGCAACCCCCAGCCCGGTCTGTTGATCGTCGCCCCGGCTAGGCAAAATCAGCGTGTCCGGGTATTCTGGCAGGTGAATGCCGTTGAGCATATATTGTAATAGTGTGCCGTACTGTTCGGCATCACCCACCAGAATTGCGCCTAATAGCGTCTTACCATCTTCGGAAACAACCAGCTTTTTATAGATCCCCTCACGTTCATCAACGAAGCTGTAGTTACGCGCCCCCGGTGTTCGACTGTGGGCATCGCCAATACTGGCAACGTCAACACCCATCAGTTTCAGCTTGGTACTCATGTCGGCCCCGGTAAAGCTATCTGGGCCATTAGTTAAGTGAGAAACCGTTACTTTAGCCATCTGGTTGCCGGGGGCTACTAAGCCGAAGATCTGTTTATTCCACAGGGCACACTCACCAATGGCGTAGATAGCAGGGTCAGAAGTTTGGCAGTAATTGTTGATTACGATACCGCCGCGTTCACCGACTTCCAGTTCACACTGTCGAGCTAACTCATCACGTGGACGGATACCGGCAGAGAAGAGAATAAGGTCGGTTTCCAGTACTTCACCATCGGCAAAGTTCATCTTGTGGAAGCACTGCTCACCCTCATCGATCAGTTGGGTGTTTTTTTCGGTATGCACCGTTACACCCAGCGCTTCAATCTTCTGGCGCAGCATGGCACCGCCACCATTATCCAGTTGGACGGCCATTAAACGGGGAGCGAACTCAACCACATGAGTTTCCAGTCCCAGATCTTTTAGTGCTTTAGCGGCTTCCAGACCGAGCAGACCGCCACCGACAACGGTACCTATCTTAGAATGCTTAGCGGCTTTAGCAATGGCTTCCAGGTCATCAATGGTTCGGTATACCAAGCACTGTCCACGATCATGTCCCGGTACCGGCGGTACAAAGGGGTATGAGCCGGTGGCCAGAACAAGCTTGTCGTAGCTTAGTTCGCGGCCCTTATCGGTGGTCACGGATTTGCGGGTGCGATCTATCTCAGCTACTTTTTCCCCGGTTAGGACGTTCAGGCCCCAGCTGCGATAAACCTCGGCATTACCCATGGCCAGATCTTCAGCGGTTGAACCTGAAAAGTAGGCGCTCAGGTGAACCCGGTCATAGGCTAATCGACTCTCTTCGCAGAAAACAGTCACTTCAAAGTTTGCTAGCTGACCGCTGTCTGCCAGGCTTTGAAGAAATTGATGGCCAACCATGCCGTTACCGGCGATAACTAATTTTGTTTTACTCATGAGGTTGCTCCTGCTGACGGGCTAAGTTCCTGTGGATTTAGGATCGGAGAATTATGCTCGGGTACAGAGATTTGAATCTCTGGGATACCGCTGGTGATTGATTCGGCTTCGCAGTAGCGTCGGCCAAAGATAAGGTCTGGTGCTAAATGTTGAACGGGCTGTTGAGCCTGAATTAGTTCGAAGTACCAATTTCCATCATTTACAGCGCCGTAAAGTACTGCCCCGGTAAGTTTTTGGTCACGGAAAATGAGCTTTCGATAAACGCCATTTTTGAAGTCCTGGCAGATGATTGATTCACTGTCGGGGTTGTCTAAAAACTCGCCTGCTGAAAATAGAGCGATACCCGAAACCTTGAGTTTAGTGGCGCAAGGTTTAACACTGAAGCGTTGATCCGATGTTTCACACAGTTGATCTGCCAGTACTGCTGCCTGGTCCCACAAAGGGGCAACCAGACCAAAAGTATGTTGACCAAACTGGGTGCATTCACCCAGGGCAAATATATTCGGGTGAGAGCTCTGCATCTGGTCATTGACCAAAACTCCCCTGTCGCAATCGAGCGCACTGGCTTTCGCCAGCGAGTGATTGGGAGTTATGCCGATTGCTATGACGGCCAGTTCAGTGTTGAGAACTGAACCGTCATTCAGGGTAATTTGCTGGAGAGTTTCCTTCTGTTCAGAGTCCTTCTTTACAAAGACCTTCTTAAGAGCCTCAGAGCTTGGGTGCGCTTCGCTTTCTGAACCGCCGGGCAGAAGGGTAGAACTCTCATCGGAATATAGTGCTTGGTGACTGGAAAATTGAGTGATCTCAGCATTGAGGCGAAAGCTGATGCCGCGTGCTTCTAAGGATTGTTTAAGGAGTTCGCCAGCCGCAGGATCGAGTTGTCGATTCAGTAGCCATTCGCCGCGGTGAATAACGGTGACATCCAGGCCTTGCTGACGAAGCCCCCAGGCGGCCTCCAGACCTAATAGTCCACCACCTACGACGGTTGCATGGCTGATATCGTTGACTTTAGCCATGGTGCGATCAATATCATCCAGCCTACGGAAACTCAGAATCCCTTCCATCTGAGCGTCGCGGGCTGCGGGGGGGATAACAGGTTCTGATCCGGTTGCCAGTACCAGCTTGTCGTAGCTGAATGTAGTACCACTTTGACAACTGATAGTCTGGTTTTTAGTATCAATCCCGGTGACGGTATCGCCACTGTGTAGTGCGATATTCTGATCCTGATACCACTGTTCAGAATGGGTAACGATATCGCGGGCCTTGATCTCGCCAGCCAGTACCGGAGAGAGCATGATGCGGTTGTAGTTTGCATAACCCTCAGCACCGAATACGGTAATCCGATACATATCCGGGTCCCGCTTCAGAATGTCGTCTAGTAGACGGCCAGAGGACATGCCGTTACCGATGATGATGAGATGAGGTTTTGTCATTAAAAAATCCCAAAAAAAAAGGTGTTCATCAGCCGGTACGAATGCGTAGTACCGGAGGATGAACACCATTGTCCAAAAAAATATGAGAAGCCTAAGTTAGGCGCTTAAGCTATTGCAGAGACCGTGCCTATGTTTTATATATTCATATATTTCAAATAGTTATGTGTTTTTTGGTTTTATCCAAAGCGATTATTTGCAGAGTTGGTGCACGGTGTTGGGGCGAGGGTTTAGGCTTGTGCACAGAAAGGTGTCTCCCGGTAGAGTTTCACTTTTATAAACACCGCTTACAGCGGCCAGTGTGGGAGCGGCATCTCGTCGTGATTAAGGTCAGGTTCCACAAAAAAGCCCGGCGGGGCGCCGGGCATTTCAGTCGTAATCAAGTCAGTATCTTTCAGGCGGCTTGTTCATCCGCCAGCAGAGGTGTTGATTCCGGCTCGTGGTTAATCTGCTCAGGTATCTCTTCGGCGGTGACCGGTTCAGTCGGCACCTCCCCCGGTTTTCTCTGCTTCTCATAGAGGAAGCTCAGAACAGCGGCACGATAACGGTTATATTCAGGGTCATCGGCCAGTTCCAGGCGATGGCGAGGGCGTTCCAATTTGATGTCGAGTATTTCACCGACCGTTGCCGCCGGGCCGTTGGTCATCATCACGATTCGATCGGAGAGCAGTACCGCTTCATCGACATCGTGGGTAATCATGATCACTGTGTTATTCAGGTCTGCCTGAATCTCCATCAGCGAATCTTGCAGATGCGCCCGTGTCAGTGCGTCCAGCGCGCCAAAAGGTTCATCCATCAGCATTACGGTTGGCTCCATCGCTAGTGCACGAGCGATACCCACCCGCTGTTTCATACCGCCGGAGATCTCGTCGGGACGTTTATGCATAGCATGATCCATATGTACCAGGTGCATGTTATGTTCGATCCACTCTTTCATCTCAGCTTTAGATTTGCTGTTTTTGAATACCTGTTTAACCGCCAGTTCAACATTTTGATAGGCGGTTAACCAAGGTAATAGAGAGTGGTTTTGAAAAACGACTGCCCGTTCGGGGCCAGGTTGATTAACTTCTCTACCGTCTAAGAGTACGCCGCCTTTTGTTGCTTGATACAGGCCGGCGACAATATTCAGAACGGTAGATTTACCGCAACCGGAGTGACCGATCAGCGAAACAAACTCGCCCTGATCTATTTTCAGGTTAACGTTTTTCAGGGCTTTAAACGGGCCGCTGGGTGTTGGAAAGTCGATATCGACACCGGTTAACTCAAGGTGTGTTTTGGTCGTCATAATTTTCTCCTAACCTTTGACATCAAGGTCGCTTATCTCAGTTCTACTGACTTATCCCAGGATACTTTCTTCTGTAGTGCCAGCATGACCCGATCCAGTACGAATCCGATCAGCCCGATGACTAATACAGCAACCATTATCCGTCCCAGTGAACTAGAGCTACCGTTCTGGAACTCATCCCAGACAAACTTACCTAGGCCGGGGTTTTGTGCCAGCATCTCTGCGGCAATCAGTACCATCCAGGCGATGCCCAGTGACAGGCGTAAGCCGGTGAAGATCATCGGGATGGCTGAAGGAATAACAATCTTCATAACATGGGTCAGCCAGGCCAGGCGCAGTACCTTACTAACGTTGTTCAGGTCTGCACTGATGGTTGATACGCCTACCGCGGTGTTTAGCAGGGTGGGCCAGAGGCAGCAAAGTGAAACGGTAATCAGTGAAGTAACAAAAGATTTAGCAAACATCGGGTCATCACTAACATAGACGGCACTGACAACCATAGTCACCAGTGGTAGCCATGCCAATGGTGAAACCGGTTTGAATAACTGTATTACCGGGTTGAACGCGCTGTAGAGTGTTTTATTCAGTCCGATCACAATGCCCGCAGGAATAGCGATCAGTGAGGCGGCAAAAAAACCGGCCAAAACGGTTACCAGGCTGGTGCCAATCTGGTCAATAAAGGTGGGCTTGCCGGTGTAAGGTCGGGTTTTTATGACCGCATCGGGATTGGCTGCTAACTTCTTCGCATTACGTATATCCAAGCGTTCATAAAAGGCGACCTCTTTCTGACGTTCTCTATTATGCTCTGCGATTAGGTTCTTGCTCTCTTCGTATACCTGAGCCGGGCCAGGAAATTCACCTAAAGAGGTGTGAATGTTCTGAGCGCCGATATTCCAGATAAACAGAAATACCAGCATCCCACTCATAGGAACGACCAATGACTTAATTAGTTGAGCCAGATTAAATTTCTCTGGTAACCCTAATGGCTTTAATAGTTTTAATGCGATGCTACTCATAATGCCTCTCCAATGGGTCACTCTGATGAGTGACCCTTTGGTTTTTGGTGTGTCTTTCTAGTAGAGCTTTCTAATAGAACTTTCTAGTAAGGCTTTTCTGTCAGGCGTCAAGCAGACGTTAAAGCGTAGTGTCTGGTTGTAGGCCGATTTTAAACTTAGTCAGATACTCATTTGGCTGGGTAGCATCATAGGTAATGTTATCAATGAAGTGAGTCTGTGGTGGCTTGTAGCCTGTTTCAGTCGCGAAGTCTGGGAACTCATTTGCTTCGAGCTTGCCCTCTGTGATCAGCTCTTTAGCCGCTAAAGCATAGATGTCGGGACGGTAGACTTTTTTAGCCGTTTCCATGAACCAGTCATCGGACTTAGGTTCAGCAATCTGACCCCAGCGACGCATCTGAGTCAGATACCAGATAGCATCAGAGTAGTAAGGGTAGGTCGCGTTGTGACGGAAGAATACGTTGAAGTCAGGGACTTCGCGCTTATCGCCTTTCTCGTACTCGAATGTGCCAGTCATTGAGTTAGCGATAACATCGTAGTCTGCACCGACATAGTCAGAACGGGAGAGAATCTCTACCGCTTCAGGGCGATTACCGTTGTTATTGTCATCTAACCATTTGGCTGCACGGATCATCGCTTTAACAACTCGAATATGAGTGTTCGGGTTTGCATCAGCCCAGCCTTTGGATACACCGAACACTTTCTCAGGGTTGTTTTTCCAGATCTCATAGTCGGTTACAACCGGTACACCTATCCCTTTGAAGACTGCCTGCTGGTTCCAGGGCTCGCCTACGCAATAACCATAGATGGTACCGGCTTCCATAGTGGAGGGCATTTGAGGCGGAGGTGTCACCGAGAGTAAGGCGTCGGCATCGATCTGACCGGCAGTATCACCCTTATGGGGTGCATAGAAGCCTGGGTGGATACCACCGGCAGCCAGCCAATAACGCAACTCGTAGTTGTGGGTCGATACCGGGAATACCATGCCCATGTTGAACGGCTTGCCTTCTTCCCTAAAGGCATCGACAACAGGTTTCAGAGCATCTGCTTTGATTGGGTGGACAGGTTTACCGTCAGCGCCCTTAGGCACATGGGGTTTCATCTGATCCCAGATATCGTTGGAAACGGTGATCGCGTTACCGTTCAGGTCCATGCTGAAAGCGGTAATGATATGTGCCTGGGTGCCATAGCCGATTGTTGCGCCCAGTGGCTGACCTGCCAGCATGTGCGCGCCATCAAGTTCACCATCGATAACCCGGTCTAATAGTACTTTCCAATTCGCCTGCGCTTCTAATTGTACGTACAGGCCTTCATCTTCGAAGTAGCCTTTTTCATAAGCGATTGCCAATGGCGCCATATCCGTCAGCTTGATAAAACCAAACTTCAGATCCTCTTTTTCCGGCTCGCCAACGGCTGCCTGGGCAGAACTCATTGCCAGCAGGCTGCCAACCGCCACAGCTCCGAAAGTCTTCACCGCACCCTGCAATAGCGAGCGGCGGCCCATAAGTTTAGATAGCAATTGTTGAGACATGTGATGTGGCTCCTGAAAATGATAAATTTTTAAAAAGTGAAGCAAAAAAGTTAATCAAAAAAAAAGCGCCTGTTCCTGCCGATGGTTAGATCGGTAAGAGCAGACGCCGTTGTCTAGAGTTAAAAATTTCACTTTCAACTTTCTGAAAGTTTGCTTGTTAGATTTATTGCTTTAGTAAAAGCAGGGAATGTGCCGTCTCGTTAGAAATCTATTTAAATCAGTCTGTTAGTTTGTTTTTTAATTATTTGTAATCAAATTCATTATATTCAAACGCACTCTGCCGGGGCCTCTTAAAGGTCTCGAGCACTTAAAAGGTGCTCAGTGTTATGACTGTCT
>NZ_JADGEW010000047.1 GCF_016744155.1 Amphritea sp. | reverse complement strand
GACAGTGGTTGTGGTTTATTTTGGCACCTCTAATCGCCACAGTACTCTACTCTACGGTCTATATTACCGCCTCTATCGTCACTAATGATGGCGTTGTACTTGATGAATACACCAAAAAAGCCAAGGCTTTTCATGCGGATAACTCTAGCATTGAAGCAGCCCGCACCATGGGTTTATATGGCGATCTTAAGTTGGACCAGCTAACCGGCGACGTCGTTGTTAAGCTTAAAAGCTCGAATGACACCACGCTGCCCTCTCAGCTGGAACTGATCATTGGCCACCCATCCAGAGCGTCTCTGGACATTCTGGTGCCGCTACGTGAATTACAGCCGGGATATTATGCAGGTTCTCTCGATAAAACCCTGAAAGGTAGAAAATTTCTGATTATTCAGCCTGAGGGTAAAGCATGGCAACTAAGGCTTGAAGTTGAGCCCCCTTACGACGAGCAAATTTTTAAGCTCGGCTCCGAGTAAACGCCATTCATGAACGCACAACAAGAACCTGGCAACAACGATCAAGGCTGCTTTCATTGCGGCCTTGATATCCCCCATCACTCCAACTTTATCACTCTGATTAAGGGCAAAGCCCAGCGCATGTGCTGCCCAGGCTGTCAGGCTGTCGCGCAAGCGATTTCAGATGGTGGATTGGAGAACTACTATAAACACCGTACCGGTGAAACTCGTTCGCCAGAGTTTACAGACCTTTCAATTCCTGAACAGTTACTTGCCGAATTGGCCTTGTATGACCAAGCCTCTATACAGAAAGCATTTGTTTCAGAAAGCGAAGATGGCATTAAACAGGCGGCACTGGTTATTGAAGGCATTACCTGCGCTGCCTGTGTCTGGCTTTTAGAACATCAGATAAGTAATCTGCCTGGCGTAACAAAGGCATCAGTAAATCTTACTAATCATCGAGCTCAACTAAGCTGGAATAATGACGAAATTCAACTGAGTAGCATTCTCACCTCTATCTACCGAATCGGCTATCAGGGTCATCCTTACCATCCTGATAAAGAGGAGCAGATGCTTGCATCAGAAACCCGCAAGGCTACACGAAGGCTAGGCATTGCCGGCGTATTCTGCATGCAGGTAATGATGCTAGCCATGGCTCTTTATGCGGGTGAGATGCAAGGTATTGAAGATCATCTAGTCAACTTTATTCGCTGGGCAAGCTTTGTCTTAGCCACCCCGGTTGTTATTTACTCCGCCCGTCCTTTTTTCAGCGCCGCTATTCGTGACATTAAAACCGGCCATCTGACCATGGATGTCCCAGTGTCACTTGCGGTTGGCGGGGCTTATCTAGCCAGCATATGGGCAACCGTGACAGCTTCCGGTGAAGTCTATTATGATTCAGTCACTATGTTCACTTTCTTTCTGCTGATCGGTCGTTTTCTGGAAATGAAAGCCAGACACCGAACTGGCCGGGCAGGAAACTCCCTGCTTAATCTATTACCTGCCAGCGCAACTCTACTGAAGGATGGTGAAGAAATAATGGTTCCGGCCACCGATCTGAATATCGGCGACCGAATACTGGTAAAACCGGGACACACTGTACCTGCTGATGGCATTATTCTTACAGGCCAAAGCAGTATTGATGAATCTGCGCTAACCGGTGAATACCTGCCCGTTAGTAAGGCCAGCGGGGATTCTATCGTTGGCGGCACATGCAATGTTGAAAACCCGCTGCAGATTGAGATTACACAGGTAGGCGCAGCCACTCAGCTTTCAGCCATTGTAAGGCTTCTAGAGCGAGCCCACGAGGATAAACCAAAAGCTGCCCAGATCGCTGACAAACTAGCTGGCTATTTTGTCGCTGCCGTTTTACTAACAGCTTTGGTTGTCGGCATCAGCTGGTGGTTTATTGCACCCGAACATGCGTTTTGGATCACCCTATCGGTCCTGGTTGTTACCTGCCCCTGCGCCCTATCATTGGCAACGCCAACAGCACTGACCGTTGCTACTGGAACACTGCGTCAGAATGGCCTCTTAATTACCCGAGGTCATGTACTGGAAAGTTTAGCTAAAGCGACCCATATCATTTTTGATAAAACAGGTACTCTGACTGAAGGCAACCTTTCACTAAAAAGTGTTATCCCTCTCGGTCAATTAAACTATGAGCAAACGCTGGCTATCGCCTGCGCCCTGGAAGCACACTCCGAACACCCAATTGCCAAACCATTCCATGTACAAGCAAAACTTATGGAACCGATTCAGGCTGCAGAAATAACCAATCACGTAGGTCTGGGATTGGAAGGCCAAGTGAATGGACAGCGCTACCTTATTGGTAAACCCGCTTTTGCCAGCCGACACTGTTTAACCACGCTTAGCTACGATGATGCCCCTGATGATCACGGACAATGGTTATTACTGGCGTCTGAATCTGAACCTGTTGCATGGATAGGATTAAGTGACGCCCCGCGGAAACAAGCTAAAAACACCCTGGCTCAACTAACTCGCATGGGCTTACAAGTTGAGATGCTCACGGGGGACAGCTCCGCCGCTGTCGGGCATATTGCTAAAGAGCTGGGTATTGAAAATATTATTTCAGGTGTCTCACCGGAACAAAAACTACAACATATTCAGTCTCTTCAAGCTAATGGAGCCCGAGTCATTATGGTTGGCGACGGCATCAATGACATTCCTGTACTGGCTGGTGCGCAGACCTCCATAGCGATGGGCTCAGCCACTGATCTTGCTAAAACCAATGCCGACGCGGTCCTGATATCAGGAGAACTGCAACGCTTACCCCAGGCACTGCAACTGGCAAGAAAGAATCAAAAAATTATCCGCCAAAATCTGGGCTGGGCAATATTCTACAATATGATCGCACTTCCATTGGCAGCAACGGGAATGATAGCCCCCTATATGGCAGCTATTGGGATGTCTGCCAGCTCTTTAGTTGTAGTTGGCAACGCCCTTAGACTGTCTAAACTTGCCCGGACAAATCGGGTAGAATCACCTGACCAATCAAGAAAGATAACCACACCATGAATATTATGTACCTGCTCATCCCTATCGCTATTGTTTTTTCAGGCTTAGCAATATGGGGGTTTTTCTGGTCAGTTAACAGCGGTCAGTATGATGATCTTGAGTCACCAGCTCACAGCATTCTCTACGATGACGACGAACATTTGATACCTGATGATGCAAAACAAGCGCCCGTAAAGCCTCAAGATAAAAGCGAATGATAGAACCTCTTTCCGTCGTTACGGCCCTATTGCTTGGCCTACTCGGAAGCGCACATTGCCTAGGAATGTGCGGCGGCATTTCAAGTGCTGTGGCAATGGGTATAGACCGACAAAACCAACGACCGGCATTACTTCTTCTTGGCTTCAATTCAGGGCGCATTCTAAGCTACGCTATAGCTGGAGCCTTGATGGGAAGTATCGGATGGTTGATTCGTTCGCCTGAAGTCTCACTATTTTTGCGCAGCCTGGCCGGTATAATTCTGATCATGATGGGGCTCTATGTTGCCCAGATATGGAAGGGCCTTAGCTATCTTGAACGGCAAGGCAGTCATTTGTGGAAACATATTCAACCATTGAGCCGTAAGCTACTACCCGTCCAGACGCCTCTTCAGTCACTGGCACTGGGATTACTCTGGGGATGGCTACCCTGTGGCCTGGTTTACAGCACTCTGATCTGGAGCGCTACAGCCAATGACTGGAGAACATCAGCCTTAATGATGGCCTGCTTTGGCCTAGGAACAATACCCGCCATGTTTGCGACAGGCTTAATGGCGAACCAGGTACAGGCCTTGTTAAAAAATCGAAAAGCCCAAACCATAGCAGGCGTAATGATTATAGTTTTCGGGCTATATACCGTTCCCTGGCAGGGATTCGGACTGACACTAGCTTGATAAACATCAATACCGGGGCGATTTAAATCTCTATAATCGACCCTTTGCTGTAGAAGTGAGAAATATTGTGAACCAGAACAATCTGATTAAATGGGATCTCGATCTGATCCGCCGCTATGATTTATCAGGCCCGCGTTATACTTCGTACCCAACGGCAATCCAGTTTGATCCAAAACTCTCTGCTACTGATCTGGTCAGGACCGGCCAACAAACAGCTGACCTCAACACGCCGCTATCACTCTATGTGCATATCCCCTTCTGTGCTCACGTTTGTTATTACTGTGCTTGTAATAAAGTAATTACCCGCAACCGGAAGAAGGCACAGCCCTATCTTGATACAGTGTATAAAGAGATGGTCCAGCTCTCTGAGTGGTATTCAAATGACCGGATTGTTGAACAACTCCATTTAGGCGGAGGCACTCCCACCTTTATCAGTAACGATCAGATGATCGAACTGATGCAGAAGTTGCGTGAAAACTTCAAGCTGCTTGATGATGATTCCGGCGATTACTCAATCGAGATAGATCCCCGTGAAGTCGACCACGAAATGCTCAAAGTGCTGCGTGACATCGGCTTCAACCGGGTAAGCTTTGGTGTTCAGGATCTCGAGCTTAAAGTACAGGAAGCCGTAAATCGGGTGCAACCGGTAGAAGAGATAGCCGATGTATTGAATGAGTCCCGACGCCTGGGATTCCGTTCAATCAATATAGATCTTATCTACGGCCTCCCACATCAGACCTTAGGAAGCTTCACTAAAACTCTTGATACCATTATCGATCTCGATCCTGACCGCTTGTCGGTATTCAACTATGCCCATATGCCGGACCGTTTCCGTTCACAAAGTCATATCAAAACTGAAGACCTGCCCAGCCCTGAGACTAAGCTGGCTATTCTCGAAACCACGATCAGCAAGCTGATTGATGCGGGTTATGTTTACATCGGCATGGACCATTTTGCCAAACCCGATGATGAACTGGCGCTGGCTCAACTAAGTGGAAAACTTCATAGAAATTTCCAGGGATACACGACTCACAGTGATTGCGATCTGGTGGCAATGGGTGTCTCATCTATTAGTCAGATAGGTGATGTTTACTATCAGAATGAGCATGACATTGCGCTTTATTCTGCCGCAGTAGAAACGCGTGATAACGCTATTAAGCGCGGCGTCACCCTAACACTCGATGACCGAATCCGCCGGGCAGTGATTACCCAATTGATCTGCCATTTCCAGTTACATAAAAAAGATATTGAAGATCAGTTTGAAATATCTTTTGCTGAGTACTTTAATGAAGAGTTACTGGAATTGGAAAAACTCACCGGGGACGGCCTGGTTGTACTCACTAATGACAGTATCGAAGTAACTCCGGCAGGACGCTTACTGATTCGCAGAATATGCATGGCTTTCGATGCCTATATACCGAAGCAGTCACCGACAAAAGGGTTTTCCCGTATCATTTGATTCGGAAACACTTCACCCGGTGTACTTTTTAGTAGATAATCGAGTATTAGCTACGTCTAAAATAACGAATACAGGACATCATTTTATGGGCAACCATAAGGCATCTGAAGGGAAACTACATAGCTTGCAGCAGGCTCATTGTGGTACATGCAGCCTCAGTTCACTGTGCTTACCCGTGTCCCTTAATATGACAGAGATGGAACGGCTTGATGATATTGTCGATAAAAGCCGACCACTGAAGAAAGGCGAGCACCTGTTCCATCAGGGCGAACCTTTTTCATCTGTATACGCAATCCGTGCGGGAACTATCAAAACCTATACCCTTACCAATGAGGGAGAAGAACAAATTACCGGCTTCTACTTCCCTGGTGAATTGGTTGGTATGAGCGGCTTTGATAACGAGGAATATCCCGTTTCGGCGAAAATTCTCGAGACAACAACGGTCTGTGAAATTCCGTTCGAGAGACTCGATGATCTATCTGGGCAGCTACCAGAACTTCGTCGTCAGATTCTCAGAACAATGAGTAAAGAGATCCGTGATGATCAGCAGATGATGCTGCTACTTAGCAAGAAGAATGCGGAACAACGAGTAGCCTCTTTCCTCGTAAAGCTTTCTAACCGTTTCAAAGCGCGTGGCTATTCAACGACTAATTTCCGACTGTCGATGTCCCGCAATGAGATTGGTAACTACCTAGGGCTTGCCGTTGAAACGGTCAGCAGAATCTTTACCAGATTCCAGAAAATGGAACTGGTTAGTGTTGATGGTAAAGAGATAGAGCTAACCAACATTGAAGAGATTTTCAAACTGTCCGGTGAGTCTCAAGACGAAGATAGCAGCGAAGAAAAGTCCTGCCCTCTTACATAACGTCATCCCGGAAGCATCATAATACCCGCTCTATGCGGGTATTATTTTGTGTCCATATTCATACTGTTTTAAGGTAAACCTAATGAGCTTCGATGAGTGTTATATCAAGTCAGTCATGCGCACAATTCCGGATTGGCCGGAACCCGGTGTCATGTTCAGAGATATCACCCCTCTGTTTAAAGACCCAAAAGCATTACGCATGATCTCTGATGCTTTCATCCAACGCTATATCGATACTGATATTACCCATATTGCCAGCATCGATGCCCGCGGATTCCTGATTAGCTCTATTATGGCTTACCAACTCAACATTCCTCTGGTACTGGTACGTAAGAAAGGCAAGTTGCCAGGTAAAACTATTAATTGTGAATACGCTCTGGAATACGGTACTTCGGCGGTTGAAATGCAAATAGATGCCGTTGCAGAGGGAGATAAAGTACTAGTCTTTGATGATCTTATCGCCACAGGCGGAACCATCATGGCAGCCTGTACCATTATTAAAGAGCTCGGCGCGGAAGTATACGAAGCCGCTGCCCTAATTGATCTTCCTGACCTGAAAGGTTCTGATAAAATCCTACAGTCTGGCATCCCCGTGTACACGCTTCTGGCCTACGAAGGACTATGATTAAAAGCGCAACAAACAGAACCGTCCAAACAAACGGTTTCTATTAAAATACGATCAAGGAGTCTGTTCAGGCTCCTTTTATCTACCTTCTAGTTAATCTATTCTTAGCTCCCTACTTCCAATGTTCGTGCGCCTCTTTCACATCTACCGTTTTAACCTAAGTGCGACTATTCTATGATTGCATATTCCTTATAGATATATGAATATAACCATTATAGAAACACAATAAAAATAAGAGTAGAACGTTATGCTTAACAGGTCAGGCTACTTCACCGCCCTTTTAACCTCAGTATTTTTCTGCAGCCCTTTATGCGCCGAAGAGGTTTCAATAAAACAAGGAACTCTCGCCCTTAATGCCAATTTGCAACGAGTGGATGAACAACCCGTCAACGGACGAGTCGCTCTGATCACCCATGGAACCCTGGCACATAACGGCATGGAGATCATATCTACTCTTCAAGGCTTACTCTCTGATGAAGAACTGCCAAGCCTGGCTATCAATCTAAGTCTCGGGCTAGACAACCGTCACGACATGTACGATTGCACAACGCCTCATAATCACAAACATACCGATGCTGTAAGCGAAATAAACCTTTGGCTTGAATGGCTTAAAAATCAGGGAGCTGATGAGGTTGTGCTTATCGGACATTCTCGGGGAGGTAACCAAACGGCCTGGTATAGCAATCTCCACCCTAAATCGGCTATTGCTCAGGTATTGGTTGCACCCGCAACCTGGAGTGAATCTGATGCCCGCGAAAACTATAAGCAACGTTATGGTCAATCGCTTCAGTCAGTTTTGAGCCAAGCGGAGAAAATGAAACCTGACGACATGATGGAAACCACCAACTTTATCTACTGTGCTGATACCCAGGTGACCGCTGGCAGCTTTATCAATTATTATAAACCGGACTCACGTTTTAATACGCCGACCCTGCTCCAACAAACGGCTCTCCCCAGTCTGGTGATTATCGGCTCTGCAGACAAAACGGTCAGTAATCTCCCTGAAGCCATGGCTAAAGTCGATAATGTAAACATAGAGTCACTTCTTATCGAAGATGCAGACCACTATTTTCGAGACCTCTATGCTGACGAGGTGGTCGAGGGGATTATCGAATTTCTGGACCAACTATGAGAGAGTTTTTAGCCCGGCTTAGCCTTCTATCCCTGCTATTTCTAAGCATCCCGCTTCAGGCGGTAGAGCTACCTCTGCTAACCGACTTGAAGAAAGACAGCCAGTTAGCTGACTCGCATTTTCTATTGGTGTTAATCAGCCAGCCAAATTGTAGTTATTGCCGCCTGATTGAAGAGGAAATTCTCAAGCCGATGCAGGCAAGTGGCAGGTATGACGATCGATTACTTTTTCGAAATCTGATCATCAATGACGGCTACCAGTTAATCGATCTAGATGGACATCAGGTATCAGCAAATCAGTTTGCCTTGCGCTACAGTAGCTCATTAACACCTACTCTCCTGTTCATCAATCCACTAGACGGCTCCGAACTAATTGAAAAGATGATCGGAATAACCACGGTCGACATGTATGGTTTTTACGTTGACAAAGCTATAGATACCGCCCACCGTCAACTTCTCAACCTGCACTGATAATCTTTTCAACCAGCCCTGTTCTGCGACCCTATATCTCTTTACAATAGCC
>NZ_JADGEW010000027.1 GCF_016744155.1 Amphritea sp. | reverse complement strand
CTCTGGCTCTGGCTCTGGCTCTGGCTCTGGCTCTGGCTCTGGCTCTGGCTCTGGCTCTGGCTCTGGCTCTGGCTCTGGCTGAACAGATTGAGTTTGATTTACCTCAACGTCCAGCTTAATTGCTAAATCATCCAGCTCTATATCTTCAATATCCGGCCCGGCTTTTGGTAGTTCCGAAGCAACCAGAGGCATCTCTATAACTTCAGATTCCGAGGACTCAGACATATCTAAAGCAGATTCGATACTATAAGGGTTACGCTCATCTTTCAAAAGCGCATCCAGATATTCCTTCACCAGCTGCTGTTGCCGATTCAACGATTCTTCACTCATGCCCTGCTCCGCTCAGCCAAGCCACGTAAAATTCTGATATAAGCCTGAACACCCGGCATACTCAAATCCAGCTGGGAGGGCGTTATCCCCTTAGCACTGGCGGTAATAAACTTACTATCCACTGGCACAACCCCAGCAGCAATATTCTCAGGAAAACGTTGATGCAACTCTCGCAAGCAGCTTA
This sequence comes from Amphritea sp., assembly GCF_016744155.1. Lineage (GTDB taxonomy): Bacteria > Pseudomonadota > Gammaproteobacteria > Pseudomonadales > Balneatricaceae > Amphritea. The sequence goes on along the minus strand of NZ_JADGEW010000027.1, from coordinate 57,683 downwards.
CTGAAGTACCGATACTGCGATCAAAGAAAGTAGGTATCAGTGTATAGGTCAGCTGCCGTTTTCTGGCGCGATTAATCATCTTGATAGTCCGCAGCATCCGCTCAAGGCCTTTCAAAGCAAGGAACTCAGTCTGAACAGGCACGAGTAGATGTCCACAAGCGGCCAGAGCATTGATCATCAGCACCCCTAATACTGGGGGACTATCGATGACGACATAATCATAACGATCTTTAACCAACCGCAACGCTTTCGCGATCTGCAACCCCATCCCCTCACTTCCAATAGCTTTGCGTTCCAGCGTTGCCAAAGCTGTCGTTGCTGGAATCAGGTCTATGCCATTATTAGAGGTAGGCATTAACAGAGGCTCTAACAACTTCATATCGACATCACAACCGGGTTGAAACAGGTCGTAGACACTATTCTCCAACTCATCCGGATCGTATTTAAAGTAACTTGTCATCGATCCATGAGGATCGAGATCAACAAGCAACACTCGTTGACCTGCATCAGCCAGCAAACCTGCTATTGCGACTGCGGTTGTGGTTTTTCCCACACCGCCTTTCTGATTGGCTACCGCCCATACCTGCATTACTGCGGAGACTCCTGTGTCTGCGGAGCAAAAGTCTCCGGGGACGTTAATGTTTCAGTATCTATTGGTTGTGTTTGATCTTTACGACGAAAACTAATTCGGCCCTGCTCATCAACAACTTTCTCTATTGCTGATTCGGGCAACCCGCTTTCTGTAAGAATACCACTCACAGCATCTTCACTAACCTGCTCACTGCCAAAGGCCGAGACAACACGCTGAGTTTTTCTGTCCCGGGTGACAACAATCACAATCCGGCGATTCATCTTACGTCCATCTTCGGTCTCATTATCAGCTAAAGGCTGGTACTCACCGAAGCCAACCGCTGCCATGCGTTGAGGCTTCACTCCATTCAACTCAAGGATTCTGACCACCCCAGCTGCCCGTGCTGCCGACAACTCCCAGTTAGAGGGATACTCATCCGTAGATATAAACTGATTATCCGTATAACCCTCAACGTGAATAGGGTTATCGTATTGATTAAGAATTTTTGCCACTCGTTCAAACACAGGGTCACTAGTAATTGCTGGCAACCCCCCTCCTTCGGGATATACCAGATTAGCCCCTAATTCCAGCGCTACCCATAAGTTATTACTCTGTACCGCAACATGCCCACTTCTAATCAGTTTTTTGAACTGAACGTCCATCTGTTCGCCGATCGCTTTCAGAACAGCGCTATTTTCAGGTTTTGGCTGAATAATTTTCACAGTCGGCGTTCCACTCTTTCCTTCGCCTCCCTGAAACACGCCAATACCGGCAGGGTCTGTCTCGGTTTTACCCTCTATCGCTCTTTCAGCATTACCTTCAGGGCCGGAAAAAACGCCTGATAGAGAATCAGCTACCTGCTTATATTTTTCTTCATTAACTGATGAAATCGCGTACATTACGACAAAAAAGGCGAACAACAAGGTAATAAAATCTGCATATGAAATTACCCAACGCTGAGCATGCAGATTTTGTTCCTCAACTCTCCGCCTAGGCATAACTTAATGCCCCTGTTCCAGGTAACCCTGAAGCCGCAACTGAATAATTCGAGGGTTTTGTCCTTCCGCAATAGAGAGCAATCCTTCCAACATCATCTCCTGAAAGTAGAAGCGTTGTAGCACCATAGAACGAATTTTATTCGCTAACGGCAGGAACAACAGATTTGCGATCGCTACACCATAGATAGTGGCTACAAATGCGGTGGCAATACCGGCCCCCAGACTTGCCGGATCAGCCAGATTAGACATCACATGCACCAACCCCAACACCGCGCCAATAATACCCATTGTTGGAGCGTAGCCACCCATACTCTCAAGCACCTTCGCCGCCTGAATATCACGATATTCTCGGCTAACCAGCTCGGTTTCAAGTGTAGAACGAATAACATCGGGAGCCCGTCCATCAACCAACATTTGCAAGCCGTTGCGAACAAAGCTGTCCCGCTGTATATCAATCTCGTCTTCCAGAGCCAGCAAACCCTTCCTGCGGGCAATTACACACCAGCTAACGATGCTGTTTATCCCTTCACGATAGTTCTGGTCAGCACGTCCGAAAACCATACCGGATAGCTTTATCGCACGAGACAATTCAGACTGAGATGACTGAATAAATACGGCGGCAAAGGTGCCTCCCAATACGATAAGCAGAGCAGGTATATCAACCAGATCTTCAACCGCCCCGCCTGCCAGATGATTCCCACCTACTATTGCTAATGCTGCCAGTACAATGCCACTAAGGCTGATCAGATTCATCGTTGTCCCCAGCGAGTTAACGTCTGTTTTATATTATCTAGATTAAGCACGGCGTCTGCCAGCTCAGCTGTAATAACAGCCTTTGGCATACCAAAAATAGTACTACTGTCTTTATCCTGAGCCCAAACACAGGCTCCAGATTTTTTTAATACTCTGGCACCCTCACAACCATCCGCCCCCATACCGGTTAAAACAACGGCTAAAACCCGCGAACCATATCCTTTTGCTACAGAGGCGAAAGTCAGATCCACACTCGGTTTATACGTCATACGTTCATCACTTTCACGAATAATAAGCTTGGATGAATTAGCGGGGTCGATAATCATCTGCTGCCCTCCAGGTGCCAGGTAGGCACACCCCGGTAGCAATTGATCACCGTCTTCAGCTTCTTTAACTTCTATTGCACAGAGATCATTAAGGCGACGGGCAAACACAGAAGTAAAAGCTTTAGGCATATGCTGGGTCAATAGAATCGGCACAGGAAAACTTGCCGGCAACCCAGTAAGGACATGCTGCAATGCAGCGGGTCCACCGGTAGAAGAGCCTATAGTGACAATTTTACAGTCGGGCACCTTTGGTAGAGCATCGGCTAATTCAGTGCTATCAATATCAATTTGCTTAGCGCTACTGGGGCTAGAAGCTTGTTTAACTTCAGGTTTGATTGATAAAACAGAGCGATTAGCACCTCTCTTTTGCCGACCCAAGGCGATAACTTTTTCAACCAGAGTCACACCGATGGCTGTAGAATCTGCCACCCAGGCACGGGCATCCTTTTCCATATAGTCTACAGCACCCAGCGCCAGAGCTTCCAGAGTCACGGCGGCACTACGCTGTGTCAGCGAAGAAAGCATCACCACCTGGCAAGGGCTCTCAGTCATTATCAGTTTAAGCGCCGTAATACCGTCCATCTCTGGCATTTCAACATCCATGGTGACAACATCAGGATTTAACCGTTTTACTTTATCAACAGCCTCTTTTCCATTCTTAGCCGTATCAATCACCTGAATATCAGGGTGGGCAGCCAACATCTGACTGATTCGGTTACGAAAAAAAACCGAGTCATCAACAACTAAAACTCGAACTGTCATACAGTTCTCCAGCATCTGAATCTATAGTTACGATGCTCAGCTAGCATAGGCCTTTAGCAAGCTAGGAATATCAACAATGAGTGCAATTTTTCCATCACCGGTAATCGTTGCTCCAGACAGACCTGGAGTACCATGCAGTACGGAACCCAGAGGCTTTATCACCACCTCTTCCTGACCCACTAATTGATCGACAACAAACGCCACCTGCATATTACCGATATTTGTGATTACCACATGTCCATTTTCAGGTAGAGGCTCTTTCTCATGCCCCTTCAACAACCAGCGCTTCAGATGAAACAAAGGCATCGCCTTATCACGAACAATAATAACCTGTTGACCTTCAACCATATTGATCTGAGTAAGATTAAGATTAAAGATCTCATTGACATTCACAAGCGGCAAGGCAAACGCCTGCCCCTCTAGCAGCACCATCAAGGTCGGCATAATCGCCAACGTCAGAGGCACCTGAATCTCAATACGCGACCCAAGCCCAAGGTTGGAGTCCACATCCAATTTACCGTTTAGCTGGGTAATCTTGGTTTTCACCACATCCATACCCACGCCACGCCCTGAAACGTCGGAGATCTGTTCTTTTGTAGAAAATCCGGCAGCAAAAATCAGGTTATAACACTCATGATCACTCAGACGCCCCGCAGCTTCAGGATCAAGCATGCCCCGCTTAATCGCTAATTGCCGGAGCTTCTCAGGGTCCATTCCCGCGCCATCGTCCTCAATCACCAGAAGGATATGATCCCCTTCCTGCTCTGCTGAGAGCAACACATGGCCCTGGCTAGGCTTACCATTACTGATGCGCACTTCTGGCACTTCAATACCATGATCGATGGCATTACGGACTAGGTGGATAAGAGGATCAGCCAATGCTTCTACGAGGTTTTTATCCAGATCAGTTTCCTCTCCCCGCAATTCCAGATTAACCTCTTTGTTAAGCTGGCGAGACAAATCACGAACCAGACGCGGGAAGCGTCCAAAGACTTTCTTAACCGGCTGCATTCGGGTTTTCATAACCGACATCTGCAGATCTGCGGTAACCATATCCAACGATCCAAGCGCCTTACTCAGATCACCATCATCCTTTTCAGCACCTAATCTGACCAGTCTGTTTCGAACCAGCACCAGCTCACCGACCATATTCATAATCTGATCAAGCAGGCGAGTATCAACCCGAACATTACTTTCCGCTACCGGCTTTGCCTGCTGCGATTTAGGAGCAGCAGGTGCTTTCGACTTAACCGGCTCTGCAGGAACAACTGGAACTGGGATTGGGGTTGGAGCTGGGACAGGCGCAGAAGCGGTATCCGAAGAAAACGCTCCCTGCCCACTTGCCTGAAGGTCATCCAGTAAATGCTCAAACTCATCATCAGTAATCAGATCAACAGGGACCCCAGAAGAAGCCTGCACCACTGACGGAGTACCTCCACCTAAGAGCTGATCAAACTCAGCATCAGCAGAACTGGCAACAGCTGAATTAAGCCCAGGTGTGCCACTGGGGCCATGGAGCTCATCCAGCAGGCTGTCAAATTCATCCTCTGTAATTAAGTCTGAATCGATAGTTACCAATGGCTGCACTGTTACACCTGGAGCACCAGTAGGCCCGTGTAGTTGCTCTAGCAGATCATCAAACTCGTCTTCTGTAATCAGGTCATTTGATATGACTGACGCTGCAGGCTGGGAGACTTCTTCGCCCCCAAGGTCTGCTACTAATTGGTCAAACTCTGCACTGACTGCAGCTTCTGTTTGCTGTGAAGCTACCGGTTGGGGAGAGGCCACGGGAGCTGATGCAGCTACCTGCCCCAAAGCCATTGCATTCAGGCCCGACAGCAGCTGAGGATCGGCAGCATCAGGATAATCCCCTTGACGCACAGCTTCAAACATTGCGTTAACGCTATCCAGTGCCTGAAGCACAAGATCCATAAGCCCTTGCGAAACTTTCAATGCGTCATTGCGTAACTGGTCGAAAAGGTTTTCGGCGCTATGACAACAATCGACCATCGGATCGAGCTGCAAAAATCCTGCGCCACCTTTAACGGTGTGAAAACCCCGAAAAATTGCATTCAGCAACTCTCTGTCATCAGGATGTTGTTCGAGATCAACCAACTGTTCCGAGAGCAGCTCTAAAATCTCTCCAGCTTCCACTAAAAAATCTTCAAGAATTTCCTGATCAACATCTAAGGACATACGATATACCCGTTAAAAGCCTAGACTGGAGAGGAGATCATCAACATCATCCTGACAGGACGCGACCTCAGTTTTGTTACGGCCAGCCATTTGCGGACCTTCAGCTTCTATTCCAGACGGCTTCTGTTTCTCTTTCTCGTTCTCTTTAGGTGATTCGCTTTGTAAGTCCGGTGATAAAGCACCAAGACTATTAACACGCGATGCCACTTCCATCAGACCCACTAACTCATCTTCAATATCCGTAACCAGCTGAATCACTCGTTTAATCAACTGTCCGGTAATATCTTGATATTCCTGAGCTAACATAATCGATGTCAGACGCTCTTTAAGATCGACTAACGCACCTGAGTGGTCTTCTGCGTAATCACAAAGCTGTTGATGTAAATCGGCAAGCTCTGGCTTTTCACTTTTCAATACCGATAATTTTTCAAGCAACTGCTTACGGTGTAAAAAACCCTGTTGAAGCTGTTCAACCAACCGTAACGACTCATCAACCTGGTCGATAGTCTTATGCGCATTACTTTCTGTCAGTTCAATCACGTAAGAAAGACGATCACTGGCATCAGATATAGACGCTATATGATGCTTGGAATCTTGTAATAACTCGGTACTACTAACATCATCAGTAAAGCCAACGATTGCATCATGAACAGCTCGAGTAAGCTTCCCCACTTCGTGGTAAAGCGCCTGATGTCTCAATTCGTTTAATTGTTGAACTAACTGCATCGCCTGAGGTATGTCACCCTGCTTCAGCAGCTCGACCAACTCCTCCGCACGCGTTTGCAACTCTAACTCAAAACGACGTTGATCCTGAATATCATCTATATCAGACATGAGCGCCTCCTAGCCCTGTAGACGTTCAAATATCTTATCGATTTTTTCCTTCAGCACACCCGCAGTAAAGGGCTTGATAATATAGCCATTAACACCTGCCTGAGCTGCCGCAATGATCTGTTCGCGTTTAGCTTCTGCTGTCACCATTAGGATTGGAATCTGTCGCAGCTCTGGATCAGCCCGGACGTGCTTCAAAAGATCCAGACCGGTCATCTTCGGCATATTCCAGTCAGTCACTAGAAAATCAACGCCACCAGACTTCAGAATAGGCAACGCTGTTGCGCCGTCATCGGCCTCAACAATATTAGTAAAACCAAGATCACGTAACAGATTTTTGATAATCCGCCGCATCGTTGAGAAATCATCTACTACCAGAATTTTCATGTCTTTATTCAAGACAATCCCTCCTAACACAAACTCTATACGACGGACTCAGAACGTAGGCATACACCTCAGTATCTTTACCGCCACTCTTTTAAACGACTACGTAAACGTAGTGCCGCCTGACTATGTATCTGACTAACCCTGGACTCACTGACACCAATCACTTTGCCAATCTCTTTCAGATTGAGTTCCTGATCGTAATACAGAGACAACACCAACTTTTCTCTTTCCGGCAAGCCTTTAATTTCATGGGCGATTGCCTTAACAAAATCTTCCTGCTCAAACTGTTCGGAAGGATCGGGAGCACTGCTAGCAATAGTTTCTCCTGGCCCTTCATCCTGAGGCCCGGTAAGTTTATCAAAGCTAAACAGACGACTCTCAGCTGAATCTTTTAATAATGCATGATATTCGGTCACAGTGATATTAAGCTCAGCAGCAACCTCCCCATCTTGGGCATCACGGCCGGTACGCGCTTCGATTACCTGAACAGCTTCAGCAACCCGACGACCATTGCGGTGGACTGAACGCGGTGTCCAGTCTCCACGACGCACCTCATCGATGATAGAGCCACGGATACGGATACCCGCATATGTTTCAAAGCTGGCCCCTTTGCTGGCGTCATATTTTTTTGCCGCCTCCAACAAACCAACCATCCCCGCCTGAATCAGGTCTTCCAGCACGACAGTGTTCGGCAGCCGGGCCAGCAGGTGATGAGCAATTCGTTTTACCAAAGTGCTATGTTGCTCAATAATTTCCTGACTTGAGCGAAACTGAAGCTGATTATACATAGAGAATACTCTGCACTCCGGTTGTTCAGGCGCCACTTACCAAACGTTCGACAAAAAATTCAAGATGCCCCCGAGGATTAGAGGGCACTGGCCAGGCATCCACCTTAGTTGCCAACTGCTTATATGCCAACGCCGCTTTACTGTTCGGAAACGCTTTTAAAACAGCACGTTGCTGCTTAACCCCTTTTCTAACTGACTCATCATAAGGGATTGCCCCCAGGTATTGAAGGGTCACATCAAGAAACCTGTCTGTCACTGTCAGAAGCTTGCCATACATGTTCCGACCTTCCTGCTCAGTGCGAACCATATTCGCCAACACCCGGAAGCGTGTCATTTTATAATCCCGATTTAGCAACTTCATCAACGCATAAGCATCGGTTATAGAAGTCGGTTCATCACAAACAACAACCACTACATCCTGTGCGGCTTTGACGAAACTCACAACCGCATCCGAGATACCGGCGGCGGTATCAATCACCAAGACATCAAGATCATCGGCGATTTCACTGAATGCATGAATCAATTCAGAATGTTCATGCACACTCAGAGACGTCATTTCCTGCGTGCCAGAGGCGGCTGGAACTATTCTGACATTGGTATCCACCTCTATCAGAAGGTCTTTAAGACTACACTCACCTGACAGAACATTTGAAATATCTCGCTTGGCTTTAACCCCTAACAACACATCTACATTTGCCAGACCCAGATCGGCATCCATCAGAACCACCCGATGCCCCATCTCCCCCAGAGCGAGACTCATATTCACAGAGACATTGGTTTTGCCAACACCGCCTTTACCTCCAGTGACAGCTATGACCTTCACCGGTCTGATACTACCCATTCCGACCATCCATCGCAGCAGTAAGTAGCCACTCAATCTCTGTTATCTGCTTTGTTAGCAACTCAGTTCTCCCAATGCTCATCACGGGCCAGCCTTTCCTGCTTGTGCTCATTAAAGACACGATGACTACGACTCGCTTTTTGCGCGGTTATAACCGCCCGGCTCACCAGATCTTTCTTGTGTGCCACATCAATATCATCTGGCACTCGCTGCCCATCTGTCACATAGCTCACAGACAGACCATTCTCCATTACCAGATCAAGCGCTTCGCCAAGATTACCTGATTCATCCAACTTACTTAATACACAACCATGCAGCCCCAACGGCGCATAAGTTTCATAAGCACTTTCAATAACATGACGCTGACTGGAACAAGATAGCACCAACAATTTTTTCATCCGGACCGTTACTTCATCCAGCATACTGAGCTGCGCCTGGGTATGAGGCTCATGAGCACTCATACCTGCTGTATCTATTAACACTAACCGCTTACCTCGAAGGGAAGTCAAAACTTCCTCCAGTGGATTATTCTCATCCACAACCCGCACCGGAACATCCAAGATTCGACCAAAGGTAAGTAACTGCTCATGCGCAGCTATACGAAACGAATCCGTAGTAACCAGGGCCACACTAGAACTGCCGTGTTTTAACACATAACGCGCTGCCAACTTACCGATAGTCGTTGTTTTCCCCACTCCAGTAGGCCCAACAAAAGCGATCATGCCCCCCCGTTCGATAAAATCTTCTCCCATCACTGGGATATTGTCACTGAAACGGGTTAATGCGGAGCGCCAAGCATCATCCAGGGCATCATCATCTCCGACAGTCGCTGATAATTGACGACTAATCTGAGACCCCAAACCGATTCTCTCAAGCCTTCGCTCAATTTTTACTACTGATGAATCGGCCAGCTCATGACGGGGACGCTCTTTACGCGGCGCAACGGGTTTTGTCGCTGACGCCACATTAGCGCTTCTTACAGGGTCAGGTACTGCTTTTGGCTCTATTGAACTCTGATGTGTCGACTTAGGCTGATTCAAGATACCCTTTAGAGAGTCAATTTCCTGTTTCAGTGATTGAATAACTTCACGTTCGTCATCAACTCCCTGATGAATCGACTCAGCAGGCGGCGTCACTTGGCGCTCTTGCCGTGTAGGATCTAAGCGGGGCCGAGTCACTTTATCATCAGAAGTTTCTACTCGTGGAGCCTGATAAGCCCGGCCACGTTGACGTTTCTTGAGCGTATCGAGAATATCATTCAGTTCTTCATCATCACCGTCCATTTGACGATTTTTCTGGCGAGGCTCAGCGCCGCCATCCTGAGCTGTCGCGATCCGTGCCTGAGCTTTACGTAACTCTTCAGCAAGATTACTCTTCAGCTTTCCCTGTTGCTTTCTGGAGCTTTCCGCAGCCCTCTTACGCTTAAATTCCTGCTGAGCCGCTTCATACTCATGCTCATGGGCAGCCACGACTTCCACACCACCAGCAACGCGATGATTAGAGACAATTACAGCGTCGGGACCAATTTCATCCCTGACCCGCTGCATCGCCTGTCTCATATCCGGAGCAAAAAAGCGTTTAACTTTCATAACTGTCTCTATTAATTACCTGATCAGGCACCGGCCTGACCCTGGCCACCCACTGTAGCAATAATCGTAACCCGCTTATTTTCAGGAATTTCCTGATAGGAGAGAACGCTGATCTGATTCTCTCCATAACGTACAAATTTAGCCAATAGCGGTCTAATTGGCGCCGCCACCAGCAATATAGATGCTCGCCCTGCAATTTCCTGCTGCTGAGCCACACCAGCAAGAGAGCTCTGTAATCGCTCAGCCATTGTTGGCTCAATCACCAGACCATCACCACTCTCACCCTGCTGCACCGACCCCAAAAGCAACTGTTCCAGCTGCGGGTCAAGCGTAATCACAGGCAAATCATCATCACTACCAACAATATTCTGAACAATCATCCTTGAAAGTGAAATACGCACAGCCGCTGTCAGCCCTTGAGGGTCCTGAGTACGGGCTACAGCCTCCGCCAATGCCTCTGTGATCGTTCTAAAATCTCGTACCGGCACCTGCTCCATTAACAAATTCTGCAGCACTTTCAATAGTGTACTCACAGAAAGGCGTCCTGGTATCAACTCTTCTACCAGTTTTGGGGACGTTTTTGCCAACATATCCAATAATTTCTGTACTTCATCATGCCCCATTAACTCATGGGAGTGTGCCTGTAAGATCTGATTGAGGTGCGTTGCCACTACTGTACCGGCATCCACAACCGTGTAACCGAGGGTCTGCGCCTGCTCTTTTTGACTTTGCTCAATCCACACAGCATCAAGACCAAAGGCAGGGTCTTTAACCTCTATTCCTTTGAGAGACCCAAATACCTGCCCTGGATTTATAGCCAATTCTCTATCAGGGTAGACTTCGGATTCCCCGACAGAAACCCCCATTAATGTAATTCGGTACGCGCCCGGCATCAGGTCCAGGTTATCCCTTATATGCACCGAAGGAACCAGAAAACCAAGATCCTGAGACAGTTTTTTACGCACACCTTTAATGCGACTCAGCAACTGCCCTCCCTGCAGCTTATCTACCATAGGGATCAGCCGATAGCCGACCTCAAGGCCGATCATATCCACCGGCATCACATCATCCCAATCCAGCTCTTTCACGTCCTGATCGGCTTCGGACTGTTTAGGCTGTTGCGGAGCCTCTTCTGCCGCTTTGGCCTCAGCCTCCACATTGCGCTGTTGAATAAAATACGCTCCGAAACCAGCGACGATTGCCAAAGATAAAAAAGCGACATGCGGCATTCCTGGCAGGGAACCCATGATAAACAGAATTGCTGCAGCAACAGCCAACGCCTTAGGAGAACCAAACAGCTGACTGATAACCTGCTTACCCATATCCTGAGATGAGTTCACCCGGGTCACCATAATCGCTGCGGCAGTGGAAAGCAGCAGCGATGGGATCTGAGCAACCAGCCCATCACCAATAGTCAGTAACGAATAGTAACGAGCCGCCAGATCAAAGGAGAGATCATGCTGGAGCATACCTATCCCGAGACCACCGAGAATATTAATTACCAAGATCAGTATCCCGGCAACAGCATCACCCCGGACAAACTTACTAGCACCATCCATAGAACCGTAAAAATCAGCTTCCTGGGTCACTTCCTGACGCCGAAGTTTGGCATCTTCCTGGCTTATCAAACCCGCATTAAGATCCGCATCAATCGCCATCTGCTTACCCGGCATCGCATCCAAGGTAAAGCGGGCACTAACTTCAGATATACGGCCTGCACCCTTAGTTACAACAACAAAGTTGATGATCACCAGAATCAGGAATACCACCAGACCCACAACATAGTTACCACCAATCACCACTTCACCGAACGCCTCGATCACCTTACCTGCCGCATCTCCGCCCTCATGGCCATGAAGAAGCACTATTCGGGTAGAGGCAACGTTCAGCGCCAGACGCATTAAAGTCGTAATCAGAAGAATCGTAGGAAAAACTGCGAAGTCCAAAGGACGCATCGAATAGACACACACCAACAAGACAACTATAGAAAGCGCTATATTAAAGGTAAACAAAGTATCAAGGAGGAATGGCGGCATAGGCAGCGTAACCATGCCCAGCACAAGCAAGAGCAGAAAAGGAATACCCAGATTCCCTTTACCCATGTCCCGTACGTTATTGTAAACCGCCGTTCTGTTCACTTACACCCCAGATAACATCTTCACCAACAGGCGAAGCGTCAAAAATACGTCATATTAAAATTGATAGATTATAAAACAAAAAATAGCACTAATAAGCACTTAAAAACATCAATTTTTTGACGCTTCGCCTTTCATCTTGTAATTACTGCAAGAATCCAGCCACATCACGGAGATAAGGAAGAGGTAAATTGAGGGTAATTATTCGTCTTGTCGCAGTTCTGAAGGAATATCAAGATCTTGAGAAACTTCTTTTGGAGCCGGCCCTTGGCGCTGCTTATGACGCTGCAACTGAAAGACATAGGCGAGCACTTCCGCGACCGCTTTAAACAAGCCTGAAGGAATCTCTTCCTCCACTTCTGTTGAGTGATAAATAGCCCGAGCAAGAGCCGGAGCAGAAAGAACAGGAACTTCGTGAGCATCTGCAATCTCTCGAATTTTCAATGCTACAAAATCAGCCCCTTTAGCAACCAGAAACGGAGCTCCTCCACCACTCTGATTGTATTTAAGCGCCACGGCATAATGTGTTGGGTTAGTAATCACCACATCCGCTTCAGGCACTGCAGACATCATCTTCCGTTGAGATATTTCACGCTGCAACTGTCGAATACGACCCTTAACCTCAGGCTTACCCTCAGTATTCTTCATCTCATCCTTCACTTCCTGAAGGGTCATTTTAAGCTTCTGGGTATAGTCATAGATCTGAAAAGGCACATCAATCAGAGAGATTATAATCATCGACAGGCTCATAATCAGAAACGCCCAGATAACTATCTCTGTCGCATGAGACATGGCCGGGACTACATCTTGCGCACCTAATGAAAACAACTCTTCTTTGGTCGTTAACAAAACAAAAAAGGAAAGAGCACCAACAACCGAAAATTTTGCTAACGCCTTGAACAGCTCAATCAACGCTTTCAAGGAAAACATTCGCTTAATACCCGCCAAGGGATCCAATCGACTCATTTTTGGCGCCATCGCTTTCAGACTAAGATTCCATCCACCCAAAGCAATAGGCCCAACAAGAGCAGCAACCAGTAACACAAGAAAAAAACCAAACAGAGACTTGAGCGCCTCTGACAAAGAAAACCCCAAGTGGGTAAACATAAGCGCCGGATCCATCACGGACTGCCTATCAAGACTGAAGTTAAACCTCATCATTCCAGCCATGGCATCCGTCACCTGACCACCAAACATCACCGCTGCCGCGGCGGCAGATAGCAACAAAACAGTGGTAGCGAGCTCTTTGGAGCGGGCTATATCCCCTTTTTCTTTAGCATCATTTAGCCGTTTCGCCGTGGGTTCTTCAGTTTTTTCCTGACCGCTCTCTTCAGCCATATCTAAAGCCTCCCAACACCGATAACCAGATCGAGATAATCAAAAGCGAGCGAAACAAATCGCTGATACTGTCCTAAAAAGCCCTCAAGACTAGCCCAGGTAATCATTAACCCCATTAACATCGTAAACGGAAAACCGATAGCCAGAATATTCAATTGCGGGGCCGCTTTAGCCATCACACCAAAGGCAAAATTAATCACCAGTAGCGCCGTAACAGCAGGAAGAGCCATCAACAATGCACTGGACAGCATCCAACTACCGGATTTTACCAACGCCATATATCCCGACGCAGGCATCGCTCCCTCAGAGACCGGGAGCACAAAAAAACTTCTGGCTAAAGCCTCAAACATTACCAAATGACCATTAAAGGCCATAAACAATAGCATCACTAACATAAGATACAGCTGGGAGAGCACAACAACCGACACTCCGTTCGCTGGATCATTGACCGAGGCAAATCCCAATCCCATCTGAGAAGAGATCAACTGCCCACCCAGTGAAAATATCTGGAATAACACCTGAATAACAAACGCCATTGCCGTGCCGATAATAATCTGCTGCGCCACCAGAATGTAGGTTTGCAGGGACATTCCACTTAACACTGGCATCTCTGGTAGAACTGGCAGCAATACAACAGTCATCGATACAGCCAAACCCAGCCTAATTCGTGAGGGAACCAACTGAGTACCAATCATTGGCACCACCATAAAGAAAGACGCTATTCTAAAGAAAGGCAGTAAGAACTGAGCTACCCATTGTTCTATCTGAAGCGTTGTCAGCTGCAGCATTGGCTACCCTAAAAACAACGGAATATTGGCGAAAATATTATTGAAGTGATCCATCAACTGTCCAAGAATCCAGGGACCGGCCCACATAATCGTTAGCAAGGTAACAATCAGACGAGGTAGAAAACTCAGGGTCTGCTCATTAATTTGGGTTGCCGCTTGAAAAGTAGAGACGAGAAGACCCACCATCAACGAAGGCACAACAATGACTATCACCATGGTAACGATTAAAAACAGCGCCTCAGCAAACAGATCAAGAGCCATCTCCGGTGTCATATAAAACCCTCTTAACCAATCACGAAATAATGCTCTTTAACTGAGCTATACAACAAAACTTCCAGCCAGCGTGCCTATAACCATAGCCCATCCATCCACTAGTACAAATAGCATAATTTTAAAAGGCAGCGAGATAATTACCGGCGACAACATCATCATACCCATCGCCATCAATACGCTGGCAACCACAAGGTCAATAACCAGAAACGGAATAAACAACATAAAGCCAATTTGAAATGCGGTTTTCAATTCACTGGTCACAAAGGAGGGAACAAGCACAGTGAAGGGGATATCATCCGGCGTTTCAACTGCCTCAGTCCGGGAGATATTCATAAACAGGTTAAGATCGGTCTCCCGAGTCTGATCCAGCATAAAACCTCTAAACGGCACGCTAGCAGCGGTTAGCGCTTCTATGGAAGTAATTTCTTCATTCAGATAGGGCTGCACAGCCTGCTCGTTCACTTTATCCAGCACCGGCGACATAATAAACAGTGTTAGAAACAGCGCTAGCCCTACCAAAATCTGATTGGACGGAGTTTGCTGTAAGCCAAGCGCTTGCCGCAGAATGGCAAAAACGATAATAATCCGAGCAAAGGAGGTCATCATCATCAGAATCGCTGGCAGGAACGTCAGCAGGGTCATTAGCCCTAGAATCTGAAGCGTCACACTATATTCGGCACTACCATCTGGATTCGTCGTTAAAGTAACCGCTGAAATACCCGGATCAGCTGCCATTGCCAGACCAGGAACCAGTAAAAACGGCAATAATAGAGCAAAGACTCTTTTCACTCAGCCCCCTTACGGCTCAACGCCTGCTGAAGCTTATTTGCAAACTCTCCCATTGCAGCACCCGGCTCAATCAAAGGCTGATCATAGCTCTGCAACAGATTTACCCGACCTGGAGCAACCCCCAAAAGAAGCTGCTGATCACCCGCCTGAACCAGAACCACTTTCTCTCGCGCAGATAAAGAAAGCGAAGCAACAACCTGAAGAGAACGATTCTGGCCCGACAAACCGGTAAAACGCTTAAGCAGCCAGGCTAATAGAAAAATCAGCCCGATAACCAGTACCAACCCAGCAAGCAACTGCGTCAGCGAACCCGTATTAAGAGGCTCGACTACCGAACGCACCTTACTAGCATCTGGCACAGGGGAAGAGGACGATTCAGGTGCAGCAGCCAGCAAACCACTGCAACCAAGCCCCAGTAATACAACCAGAGTACGGTAAAGAAACTCAAAACAACCGCGTAAATAAGACCTGACAGGCAATCGAATTACCTCAGTTTATCAATGCGTTCCTGTGGACTGATAACATCAGTCAACCGGATACCATAGCGATCATTAACCACAACAACCTCACCGTGAGCCACCAAGGTGCCATTTACCAACACGTCCAGAGGCTCACCCGCTACCCGATCCAATTCGACAACAGAACCCTGATTAAGCTGAAGCAAGTTACGGATCGAAATATCTGACCGCCCTACCTCCATCGACAACTTAACGGGTATATCAAGAATCACATCCATACTGGGATTATCCAGCGCAACGCTTTCGTCTCTTAGCTCATCAAGATCAATCGCCTGATTTTCAACAACACCTGACTCAGCCTGGGCTTGCTCAGCCATCGCCGCACCCCAGTCATCCATACCTGCGTCTTGATCCTGATTCTCAATCTCGTCATTACTCATGAGTGATACGCTCTGTCTAACGGTTTATTCATTTTTAGTCCGACTAATAACTTTCACAGCCAGATTACCTCTGGAGGTTCCCAGCTTACAATTGAAAATAGGAACCCGGGCAGCCTTGAGCAACAATGTATCAGCAATATCTATCGGTATAACATCACCGGCTTCGAGCTGCATCACATCTCGCAGTTTCATTTTTCTCTCTGCAATCACCAGATCCAGGTTCATTGATGCGCCGAGCATATCCCCCTTCAAGGAGGTAAGCCACTGCTCATCCAATTCCTCCTCAGCAGGCTTATATCCGGAAATTAGAATATCTCGAATCGGCTCCAGCATGGAATAGGGCATCGTAACATGGAACTCACCAGTCCCCCCTTCCATATCTACCTGAAAGCTGCTCACCACCACGACTTCGGAGGGATTAATCACGTTCGCCATCGCCGGATTAACCTCATGCCCACTCACTTCAAACTTAAGTGGCATCACAGGCTCCCAAGAACCTTCCAGATCAACAAAGAACTGATCAATAACTTTATTAATCAGTCTGATTTCAGTGGGAGTAAACTCCCGACCTTCAATCTTTGCATGCCGACCATCACCGCCAAAAAAACTATCCACCAGCTTAAACACCAACTTAGCGTCCATTACCAGCAACGCAGTTCCCCGCAAAGGAGTCACTCTTAATAAGCTAATACTAGTAGGGACATAAAGTGTATGTATATAGTCGGAGTACTTCATAATCTGCACGCCACCGACTGATACATCGGCATTGTTACGTAACAGGCTAAACAGAGAAATTCGGGTATGCCGGGCAAAGCGCTCGTTAATCATCTCAAGAGTAGGCATCCGCCCACGAACAATGCGCTCATGACTGGCAAGATCGTAAGCTCTGACTTCACCTTCCTCTTCGGCGACTTCGTCCTCCGTTTCAATATCCCCATCGTCCACACCATGCAGAAGCGCGTCAATTTCGTCCTGAGAAAGGAGATCTTTAACTGTCATAACAGATTATCCATCACTGCATTATAAATCCGGTAAAGAGCACTTTCTCAACACCGGGCTTACCTATTTTTGCCTGCATAACGATCTGAATTTCCTTTAGCGCTGCCTCTCGCATCATCTGTTTTCCATTTACAGCACGCATCTCTTCAAAAGACTGACTGGAAAATAAACGATTCAGATTAGATACAATTTTTGGCATATGCTTTGTCAAAGCGGCAACAACCTCGTCGTCACGACTTTTAGTCTCAACATATATCTGCATATAGTGAGTGCGATCATCCTTGCTTGGCACTGCTACAGTAAAGTATGGACTACCTTCCAAGGTTCTGATCTTAGTATAAAGAGCCTGGGCTGGCTTAGCTGGCTCAACTTCAGCAGAAACAGCCTCATCATCAGAACCACCCAGCATAAACATAGCGCCGACGCCACCAATAACAGCAATCAGAAGCACCCCGACAATAATCAGGATCAACTTCATTTTTCCGGACTTCTTTCCACCTTCAGCCGCGTCATCAGCAACTGTTTCGGTATTTTCTTCAGCCATCTCTTGCCTCACAAGCAACGAACCGGTCATACCGGCACCATGCGTTAAATCACCATCCAATGCGTAATATAACATACTGATTCAGCAGCGGAAGCAGACTAATCTCAGTTTAATAAGAAGATCATTTATCAGGCATAGTAATCTACCAGTGACAGACTTTCCTGATGCATTACTTCAGGCACAGATTCCTCCGCAGAACTATTTTGATATCCGACAAAAGACTCATCTTGCTCACTCCCTCGTTGCTGCCCATCATCTTGGTCATGCACCGAAGATTCCGCCAGATCCAACCCCTGCTCAGCAAACATCTCCCTCAACCGGGGTAGACTCTGCTCAATAGCCTCCCGAACACTGCCGTGCGGCGTAGTAAACACCACGCTGACCTGCTCATTCTTGACCTGCAACTTAACCAGCAAAGAACCTAACTCAGGGGGATCTAACTGAATTTCTGCAAACTGGCCGTTCTGCGAGGCCATCATCATCACCCGATTATTTACCGCCTGACTCCATGCAGGCATACCTGGGCGAGTACCTTCCGGCATAACCATCTGCATCGGCTCAGCTGTCGAACGAACTTTGCCGGCTGCAGCTAATGAGTCTGCAAAACTGGTTAATAGCGCGTCCTGACGCCCTTCTGAGCGACCCGTCAACTCTATCCCTTTCAATTTATCGGACTCAGTTCCCGATTTAATCTGCTGCCTAGCATTATCAACAACCTGCTGAACTCCTGCTAAAGCACTCCCGGATTGCATAGCAGAGTCAGCAGCTTGTCGTACAGGCGACTGAACAACAGTTTCTATCGGCTGAGCACGTAACTGAGGCTCAACTCTGGAGGAACTCCCATCAACCTTAACGAATGATTCTCCCTTCAGAGCCTCAGCACCAACCTTTGCTTCTGAAACACCTCCTGCAGCCACTGACAATCGACTAACAGCCTCTTCAATACTCCCAACAGCCGGCCGGATTGAATCTGACAACTGCTCATTAGCCAGCCCAGCCTCCCGTACAATCTGCGCAACTGATTCAGCAAACAGGTTTTTGGCGGGCGCTTGTCCAGCTTCCCCTACTCCCCCTTGGCCTTTCTCTGTAGATTGAATCACTTCTGAAGCTTGCAGAGACGAGGACATCCTTTCAACTAAATCCGAGCCTTCTGCACCCGATCGACCAGTCCCCACTACTACCCCTGACTCAACCTGAGTTTTATTTTCTAGGGTCGGACCAGCGCCAGCTACTATAGATGAGATTTCCGGCTTTGACTGAGCTAGCGAAGACACTAACGATTGTCCTTCAGCTATACCAGCAGAAGCGGCTGACTGACTCTTACCCTGATCAGTTGGCTGTACAGAAAACTCGACAGGCTGCTGAGACTTCGCCTCTTGATTAACTAAACCAACCTCTGCTGCAGGAACGGCATTACCGGCCAAAGCACCCGAAGCTCCTCTAAAGGACTCTGGCTCAGTCAGCAATCTTCCCGCTAGGGCCGTAGAATCCGCTGCACTTCCTACTGAGAACCTATTCCTGATACTTTCAGCATTCAGCTCCGCTCCCTGCGCCTTATGATCACTGCGGGCACCCACCTGCTTTAAAGCAGAATCAGCCAGAACACTCAGATCCGCATCACGATACTGATTAATCTGCTGTAGAGCAGAGCCTCCATCAGAATTTGAGACCAAAACATCCTGAGTATTATTATCAGCTGCAGTAAACAGCTCTTGCTGCCACTGACCCTGATTCATCTCGCCTGCCTTTACCCCATCGACACTACCTTCCGGTTGAGCGACTACATCAGCATCAGAAACGCCATTCCCATAGCGCTCATCAGAGGGCAAAGATTCACCCCCTTCCGGCAATGTCTGACCGCTCTGAACCTGCTCTGCTGAAGCGGCTGAATGCTGATGATTAGCTTGCTGCATGGACTGATCAAAGGATTGAGTAGCCTGATCACCAATACTCACCACTCCCTGAACAGCCGTATCAGCGCTAGCTACTGACACTGCACCAGTGCCCAATAATGATCCGACCCCTGCTGAAGCCGAAAGCGATTGATTCATACTTAACTCCCCGGCAAATCTTGCCATAACGGAACAAATGCATAATCAATGCCAGATATACTTAGATAAATGGAGGACGTATTAATTGAGAACGCTCATCGAGCTCTTTCTGCTGCTGTTTTTCTTCCTTTAGCAACTCTTCTCGCTTTAATTTTTCTACTAGAGTGTCTACAGACTTATAGTGCTGATACGCCGCCTGCCAATGCTCTTTGACTTTTTCAAGCTGCGCACGATCCATCAACAATGCATTTCTCTGCTGTTCCACTGCAACCCTCAGCTTTTGCATAAAAGCCTGATGAGTCTGCAACTGACCCGGCGTCACACCCTCACTGCCGGCACTGTAAAAACTATTCGCATAGTCCGAATAGTAATCTTGCAGTTGCACCAGAGTTGCTTCTCCCTGCTGTACTCGGGATTGAGTCTGACCGAGTAATTGCTCAGCCTGCTTGCGCTTTCGTTCAGCCAGATCTAATACGACCTGAAGCCGCTTGGACCGCTTCATCATCGAGTCGGATTGCCCATACTAATATTTTGCTGCGCAGCCTGCTGTTCAGACTGTGGATTTGGCGTTAAAACCAACGCCAAATCCGTCAGGCTTTTCTTGAAAGCATAAGATTCATTTAAGCCCTGCTGCAAAAACGCATTCATCAGCGGCATTCGAGAGATCGCAAAATCGGTCTCCGCATCACTTCCCCGCGCATAAGCCCCGATAGAGATAAGATCACTGTTCTGCTGAAATTTAGAGTAGAGCTGCTTGAATCCCATAGCAGCCTGCAGATGATCAGACGATACAACCTGTGGCATCGCCCGACTGATGGACTGTTCGATATCAATTGCCGGATAATGACCACGCTCAGCTAACTGCCGCGAAAGCACAATATGCCCATCCAGGATAGCTCTGGCTGAATCTGCTATAGGGTCCTGCTGATCATCACCCTCGGTCAGCACTGTATAAAACGCGGTTATCGAGCCAGCTCCCTGCTCACCATTACCTGCCCGCTCAACTAGCTTTGGCAGCTTAGCAAACACTGAGGGCGGATAACCTTTAGTTGCTGGCGGCTCCCCAACTGCAAGCGCAATTTCCCGCTGCGCCTGGGCATAACGGGTCAGGGAATCCATCAACAACAATACATTCTTGCCCTGTTCACGAAAATATTCCGCTAAACGGGTTGCCAGCTGAGCCGCCCTTAACCTCATCAAAGGCGATTCATCAGCAGGGGATGCAACCACGACCGCACGGCGCATACCCTCTTCACCCAGAGTGTTATCAATAAACTCTTTTACTTCCCGTCCACGCTCTCCGATTAAGCCAACGATAACAATATCGGCCTCCGTAAACCGGGTCATCATTCCCAGCAAGACACTCTTGCCGACACCACTGCCTGCAAACAATCCCAAACGCTGACCACGACCCACACTTAAGAGCGAGTTTATCGCCCTAATACCAACATCCAAAGGCTGATTGATTGGCTGACGACTGAGAGGGTTAATGTTCTGCCCCTGCAGCGGCACCGTGGCTTTACATCTAAGCGGGCCCAGACTATCTAAAGGCTTCCCTACACCATTAACAACCCGACCCAGCAGCTCAAAACCAACCTCAACATCACCACCGCCTTTCAAGGGACTTACCCGGGCACCCGGCGCTAACCCATCCACAAGGTCAATTGGCATCAGGTATATCCGATCACCCGAAAAGCCCACCACTTCTGCCTCTACAGAAGGCCCTTTTTCCTGATGGATCAGACAGTACTCACCCATAGAAGCTTTAATACCAACAGCTTCCAGCGTCAGACCAATTAAACGGGTAATTTGCCCATAGGACACAGGCGACGGTACTTGATAATCCAATCCTTTAAGGCGCGAGAGACGCTTTAAAAGCTGGTCACTCATGGGGGTCCGGTGTTGACTCAGAGGCATCACCCTCTTCCGCATCGGACAGCTGCACCAAAACCTGCTGCAGCCGGGAGGCCGCAGCTTCAAATCGACGTTCCAGCGTGTTATCTATCAAGCCATAACCACTGAGCACTTTACAGCTACCTTTAGATAAGAAAGTATCTTCAACCAGAGACCATCGCTCATTCAAAGCCAGCAAGGGCTCAAGCACGGGAATATCCTCGGGATGCAGCAGAATCTTAATTTCACTACTACTTTGGGGCAATTGAGCAATAGCATCTTCGACCGCCTCAACAACCAACGCACCATTAAGCTCGACCTGCGCTCCGACGACCGCCTGACCAAACTCTGTCACCAGTTCAACCAGTAACTCTTCGACCTGAACATTTACCTGCTTTAAGGGCTGATCCAACTGAGCCTTAAGCTCATTCAATAACTGCAACTGAGCATCAATATCCAGACGCGCTGCTTCCAGCCCCTCTTTTCGTCCGTTCGCCCGCCCCTCTTCAAGCCCTTGCTGCAAGCCTGTCTCGCGCCCTTCCAGCAAACCTTCCTGATAAGCATCTTCTCTGATTTTCTCAAGCTCAGAAAGTGTTAGACGACCATCTACTACCTCATCAACAACTTCTTCAACAACCTGTTCAGGCTTACACTCAAAACCAACGACATGCTCACTCTTGACAACAGGTAGCGTCCACAACGCTGCCGCCCGGGCGTCTTCCGCACGAATTCTTATTATAGTTTTGTCGACCGCCTTCATGCCTATCACAGCATTTCTTCTCCGCCGCCACCGAGCATAATTTCACCCTCATCAGCTAAACGACGCGCCGTTGTCAGGATCTCTTTCTGTGCATCTTCAACTTCACTTACCCTGACAGGACCCTTAGCTTCAAGGTCATCGCGTAACAACTCAGCCGCACGTTTGGACATATTCCTAAAGACTTTATCCTGCAACCCTGTCTCAGCACCCTTCAGCGCCACAACAAGAACATCGGTACTAATTTCACGCAAAATAACCTGAATACCCGCATCTTCCACATCGATCAGATTATCGAAGACAAACATCATATCGGAGATCTGATCACTCAGAGATTCATCTACTTCACGAATCTGCTCCATCAGCTCTTGCTCAATACCGCTATCAATGTAGTTCATGATATTCGCTGTCGTTTTCAGACCACCCAGACTAGCGCTCTGACTTGTTGCACCAGCGAACTGAGACTCCAGAATATCATTCAGCTCTTGTAGGGCTGAAGGCTGTATCTGATCCAGAGAGGTAATCCTCATCAATATCTCCAGACGTACATTTTCATCAAATCGCTGCAGCACGTGAGCAGCTTGATCCGGATCTAGATAAGCCAATACAACTGCCTGAATCTGCGGATGTTCAAAGCGAATAATATCGGCAACCTGGCGGGAATCCATCCACTTAAGACTTTCCAATCCCGAGGTATTGGTAGTCATAAGAATACGATCTACCAGTGATTGAGCTTTTTCATCTCCCAGCGCCTGACTCAGCATTTCCTTAATATAGTGATCATTATTAATACCGATACTAGTCTGATCACTAATAGCCTCCATAAAGTCAGCCATTACCGACTCCACAGCAGACTGAGGAATATTGTCCAGATTACTCATCGACAAACCCAGCTGTTGCACCTCTTTTTGTCCCAGATAACGCAACACCTCTGCAGCATCACTTTCACCAAGAGAGATCAGCAACACCGCTGCTTTTTGGGTATTCGTCAGTTCAACACCGCCTTCTGTTACCTGATCATTCATGTTCGGACACCCACTGTCTGATCGCCTGTGCTACTTTTGCCGGATCTTCTGCAATCATGCTGCGAATAGCATTAAGCTGATACTCGTACGTCTCATTCGGCGTCGGCGCAAGCGCATTATCGATACCACTAAAAGTCACTGTATCACCTGATATTTCACTCATATCAAGCGATTCAAGATCCGATGACAGATCAGTCGGAGTAGTAGCACTGGCATTTTCAGAGGCAGCTTTCTGAGCAGAGCTCACCGCAAGGCTTTTCATGATCGGCCGCAAAAGACCAAAAACCAACACCAGAACAAACACACCGGCAAGCACCTGCTTAGCAATATCGTGCACCCAATCCTGTTTCCAGATAGGAACTTCTTCCTCTTCATAGACATCAGGCGCAGCAAACGGGGAGTTAATCACATTGACGCTGTCACCTCGTACTGCAGAATACCCCACTGCATCCTTTACCAGTATAGACAGTCGAGCCAATTCATTCTCATCCCACGGAGTTCGGGTCTTCGCACCACCATCCTGACTCGTTGTCGCCAAATCATCCACAACGACAGCGACTGAAAGTCGATTAATCTGCCCCATCTGATGCTTGGTATAACTAATTGAACGATCCAACTCATAATTACGGGTAGCCTGGGAACGAGCATTCTTTGGCCCATCCTGACGCTCAACAACACCTTCATTCTGCAGAGCCAGACCATTAGCCGTCACCTCAGGCACCGAACTAGCCCCCGGAGGCTGATTCGACAGAGAACCCGGAACCCCCGAAGCGCCTGCCTGCCCCGAAGTACTTTCATCCATTGTCTGTTCACTACGCAGCGCCGGCAGGTCCGGGTTATAAATTTCATCTGTTTGCTCGACTGCAGTAAAATCGATATCAGCAGAGACTTCAGCCCGGTAACGCCCCACACCGACAACAGGCTGCAAGATACTGTTCACCCGGTTAACCAATGTCTCTTCTATCCTACGGGTGTATTCTAGCTGTTTTGCCGCGAGCACTACGTCGGTATTCATATCCCGGGTATTCAGTAAACGTCCCTTTTGATCAACCACGGTAACATCTTGGCTGGCCAGCTCAGGGATACTGGAAGCTATCAGGTTCGCAATAGCTTGCACCTGTATAGATTCCAGGCGACGACCTGCGACCAAGTCAAGAAACACCGAAGCGGTAGGTTTACGCTGATCGCGAACAAATACAGACTGTTTTGGCAGCGCCAGATGAACTCTGGCCTTACGCACGGAAAGCATGCTGGTAATAGTTCGCGCCAACTCGCCCTCTAACCCTCGACGATAGCGCGCAGTCTCCATGAACTGACTGGTACCCAACCCCTGCTCTTTGTCCAGCAGCTCAAAACCCACCGTATTATCGCCGGTGTAACCCTCTGCAGCGAGCCGCAGACGCGCTTTATGCAGATGTTCCCCTGCAACCAGAATATTATGACCACTGGAATCGAATTTATACGGGATATTATTAAGCTGAAGCTGCTCAACAATCTGATTAGCATCAGAGTAAGAAACATTATTGTAGAGCACACGATAATCTGGCTCTTGCGACCAGAGTACAACAGCAAAACCGATCGCTATCGTGGCAGCCAGGCCGACCATCAGCCCCAGTTGACGCACCAGCCCCAAGCGGTTAAAGCCGAAGGCTACCGGTCCACCTGTTCCTGTCTGCACTGTCGCGTTTTCCATCTAGCTCAGTTTCCTGATATTACTTCTGATTATTATTCTAAATTGACCAATCAAATCAGATCGGCATTTTCATAACATCTTCATAGGCAGAAACCATTCGATTCCGCACCTGAGTCAGCGCCTGAAATGAAACCGACGCTTTTTCCATACTGATCATAACCTGGTGCAGGTCGACTCCTTCTACACCTTTTTCATACGCAGTCGCCAGACTTTTAGCCTGAGCCTGTGAGTTATTGACACCCTCAATAGCACCTTTGAAAAGATCGGCAAAACTCTCACCTCCCTCAGTATCAACAACTGGTCGAATTCCCTGAGGTCGATTCAAGTCAGGCGAAAGACCCTGCTGAGCCTGCGTTTTTAGCTCACGCATCTGCTGCAACACTGAATTTATGTCTGCACGTTCAATCATACCCACCTCAACAATGGCAATATATTGACATTATAAGTTTGAACCGCCACTTAGCAAGCCACAAAACAACTTATTCGCCAATTTAATGACACAAATATATGTCAATAATTAATCTCTACCATATACAAAGCAAAAAACGGGCCATAGGCCCGCTTGTTTTTTGACGTCTAACGCTAACCCGCCTTAGGTGGATCACCATAGTTCAGCCGTACATACATCAGCGCAACTGTAATAGCATCACCCAAGGCCGTGTGTCGCTCCAACATCGGGATATCAAGGCACTTAGAGATCGTATCAAAACGCAGATCTACATCTCCGCCCACATGACGCCACTTAATAATGTCATGATATACATGAGACAGTTCGATCGCCTTACCCGGCAAACCAAAACCATATCGAGGCCGCAGGTATTTTTCCAGCATCCGTACATCATAATTAACGTAATAACCCAGGATAGGACGATTGCCGATAAACTCCAGCACCTTTTCCAGCGCCTCATCCATATAGACACCATCAACCAGATCAGCAGCACGAATCTTATGGATTTTAATTGAGTCACCGGTCAGACTTTTAGGCGGCTTCAACTTAATATCCAGCCGATCGCTGGTCATCACCTTGCGCCCCTTTATCTTCACCGCACCAATAGAAAGAATTTCACCCTCTTTAACGTTCAAGCTTGTCGTTTCACAGTCCAGAGAAACAACTTCATCACCTTCATAAGGCTCGAACAGGTGTGCATATGGACCATTTTTATGGTCCATGCGCTCTTTCATTTTTCTTATTGTTCTTGGAATAATCATATTCCGATTTATCCTCCCAGGTGATACCGGAGCGTCAGACTCTTTTTAAAGCCTTTGACGATATGCATGCCATCTCGAAGCAGGTCTCGCTCCATTTTATCCAATGAAGACAGCTCAAGGATATTAGGCGTTTGGTCTACACCATCTGACGCATCATCAATTCGCTTCACCTGCTGCTTCAAACGAGTCTGAATAAACAGCGCCAGCGCTTCAGCAAGCTCCCGACCATGCTCCTCCTTCATCTGCCCTATTTCGACCAAGGCTTCAATTCGTTTAAAGGTATTGGTTTCCAGTATTTTAAACTGCAACGCCATTGCTCGAATACCGTGCACTATAGGAAAGATACCCGCTTTTTTAACGTCTAACTCACCTTTATCCTTGAGATTTCCAAAGAAAGTCAAAGGAGTATCAAATTCTAGTGACGCCTTGGCAAAGTGAGAGAAAAATACGTCGTTGTTCTGCAGGTGACGCATAAACCAGTTTCTGGAGGTTTTAAACAACGCCGCATTACCAGCAACAGGATGCGCATCAACCGCAATCGCTAGATTCATCTGCGCCTCACCCTCACACCGATAAGACCAGTCACTTAACTGTTGCGTCCACTGACCAATCGACTTAACCCAGGCAGGGTTAGAAACCATTATATTTCCAGGACACTTTGGGAAACCAAATGAAATTAACGTCTCGGTAAAGAGCTCCATAGTCTCCTGCATACCCGGCCACTGAAGGCCGTCTCGATAGATCAGAGCATTGTCCTGATCGGTCTTCATAATCTGTTCCCCGCGCCCCTCACTCCCCATAACAATCAAACACACATGGGGCTGCATATCCGTAGGCACAATCAGATCAAACAGCTTTGCAATAACACGGCCATTCATTGCAGCGATCAGATCCATGGCAAAACGCGCTTTCACGCCATGGGTAACTAACCCCTTAATCAAATCATTCAAACCATGGGCAGCTTCATGCAAATCTTCTACGGTTTTAGCCCGCTCAATCCGCAAACCTATAACATGGGAATGACTGGAGAAATAACTCAATACATCGGTCAGCTCTATAATGCCGGTAAGCTGATTATCATCCATCACTACTACGCGTTCGATATGCTGCTGAGTCATGGTAATCAGCGCATTGAACAGATAATCATCCGACGTTGTAGAGATAATCCGGTAGCTCGCAATTTCAGCGACGTCAGACGTCAATTCAAGCTTTTCAATGACTACAGCATCCAGAAGATCGGTGCCGGTCACCATACCGTAACGATTGCCGCGTTTAACCAATACACAATCCGCGTGCTTTTCACGCATCAACACGGTCGCCTCGCTTATTGAGGTCCCTTCCAATACGATCAACGGCTCGCGAATCAATCCATCCTTAACCTGAGCAAGCATGAACTCAGCCATATCCTGATCGCCGCCTTCCTGCGCCTGGATCTCAGTTTTGGCGGACAAACTCTGCTGAAAGTAATCCCCAAAGCGACTGTTTCCTGCACACAAATCCAACAGAGCTTTAGTTGGCAGGATATGACAGATAGTTTCCTCTTCTGCAATAAAGTTATGAATTGCAGTACCACGAATAGCCGACCAGGCACCAAAATAATCTTCATTAGCGTAGTGAACAAAAACCTGCTCTTGCTTCTCCTCGCCCTCCACAGCCACATCACTTTCACCAACGCGACCTTTGAAGATTACATAAACCCCCTCAGGCACATCACCAGCAGCAAGTAGAACCTCACCGGCCTGGTAGTAACCGATATCCAGACTTGAACGAAGATACCCCTGCTCTCGCTCTGAGAGCAGACTGAACGGCATATTTTCCATTTTAAAAGATGATGGCATAGATAATCCCTCCAACCTGAAACAATCACAAAATTTCTGATTAAAGAACTAACACAGTTCTTTAGGCTGAAACTCTGATTAAACTTTACCCAACACAAAAAAACAAAAAGGCGCACCAACTCTAGCTGGTGCGCCTTGCGTTTTAGTCAGATCTTTTCAGATCTTAGTGCGCGTGAGCTTCACCAGCACCACGTGGTACACGGATGTTTTCAACAATATCCTGGATCTCCGCTGGAGGAGGAGGAGTCATCATTGAAACAACATATGCCACGATGAAGTTCAGTACCATACCAACAGCACCGAAGCCACCGGTAGAGATACCTAGGAACAGATCCGCTTTATCGCCACCCATGAAGGTGAAGTAGATCATGTAAGCCATAGTAGAACCCAGACCTACACACATACCTGCGATAGCGCCTTCTTTGTTCATACGCTTGTTGAAGATACCCATCACGATAACCGGGAACACAGAGGAAGAAGCCAGACCAAAGGCCAGTGCTACCACCTGCGCCACGAATCCGGGCGGGTTGATACCGAAGTAACCTGCAATACAGATGGCCACCACTGCAGCCATACGTGCGTACATCAACTCCTGCTTCTCAGAGATTTTCGGATTGATAATCGTCTTCATCAAGTCATGCGCAATTGCGGTAGAGATTACCAACAGCAGACCCGCTGCAGTAGACAGTGCCGCAGCAACCGCACCAGCAGCAACCAACGCGATTACCCAGTTAGGCAACTGAGCGATCTCAGGGTTAGCCAGTACCATGATGTCACGGTCAACGTATACTTCGTTAGCAAACGGAACACCCGGCTTAGCAGTCGGATTCGCATATGCGTTAGTTACCGCACGCTCACCGTGCTCACCACGAGCATCGCCATCAAATGCTGGCTTACCTTTAGAGCCATCAAATGCTGCACCAGCTGCGTACTGAACTTTGCCGTCACCGTTATAATCTTTCCAACCCAACAGACCAGCATTTTCCCAATTCTTAAACCAGGTAGGCATAGTCTCATAGGAAGTACCGGCATTATCAACACCGTTGATAGTTTGGATCAGGTTAACCCGACCGAAACCAGCTACACCCGGTACCGTTGTGTACAGGATAGCGATGAAGATCAGCGCCCAACCAGCAGAAGTACGAGCATCTTTCACACGAGGTACAGTGAAGAAACGTACGATTACGTGTGGCAGACCCGCAGTACCGGCCATCAGAGCAGCAGTCAGACAGAAGATATCAACAGTTGATTTCTTACCTGCCGTATATTCCGCAAAACCTAAGTCGATAGACAATTTATCCAGCGTTGCCAGAACCGACAATCCAGAGTCAAGCGTCGCACCCAGACCAACCTGTGGCAGGAAGTGACCCGTAACCTGCATAGACATGAAGATCGCTGGAACCATAAACGCCAGAATCAGTACGCAGTACTGAGCTACCTGAGTATAGGTAATACCTTTCATTCCACCCAATACAGCGTAGAAGAATACGATTGCCATACCGATAACAACACCAGTATTGATGTCAACGTGTAGGTAACGAGAGAATACGATACCAACACCACGCATCTGACCTGCAACGTAGGTGAAGGAGATTACGATAGTACAGATAATCGCAATAAGCCGCGCCGTTTGGGAATAATAACGATCACCAACGAAATCAGGAATCGTAAACTTACCAAACTTACGCAAATAAGGCGCAAGAAGCATCGCCAGTAGCACGTAGCCACCAGTCCAACCCATCAGATAAGCCGCACCATCACGACCGATGAAAGACACCAGACCCGCAAGCGAGATAAAGGAAGCCGCTGACATCCAGT
This sequence comes from Amphritea sp., assembly GCF_016744155.1. Taxonomy (GTDB): domain Bacteria; phylum Pseudomonadota; class Gammaproteobacteria; order Pseudomonadales; family Balneatricaceae; genus Amphritea. The sequence continues at coordinate 27,593 of NZ_JADGEW010000027.1, read as the reverse complement.
CTGCAGCAGTTGCCATACCGTTAGCAATTGGGTGTACACCACCGCCTGCTACGTAAAATTCTTTCGTAGACCCGGCACGGGCCCAAATAGCGATACCGATATAGAGGACAAAAGATCCCCCTATAAACAGGTAAGTAAGTAGATCAAGACTCATATAATTATCCTCAGTTCAGTTCTTATTGTTCTTATTCGTGAACGTCGTATTTTTCATCAAGTTTGTTCATGCTGGACACGTACATCCAGATCAGACCAACATAGATGAAAATTGCGCCCTGCTGTGCGATCCAGAAACCCAGCGGAAAGCCGAAAAACGGAATTGCATCGAGAGAATCAACAAGCAAGATCCCACACACATAAGACACTACAAACCAGACAGAGAGGTACGTAGTGATAATGCGCAAGTTTTCGGACCAGTAGGCCGAAGCATTGTCTTGTGTAGACATTGGCACCATCCTTAATTTTTGTTATTAGGTTAAGTAAAAGTTGTGGACAGATAGAATTTAACAAACTGGTTTGGCAAACAAATCCCCTACTTTGGTCTGACCCACAATCCTCTAACACAGCCAAAAGCCTCGCAACCCAAGCCCACCGCGACATCCAGCCATTCACAAAAAACCTTTCAAACTCAACGCGCTAGACAAAGGTATAAGAGGCATAGGGATCTTATAGTTAGTTCAGGTACACTAGGCCTTCCACCAAAGTAACAACGGCAACCTCACTATGCTTTCCGGCGGTTCAATAATTCTCATCTCTCTGGCTTATGTCGGACTACTTTTTGCCATCGCCTATTTCGGCGACCGTAGCGCTAAGGGACGTTCCTACGCCAGCAATCCAGTCATCTATTCGCTGTCACTTGCGATCTACTGTTCATCCTGGACTTTCTATGGTGCCGTCGGGCGCGCCTCAGTCAGCGGCTGGGAATTTCTCGCCACCTATCTTGGACCAGCAATCGTCTTTATTTTTGGCTGGCGAGTCATAGAAAAAATCATTCTTGTCAGTAAGCAACAAAACACTACTTCCATCGCTGACTTTCTTTCCTCCCGCTATGGGAAAAGCCAGGCATTAGCCGTCCTCGTTACGGTCATTGCAGTATTTGGCACAATTCCCTACATCGCCATGCAGCTCAAAGCGGTCGCTATCAGTTATGACGCAATCGCGCCCGGAGCAACTGAAGCACTCAGCAAAGGCAACGATACCGCACTGTTTGTCGCCCTGATAATGGCTGTTTTTACAATTCTATTCGGCACCCGTCACATCGACGCCACGGAGCATCACGAAGGCATGATGCTCGCAGTTGCCTTTGAATCCATTGTTAAACTAACAGCCTTTCTGGCGGTCGGCCTGATGGTCACCTTTCATATATATGACGGCGTGCCAGACCTGATTGACAACATCCGCAACCAACTGCATAACAACGCAAACTTCAGCAGCCCCCTGGAAGAAACCTTCCTGGGCAACAGTTTTCTGACAGAAATCCTATTAGCCTGCGCTGCCATCCTCTGCTTACCTCGCCAATTTCACGTCACTGTCGTGGAAAACACTCACCTTGAGAACCTGAAAACAGCGCGCTGGCTGTTTCCCATTTATATAATTTTGCTATCGTTGTTTGTCCTGCCCATAGCCACCGCAGGAATGGCATCCTTTGACGCCACGACGGTCGACGCCGATACCTTTGTTCTCATGCTGCCACTGCAGGAAGGCTTTAAAGGCTTGACCACCTTTGCCTTTATAGGCGGCCTGTCCGCTGCAACCAGCATGGTTATTGTTGCCTCAATTACCCTCTCTACGATGGTATGTAACGATATAGTGATGCCTCTATTACTCAGGGTCTCATGGCTAAAGCTATCGAAAAATAAAGATCTGGGAGCGATGCTTCTCCGAGTAAGACGGATCACCATCATCTGCCTGATGATCCTGGCCTACTTCTACTATCGTATATTAGGGGATCAAGGGACTCTCGCTTCATTTGGCCTGTTGGCTTTTGTCGCCTCAGCGCAGTTCCTGCCCGGCTTAATCGGCGGCATGTACTGGAAAACTGGCTCCCGTCACGGCATGCTCGCAGGACTCTCCGCTGGCTTTCTGATCTGGCTTTATACCCTAGTATTCCCAACTATGGCCAATGCCGGCTTAATGCCCGCATCTTTCCTGGATAATGGCCTATTTGGTTCCGATCTACTTATACCAACGCAACTCTTTGGCCTCCCCGACATGGATCCGCTAACCCACGGAACCCTCTGGAGCGTCTCGGTCAACGCGCTGCTTTACCTTCTGGTATCCAGATACAGCCCCCAAAGACTAATTGACCGAATCCAAGCTAGCGCCTTCGTCGATGTCTACAACAACGACCTATCAGAACCGTCCAAAGTATTCAGCCACGCCACCGTAGGGGACTTACAGATTCTGACCGAGCGCTTCCTCGGCATCAGCCGAACACAGCACGCCTTTACCGGCTTCGCGCTTAAAGCAGGCCTTGATCCCCTACTCTCTGGAGACAAAGCCAGCTCTGAATTGATTCAGTTTACCGAACGCTTGCTGGCTGGCGTTATTGGCGCTTCCTCTGCCCGCATCGTGCTCGCCTCTACCCTGCGGGGTAAAGATATGCAGATCGGCGATGTGGTTACTATCGTTGATGAAGCTTCACAGGCGCTGCGTTTCAACCGTTCATTACTGCAATCTACCATCGAAAACATCACCATGGGCGTCAGCGTGGTTGACCAACAGATGCGCCTTGTTGCCTGGAATCGACGCTACATTGACATGTTCGAGTACCCCGAAGGACTAGTCTGTGTTGGCCGCCCGATTGAAGAGATATTCCGTTATAACGCCACCAAAGGGGAGTATGGTGAAGGCGATGTAAACGAACATGTAGAAAGCCGCCTTAACATACTCCACGAAGGCAAAGCCCACTCCTACGAACGTCACAGAATGGACGGCTCTGTACTGGAAGTTCGGGGCAACAGAATGCCTAATGGCGGCTTTGTTAACACTTATATGGATATCACCGAGCACAAGCGGGTACAGGAAGCCCTGCGTGAAAGTGAGCAGAACATCCGTAACTACACCGATAACGTGCCAGTGCTGATCGCCTTCCTCGACACCGACCGCAACTTCCGCTTTGTCAATAAAGCTTACGCCCGCGCATTCGGCATAGATCGACACAACATCGCCGGCATATCAAGCAACGATACCTTATCGAAAAAGGAGTTCGAGACACGTCTACCTTACATAAACAAAGTACTACAAGGCGAACGCCAGCGATTTGAAACTGAACTCCCTTCAAGTGATGGCCAGGTAAGATATGCCGAGGTAACCTACATACCCCACTTTACCGAGACCGGAGAGATACTAGGTTATTTCACGCTATATCAGGACATAACTGAGCGACGCAAAGCTGAGCAACTACTCCAGGAAACCAATGAGAATCTGGAACTACGGGTGCATGAACGAACCCAAACACTCTCTGTAGTCAACAAAGAGCTACGCAAAGAGAACACCATTCGCTCACTAATCGAGGATGAACTGCGTCAGGCAAAATCTGACGCGGATGCAGCCAACCTTGGCAAAACCCGCTTCCTGGCCGCCGCAAGTCATGACCTATTACAACCTCTGAATGCTGCGCGATTATTTATCTCCGCCTTGGCACAGCAAAAACACAATATTGAAACACGCCAACTGGTAGACAACCTCGACGGCTCCCTTAAAGCCGCAGAAAGCCTGATCACAACCATTCTGGACATATCCAAACTGGACGCTGGAGCACTTGAACCCAACCTCAGCCACTTTTCAATCGACACCATGTTCGACAACCTTAGTGCTGAATTTACCGCATTAGCCGAAGAGAAAAATCTGAGCTTTCATTTTGTCAAATGCTGTCAGGTAGTCCACTCTGATCAGCAACTGTTACGTCGAATTCTGCAGAATTTTCTCTCCAACGCAATCCGCTACACTCAAGAAGGTAAGATATTGCTGGGCTGTCGACGCCAAGGCAAAGCACTACAGATCGAAGTTTGGGATACCGGCGTCGGCATTCCCGAAGACAAGTTAAACGAAGTCTTTGAGGAATTTCGCCGCATAAACAACCCTAAGCACTCTCAGGTTGATGGACTAGGACTGGGACTGGCCATCACCGAACGTATAGCGACAATGCTAAACCATCCCCTTAATGTGCGTTCATGGCCCGGCAAAGGCACTGTATTTAGCGTCAACATACCTTTGGGCAACAAAGCTAAAGCAGTCAAAGCGAAACCCGAAAAACGAGGCTGGACCCGCAGTAAAGCACTGGAAGGAATCAAGGTACTGGTAATCGACAATGAACCTAAGATTCTAGAAGGGATGAGCGCCCTGCTGCAGGGATGGTCGTGCTCTGTACTCACAGCAGTTTCCGCTGTAGAAGCCAAAGATCAGGTCCTAGAACAGGAGTTTATGCCTGATATAATCCTCGCAGACTACCATCTCGACGAAACCCGCACTGGCATCATGGCATTGCAGGAACTGGGAGAGCTCTGGCACCACCCCATACCTGCAGTCGTCATTACCGCAGACCGAACTGACGCAGTCAAAGAGGAGATCACAGGGACGCAGGCAGAGCTACTGCATAAGCCTATCAAACCGGCAGCACTTAGAGCGATTATCAGCAAGCTGATCGCCTCAGCAAAAGTATGATACTGAAACCAGCCTGCGCACTATTACTCTGCAGCGCAGGCTTACAACTTAACCAGATAAGCCATGCCGCAGATGCCGACAAAGGCGGAGCTGCGTGGCAAACCATCGCCCCGACCAACTACCCCATGCAGCGTAAATGGGTGAACAGCAACGAACACCCCTGGCAAATGATTGGCAGGATCAACCTGGCAGGCAGAGGCCACTGTACCGCAACACTAGTGAGCCCTGATCAGGTACTCACATCGGCCCACTGCTTGTGGAACAGAGAGACCGACAGATGGTTTCCGGCGCAATACATCACCTTTGTGGCTGGCGCAGAAAAAGATAGTTTTCAGGGCGTAAGCAATGCCACCAGTTACAAAATACCCCCTAGCTTCAATCCTGGAAAGCTTAGCTCACCTGAATCAATCAAAGACGACTGGGCCCTATTAAAGCTACAAAAACCTTTGGGCTCTCGATTAGGCTTTCTGACACTAACCAATGAAAAACTGCTAAAAAACGGACAAAATGTATTTCAGGCTGGCTATCGTGCTGATCGCCCCTATGTACTCACGGTAGAAAGTAACTGCAGCATCGCCGAGTTCTATGAAAGCAGATCAATCATTCGCACCAGCTGTAGCACGCTGAGCGGCGACTCCGGCGGGCCTGTACTGATCAAACACAATGAGCAGTGGAAACTGGCAGGCATTCATCGAGGGCGGACAGATAAAAATCAAAGCCTGGTGGTGAGCATTAAGAACGTTAGATCTTCAATGCCTGAAGAATAGAAAGAAAAGCAAAGATCACCACCTTTCACCCTCACACCACCCATAACAGTAAAGCAAAAAAAAACGCACCCAAAGGTGCGTTTTATCATGCAAGAAGAGAGATAGCGTGCTTTAACGCTAGCCCATATCAGTCTTTGGAGGGTCCACACAGAGACGCTGAGCAGCAATAACTGCCTGAGTACGACTATGAACACTCAGCTTACGAAGAATCGCCGTTACGTGCGCCTTAATCGTTGCTTCTGAAACGTTCAGCTCATAAGCGATCTGCTTATTAAGCAAGCCCTCGGTCAACATCGTCAACACGCGGAATTGCTGCGGCGTCAAAGAAGCCAAATCAGCGGCAAATTTCTGATCTTCCGCAGTGACGTCAATCACACCTTCTGCCACCTCTTCTGGCAACCACTCCTCACCTTCCAACACGGCGGTTATCGCCTCAGCAATAACATCCAAAGGAGAAGATTTAGGAATAAAGCCTGACGCACCGTAGTCCAGCGCCCGCTTCATCACTGAAGCTTCCTCACTACCGGAAACAACAACGACGGGGATGCCTGGATTTTGTCCACGTAAAAAAACCAACCCAGTAAAGCCATTGGTACCTGGCATATGCAGGTCAAGCAGTACTAAATCAGCATCAGAATTGCTAGTAACAGCAGCCTGAACAGCTTCCAGAGAATCGGCTTCAACGATTTCAACACCTGGAACAGCCTGAGTAACGGCTTGTTTAAGCGCCGCTCGGAACAGCGGATGGTCATCCGCGATGATTATCTTCTGCGCTAGTTGCATTAAGTTAATCTCCCTCCTTACCCGCTCTCAATCCGTGAAAACGTGCAAATATATCCGCTTTTAAAGTGCTAAGCCCACTGGCTGCACCCACATATATTAACACCACTTTTAAAGCAAAACTCCCCCCCGGTCATAAAAACCGAGAGGGAGCTTACTAATTGGAATCCAAAGTTTAATTCGGAGTCACAATTACTTACGGTTCATACGGTGCTCAATCAGATCATCCACTACAGATGGATCTGCCAACGTAGAGGTATCACCCAACGCATCGAAGTCATTTTCAGCAATCTTACGCAGGATACGGCGCATGATTTTACCTGAACGTGTCTTAGGCATACCTGGAGAGAATTGAATCAAGTCAGGCGAAGCGATCGGTCCGATTTCGGTACGAACATGCATACGCAGTTCTTTCAATAGCTCATCAGACTCCTCAAAGCCAGACTGAAGCGTTACATAAACGTAGATACCCTGACCCTTGATTTCATGCGGATATCCCACAACAGCTGCCTCAGCAACCGCCGGATGAGCAACCAATGCAGATTCAACCTCTGCAGTACCCATACGGTGACCCGAGACGTTGATTACGTCATCGACACGACCGGTAATCCAGTAGTAGTCATCTTCATCACGACGCGCGCCATCACCGGTAGTGTAGTAACCCTTATAAGTCGTAAAGTAGGTTTGAGTAAAGCGCTCATGGTCGCCCCAGATAGAACGACTCTGACCAGGCCATGAGTCTTTAATAACCAGATTACCATCGGTAGCGCCTTCCAGCTCTACACCTTCCGCATCCAGCAACGCTGGCTGAACACCAAAGAACGGACGAGAAGCGGCACCCGGCTTAGCCGCAGTTGCACCCGGCAGAGGCATAATCATCATTCCGCCGGTCTCAGTCTGCCACCAGGTATCAACGATTGGGCAGCGATTTTGACCGATAATCCGGTAATACCAATCCCAGGCTTCAGGATTGATAGGCTCACCCACCGAACCCAGAATGCGTAGACTGGACAGATCGGAATCACCCAATACATCTTCACCCTGCTGCATCAGCGCACGAATGGCAGTAGGAGCTGTGTAGAACTGATTAACTTTATGCTTTTCGATAACGCGACCGAAACGGCTGTTATCCGGATAGCTTGGCACACCTTCAAACATCAGTGAGGTTGCGCCGTTAGCCAACGGACCGTAGACAATATAACTGTGTCCGGTTACCCAACCCACATCCGCAGTACACCAGTAGATATCGCCATCTTTATAATCGAAAGCGTATTCGTGGGTCATTGCAGCATACACCATGTAACCACCGGTAGTATGCTTCAAACCTTTCGGCGCACCGGTAGAACCCGAGGTATACAGAATAAACATCGGCGCTTCAGCTTCCATCTCTTCTGCTGGACAATCAGCAGAAGCATCAGCAACCAAATCTTCGTACCAAACATCAACGTCGTTCCAGGCAACATCCTGATCAACACGCTTAACTACGATAACGCTATCAACAAGCGCTTTAGCTGCTTCATGCTCGAGCGCTTTATCAACGTTCAGCTTAAGTGGAACCGACTTACCGGCACGCAGCGAATAGTTAGAGGTAACAACAACCTTAGATTTAGCGCCTTCTATACGAGCCGCCAGCGCTTCTGGGGAGAAACCACCAAATACGATTGAATGCACTGCACCAATACGGGTACATGCCAGCATCGCAACAGCCGCTTCAGGAATCATCGGCATGTAAAGAGTAACAACATCGCCTTTTACAACACCCCGAGATTTCAGCGCGTTAGAGAATTTACAAACACGCTCATGCAGGTCGCGGTAGGTAATATTTTCGCAATCACTCGGGTCATCACCTTCCCAAATAATTGCTACCTGATCGCCACGGGTTTCAAGGTGGCGATCAAGACAGTTATAGGACGCGTTCAGCGTGCCATCTTCAAACCAGCGGATGTCAACATTATGCGGATCAAAAGAGGTGTTTTTTACTTTAGTGTACGGCTTAAACCAATCAAGCCGCTTACCCTCTTCGCCCCAGAACGTATCCGGATCAGTGATGGACTGCTCGTACATCGCCTGATATTTTTCATTATTGATATGTGCAGACGCAGCCAGCTCTTCACTAACTGGATATACCTTAGAATCGCTCATTTACAATGCCCTTAGCTTATTATTTATTCTTGCAGTAGCGGTGACCTGATTCAGATTTTGCATTGAATTCAGATCACATCTCCCTATCCCTGCTCAGCCGATACTTTTGTTATTGCGGTGAGACAAATCAGGTTAATAATTTCCAGGACAAAACACTCGCCCTGAAATTTCTAAAATCAGAGCTTAACTTTATACATAAAGGGGGGATTACTGCATAATTAGACATTGGTCTATCCGGCGCTGGCCATTAGTCGTAAGCCCTTCATTTTATGCAACTATAGTTGCATAAAATCACCTAAAACAGAGATTTTAACCCTTTAGCTCAGCGTCCAGGTCGATCCCTGCTTCACGCATCTTTGCCAGTTTGTAACGTAAAGTTCGTGGGCTAATACCTAATTTATCAGCCGCATCTTTCCTACTTCCTCCGGTTTCCCGCAAGGTATCAACAATCAACTGAAACTCATGCTGCTTCATATCATTGCCCAGCTGACTATTATCCGCCTGACTCACACCGACAGAATTAATCCGCCCCGCCATTTCAGCTGTATGCATACTACCGGGTTGAATATGAAGATCACCGGGGCCGATCAAGGCCCCCTGTTGTAAAATCAGAGATCGCTGAATAATGTTATCCAATTCCCGCACGTTACCCGGCCAGGGGTATGCCTGAAGCACACGCTGGGCTTCATCACTCATCGACACCGCAGTGCGGTTCATCTTACGCGAGTATTTGGCTAACAGTCGCTGGGCCAGCGGCACAATATCGGCAATCCGCTCTCGCAAAGGCAGCCACTGCAATGGAAACACGTTAAGCCGGTAATAAAGATCTTCACGAAACTTATTTTCCGCCACATATTCTTCCAGCTTGCGGTTTGTCGTCGCCAGTATCCGCACATCCAGGTTGATAATCTTACGGCCACCGACTCGCTCTACCTGCTGCTCCTGCAAAACCCGCAACAGCTTAGCCTGCAACCCCTGATCCATCTCTGATATCTCATCCAGCAAAATAGTCCCGCCATTGGCCTGCTCGAATTTACCGGGATTACTCGTATAAGCCCCGGTAAAAGCCCCTTTCTCATGACCAAACAAGGTTGCTTCAAGCATATTTTCAGGAATTGCAGCGCAATTGATTGCCACAAAGGGCTTATCTGCTCGGGGGGAATGCATATGAATGTACTGTGCCAGCACCTCTTTACCGGTACCACTTTCACCGGTTATCAGTACCGTCGAATCAGTTTCTGCGACACGCCGTGCTACCTGAAGTAACTGCTTACTACTGGTTTCTTCTGCAATCGGCTGCAGGTTACTCTGTTCATTTATCTGGGTACCGGTATAGCGCCTAATCACCTCAATAAGCGCTTCCGGCGCGAAAGGCTTCATCAGATAGTCCACAGCGCCACTTCTGATTGCATCTACCGCTTTATCAACCTGCCCATATGCGGTAATCAACATCACTGGCAGGCAAGGATGAGTCTGCTGGATCTTTTCTAACAGCTGATGACCATCCATACCGCCCATATTGACGTCACTGACCACCATATCCACCGGATATTCAGCAATCACCTCCAGCGCTTTCTCAGCTGACTCCGCTTCCAGATATTCAAAACCGGCCAACTCGAGAGTATCCACCAGCGCCTCGCGCAGATCAGCGTCATCTTCTACCACTAATACTTGAATACTCATAAGTTACCCGGCCCTGCCTTCATTATTATAGGTATTACAGCTTTGCAATTTACTGCGCTGAATTTACTGCGCTTAACTTTCTATGCTGAGCTTACTGTGCTGAACTTTTTAAGCTGAGCTTAGGCTTCAGAATGTTAATTTGTTTCATTGGTCTGATAGGGAATCAAAAAGCCCGCCTGCGTACCTATGCCCGGCTGGGACCGCAACATAAACTCACCATGATGCGCTTTGGCGACTACCTGAGCCACAGCCAGCCCTAACCCAGTACCATGGGACTTGGTCGAGAAAAACGGCTCCATCACTTTATTACAAAGCTCAGCATCCATACCCGGGCCGTTATCCCGTACCTCAATACCTAATTTATCCCCCACCAATCGCGCCTCAATCACCAGCTCAGTACCCTTACCCCCGGCCTGAAGCGCATTGTTCACCAGATTCATAATGGCACCCAGAAGCGAGTCTTTATTACAGTTCAACTGCAAGTCCGGCACATGATTGATGCAATCACAATCGGCATCCCAGCTATGCAGAGGCATATCCAGCGCGTCTTCCAGCTCTCGATACAGTTCGGCAATACTTAGCTGATCTTCTAACCGGGTTTCCCCCCGGGCAAAAATCAGCATATCCCGCACCTGCAACTCGAGATTATCCAGTCGAGACTTTACCTTACCGGCAAACTTAATCCGCTGTTCCGGCCGCAACTCCGGTTTCATCAGATGACTGGCATATAAAAGCGCCGCAGATAATGGCGTACGCACCTGATGCGCAAGAGAGGCCATCATCCGCCCCATTTCTGACAACCGCTGAAAATGCGCCAACCGGCCCTGCAATAAGCGGGTTTCGGTCTGATCCGTCAACATAACAAACTGACCCGCTTCATTTTCAAGGGAACGGGTCTGCAAACTCACTCTGCGACCACTTTTAAGAGAGACCTCATGCCCATCATCGCTACGGGGAGCAAAGCTACGGTTAATCACCGAAACCCATTTTTCACCCTGCAAAGGGGTTTCCAGCAACGAATCTGCAGCTGGGTTACAAAGACTAACCTCACCACGACTATCTATTACCAGAATACCCGCCGGCAGCAGGTTCAGCAGATCATCCAGTCGGCCTGATGTACGCAGGTGATCTTTTTCAGCACTCTGCTTAGCCTGCTGCAACTGACCCAACTGCGCCTGTAGCTCAGCCACTTGCGATTGTAAGGCGGTAATCTCTTTTTCGGCAGCGCTCATATTATTTCCGCTGAATTCCATATTTACGCATTTTTTCCACTAGAGTTGTACGGCGTATCTGTAACAGATCAGCAGCCCGCGCAACCACTCCGGTGGTTTGTTCCAGCGCCTGCTTAATATAGCCCCGTTCAATTTTTTCCAGATGCTGCTTCAAGTCCATACCCTGCTCAGGTAGCTCATGGGCATTCGCCCCTTTATATTCCTCAACAGAAGGTTCTGCAGCACATTCACCAGAACTGTCATCTTTTCGCTGATCGTTGCCTTTATATAGCCCTGGGTCCGGCTCATCTATGTGACGAAACTTCTCGGGCAACTCGCTCACCCCCACCACCGCATCCGGGTAAAGGATAGCTAAGCGTTCAACCAGGTTTGCCAGTTCGCGAATATTACCCGCCCAGTCATGGCCCTGCAGCGAACGGATCGCCGCCGGATGAAACCGCAAACGACCAAACCCGTCCTTGGCTAATCGGCGAGTAAATTCATCAACCAGCGGGGGGATATCCTCAATACGGGAGCGCAAGCGGGGCATATCGATGGGAAACACATTCAGACGATAGTAGAGATCTTCACGAAAGCTGCCATCGATAATCATCTGATCAAGATCTCGATGGGTCGCGGCAATAATCCTCACATCACAATCGATGGTATTGCTGCCACCGACCCTTTCAAAACAGCGTTCCTGTAACACCCGCAGCAATTTCACCTGCATCGGCAACGGCATATCCCCGATCTCATCCAGAAACAGCGTACCGCCATTGGCCAGTTCAAAACGTCCGGCACGGGAACTGATCGCTCCGGTAAACGCCCCTTTCTCATGGCCGAACAACTCACTTTCAAGCAAATCTGCGGGAATAGCTCCGCAATTAACCGGCACAAAAGGCCCTGCTGATCGTTTTGAGGCTTTATGCAAATTATTCGCAACGATCTCTTTACCGGTACCACTCTCCCCGGTAATCAGGACATTTACGTCACGTCCCGCCACCTGACTGATCATCTTACGCACCAGCGCCATCGCATCACTATGACCAACCATTCCCTCAAACTGACTGGCAACGGACTTAGGCGAGAAAAGATCGGGTTGACCTGCATACTGAAGTTGCAGCTGTCGATAGATCAGCGCCCGGTGCAACATCACCGTTAGCGCTTCAAGGCTGGCATCAGGATTTAGCCGACCGATGATCTTTTCCTGGAGTTTCTGAGAGAGCTGATCCAGCTCTGGCCAGGGTGAGACTGCAATAACCGGCAGCGTGTCATCCAGTTGATCAAACTGATGCATCAACTTTTCAAGCGAGATCGGCAGTGAACAATGCCCTAACCAGATAACTGATCTATCACCGGGGTCTGTTATATCGCCCTGCAACCAGGACACATAATTGGTTGTGGCATGACTGATATCAGCAAAGCTAAGCCGTTCTGACAGCTGCGCACGGGAAGCCGCATCGTCATCTATAAATATAATCTGTAAAGGGCTGCCCATAGCGATACCAAACTAACCGATAATCATGTGTAAGTTTCAGAAAAACCTAACAGTAAATAACACTACGTCAAATTTATGACATAACATAAGAAAAGACAAGCCAAGTGAGTGATGTTTTTTTGACGCGCCCTGTAACATTAACCTTAAACACTCTCTTTTGCCCCATATAGAAAACCCTATTAACACCTCTTTAGTAAAACAGTACACAAAATGGGCATTCACTTTTTTGGCTTTAAGCCCCAGTAATACAAGGGTTTTAGTAAAAAAACTCATTAATTACGAATTTTTCTCTAACAGGCCCCTAAAGTTTCAAAACAGCGCGCCGTTAACCCTTTCACGAATTAAATTATTAGTGAGGTGGCGTTGCCGCCTCGAAAGCTCAAAAAAACCAACCGGGGGGACTTCAAAACCGGTTAGGTTAAGGAGATGATCAAATGGCTGGTATCAATACAAACATCGCTTCACTAAACGCTCAAAACAACCTGAGCAAATCTCAGAGCGACCTGCAGACATCTCTGCAGCGTCTATCTTCTGGTCTACGTATCAACAGTGCTAAAGATGACGCAGCAGGTCTTGCGATCTCCGATCGTATGACATCTCAGATTCGAGGTCTAAACCAGGCGGTTCGTAACGCCAACGATGGTATCTCTCTGGCACAAACCGCTGAAGGCGCACTGGGTGAGTCTACTAACATCCTGCAGCGGATGCGTGAGCTGGCTATTCAGTCTGCCAACGACACTAACAGTGATTCTGACCGCGCTAACATCCAGAAAGAAGTTTCTCAGCTTCAATCCGAGCTAAACCGTATAGCGGATACCACTACCTTTAACAGCAAGAAAATCTTGGATGGTTCTTTCTCAGCTGCTAAATTCCACGTTGGTGCAAATGCTGGTGAAACTATCAGCGTTAGCATTGGTGCTGCACGTGCTACCAGTATGGGAGCACATCAGGTTGCTGGTGCAGAAGAACTTGGCGCAACAGTTGCTGCAAATGCAGCTCTTGTAGCAAATGCCTATGCAGGTGAGACCCTGACAATTAACGGTAACTCTGTTGCTACCGTTACAACTTCTGCTAACGATACTGCATTCGCTATCGCAAACGCTGTAAACGGCCAATCTGGAACAACTGGCGTAACAGCAACTGCAGAAACTAAAGTCGTTATTGATGCAGGTGCCGGTTTAGCCGCTGCTGAAACCCTGACATTTACTTTGGGGTCATATACAGGCACAAACACCGCGATAGGTAGTGAAAAGACAATCAGTGCTGCTATTACTGACCCAACAGACCTGACTGCTGTTGCAAGCGCAATTAATGCCGAAGCAGCCTCTACCGGTGTAAGTGCAGAGTTATCTGATGACCTATCACAGATCACTCTTACACAAGCAAGCGGATACAACATTGGTATTTCTAGCGCCCTAAATGGTACTGATGGCGATGTAGCACTTGATGTTTTTCAGAGTGATGGCACAACTGCAATTGCCAGCCTTACTGATGCGACTACTACTGGTACTAACACCGATAGCGTAACTGTAGGCGGCAGCGTTGACTATTCTTCAGGTGGTTCATACGGCATAACTTCATCTGCAACAGCAGCTCTTGGTGCCACATCCGCTTCTTCAACTATCTCTCAGGTAGCAGATGTGGATGTAAGTACTCAAAGCGGTTCAAACTCCGCATTGGAAGTAATCGACCAGGCACTGGCTTTTATCACTGAATCCCGGGCAGACCTCGGTGCGGTTCAAAACCGTCTGGAAAGTACAATCTCTAACCTGAGTAACATCAGTGAGAACGTTTCTGCCGCACGAGCTCGTATCTTGGATGCTGACTTTGCCGCTGAAACAGCCAACCTGACTAAGAACCAGATTCTTCAGCAGGCGGGTACTGCGATGCTGGCTCAGGCAAATACTTTGCCACAGGGCGTACTGTCTCTGCTACAGTAAGCATAAAGCACTAAACTAGCTAGACTAGAAGAAGGGCGGGCTTTGCCCGCCCTTTTTAGCTGAGAAAGGAGGTATATCATGTCCAGTGAAATACAAGTCTCTTCCGCTCAGGCCAATGTAAAGCCCGCAGTGGATGCAACGGTAAAACCCGAGCAGCCGCAGCAGTCCCAACAAAAGCCTGTTGAGAAGCCAGCAGGGCCAAGTCCTGCAGAGCTGTCCGAACAGAACACTGAAGCGCTCCACGAAACTGTGGCCGCTATAAATGACTTTATGTCGCAGTTCAAGCGCACCCTCAACTTCACTGTTGATATTGCCGCAGGAAAAACGATAATCAGGGTCATTGATACATCTAACGATGAGTTAGTACGTCAGATACCATCGGAAGACTTTATCGCAATCAGTAAACATATCGAGCAGATGAATAATCTGCTGTTCAGCGAGAAAGCATAACCCGCTTTCCTGCTTCTCTAATTTAAGAGAATAGTAAGACGAGGTAGTTATGGCCATTTCATCCCCCGGTATCGGCTCCGGTATCGATATCAAAAATCTTGTGCCCGATCTGGTCGCCGCAGAACGAGAACCAAAGCTTAATCGACTCGCTCAAAAAGAAGTAAATCTGCAAGCTGAACTCTCTGCTGTTGGCCTGCTAAAGAGCGCCTTATCAGAATTTCAAAGTAAATTTAGCGGCTTAAAAGACGCCGCCACCTTTAGTAACCGCACCTCTTCATCGTCTGATTCAGTAATTGCCGGTTTCAGCGCCGACAACGATGCGGCCGCTGGCAGTTACTCCCTTGAAGTTACTAGCCTGGCAACCGCTCAGAAACTGGTGACGCAACAAGATTATGTTATCAGCGAGGGCACCCTTGAGTTTTCCGACGCCGGTGGCAGCTTTTCAGTAACACTCGACGCCACTAACAACACCACGATTGAAAGCGTTCGCGATGCCATCAACAACGCTACTGATAATATCGGTGTAACTGCGACCATTTTGAATGTGAATGGTAGTGCTCGACTGGTCTTTACCGCTGATGAAACCGGTGCCGAAAATGCGCTAACCATCACCGGCACCACGACTACTGGTGACCTGAGTATTTACGACTACAGCGCAGGTGCGGCCGATGTTAATGGCGATATAACCGGCGCTTACGATCAAGTGACCGGCGCTGCCGATGCGGTATTCAGTGTTGATGGCCAGCCAATGACCAGCGCTACCAATACCATCACCGATGTTATCCCTGACGCCACCATTACACTTAAAACCAGCAATGTTGGCGAACCTATTACGCTATCAGTCAGCGAGAACAGCAGTGCAATCAAAAACCAGATTACAACACTGGTCGATGGCTATAACGAGCTGATTGCACTGATCAACGAACAAACCAGTTATAACGCTGAAACAGAGGCTTCGGGCACTCTGTTTGGCGATTCACTCATCACCAGTATCGAACGCCAGATTCGTAACACCCTAACCAATCGAATTGAAAACAGTGACAGTAACTATACATCCCTGGCATCAATCGGCATTACCACCAATAGTGACGGTACACTTGAGCTAGACGGTAGCAAACTGGATACCGCACTTGCCGATGATTATGCCGGTGTGACAACACTGTTTGCAGACGACCCTAAGGGCGTTGCCTTTCAGATCGATATCATTCTGGAGAACTACCTTCAGACCAACGGCACCATTGATGGCCGCACAGATTCGATAAACGATAAACTAAAAGATATTACCGAAGAGCGAACGGCTCTTGATTACCGTAGCGCTAAACTTGAAGCTCGACTTTATAAACAGTTTAATGCGATGGACCTGATTGTTGCCCAACTCAATTCCACCGGGCAGTGGCTGACATCCGCATTGGATAATCTGCCAGGCGTCGTACGCCAAACAAAATAACTTCACACAGACGTTAGCTCAATATGCCTGATGTTTGTCACATTTTTAAGGATTGACCATGAACCGTAACCTTGCTTCTCAGCAGTATCAGAAAGTAAGCCTTAATTCAGCATTGGCCCACGCAACCCCTCACCAGCAAGTGTTGATGCTGATGAACGGTGCTCTTGGGAGTATCGCGACCGCTAAAGGCGCTATCGAGCGTCAGGACACCGAACTCAAGGGAACGAGCCTGAGTAAAGCAATCTCGATTCTAGGTGGCCTACAGGCCTCGCTGAGCGATACTGAAAACAATGAAATCGCCCAGAATCTTGATAACCTCTATATCTATATGGCAGACACGCTAATGAAAGCCAATGTAGAGTCCTCTGTCGAAAAGCTGGATGAAGTGATTCAACTGCTGCTGGAGGTTAAGTCAGCCTGGGAACAGATCCCGGCAGAACATCACAACACCCAAAGCCCTGTGGAAAAGTAGTCAATGACAGAGTACAGCCCTGCCGCCACCCGCTGGCTGCAGGGGTTTGCAGAAACAGAACGCTTGCAGCAAGAAATTTTTGCTTATATAAAAGCAGATAGCGGCATTGAAGCACCTGAAGATACTGATACTGAGAATGAAACGCCTCTCGCCGCACTGATTCAGCAGCAGGATACACTTATTCGCAAGTTACCCTTTGAACAGCTCAGCGCCGATGATGTTGAACAGCTTAAAGGGCAGATAGCCAGATTACAGAGCAATCACCAAACCCTTGTTGAAGCCATTAGCACCCGACGCCAGTCCTTGCTGAATCTGTCCAGTCAAACGAAGAAAGCTAAGCGCAGCATTAAAGCCTACCAGCAAGCACAAGATCTGTAACAAGGATTTATCCAATTGCAACACAACAAAAAGCCCGGCTATACCGGGCTTTTTAGTCAATGAATAACTAATCAGTTGAGATAGTTAAACAGGCTTAGATTCTGAATCTTAGCGAAGCTGCCATAAGCGGCATTCAAAGCGGTTTCCTGCAGTGTAAACTGGCTAATCGCTTCGTTGTAATCCAGATCTTGAAAAGATGACCGCGCATCTTTGGTATGCAATAAAAGCTCAACATTCACATCTTGTTGCGCATCCAAGGTATTAACCCGCCCACCGAGACTACCTCGGGTTTCAATGTTCTTCTCCTGAATACTTTCCATCTGCAACAACGCAAAGCTAACCGCCTGATTCAGCTTATCATTACCCTGCAGATCATCCTCAGTATCTATTCCTTTCAAAGCTGCTGTCAGCTCATGCACCATATTCAATACATTGGTGCGCTGGGTTTCTGTATCAAGGACAACAGCACCATTCGCAGGGTTATCTATCACCAACTTCACCCCTTCAAACTCAACCGAATCACCCTGTTGATAACTAATATTGGTTAGCTCTACTGCGGGGTTACCACTGAAGACCGGATCTCCCACAGCATCCGTTACCGTATAAGTACCGGCACCAGTATCAAACGTTATGGTCGCCGGGCCACGGTTATCCGTAAAGCTCTGAAATGTCTCAAAATCGGTAATAATGCGTTCAGAAAATTCTGCTCCTACGGTCGGCGCTAAAGTCAGTACAGAATTTACATTTTCGAAAACGTCAAAACCTGAGTCTGTCGAAGCCATCTTGGTGTCCGGGCCAATCTGAATAGAACGGCGTCCCTCATCACCATTGAAAATATACTTATCGGTGGCTCCGTCATAACTATAGGCAGCATCGAAGCCTTTATAACCAGAAAAAAGATATTCTCCCTGGACATCTTTTGTGTTCATTAAGCCGAATAACTGTTTTTCAAGCTCTCCCAGCTCACTGGCAATCAATGAACGGTCCGTATCCGTTACAGCTCCGCTATTTGCCTGTATCGCCAACTCTTTAACTCTCAGTGTCGCATCGTTAACGGCATCTAACGTTGTCTCTTCAAGACTGAGACGCCGACGAGAGATATCAATATTATCTTGATACTGCTCAGTCTTTTCGACCTCTTTGGTCAATTTTAGAATCTGGGCAGAAGCCAGAGGGTCGTCAGATGGCTGAAGAATACGTTTACCCGTCGACAACTGCTCTTGGAGCTCGTAAAGACGATTACTAGTACTAGTGAGATTGTCAGCACTGCGATTGAATATCTGAGCCGTTGAAATACGCATAATCTATACCTCGCCCTGCCGCTTAAATACTTTGCAGCAAGGTATCAAAAATTGTCTGAGACACACTTATTAGTTTGGCTGAAGCACTGTAGGCCTGCTGATACTGCACTAGCTTAGTTGCCTCTTCATCCAGGTTTACACCACTAACCGAGTCGCGTTGATTAACACTAACATCCAGAACCGCCTTACTGGCTTGAGCATTAATTTGAGCAATATTCGTCTCTGTACCAACGGTTTCCACAAGAGAGCCATAAACATCCTGGTAGGAGGAGCCGTCAATCAGCCTGGCAAACTGCAAATCGGACATCGCCAATGCATTGCGGTTATCAGATACCCCCCCAGTGTTGAAATTCACTGAGAAGCGGTCCCCAACCTTAGGATTATTGCTGATTGTTACCTCATAACCGTTTAATGCTATTGCTTCTCCAGCAATATAACTACCAGTCCCCACAACTGTCGCGGTACCTTGTTCATAGACCGTATATTCAAGGCCAGTACCTGGATCAGAGATCTCAATATCAATCGCTGGCGTCATCGCCCCTGAAGTAGTGGTAAAGGTCGTTGTCGCCACATCGGTGACCTTCACCGCAATGGTTCCGGTTCCCGTGTTATCAATTGAACGACTAGTACTCAGCGGGGAAGCCAGGGCCAAATCTCGAGGATCTGTCATCGCCACGGCAAAGTCAGAAGCACCGTTGCGTACGGGACGTACCATGAAGGTATCGCCTCCGGCAAACGAGGTCTGGGCATTCAAGTACAACTTAAAGCCATCTGCCTGGACAGTCAGTTCGTTAGTACTTGTATCCCAGTAGTATTCCCCATCCTGATCAACATCTGTGGCCGAAGCTGCCAGAGCAAAAGAGCTTTGACTCATCATTACGCCATCAGATTCACGGGTCATGGTGAAGGTGTTCTGGGTATTAAATACCAGCTCATACTCTGAAGCTTTTAACTTAGAAACATCAGTAATCTGTACCAGATCCTGTTGGATAGTCGAGGTATTTAACGAAGAAGCGTTTACCCTGGCATCCATCAACTGGGCATCATTAATATCGCGGAATACGAGGCCACCCAGATCACCCTCAAGATCCATACCTAAGGCATGCTGCTGATTCATAGATTCTGAAAACGACATGACTATCCGGCCCAGTTCGTTTGCAGCGTTCGCCAGATTTGATTCACGATATTCTATCAGACCACCTAACTGACCACCGGAAATCTTATCGGTCAGTAGGTTCGCCCGTGAACCAATCTCTACGGCTATCTCATTTTTAGTCGCATCAGGGGTACCCTGAACTGATACCAGTCGCTGACCTCTGTCATTTAGCACCAGCGGCTGACCATCGCCAATATAGATATCCACAGAGCCGTTTTGATCAAAAGAGGTCGATATGTCGACAAACCCAGCCAACTGTTCTATCAAACGGTCACGCTTGTCATACATCTCGTTGGGAACAGAGTTAGATGCTGACAGCCTCTCAATATCTTCGTTGAGGCTAGCAATCTGGGGGGTAATACTGTTTATCTGTGACACCACACTCTCTATCTGAGAGTTAATCGAATCATTCTGACGTGTCAGGCTGGCATCCATCGAATTGACACGACTTTGAAGCGCTTGAGCCTGGGATAGAAACAACTGCCGAGACGGAAGAGATGTCGGGTCGTCAACGGCACTTTGCAGCGCGCCAAAGTACTCATTCATCGCGGTAGACAGGCTAGTACTTTCAGCCGCTAACAGGTTATCCAACTCGTTAGCAAAACCTTCCATCTTGCTATAAAAATTCTGGTTACTGGTATCAGACCAAACCTGACGAACCATGAACTCATCAGAGATGCGTTCAATATCGTTTACAAAAACACCGGCACGGTCGTTCAAGCTGACAAAATCAACTCGTTGACGGCTATAGCCCTCAGTGTTCACGTTACTGATATTCTGACCAACAGTATTCAACGCGGACTGGTTAGCTTGTAACGCCTGATTACCAATACTTAACAAATTAAATGATGACATACTTAACTCCCGGGAACACTCTATCGGCAAAGCAGGGAGCAGACAGGTTTCACCTAGACACTGCTCTCTTTAGCGGCCAAAAACTAACTTTCTTTAGTATCTGTACCAGGAGTTACTCCGGCCAGAACATCCCCATCAAAAATTCTGCTGATCTTTTGTGCATACTCTGGGTCGGTGGCATAACCCGCTTCCTGTAAACGACTCAAATACTGATATGGGTCTCCCGCCTGTTCTAACGCCTGCTGATAACGCGGACTGTTACTCAGAAATTTAGCGTAATCTCGGAAACTTTCTTCATAGGAATCGTAGACCCTGAAGGCAGAACGCTCTTTTTGCGCCACACCATCGCGAAACTCAACCGTACCAACGCTGGCATGATCACCAGACCAACGGCTATCCGCCTTAATATTAAATAGGTTATGACTGCTACCACCTTCTGGCCGTTGAATCAGGTAACGACCCCAACCTGTTTCCAATGCCGACTGCGCCAACAACACTTTAGGGTCTACTCCCAACTCTGCCGCCACCGATTCAGCCAGAGGCAGCAAGGTTTGAACAAACTGCTCAGGCGTTTCAAAACGTTGAGGCTGCGCCTTTTCTACAACCACTTCTGGAGTAACTGTTTTAGCTTTTGATTCGGGCGGCACCGACGCGGCAACATTTGGCACAGTAGCGACCGACTCTTCTGCTTTAGCTTTCTCTATTGCCCGGCTATTAGCCTGGGCCTGACCGAGAATAGCAGAGGCAGCCATACTCGCTGCTGTATCAACCGTCCGATTCAACATCCGTTCTGATTCAGAAAGAGGTTTAATTCGCCCCTCCTCTTCTTTTCCATCATTCAGCCGCGGATCAAGATTGCCACCCAGCTGTCGCACTAACACTTCTGCCAGGCCGATGCCTTTATTCTCTGCCAGCTCTTTAGTCAGCTGAGAATCAGACATCTCCTGGTAGAACTGCACTTGAGAGCTATTAAAGTAGCTATCTTCTGAAAAAGTGGCATTAGCATCACGCATGCTTTTCACCAGCATATTCAGAAATAGCTGCTCAAACTGTTCAGCCACTGCCTGCAAGGCGGCAGGATCATTATCCCTTGCCTGCTGGCGCAGCTTATTCATCTCTCCCAGTTCAGTGAACAGCTGGGCATGTTGAGTCGGATCAGTTTTCATCATCGGCCTCAGATAACAATCAGTTCAGCTTTCAGGGCACCTGCCTGTCGCAGCGCTTCCAGAATAGCCATCAGATCACCGGGAGCGGCCCCTACCTGATTAACCGCTTCTACGATATCCTGTAACGACGCACCCGGAGAAAACTCAAACATATGCCCACTGCCAGCATCCACTTCAATACCGGTACGAGGTGTTATTACAGTTTCGCCTTCCGCTAGCGCATTAGGTTGATCAACGTTCAGATCTTCGGTGATCGCGACTGTCATACCACCGTGGGTAATGGCTACAGGGGATACACGAACATTCTGACCAATAATAATGGTGCCGGTACGTGAGTTTATAATTACTTTTGCCACTTCCTGCGCAGGCTGAACCTCAAGATTTTCAAGTACCGACAGAAAAGAGACACGCTGATTAGGATCACGGGGTGCCGATACTCGAATTGAGGTTGCATCCATCGCCTGAGCCATTCCAGGCCCTAACAGGCTATTTACTTGCTCAGCAACCCGGCGAGCGGTAGTAAAATCCGCATGATTCAGGTTCAGTACCAGACTGTCACCCTGACCAAAAGAGTTTGGCACTGTACGCTCGACCGAAGCCCCTCCAGGAATACGGCCCACACTGGGAACATTCAAGGATAATCGGGAACCGTCTGAGCCCTGCACACCAAAACCAGACACCACTAAATTGCCCTGGGCAATAGCATATATCTGGCCATCAGCACCCTTCAGAGGGGCCATAATCAGGCTTCCGCCTCGCAAACTTTTAGCATCACCGATAGTAGAAACAGTGACATCTATTACCTGACCCGGTTTAGAAAAAGGCGGCAGGTCTGCATGAACAGCAACGGCAGCAATGTTCTTTGACTTAGGGTTGATATTCGGCGGAATGGCAACGCCAAAATTATTCAGCATGTTACGAAAAGTCGCCGAGGTAAATGAGGTTTTATCCCCTGTTCCATCAAGGCCTACCACCAGTCCATAACCCACCAGCTGGTTACTACGTACACCGGCAACCGAAGTAAGATCTTTTATTCTTTCTGCCTGCGCTACATTACTTAGCAGCGCTGTGACCAAAGCAATTATCCAGAAACCTTTCATCATCTTATCTCCGCTTCGTCCGCTCAGAATGGCCATAATGGACCAATAAAGAACTTCGATAGCCAACCCATTGAGTTTGAGTCATTCAACGCACCTGAACCACTATAGGTAATCCGGGCATCTGCTAACTGGGTAGAAAGCACTGTATTACTGGTTGATATATCCTGTGGCCGAATCATTCCGCTAACACGAATATACTCATCACCCTGATTCAGGGTCAGCCACTTCTCACCTTTAACGATCATCAATCCATTAGGAAGGACCTCATGAACCGTCACAGTAATATTGCCACTCAGGCTATTACTCATATCAGATTTCCCCTCCCCTTCAAAAGCGGTGGTTGAGTCACCTGTGCTGGCGCTCAAAGGCTTGCCTAATATCGTTGGCTGAATACCAAATATTGTCGGTGATGCCAGCGTCTGGGAATTTTCTTTATCCACACTGGTCTTATTACTTTTAGTAGAAGAGGTACTTTCCTGAAGCACAACAGTAATGATGTCTCCCAATCGATGCGCACGACCATCACCGTATAAGCTGTTACTGGTTGCCGCATTAAAGATGGAACCGGTCACTTCACGGGGCGCTTCCAGCGCCTGAGTGCGGACCGGCGCAAAATGCGGACTATCCGGCTTGGGGGGCGCACTGACGCAGCCCTCCAATATCAGGATTGCGGCAAATACGGTTAACAATCGTTTCATCACTTACCTCCTCAACTCAGATTTACAGATTCTGCGTCACAAAGGACAGCATCTGGTCTGCGGTTGAGATCACTTTAGAGTTCATCTCATAAGCACGTTGAGTGGTAATCATATTTACCAACTCTTCCACTGCATTGACGTTCGACCCTTCTAACATCCCCTGACGCAGCTGTCCCGTTCCTCCTTCACCAGGATTCGCCAGCGTAGGCGTACCACTCGCGGCGGTTTCAAGGAACAGGTTCTGCCCATAGGCTTGCAACCCTTGCGGGTTAACAAAATCCGCCAACTGTAACTGCCCAATTTGCTGTGGCGTGGCACTCCCCTGCACCAGTGCACTGACGGTGCCATCAACACCGACGGTCATCGACTGTACTTCTGCAGGCAGCGTAATCCCCCCGGCTAGTACATACCCTTCAGAGGTTACAATTTCATTGTCTGAATTAAGCTGAAACTGGCCCTGGCGAGTATAGCCTGCATCACCATTGGGCAGTGTTACCTCCCAGAAACCCCGACCAGCAATGGCAATATCAAACGCCTCACCCGTCGTCTGTAGTTCGCCTTCTTGAAACAGCTTTTGCGTGCCCGCAACTCTAACACCCGATCCAAGCTGCAACCCGGAAGGAAGCTGTGAATCTTCAGCGGACTGAGCACCTGGCTGACGCTGAATCTGGTACATCAAATCTTCAAAAACCACACGGTCTTTTTTGAAACCAACGGTACTGACGTTGGCCAGGTTATTCGATATAACCTTCAGGGAAGTGTCCTGCGCACTCAGACCTGTTTTTGCTACAAAGAGGGCTCCATGCATAACTATTCTCCACCCTTATTATTCATCATTATTCTGTTACTGAAGCGATAAGATTTTAGTGGCAGCGGAGGAGTTCTCCTCAGCCGTCTTCATCATCTTCACATGCATTTCAAATTGGCGTGCCAGATCAATAATTGATGTCAGCTCAGAAATAGAGTTCACATTGCTTGATTCAACAAAGCCGGAACGAAGTTTTACCCCATTGTCCGGCAACAACGGCTGGTTATTGCCGCTATGCATCAGACCATCAGTACTTTTAAACAACTCGCCTGACTCGGGATTAACCAGTTTAATTCGATCCAGAATAGCCAGTTCCGCAGCACCTTCGCCCAACGGTTTTATCGTGATAGTGCCATCACCACCGACATCCAGCTTTTCAAACGGAGGTAGCGTGATAGGTATACCGCCATTACCCATAACCCGGGCGCCGGAACCTGTTACCAGTTGATTGAACTGATTAATCTGTAGCTCTCCCTGTCGGGTATAAGCCTCGTTCCCATTGCTGTCTAATACTGCTAACCAGCCATCGCCATCTACCGCTACATCCAGCGATCGGCCTGTCTGCATCAGCGTTCCGCTGGCGGTATTAGTACCCGGGCGCTCCGCCATCGCATAGACACGGGACTCATGACCATCACCATGGACTTGCATCGCTCTGGCTTGAGCAAAATCTGCTTTAAAACCTGTGGTCGTCGCATTCGCCAGGTTGTTGGCGTGGGCTTGCTGAGAACGCATGGTTTCCCGCGCTCCGCTCATTGCCAGATACAACACTTTATCCATTGGATACCCCGTTTGCCGCCTTAACACTTAAACGGTCAGACATTGCCGCTTTAGTGGTTAAATTTCACTAACAGGTAAAATGCAATGGTTGTGCCAATAGACCGAAACGGCAAAAAAAAAGACGACCGAAGTCGTCTTTTCATATTAACAATCCCTTCAAACTTGATCAGATCTGCAAAATCGCCTGCGTCACTGTATTCAGAGTTTCCAGCGTTTTTGAGTTCGCCTGGAAGTTACGCTGTGCTTCGATCAGTTTTACCAACTGCTCAGACAGGTCAACGTTAGACTGCTCCAATGCACCAGATCGCAAGGTACCATTAAGGCCGGTACCCGGTGGGTTAGGTATCGCATTACCCGAACTCAGCGACGCAGCCCACTGAGTATCACCCACCGGCTGCAAGCCTGCCTGGTTCTCAAAAGTAGCCACGGCAACAATCCCTAACGTCTGGTTCTGGCCATTACTAAAGCTGGCAACCATTTCACCGTTCAGGCCGAAACTGACACCAATCAGATCGCCTTTAGGATATCCATTTTGCGCAGAAGACTTCTTAATGGAGTCCGAAGCAAACTGAGTAGTATTAGTCAGATCAAGCTTAATAACTGATTGTGAGTCAGTACTGTTCGCCAGGATCTGATCATTTTCATTAAACCCTTGAATGGTAAGCTGAGGAATAGCCAGCGTACTGGTTACTGTCTGACCATTAATCTCAGTAATGTTACCGTCCAGATCATTAAACTTCAGCAGGATAGGCCCTTTCTCTGGAAGCGAGCCAGCTTCACCGGGATCAGGGTTTTTACCGATGACCAGCAACTGATCTTTTTCGCTATCCTCAGGATCTAGCAAATAAGCGTACAGTCGGTAAGCCCCTTCATAACTATTATCACCGTCAACTGCCAGATCTGGTGTTAATGTACCGGTACCACCACCGGGTACTGCTATTCCAGAAAATGGATTTATTGGACCCGACAGAACCTGCATTCCTAACGTCGTATTAGAAATATCGCCACCCTCTGCACGATAGTTCACAAGCATTCGAGGAGTGCCTGTTGAAAGGTCCAAAGAGAACGATTCGATATTACTGTTCGTGTTAGAAATAGTTGTGCGTTGAGCATTAACCTCGTTGACGATATCCTGAGCGGTGACACCACTGGTACCAGTATCAATTGAGATAGTCACACCGGAAACACTCAATTCAAGAACCGCATTACCACCACCAAACAAAGTGGAGGACGTTGCTCCGGTAAAGTTGAAGTAGTGCTGCTCTCCGGCGGTCAATTCGGTTACTGTTTCATTGGTTAAAGCTACAGCTCCATCAACAGCAACCAGATCACCATATTGAGTTGAGTCAGACTTAAAAATAACCTGAAGCTTACCCGCAGATGGCTGATCAATAACCACATCAAATACACGACTGTCCGCAGACTGTAACGTTGAAAGAACAGCGTCATCCAACGTCCCCCCAGCACCAGTAAAGTCTGCAGTATCGAGAGTTACACCTGAGATCTGAAAAGCGCCTGCACCTGCGTAATCATAGGTATGCGTCTCTTTAACCGGGCGCTGTTCAACATAGTTATACTTTATTGCTGAACTATCACCCAAAGCATCAATCCGTTCCATAGTGGTCGAATAAGTATATGAACCTGGAATATCTTTATCGTAGAGTGACTGAAGCTCATTAGCATCCTTGCGCGAATCAATATTCACCGCAAGATCCATGTTATAAGTCGCCTGAGGGCTACTCTCTTTTTCACTGACCGACAGGTTACCCAGCGGAAGTTCGATATCGTTTACAACCGGATAACCCCGCAGAAACTGACCGGTTTTATTGACGATAAAACCGTCTTTATCCAATTCAAATGCGCCGGCACGGGTATAGGTCAAGCCACCCTGCTCATCTGATAATTGAAAGAAGCCTGCGCCATCGATCGCGAGATCCAGATTACTGTTGGTAAACTCCGTTGTACCGGCTGCAAAGTCCTGAGCGATATCGGTTACCGTAACACCAGAGCCTGGCACATTACTGGAACCGGCGCCTACAACCGCCGACGTATAGATGTCGCCAAACTCGGTACGAGAAGCCTTAAAACCCACCGTACTGGAGTTGGCAATGTTGTTACCGGTTACATCAAGATCAGTCGTTGCTGCTTTCAAACCGGTAATAGCAGTATTAAAACCCGCCATGGTGTTCTCCTCGCTTTACCCTATCTGTTTAATATCACTAAGTGACACTGCACCTGCATCCGTATTCACTTTCATACCGATGCCGTTTTGTCCCAAAGTAACGCTATTTACGTTGTA
>NZ_JADGEW010000004.1:185375-204281 GCF_016744155.1 Amphritea sp. | reverse complement strand
CTTAGTGGTGGGCGTGGAGAGGCTCGAACTCCCGACATTCGCCTTGTAAGGGCGACGCTCTCCCAACTGAGCTACACGCCCACTAAGCAGATGGCTTATCGTTTTAATTCCCAGCCTGGCACTTTCGGCTTTAAGAATTGGCGGAATGGACGGGACTCGAACCCGCGACCCCCTGCGTGACAGGCAGGTATTCTAACCAACTGAACTACCACTCCGCAGTGGTTGAAGCTTTCGCTTCGGCTTAGTGGTGGGCGTGGAGAGGCTCGAACTCCCGACATTCGCCTTGTAAGGGCGACGCTCTCCCAACTGAGCTACACGCCCACTAAGCAGATGGCTTATCGTTTTAATTCCCAGCCTGGCACTTTCGGCTTTAAGAATTGGCGGAATGGACGGGACTCGAACCCGCGACCCCCTGCGTGACAGGCAGGTATTCTAACCAACTGAACTACCACTCCGTTTCTAACGTTCGATTTGGTGGGCGTGGAGAGGCTCGAACTCCCGACATTCGCCTTGTAAGGGCGACGCTCTCCCAACTGAGCTACACGCCCCAAATCGAGAGCCGAATTGTAAGGATTTTGCTTGGCATGTCAAACGTTTATCTTAAATAATTTTCATCAACTCTATACCCCACTGCCCCCTTTAGGGCCGTGAGCCTGAATGCACCGGTATTGATGTTTTTCTGACTCTGATAGACTCAGCTTATTCGATTGGCCTCTATGGCCAATATATAAACTATGCGGTAGCGGATCAGACACCAATGTCACAGAATCTAAGCAATAAAATCGATTCATTTATTGAACAAGCCCTCAACATTCAGCTTAACCAACAAGGCCGCCTCCCGCTAACCATTTATGATACTGAATGGCCTTCTGAATGCTATACATCGACGGTTGAAGAGGGCCAACAGGTTTCTTGGAAACCCGTATTACAAACGGATAACTACAATTTGTGCCACGATATGTTTGATCGCTTAGAACTGGCACTGGAATTTAAAATTCACGAAGACATCAAAACCTGGTTTGGCCGATACTGGGCTGACCCCATTCCTGCTACCTCCCAATGGGGTGATTTGAGCCTAATATTTATCTGGAACGAAAAAGATTGCGAGCGACTCAGAGGGAACCTGTTGGGCCACCTGCTGACTAAGCAAAAACAGAAACGCCCTGCTACTCTATTTTTTGCCTGCACAGAACCTGATGGCGAAAAATTCTTAACTATAGATAACATGACTGGAGAGGTCTGGCTTGAGCAACCAGGCAAAAAACCTGTTATGAAATTAGCAAGTTCTCTGGAAAACTTTTTAGACGAACTGACGCCAAAACCGATCCCCGATTTGGAGCAATAACCATGCGTAAAACAATACTATCGGTCATTACCGGAGCAATCCTTCTATCAGGCTGCAGTACTTTCAATCCTCACCAGGTGTCAGTAGAGCCTCTGCATCCAGCAGTGACAACTCAATCTAGCTTACCCGCCAACCTTCAGATCGAAGTGCGAAGTGAGGACATGCGCAGCTCAAGCGTAATCGGCTATCGTATAAGCCGCTTCAGTGACAGAGCAGAAGTCAACCTACCCCTCCCCGCTACTGAAGCAATTAGACAAGGAGGCCGAATCGCAGTCGTCAAATTGGGAGCCACACCAGTAGATTCATCAAACACTCACATAACCATTAAGCTAACAGATCTTGAATACAGCGCCACGCAAAGCGCTCTGCAAAAAGTTAAACTGAATGCATCAATAACAGTGACCGCAGAAAAGCATGGCGAGAGCTACAGCGGTAATTACAGCACCGACAAAGAGTACCAGTACGCAACAACACCTAAGCTTGAAGATAACCAGAAGATGGTTAATGAGATACTTCTGATGACGATCAGCCGGGCATTTAATGACAGCCAGCTAATCAACTTTCTGGCTAAACCATAGAAAGAAGCGCTCTATCACAGAGAGCTCACCAACCTACCGTATAAGAGAGTAATCGGCTGATGTGCGCCATCGGCCGACCCGATTCCTGCTGCCATTGATTAAAACAGTCCTGCACTTTTTGCAGATCGCGCTTTGCCGTTGGTGCTTTATCTATAATATCCTGCGCTTTCAATGCGGCGACCACATCATCAGTTAGTATAAAAGTGTCTTTACCAATCTGGCGCA
This sequence comes from Amphritea sp., assembly GCF_016744155.1. GTDB lineage: Bacteria > Pseudomonadota > Gammaproteobacteria > Pseudomonadales > Balneatricaceae > Amphritea. The sequence goes on along the minus strand of NZ_JADGEW010000004.1, from coordinate 202,133 downwards.
AAAAATAAGCCCCCGATTTACCACCTAATTGCTGCCCCTGCTTTTTCAAAAAAGCCCAGAGCCCGGTAATATCGGTTTCCGGCCAGCCCGCAATAAGATTCGCAAAACTCCCATGCTGTTCAGCCTGCTCAGTCACCATCAAAGCATTAGCTCGGACAGACTTAATTTTCCCCCAATGTCGAATTATCTGATCATTCTGCATCAGATTTTCCAGCTGCTCATCGCTCATCAGACTAATTTTAAATGGATCAAAGCCAAAGAACGCCTGTTCAAAAGCAGGCCACTTAGAATTAACTACAGAGTGTCTTAGCCCGGCTCTAAATATACGCAGCTGCATCTCTGACAGAAACCTGTCATCACTAATATTCCGCAGCTCATCTGCCGTCTTAACCTGCGGTAGAAGCGCTTCAACATCCTCACCGGCTTTGTGAGCAACTACATGTTCGTAGATCCAGCTAAAGGTCTTCACTGACTACTTCTCCTCAGGACTAAAATCGATAGACACTGAATTTATACAATAACGCATCCCGGTTTGCGTCGGCCCGTCCGGGAACAGATGCCCCAAATGGGCTCCGCAACTATTACACACGACCTCTGTGCGAGTCATGTCATGGGAGCTGTCATGATTTTCTTTGATATTCTCTGACTCAGCAGGCGCATCAAAACTTGGCCAGCCACAGCCCGCATCAAATTTACTATCACTATCAAATAGCTTTTCATCGCAGGCGATACAACGGTATTCACCCGCATTGAAATGCTGATCATACTTTCCCGTACCAGGGCGTTCGGTGCCCTTTTCACGACAAACATAATATTGCTCAGGAGTGAGCTGTTCACGCCACTGGGAATCAGTTTTTTTTACTTTAAAATCATCATCTGCCATAAAAAACTCCAATACAGTTAAGCTAAACGAAAAGATCTATCTGTTACTGTCCAATAACCACTAAACAGCGTATTATTTCGCCTCTTCGGCAAGCCGTTAATATTCTACTTTTAACCCGCTTACCGATAATAGAATATTAAAGGGAACCACTACAGGATTAATCCATGTCCGTTATCAGAAAATCGAACAAACTGATCAACGTCTGCTATGACATCCGTGGTCCCGTCCTTCAGGAAGCTAAACGTCTGGAGGAAGAGGGCCAACGAATTATCAAACTGAACATTGGCAACCCAGCCCCATTTGGTTTTGAAGCACCAGAAGAGATCGTTCAGGACGTTATTTACAACTTACCATCTGCGCAGGGCTACTGCGATTCAAAAGGTCTGTTTTCTGCCCGTAAGGCGGTAATGCAGGAGTGCCAGAAAAAGGGCATCCCAAACGTTGGTATTGAGGATATATACTTGGGCAACGGTGTCAGCGAGCTGATCGTCATGGCCACCCAGGGCTTACTCAATGACAATGACGAGCTACTTATTCCTGCCCCGGACTATCCACTATGGACAGCCGCCGCAAGTCTATCAGGTGGCAATCCCGTTCATTATCTTTGCGACGAAGAGAAAGACTGGGCCCCTGATATAGACGATATCCGCAGTAAAATTACTGAGCGCACCCGGGGAATCGTTGTAATCAACCCGAACAATCCGACAGGCGCTGTGTATTCAGAATCGGTTCTGCAACAGATCATCGCCCTGGCTGAAGAATTTAATCTGATTATCTTCGCTGACGAGATCTACGATAAGATCACCTATGACGACGCTAAGGCGATACCCCTCGCCTCACTCACCGACACAGTGCTCTGTCTTACGTTTAATGGCTTATCCAAAGCATACCGGGCAGCGGGCTTCCGGTCTGGTTGGATGATAATTACCGGACCAAAACATCAGGCCCGCGACTATATCGAGGGACTGGACATGCTCGCCAGTATGCGTTTATGCGCCAACGTCCCGGCACAACACGCCATTCAGACTGCACTGGGAGGCTATCAAAGCATCAACGAGTTAACTGTCCCGGGCGGACGACTCTACGATCAGCGCGATATTGCGGCACAGAAGATGAATGAGATCCCAGGAGTTTCCTGCGTTAAACCTCAAGGCGCTTTGTACCTTTTCGCTAAACTTGATCCGGAAGTTTACCCTATCAAGAATGATGAGAAGATGGCGCTGGATCTGCTGCAACAACAGAAAGTTCTAATTGTTCAGGGCAGCGGTTTTAATATGCCGGACACCCAGCATTTCCGTTTGGTGTTTCTCCCCAGAGAAGATGAACTCTGTGATGCCATCGACCGCATCGCACTATTTCTGAAAAACTACTCTCAGGAATGATGGTTAAAAAAAAGCGATCACTGTATCGCTTTTTTTATTTCCGTCTCAGGCTCTATACTTTGTAACCTCGCTGTTATAAAACAGACATATACTCTGGCAACAATTTGAAATCGGTTCACCAGAGATAACAATTAACTCACTTCGCGGAAACTGTATGTTTATTAAGATCAAGAAAAATTGCGGTATCTATATGGAACACAATGGCATGGAAAAAAACCATATCATGCCGGTAACCAGTAACTTTCTGATCAATCTGGGTCATGCTGCTGAAATCTCTTTCTATACAATCAAAGAGACCAAGACCCGCTTCGATCTCGAAAACCATAACATTACTATTGCCCCTCACACTCGGGTAATCCATCTCCAAATGGCGTATAGCTATTCGAGTACAAAAGAACGTATTGGCGATTCTAAAGGCAGCCTGGTAGAGCGTAATTTCTACAAGTTCTACTTTACGCCTGAAGAGATGGGCCAGTATGAAGAACTACGCGCTCATATTGAGAAGCACGTACTTAATATCTAATGCCCAGCTTATGAGCTGTATGGTTCTTAACTATAAGCTCAATTTATAAGCTCAAATGCTTTGCTTAAATCATTTAGATTAAGCGTCTGAACATGCTCTTTCTGATCCGGTGCTATCAGCCGGATCAGTAGACCTCCCATAGTGAGTTTCATTGTTGTTGCATACGCGCCATATTCGGCGGAATCTATAGGTAGGCCAAAAATCTAACACTAGAGTTTCTTTCTATAGAAAACTGGTTAGTGTTTATTATCTATGGAGTGGTTATGGAAGTTCGCGAACTATTAGCACAAACACATAAACTACCTAATGTACCCGATATTGTGCGGGAACTGATTCAACAGCTGAACAACCCTAATGCTGATTATGGCGACATCGCTGACAAAGTGATTAAAGACCAGACTCTCTCTCTGAAAATCTTACGTCTGGTGAATTCAGCCCACTTCGGGCTAAGCCGTAAAGTCTCTTCAATTAATGAAGCGGTTGTCATGTTGGGAATGACCCAGCTGAAAACAATGGTTATCGCTTCTGGGATTGCAGGCTCAGTAAAAGAGGTTGAAGGTCTTGATCTTAAGAAGTTCTGGGCTGATTCTTTCAGAGTTGCAGCATTAGCAAAATGGTACGCAGAAAAAAGTAACGATGTTGATCCGGATACCGCATTCACTGTAGGACTCATCCACAATATCGGTCGGCTCCTGCTACATATCACTAAACCAAAACTGGCGGAAGCGATTCAAGCGTTGGTTGAGCAATCTGACTGCAGCCGTTCTGATGCTGAGATGGAACGACTAAGCTTCACAACCCCTGAAGCCGGTCAGGCGCTATTAGCGCTTTGGCAATTCCCAGCAAACCTCGGCGACACTGTACGCTACCACAGAGAGCCAATGACCGCAGAGACACCTTCGTCTCTATGCGCAGTGCTACATATCGCTTGTTACATTAATGCTTCTATAGGGAAACAGCAGCCTCTGGAAGAAGTTATCGCGATGTTCCCTAAAGCGGAAGCAGAACTGGCAGGACTTCCGGCAAATATTGCGGTCGTCTCTGAAGAGGCGCTGCAGATAGAATCTGGCCTGGATGGACTGATCTGAAGAATCTCAATCATTTCACAAAAAAAGGCAGCCTGAGCTGCCTTTTTACTTTTTATAATTCCACTAAAGGGCTCTGCTTATGGCTCCGCAGTATATTTCACGCTACGAATAGCCTGGAGAATATGGTCTACATCAGCCATCGCCCGATGCCTGCGTAACTGAGCCTTACAAACAAAGCGATATTGTATCAATTCTTCGGGACTCAACACCTCAGATAACCCAATCAACCTGAACTGCATCGTCCGCTCGGTTGCCTCAAATAAACGACGAAGCCAGAAACTATCGAATTCCCAGGCATCACTAACAACATCCTGCCCTTGCAGGGCAGCATTAAGACGGTCACAAGCCTCAACTGCTGTAATACCTTTCTGGCTAAGCTCAATACGGCATAGACCATGCATCTCTTCGGCGAAGTCATCCCAAAAGGTCCATTCAGAGACAGAACCCGGGTCTATCAAAAAGTTATCACATCCTTCTGACATACCTTTCCATGCAACTTCTATCGGATAGGAGCCTGGCCCTAAGCCACTGGCTTCCAAATCCAGGCAGATCAAATTCATTGCATTCCTATCCACATTAACACTTTCCATTCAGGCGCTTATTGCGCCTTTCGAAATAATAGAACCTTGAGCGCTTGCTCTTCATCCTGGTCCGGAAAATCTTCTGGGTTTGCAATTCGTTCAATAAACACAAACTCAGGGCAGTTCTCTTCGACAAGCCCAATCAAAAAATCGCTGTCTAGCTGGGGCGAGTTAAGGCATAAAAGCACTTCAGCCAGATCTTTTGTCAACTCAGGCAGCCGCCTCAACACTTTACGATAATCGCTAGTGGCAACAAAACTGCCCTTTTGAAAGCTCGGTGGATCTATCACAACCAGATCATAAGGCCCTTCACGCTTAAGCTTACCCCAGGAACGAAACAGATCATGGGAGAGAAACTTTACCCTTTCCATCGGATGCTGATTAAGCCGGTGATTTTCTCTACCAGTATTAAGCGCCCCGCGGCTCATATCCAGATTAACCACCCGCTCGGCACCCCCGGCAATCGCCGCAACTGAAAAGCCACAGGTATAAGCAAACAGATTAAGTACGCTCTTGCCCTTGCTATGCTCTTTAGTCCAGCGGCGACCCTCTCGCATATCAAGAAACAGCCCACTGTTCTGATTTTTTAGTGGACGAACCTGGTATCTAAGCCCCAGTTCCTCCACCTGTAACAACTGTTCAGGGTCAACATCGCTATTGTTCCACAGCACTTCAATACAGTTTTCTCTACGGTATCGATGCTGCACAACGAGCACATCGGGCTTCAGCTCATTATCCAGCTGCTGAAAGTACTGATTCAGCTGCTCAATTAGTTCAGGTGGATGCTCTGTAAACAATCGAATAATCGCCACCGGCGGTAACAGATCGATAACCAACTGTTCGCAACCGGGAAAACAGCGTCCACGACCATGAAACAAGCGCCGCACTTCACCTGGCGCACTCGCTAACTGCGTTGAAATTGAGTCAAAAATAACCTGCATGAAAAATCCGTTTGCATCATCACTTCGTAAAGAAGTCGCGATTATAGTGATCTGCCTATCCGCGGACCAGTTTTTTATCCCTAAGATGGTTAATGCAGTTGAAACTTAATCTCATCGCCTATATCTATATGATCAATGTAATTAAATATGAGCACTCACTATTATGATGCGAATCGGTCTTTTCCTGCTAACCAACATGGCGGTTATCCTGCTGGCCAGTGTAGCCTTGAGTTTTTTTGGCGTTGGCTCCTCTCTTCAGGCTAACGGTATAGATCTCGATCTTGGAAACCTGCTGATTATCTGCTCGGTGTTCGGTTTTGCGGGATCGATAGTTTCTCTTCTGCTATCAAAGTTTATGGCAAAAAAGGGTACTGGAACCGAAATCATTACTCAGGCAAGAAACGCAGACGAACAATGGCTGCTGGATACGGTTAAAGAACTAGCCGACAAGGCACAGATTGGTATGCCTGAAGTTGGCATCTTCCCTGCTCAACAGGCAAATGCCTTCGCCACCGGCTGGAATAAAAACAATGCACTGGTTGCCATCAGCATAGGACTGCTTCAACGCTTTCGTAAAGAGGAGATCAAAGCGGTTCTTGCCCATGAGATCGGTCACGTCGCCAACGGTGACATGGTTACCCTGGCCCTGATCCAAGGCGTCGTAAATACCTTTGTCATGTTCTTCGCCCGTATTATTGGCCACTTTGTCGATCGTGTGATTCTCAAAAATGAGCAAGGACACGGCCTTGGGTATTTCATTACCACTATCGTAGCTCAGATTGTGTTAGGCATCCTTGCCTCAACAATTGTCTGCTGGTTCAGTCGCCGAAGAGAGTTTAAAGCCGATGAAGCAGGCGCTTCACTGGCATCTCCCCATGCGATGATTGGAGCCTTGCAACGCCTCAAAGCCGAATACAACGTCCCTGACCAGATGCCTGAGACCTTAACCGCCTTTGGTATTAGCAGTCACATGAAAAGCGGCATGATGGCTCTGATGGCCTCTCACCCACCATTGGATGATCGTATAGCTGCTTTGCAAAACCGTTAACTGCATGCTTGTTTAAAAAACGCCCTGATGGGCGTTTTTTTGTTTTTAATACCTAGCATTTATTTTGTATTTTGCCATTTTTTAATCTCGAAAAAAATTCAACACATCCTCCTGTTTCATGCAAAAAAAATCATTTTACCCAGGAAAATATTGACCCATAATCAGGATAGACACGAACCGGCAAGACAAGCAGGTTTGATCATATGTTTAATCAGTACTGGCTAGTTTGATCTGCGTATTATTCAGCCATTTGCATGTGAAGAGCGAAATCATGACAGAAAAAGAAGAGACTACTGTCGATCCCCTCGATATCGATGAAGAATCCCAAGACACTGAGATCGAGATGGGTGCCATAGAAAAGCAATATTGCTGCGATATAGAGAAACGTAAGCGTATTGAGAAGCTTAGAGAGGAACGCGAACTTAATCGTGAACTGCGTGAGTTCTATGATGACTGAGCTCTATGACAAATAAGAGCAGCTAACAGCTGCTCTTTTTAATGCCTGACACAGATCGCTGATGCATTTCTGTTACTAAACTTTAACCAATACGTCATCTGAATTTCATCTACAAAGGTTTTTATTGACCTAACAATAAAACGCAACCATTGGAACCTATGTATGAGCAGCAAAATTCGTCTGGATGACCTGTCAGTTGATGATCTGAGTGATATCAACAGCGATCTCTATAGCGACCCGGCACCCAAACGTAAAAAACGAGATAACCGTAAAAAACCTAATCGTCAGATGATTGAAGATTACATGGAAGAACGATCTCTCAAACGCAGCATAATCGAATCTTACGATATGCTTTAAGGCAAGCTCTGATACCCCTACGAAGCATCAGAGTAATGTCTTTCAATCGCTATTGTGTTTTAACGCTGCTGTTTTTTAATACTACTTTGCCCTGCACCTTTGCGCTTTTTACCCTGGCGCGCAGCAGCCGTTTTTTTCCCCCGCACGCCGGCTTTTGACATCGGTGTCCCTTTGTTAAGTGGCTTGGACCTTGCGCCGTTATCCCGATGCTTAGGCTCCTCTTCCGGCGTTACCAGCTGCCCTGGACGAGTACCGATGAGATCTTCTCGCCCCATCTCTTTCAACTTCACCCGTAAAGCGGGCCAGTTTTCCGGATCATGGTAGCGCAACAGCGTTTTATGAGCTTTTCGCTGATCTTTATCCCGAGGGATATAAAGGGTCTCGCTCTTATAGGTTATCTGTTTCAGAGGGTTTTTCTCTGAATAATACATCGCCGTCGCCAAAGACATTGGTGAGGGGTAGAAATTCTGTACCTGATCCACTTTGACATCATTGTCTTTCAGCCAGAGCGAAAGGCTAAGCATATCTTCATCTTCACAGCCGGGATGAGCCGCTATAAAGTAAGGAATCAGGTACTGTTTTTTACCTGCCTCACGGGAGAAACGATCAAACATTTTTTTGAAATCATAATAGGTATCCATCCCCGGCTTCATCATCTTACTGAGCGTATTCTGTTCGCTATGCTCAGGTGCAATCTTCAAGTAACCGCCTACATGATAAGTTACAAGCTCTCGCACATATTCCGGGTCTTTTACAGCAAGGTCATAACGTAAGCCGGAAGCGATAGCAATATTATGAATCCCTTCCATCTTCCTCGCCTTACGGTACAGCTGGGTAGTCGGGCTATGATCAGTATCCAGGTTTTTACAGATGACCGGATACACACAGGAAAGCTTACGGCAGTTAGACTGAATATCATCATCGTTACAGTTGAGAAAATACATATTTGAGGTCGGACCGCCAAGATCTGAGATAGACCCGGTAAAGCCTGGTACTTTATCCCGTATATCCTCAATCTCGCTCAAAATCGATTCATGGGAACGGCTCTGGATAATTCGTCCTTCATGCTCGGTAATAGAGCAAAAAGTACAGCCACCAAAACATCCGCGCATGATATTGATCGAAAAGCGGATCATGTCATAAGCGGGAATTTTATCCTTGCCGTAGTTAGGATGAGGAACCCGCTGATAGGGCAAACCAAAGACGCCATCCATCTCGGCAGTTTCCAATGGTATCGGGGGGGGATTGACCCAGATCTCCCGGTTACCATGCTTCTGAATCAATGCCCTGGCGTTATGCGGATTTGATTCCTGATGTAGCACCCGGGATGCGTGGGCATACAGTGACGAATCTTTGGCGACTTTTTCAAAGGATGGGAGCCGGACATAGGTGGTCTCAGCATCAAGCTTTTCTTTGCGCTTTAACGGCATTGGAATAATACGTATCGGAGCTACGTGGTCATCTTCAGACTGCGTATTAACCGAACTATCAGCACCGCAACGCTTATTTGTCGGGTCTAGTAGCTTATCGGCACCGCTCTGATCATTACCAAAGTCGTATGGATTGGGTAGCTTATCTATATTACCTGGCCAGTCTATCCGGGTAGAGTCCAACTCGACAAAACCTGCAGGCGGTTGCTGACGTATATGCACAGTACCGCGAAGGTGCCCGAGTTCATCCAGACTCTTGCCAGCAGCAAGTCCATGACTCAATTCAACAATGGCCCGCTCAGCGTTGCCATAGAGCAAAATATCAGCCGTCGCGTCCATCAAAACAGAGCGACGCACTTTATTACTCCAGTAGTCATACTGTGCAATACGCCGCAGACTGGCTTCAATACCACCCAGCACTACCGGCACATCGGTGTAGGCTTCTTTACAGCGCTGACTATAAACGATTACCGCCCGGTCCGGACGCTCCCCTCCTTTCCCCCCTGCGGTATAAGCATCATCATGGCGCATACGCAGATCAGCCGTATAACGGTTAATCATAGAGTCCATATTACCCGCGGTAATACCAAAATAGAGATTGGGCTTTCCTAACGCCATGAAAGGATCAGCGCTGCGCCAGTCTGGTTGGGCAATAATTCCTACCCTGAAGCCCTGCGCTTCTAACAAACGTCCCATCACGGCCATACCAAAACTGGGATGGTCGACATAGGCATCACCAGTTACGATAATGATATCGCAACTATCCCAACCCAGTTGTTCCATCTCTTTGCGACTGGTTGGCAAAAAAGGTGCGATACCGAAGCATTCAGCCCAGTAACGAGGATAGGAAAACAGATCAGGTGCAGTTTTTTTCATGGGGGTTCAGCGAGACTACTTATTTCGAGGGCCTTTATTGTCGCAGAAAGCGCCTCTGACAGGTAGTAAAAAAGCGGCCTACGACTGAGGTTTACTGGGCGACAGAGTAAAAACGCAGTAAAATAGTCGGAATTAAATCAATCAAAACTATTAGGACGATACATGAGTACAGAAAAACCCACGCCGCCCGCTGATTGTGAATGCTGTGAAAGTGGATGTACTCCCTGTGTTTGGGATACTTATTACGAAGAACTACAGGCTTGGAATGCAAAGCAAAAAGCATCTAAGGAAGCAGAAAAGCAAAAAACTGAAGCTGAAACTGAAGAACGTTAATTCGAGGTCTCCTATGTCCGATAAAGCCCCCGTTATATATCGCACTCAAATCAAACAAGAGTGGCTGGATTATAACAACCATATGAATGTTGCTTACTATGTGTTGATTTTCGATTTAGCCGGCGTTGAGCTGGTCAGTCAGTTGGGGCTGAGTGAACAGGTCACTGAGGCTACCGGCATCTCCTGGATGGTATTGGAGAATCACATAACCTATAACAATGAAGTCGTACTAGGTCAGCCAGTAGAGATCCGTTGCCAACTCATAGATCATGATACTAAGCGCCTGCACCTCTACTTTGAGATGTACGCTCAGGCTGACGACGGCTCAGAATACCTTGCTTCAACACTGGAACAGATGGCTATGTGCGTTGATCTCAATAGTCGCAGCAGCTGCGAGTTTCCAGATACGATAGCGCTAACGATCAACAACATGGCAGAGCAACAATCCAGCATCACTAAACCGACTAATATCGGACGAAGAATCGGTATTCGCCGCCGATAAGGAGGTAACCTCCCCTTACCTCTGCGGTAAAATAGGTCTAAGCTACTGCCTTTTTTATGCGAGCAGGAGGCAGCGTGGACAAAGATACACTGGAGAGAGCAGCCCAACGGGGCATCATCTCTCAACAACAGCTTCAGCAACTCATCGCTTTTAGTACCGCTGAAGATACAGATGAACCCGCCGGAGAAGAGCAACTACGCTTCGTGCGTAATTTCGGTGATCTATTTATCACCTTAGGGGTATTGTTTGTAACCTTCTCTGTCGCGGCGATGGATCTGACTCAGTTACAGTGGTTACTGCCAGCGGCGCTTTTTCTTGGCGCTGCAGAATGGCTTGTGCGTATTCGTAGGCTGGCACTACCAGGCATCGCCATCCTGATATCCACACTCTATTTTATCGGTAAAGCTCTGGGCATTTCTGAGTTTGAAACGGCAAGCCTACAGTTTCTCAGCCTCAGCGGTTGTTCCTTCTTGTTTTACCTACGCTACCGAATGCCTTTCAGTCTGTTGCCTGTCGCGGCAGGGCTGGTCGCCGCAACAGTCAGTACTGTTGGTATTGATATGTTCAAACATCAGATACTTTTCACTGCGCTTGGACTGATTGTTTTCATCTCAGCAATGAGTTTCGATGCCCGCGACCGAAAACGCCAGCTACGTGCCAGTGACTGCGGATTCTGGCTCCACTTACTGGCGTCTCCTCTGATCGTCCATGGAATGATGACTACGCTTCTGTTCAGTCAAACGGGACTACTTGAGGCGGGCACTAACCGCGAGATCGCATTGCTACTGTTCTTCACAATATTCCTGCTCACCGCGCTCTTTGTGGATCGTCGTGCGATGCTGGTATCAAGTCTTTCATATGCGATCTACGCTATCTTTCAGGTCGTCAGCAGTAATCTTCTTGATAGCAGCAACCTGCCACTGATAATTTTCATCGGTTTTGGCGTATTTATCGTCCTGTTTGGCACCTATTGGTACAAATTGAGACGATTAATCTTCGGGGTACTTCGCGGCAGCTGGCCTGCCCGATTTGTGCCTGAGCTATAGCTGTACACAGGCTGAATCTGACAGGGTTTTAAGCTGAAAAATGATCCACTAGAAAGCGACTCGTCAGGCTTCTGGATAGACTAAAATTTAACTCAGAGATGAGGTTAAATTATGTATTATCTAAGAAGCCTGTTATTTATTTTGTGCTGCCTTCCACTGACCCTTCAGGCAGATAGCGATATCCGTATCCATGGGGGCATCACTCTCGACACCGGCAATCTACGCCTATATATCAGCGACCGTCAGTTCAGTAGCCACCTTTACTTCGACCGCAACCATTTCTATAACGACCGATTAAGCAACAGATCAGATCGATATAGATCGCAGCGTCACTATCGAAACAGTGATCATCGTAGTTATAATAATCGTAGCGACAGAAAACATCGTTATAATCAACATAAGCAATATAGAAAGTATTACTCCCATAATCGCTATGAAGGCTCTGGACACAACCGCCATTTCAATAGCAGCCGCCACAGTCGACAAATAATTATCCGTGACTCCCGACATTATGATTATCGAAAATTTCGTCATCAGCGCTCATACAATCATTGGTAATTAATTTGCTTTGATCAATGTTCTCTCTTCCTGCTGAGGACAGCGCGATTCATATCATAAAAAGATCATCTCCCTCTCCAATGTAAACCTTCCAGAAGGTACAATTGCTGCAAATTTTTTATCGAGCTGGTATTCCTTTGCAAAATCTATACGAACAAACGAAACAGGCTTTCCTTACTGCGGACCCTGATCTGAAGATCGAACAGACCCGGCAGGTTGTCAGCCGCTGGAATGCCGGAGAATTGAAATGGCTAGAGGGTACAGCACCGGAACTACTCAACCAGCCAGGGCGACTCGATACACCTGAAATAGTAGCGCCTAGCAAAGTTAACAAACGTAAATTTGGTAAAGAGGAAGGCCGGGCTGCTCTAATTCATTCATTAGCACATATTGAACTGACAGCGGTTAATCTGGCACTGGATTCAGTTTACCGTTATAGGGATATGCCCAAAGAATTTTATGCTGACTGGATACAATGCGCCGGGGAAGAAGCCAATCACTTTATCGCGCTGCGTGGTCGCTTGCGGGAGATGGGCTATGACTATGGAAGTTTCTCTGCCCATGGAGAACTCTGGAGTATGGCCGTAGACACCGGTGGCGATATGCTCGAACGAATGGGTATTGTTCATCGGGTGTTCGAGGCCCGAGCACTGGATGTCATTCCCAAAGCAATTCAACGTTTCGATCAGCTAGGTGATAAGAAAATGGTGGAGATTCTTACCATGATCGCCAATGAAGAGGTTGGACATGTCAGCTCAGGCACCCGCTGGTACCATTATCAATGCGCAGAGCGCCAACTCGATCCCAATCAGACTTTTATCGACCTGCTCTGGAAATATATGAACGGGCCCGTGAAAGGCCCGTTTAACTATGAAGCACGACTCAAAGCGGGGTTCACCAAACAGGAGCTGGCGATGATGGAAGCGATGGAAAAACGCTAATCGACAAACATATAAAGCTACCCAATTTGGGAAATTATTAAGCTAATGCTCAGGAAGATTTATTGCACCAAACTCAATACCGTATAAACTGATAACTATCCGGGCCCTTCTCAAACCGACGCAGGTTCTTTCCAGCAGGAACTTACTTACGCAGCAGGGCCCGGATCACTTCACCCTATATCACTGTTTTTTTTAGCTTAATTATTTATCAACTTGAAGCTCTACGGCTTTCAAACTAAGGTGATTAACGTTATCACTCAGATACAGTTCACCATCACTAATCGTCAAAGACAATTGCATAGAACGGCTCACAAAACTTTCTAACTGATCTACATCGCTGTCTTCAAATCGGAATACAGTTACTTTTGGCAGATCGGAAAGAGCCTGCCCCTGCTTTTCCCACCAGACATCAACCTCTCGACCATACGCATAAAGGGAAATCTTCGGTGCCCTGCTCACCGCTTTTCGTATACGATCCGGTGAAGCTTGTCCTAGCTCGATCCAATGCTCAACTTGACCGTCGAGCCCTACCTGCCAGAGTTCAGGTTCATCAGTACTGGATAATCCTCGGGTAAAACTCAAGTCCTGGTGGTAGTTAATACCGTAAACGAGCAAGCGCACCATCATCCGCTGAAGTGTTTCAGAGGGGTGTTGTGCCAACGTCAGATTACAGGTTTCGTAGCAGTGCCGATCAGTATCACTCAGCTGTAGTTCTACTTTATAGATGGTTGGCTTCAGGGCCATGCAAATGTGCCTTTTATTGATATGCTTATGTTGATGAGCTTATATTGGATAGCAAGCAGCGCTATTATAGCGGTTTAAACACGGGAACATATTGTTATATGAAATGCCGTTCAGGTTGCGCTGCCTGTTGTATCGCGCCACATATCAGTACACCAATACCCAATATGCCCGAGGGCAAGCCGGCAGGTACTCCCTGCATCAATTTAGATGAAAATCTGAACTGTCGTATCTGGGATACGCAAGACTATCCACCACTGTGCCGGGCTTTTCTTCCCAATGAAGAAGACTGTGGTGAAAACCGGCAACAAGCGCTTATTATTTTGACCCAAATGGAGCTGGATACAGCCCCCGATATTTGATCAGCTCTCTGAATAAGCTACACTTGCGCGCTACTATTATGAACAAACCAAGTCACAACTGGAACACGCCCTATGGATCTTAAATTTCTAGCTATCCGCGAACTGATAAAAGAAGCTGACGACAGCGTTGCAACGATCAGTGAAAAAGGTGGACCGTTAGACGTTTCTGATCCGATGGCACAGCAACTTTTCAATGCACTAGTGACTGCTTATGGTCGACGCTCAGCGCTCACTCATGGATCCTTCAACCAGGAAAACAGCGAAGGCTACCCTTTCATCTCTGGATTTGAGAGTTTCATAAAAGGCCAGGCAGACGAAGACAAATTTCTGCATCTCTGCGATCAGGCATTAGCTCAACTAGCAGCTTCGCTGCAACAACCCTCTGCACGGTCAGCAACCGGCGGATACGTGATTTTTATCTACTATTCCTCTGATGTCTTTGATTATCTGTTAATCGCTCTGGTCCGGGATAAAACCGGCGTTGCATTCGATGAAGAGCTAAATCCAACCAAAGTGATCGAAGTCGATCTTGAAAAATTACATCAGGCAGCCAAAATAAACATCACTACCTATAAAGAAGACAGCGATAGCTATCTCAGTTTTATCGGTACCCGCCAACAAGGCAATATTACCCATTACTTTTCTAATGCATTAGGCTGTACCGATGTTGTACCTTCAAAGAAATCCACATCAGATCTTATCCGTGCCAGCGAAGATTTTTGCCAGCGCCATCACCTGCAGGAAAAGCAAGATGAAATAGTGGAAGATGTCGTTAGCTATTTGTCACGCCAACGGGAAGACAGACAGTCTGCCTACCTCCCAGACGTTGAGAAAATATTTGATGGTCATCTTCCCCCAGAACAGGTTGAGAAAGACTCTGGCACCTTTAGTAAATTTGCGAACTCTGAAGACTATCAAGTGAGCCAGGAGTTCCAACCCCATACTAGTACGATAAATACCTATACCCAGCTTAAAACCAAAATGGATAACTGGCAGCTGGACTTTGCACGCCGTTCTCTGGGACATCTGCATACCAATAGCGAAATTGAGTTTGATGCACAAACTAACTCATTACGTATTAATCGCCTCTCCACCAAAGTGATCGAACAGCTGAAAGAGGCACTGGATATCAGTTAGAGCAGCAGCGACGGCTCTGTTACCCACCCCTGCCCCCTAATAGGGGGCAGCAGATTATCTCCTTATTTTAGTATCGTCACCTTAATGTCACATCACACTGATAACCTGCAGTTGATAAACAGTTTTTTTGTGCGATGCACAAAAGACTTGACGTGAGCGTCAATATATCTAAAATAGATTTCATTGTGCACTGCACCATTAATCTCTGGAGACTACCATGATCAACACTAACATCGATTTCAAAAAGCCTTTCGAATCTGCTCAAGCTCTGATGGCGCTGCAAACTGCTGCTATCACTAAGACTGTTGAACTGCAGAAGAAAGCTGGCGAAGATCTGGCCGCTTTCTTTCAAACTGAAGCTGTTAAAGCTCAAGAACTGAAAACTCCTGAAGAGTTCATCAAGTTCAACGTTGATTCTAGCAAAGCTCTTTTCGAACTGATGAAGACTCAAGGTGAAGCTTTCACTTCTCTGACTAAAGAGTCTGGTGAAGAAGCAATGGCTGAAATCCAGAAGATGGCTAGCTAATCTAAGCCTCTCCAATAAGCCCGGTAGTGAAAACTACCGGGTTTTTTTTCGTCTGAACCCTAGTATTCATCGCCTATCCAGAGCCACTTAAACATTTATTGTGCAGTGCACAATAAATGTTTGACTTCCCTCTCGATAAGCATACAATAGCTTTCATTGTGCACTGCACCATTAATCTCTGGAGACTACCATGAACAACACTAACATCGATTTCAAAAAGCCTTTCGAATCTTTTCAAGCTCTGATGGCGCTGCAAACTGCTGCTATCACTAAGACTGTTGAACTGCAGAAGAAAGCTGGCGAAGACCTGGCTGCATTCTTTAAAACTGAAGCAGTTAAAGCTCAAGAACTGAAAACTCCTGAAGAGTTCATCAAGTTCAACGTTGAATCTAACAAAGCTCTTTTCGAGCTGATGAAGACTCAAGGTGAAGCTTTCACTTCTCTGACTAAAGAGTCTGGTGAAGAAGCGATGGCTGAAATCCAGAAAGTTGCTAGCTAATCTAAGCCTCTTTCAATAAGCCCGGTAGTGAAAACTACCGAGTTTTTTTTCGTCTCAGCCATGCACTTACGTTACATTCAGCACTATTTTTAATTTTATTGTGCAGTGCACAATAAAATTAATTGACTTCTCTGATGGAATGCATAAAATAGACCTCATTGTGCACTGCACCATAACTTACTGGAGAAACACCATGACTAACACTATCGATTTTCAAAAGTCTTTCGACTCTGTAAAAACTCTTATGGAAATGCAAGCTGCTGCCATCACTAAATCTGTTGAACTGCAGAAGCAATCTGGTGAGCAACTTGCTGCTTTCTTCAAAACTGAAGCTGAAAAAGCTAAAGAACTGAAGACTCCTGAAGACGTAGTTAAATTCAACGTTGAAGCTAACACTTCTTTGTTTGAACTGTTGAAAGCACAAGGCGAAGCATTCACTTCTCTGGCTAAAGAAGCTGGTGAAGAAGCGATGGCTGAAGTTTCCAAGATAGCTAAGTAATTATCACTTAGTTCCCTTTAAGCCCCGCTCTTGCGGGGCTTTTTTTTA
>NZ_JADGEW010000004.1:0-185275 GCF_016744155.1 Amphritea sp. | reverse complement strand
AAAGAAGCTGGTGAAGAAGCGATGGCTGAAGTTTCCAAGATAGCTAAGTAATTATCACTTAGTTCCCTTTAAGCCCCGCTCTTGCGGGGCTTTTTTTTATCTGAAATTGTCTATATAAATCCCACCTATCCGCTTACCACTATGGCTGTGTATCTCTAAAGTTGTAACAGCTGATCAGCTCATCGCCCCCTAATAATCTTTAACTGATAACTACCGCACTAGCGGTAACTGCCTTATATCTTTGATGGCAAAATATTTATTCCATTCTTTTGAACCCATCTCTCACCGAAAAGTTTCTAGCGTTGCTCCCTTTACAAGAGTTCCTCGATTACGCATCACAACGAAAAATGTAGTTTGTTGGGTACTATCATTTGCAGGAGACGACTCCAATAAAACCATCTTTACATACTAATAATTCTAGCTAAGGGTTATCTCTGCAGAACGATAAAGAAATGCCAATTATCCCCCACTTGATTTCGGACAAGGTGCGGTATCTTTATTTGAGTACGCTTATGGAAGCTTATGTAACAATCATATTTCAGGGTGTAGTTATGGAACGATTAAAGGCGGAACAGATTCCAACGGTTGGGCTTGATTTTATGAACCATGATCATGCCGAAGCCACTCAGCAGATCAATATGTTAGATCAGTTGATACAGCAAAGTCTGGCAGGTGATACAGACTCACAGAAAAAGATCGAACCATTGCTGATTAATATGTATGAACACAGCGAAGCTCACTTTGCCCGTGAAGAAGCGGAGATGGTCCGGGTAAACTTTCCTGCATACGGCTGTCATAGCGATGAGCATAGGCGTGTTCTTGCAGAACTGACTCAAGTACTGCAACAGTGGCAACAAAGTAGTGATTTACAACAGCTGGCAAACTATCTAGATAAAACACTCTGTAGCTGGCTGATAAATCATATTTCCACTATGGACTCTGTCACCGCTATGTTTATTGGCCGCATCGACCAATCTGCTGCCTAAGCGCCATTAATTGGCTAGATTAGACCTGATATTCAGGAAATTTCGCTTTGAAACAAAAGACAACGCTAATAGCCGGATAAAAAACAATATAAATCAGTCGGTTATAAACAAATTAAAAATATTTTATAAAAAACTGAATTTTTCCTGAACTTTATCTGAATAGACGTCTCTATATATATACATCAACGCATTATGAAAGACCCAGAACTGCCCGGTGGAACCCCTTCCTACCGGGCAGTTTTTTTTTGTAAACTCAACAATCTCATAAGAAACAGCACTTTACATAAAAACTTCAAAAACTTACTTTTTATTGAACTTTTTTTGAACAGCTGTCTCTAAATACCTACATCAACGTACTATGTAGGGTCTTTACAAGGCTTTATATACGACATAACTGCCCGGTGGAACCCCTTCCTACCGGGCAGTTTTTTATTAAGGCCTCAATCGCATATAGCGAGAACATCCCCCTATTTGATATGCTAGCGCTTAACAGTGCTGCAACACAGCTCACTTCCTACAAACTCTTTATTAAAGCGACTTGCGATCCATCATGAGCAAATTCTGGAGCCCGGCAATCAACCAGCTGACCCCCTATGTTCCGGGAGAACAGCCCAAAGTTGAAAACCTGATCAAACTAAATACCAACGAAAACCCATACCCTCCGTCTCCCAGAGTCGAAGAAGCGATCCATAGTTACTCTATAGACCGCTTACGACTGTATTGTGATCCGGATGCTACCGCGCTTAAACAGGCACTGGCTGATCATTTTCAACTGGGTTACAGCAACATCTTTGTGGGTAACGGTTCAGATGAAGTACTGGCACTAGCGTTTATGGCTTTTTTCCGTCAGGACAAGCCCCTACTGCTCCCGGAAACCACCTATAGCTTCTACGATGTTTACTGTCATCTGTATGATATCGACTACCGCCAGATTCCGCTTAATGATAATTTTGAAATCGATTTTGCTGACTATGACCAACCAAACGGCGGTATTATCTTTGCAAATCCCAATGCACCAACCGGGCGGCTAACCACACTTGATCAGATTGAGGGGCTATTACAAAGTAACCCTGACTCGCTTGTCATTGTTGACGAAGCCTATATCGATTTTGGAGGACGTTCAGCAGTCGAGCTAACCCGCACATACGACAATGTACTAGTGATACAGACCTTCTCTAAATCCAGAAGCCTGGCAGGCCTGCGAATAGGCTTTGCTTTAGGCCATGAAGATTTGATTGCCGGCCTTGAACGGGTTAAAAACTCATTCAACTCTTATCCTCTGGATAGCATCGCTATTGTCGGTGCGGTAGCTGCCCTGGAAGATGACAAATACTTCCAAGAAACAACTCAGAAGATCATCGACTGCCGAGAGTGGACCACCAGCCAACTTGAACAGCTGGGCTTTGAGGTTGTGCCCTCGAAAACCAACTTTGTTTTCACCCGCCACAACTCCCTGAGTGGTGCTGAACTAATGAGTTATCTGCGCAGCAACAACTTACTAGTGCGTCACTTCGGTAAACCAGGCATCGAGAACCACCTGCGGATCACCATCGGTACCCCCGAGGAGATGAACACCTTGATTGAAACACTGAAACAGCATTCACAGATCTGATTCTGTGTCCTCCTGATAATAAAGTGCAGCCTCTGAGGCTGCTTTTTATTGCTCTTCTAAAAACCGGTATTAAGTAAAAGCACGGCCTAATTTAGTGGTGAAAATTTATGTCTAAGAAAGTAGTAAAGTTTGAATACGAAAAAGAAACCAAAAACAGTGTTCGCTATAAGGAAGTCCCTGATGAAGGAACCGCTCCTATCGTGGGTTCTTTGTATGTGCAGAAGTGGTTTGCGGGTAATAGCAAATCTCTTGAGATAACAATTAATAAAAATGACTGATTACAGCTAGCAGGGTAAGCATTCGGAAGTATTAAAGCTCCGATTGCGCCTCCGCTGTCGATATCCCATGTTGCCTATGTTCGCTAAATCAATAGGAGTGAACAATGAAAATCTGGTATTTACCCATTGCATTGTTATTGGCAGGTTTAAGTTACTCATACTGGCTTGGGTATACACCAGCTCTCTTAGGTTTAATCTATTTACTTGCTAGTGTTATTTCATACTACCTATATGCAAAAGATAAAAAGGCAGCAAAGAATGGGATGTGGCGGGTGCCTGAGAATACTTTACATCTCTCTGCATTATTGGGCGGTTGGCCTGGTTCAATACTCGGGCAACAAAAGCTGCGCCATAAAACGAAAAAGGTCAGTTTTCGTATCCTGTTTTTTATTACACTTTTAATGAACCTATGCCTACTTTTTTGGCTACATACACCCGATGGTTCACATAAGCTCTATATCTATCTCTATAAAATAGAGTACTGGGTGACTAATCAGTTTGGTAGCCACATGGACGTTCATATTTTATTAAAATTAATTAAATTCAATTACCTGCGGTAATCTGTGAAAACTAAGAAACTGATTAGATTAAATCCAGCAGTCTGACAGCGACTTCATACATTACACAATGGGGTGGCGCCCACGTTTGGAAACGTCGGAGGAAAGGTGTTTACCATTGGCGGCTGGGAGAATACAGATAAACCGGCATTTACCTTCAAAACATCAGAGCTTAATTTTCACTTTCTGAGTGACAAGCCCGGTTACCGGCCTGCCCCTTACCTTGCTTCACGAGGTATGAAATGGATACAGCAATAGGACCTTTAATCTGAAGAAAATGAAGATGTAGAGCTAATCTACTATTTACGCGAGCACATCGTATTGTTTCATCAGGCCTAACCAAAACGAAACGAAAAGCACTCGGGCTGAATATCAACTGGCATAATTCGCCCCCTTTTAATCTTGTCTTTAAGGTACCGCTGAACCAAAGGTATCCAATTGTGGTTCTTCTATCTGCCGCTCGGTCAGATAAATATATACAGCGAGTACTACCAATAACAGTGCATCAATAGTGATGATCCAATAGATCCCTGCCAGGCTACCACTGAAATCCCGAATGAATCCCGCCATAAGATTACCCAATGCACCTCCCAAACCAAAGGTGACCATGCCGATACCATTTATCTGCATCGTAGCCGTAGAAGAGTAATGCTGATTAACCCAACCGGCAATAATTCCCCACATAGGAAAATACATAAGGCCATAGCCAAACCCTGCAAACACCGCAAATGAAGCAGGATCATAAACGAATGCGAGCTGGCCCAGGGCAAAACCGCCAAATACGATCAACAAAGCCATACCATGTCCTTTGCTATCAGCCAGCTTACCCGACAGAAAGCCAGCCGCCATACCGGTAACCCCTGACACCGTCCAGGTATAACCACCCAGTGCAGGCGGCAGCATTAATTCCGCCAGATAGGTATTTAGCCAAGTAGAGAAAGGCATCGTTGCAAAACCCACCATAAAGCAGATCAGGCAAGCGAAAAACGCCGCACGCTCCCGTAAGATAATACGAAACAGTTGCCCTGCAGGCAGGGCTACAGAGGCTTCGGCTGATTTAGTGGCCGCACGTTGTTTAAGATTTTTTAATAGAAATAAAGTCAGGATAACGGTGAACGTCCCAAGCATACCAGCCAGTACCCAACTGCTACGCCAGCCCAGCAACGGCACTACCATCAATATAAGCAAACCGTTCAAACCATAGCCCCAGGCGGTGCCACTAGAAGCACTGGATAAACAGGTCGAACACAATTCTGAGCGCGCATAGCGGGTAATTAATTCTACTATAGCGCCCCAACTGATCGCAGCACTTGCGGCCATACCGGTCAGCACCAGCAACACCAGCAGAGGATCATCCAGGCTCGCCATGACGAACAACAACACACTGGTGACTGAACCGGTTATCAGTACCAATCGGCCAGAATCAATACGATGTCCGATCAAACCTAGTAGCATCGCCCCACCCAGATAAGATAACTGGGTCATCGCACCTATCGTTGCCAGATACCAATGGCTGATTTCGATCGACTCCTGCATCATCGGTACCAGTGCCGCAAACAGAAATACGCCGAAACCGTGGCTAATTATCTGGTTAGCTCCAAAGGTAGTTGTCATTCTCATCAAACACTCTCCATAACGGTGACGCCGTTGTTTCATAACTTAATAAAGACCGATCTAAACCTCGGGCGTCTATCCTAGGCACTTGCCTTTATTCGGTAAATCGATAAATATTGATCGATACATTCAACATTAGTGAATTCTGACATATGCGAGATTTGCCAATTGCCCTGTTACGAACCTTTATGGTCGTTGCTGGAACACTTAACCTCACTGTCGCTGCAAATCGGCTAAATAAAGCTCCTTCGACAATCAGCATGCAGTTAAACCGACTAGAAGATCTGGTTGCCAATCCACTCATGGAAAGAGGTCAGCACGGAGTCAGACTGACAGCCACAGGTATTCAACTAAAACACCACGCCCAACAACTGCTTAATTTGCATGACCAGATTGTTGGTTCATTTCAGAACATTGATATTGCCGGGCAAGTACGCCTCGGCACCCACGATCAATATGCAAGCCGGACCCTGACACCCCTGCTTAAAGCCTTTATTCTGAGCTATCCCGAAGCACAGCTGGAGGTGTTCTGCGATCACCGCCCGTATCATCTGACCGATATGCTGGAACAGGGAAAGATTGATATCGCGCTGGTAGAGATGCCCGCAAACTCCGGGGGAGGCTTGCGACTTCGGCGTGATGAATTGGTGTGGATTCGCGCTAAAGACCATAACGTCCATCAGCAAGCAGTTTTGCCACTGGCAGTATTTGATGAGGGCTGCTATCACAGAAACTATGCCCGTAAGGCCTTAGAGCAATCAGCCAGACCATACCGCATCGCCTTCACCAGCCAGAGTCGAGCCGGTGTTCTGGCGGCTGTACGGGCCGGTATCGGTGTTGCCATTATTCCACGCCATACTCTTGAGGATGATCTGGTGGTAATAGAGCAGGAACTACCCACTCTTGAGGAAACAGAGGTCGCAATGTTTACTGCACCCAGAGTAAATGAAGCAACCCGACGATTGGCACAAACAATTGAAGAAAGCCCCTTATTTAACAATAGCTAACATAATCACTGTCTAGGTTGAGTCGAGCCAGATGCAGACCTACTTTTAATGTATGCCTGGTTTTATTGATGATGACTCCGCAGTCAATCATCTATTACATGATCTAAGCGTCAGGCCCGACAATGAGCCATGTCAGAAATATAGGTATCAGGTTCTACTCAGAAACTATATGGGTCTATGTTTGTTCATCAATAAAAAGACAAAGTTGATAATTAGCAATAGGCTTCAATCTTATCAGCGCACTAACCGAGAACCTTGGCCCCACTTCACAGACCTAAGATGATCGCTGCAGCGGCGTGAAATCTTTAAAATGCAGAGCTATTGTACTGATATACTAACCGCACCTTTTTACATTACGCTATGCATCTACCTCACTTAATAACGAGACATTGGGTATGAAGACATTCCTTCGTGAGAACCCCACCATCGCTTTTGGTCTGGGTTTGCCACTATTACTGGTTATGCTATTCCTGCTAGTCTCCGGGATACCCAACCTTCTGGTTGCCTCACCTCAGAATGACCTACTTTTCGCGACTGAGTATTACAACCACAAAAATGGTGTTCAGATATCTGTCATTAACCGATCGGTTCAAGTGATCGACCAGGGAAACCTGCAAAGTAACCAGAAACCCCGCATATGGCGTTACCATGTAAAAACCGGGGCGGTGCAAGAGATCGGCTTTATATTACCATCCGGGACTATTCACTCTGGAACAAACCCAGCGACGACAGCTGATACAGCTAAAGCCACTACAGTTGACGTTCCAGATCTGGAAGGGATATTGGTCGACTCTTCCAGTATTGCACCTGATGGTTATCAGTTTAGCGTCGGTAATCGCTATTCAGGTAATGCTTTCGGCGGCCTGTTTTATTCCTCTCGTTATCGTCATGATGCAGTACTGACCAAAAGTGGGCGAAGCATTCGTCTACCTGATACCGTTGGACGATACTACCGGGGCAACACTCACTTTATCGGTTGGGTAGTGTCACCATGAGCGCACTACTGGTCGTTATCGTCGTTATTGTGCTGCTTGGTGGGGGTATTTGGGGATGGCCACTGCTGGCCGGCATCCTTGGCATATCCAGTGTGACGGATAAAGCCGGTGCATTGAAGTATATTGCTCAATTGATGAATACTTACAACATTACCCCCTCTGATATAGAAACCGCCTTTAATACCCAGGACTCTGCAAGCTCTGAGACTGACAAACGTAGCAAAGGCGATATTGCCAGAACGCTTTTTGCCTACCTCGGTGCAATTTTTATTCTGGCGGGCATCAGCACCTATATCGGTATGTTCTGGGATAGCATGGGGAGCCTGATGAGGGTTCTTATCACCCTGGGAGTTGGCTATATTCTTCTTATTGTTCTCATCTGCGCTCTACATGAGAACAAATTCCCCAAACTGATTTTGCCACTCACGCTAGCCTCTGTCTTTATGATGACCGGCGGCTGGTTTGTGCTGATTCACGAACTTTACCCACGGGGCGACAGCTGGCGTGAAGCGGTGCTCTTTGTGTGTGCGGTAATGGCCCTGCATCAGGGGGCATTATTCGGTAAATATCGGCAAACGGCACTGCTATTCACCGGGCTCTTTTTTATCTATAGCTTTTTAGAAGTGGGGTTAGAGATGCTTGGCGTCCCCATCGCTTATATTGCCATTGTGCTGGGAGCTTCGGTATTTCTGGTGGGTACAGCCCTGGAAAAAACACCCCACTCAGTACTCTCAGAACCTGCGTTGTTAATCGGAGTTTGCTGGCTCAACAGCGGTTTATTCGACCGTATATCGTTCTTCACATCGCCCAATTGGGCAAGTCTGATTACAGGTCTGTGTATTATCCTGACCTCATACGGTATGCATAAAGCGGGACGTTATCCCCGTCTGATAGCTCTAGGTTATTTTCTGGGCTCGATCATGGCCTATGGCGGTTTGTTCGATCTGGTGCAAAACAGTTATATAGAACTCATTTATCTCGCAGTCACCGCAGCGGGTCTCTATATCTGTGTACTACTGCAAAGTCGGGCGCTGTTGTTAACCACTGTCGTTGCGATGCTCAGCTTCATTGTCTATTTCTCAGAAGAACATTTTGCAAACTCATTAGGTTGGCCGGTGACTCTGGTCCTCATTGGTGTTGCTTTTCTGGCAGTTGGCGCAATTGCTCTCAAAGTAAAGCAACGTTTCTAACTGTCAGAGTGGGGTGAGGATTGAGCTATACGTTACCCGCACAGCTCGATGGAAAGAAAAAATCCTGCGTCTTTACCCCTGCATTATTCACTACCACTAATTCGGTTACCGCCCTGCTGCTTAGACTGCTGTAAGCCCCCTTCAGCACGGCTGTACATAGACTCAGCACTGTCGTCCTCACCTATGAGTGTCGCCACCCCAATGCTGACCGTGAAACGAACCTCAGTGCCGGAGTGAGGCGCTGACAGATCAGCTACCATATTGCGAACCCGCTCTGCCGCCAAAATACCTTGTTCCGCATTGGTTTCAGGTAACAGGATGGCAAAGCCATCATCGCCGACCCGTGCCAGAAAATCAGCGGTGCGTTTCAGGCTATTAAGGGATTCAGCCAGACGCTTGAGAATCTGATCACCGACATCCCAGCCTTTTTCATCGTTGATCAGCCTCAGGCTATCAACATTGATCAGCATCAGACTACAGATCCAGTCATACCTAAGCGCCTGGGCGATCGATTGTGATAGCACAGGCATCAACGCTCGGCGATTGTACATCCCTGTGAGCAGGTCTCTTTGGGTCGGAGACCTATCCTGCTGCGACATTTTTCGTTCACTAACATCATCTATTCGGCACACTACGCTAGGCTCAGAGCCTGCTGAAGGGGCCATACGAACTTCAACCCAGCAGGATTTTTCCATCCCCTGAGTTTTAAAGTAAGGAATTTCCTGAGGATCAAACAGTAGCTCTTTAACCACCAATCGATTCAGACTTAGACACTGATCGACCATCCCCTGAAGGGCTAGTTCCAGAGGCTCTGGAAACAGATCGCCCATTGTTTTGCCTATCAGCTCTTCACTGCTTCCCCAGGGGATAGCGGAATCACTATGGGTTGAAAAAATAATTGAGCCTTGCTGGCTTAAGATCAGCACATCTTCAGGCAAGACATTGAGCAGCGCATCAATTCGGGCTTGAAGAACGTTGGCGTTTTTCATTTACAACTCCACGAGCAGATAAGTAATATGCCTAACTTATAACATAGCAAAGCCATGGTACTGAAGGCTGGGTTCTCATTCTGTGGAGTTAAATCAATATATCAGACAAAAAGAAACCCGCCGGAGCGGGTTTCTTGTTCCGAAGAGCGTTAATTAATCGAGAACATACGACTTCAACGGAGGAAAACCATTAAACTCGATAGAGCTATAACTGGTCGTATAAGCACCGGTTGAAAACCAGTAGAGACGATCACCAATCTCTAGTGAGAGTGGTAGCTCATACTTATAATCTTCATACATGATATCCATGCCATCACAAGTCGGACCCGCTAACACCACCTCTTCTGTTTCGCCGTCACGTTCGGTCAGCAAAGGATACTTAATCGCTTCACCCAGAGTTTCAATCAGGCCGTTAAACAGGCCAACATCGCTAAACACCCAACGATTCAGAGAGGTCGCTGACTTGCGCGATATCAATACCACTTCGCTCACCATCAGGCCACTATCACCGACCAGAGAACGACCCGGTTCAAGAATAATATCAGGTGGGTTATCACCAAAATCCTCTTTCAGAAAACGGATAATCTCCTGACAGTAAACCGAAAACTCATTAGCTTTGGTTAGATACTGAGCCGGAAAGCCGCCCCCCATATTGATCATACGCAGGTGGATTGCGTGCTCTTCCCGTAGCCGATCAAATATCACTTTAACCTTAGCGATGGCGGCATCCCAAACATCAATATGGCGTTGCTGAGAACCTACATGAAAAGAGATACCGTAGGGCTCAAGCCCCAGTTTCTTAGCCAACACCGCTAATTCAACCGCCATTTCAGGATTACAACCAAACTTACGAGACAGTGGCCAGTCAGCCCCTTCGGAGCCTTCCGTGAGGATGCGAATATAGATTCGCGAACCCGGCGCATACTCGGCAATATTTCGCAGATCCGGCTCGGAATCTGTGGCAAACAACCGCACCCCTTTCCCATAGAAGTAGCGAATATCATCTCGCTTCTTGATTGTATTTCCGTAGCTCATCCGCTCAGGCTCAACATTGTGAGCCAGAACCTGGTCCAGTTCGTAGACGGATGCAATATCAAAACTCGAACCTAGTTCTGCCAAAAGCTTCAAGATATGCGCATGAGGATTTGCCTTAACCGCATAGTAAACAGAAGCGAAATCAAAACCTTTGCGCAACTCTTGATATTTTTCTGCAACCGTCGGCAGATCAATCAACAAAAATGGGGTCTGATACTGTTCAGCGGCTTTTTTAAAACGCGCCCACTTTTCAGGAGAAATATGGTCCGGCAACATCTTCGCTTTACCTATGATTTAATCTGTATTTACGGAGGATAACAGGAGCCAATCGACTCTGATTCAAAGCGCCGAAGTATAGTTTAAAAGCGTCGACTGTAAAGTGAAATTTATACCCTTGTGCAGGCAAAACTACCCTCTATATTCAGAGGGCTAAATAATAGGCCGCTAATGATCAGGTAAGAACAGCAAGGTAAGTGTGAATAAGTTCAACAACTCACCTCACTACCCTGTGCGACTATTTTCTCAATCTCAGCAAAGGACTTAGCTTCCTGCATTATGTCAAAGCCTACCTTAAGCTTACGGGATATATCACTGGCCGAAATAATACCTCTGATTCGCTTAATACCAAGTTCAGTTTCATCAACCACCAGCAGATGCTGATCACCTGAACTTTTTAGGGTCAGCATGATGTCACCAATCCGCGAGTGCTTCACCTGGTCAAAGGTCAGGGAACGCAGGTCCGTCTTATTGTGCATGATATCGCTCACCAACACCTCCTGCCTGCTAATACCACAGCTATTCATATGGATCATCGCTTTAGTACCCGAGATATCACGAGCAGTAATGACACCGACAAATTTATCCGCCTGGGTCGTGACAAACAGCATACGCACATGTTGGTTCTTCATACGTTCAAGCGCTTCATCCACCTGGGTATCTTCAGACACAGTCACCGGCATGGTAATACTAAAATCAGTTATTACCTGACTGGCTGGACTGCGCAGCGAAACCTGTTCACCGGTGAACTCTGGGGTTAATAAATTTTCCACTTCACTATTGTCCTGCAAACGCAGGGTATAAAACTCCTCGAACATTGGAACCTCCAAACATCGACCACATATTTACTACAGCATAGTTCTGTTTTTAGCGGCTCCGCCATTTTTTTATCACCTGGCATCAAAAACTTAGATAGGTCGCCAAGCCTAAACCCGCCACAAACACCAGAGGGACCACCCTGTATGCGAAGAGGGTTCGTTCTTCTTCTGGACCGACCTCATGAGTATTACAGTCCCAAAATGGCCTTCGTGCTTCACGCAGCGCTTCAGACCTGCTCAGGCCTAAATCTTTAAGTGCATACGCATCCAGCTCTTTGAGCAACTGCCTGCTGTAATAAGTCTGTCGATATTGCTTAACCCGCTTAAGAAAATCTCTCATTCTGAATCCCTCCATGTTAGGGCTTCAGTTTATGAATATATCTGTTACCATCACAGATTCAGTAATATTATTTATCAACCAATACAGATAGGCAGACTGATCATCTGTAATGGCTATAACATCCTTATCTGTACTGGTTTTTAAACTGTACAGGAGATTCTTTATGAAACTGTATGAGCAAGTAGCGACAACACTAAAGGACCGCATTGAACTGGGCTATTATCATGAAGGGGATAAACTTCCCTCGGTTAGAGGATTAAGCCAGGAACACGGCGTCAGTATCTCTACAGTGCAGGAGGCCTATGGTCTGCTGATAGATGACGGTGTTATCGAATCTCGTCCAAAATCTGGATACTACGTCCTACAGCATCAGGCCCCTCCTGAATTGCCCGCCACCAGCACCCCTTTGCCGCAGCCACTGGTCGTTGCACAATGGCAAAAGTTGCAACATATGATCACCGAATATGGCAGCCAGGAAACAACTAAACTCAGCCTGGCACTACCCGATACTCAAGCACCTACTCTCAAACCTTTAACACGGTTAATGTCTGAACTCAGTCGTAATGCAGCAAACAGAGTTCTTGATTACGAGCATGCAGCGGGCTCTGATGCCCTACGTCATCAAATTGCCCGGGTCATGGTCGATTCTGGCTGTCGTATTCACCCCGATGAAATCATTATCACTTCAGGCTGCCAGGAAGCTCTGTCTTGTAGTCTAAGAGCGGTTACCGAGCCTGGCGATATTGTGGTGGTTGATTCGCCCAGCTTCTTCGGTTCGGTACAGGCAATTAAAATCAATGGCGTAAAGGCGCTGGAGATACCAACAAACCCTGAAACCGGCATCTCCCTTGAAGCCCTTGAGATGGCTTTTGAACAGTGGCCAATCAAAGCCTGCTTACTAACACCAACGAATAATAATCCGCTGGGTTATTCGATGCCGGACAAAAACAAACTGCGCCTGCTCGAGCTGCTTAATCACTATGATATCCCCCTGATTGAAGATGACGTCTACGGTGACCTGAGCTATACCCTACCCCGACCAAGAACCATAAAGTCATTTGATACTGAGGGACGGGTTATTCTCTGTTCCTCATTTTCAAAATCGATTGCACCCGGCATTCGGGTCGGTTGGATCGCACCTGGTCGGTACCGGGAACATATAATGATGGTGAAATATCTATCAAGCCTTTCTACTCCCAAGCTCACTCAGATGGCAGTGGCTGAATTTATTGCTCAGGGCTACTACGAAAAACATCTTCGTAGGGTGCGTAAGGATTACCGACGTGATCGTGATGCCGTCATTGGCTGGTTAAAACGAGAGATGCCTGAAGGAACGCGCATCAGTTATCCTCAGGGCGGCTATCTATTATGGGTTGAGCTATCGGACCATATTGATTCGAACGAATTGAACCAACAAGCTAAATTGGAGGGTATCAGTATTGCACCTGGAACTCTGTTCTCTGCGTCAGGAAAGTATAAAAACTTTATGCGCATCTGCTGCGTGAACAGCGCTAATCCGGCATTGGAAGAGGCTATAAAAACACTGGGACAACTCTGTAAAGAGATGCTGAAATCTAGGCTATTACCTGAACATTAACCTCTACTTGAAAACATCTCATGCATTTTACTCCCATATCCGTTTTTTTTGACTAAGCTTTCCTTATGCGTCAAGGGACAGCTTCGTCAGTATGACGGCTGTCGTTTTTGTTATGACTATCCAAGGGGGAACGTCTGTGGACGGATATAATCTAGAGTCCCGTGTTAAAAGCCTCGAGGTACTCACCTCGCTATTACTCGCTATCACCCAAAACCTACATGAAGGTGCGCAAGCACCACTAGATACGCTTAAAAGCCTTCTAAACGCACATCCAGAGATAATGACTGAGGATCTGTTAACTTATCTGGAAGAACTCGAAAATACAGCACAACTCCTACAGCAACCCTTACAACACTGATTTTAGTCAACGTGAAACGCAGAGGGCGATAACTTACTTATCGTCCCAGCGTTGCTCACGCCATTCAGCCTGTTCTTCCTTACTGAGAAAAGTCCAGACAACGAAGCGGCTAACCTTTTGTCCCTGTGCCATATCGACAATTCTGACATCGTTAGCAGATGCTGACTTAAGCATCCGTTTCACCTGCGCAATATTTTCCTGCTTGGAAATCAGGCAACTGAAAAGATAACAGCTTTGTCCGAACTCACGGCTCTGGGAAACCATCCGCTGAACAAAATTATGTTCGCCGCCATCACACCAGAGTTCATTTTTTTGACCACCAAAATTTAGCTTTATATCTGAGCTATCCTTTCCCAGGTTTTTCAGCTTACGCCGGGCACTTGATTCAGCCTCTGCAGCAGAACTATGAAATGGCGGATTACACATTGTGAAATCAAATCGTTCAGAAGGATCAATCATCCCCTTAAAAAGATTCCTAGCCTCGGTCTGTAAACGGCACTCTATTCGCCCTTTAAGGACAGGATTAGCCTCAGCAATAAGATTGGCCCCATTAACAGCTATCGGATCAATATCCGTTCCGACAAACTGCCAACCATAGCTGCGAGAACCAATCAGCGGGTAGATACAGTTAGCACCAACACCGATATCTAACCCCCTAATACGTCTACCTGTGGGTACAATGCCCTGATTGTCCGTAGCTAACTGGTCAGCAAGATGATGAATATAATCAGCTCTTCCTGGAATCGGTGGGCAGAGATAACCGGGAGGAATATCCCAGAAATTGATTCCATAATGCTTAATCAACAGCGCTTTATTAAGTGCTTTTACAGCGTCCGGATTATGAAAATCAATGCTCTGGTCGCCGAACTGGTTGGGTGAGACGAACCCCTTAAGCTCAGGAAAGAGCCGAGAAAGCTCATCCAGATCATAGCGTCCCTGGTGAGGGTTTCGCGGGTGCAGGGAGGCCTTCTTACGTCCACCGTTTTTAAGTGTTTTAGCCATACTACGAAAACCTCTGCATTAAAAGCAGAGCATTGTATCCTAACTCAGGGATGAAATGGATTTGGTTTAGCGAATTTCAAGATAAGGCAGCCAGCGTTTTTCCAGGTCAGCTTCATCAACATCAAATTCTTCAATCGGCGGAGTAGTCAGGTCATCCGGGGGCGACGCCAACATATTCAGATCAAGGGAGTGAGCAACCCCACGTAGCCCTTGTTCTGTTACTTCCATTCGGTAATAAATACCATTCCAGAAATTCGCACCAAAAGCATCAAGCTTCTTAAACATGAACAACAAATCATGTTCCAGCCAGCGCATATCTTCAGCACTGACGGTTCTCGGTTGCTTATAAGGGTATGGAATAAAGCACCACAACTCGGGGCCCTCAAGACACTTCATCTCTTTCATTGAAAGAAAATAATCTTTAAATAGGTGATGATCGAGGGTGATTTTATACTGGTATAGACCGGCCTCTAAAGCGGTAAATTCAATATCACCTATTTCCTTCTCCTGACCATCTGTCTGTTGCAGATAGAGCTGTTTAATTCCAGAACTCAACTCCATTGACCAGAGCGTTGTACTGGAAACAACCAGTGAAATAGTAAATGTTAAGCGCAATATGAATCTCTTCATCATCAATCTCCAAAATCATTGATTCCAGTTTAGGAGTTGAAAACAGAAGCACTATGATACTTCCGTACTGTTTTCGCGAGATGTTAACAAAGCCAAAGAGTTTGTTAGTGCCGTCCTATGTCGCTGTAAGAACTGTTGTTTACCGGGAATACAGATACAATGCCCAAACTTCAACGCCCTCGTTATATTCGGTGTGTGAAGTCCATGAACTCTATGACTCGCCTGAAGAGCACCGATATGAACGCTGAATACCTGAAGGGATTTCTATTAACAGCACTGGGAGTGCTGGTACTAAGCTTTGATGCCCTGTTGATACGTTTAGTCGATGTGGAGTCTTTCAGTCTACTGTTCTGGCGAGGGCTGCTAATGAGCCTGATGGTTGCTCTCTGGTGCAGATACCGACACCCAGGAAGACCTTTATTCTACCGGGACGGAGCGAGTATCCGCTCAGCCCTGCTATACGCCCTCAGCTCAATATTCTTCGTGACCGCCATAAACTATACCTCAGTCGCTAATGTACTCGTGATTATCAGTGCTCAACCACTGTTTGCAGCACTTACCGCCAGGCTGTTTATCGGCGAAAAATCCTCGCCCATCACCTGGGCCGCCATTATCATTTGTATGTTTGGCATCGGCTGGGTAATGAAAGATTCATGGTCAGCCCCAAGTCTTACCGGTGATCTCTTAGCCCTCTGTTGTGCCTTGTCGCTGTCGGCAAAGTTCGTCAATGACCGCGCAGTCAAACATCGAGATATGACTCCAGCATTGATCACCGGTGGGCTTTTCATTGCTCTAGCCAGCCTGTTTAATGCATCTCCTTTTGCATTGTCCGGTTCAGACTGGGCCTGGATGCTATTGCTCTGCGTTATCATCATCCCGACTGCATTCATTTTAATTACCCTGGGGCCCACAAGAATTACAGCGGCCGAAGTGGGTATGCTGATGCTACTGGAAACAGTTTTTGGCCCCCTACTCGTCTGGCTGTTTCTAAGTGAAGCACCCACCTCTGCAGCCCTACAGGGAGGCGGACTAGTGATTGGCACATTGCTGCTTCACGGTTATATAAAATGGCGTCACTAAGCTATAAGTGAAAAAAAAGTTTGCATCGCCACCGATGAATCGTAAGAATAGGTAAAAAGCTCTACAAAAGAACACCCTATGCGAAAATTTGAAGACTCTTT
Source organism: Amphritea sp. (assembly GCF_016744155.1). Lineage (GTDB taxonomy): Bacteria > Pseudomonadota > Gammaproteobacteria > Pseudomonadales > Balneatricaceae > Amphritea. Next base: position 168,810 of record NZ_JADGEW010000004.1, on the reverse strand, counting down.
ACCCTTACAACTCCTCAAAGCCCGAGAAGCAACGATGACATTTTTCCGTCCTCTGCTTCAAGAGAACAATATTACGGAGCAACAGTGGCGTGTTCTCCGTGCCCTGAGAGCTTTCGGTGAATTGGAGTCTAAGCAGCTAGCAGATCATTGCTGTATCCTGAGCCCAAGCCTGACAGGTATCATAAAGCGACTGGAACAACAGGACTACATCACCCGCAAAAAGTCAGAAGAGGATCAGCGTCGTACTCTGATACGCCTAACTGATAAATCCCAGGTGCTGTTCGAACGCCTCAGCCCCGATGTTGAAGCGAAATACAAAAAGTTTACCGACCTCTACGGAACCGAGAAGCTGGCGGTTCTTTCCCAGCTGTTAAAAGAACTGACTGAGCTAGAATCCAATATAAAGGATAGCTAACGCCAGTAAAACAAGAGAGAGCACTCTCAGGTTTATCCTTCAACCTTCAGTTACGCTCTCTCTATTAGTAATCCTACACTTAGCTATATTTCTATACTCTAGCGGGTTAAAAAGCATCACAACATTCCTCTTTGCTATAACCCTCTTCATGCAACTTTTTCCTACAGACTGTTCCCTCTACCTATAACGCCTCCCTAACAAAAGTTATCTTTCAGTGATCTGAATCATGTAAACAGCAGTGCTCTTTGACAATAGCTAGAAGACTAACTAATCTTACTAATAGTTAATATGTTAACTAAAATAAGACTCTGTGTGCAGGCTCTATGCCTGCCCTTCAAACATACTTATAAGAATCAAATGAGGTAAGACCATGGGCGAAATTGTACTGGCAGCTAAAATCACTCACGTGCCAACAATGTTATTATCCGAACGGCCAGGCCCCTTGGAAGGCACTCGTCAGCAAGCGATCGATGGTCACAAAGAGATCGCACGTCGTGCACGCGAAGCCGGCGCAGATACCGTCGTGGTACTTGATACCCACTGGCTGGTGAATAACGGATACCATGTTAATGCCCGAGATCATTTCAAAGGTGTTTATACCAGTAATGAATTCCCTCACTTCATCCAGAATCTCGAGTATGAATATAACGGTGATTCTAAACTAGGTGATCTGATAGCTGAGAAAGCAACAGCGAAAGGTGTTTACACCCTTTCTCATCAAGTTGAGTCTCTTGATCTCGAATATGGCACGCTGGTACCTATGCGCTATATGAACCCAGAAGGTGACCTGAAAGTTGTTTCTGTTGCTGGTTGGTGCACCGTTCACAGCATTGAATCCTCCAGACTTCTCGGTGAAGCAATCCGTGAAGCGATTGAGGCTAGTGATAACAAAGTACTGCTACTTGCTTCAGGCTCTCTGTCCCACGAGATATGGAACAATGATGAGTATGCAGCAAACAACGGCACTTTTACCATATCTAAAGAGTTTAACCGACAGGTCGACCTGCGTGTTCTGGAACTCTGGGACAAAGGTGAAATGAGCACTTTCATCAAGATGCTTCCAGAGTATGCAGCTCTCTGCCATGGTGAAGGCGGTATGCATGATACAGCGATGTTGTTAGGTGCCCTTGGCTGGGACAAGTACGAAGGAAGGGGCGAGCTTATCGGCGAATACTTCCCAAGTTCAGGTACCGGTCAGGCGAACGTCGTCTTCAGTCTCTGATTTATCGGCAATAAAAAAGGAGTCCTTAAGGACTCCTTTTTTTATGCAGCAACTTAAGCAGTAGTATTCAGGCAATTAGCGCTGAAGACCACCGATACAGATGTATTTAGTTTCCAGGTAATCATCTAAGCCATACTTAGAACCTTCACGACCCTGACCTGACTCTTTCACTCCACCGAATGGAATAACCTCAGAACTGATTGAAGTTTCATTTACCCCAACCATACCGTATTCAATACCTTCAGAAACGCGCCAGATACGACCGACATTCTCGGTATACACATAAGCGGCCAGACCAAACTCTGTATCGTTAGCCATCGAAATAGCCTGTTCTTCAGTGCTGAACTTAAAGACAGGAGCAACCGGTCCAAAAATCTCTTCAGAGAAGATACTCATGTTGTCATCTACATTGGTCAGAATAGTTGGCTCATAGAAGCAGTTACCCAAAACTGAAGGCTTACCACCGGTGACAACATTCGCCCCCTGCTTGACCGCGTTCTGAACGATATTATCGATATCACCCAAGGCTTTTTTAGACACAACAGGACCGTGGGTAGTCTCTGCATCAAAGCCAAGTCCGAGACGGAAATCATTTACCGCCGCTGCAAATTTTTCGACGAAAGCATCATAGATACCTTCCTGAACCAACAATCGATTAGCACAGATGCAGGTCTGGCCTGAGTTACGGTATTTAGACACCAGAGCGCCTTTAACCGCCAGATCAAGATCTGCATCATCAAAGATAATAACCGGAGCGTTACCACCCAACTCCATTGATGTACGCTTTACTGTATCCGCACACTGCTTCATCAGTAGCTTGCCAACCGGAGTCGACCCGGTAAAAGTCAGCTTTTTAACCACCGGATTAGAGGTCATCTCGCCGCCAACCTTTGAAGACTGAGAGCTCGGTAGTACGCTGAACAAGCCCGCAGGCAAACCAGCCCGATTAGCTAGCTCGACCAACGATAGCGCTGAAAGAGGCGTCTCAGCTGCAGGCTTCAACACAATCGCACAACCTGCCGCCAGTGCTGGAGCAGCCTTACGGGTAATCATCGCGTTCGGAAAATTCCAGGGCGTAATGGCAGCAACAACGCCTACAGGCTGTTTAATCACAATACTACGACGATCATTAGAAGACGGCAGTACATCGCCGTATACCCGCTTACCCTCTTCTGCAAACCATTTCAGGTAAGAAGCACCGTATAGCACCTCACCTTTAGATTCAAAAACCGGCTTACCCTGTTCAAGGGTCATGATAGCCGCCAGATCATCAATGTTTTCAATAATCAGTGCATGCCAGCGCTCCAGAATTTCTGAACGCTGCCCGGCAGGTAAAGCTTTCCACTCAATCATTGCAGAATCCGCTGCGGCAATAGCACGTGCAGTCTCTGGCTGGCCAACACTAGCCACCTCGGCAATAGCATCACCAGTAGCAGGGTTCATAACAGTAAAGGTTTCGCCGGCATCGCCATCAACCCACTGCCCATCTATAAACGCCTGAGTTTTCAGCAACGAGGAATCATTCAGTTCTAATTTCATAGCTATCTCTTCTAACGTTGTCGGGCAGTTCAACCCGTTTATTATGGACTATACTCTATTAGAATTTAGTTAATAAGTTAAGTACTTTTTTGAAGCATGGCTGTATTGATATAAGAAATCCCTCGAAAGTAAGTTATAAATTTACTATTTGACCCGCTGTAATGTCGTTTTTTTATTAAAAGATTCCCGCTTGAAAAGATTAAATTACTACTCTATCCCCCCCTATTTCTTTAGATCAACCATATGGTTGATTACTTTCGGCCTGGATTACGGGTCGAATAAGATCCAGTTGGTTTGGTTATCTACCCCCTTCAATAACCACTCCGGCCAAAAAAAATAAAGAATCCCTGGAGGATCATGTCGATGACACAACACTTAAAACAAAAGCTCTCTGCTGTAGCGCTGGGTTCAGCCATTGCCCTGGCATCAGGCTCCGCATCTGCTTACAACCTTTACAGTGAAAACGGTTCTGAACTGAACCTGGATATCGAAGCTGTTGTAGGCACGTTCAGCAGCGATGAAAACTATTTCGGTAAAACGGGTAACGGTTCCAGCTGGCAAGAAGGCTATCTCAAAGCCGGCTTCAGCGGCAGTCATGCCCTAAGTGAAGTAAATTCTTTATACGGTGGACTTAACTTCGTTTCTTCAGGCACCTGGGGTGACGGTGATGCCGGCGGAAATACTGACGGTAGCGAACGTCGTACTGCAGTAGAGGACGCCTTCATTGGTTTCCGCACGGATATGCTAGACCTGTCTTTTGGTCGCCAGAATTTCTCCATTGGTGACGGATTTCTTATCAATGGTGATGCATTAAACCTGGGTGAGGGTGTGTTCCCTGACTCTAACCGCGGCGGCGCATATTGGTTAGCAGCCCGTAAAGCATTTAACCAAACCGCGATTGCACGTATTGGTGGCGAAGATGGCCTGCGCGGCGACCTTTTCTATCTTGAATCAGACAATACGGCGCAGTCTGAAGTAGAGCTTGGCGGTGCAAACATTGAGTATGTTACTGAAACGGGTACTTTCGGTGCGACATACATTAAAGGTCTTGATGCTGTCGACAATGCCAAGCGTGATGGGCAGAAGACTGTCAGCGTTCGTTTTCAGGGTAATGCCGGTGTCGAAAACCTGTTCCTGTCAGCCGAGTATGCTGACCAGTCACAGGGCGACAACTCTGATGACGCAAATGCATGGTATGCCGAAGCCGGCTGGACCTTTTCTGACGTAGCCTGGGCGCCACAGCTAACTTATCGTTACACGAAGTATGAAGAGAACTTTGACTCGCTGTTCTTTGGCTTTAATCGTGGTTACGGCACCTGGTTCCAGGGTGAAGTTGCATCTAATTATGCAGGGCCATTTGGCTCATCTGCCACTATCCAGCACCTTGCCGTAAAAGCATCCCCAACGGAAATGCTATCTGTCGGTGCGCTGTATTTTGATTTCAGCGATTCAACCACGTTTGGTGCTAACTCCGATGGACACGAGATAGACCTTTATGCTGAATGGGTTGTGACTGACCATCTGATCATTAGCCCTCTGATTGGTATCTACTCACCAGACAATGGTAATCAGACTCAGAATACCTCTTCAGATAATTTCTACGCTCAGGTTATCGCGATCGTACCGTTCTAATAAATGGGTAATACCCTTATAAAAAATAGAGCCCTGCTTATGCAGGGCTCACTTGTCTCTAGGAGAACTAAGATGCTGAACTCTTTCGCACTCACTATTAATGGCGAACAAGTAGCCGGTGCCGCCGGTAACTTCGATGTTATTAACCCTGCTACTGAAACCGTAACTGCAGCGGCTCCTCTCGCCTCTATTGAACAACTTGATCAAGCCGTTACTGCAGCAACCAACGCTTTTAAAACCTGGCAACATACATCAAATGAAGAACGCCAGTCACTGATGCACAAGATTGCAGACTCGATAGAAGCCAATGCCAACGAACTGGCGGAGATCATCGTACTGGAACAGGGTAAACCTATGTTTCTTGCCCAGGCTGAAGTCGGCGGTGCTGTTGCCTGGACTCGCTATAATGCAGAGTTGGTGATACCCGTAAAAATCATTGAAGATAGCGAACACAAACGTATTGAGGCTCACCACAAGCCACTGGGTGTTGTCGCCTCAATCACTCCCTGGAACTGGCCTTTGATGATCGCTATCTGGCATATTATGCCTGCGCTCAGAACCGGAAATACGGTTGTCTGCAAGCCTTCAGAATTTACCCCGTTAAATACACTCAGACTGGTAGAACTGATCAACGAAATACTTCCTGCCGGCGTTGTAAACGTAGTCACAGGTCAGGCAGATATCGGCGGAGCTATTAGTAGCCATCCCGGCATCAGCAAAATAGTTTTTACCGGTTCAACCCCTACCGGCCAGCGAATTATGAGCAGCGCAGCGACAAATCTTAAGCGCCTGACGTTAGAACTTGGCGGCAATGATGCAGCAATCGTATTACCAGATGCTGATGTTGATGCTATTGCTGAGGCTATCTTCCAGACCGCATTCCTCAATATGGGCCAGACCTGTGCTGCACTGAAACGCCTCTATGTTCATGATGATATCTATGATGCTCTGTGCAACAAACTTTCTGATATTGCCCAGGCGCAAGTTGTTGGTAATGGCATGGAAGCCGGTGTGAATTTCGGACCCATACAGAACGTAAATCAGTTCAACATTGTCAACGATCTGGTCGAAGATGCTAAAGCTAATGGCGCTAGAATTCTATGTGGAGGCGAGGCTCTTAAAGGCCCTGGCTACTTCTATCCACCAACCATCGTTGCAGATATCAGCGACGGTACCCGTCTTGTAGATGAAGAACAGTTCGGTCCAGTACTACCCGTAATCCGCTATACCGATGTTGAAGATGCACTGGCCCGCGCCAACTCAGCCAGTGTTGGCCTGGGTGGTTCAGTTTGGTCCGCCAACATCGAACAGGCTACTGAAATAGCCAGCAAGCTTGAGTGCGGCACCGCATGGATCAATGGACACGCGGAAGTATTACCCCACGCTCCCTTCGGCGGCTGCAAAATGTCCGGTTTCGGTGTCGAGTTCGGCGAAGAAGGCATGCTTGAATATACCTGCATGCAAGTCCTCAACATTAACAAGTAAACCCTTGTCTGTAGGGGGTATATATCTACCCCCATTTTCTTCAATACCTATAAAACAAAATAGCCATGACACACTCCCCCCTTCTTAACGATCTAAGAGACCGCGGTCTTATCGCCCAGCAGAGCGGCGATAACGAGCGGCTAGATAAGCACCTTGAACAAACACGAACCCTTTATTGTGGCTTTGATCCCACAGCTGACAGCCTGCACATCGGCCATCTTGTACCACTATTAATGCTTAAACGGTTTCAATTGGCCGGTCACAGCCCCGTAGCATTGATAGGCGGTGCAACAGGAATGATTGGTGACCCCAGTTTTAAAGCAACGGAAAGAAGCCTGAATACCGTTGAAACTATAGATTTCTGGATCGACAGTATCAGCACTCAGCTAAAAAAATACCTGGATTTTGATACTCCTGACAATCCAGCGACTATCGCTAATAACAGCGATTGGATGGGCTCGATGGATATCATGAGTTTTCTGCGTGACATCGGTAAGCATTTCTCCGTTAACTCAATGATTAACAAAGAATCTGTGCGCCAGCGTATAGAGCGGCCAGATCAGGGAATATCCTTTACTGAATTTTCCTACAGTCTTTTGCAGTCTTATGATTTCGCCCAGCTTAACCGCACTAAACAGTGCACTCTGCAGATTGGCGGTAATGATCAGTGGGGCAATATTACTGCCGGTATTGATCTGACCAGGCGCCTGAATAGCAAGCAAGTGTTCGGCATGACCCTACCGCTGATAACTAAAGCCGATGGTACAAAGTTTGGTAAAACTGAGTCCGGTGCAATATGGCTAGATCCGCGAAAGACCTCCCCCTATAGCTTCTATCAGTTCTGGATCAATACAGCCGACGCTGATGTTTACCGTTTTCTGAAGTACTACACCTTTTTATCCCTTCCTGAAATTGAAGAGATTGAACGACTAGACCAGACAAGCGGGGCAAAACCTCAAGCCCAGAAAGCTCTAGCAGAACAGATGACGCTTCTGGTTCACGGTGAAACTTCACTGCAACAAGCAAGGCGCATTTCCGATGCACTTTTCAGCGGCAGTCTTAATCAGCTCACTGCGGAAGAGTTTCAGCAGCTAGAACAGGATGGGCTACCCACCTCAGAGCTCACTGCTGAGATGAGCATTACCGATCTTCTGGTGAAATCGGAACTGGCAAGCTCACGCCGTCAAGCCAGAGAGTTTGTATCGGCAGGTGCAGTCCAGGTTAACGGAGAGACCGTCACAGATAATGAGCAACGCCTGACAGGCAATACCGCTTTGCACGACCGATACCTACTCGTTCGCAGAGGTAAAAAACACTTTCATCTGGGCTGTATGGATAACGATAATCAATAATATAAGCCGATCAACCCTTTGGCTGATACCGGCTACAGACGCTAACTGATTTAATTTACTGGTCTGTTGCACTGGCTCTACAGACTGTCTTCCAAAACTATGCAGATCTCTTTATCTGTATCTCCAGTGGTTTTGGATCCTCTCTCTTCTCAAGAAGAGTTTTCGGGGCTTACGCAAGTAAGCTCTTTTTTTTTATCTTTTTATAATATCCCCATCACCTGGTTGATAGCGACTGACCATACGGCACTGCTCTGATAGCAACTAGGCTCAACTGTTTAGCTAACATCAAATTATGCTTCTGCCCATCATTGCGGTTCACCTTTCAAGCTTTAGTAGCAGGCTTTTTTATCCTTTTTCTTTCTCCCTCAGATCATAGTCAACCATACGGTTGATATTAAGCCAGGAGGTTTTGCTCTGTAATGAATAACAAGAGATACGCAGCCGGATAAATAATTATGCTACCTGAGATCAATACCATTCTGTACGCCAGTGATATCAGTGAAGGCAGTCGCCCTGCATTTCGTATGGCCGTAAAACAAGCCATCAACAACGATGCACGAATAGTTTTTATTCATGTAATGGAACCGATGAACGATTTCATCGAAGATTTTTTACCCGAAAGCGCTACCGCTAAACATAAGCATCAGCTGATAGAAAGCTTCAAGTTAAAAATTGGCCAGCGTATAGAAGAGTTTCTTGCCAGCGAACTGGAAGCTGACTTTGAGCTTCCATATCCACCAGAGATACAGGTATCTCCGGGAAAGCCCGCTCAGGTAATCATGCAGGCAGCCAAAAAGCTTAACGCCAGCATGATAATCATGGGCGATCGCGAAAGCTCGTCAGCAGCCAGAATCTTTCTCGGCTCAACCGCTCAAAAAGTCATTCATAACAGTGAAATACCTGTACTGATTGTTCCATTGAAAAAGAACAGCAAATAAAACTAAGATATACCCAGAGGAAAGTTCATGAAAAATATAATAAAAGTATGCGCTATTGCGGCACTGGTTAGCGCCCCGTTTATCAGTTCTATCACTGTCGCTGCTGATTATCCTAATCGCCCTGTGAAATTTGTAGTCCCCTGGCCTCCTGGTGATCTAGAAGATATTCTGACGCGTAAGATTGCTGAAGAGATGTCCAAAGAAACAGGCAAACCTGCTTCTGTTGTTAACAAAGCTGGCGGTGCCGGTATTCTCGGTGCCAGATATGTTGCAAGCGCTCGAGCTGACGGACTGACTATCGGTTCATTTGTTGCTGACATCTTAACGACTCATCTGCTGTCTGGTAATGCTCCCTACGAAAAAGACACTTTTGAGCCTGTTGGCATCTTCCTGGATTATCCTTTTGTTCTGGCAACCAAGACGGATTCACCGTACAACAACATGAAAGAACTAGCCGAGTTCTCTCAGAACAACAAAGTATCTCTCGGGCACTTTGGCTACATGGCACTGCCGACCGCCATCACATTTAAAGCAGCTAAACAGGCAGGTATCACCTTTTCGTCTGATGCGGCCTTTGATGCTAACGATTGCTCAACTCTGGCAAATGGAGATGCCGACGTAATCAACACGACAACTCAGTTAATCCTGGCATGCCTTAATTCTGGTGAAGTAAAACTGTTGACTTCCCTGACCCGTGATCGCCTGAGTATTGCTCCGGATGTTGCCACTCTGAATGAGCAAACAGGTATTAGTCTAACAACCTGGAATGGTCTGTTTGTTAAGAAAGGAACCTCTGAAGAGATTAAGCAACGTATCGCGGAGATCGCCCAGAAGGCTCTTGCAGATGAGCAAGCGACAGAGTTAAGCAAAACCACCGGTGCTGGTATCTTCTGGATTGGCGGAAAAGACGCAAAGAAAATTGTTGCAGACGACTATGAAGCTGCTAAGTCACTGTTAGACTTTATGAAAGAGTAATCTTTTCTCTATATTGCAGCGGCCTAACAGGCTGCTGCAATGCTTGTTGGTGATATTCCTAATAATAACAAACGGTACCAATTATGAGCAGCCAACCTCTAAATTCAAGCCTCAGTAAAACAGATGAACCTGCCACGTATAAGCACTATGGTATCTACTGGTTTATCCTCGCAGGAGCCCTGCTTCTTTTATTTCTACTACCGATCGAAACCCCCTGGGTTAACACCAAGCGAGGTTGGTTTATTCAACCCATGTTTGGCTCTTCACTGGGAATTCTGCTGGTAGCAATATTTTCTGCTGTACGTGTTATGGAATCGGTCAAAAGTGGCTACCTAAGAGACCTTAAACCTCTCGACAGACTGATAGATACCCTCAGTAGTTATCGCACGGCTCTGTTCTCTGCACTGCTGTTCTTTCTCTATATAAACACCCTCTCAGTTTTAGGCTTTGTGCTATCCACTCTGATATTTATCCTCACTTTGCTATGGCTAAGCAGATTGTTTGAACGCACATGGGTCTTGGCTTCGCTGTTCACCATAACAGTGATGGTTCTAATATTTCGTGTTGGCTTAAGTGTCTGGTTACCCGATGTGTGGCTTTATAGCCTGCTACCGGATACCTGGACTGATTTTGCTAACCAATACCTGTAATTCATGAGTCTGCTATGGAAATCCTGTATTTAGGTTTACAAGAGGTCGGCACACTAAATGTGATGCTGGCAATTATTATTGGTGCACTGATCGGCGTAACCATCGGGTCAATTCCGGGACTTGAGCCGGCCGGCGTCATTGCAATTCTATTACCCCTAAGCTTTTCAATGGAGCCGCTGGCGGGTGTTTCTCTCCTGTTAGGCGTTTATGGTGGTGCATGGTATGGCGGTGCTATTCCCGCCATACTGATGAATACACCCGGCACCCCGGTAGCGGTTCTAACGACATACGATGGCTACCCGATGACTTTGCGCGGGGAAGGTAAAAAAGCCCTTTCTATCGCTTACACATCGTCCTTCGTTGGCGGAATAATCAGTGTCTTGTCGTTAGTTTTGCTGGCACCTATGCTGTCTCAGGTTGCCCGGCTTTTTGGCTCGGCTGAATTTGCAATGCTGTCTGCGCTGGGCATGATCTTTGTTGTTCTGGCTCATCGAAAGCACGTTGTGGAAGCTGCAATGATGCTGGGTCTGGGAATATTCCTGGGGACCATTGGCATTGATCGCTCATTCAGCACTCAGGTCTACACCTTCCATCAGGAATGGTTGCTAAACGGTATTCCGCTTGTCCCTGCCGTTATCGGTCTGTTTGCTATGTCTCAGGCTTTTATTCTTTTATCTGCCCGTGGCAATGACTCAAGCGTAACCAAGCTGGAAGGTGATGGTCTATTTTCAGGATTTTTCGTACTTCTTAAGCATAAAATAACGGTCATTCGCTCAGCTGCGCTGGGTGTGGTGATGGGACTCCTACCCGGTGTAGGTGAATTTGGATCTCAATTTTTCTCCTACACACTAGCCCAAAAATTCTCTAAGACTCCTGAGAAATTTGGCGATGGAGCACCTGAAGGACTGATTGCGTCGGAAACATCTAACAACGCCGTCACCGCTTCCGTGTTGATTCCGTTGCTAGCCTTTGGAATTCCTGCTGATGCCTTAATGGCAATGCTGTTAGCCGTCTTTATGGTACATAATTATGTCCCTGGCCCCACACTGTTTGCTGAACGTCCTGAGTTTATATCGGGACTGTACATCTCACTGTTTTTGATGAACATCGTAGTCTTTGTTTATCTATCTTTTGCTACTAAGTGGATCGTTAATCTCACCCGAATCCGGGGACGCTTCATCGGTGCCTTTATTCTGGTACTGGGATTTATCGGCAGCTACAGTCAGAATTATCAATTCTCCGACGCGTTAATAGCGCTGGGGTTCGGCGTATTTGGGTACTTCCTGAAAAAGAACGATATTCCACCGGTACCTATCATTCTCGGTCTGGTTCTTGGCCCGGTATTCCTGACTCGTTTCAGTCAGGCAATGGGCGTAGCAAATGGCGACCTGAGCATATTTATCAACCGGCCTATAAGCCTGACTCTTCTGTCGATGATCATTCTATCCATCGCTGTCTATCTATGGAGTAATCGCCCTAAAGTCAGTTAGGTGCTTACAATATATCCTGGTACCGCTGACGCTAAATAGCTTCAGCGGTACCATATAGGAGCGGAGAGATTTGACTATAGTATTATAGTTAACATATTAAGTTGTTAATGACTTTGAATTAACGTATCTTGTTTTATTGATCATAAAACAAGCAGGTCAGTTTATGAAATCAACCGATACCATCTACCCTGCCGGCCTATATAATTTTCAGGATGAGTGCATGGGACTCCTGACCGGTGTACTTAACGCATCTAAAGCGGCTTCCTACCTTATCGACAATCAAAAAAAGCCGATCTGTTACAAAACATGGCAGCTCCAACCTGCAATGCACCGTGAATATCTCGAAAAATTTCAAAAGATAGACCCTCTACATCCTACCCAGTTTGTAGAAAATCATGATGCAACGGTAGTCAAGATGAACGACCTGGTATCCTCACAAGAACGTTATAGCCATCCCTACTACAAAGATTTCATTTCACCCTGGGGCGTGCAGGATATCGTAGAGCTGTTTCTGCGCGTTGATGACAAACTGGTTGCAGGTTTTGCCCTGTTTATCTCTAAACAACAGCCCGAAATACTTCTTGAAGATCTGCGAAAAGCGGAGAAGCTGCATAAATTTATGCAATTCTCGCTCGAACAAACGCTGGTTACACCGAAACATAATCAATTTGAAGAATTCTGTAACAACTTCCAGCTTACCCCGAAAGAGCGCATGGTGGTGGAACTGGTTAGCCAGGGGTTACCGAACAAAACAATCGCGTCTAATCTGCACTGTAGCCTTGCGACTATCAAAACCCACCTACAGCATATCTTTTACAAAACGGGTGTTAATAGCAAGACTGAAATAACCTCTCAGTTATATAACCAACACTGACACTCTTACCCCCTCAAGGATGAGGTTACCTCCAATACTCCCCCTCGGTATCAACCTTCTGGTTGATACACACTCCGCTTGATCAATTCATAATTAATCTATGCCCGTAGCAGTGATAACCTCTTACACTTTGATACCTGTTGTATTGCTGCGGATCTGAAAACAAGAAACATCCGGAGCTATTCTTATGAGTGAAAATAAAAAAACGTTATGGAACCCGATGGTACATCCAGGCGTTCCTGGTTCACATAGTTCTCTTGAAATTGTAAAAGGTGATGGCAACTATGTTCAGAACCGTGAAGGCGACTGGCTGGTTGATGGCGTTGGCGGCTTATGGAATGTTAATGTTGGACATAATCGTACTGAAGTAAAAGACGCTATTAAAAACCAGCTGGATGAACTGGAATATTTCCAGATCTTCGATGGTGTCACTCACCCCCGTGTAAAAGAACTTTCCGATCTGATTATTGATATGACCAAACCGGAAGGTATGGCGCGTGTAATGTTCAGCTCTGGTGGATCTGATGCGGTAGAAACCGCACTGAAAATTTCTCGTCAGTATTGGAAAGCCACCGGCCAGGCACAACGTTATAAGTTTATCTCACTAAAGCAAGGCTATCACGGCGTTCACTTTGGCGGAGCCTCTGTCAACGGTAACACCGTATTCCGTACTAACTATGAACCTGTACTGCCAGGCTGTGTCCATATCGATGCACCATGGTTATACCGCAACCCATGGAACTGCGAAAATCCTGAAGAGCTGGGTCACTTATGTGCTAAGCAATTAGAAGCAGAGATCATCTTCCAGGGTCCCGAAACTGTTGCGGCTTTCATCGCTGAGCCCGTTCAAGGCGCCGGTGGCGTAATCGTTCCTCCGGCTAACTACTGGCCTCTTATCCGTGAGGTTTGTGATAAGTACGGGGTTCTCCTCATCGCTGACGAAGTGGTAACTGGCTTTGGGCGTACCGGCAACATGTTCGGTGTACGTGGCTGGGGCGTTGCTGCTGATATTCAGTGCTTTGCCAAAGGCATTAACTCTGGCTATATCCCTCTCGGCGCAACAGTGGTCAACGAGCGAGTCGCTAAGGGGATCGAGAGCTGCGAAAACTTCAGTGGTGCAGTTATGCATGGTTACACTTACTCAGGTCATCCGGTCGCCTGTGCTTCCGCGCTTGCTTCTTTGAAAATTGTTAAGGATGAAGACCTACCAGGCAACGCTGGAATTCAGGGTAAAGACTTATTAAACAAGCTGACGAACGCACTAAGTGACTTCCCATCTGTCGGCGAAGTTCGCGGTAAAGGCTTGATGGTTGCAATTGATCTGGTGGTTGATAAGAAAACTCGTGAGCCCGTTAATCCTATGGACGGTTTTGCTAACCAAATCGCTGCTGTAGCCTTAAAAGAGGGAGTTATCGCTCGTCCAGTCGGCACAAAAATCATCCTCTCCCCACCTCTGACCGTGGGTACAGAAGAAGTAAACAAGATAGTTTCAGCTCTGCTGGCAGGCTTTACTGAAGTTGATCGTTAACATCATTACCCTCCTTTAGACCTTCTGAGACCGCCAGTTCTGCTGGCGGTCTCATCTTCATCGGTGTATTCTGTTAACTTATTAAGTATTTTTAAGTTACCGAACGATACTCTTCCAATATGCCGAATTCCATCCACAGTACTAGCGCTCAAATTAAGACCCCTGTCGCGCTTTTAGCCGGAATGGCGATCGCCAGCCCAGTGGCACTGAACCTCTATGCGCCTGTGATGCCTGTGTTAGCTGAACAGTTCAACACCAGCTCTTTTACTATTCAACTGGGTTTTACTTTCTATCTGCTTACACTAGCTATAGGCCAGCTGATCAGTGGCCCTTTAGCCGACCGTTATGGCCGACGTCCCGTGTTCTTTTGGGGTTTTCTGTTACATATTGTCGGTGGTCTTCTTGGCGCTTTCGCCTTTGAGGTCTGGCATCTCTTGTTTGCACGAATTCTTCAGGCTGCCGGTGGATGTACCGGTATGCTTTTAGCCAGAAGCATTATTCTCGAGCAGCACGGTAAGGACAAAGCCGCGGGAATGCTAGGTTATGTCACTATGGGTATCGCTACTGCACAAGCGCTGGCTCCTACCATTGGCGGCTACCTTAATCTCGCAGTCGGATGGCAATCCGTTTTTTGGGTATCAATGGGACTCGGCACCATCGTCTGGTTGGGCGCGCTATTTACTCTACCCGAATCCTCTGCGACTAAATCTAATACGGGTAGCCTGTTACAAAGCTTCACGCGTTACGGCACGGTGCTCTCGTCCAAAAATTATATATTCTGCGCTCTGTCAGCGACGATGATCGCTTCCGGATTTTTCGTCTTTATGACCAGCGCCCCTTTTTTGGTATCAGAACTCCTTGATGGAAACTCTGCTGATTATGGTAACTGGTTTCTACTCGTCGCCGGAGGTTTCTGGCTGGGAAGTCTTACCGCTGGAAAAGTATCGGCTAAGGTGGGTACCCGCAAAATGATGTTGCTGGGTAATAGCATTTCGGGTGCTGGGGCTCTGTTAATGCTGGTTCTGTTTATGCTCGCACCTTTTAGTTTTCTAGCCCTGTTTGTACCTATGTCTCTCTATACTTACGGGCGTGGATTGAGTCAGCCAAGTGCGCAAGCGACCGCTATCTCGTCAACCACTGGAGCGGTCGCTACAGCAACCGGAATGCTAGGGTTCTTTCAGCTAACTATCGGTTCTCTGATTGCGCAGCTAACACCTCTACTCATAGAAATCAGCGTAAGTATGCTGCCTTTAGTTCTGGTATGCATGGCTGTCCTTGCAACTCTCTGTGCTATCAAAGGCAGTAGAGGCGAATAGTGTTAACCTCGGGGTTATTTGGCCTACCCAAACAGAAAAGTGTGTAATAAACAAAACCGCCACACCTATCAGGCCCCAGATTGAAAGCAGGACCCATTAACCTTCCTTAGTAAGGTATTAATCCTTTATAAGGTCAGGTATTTCAATTAGCAGATCTGTGACTCCGACATCAATATTTTGTTGATGTAACAACGTACTTATCTGACCTCGGTGATGAGTCTGATGATTGAAAAAATGACTCAGCAGCTCACAAAAATCACGTTCGCAGACCACTCCCTTGGAATTGGCGTAAACTAAGCTTCGGTTAAAATCATCCGTCCTAATCTCCTCATCCAGCCACTGCCTAATAGTTTTATCGACAAATTTACGGGCCTTCACAAGAAGAGCTAACTCAGGATAGAGCGTTTCATCTAAGGCTTTCGGCTTGGGTAAGGCACTTAAACTATTTAAAGACTGGTAACGGTCTGAATGAAGAGCAAAACGGGATAACCAAAGAAGATCACCCACCAGAATATGGTTAAGCGTATCCAGGACCGAGCCGAAAAAAGCTCCATCATCAGCCCTTAACTTCTCAGCATCGAGCTTAGAAGAAGCGGCATACACCTGATCATTCATCCGCAGATTATAATCAGCCATCAATATAAAGTGGTTCCTTAAGTCCATAAAACCCTCCCTAATATCTATCTGTTCTCAGGTTTAATCGACTTTATCGATTCCGAAAAATCACTCAGTTCATAAGCACTATACTGAGTGTGCACTCGTTGCGTGGAGGCTGGATGACTTTGCAAGCCTACGCCAGCTCTGTGTTCTGCTTTTGGTCGTACCGGCCTGGCACAAAAACCACCGCCACAATTAGGGCAAACACTATTAAGCTGTGTATCGACGCAGCTCCGGCAGAAGGTACATTCGTAATTACAGATGTAAGCTTCCATTGAGCCCGGTGGCAGATCTTTATCGCAACACTCGCAATTTGGACGCAGCTGTAACATAGAAGTTCCTCGCTGATCTGTCTTGAAAACTTAACCCACTTCAGATTCTACCGTTCATAAAGCTCAAGTGGCAATTACCCAGATCAATTCCACTTGCTGTTAGCGGGTTCACAACTTCTTCAATGGGCGGCACATTGAATACCAGCAATCGCCCCCTATATCTGGCAGGATTTTCTTGGATATAAAGTTACTCAACGTCTGATAGTCAAAGCTGACGATTTCTGCAGGATGCATACCCGCAATTATATGTATGCCTGAAAACTCAAAGCCCTCTAGGGGCAAACATAATAATTGCCATGCCTGTCAGCGCAATCAGTCCCCCTGCAATATCCCAACCAGTTGGCTTTATACCATCCACCAGCCAAAGCCAGAGCAAGGCGACAAAGACATAGACGCCGCCATAGGCCGCATACACGCGCCCAGCAGCGGTTGGATGCAGAGAGAGCAGCCAGGCAAACAGAGCAAGACTGATCGCTGCAGGCAGCAGTAGCCAGATGCTTTTATCCTGTTTAAGCCAAAGATATGGCAGATAACATCCCACAATCTCTGCTATAGCCGTTAGCAAAAAAAGGGCTACCGTTTTGAGTTCAAACATAAAGTGCTTCGGCTCCATCTGAAGGGCTGATTCGTGGCAGATTAATTAAGAGGTTAACAAACTACATTACAAGCCCCCTTCTTTCAGAGGTACTCTATTGAGTAGCATAAACTCCCTGATATACCGCATAGGCGGTCAGCATTATCACTATTAAAACAGCAGCAATCTCTGGGTGATCCTTACCAAGATCATCCGTAATACCATCACGTTTCGCTTTGGCAAGGTCGTCCGGATGATAAACACCCTTGCGGCAAAACAGAATAGTGACGAAGAACATTCCTGTAACCGCCATAAAAACATGCAGAGTGTATGTAAATGCACTGAGCGCTTCAGGGCTCTCTATATGAATAGCACTCATCCCCAGTATTGATGAACAGGACATCATCGCTATGGCAAACAAATTGATCGGGGTTTTCGACTTTGTAACCGCCATCCAGGCACCACTCATCGGCCCCTTAGATTGAGTCTTCACCTCAGTTGTTTGTGAACACAATGGACATCCGCAGTTAACACAACTGGCTGCCTTATCAGATACTCCGTGACCGCAATCTTCACAATTCATCATCCCCATATTATCTCCTTATCGTCTTAATTATTCCGTTACTGCTGCTTTAGTGATACCTGCCAGTGCCTTACCAACTTTCGCGATAACCGCTTCACAGCCTGAAAGATCATGCCGCTTTGCCAAGTAGGAAAGGTCGTTATACGAGATCCATACCTTAGATTGATCATCCGCCCACACAAGCGCTTTTTGAGGCAGATCTATCGCAATACTTTGCTGACATTTCATCAACGGGCTACCCGCTTTAGGGTTACCAAAAATGATCAGTTCGGTATCACGTAGCTGAATACCCACCTTACCGGCTGCTTCAGAGTGTTTTACCCGATTAAAAACCGTCATACCTTTGTTATTCAATACGTTATTTAATCTGTCTGCTGTTTCTTCAACGCTAAATGGACTCTGAACATTCACCACACCGTCGGCCGCCATCGCAGGCAAACCAATAAACACCATAACCAGTGCGATTTGAGATAGTTTGATCATCATCATTCTCCTGTATTTATAGAAAGTAGTATTCACTGGCATTCAAAGAGTCTGAAACCCGATTAGACCCTATTGAGTCTAGATGCAATTTAAACATTTGTTCAAACCTAGTCACGCAGATGACAGTAGAAGAAGACAAAGCAGGGCCAAGCTGTCCGACTTTACTCAGACATCAGCCTCTGAGAGAGATTAAACTGTTAATGGCAGTTGAAGCGCCTCAGGCGAGCTGAGGACGTGTTATGAGCTCAGTACGTCTGGACAAGTTCCTGATAAAAATATTTGCGATTAAAGATGACAAGAAACCAGACTGTGAAGACCATTACGAGCACACTGCTCTACAACAATTACCAACCAGTTCAAATTTAATACTGGCAACGAACTATCTGGCTGCTTGTGTAAGAAAGTAGATATAGTAAAAAGAGTTAAATTATATGCGCAAAAAAAAAGATTGGCCTGGAACCTTATCAATTTAACTCGAAAGCTAAACCATAACGCCCCAATCCAATCCTTTTCTAGAGTAAAAAATGCTATTTCGCGGTTTCATTCACCACGATAACTTTACGATGTGGGAATGGGATCTCGATATCGTTTTCATTCAGCGCCTTTTTAATTAACTCAGGTACTGAATAGAGCACAGAAAAGTAATGTTCACCTTTACAGAAGGGGCGAACAACAAAATCTACTGAGCTGTCATTCAGAGTACTGACTTCAACAAAGGGTGCCGGTGTCTCAAGAATGTGCGGATGCTTAGCTAATACAGCGTCAATTACTGCGCGTGCAGCATCGGTATTCTCACCGTAAGCAACACCAAAGCTCATATCCACTCCACGAACCTCATAGTGAGAGTGGTTGATGATCTTCTCACCCCAAATTTTACTGTTCGGGATGATAATCTGCTGATGATCAAAGGTTCTCAGGACTGTAGTAAACATGTCGATCTCAGTTACGTTGCCGAAACAGCCACCCGCATCGATATAATCGCCCGCCTTATAAGGTCGGAAAATTAGCAACATCACACCTGCAGCTAAATTAGACAGCGCACCTTGTAGAGCTAGACCTACTGCCAGACCAGCAGCACCCAGTAGCGCAACAATCGACGCGGTCTGTACGCCAAAACGATTGAGTATCGCAATGAAAACAAACGCCAAAATCACGTAACGCGCAAGGCTACTCAAAAAGCGGAACAGCGTATCATCCAGATGCGGACTCTTCTTACTTAGGCCGACAATCATCTTACTTACACTATTTGCTATCCATAAGCCGATAAGCAGAATAACGATAGCTAGCAGGATATTGGTAGCCCAGGCGATAGCCGCCGGAAGGTATTGGTTAATATCTATATTTTCAAAGAGTTCCTGCATGAATCTAATTCCTTATTTTGGATTCGCTGAGTGATAACAGGGCATGCTGACCTGCATATATTATATGGCGCTATCGGTCTGTTGTGTGTCAATAAAGCAGCATCAATGCAGCAATACGTTGTCTTATGGTTAAATAATCAATAGCCATCGTTATCAGACGATTGCCTGACAGCTAGGTATACAATAGCTAAGTCCAACCGGAATCGCCATTATGTAAGCTATCTAAAACAATTAGTTATAAATGACTTACATGATTTATTTGCAGAAAGACCAGCGTATTTCGTAAGTGTAGAAGGTTGTCGAACTATCCGAAGAAGGCTGCCGTATAAACCCTAGCCCTTTGAGTAACTTGGCAGATGGAATATTTTCCTTATCGACACCGCCAATCAACCTGCTGTATCTCCCCTCTTCTTTACTCCATTCGATAAACCCTAACAACAATTCCTTCGCATACCCTACTCCCCAGAAACGTTCGCCGAGTAAATAGCCAATATGAGCATCCCTGTTTTCGCTATAGACAAACACAAGGCCTATAACCTGATCAGGCCCACTTAGCTTCACCACCAATAAACGGCTCTCGCAAAGCATTCGCTCAAACCAAATAGCAGCCTTTTCAATTGAGGTTATTTCATGAAAGTAATCAGGGAGGTTTGCAACAACGGAAGGCGTCAGTATCTTCAAAATATCTGCATAGAGAAGCGCTCTGTCTGACTCAGATATGTTTGTAGAAGCCTCATCCACGCTCAGGCGTGATGTTTCGAATAATCGAGTCACTTGCTTACCCGGTTATAGCATTAGATTCTTAATCTACAACAACTCAATAGTTTTAATATAGTAAAAACATTAGATTTAGTCGTAGGTAAAAATATCCAGACGGTTTGTCAGAGTTCGTAAGCAACAACCGAAACAGGCTTTCGTGAGTTGTATTTGAGGATTAACAGAAAAATGATGCAACCGGCGAAGAAGCCGATTGCAAATAGTATCTACTTCTTCTCGGCGAGCTTCTTATGGATATTGTTCATCCGGTAGTTGCGCTCTGGATGAAGTTCAATAAGCTCAAAGCCAAAACTCATCCAACGACGATCGAAGACAGGTTTCAGACATTCGCTAAAGGCTTCAAACACTTTATCTGATGCCTCTTTAAGCACTTCTGGGCTACGACCAGAACCGACTTTAGCCGTCAGGTGTACGAAGGTATTATCCGGATCACCCTCTCCAACACGAAAATGCTCACAACGAACGGCCCGGGTGCGGATTCCACCGATTGGGAAAACACCTGTTGCGATAGCTGTTGCATTCAGTTTTTCAAAAATCGCCGGGATATCCAGATCATCATCCAGATTGGCAGAGTATTCCATAATGAAATGAGGCATAAATTTTCCTCTATCTAATCAATATAACCAGGTATTAGGCTCACAGATCTTAAAACTAAAAGCTGGCAAAGATTACTCTAAGCCAGCTTCCAACGCCGTATGATTAAGCGCAATAGCTAAGGGTTAAAGCGTAATGAGTGCAGGCTAGACTAGGCAAAAACTGGCGAAGAAGCGGAGCCTACTATTGTAGGTGAGCATTCTGAGCCAGTTTTTAACGCCGTATAGCCAAACGTAATAGCTTTAACGGCCCAGGACAGGAACCTTATGGGTATCATGAGCAATACACACATTCTTAGTTTCCATGTAGAAGTCAAAGCTCCAGTCACCACCGTCACGACCAATACCAGACATCTTAACACCACCGAATGGTGAAGGCAGGTTACGGTTGTTTTCAGAGTTGACCCAAAGCATACCGGCTTCAACTTTATCCGCCATGCGCATTGCGCAGCCAGTATTGCTAGTCCAGATATACCCAGCCAAACCGTAGATAGTATCGTTAGCCAATCGAACAGCATCTTCTTCAGTATCGAATTCGATAGCCGTCAGCACAGGACCAAAAATCTCTTCCTGAGCAATACGCATGCTGTTCTTAGCTTCAACAAACAACGTTGGAGTAACGTAGTTACCCGGACCCATCTCGTCACGCAGCGACTTACCGCCTACTGCAACGGTAGCACCGTCTTGCTTAGCTATATCAAAATAGCCGGTAACTTTCTCGTAGTGACCGGTGTGAACCAGTGGGCCCACTTCAGTCGCAGGGTCCAGTGGATGGCCTACCTTGATGTTAGCAACGCGCTGTTTCAGAGCCGCCAGGAACTTGTCCTTGATACCGCTCTGAACCAGAAGACGGCTGGAGCTAGTGCAGCGCTGGCCATTCAGGCTGTATATCATGAATACGACTGCATCCAGGGCACGGTCAAAGTCAGCATCATCAAAGACAATAACTGGGTTCTTACCACCCAGTTCCAGATGCAGACGCTTCAGTGTTTGTGCTGTCTGAGCCTGAATCAGTTTACCGGTTGCAGAATCACCAACCAGTGCAACCGCTTTGATTGCAGGGTGTTGAGTCAGCGCTTTACCGGCAACAGTTCCGAAACCGTTAACCATGTTCCAGACGCCTTTTGGCAGACCAGCAGCATCAGCACACTCAGCAAGAATAGACGCTGTCAGTGGGCTCAGCTCCGCAGGCTTATGTACGACAGTACAGCCGGCAGCTAGTGCTGGAGCGATCTTCCAGGTAGACAGCATGAATGGCGTGTTCCAAGGCGTGATAACAGCAACAGGACCCAGCGGATTTCGCACGGTGAAGTTGGTGTGCTCAGCCTGGTGTAGTGAGAGACCGTTACGGGCCTCTGGTGCCTGATCCGCGAAGAAACGGAAGTTAGCCGCGCCGCGAACAGCCGCCTGACGCATAAAGCGTAGCGCCTGACCACAGTCCATCGATTCAACCATCGCGATCTCTTCTGCGCGCTTCTCCAGCTCGTCACCCAGACGGTGTAGGATCTTACGACGCTCGGCACCCGGTGTAGCAGCCCAACCCGCAGCGGCAGCAGCAGCGGCTTCACAGGCAGCATTTACATCTGCTTCTGATGCAGCAGCAACTTTACCCAGATAGCTTTGGTCAACAGGTGACGTGTTATCAAAAGTTTCACCGCTACCCAGGGTCCACTCACCGTTGATGTAGTGGCCCAGAGTGTTCTCTTTAAAACGCGCCAGGTAGCCTTCTGCTTTACCGATATTTTCTTGTAGTTGTGCACTCATCAATCTTTACCTCAATACTTATCGCCGTAGAACTCTTGCTCAGAAACAATGTTCGTTACCAGAGCGCCTACTTTTTCAATTTCACAGACAACAGTGTCGCCTGGCTGCATGTCTTTCAGACCTTTAGGAGTACCAGTAGCAATCATATCGCCCGGCTTAAGGGTCATAATTTTACTCAGATATTCCACCAGGAAAGGCAGATCAAAAATAATGTCAGCGGTAGTGCCTTCCTGAGTCAGCTCACCATTTACATGAGTTGTCAGTTTCAGGTCGGAAATATCACCTACGTCATCTTTGTCGATCAACCATGGGCCGATAGGGCAAAGTGAATCTCGGCTCTTAACCCGCAGATTCGGACGGTAGTAGTTTTCAAGATAGTCACGGATAGCAAAGTCATTACAAACGGTGTAACCAGAGATGTAATCCATCGCATCTTCACGGGAGATGTTCTTACCTTCTTTGCCAATGACAGCAACCAGCTCACACTCATAGTGTTGAAACTCGATGTTGTCCGGACGGTAAGAGTTCTCTTTATGACCCGTCAGAGTGTTAGCACCCTTCAGGAATACCAGAGGCTCTGTAGGTGGCGCAAAAGCCAGCTCAGCGGCATGGTCTGCATAGTTCAGACCCAAAGCAAAAATAGTGCCTGGCTCTGCAATAGGAGAAAGCCAGGTAACATCAGCTTCATTAATAAGTTGACCATCAGCTTTAGATTTCAGCTGACCCGTCTCGGAAAAAGAGTCTTCAACTGTTACATCCAGTGTGGAGCCATTAAAAAGTACGCGTGCGTGTTTCATTCTCGTAAGCTCCTCTTAGTTACCAAGTACGTTGTTCAATTTAGTTACACCATCAATCACAGAGCTGACATTGTCACCTTTAGCAACAGGCGCTCGCTGACCTGGGAAACCAACGGCGATCACATCGCCTGGCTGCAGAGTCATGATGTAAGAGATAGTGCTAATCAACTCAGCAACACCACGAACCAACTGAGAAACAGGTGTTTCGTTTACTACGGTACCGTTAACTGACGTAATAACCGTCAATGCCTGTGGATCTGCAATAGATACAACTTCAGCACCGATTGGTGCAGTGGTATCCAGACACTTGCCTTTGATATCAGGGCGATAGTAGTTCTGCTCAACCAGGGAGAAGTCATGAACCAGCGTATAACCTTCAACATAGTCCAGCGCTTCAGCCTGACTTACACGGCAGCACTCTTTACCAAAAACAACAGCCAGAGATGCACCGACAACCATGCTATCAGCACCCTCAGCCCACTCAACAACAGCACCATCAGTGCTCCAGGTGTTATGCGGCTTAAAGTAGAGAACCGGCTGTGTTGGAGCGCCTTTATAAGGAGCTTCAGCGAACTCAGCCTGCATCGCGTTGAACTGCTCAGAATCGTTCAGCGCAACACATACAAGCTTTCCATTAACGATTGGATTTTTAGTCATTTATAAACCTACTAACTCTTTCAAAGTTCTGTTTAAAGTACTCAGTTAAGAGCACTATTTAACCTGCGCTATACAGCGCCCTCTAAAATTACTTTTTTGATTAACTCAATAACCACTGGACTGAGAGGTCTCGGTTTTCTCTCCACCAGATTTGAAGCTTTCTGCCAGCTGTTTCGCACCATTGCTCAGCAACAGCGTATCAACTCCAACACCGACAAACTTGGCGCCTTTCTCAACATAGTGATGCGCTTTAGCCGGATTAATACAAAGCAGGCCTGCCGCTTTTCCAGCATTGTTGATGATGTTAAAGCCGTTCTCGATGGCAGCGACCACTTCAGGATGATCAGGATTACCGATATGCCCCATTGACGCAGAAAGATCAGAAGGCCCAATAAATACGGCATCAACACCTTCAACCGCCGCGATCTCTTCAAGATTCGCCATCGCAGTAACCGTCTCAGCCTGAACAATAAGACAGATCTCATCGTTCGCTTTTTGCAGATAACCAGGAATACGATTCCAGTTAGCTGCACGAGCCAGTGAACTGCCCAAACCACGGACACCCTGTGGCGGATATTTAACAGCCTTAACCAGCTCACGAGCCTGTTCAGCAGTATCACACATAGGTACCAGTACCGTTTGAGCACCGATATCCAGAATACGTTTCAATAACGCGGTACGGCCTTCTTCAGGGCGGACAATCGCAGGCACACCATAAGGTGCGATAGCCTGCAGATGGCGCATCGTTGTATCCAGTTCAAACGGAGCATGCTCACTGTCAATTAACAGCCAGTCGAAACCAGCCCCGGCAACAATCTCGGCACAACTTGAATCAGGCAGACCCAACCACAGCCCCCATAAAGGCTTGTCACCTTTAAGGCCCTGCTTGAATTTATTTACAGGAAGTTCCATAACGCCCTCTTATACAAATTTCACTGAAATACCGCCCAGTGGGCCATAATCAGCATGAACAGTATCGCCCGCTTTTACTGGAACAGGACGGGTGAATGAACCTGACAGAACAACCTGGCCTGGCTCCAGAGCTACACCGTGCTTCGCAAAACGTTTACATACCCAGCAAATGCCGTTAGCTGGATGTCCCAAGACACCTGCTGCAATACCCGTTTCTTCAATCTGACCGTTCAAATAAAGTAAAGCACCCGCCCAGCGCAGATCCATATCCATCGGTTTAATCGGACGACCACCCAGGATGATACCGGCATTCGCCGCGTTATCAGAGATAGTGTCGTAGACCTTACGAGTATAGCCAGTTTCAGGGTCGGTACGGTGACAACGGGCTGCGATTAGCTCAAGGGAAGGAATAACGTAGTCAGTAGCATTCAATACATCGAAAATTGTGACGTTCTCGCCTTCAAGTCGATCTTTAAGTACGAAAGCAAGCTCAACTTCGATACGTGGATCTGGAAAGTCAGACGCTTTAATTTCGGCCCCATCAGCAAAGAACATATCATCCAGCAGCACACCGTAATCCGGCTGATCGATATTAACAGACATCTGCATCGCACGAGAGGTCAGACCAATCTTATAACCTTTAACCTTTGCACCTTTAGCGATCTTCTGATCAACCCAGGTTTTTTGGACAGCATAAGCATCGTCCATAGTCATATCAGGATGCTCGAGCGTCAATGCAGGAATTTGAGTACAGTCTTTCTCTGCTTGATATAATTTCTCTGCCGCTGTTTTTATCTGTTCTTTTGTTAACATATCTGACCTTCCATCCTAGCTAGCGCTGAGCTCAGCAACCAAAAGTTGTTGCTTAAAAATAGTATTCAAATGATTTCTAGCCATTTACCTCTACACAGGTAAAAGCTAACATATGCTGATAATATAATTAATATATTAACTAATTTCCAGTTTTTATTTACAGGCACAACAATGAGAAGCAAAAGTTTTACCTCAAACATAGGCAACCATTGGCCTGGAGCCCGTATAGCCGGCATCATCGTTTTACTCATGTGCCTGCTTACTTTGTTGAATATTGTCTCGCCTTTAGGACTAACGGGGGTCGCAACGGCTCTGGCCTGGCTCTATATCGTGATCGAAGCGCCCCGACTAAAGCCAAAACAGCGCAAGCAAATTGCTGTCCTTTTCACTGCCGGAGTGGCTGCCGCAATACTTGCCTGGAGTCAGGACTCTGACATCAACCTGCAAAGGCTTTTTGGCGAACACCTGAAACTGGCAATGCTGTTAGCAGCGATCAGTTTTATCGGGATGGCCAGTAATGTGGGTTGTGATGTTAGCAAACCCGGCATTCGTAGCTTTATCACTACCCTACTGGGCATGCACGTCTTCTCATCCGTCGCTAACTTCTCATCGGTGATTGTTGTAGGTGATCAAATAAAGAAGAAAGAGGGAATCGATCAGCTCTCTCAACTGGTGCTTAGCCGGGGTTTCGGCATGGCGGTCCTCTGGTCTCCTTTTCTTAGCATTCTACCCCTGGTTCTGGAGCAGGTTCCCGGAGTCGAACTGTCTCAGGTCTACCCTTTCTCAATCGCTATCGCAGTAACCGGCTTGCTTCTGAGCATCGTTGAGGCCCGCTTTCGGGCCGCTAATGAGCTGCAAAGCTACGCCGGATACCCCCTCAAAAGGGACACCCTGGCAATGCCATTCACGCTAATCGGGATGATCCTGTTACTTAGCTGGCAACTCCCCTCTCTACCGACGATATTTCTGGTTTCCCTACTATCCATTGTGGTGCCTGTTTGCCTGCTGACCTTGCGTACAGGTATTAACAAAACCAGCCAGAGAGTAACTCAGCATATCACTGAAAAACTTTCTGAGAGTCGTGCAGAGATTACGCTATTTATGAGCGCTGGCGTACTTGCTGCCGGCGTAAAAGCCTGCATCGGTGTCGGTCTGATCAGCCTACCCTTTACTGAAACGGGCGCGGGTGTAGCCTCGCTGGTACTGATGATGATTGTTGGGCTGGCGTATTTAGGCATCCATCAGCTGGCATTGGTCGCCATCTTTGCCGGTCTGCTGGCTGATACCACCACGACGCCTAACCTAATGGCCATCAGTTATATTCTCGGCACGGCGCTGGCGATGTCCGGCAGTACCTTCAGCGGCCTGAACTTTATTATGAAGGCTCGTTTTAATGCGACAGACACTGAGATCGTCCGTAACCAACTTCCCTACAACCTGGTGATGATTGGTATAGGCTGCGGCGTAATCTTCGTGATGGAAGCAATGGGCATGAGCTAATTCAGTAGCAAGACCGCTGCTGCGCAACTCGCTAGTGGTTAGACGTAAAACTGTGTTTTACTTGCTCGATAAGAGCATAAAAACCAAATCGTCCGTTTTTCAAAAAAGTCTGCTTTCGACCCAAAGCGGACTCTTAAAAGTTGACTCAAAACTACTTCTAACGATTAGTTACCCTTATAGACAGGGTCTCGCTTTTCTAAGAATGCTTGTACTCCTTCAGCACAATCATCCGAGTTTTGCATCAATGCAAATTGATCCATATCAGCGTGGCTAGTTGCTCCATTTAATACATTTGAGTGGGCATTAATGGCTGATTTACAAATATGAACACTATTTGGTGGAAGACATGCTGCGTGGGTAGCAATCTGCATAGCTTTATCAACTGCATCGCCCTTAGCAACAATATAATCAGCTATTCCCCACTTTTTAGCAGAAGTAGCCGAGACTTTTTCTGCTAAAACAATGATACGTTTTGCTTTGGCTGGCCCAACTAAATTGGTTATTCGAGGAACCGATCCCCAACTCATATTAAACCCCCGCTCTATTTCAGGGACATAAAAGTAGCTACTATCAGCAAACACCCTTAAATCACAGGATACGGCTAATGCAGCACCGCCGCCTGCGCACCAGCCTTCAATTGCTACGATTGTAATCGCTTCAATTTTCTCCCAGGCATCACACATTCTTGGCCCTGTTTTAAGGGCTTTTCGGCGTTCAGATAAATTTGCTGTAGCGCTTTGGCTAACTTCTGAATCCTTCAGATCCATGCCCAAACAAAAATTATCATCTCTACCTGTAAGAACAACAGCACAGAGATTTGGGTCATTTGCCAAATCCTCAGCCACTGCTGTCAATTCTCTCATAAGAGAAAATGAAAGAGCATTAGCACTATCGCTCTTATCAAATCTTACTAAGGCTATACGGTCGTACCTTTCTACAGAAACAAGGTTTTTGCACATTCAATCCTTACCTTTTTAATAACCAGCAATTCAGAGGAGTAATAAACAATCTACTGTTTCAAGTTAAAGTACACAACTTATCTCATTACAGAGTCTGCTTTTGGCACAAAGCAGACACAGACCAGTGTAACGCAATGCATAAATAGAAAAGGCTGATACATTGAATATCAGCCATTTTAGTTCTCCGCGCTTAATCTGCCTCTTCGACAACAGACTGACATCCAAGGCAGTAGCGACTGTCTGGCCGCGCCAGCATTCTGGGCAGGTTAATGACCTCATCACAGGCTTCACAATAACCGTATTCGGTCACACCAAACTTGCTCTCAGCGTGAAGTACCTCGTGCATTCTGATACGACACTGTTCCAGATTTGCCAGCGCCATATTTTGCTGTTGCAGAGCATCGCCCCGTGACACCCGGCCAACCGCTTGCTGATCCAATTGAACAGGACGGGCACTCAGTTCCAGGTCGGCAATCTCGAGTTCTAGTTCCTGCTTAAGTGCTGTTAAAGCCGTTTGGCAGTATTGTAATTGTTCGCTGTCCATGACCGTTCCTGTCGATTACCCGCTGATGTTGGGGTTCGTACCTCACCCCAACCTACAGGTCAGACACAAAAAAGGCGACCCACAGGTCGCCTTTTATCAGATCTGTCGTTGCAGATTAGCTAATCAGGTTCATCAGTAATTTGTTCAGACGACTAACGTAAGCCGCAGGATCATCCAACTGCCCACCAGCAGCTAGCTGGGCCTGTTCGAATACGACCAACGCCAGCTCACCGAAACGATCTTCATCGGTTTCATTATCAAGCTTGCTGATCAGAGGATGCTCAGGGTTGACCTCGAAAATCGGCTTGCTTTCAGGCACTGCCTGTCCCGCCGCTTCCATGATCTTACGCATCTGCATACCCATATCGTAAGCACCCAGAACCACACAGGCTGGAGAGTCGGTCAGACGGTGCGTAATACGCACTTCGCTCACCTGCTCTTCAAGGCTGCTCTTAAGACGTTCGGTCAGACCTTCCATCTCTTTGGCAGTCTCTTCCTGAGCTTTCTTCTCTTCTTCGTTTTCAGTCTCGCCCAGATCCAGTTCGCCCTTGCTGACATCCTGGAATGACTTACCCAGGAAGTCGAACAACTGACCCATCAGCCATTCATCAACACGATCAGACATCAGTAACACTTCGATGCCCTTCTTACGGAAGATTTCCAGATGCGGGCTGTTCTTAGCAGTGTTGTAGTTCTCGGCAACAGCGTAATAGATCTTCTCCTGACCTTCCTGCATCCGGGAGATATAATCTTCCAAAGATACAGATTGCTCAGAAGAGTCATTGTGAGTAGAAGCGAAACGCAACAGCTTCAGAACAGTCTCACGGTTAGCATGATCTTCTGCAGGGCCTTCTTTCACTACCTCACCAAACTCTGTCCAGAATTTCGCATACTGTTCAGGATCGTTCTTCGCCAGTTTACCCAGCATACCCAGAGAGCGCTTGGTCAACTGAGTTTTCAGCTTGTCGACGACAGGATCTTTTTGCAGAATTTCACGGGAAACATTAAGGGACAGATCGTTGGTATCAACCACACCTTTGATAAAGCGCAGGTACATCGGCAAGAACTGGTCAGCTTCATCCATGATGAAAACACGCTGAACATACAATTTCAGACCACGAGGCGTATCACGATTCCACAGGTCATAAGGGGCATGAGCCGGCACATAAAGCAGGCTGGTATATTCAAGATTACCTTCAACCCGGTTATGGCTCCACTTCATTGGCTCCTGAAAGTCATGGGACACATGGTTATAAAACTCTTTGTAATCCTCATCGCTCAGATCGCTCTTAGAACGTGTCCAAAGCGCAGTAGCTGAATTGACTGTTTCATCTTCTGCAGGAGCTGGTTCTTCGCCCTCTTCTACTGGCGCGGCTTCTTTCTGCATGATTACTGGCAGAGAGATATGATCTGAATACTTGCGTACCAGGGTGCGCAGGCGGGAAGCGTCAGCAAACTCCGACTCTTCCTCTTTCAGATGCAGGATTATAGTTGTACCGCGCTGTGCTTTCTCAACCGTCGCGACAGTGAATTCACCCTCACCCTGAGACACCCAGTGCACACCTTCAGTGGCTGGCTGACCGGCACGACGAGTAATCACCTCAACCTCATTAGCGACGATAAATGCGGAATAAAAACCTACACCAAACTGACCGATCAGTTGAGAATCTTTCTTCTGATCGCCACTCAATTCAGAAAGGAACTGGGAAGTGCCGGACTTAGCAATAGTACCCAGGTGATCGATAACATCCTGGCGGTTCATACCGATGCCGTTATCATCAATGGTGAGGGTTTTAGCTTCGCTATCAAACTCGATACGGATGCGAAGATCGCCATCACCTTCATATAGGTCATCCTTAGACAGCGCTTCAAAGCGAAGCTTATCGGCAGCGTCAGAGGCATTAGAGATCAGCTCACGAAGGAAGATCTCTTTGTTGGAATACAAAGAATGAATCATCAGGTGAAGCAATTGCTTCACTTCGGTTTGAAAGCCAAGAGTTTCCTGCTGAGTTTCTGTGCTCATCTATCAATTTCCCAATCTTATTGTTGCAAATAACTAAGTATTAAAACGTAGAGGTACAAACCTTATAACTACAATCTTAAGCGTTGAACAATAAGATGGGGACAGCCCCCCTCTTTTCAAGGGGGCTTTATTGAATTTTACTAGAAATTAATCGGTGCGACTGATGATCAGCTGACGCAAAGTACTGGAATTAAATTCCCGACGATAAAGTATGATAACGACACCGCTGGTGAGTAAAATAAACAACCAGGGCGTAATAAACCAAGCTAGAACCGAGAGGCTAAAATAGTAAGTCCGTAACCCTAAATTGAAATTATTTGCCGCCATCGAACTCATTATCGCCAACCGTTTCGCATGGGCATTCAGCTCCAGCTCTGTGGCATCATTCGGCTGCGGTGCACCTCCCATCATGACAGAGGTAAAACCATACTGGCGCAAGCTCCAGGTAAACTTAAAAAAAGCATAAATGAACAAGCCAATCAGTACCAACAGCTTCAGCTCCCATTCCGCTTTTGTCGCGTGACTGACAAAAGGGATATCGCCTACCACATCAATTGCTTTCTCAGTTGACCCCAGCACCGTCATCAGGCCAGCCAAAATAAGCATGGTGGAAGATGCAAAAAATGATACGCTACGCTCCAGATTGGCGATAGCGGTGGTATCAGCAATCCTGACCTCTCGGTGCAACATTCGGGTCATCCATTCCAAACGATAGCTGTGCATGACACTGGCCAGGCAATGAGTATCTCTGGCGCGTTTTTTAGTATAAGCGTTATAGCCTTTGAAGCAGACCAGAAACCAGACAAAAGCAAACAGGTTTAGCCAGTTTATTATGATGAAGCCGGTCAGTTGTTCCATAGTCATTTCCGGTATAGTGCAATTATTAAGTTATTGTAATTAAAGCAACAGGATAGACAACCTTGCTCAAGCAATATTCCAGACTTCTTATCGGAGCAGCGTTCGCTCTGGCCACAACCCTGATCATGAGTCTGGCAGCCGCGGCGACCAAGTATACCGCTCAGTTCGTCTCTATCGAGCAGATTGTGCTAACCCAATATCTAATCTGTACCTTGCTGATGCTCCCCTGGCTCGCTAGAAAAGGGATCACGACGCTTAAAACTGAAAGGCCTCTTCTCCACCTTATCAGGGGATTTTCTGGCTGGCTTTGCTTTTACACCTATTACCTTGCTTTGAAACAGATTCCCTTAGGCGAAGCCTCTCTACTTCGAAACTCTGCACCACTGATAGTACCTGTTTTAGTACTGCTCTGGCTCAAGTACAAAATGCCACTGATAAACTGGCTTCCGGTGATACTAGGGTTCATCGGTATAGGTTTTGTATTAAAACCCGATGGAGGCTCTGCGAATCCCTGGCATCTGGTTGCGTTTACCTCAGCACTTGCGCTAACCGTGTCCATCGTGACCACCCGGGTACTGACACTCACCGAGCCAACAAACCGAATTCTGTTTTACTATTTCACTCTATCATTACTCTTCTCATTACCTTTAGCTCTAAGTAACTGGCAGCCGATCCCTCTCGTTAGTGTGCCCTTTTTGCTGGGTATCAGTCTGTCAATTTGGTTGATCATGTGGCTATATACGCAAGCTTACAGTTATGCCAAAGCCACCATCATCGCTCCACTCAGTTATTTTGGTGTATTGTTCGCAGGATTACTGGGATGGCTTTTCTGGCAGCAAGTTCCTGATATGATGGCTGTCATTGGTGCGGTGCTGATTATCGGCGGCGGCATAGGCTCTGTATGGTTAGGAAGGGAGAGTAATTGATGTATCTGGAACTTGCAGATCTGTTCTGGTTGACCCTGATAGTGTCGCTTCTACTACACTGGTGGCATTCATTAAAAGTAAAAGAGTTCGCCCTGAAAGCAGCCCGCAACTACTGTAAAGAGATGGATGTCCAACTACTGGATCAAAGCGTCTATCTGCGGGGCATGTGGCTTAAGCGTGACGACCAGGGCAGGGTCAAAATCTGGCGGTCCTACCTGTTTGAATTCACCGCCACCGGTGACGACAGAGCCCGTGGCCGGGTGGCGATGTTAGGTGGCCGGGTCACCGGTATTATTCTTGACGCTCATCGAATCTAAAGCCGAAGCGAGTCACGTAAAATGCGCAGCTTAGAGCTGCAATACCACAAGCTTCAGTGGAAAGCGTCCATCAGGGGAGGGAAAATCCTGCTCGGGCTCTAATTGCGTTACCTGTTGTACTGGGCAACCTGCCTTTATGGCGCAACGCTGAACAACATCCAACCACTCCTCATAACTTACACTGGCAACATTATTGGCACAGACTAGCTGCCCTCCGGGCTTTGTTGCTAACAGCGCAGGTTTCAACACACTGGGATAATCCCGAATCAGATCCACTGTACCAAATGCACTTTTCGCCCAGCGTGGAGGGTCAAGAAAGACCAGATCAAACTGTTCCTGATCGACTCTTGGAAAAGGTTTAGGTTTACGTCCGCGCCCTACCCTTTGCTTAATCGGAATGCCTGCCAATTGCTTAGCAGCAGTAAAGAAATCACTCTGAAAAAAATCGATCTGCTGTTCATCCAGATCGTTAAGTTGAGCATTATTTCTCCCCACATCTAATGAGCGGGTAGAAAAGTCTACATTCAAAACCCGGCTGGCACCGGCTGAGGCAGCAACCACGCCAACTCCACAGGTATATGAAAAGAGATTCAACACAGACTTACCCGCTGCATTCTGCTGAATCCAACGCCTACCGGCGCGCATATCCAGAAAGAGTAATGGGTCCTGCCCTTTATGTTTTCCCCTTATCTGATAGGAAATACCCAGCTCATGGGCAACAGCTTCCCAGCCATCCACAACCGAGTCATCCGCACGCCGCGAATTAGCAGAGCTACGGTCGTTATATACCAAGACCAACGAGCAACTAAGTGCATCCTCGATAAGCTTATGAATAGCCTCAGCCTCAACCTCTGTGATTGGCTGATGAAAGGTCTGTATCAACAATTGAGGACCATACCGGTCTACGGTAAGACCTGAACAGCCTTCATTAGAACCGTGATATAAGCGGTAGCAATCCGTATTTTCTTTATGCAGAGCATCCAACAGTTCGCTACGACGAGCCAGTGCGTCTTTAATCAGGTTGAGCATCAAAAGTCCTTGAGCAGGGAGAGTATCATTTCCAGGCGTTGTAATGAGCTATCGAGCTCTAACAACCTCTGTTTGTCCGCTCCTGAAAATGGGATAAGCGACGCCAGTTGATAACTAAAAGCTTCGGCGTTTTCAGCATTAATTTGAACAGACCGGAATGATAACAGAGGATGCTGCTCAAGAAGAATCGAAATATCCTTAAGCCTAGCTGAATACTCTTCAAGCATAGGTTCCAGGTTGAAACTAAGCGCTTCCGCCTGCCCTGATAGCAGCCCATCAGAGGCTATCGTCACCCTGGAAATCTTAGCGCGCTGTTCACCTTCCACCTGAATGGCGATCATCTGATTCTGCATCGGCTGCCAGTCGATAATCTTCGACAAGGTTCCGATCATTTCAAAATCACTGTTTGGGCTATCCGGAATTGGGGCCTGTAGAATGACGAACTGACCACTCTCGGCAAGGAGGTCTTTCACCATCCGCCGATAACGCATTTCAAAGATCTGTAATGGCAGTACCGTTCCAGGGAACAGCACTAAGGGCAAAGGAAATAGCGGCAGAGTCTTCATATAGGTGATTATAGAGTTTAATACATACCCATACGAACTAAAAAAAACGCACCCTTAGATTACCCTCGGGTGCGTTTTATAAATATTACTGAGTACTTCGAAGCTTATAAACCGGCTTTAGAAATTGAAAACACGGGTATCAGCATCGATAAGAGCAGCGGCCATAACCGGCGGTTTAGCTGCACCAATACCGCTTAGCAAAGCATCCATAGTCACGCCTTTATTAGGTAGATACAGTGCACATACATCAACCTTGGCGCCGCCAGAGATCAACTTTTGCATCAGCTGTTCCGGTGTCACATTCTTTGGCTTAAGAGGTGCAGATTCATGCCCTTTAAGCGCCATATCGCCTGCGCTATCACACAAAAGCACACTGACTTTAGCACCTTTTGCCTGCATCATATTACCCAACACCATCGCCATTCCACGGGTTTGCTGTTCTGCACTTGTCAACGTAATCAATACTTTATCAACTGTTTCTGATGCAGTCGCAACGACCGGGGCAAACAAAGCAGCGGCCAGCACCGTTGAAATAATTAATTTTTTCATCTCGTAAATGTCCTTATATTAAGTTTGGTTATTTTGATGGGCGCCAAGCGACAGCCGAGTCGACCTTATAACTCCAGGGAAGCCCCGAATTACGCCAGCCATTAACAGCACGAACACCTTTAGAGGCACCCTCTTTCAAGGTACTTCCCTCGAAGCCATCCACTACTGTCCATACATTTTGATACCCTTTAGCGGCAAGCATATTCACCGCAGGCGCACTGCGTGACGAACCGGAACGACACATCACGATAATGGGGGTATCACTGTTCGCTCCAAGCTGACTAAGTTTGTCAGTCAATTGTGTTTCAAAAGCCGGGTTTTTCACCATCTCCCAGCTGGAGTTCATATAACTCCACCCATGCGGATCAGCCACCATGAAAGGTATGTGAATATCTGTAGGAGTTGCAAAACCGGTAAATTTAGCTTCAACCGGGTCACGAACATCCACCAGTATCGCTGTGGAATCCTGCTGTAGCATTCCCCAGGCTTCAGTTGCTGTTGCGT
The DNA here is from genome assembly GCF_016744155.1 of Amphritea sp. GTDB lineage: Bacteria > Pseudomonadota > Gammaproteobacteria > Pseudomonadales > Balneatricaceae > Amphritea. The sequence goes on along the minus strand of NZ_JADGEW010000004.1, from coordinate 133,316 downwards.
AAAGATTTAGGATGGTTTGTGCTGATGCTTTGCTGGGCTTATCTGCTGCAACCGCTGTTACTGCAAAGATGCAACTAAACAGCCCTGCTGCCAATACCGTTACTTTCATACCACTCTCCATTAGCTCATACAGATTGTGAGATGCAATATATTAGAATTCACTAATAAAGAAAACCCTTAATTATCATTCCAGACAAAAAAAACCACTCCGAAGAGTGGTTTTCATTAATACCTTTCAATCAGGATTGATAATTCTGATCTAGGTTAAGAGTAGACAGAGTACGCTTGCGCACAGTGCGAAGCAGTGACCCATCCTCGATCAGGGACTGACCATAGGAAGGCACCAATTCTTTCATTTTCGCCTGCCACTCAGGCGTAGCAAGACGCTCAGGGAAACAGCGTTCAATTACGTTGATCATCGTTGGGGTTGCTGTAGAAGCACCTGGAGATGCACCTAGCAACGCCGCCAGAGACTTATCAGCAGAAGAGATAACTTCTGTACCAAACTCCAGCTTACCTTCACCCTCGACGTTCTTCTTAATTATCTGAACACGCTGACCTGCATAGGATAGCTCCCAGTCTTCATCCTTAGCATCCGGGAAAAAGCGACGTAGCGAATCGACCCGATCACCGTGGGACTGCATCACCTCACTAATAAGGTATCGGGTAAGGTCCATGTTCTTAGCCCCCACTTGCATGATGGGCTTAAGGTTACTCAATCGCATACTCAAAGGCATATCCAATGCCGATCCCTGTTTCAGAAACTTAGTCGTAAAGCCTGCAAAAGGTCCGAATAACAAAGCTCGTTTTCCATCAATAACCCGGCTGTCCAGATGAGGAACCGACATCGGCGGAGCACCTATAGGAGCCTGTCCATAAACCTTTGCCATATGCTGCTCAACAATTTCCGGTTTTTTACAAACTAACCACTGTCCACTTACAGGGAAGCCACCGTAACCATCGCCTTCCGGAATACCCGACATCTGTAGTAACGGTAAAGCCCCGCCTCCGGCGCCAAAGAATAAAAATTTAGTTCTAAGACTCTCGGCCTTACCCGTGTGCCCATTCTTAAGGTCGACACGCCAGTCACCATTACTGTACTGGGACATCTCTTCAACCGAATGGCTCAACAGCAGCTCAAAGCCATCTTGTTGCTCCAGATAGTTAACCATATTACGAGCCAAAGCTCCGAAGTTAACATCAGCACCATGGCGTACCCGAGTAGCCGCAACCGCTTCTTCAGTGTCGCGATTTTGCATTATCAGTGGCATCCACTGACGTAATACTTCTGGATCTTCAGAGAATTCCATCTCCGCGAACTGTGGCTTTGAGCTCAGTGCTTCAAATCGTTTACGCAGGAATTCAACATTTTCTGCACCCATAACAAAACTTTCATGCGGTACATTATTGATAAAGTTATGGGGTTCAGGCAGGTTGCCCTGCTCAACCAGATAAGACCAAAATTGTAGACTAGTCTCAAATGCGGCATTGATGGAAAAGGCCTTTTCGGTATTGATACTGCCGTCTTCATTCTGGGACGTATAATTCAGTTCACAATACGCTGCATGACCCGTACCGGCGTTATTCATCGCGTCGGTACTTTCACTAGCGACATGGTCAAGACGTTCGACCATAGCGATTGTCAGAGAAGGGTCTAGCTGTTTAAGCAAAACACCCAGAGTTGTGCTCATCGCACCTGCACCAACCAGCAATACATCAACAGATTTTGAGGTCATACTTACTTCACCATTCAACTATAAATAATGGAGGCAGAGAAGTTTTCAGATATTGGCTTATGGCCTGACAGAATAATAACATTACAGAATAATGGCATAACTGTTTGATCTAACTGAAACTATCTCTGGCAGTTGAGATAAATTACATACCTGTGAAAGCAACAACAGGTAACCTTTAACTCAAACTGAGACTGTGTCGCTGATTATACTCATTCCCGCAGAAAAATCTTGTGCGTTGCGGTATAAATTCATAATCCCTTAGGCTTATTGTTATCCTAAAGTCGTAAAACTATGGTTCATTATCTGTCTAAGCCTACACCACAGAGAAATCACCTAATTGATCATATGATTTCAAATGAATATTCCAATCCACATCGTTTAGGACAAACCGTATATACGAAAAAAAGAGCCCTAAGGCCCTTTTAAAGTTAAAGAAAAGATTATCAATTTATCCGAAAACGCCCAACTAGCTGATGTAATTTATTAGCATCTTCAGTTAACTTCTCGATTTCAATTTTATTTTCTCCGGCTATCTGGGAAGACATTTCAGAGTGTCCGGCAATCTCAGTAACGGTCTGATTTAAGTTGTCGCACACCTGACTCTGTTCTTCCGCTGCAGTGGCTATCACAACAGACATATCCTGAATCTGATTCATATGCTCAACAACTTTTGTCAGCTCAGCCATACCCTTCTCAGACTGATTAACAGCCACGTCGGTCTGCTGAAAACTATGCTGCATACTTTTAACAGCTTCACCTGAAGCTTTTTTAAGCTGTTCGATACTCTCATGTACCTGCAATGTACTTGCCTGCGTACGGGTCGCCAGCGTACGTACTTCATCGGCAACAACCGCAAAACCACGACCTTGCTCTCCCGCCCGGGCTGCCTCTATAGCAGCATTCAAAGCCAGCAAGTTTGTCTGCTCGGCTATTTCCTGAATCACACTAACAACCGAGATAATATCCTGAACATTAACCTCCAGTGTAGAAATAGCTCGGTTTGAACCAGACACATCTTCCGCCAACGTTTTAACTGCAGAGGTCAGTTCATTAACGCTCGCCCCTGCCTGGCCAATATTTTCCCGTGACTCATTAGTTGAGGTTGCTGTAACAGCAGTATTATGAGCGATGTCCACTGCGGTGGCCGACATCTGAGACATAGCAGAAGCAGAATGCTCTATTTGAATCTGCAGCTTCTGTTGCTGCTCACCGACCTGTGAAGTTCTCTTATTTATTGAGGCCGAGCGCTGCGTCACACTGTCAGAGACCGAAACAACTTCTCCAATCATCTGCTGCAAGGTTTCTAAAAACTGATTAAAGCGATGGGCCATCTCTGCTAGTTCATGATCCCCTGTAACATCAAGTCTGGAAGTCAGATCACCTTGACCGGAAGCGAGTCCTTTCATCGACTCAGAAATGCTCAGCAACGGTGACATGACTGAGCGTTTAACCATCGTACTGAAGACAATAACCAATAACAGAAGAACCAGGCTGGCAATTGCAAAATAGAACATCAACGTATCAAGACTATCCGCAGACGCTGCGTCCATTTCGTCAAGAACTACGTTCATATCATCCAGATAAAAACCTGCTCCTACCATCAAATTCCATCGATCCAGATAGATCGCATAGGAAAGCTTCTCTTCAGGCATCTGCTGATTGGGTTTAGGAAAATGATAACTAACAATACCGCCACCCTGCTTGCCGGCCTTTATAAGCTCACGAAGAATGTATACACCATTAGAATCTTGCAGATTCCAGTAGTTCTTTCCTATGCCTTTATCGATATTACCCATAAAGACTCGATCGCCTTTATCGCTATAACCAAAAAAGTAGCCACTATCGCCAAACTTTAAATCCCGCAGGGTAGGCAAGGCATCTTCTAACGACCCACCCGACTCATAAATATGTCGAATAGAGTTGTAAGCCATCTCATTTAACAGTTTCAGTTCAGCGTGTTTCATTTCAAGAAAATGTGTTGTTGTCAGAGCATGCTCTTCATTACTGAGCTTATTACTTTGAAAATATGTCAGTGTAAATAGGATAACGGCCAATAAGATAACAGGCGCAGTACTTATAATGGAAAGTCGTTTGCTGATTGATAGAGCCATTAGATGAAGTCTCCAGCCGGTAGAGGTAGATTTATTCTATTACACACATATTGTCTTTATAAATCAAAGCCTAACTCACCATTTCGAGGTAATCTGCCATTTATCATTAATTGAGTTTTAATGGGTATAAAAAAAGCGGCCGAAGCCGCTTATTATCAAAGACTCAAAGATTAGATATCAATCACGTCAAACTCAACCAACGGGCTGATATCTGCTTCGTAATCTACTCCATCTATACCGAAGCCAAACAACTTCAGAAACTCATCCTTATAAAACTGATAATCTGTTTTCTCGAATAGGTTCTCAGTAGTGATGGTTGGCCAGAGCTCGCGACATTTCTGCTGAATATCATCTCGCAATTCCCAATCATCCATACGCAGGCGATTATCGTCATCTACCTTTCCGGTATCACCGGTAATGCCTGTATTAAACAAACGGAAGACCTGTTCCATACAACCTTCATGCACACCCTCTGCGCGCATGATTTTGAAAACCATCGACAGATACAGAGGCATAACAGGAATAGCAGAGCTTGCCTGAGTTACAACCGACTTCAATACCGCTACATTAGCGCTACCGCCCTTCGCAGCCAACTTGCTATTCAATACAGACGCTGCACGGTCAACATCTTTTTTAGCATGCCCCAGTGCACCATCCCAGTAGATAGGCCAGGTAATATCGGTACCAATATAACTATAAGCAACCGTCTTGCAACCTTCAGCCAACACACCAGCTTCATCCAACGCAGCGATCCAGAGCTCCCAATCTTCGCCGCCCATTACGGTTACGGTATCGACGATTTCTTCTTCTGTTGCTGGCTCAACTTCCGCTTCAATGATCAGATCTTTATTGGTATCGATCGCAGTAGAACGGTAGGTTTCTCCGATAGGCTTCAGACAGGAGCGAATCACTTCACCGGTTTCAGGCAATTTGCGTACTGGAGAGGCCAGTGAATAGACAACCATATCGATCTGACCCAGATCTTCTTTAATCAGATCAATGGTCTTTTGCTTAGCTTCATTGGAGAATGCATCACCGTTCAGGCTTTTAGCGTACAGACCAGCTTCATGAGCTTTTTGCTCAAACGAGGCTGCGTTATACCAGCCTGCGGTACCGGTTTTACGCTCAGTAGCAGGTTTTTCAAAAAACACACCAATTGTGGCAGCACCACAACCAAATGCAGCAGAGATACGTGACGACATCCCGTATCCGCTAGAAGAGCCAATTACCAATACGCGCTTAGGCCCATTTTTTAACGGCCCCTGTGCTTTGGTGTAATCGATCTGTTCCTGAATATTGCGCTCACAACCCATTGGATGAGTTGTTGTACAGATAAAGCCACGAATCTTCGGTTTAATAATCATTCTCTATCCACTATCTCTTGTCGTACGCTCTATCCATTACTACAGGCATAGACCACGCACTGAATTTGTTACGAAAAACAGCACGTTAAGATACCCGATTTTGACGTTTTAATACAGCAATTTGGGACAAAAAGAGCTGTAGTTGGAATAAGACATACTGGAAGAAAGAAGGTAATTGACGCTTCTTCATCCCTGATAATCGCAGCCATTACCTTGAAGCCTTTCCTTCCTGCCTGATGTTGAATCTCACCACAAAGCCCCTCCGAAACATACAGGTCAGACGCAATAACCTCGTAAGATTTGGCATTATAAAATGGAACTATAGTCCCTAAATTTTGTTGTTCAAAAGACCTTACGTACCCTTTGCTCTATCTAAGGACGAGAAATAATCGCATCACTTTGATATCCATCACCTTTATTTCGAGAGAGCAATGCTAGAGTTCAGCTTTCGACTTGTTAGCCTTTCCGGAAGACTTAATGCAACGTCCCAACACCCCCAAAGAGATCAGCGGAAGCACTCGTACCTATACCGACGAATTAAGTTATCTGGTAAATAAGCACAACACCCTGCCAGAACTGAGCGAATACATTGGCGCACTTTCTCTCCCCCTCAATTCGCAGAATGAAGAGATTTACATCAACGCTTTTAATGCCAACGCAACAAACGGTATTGGGGATGTGGAATTCGATATTTACCGAGGTATTGCAGAAGTACGGAATGCACAGTTCCGTCAACAGGAGCTGAATGTTGTTTAATACCGGGCAAAACAGACATAAGGCGGATATGAACCTCACCCGCTACATCAACACTTTTGGCCACGCGATGTATCAGCGTTATGGGCAGAAAGTCCATAAGGTATCGATCAATGCCGCTTTCACCTGCCCCAACCGGGATGGTACTAAAGGAATCGGCGGCTGTACTTTTTGTAATAACTCATCCTTCAGCCCCAATGCCAAAGAAGCACCGCAAGTTTGCGAGCAAGTCGCCGCCGGAAAACAGGTTATCCGTAAACGCACCGGAGCCAGAAAATACCTTGCCTACTTCCAGGCCTATACCAATACTTATGCTGAAGTTAGCGCCCTAAAGACGCTGTACGATCAAGCACTGGCTATTCCGGATGTGATAGGTCTATCGATTGGCACCCGCCCCGATTGCGTGCCTGACGGTGTTCTGGATCTGCTAGCTAGCTACCGCGACAAAGGTTTTGAGGTATGGCTGGAACTGGGACTGCAATCCACATCAGATGAGGTTTTGCGACGGGTCAACCGTGGCCATGGCTTTGGCGAGTATGTCGATGCTATACAGCGAATACAACTGCGCGAGCTGCAATACTGTACTCATCTGATTGCCGGATTACCCGGGGAATCTATTAATGCCACCGCAGATTCTGCCCGACGGGTAGTTGATTTGGGTACTACCGGGATAAAGTTACATCCACTGCATATCGTCAGAGGAACGCAGATGGCTCGGGAATGGAAACGGGGTGAAGTGACACCCATGACTCTGAATGAGTATGTTCAGGTGGTCGCCGACATCGTGGCTAAAGCCCCGCCTGAACTTGTTTTTCACCGTTTAACCGGTACGGCAAATAGAGCACTGTTGTTAGCCCCGGGCTGGACGGAATATAAATGGAAAGTGCTCAACGCCATCTATCTGGAACTCGCCCACAGAGATCTGCCACAGGGTGCCGCATTTCAAGCATTTACAGGTAGCGACACACCGTTGATTACGCGTTTGAATCTATAAAAAGCTGACGTTGAACCTTGTACGAAAAGGCAAATTAACAAGGCATCACTCTGCGAAACCGAATCTTCGTTTTGATTGTTCGAAAAACAGAATACAGCGAGGCTTTTTAAACCCGCCGCTTAAGCATATGCGTCACGATAAAGCTGAGCACCTGATCTCCATGCTGGTTAGTACCCCGAACATAATAACGGATAACACCCAGATCAGATTTTGACGCAGAGGCTTTATGCTCAATGATTTCCATCTCTGAACTAAGCGTATCCCCTGGTCGAACCGGCGCCAGAAATCGGACTTCATCTATCCCGGGCCCACCCAGCGAACAAGCTTCAAAAACACCCAACTGAACAATCAAACGAAAGCAGAGGCCCATTGTCTGAAAACCACTAGCGATTAAACCGCCAAAATGACTTTCTGCTGCAGCATTAACATCGATATGAAAACTCTGAGGATCATATGTTAAGGCAAAATCAATTATCTGCGCCTCTGTCAGTGTCGCACTGCGACCCTTAATAACCTCGCCTACTGAAAAATCATCGAAATATCTGTCCATCGGCATATTTTCTCCGCTTTAATTTCTCTTTCCGTGCAACATTACTTCAATGCTACAAACGCAAAAAAAGGGGAAGCAAGCTTCCCCTAAACGGTACTTTTTTCAAGCACCAGCACTATTCATAAAAGGTGAAAAATCTGAGCTTTAGCCGCTTAATCAGATTCTAAGACCGCCATCCATTTCAACGATACGGCCGGTAAAGAACTCATTTTCAATAATATATTTCAGGGTATGAGCCATCTCTTCAACCTCACCAAGGCGTCTCAGCGGTACTGCCTGAACCATCCGATCCACAGCTTCAGGCTTCATCTGAGCGGTCATCTCGGTGGCGATAACACCCGGCGCAATACCACCAGTACGGATACCATGACGAGCAAGCTCGCCAGCCCAGCTCACCACCATCGTGGCCACCGCAGATTTAGTTGCAGAATAGTTGGTCTGCCCCATATTTCCAGCCCGGGAAACAGAAGAGACATTAATAATCACTCCCCCTGTACCCTGCACCGCCATGATAGCCGCAGCCTCACGACCACAAAGGAAAGTACCTGTCATATTCACATCGACAACAGACTGAAACTGATCCAGCCCCATTTTGCCTTTCAGCTCGCCATCTTTAACTTTGATTAGCATGCCATCACGCATAAGGCCGGCGTTGTTAATCAAACCATTAATCTGACCACAATCATTCTTAATGTCAGCAAAGGTCGCTTCAACTGAAGACTCATCGGTAATATTACAGACATAACTATGGGCTTTACCGCCAACCGCTTCACAGGCCGCACAAGCTTCAATCAACTTTTCCTGGTTCAGGTCTAAGAGTGCTAATACAGCACCCTGGGATGCCAGATTTTCAGCCATCGCCCGACCAAGCCCCTGACCACCACCGGTAATCACAAACACACTATCTTTAATCTGCATTTTTTACTCCTGAGCTGCGCAACATAACCTCTATGCTGCACATCTCATGTAACTATTTTGAATCAACTTTAACCGATTTATTAAATTCAGATCAGGTCAAATCTATTTCAGCATGCCCGCCTGATCCATCAAATCAGTGATCTCACCGAGGATACTTTCATCATCAATAGTCGAAGGCATTTTGTATTCTTCGTTGGCAGCAATCTTCCGCAGAATAGCACGCAGGATTTTACCGGACCGGGTCTTAGGTAATCGTTGAACCACCACAGCTCGGCGGAAGCAGGCCAGTGGACCTACCTGATCGCGAACCATCTGCACCACTTCTGCTTCTAATTGTTTCTCATCGATCTCTTCACCGGCTTTAAGAACAATCAGACCAACAGGTAGCTGCCCTTTCATAGAATCGTTCATACCGATAACAGCACACTCAACAACAGCTGGGTGCGCTGAAACGACCTCTTCCATCTCACCGGTAGAAAGACGGTGACCGGAAACATTGATTACGTCATCAGTACGACCCGTAATAAAGACATAGCCATCCTCATCTATGAAACCACCGTCACCGGTGTGGTAGTAGCCTTCAAAAGTAGTCAGGTATGAACTGTTGAAGCGCTCCGGATTATTCCAGATAGTCCAGGCAACACCCGGCGGCATAGGCAGCTTAACAACAATATTGCCTGCTTCGTTCGCTTCAACTTCATTACCTTCGCCATCAACAACGCGAATATCGTAGCCAGGCACAGGCTTATTGGTAGAACCCAGGCGTACGTCAGAAGGATCTGGTAAGCCCATCAATGGCGCAGTCATCGGCCAACCGGTTTCGGTCTGCCACCAATGATCAAGGATTGGCACTTCGAGCAGTTCACTCAGCCAGCTGTATGTTGAAGAATCTAGTTTTTCACCGGCAACAAAGATCGAACGCAGGCTAGACAGATCGTAATTCTTAGACAAACCACCGGTAGGATCTTCTTTACGCACAGCGCGGTATGCGGTCGGTGCACAGAACATGGCGTTCACACCGTATTCTTCGACGATACGCCAGAAAGTACCCGCATCCGGGTTACGGATCGGCTTACCTTCAAAGAAGATTGCACTGCAACCACCCATCAAAGGTCCGTAAACAATCAGGGAGTGACCTACAACCCAGCCCACATCTGAAGCTGCCCACCAGACATCACCTGGCTGCATACCGTAAATATTCTGCAATGCATACTTCAGTGCAACCGCATTGCCGCCGTTATCACGCTGGATGCCTTTAGGCTGTCCCGTGGTACCTGAGGTATACAGAACATAGAGTGGATCGTCACCTCTAACCGGCGTACAACCCGCTGGTTCAACACCTTCCTGGCACGCATTCCAGTCAAGATCACGCGGTGCGGTCATCTCAGCTTCGATCATAGGACGCTGTACAACGATGGTGTGGTCCGGCTTGTTTGCAGAGAGCTCAATCGCCTTATCAACCAGTGGCTTATAGGCAATTTTCTTGTCAAATTCGATACCGCAGGATGCGGTGATAATCAGTTTTGGTGTCGCATCGTCGATACGGATCGCCAATTCATTCGGCGCAAAACCACCGAAAACCACCGAGTGTGGTGCACCCAGACGCGCACAAGCGAGCATGGCCACTGCCGCTTCCGGGATCATCGGCATATAGATAACAACACGGTCACCTTTTTCAATACCCTGAGCTTTCAAGGCACCGGCAAAGCGACTAACACGATCCAGCAGATCGCTATAAGTGATCGCTTCTTTGATACCACCGGCAGCCGGTGAATCGTAATACAGAGCAACCTGATCGCCACGACCGTTTTCAACATGATAATCCAGCGCCAGGTAACAGCTATTCAGTTCACCATCGGCGTACCACTTGTAGCTACCATGTTCTGTTTTCTCGAGAATATTTTGTGGTTTTTTGTACCACGCAATACTGTCAGCCTGCTCTGCCCAAAAAGCTTCCGGATTTTCAATAGAAGCCTTGTAGTCCTCGTTATATCCCATTACCGCACTCCAGTTTCTTATTATATAGGGAGGCTGCCGGCCATCCGGGCCGACAGTGGTTGTACTTCAAACGTTTATTGTTACTGGTCTTGATACAGTTTAATTACACTTGAGAAATCCAGACCACCGTTGCCTTTAGCCTTATGCAGACTAAACAACGAACGAGCTGCAGAACCCATAGGAACAGATGATGCACTCTGCTGGCTCAGATCCATCGCCAAACCCAGATCCTTATACATCAGGTCAACCTGGAAGCCGCCCTGGTAATCATTAGAAGATGGCACGCCGTCCATCACACCCGGCACCGGGTTGTAGACATTGAGCGCCCAGTTACCACCGGAGCTCTGCTTCATAATCTCAGACAGCACGGCAGGGTCCAGACCATTTTTCATGCCCATATTCAGAGCTTCACAAGTACCCGTCATCAGGATTGACAGCAGCATGTTGTTGCAGGCTTTAGCAATCTGACCCGCACCACTCTGACCCGCGTGGAAGATATTCTTACCCATCACATCCAGAACAGGTTTAGCTTTAGCAAACTGCTCATCAGTCGCACCTACCATGAATGCCAGAGTACCGGCTACAGCGCCACCCACACCACCGGATACCGGTGCGTCGATAAAGCTCAGGCCACGCTCTGCAGCTGCCGCAGATACGCTCTGGGCAGTCGCTGCATCGATAGTTGAGGAATCAATAATCAAAGCATCTTTAGATACGAGGTCAAACAGTGGCGCATCGCCGGTCTGAAACAGACCTTGTACGTGCTTACCCGCTGGTAGCATTGAAACAACGAACTCTGCTCCGGTTACTGCATCAGCCGCAGACGCTGCAGCGTTACCGCCCTCTGCTACAACGGTATCCATTGCTGCCTGAGAAAGATCAAACGCTTTAACATTGTGGCCGGCTTTAACCAGATTAATGGCCATCGGGCCGCCCATGTTACCTAAACCAATAAAACCAATAGTAGCCATTTTCTTTTCCTTTGTTCTTATTCTGCCGGGGGTAACTCCCCGAAAAATCTATAGATGCGCCAAAGGGTTTTTATCCCAGGGTGGCGTAAACAAGCTCTCTATGTAGGATTCGTCTACCTCACCTAATGAAGGAAAGGTCCACGCCGGACAGTTGTCTTTATCGACTAGTAAGGCACGAACACCTTCAGAGAACTCGCGCTCCTGACAGGAACGTACCGACAATACCAATTCATGCTGAAACACTTCACGCAGTGACAGATGACGCGAGCGTAGCCACTGCTGATGGATCATATAGATCGCCATCGGGCTACCGTTCTTCAACGTTTTCTGTGCACCCTTAAACCACCGATCATCGCTCTCTTGACTGAGGATCGCGGTGATAATCTCTTTGAGGGTGTCATGATCGGTGACTTTCTGGATCAGCTCATAATGACTCTGGACCGGTGAATGGCTCACCATGTGATCAGCAGATTCTCTCTCCATCACACGCAGCACTCGATTGACTGACGCATATGCATCGCCCTGCCAGCTCTCACCCTGCAACCGCTCAATCACCTCTGGTAACTTCTTGGCCGCAACAAAACGATCAGCCAAACCCAGATAGAGCGCATCAGCGGCATTCATACGGTGACCAGTCAGGCCCATAAACAGCCCCGTACGTCCCGGCATATGGTTGAGAAACCAACTTCCGCCAACGTCGGGATACAGACCGATCGTAACTTCCGGCATCGCCATATGCGTGGTTTCAGTAACGATACGGTGACTACAGCCGTTAATCAGCCCCATGCCACCGCCCATCACGAAACCACTGCCCCAGCAGATTATCGGTTTCGGGTAGGTATGGATCGCGTAATCGAGAGTGTACTCACGGGTAAAGAAATCCAGCGGGAAGTCTTCATACATCTCGCCGGTCATCGCCTTATACAGGTTAACGACATCACCACCAACGCAGAATGCTTTCTGGCCACTACTGTTCAGCAACACAGCAACTACGCTGTCATCCTGCTTCCACGCATTCATTCGCGGCTGGATCAGATCGATCATTTCCAGCGTCAAAGCATTTAGAGAGTGTTCAGCATTTAGCTGAATCTCAACAATCTTTTTGCCATCCTGAGTCGGATATTCATTAAACAGCACACAGCTCATTATCAGTATCTCAGTATACCGCTTAGCGGTTTTTCCATTCTGGGGCACGCTTTCCAAGGAAGGCGTTAACCCCCTCTTTCTGATCTTCAGTGAAGAACAGATCAACAAACAGTTCACGTTCAAGAATGTAACCGGCATCCCAATGCTGGGTACGGTTGTTCTGAATCAACTCTTTGCAAGATGCCACTGCAGTCGGACTCTGTTGAGCAACATTTGCTGCCAGCTCAAGCGCTTTTTCCAACGCCTGCCCCTTAGGAACAACTTCTTCTACCAAACCAATTTCCATGGCTTTAGCCGCTTTAATACGCTCGCCACAGAGGATCAGGCGCTTAGTCCAGCCCTCACCGACTAACATAGTCAGATTTTGTGTACCACCAGCACATGGCAGCAGACCAACTTTCGCTTCCGGCAGCGCCATCTGTGACTGTTCTTCTGCGATACGTACGTCGCAAGCCAACGCCACTTCCAGGCCGCCACCCATAGCAAAACCGTTTATCGCAGCAATAGATACACCGCGGAATTTGCTCAATGTTTCAAAAGCTTCACCGAAATAACGTGCCATATCACGGGCAACACTTCGATCACCACCGGCAAACAGATTCAAATCAGCGCCGGCAGAGAAGAATTTCTCACCCTGACCGGTAATCACTAAACTATAAATTTCACGATCGGCATTCAGCTCTTCCACCAGTGCCTTTAAACCTTTCAGACTCTCTTCAGTCCAGGTGTTTGCCGGTGGGTTATTCATTGTCAGCAGCGCAATGTTGCCGCGCTTTTCAACAATCAGCTTATCGGTCATGGTGATCTTCCTTATATATTCTTAGCAGACGTTAACCGTCTTTTATATTCTTAATAGCGCTTTAAAAAACAACTCGTTAAAGAATCGCTGCTGCATTTTCCAGCAACAATCGACGAGCAATAATAACGTTCATGATTTCGTTTGTTCCTTCAAGAATCCGGTGCACCCGGTTATCCCGCAGGAAACGCTCCATCGGATATTCTTTGATATAACCATTACCGCCAAAAATCTGTAGCGCCTCATCGGCTACATTAAAGCCAACATCGGTAGCAAATCGCTTTGCCATCGCACAGTAAGTGCTTTTATCCGGGTGGTTATTATCAAGACGGGAAGCGGCCATACGCACCATCTGGCGCGCAGCTACCAATTCGGTGGCTGAGTTAGCCAATTTGAACTGCAGTGCCTGAAAGCTAGCCAGCGGCTTACCAAACTGCTTACGTTCGTGCATATACTCAGTCGCGTTATCCAGCGCCTGCTGAGCGGTACCAATAGAGCAAGTCGCAATGTTAATACGTCCGCCATCCAAACCGCGCATTGCGATTTTAAAGCCATCCCCTTCCTGTCCCAGAATAGCCGAGGCGGGTATACGGACATCTTCAAAAGTAATCATGCGGGTTGGTTGGCTGTTCCAGCCCATTTTTTCTTCTTTACGGCCGTAGGTAATACCCTCCAGCGTGGCATCAATAGCAAAGGCAGAGATTCCCTTAGGACCGTCAACACCAGTGCGCGCCATAACCACCAGACAGTCGGTAGCCCCTGCGCCGGATATAAAGATCTTGCTGCCATTTAATATGTAGTCATCACCATCACGACGGGCGGTTGTTTTAAGCGAGGCCGCATCGGAGCCAGCGTTCGGCTCGGTAAGACAGTAGGATGCCAGTTTTTCACCGGCAGTGAGCTCTGGACACCACTGCTGACGCACATCTTCTGCGCCAAATTCAGAGATCATCCAGGTAGCCATATTATGAATTGTGATAAATGCGGTCGTCGAAGTACAACCCATCGCCAATTGCTCAAAGATGATACTGGAATCCAGGCGACTCATTCCCAGACCACCGACATCCTCATGGGAGTACAGGCCACAGAAGCCCAGTTCACCCGCTGCTTTCAAAACCTCTACAGGGAAAGTTTGCTGCAGATCCCACTCACCGGCATTGGGTGCCAGTTCATTCTGGGCAAAGTTACGGGCCATATCGGCAAACGCAATCTGATCTTCGTTCAGTTCAAAATCCATTACTCACCTCGTACTAAAGACCTTGTGCTTAGCACGTTACAACAGGTCCTGTAGATTCTTATTCAACAATCTTTGATAGCTATTTGTTGGCGAAACCTAACAAGCGCTGAAGAATCAAGGCATCTGCCGAGACTCCCAGCGCTGTAGCTTTACTTCAGGTTGATAGAGGTATTTACACCTGTATCAATATCATCCTCAAACCAGCGGGCGGTTACCGTCTTAGTTTCAGTGTAGAAACGCACTGCTTGCTTACCGTAAGCGTGCTGATCACCGTAAAAAGATTTTCTCCAACCAGTGAAAGAGAACATTGGCAGAGGCACTGGTACAGGAACGTTAATACCCACCTGACCTACTTTAATCTCGTGCTGATATTTACGTGCAGCAGCACCAGAAGAGGTAAACATGGAGGTACCATTACCGTAAGGGTTGTTATTGATCAGTTCGATAGCTTCATCCAGCGTATCGACTTCCAACGTAATCAGTACAGGACCGAAGATCTCTTGCTGATAGATAGACATATCAGTAGTCACATTACGGAACATCGTTGGTCCCACCCAGTTACCATCAGGGTAACCTTCAACCACAACGTCGGAACCATCCAGAATACAGTCAGCACCGGCATCTTTACCTTGCTGAATGAATCCCAGAACCTTCTCTTTAGCCTGTGGATTGATCTGCGGACCGTATCCCGCTTCAGGATCGTTCCATGCACCCGGACGCACTTTAGCCAGCGCATCACGTACTTCAGGAATCCACTCGCGGGACTTACCAACGAATACAGCAACAGAGATAGCCATACAGCGCTGACCAGCAGCACCTACTGAAGCACCTGCAATACTGTTAACAACCTGATTCTTCGCCGCATCCGGCATGATAACCATATGATTCTTCGCACCGGCAAATGCCTGTACACGCTTCATCTTATCCGTACCGGTACGGTAGATATGTTCACCGACTGCAACTGAACCAACAAAGGATATCGCTGGAGTGTCTTTATGTGTCAGCAGCTGATTTACAGCGTCCTTAGTACCATGAACAACCTGCAGCAGACCTGCTGGAGCACCGGCTTCCTGGAACAATTCAGCCAGACGCATCGGCGTCAGTGGATCTTGCTCAGAAGGCTTCAGTACAAAAGTGTTACCGCAGGCAATCGCCATAGGGAACATCCACAAAGGAATCATTGCAGGGAAGTTAAATGGTGTAATACCAACACACACACCCAATGGTTGAGTAATGCTGTAGCAGTCAATCTTGCGAGCTACGTTTTCAACTGTCTCACCCATGCTAAGGGATGCGATATTACAAGCATGTTCAACAACTTCTATACCACGCCATACATCGCCTTTGGCATCTTCAAAGGTTTTGCCGGTTTCCTGTGACAGAATCGTTGCAATTTCGTCGTGATTCTCTTTCAGCAGGTGCTGGTAACGTAACATCAGACGCGCACGCTCACCTACTGGGGTTTCTTTCCACGTTTCAAATGCTGCTTTCGCCGCATCAATCGCCAGCTCAATTTCAGATTCAGTAGCACATGGCACCTGAGCAATTACTTCCTGAGTAGCGGGGTTAGTTACCGGTAACCATTGCTCACTCTGGCTCTGAATCATTTCACCGTTGATCAATAAAGGGACTTGCTGAGTCATTTTTTCCACCTTGCTTGGCTGTGTGTGCTGCCTAGCCACACAGCGTTTAAGTTAATTCTCAGGTATTATTTAAGCACAGTAACCTGGCCCACCTGATTGATTAAATTGCTTAATTACTGGACTATCTTGCTGTAATTAGCTTTCAAGTCATAAAATCTTATTTTAAGCCTGTTACCACAGCCTCTATATCTACTAAGCCCAAAGGAGCTCATCACCTATCTAGTCAACAACAGGCTCATATTGCGTTTTATCCAGCCAATCCGTAATCATTGAAATCTGCTCTTGCGACTGTAATGAAGGATGATGTCCAATATCTGGAATTGTGATCACCTCGGCCTTAGGACCGGTTGTCGCCATCCGCTGGGCGATGGACTCGGTAAGGAAGTCTGATTTCTCACCGCGTATCACCAGCACCGGGCACTCAATACGATCCCAACAGGACCAGAGATTGACGTGCATAAACGCCCAATAACGCTTGATCGTCTCACCGATTTTCGGGTCGTTATGTAAACGATATTGACCCTGTTCATCCAGGCGCACACCATGCAGGGCGTAATGCTGCCAATCCTGATCCGTCATCGGATGTGTCTGAGCATAGACCTCACGAAAATAGGCCTCTGCTTCATCGAGTGAGCTAAACACAGGATCAACACAGAGGTATTCTTTGATACGTCGAATTGCAGGTGCAGGAATGAAAGGACCAATATCATTGATCACCAGCCGTCGCAGGGGAGAGTTTTTCTCAGAAGCCAGCACAATGCCGATCAGCCCTCCCATCGAGGTACCAATCAAATCCACCGCATTCGCACCTGATCGGGCGATAACCTGCCTCTGGTCCGCTGCAAACTGGTCCAGCGTATAATGACTATGTTCTGCCAGCCAATCGCTATCACCACGCCCCACCACATCGGGGCACAGTACCTGATGGTTTGCCGATAACTGCAGCGCAAGCTTGTCGAAGTCGCGGGCATTACGGGTCAGACCATGGATGCAGATCACTGTCCGCTGTGGATCTGGCTCACCCCATTGGGTATAGGCGATCTCATGATAACCGTCAGGCCCAAAACCCAACACAGTATGCTGAGCTGGTTCTGGTTGAATATTCGCCACCACGGCATCTTTGTTAGCTGCACCCGACATCATATACACAACACCTAAATAAACTCTTTTGCGGCAAGATGACTACAGCCCAATGGGTATAGCCATCCAGCGCCATCAGCCGTTTTGGTTAACGTCTTCTTTAACATAAACACCCGGGGCTGCTTCCATCGGCTGGTAAGCGTCATTGCCCAACTGCTCAGGGGCAGCAATCTGCTTACCGCCTTTCTCGGACAACCATGCGTGCCAATGCTCCCACCAGCTACCTGCCTGCTTTTCAGCTGAGGCCTGCCAGTCGTCGCCATTGAGACCGGACTCACCGCCGTGCCAGAATGAACGACGGCATTTAACTGGATGGTTGATCGCAGTGCCCGACACGTGACCACCTTCGGTCAGAATAAATTCTACATTATCTCCGATCAAATCTTTGGCCAGGAAGGTCGTGCGCCAAGGCACAATATGGTCTCCAGTGGCTGAAACGAAGTAACAGGGAACATCGATATCTGCCACATTCAAAGCCTTACCACATACAGTCACACCACCCGCCTCTTTAAGCAGATTTTTGTGGTACATGTTGTTGACGAAGAAATTATACATATCCTTTGGCAGATTGGAGGTGTCAGCATTCCAGTGCAACACATCGAATGGCGGTGGCGTTTTGCCCAGCAAGTAGTTGTTAATCACGAAGTGCCAGATAGACTCATTTGCATGCAGCATAGCCATTGCACGCCCAAGGTCGTTACCAGGAAGAACACCGGATGCCTCCACACGATTATGGAAGCCTTCGATCTGCTTCTGATCGACGAAAACTTCAACCTCACCCGGATCGGAGAAATCGATCATGGTAGTAAGGAAGGTTGCTGAAACAATATTACGACGTTCGGCTGCTGACATCGCTGCCAACGCAGTTACCATCATGGTACCGCCGATACACCAAGACAATACGTTGATCTTTTTGACGCCACTGATATCCCGGGCGACATCGAATGCAGTCCAGAGACCTTTCTGAATGTAATCATCCCAGGACACATCACACATCTCCTGTGATGCATTACGCCAGGAAATTATGAAAACATTCTGACCCTGCTCCAACGCATGCTTAACAAATGACTTACGCTCATTGAGGTCGAAAATGTAGAATTTATTAACACAGGGAGGCACGATCACAAGGGGTCGCTGATAAACTTTTTCAACCAGCGGCTTGTACTGAATCACTTCCATCAACTCATTACGGAAAACCACGCTGCCCTGAGTACCTGCAATATTTTCACCCAGTGTGAAACCATCAGGATCGGACGTTGTGATAGCACCGGACTGCAAATCTTCGGTCATGTTTTTGAATCCGTCGACCAGACTCTGACCTTGGCTTTCAACCGCCTGACGGATCACTTCAGGATTTGTATGCAGAAAGTTAGTTGGCGCCAGTGCATCAGCAGCGTAACGAGTATAAAAGCTCAGCACTCGCTGATCATGTGCATCTAGCTCACTCGCATCGGCAGATTCGCACATCGCACGTGACGCCAGCAGATAAGATTGCATCAAAAAGTTGCAAACAGGATTGTTTTTCCACTCTTCATCTTTAAAACGGCGATCACCTGCCTGGGGTTCAATCACTGCTGAACCTTTCTGCCCAGTCAGGTTTGACCAAGGATTCATCCACAACTTCAGCGTATCACGCTGGTAATTCATCATTGCCTCAGTCCAGGCCTGAACCGTGTTAGCCGATGGCGCTGCCAGAGAAGGTAAAGCCCCCAACAAGTCATCCATCTCTTTCTGTCCCAGACAGGAACCCAGCAATGGATTACCGGACAAGAAACTCACCAATTGACTCTCTGGTGATTTATTGTCTTGATTCGCCATAGTTACTTCTCCTAAATACAACTCAATGATTACCAGTCTCAAGACCGACAAACGCTACCTATCCACAGCACTGAACAAACAGTGATTCCAAACGAACAGCGGCAAGCAGCCCCGTTACTTTCTGGAAATAATCGATTAAAGCACAGCTTAAGGCTGTGGATGATTGATAATGTTGCTATATTAATGGACTATATTGCTATTGAATACATGAATACCCTAATAAACGCCTAATACCTTAGTCGAGCACCCTGTATGAGTACTCCATCAAACTGGCCTCTACCACCACAAAGTATTCGCTTTGTTATGCCCCACAAAATCATCCGAAAGCTCACTCAGAACAGGCTTTCAAAGGATCTTTACCCACTCGGGGCAGGATACTATAAAGAGGCTGAAGGGCACCGAATGGAGCGCCTTGAGCACGATGATCATCTATTGATCTATTGCCTTGAAGGCAAAGGGAAAATCCGTATTAATCAAAAAAACTTTGCGATAAATAGCGGTGATCTTGCAGTATTACCCAGAGGGCTTGCTCATCAATATGCTTCCAGCCTAAACTTTCCCTGGACCATCTACTGGTGTCATTTTGAAGGAGAGCTATCAGATGAGTTCATGAATCATTTACAGCTACCCAAACAGAAACACATTTTACACCTTGGCCTACACAGTAATCTGGTTAGCGAATTCGATGCCCTACTGGAAGCTCGCCACAGCAGTTACCATCTGAATGCCTTTATCAATGCC
The DNA here is from genome assembly GCF_016744155.1 of Amphritea sp. Lineage (GTDB taxonomy): Bacteria > Pseudomonadota > Gammaproteobacteria > Pseudomonadales > Balneatricaceae > Amphritea. Next base: position 113,400 of record NZ_JADGEW010000004.1, on the reverse strand, counting down.
GCAAATCAATTGCGTCAAATCCTCACGCATATAGCGCTATTACAGCCATTGGTTCGTAGCCAGGACGCAGACAGTTTCAATCTGGAAAAAGTTCACAGCCTGATGCAGGCCCGTATCCACGAACAGTTGGATATAGACACCCTGGCCGCCAGCGTTAACCTATCGAAGTTTCATTTTATTAAGCGATATAAGGATGTCACCGGCACCACACCGATTAACCATTTTATTCAACTGAAAATAGAACGGGCTTGCCATCTGTTGGATATCAGTACCAGAACCATCGCCGAAGTGGCTTTCATGGTGGGTTACGAAGACGCGTATTATTTCTCACGAATGTTCAAAAAAGTGATGGGAATCTCGCCAACCCAATATCGAAAACTACAGGTAGGTGCATGGTCTTATAAGAGTTTTAAAAATGACACCGTTTAAACCTGCAACACAGCCCTTCTAGCGACTAAACTAACGGTTATCACCGTTTTTCTGAGGTTGAACATGCCCTTTAACATTGCCGGAATCGATCATATAGTCTTGCGAACTACCCAGCTACAAAACATGCTCCGGTTCTACTGCGATGTACTGGGCTGTAAAGTAGAACGGGACCTGCCGCCAGAAACAGGATTGGTTCAGCTACGTGCAGGTAGCGCATTAATCGATATCGTCCCGGTAGACAGTGAACTGGGCCGTGTAGGTGGAGGGCCCCCTACTAAAACTGAGAACAACCTTGACCATTTTTGCCTATTACTTGATCCAATATCTGAACAACAGATCAGCGAGCACCTAAAGCAGCATAAAATAGTTATCGATGATTTCTCTGAACGCTATGGCAGTGAAGGCTTTGGGCAATCGATCTACATCGAAGACCCTGAAGGAAATACTATTGAATTGAAAAGCAAAAAACTATCTACCCAGGAATAAGAGATGAGACAGTTTATCGTTCCCACTCCTGCATCACCATGTGAGTGACAACCTTCGCATCCTTAGGTAGCTCTTCATCAATTTCAGCAAGAATGTCGTGTAGCCGCTGCATGCCAGCAAACTCCAGGTACACCAACAGGTCAACTTCACCACTGATACCGTGACAATGTTTAACTTCCGGATATTGCAGCAGCATCTGGACTAGCGGGCGACACTTAAAGCCCCCCTGTTTAATCTCAAAATAAGCCTTAAGAAAGCCTCCGGCTTCAGTCTTCTTTGCTGTCAGCACCTGATAGCCAACAATCTCGCCCTGCTCTTCTAAGCGCTTTATCCGCTCTGAAACGGCCGGGCGTGACAGACTGACCTGTTCGGCAATGGCTGACACGCTCTGACGGGCATTTTCCCGAAGTGCTGCGATTATTTTCTGATCAAAACTATCCATGCGTAACCTGAGTATGCAAAACGTCGGCAAATTAATGAAAAAACTACAGATCGACAGTAAACCACGACGCAACGTTTTTCGCATTAATCGTACACTTTACTGACACTATTTATAACGATCTGGAAAAAAGGATGACTAGGCTAAATCAAACCATCACCCGCTGGCAAGGAATAGGGCTCATTGCGACCACCCTACTAGGCACCGGTGTCTTTATCCTGCCACAGTTAACCATCGTTGTTGCCGGTGATAAAGCGATCTGGGCCTGGGCCATCCTGCTATTGGGCATTCTCCCTTTAACTTACGTCTTTGCCGAACTGGGCCGCCGCTTCACTCACGCAGCAGGCCCTGCTTATTTTGTAGATCAGGCATTTGGCCCACTCCCTGGTCGCATCATTGGCCTGTTATTTCTGTTTTCAGTTCCTCCCGGAGCTGCAGCAGCACTCATCATGACCTTCAAGTTTCTGCAGCCGGTTATCACCCTCTCTGCAGAACAGCAGTTATGCGGTGAACTGCTGATCTTTTTACTATTGTTCTTTGTTAACCGTCGAGGCTTGCAACTCTCAGGCAATATTCAGATGGGGCTGACAATTATGATTCTATTCGTTGTCACTCTGATGCTGGCAATGTCACTTGTTCAAACGCCCGAATCAAATACCACTAAAGCTCTGAGCGTTACGACAAATATTGGTGATTACAACGGCATGATGCAAGCGATAGGGCTGGCGATCTGGAGTTTTCTTGGCATTGAAGCGATCACCCACCTGGCTGGCGAGTTTAAAGATGTGAAGAGAGACTTTATTCCGGCAACTTTGATCGGTGTATCTCTGGTAGGACTGATCTATATCGGCTGCACCTGGTTATCAATGCAGGCTCCCGAACACCCACTGGCGATGGTAGGCCTGTTTGAGACGCAGCTTGGTAATAGCGGCCGCTGGATCATCGGAGGCTTAGGCTTTATCAGCGGGATAGCGACTATCAATATCTACTTTGCCAGCCTCTCCCGCCTAGCCTGGAGCTTCAGTAACGATGGCATCTTGCCTAACCCATTACGCGCGCTGAACCCGCATAGGATTCCATCGACTGCATTAATCACTTTTATGGGTATTTCTGCACTGATGCTGGTGCTTAGCTACCTGGCAGAGATGGATTTCACCGTCATAGCCCACTGGGTAAACGGCTCATTTGTGGTAATTTATACCGTCTCAATGCTGGCTGCGTGGCAGTTACTTGATCATCGTTGCAGGCCTGCGATAATCGTTGGACTGTTCGCCTGCGGACTGTTTATCTACTGCCTGGGTAGCGCAATGTTTTATGCATTATTACTAGGACTACTTATTACTCTGGGATTGTTAGGTCAGCAGGTTTGGAAGCGAAACGATTTAGCGAGAGAGAGGGCGAACCTTTAACTAACACATCAAACAACCGCTACCGATTAATAACAGCTAAATCCTTCTAATTTAAATTAGAAGGATTTTAATCGTCAGGCAGCGCATCAAATTCTGCTCTTTTTGACTCGAACCACTGAGTCATCTCTTCAGGGTTCTGCATAAGAGATTGCATCTTTTGCATCGCAGCGAGATGAGCTTCATCCTGCGCTTTAAACATCTCCATGCCGTGCTGCTTACTCAATTGCCCAATCTCTTCAAAAGTATTCGCTTTGAACTCAAGTTCACAAGCTCCGCCCAGTTGTGTACAGCTCATCGTTTTCATCTGTAGCCCCTCTTTTAGTTAAGAGTAGAGAGCTAACGTCTAAAACACCAGACAATGAATCTCAATTAAGCTTATTAACCAGACTCGCTCAGACCTTTTCAGCAGGTTCATGACGGGCATAGAATCGTTTCAACTCTCTGGATTTCGGTGCCTGCCCGGTAAAGATCTCCACATAATCAGAGACTCTCTGCAGCCTGGTGGCGATATCCTCATCGGACTTCATAGAGATATAACCGATCTGAGTCAGATAGATACTGCGGGCACGGACATCCGCCTTCGCCGCCTCATACCCAAAGCGGATAAACATCTGTCGCAGAGCCTCTAGTCGTGCATTATCCGCCTGACTAATCTGTTCAGCGACATCTGGGGATTGAAGCGCCCAGCTGCGCACCGCAAATTCAAACTGAGAATCAAACAGCTCTGGATTCAACCAGCAATCAAATACATTAAGAATTGCCTCCGCAATGCTCTCCGCATATGCCTCTGCCTGAGCCACCAGATTACCGGTGTTTTTATCTCGCCACTGTGTCAGCAAAGCATTTAACAGTTCGTTCCTGTCCTTAAAAAACCAGTAGAAACTGGTACGAGACAGCTTCAGTTTTTTTGCCAGGGGCTGAATACGAACGGTGTCGATACCCGCTTCAATCAGTGTCTCATAAGATGCCTGCAGCCAGACATCAGCAGAACCGCGCCAGCCACTATCTTCCGCTGCTTTACTGCTAGAAGTTTCGCCGCTGTTGGTATCGGTATTCATAGTACTCAGATTACTCCCCTGCTCTGCTTTCAGCACCGGATGGTGCGATGCAGCTACCTGCCTGCCAGTAAGCCCCTGGAGACCCGACGAAATGTACATAACTGTTCAGACGAAGTAAACCCAGGTTTCACTCTCACATCTACACAGATGAACCTTTAATATACACTCATGTACTTTTAATTGACATATGTGTACATTTTTCCTAAATTACATAAAACCTGAGTTTATAGCTCACCATGACGGAGGACTAAAATGTCCAGTGATCCATTACTGCAACCCTACCAACTTAAGCATCTGCGCCTGCGCAACCGTATTATGGTCACCGCACACGAGCCTGCGTATTCTGAAAACGGAATGCCCACGGAACGCTATCGCGCCTATCATGTCGAACGCGCAAAAGCGGGGGTTGCACTGACAATGACTGCCGGTTCCGCTGCGGTCTCTCTGGATAGCCCTCCGGTATTCGATAATCTACTGGTGTACAAAGATGAAATTGTTCCCTGGATGAAAGACCTGACAGATGAATGTCACGAGCACGGTGCTGCTGTGATGATTCAACTGACACACCTGGGAAGACGCACCCGCTGGGATAAAGGCGAATGGTTACCCGCAGTATCACCCTCCCATAAACGTGAAGCGTCCCACCGCGCTTTCCCTAAACAGATTGAAGACTGGGATATAGACCGAATCATCAAGGACTATACCGACGCGGCTGAACGGATGCAGGCAGCGGGTTTAGATGGCATTGAATTGCAGGCCTACGGTCACCTGATGGATCAGTTCTGGTCACCACTGACAAACACTCTTGATGGCCCCTATGGTGGCAACCTTGATAACCGTTTGCTCTTTACCTTTGATCTACTCAAATCGATCCGTAAACGAGTTGGCGATGAGTTTATCCTCGGCCTTCGTTACACCGGCGATGAGATGCTGGAAGGCGGCCTAACACTAACAGACGGTTTGTCCATCTCTCAGCGCCTGAAAGAGAGCGGTATGGTGGACTTCCTCAATGTCGTCCGCGGTCATATCGATACCGATGCCGGCCTGACCGACCTTATTCCGATTCAGGGAATGCGTAACTCTCCGCATCTGGATTTTGCTGGTGAAATTCGTTCGGCAACAGAAATGCCAACATTTCATGCCGCAAAGATTCCTGATGTAGCAACTGCGCGCTACGCCATAGCAAGCGGCAAAGTCGATATGGTGGGCATGACCCGTGCCCATATGGCAGACCCCCATATCGTGCGAAAGATCATAGCTGGCCAAGAAGAAAGCATACGTCCCTGTGTAGGCGCCAATTATTGCCTCGATCGGATTTATCAAGGCGGTGCAGCCTACTGTATCCACAATTCAGCTACCGGGCGTGAGCTGACGATGCCCCACGATATTCCAAAAGCAGATCAAGCTAAGAAAGTCGTTATCGTCGGGGCCGGGCCAGGCGGACTTGAAGCCGCACGGGTGGCGGCTGAACGTGGCCATGAAGTCGTCGTTTATGAAGCTTTAGGCGACGCCGGGGGCCAGATCCGGCTGACCGCTCAAAGTCCACGACGCCATGAGATGATCAGCATCATCGACTGGCGTATGAACCAGTGTGAGCAGCTAGGTGTCACCTTCCACTTCAACAGCTATGCTGAAACTGAAACGATACAAGCTGAAAAACCGGATGTCGTTATCATCGCAACCGGGGGCTTACCCGATACCGAGGTATTAGATAGCGGCAATAATTTGGTGGTATCAACCTGGGACATTCTCTCCCGCAGCATCAAACCCGGAAGTAATGTTCTGCTATTCGATGATGCCGGTGATCATGCAGCACTACAGGCAGCGGAAATTATCGCCAACAGCGGCGCCAAACTAGAGATCATCACCCCGGACAGAAGCTTTGCGCCGGAAGTAATGGCCATGAACCTAGTACCCTATATGCGTACTCTGCAAAAACAGGATGTAACCTTTACCGTCACCTATCGTCTGAACTCTGTCATACGGGATGGTGGTGAGTTGTTGGCCACCATCGGCAGCGACTATGATGACGGTAGTCGTGATTTCACCCAGACCCGCCGGGTCGATCAGGTGATAGTCAATCACGGAACACTCCCCTTTGAGGATCTGTATTTTGAACTGCGCCCTCTCTCTTCCAATGAGGGTGAAGTAAACTACAACGACCTCGTCAATGGCAAACCTCAGACCTTGAATAAGAACAGTGAAGGTCAGTTCCAGTTATTCCGTATCGGCGATGCAGTCTCAGCCCGCAATACCCATGCTGCTATCTATGATGCCTTGCGACTGGTTAAAGATCTGTAAAACCGAAGAGGAGTGAGCCAGGTTTCTCGTTTCACGGTTAACCTGGCTCAACTATTTCGTATCCGAAAAGCGAAGAGGTACGGAACTAAAACCTGATAAATATGATCAGGCTTGATGTTTTGAAACAATAAACAGTACCGAGCTAACAACCCCCTCCTGCTTTTCTTGATTCACCATTCAGATACAAACCCAGGGTTAGATTTAGAACCACTCTATTTATCGAATCTTATTATTCAAAAACAGGCGCGTCGAAATCGACACTTTCATCGGAATAGGCCGTCACTAAAACATCTTCAACCAGCCCTGTTTCTGCTTCAACCTGAGTTTCAAAAAAGTCTTGAATCTGCTTTCTTCGACCATGTGCCGCCCAAGCTTCAGCATCTTCCCAAATTTCGTTAAATACTATGGAGTACTCATTTCGCGAAGCACTTGGGTGGTCAATTTGCCGCGTTAGCATATATTGAAGACAACCCTCTTCCCGATAAGAATCCGGCTCAAGCGCCTTTAACACCTCAAACAACTCCGCCTCTTTACCTTGCTTGGGCTTAAATTGCGCTAAGACATACACACGACTGGTCATAGATTTTCCTTTAAGGTTTAGCCAATTGAGTGATAGTAGATGAAAATGAGAGGAACGGGAAACTGACTGAGTGAGATTGCGCTATAAATCAATTACTCTGACCCCATTGATTCCGTATTCACAGATTTAAAACGCTCCCGATAACTCATGGGCGCAACACAAACATGTCTGATAAAGGTTCTTCGCAAACGCTCTTCATCATCAAAGCCAACCTGTCGCGCAACTTCGGAAATAGGTAAATTAGTTTCTTCCAAAAGCCGCTGAGCTCTTTCAGTACGCATACGTTCAACGACTTTGGCGGGCGAAGAACCAGTTTCTCGTTGGTACACCCTGGCAAAGTTTCTACTGCTCATATTCATCTGGTCAGCAAGTCTTTCTACCCGTAAATCGCTAGTAAGATTTTCCGTAATGAACTTATGCAAACTATCAAAGCGCCCTTTCTTGTCCGTATCCTGAATTTGCAGCATTTCGCTGAATTGCGATTGCCCACCTGGACGAAACATATAAGTTACAAGTGACCGAGCGATACTTAAAGCAGACTCGTTGCCAAAATCTTCAGCAACCATCGCCAGGGCCATGTCTATGCCCGCTGTCACCCCAGCTGAAGACCAGGTACTGTCATCATTCAAATAGATTGGGTTCTTTTGTACTTGAACGTCAGGATACATTTTTTGCAACAAGCCACAGGAATCCCAGTGGGTGACAGCACATTTCCCCGTCAGTAATCCACTAGCGGCAAGAATAAATGCTCCGGTGCAGATTGACCCAGCTCTTCGGCAACTTTTAAAGAGTGGTTGGATAGCGTTCATAAAATCAACGTCGTTGGCTGCACTGAGCGCCCCTTTCCCCCCCGAAATAATTAATGTATCGATCTCTTTCACAATCAAAGATGAAATTGGTTTCGAATTTAATGATACAACCGTATCAGTAGATATTTGCCCACCTGACAATGAAGCAACATGGGTTTCATAAAGAGACTCTCCTGAAGCCAGTTCTGCATCGTTGAAGACCTGTAAAGGTCCTGCAAGATCCAGTAGTTTGGTTTCTGGAAAAACAATAAAAACAATATTTTTGGCTGGAATTGAGGGCATATTGTCATTTATGCCATATCTTCAACTGCTAGTCTATCTAGAACTTAAGCAAAAGGAGGTAACCATGTTAAAACTAAAACCAAACTGTGAGTGCTGTGATGTCGATCTACCGCCTGAAAGCCGCGATGCACGTATCTGTACTTTTGAGTGTACCTTTTGTGCAGACTGTGCCGACAATAACTTTGACGGATATTGCCCTAACTGCGGCGGAGAATTAGTCCGCCGCCCCGTACGAACATCGGAGTATCTTTTAAAACACCCGGCATCGATGGAACGCTTCGTAAAAAAGCATTCTCAGTGTCAGGCAGCATTATCTCGGTAGTCCAATACTTAATATCATTTTGCCCCGGTAGGCTTCTTTATATGGGCTTTATGTTTTAACTGAGATAAGAAAAAAGGCGGTCTTAGGACCGCCCATCATTCAACTAACCAACTTCCAAAGAAGAGTAGTCTAAACATCCCTAGTGAAGTCTGATCAACCCAATGGCCCAGCAAGGCGAAAACATAAGCAAAGAAGCACTCCGATAATAAAAAAGACGCACCAAGAACAAAAAAAGGCCGATACATCTCTGCATCAGCCCCTTTCAAACAACTAAATCTAACTCAAAGCTTTAGTTCACTATAAGTATTAAAGCATCTCCACCGCAACAGCGGTCGCTTCACCACCGCCGATACAGAGTGAAGCAACACCTTTTTTCTTGCCCTGGTTTTTCAGTGCATAAAGCAGTGTTACAAGAATACGCGAGCCCGAAGAACCAATCGGGTGACCCAATGCACAGGCACCACCATTGACGTTAACTTTATTGGCATCCAGACCCATTTCATTGATAGCCAAAATAGATACCACTGCAAAAGCTTCGTTGATCTCATACAGATCTACATCATCTTTGCTCCAGCCTGCACGGGCCAATACTTTATCTATGGCTCCGATAGGCGCAATAGTGAACTCTGCAGGCAGTTGAGCATGGGTAGAGTGCGCGGCGATACGAGCCAGTGGCTTCAACCCACGCTTCTGAGCTTCTGACTCACGCATCAGTACCAGCGCGGAACCACCATCTGATATTGAGCTAGAGTTAGCTGCCGTGACAGTACCATCTTTCTTAAACGCCGGCTTCAGCTGGCGAATTTTATCCATGCGAGCATTACCCGGTTGTTCATCGGTATCAACCACTGTATCGCCACGACGGGACTTAACAGTCACCGCTGCAATCTCATCTTTAAAAGCGCCCGTCTCAATCGCTTTAAGGGCTTTTTCAAGTGAGCCGATAGCAAAATCATCCATCGCTTCACGGGTAATACTGTAATCATCCGCACTCTTCTGAGCAAAACTACCCATCAGACCGCCTTCGTAAGCATCTTCCAGGCCATCAAAGAACATATGGTCTATCACTTGCTGATGCCCCATGCGCATACCTGCACGGGCTTTAGGCAGCAGATAAGGAGACTGACTCATATTTTCCATTCCGCCTGCCAGCATAATGTCGACCTGGCCTGCAGCAATCTGATCGTGAGCCAGCATTACGGCTTTCATGCCGGAACCGCACATTTTATTAACTGTCGTAGCGCCTGCTGCATCAGAAATTCCAGCTGCACGGGCAGCCTGACGTGCTGGTGCCTGACCCAATCCCGCTGGAAGGACACAACCCATGATCACTTCATCAACATCAGCACCGCTGATACCGGCCCGCTCTACCGCTGCTTGTATTGCTGCAGCACACAAATCAGGCGCTCTAACATCACTAAAGCAGCCCATCATGCCACCCATTGGCGTACGGGCAGCACTTACAATAACAACAGAATCCTGACTCATAACATTCTCTCCAACACAATTTCTTACGGGCAGCTAAACTGGCTCACCGATAAAACTTGGACAATAAAAAGGGACGCATTACGTCCCTTGTATAGCTATAAGGGTGAAGCTATTTAGCTTCAACCAAAGTTTTTCTTCATCATCTTCTGGAACTCACCAACGATACCGCTGCGGAAAGCCAGTACACATACAATGAAGATCAAGCCCATGATGATGTGGATATAGTTACCCAGTTCACCACCAGACAGATAGTTCTGAATCGTGACGACCACACCAGCACCCACAACAGGCCCGAAGATAGTACCCATACCACCCAACAGAGTCATCAGTACAACTTCGCCAGACATATGCCAATGGACATCGGTCAGGGACGCCAGCTGGAATACCAACGTCTTAGTTGAACCTGCCAGTCCTGCAAGAGCAGAAGATATGATAAATACAACCCACTTATAGTCATTAACGTTGTAACCCAACGATACTGCACGCGGCTCATTCTCACGAATCGCTTTCAGAATTTGACCAAAAGGTGAATGTATCGTCCGGTGGATTAACCAGAAGCCGAAGATAAAGATCGCCAGTACGAAGTAGTACATGTTCATATTATCGGACAGATCAATCATCCCCAGCAAAGAACCACGAGGTACACCTTGCAGACCATCCTCACCACCCGTAAACGGTGATTGTAGATAGAAGAAGAATGCTAGCTGAGCCAATGCCAAGGTTACCATTGCGAAGTAAATACCTTCACGCTTAACCGCAAGCTTGCCGTATACAGCCCCCAATAGGCCCGCAGCAACGGTACCCGCAAGGATCGACAGTTCAGGACCCATACCGGTATGCAACATCATCGCACCTGTTACATAACCACCGGTTCCCAAAAAGGCAGCATGACCAAAGGACAGCAGGCCAACAAAGCCCAACAACAGGTTAAAGGCACAGGCAAACAGCGCGAAGCACAACACCTTCATCAGGAACACCGGATACAAAACCGTAGGTGCTACTAAAGCCAGAAGAAACAATACCAGATAAAGCTTATTAATTTTCATGGTCAACTCCTACGCCTCTTTACCAAACAGACCGGCAGGCTTTATCAGCAGCACGATCACCATGACCAGGAAGATAACGGTGGCGGAAGCTTCCGGATAGAAGAACTTCGTCAATCCCTCTACCACCCCCATCAACAGACCGGTAAGAATGGCGCCACCGATAGAACCCATACCACCAATAACCACGATGGCAAACACGACAATCAAGACACTCGAGCCCATATCCGGGCTAACAGAGTACACAGGTGCAGCCAGCACTCCGGCAAAACCTGCCAGTGCAACGCCAAAACCAAATGTCAGGGTCGTGATTAGCGGGACGTTGATACCAAAGCCCTGCATCAATTGTGGATTCTCGGTACCTGCACGCAGGTATGCACCCAGTTTAGTTTTCTCGATAACCCACCAGGTACTGCCACACACTATCAGAGAAATCACGATAATCCAGGCACGGTAATTAGGTAAATACATGAACGGCAATTTAGTGCCGCCTGATAGTTCTGCAGGAATCTTATAAGGAAGGCCTGAAGAACCAAATAGATGAGTAAACACACCTTGCAATACAAGTGCGATACCAAAAGTTAGCAACAAACTGTAGAGGTGATCTTCGCCAGCAATCGGGCGTATCAAAAAACGCTCAATCAGAATTGCGATACAGCCTATTACAATCGGCACCAATATGAGCGCAGCCCAGTAGTTGATACCCATGTAGTTCAGAGCCATCCAAGCAAAGAAAGCACCGAGCATATACATCGCGCCCTGCGCGAAGTTAATAATTTTCAAAAGACCAAAAATAATCGCCAGACCTAGACTGAGCAATGCATAGAATGAGCCATTGATCAGGCCAACCAGCAATTGGCCCGAAAGAGCAAATAGATTAATTCCGAGAAAGGTCGCCATAGTCGCACCCTAGTGATTCATGTCGTTCTAGTTATAGAGGCCACCCCGGATGGGGTGGCCGGTACATCAGTACTTATTACTTAAGCGGGGTGATTACTTCGCCATAGCGAATTCACAACCACCTTTGCTAAGCTCTAAGAATGCATCATCGCCTTTGATAACTTTTTCGATAGCGAAGATGTCATTAGCGCTTGTGCGCTCGTCAGCGTTCTTGATACGAACCTGCAACATGTCGTGAACCATACGTCCATCTTTACGCAGGTAGCCATTACGAGAGAAGAAATCCTCTACTGGAGTTTCCTTCATCTTAGCCATAACTGCCTTACCTTCATCAGTACCAGCAGCTTTAACTGCGTTCAGGTAGTGCATGGTAGAGGAGTAAGCACCGGCGTGAGCCATGGAAGGAATCTTACCGTCCATACGCTCCATGTAACGCTTAGACCAAGCGCGCGTCTGATCATCCATATCCCAGTAGAAGCCAGTAGTCAGCTTCATGCCGCCAGCAATTGCTGGGTCAAGCGCCTGAGCGTTTTGAGTGAATACCAGCAGACCCGCTACATCCATCATTTCGGTAACACCGAATTCAGCAGCAGTTTTAAGCGCGTTAACCATGTCTGCGCCGGCGTTTGCCAGAGCGATAACATCAGCACCTGAGGACTGAGCCTGAAGGATATAAGAAGAGAAGTCGGTGGTACCTAGTGGAACGCGTACGCCGCCAACAATGCTGCCGCCATTATCATTGATTACGCCGGTAGCTACTTTTTCAAGTGCATGTCCAAAGGCGTAGTCAGCCGTAATAAAGAACCATTTCTCTTTACCGCCAGTAACCATTGGTTTTACAGTACCGTTAGCCAGCGCTACCACATCATAAGTCCAGTGAGCGTTGAATGGAGAACAAGCCTTAGTCGTAAATGCATGGCTAGCAGAAGCTGCAATCAGAGTGATCTTTTCAGCAGCGGTCATAACCTTAGTTACCGCACCAGTCACCGAACTAGCAACAGCGCCGTTGATCACGTCAACCTGCTCGTCATCGACCCACTTACGGGCGATACTAGAGCCAACATCTGCTTTGTTCTGATCATCAGCGGAAACAACTTCAATTGGCTTACCCAATACAGTGCCGCCAAAATCTTCAACTGCCATTTTCACAGCAACAACGCTGCCCGGACCAGCTATATCAGCGTAAACACCGCCCATATCGCCCAGTACTCCGATCTTGACTACGTCATCGGATACGCCAGCTGCCTGAACGCCCGCTACCGTTGCCAGGCTCATTGCTACCGCCAGTACAGTTTTTTTCATTAATTTCATGTGTCACTCCTGCTTGATAAATTTTTATTGTTATCGAACTTCAAGGGAATTAGGTGTCCGATCAGGTGATTATCACCCTGACCTTACACACCCAAATAGGTATTCAACATTTCCGTCTTCGCTTCCAGCTCATCCTTAAGAACTTCTTCTACGATATGACCATGCTCCATAACGTAATGGCGATCAGCAATTGGCGCCGCAAAACGGAAATTCTGCTCAACCAACAAGATAGTCAAACCACGCTTTTTCAGCATTAACAGAACTTCAGCCAGTTTTTGCACAATTACTGGAGCCAGACCTTCTGTTATCTCATCGAGTAGCAGAATATTGGCACCGGTGCGCAGAATACGGGCCATCGCCAGCATCTGCTGTTCCCCGCCGGACAGGCGAGTACCTTGGCTATAACGACGTTCAGCCAGGTTCGGGAAAATGTCATAAATTTCTTCAACGCTCATACCGTCAGAACGTACGGCCGGCGGTAACATCAGATTTTCTTCAACATTCAGGCTGGAAAAAATGCCTCGTTCTTCCGGGCAATAACCTACTCCCAGATGAGCAATTTTATGGGCCGGCATATCGATCGTTTCGTTACCATTAATATTGATAACACCGGTACGACGCCCCACCATATTCATAATCGATTTCAACGTGGTCGAACGACCAGAACCATTACGGCCCAGCAAGGTAACCAACTCACCCTGCATGATAGTCATATCGATACCATGCAGAATATGCGACTCACCGTAGTGTGAATGCAGGTCTACAATGCGGATTTTTTCACCGGTACTGCTCATTTCACTGACTCCTTCTCTGCCGCACTGGTTGCCGCACTTTCTGCAGCAATAGCGTTAGCTACTTCATCATCAGCTTCAACACCCATGTAGGCTTCACGCACCTGAGGATCCTGAGATACAGTTGCATAATCACCTTCGGTAAGAATGGCGCCACGCTGCAATACGGTAATGGTATCGGCTAACTGAGCGACTACATGTAGGTTGTGCTCTACCATCAAAATGGTTCGATTAGCCGATACCTTCTTAATAAGGTCGGCTACAACACCTACGTCCTCATGACCCATTCCCTGAGTTGGCTCATCCAGCAATAGCATTTCAGGATCAAGCGCCAGGGTGGTGGCAATTTCTAGTGCCCGCTTGCGGCCATAGGGAAGGTCTACAGTGATCGTATTGGCATAATCTTTAAGGCCCACTTCTTCAAGCAGCTCAACAGCACGATCGTTAAGTTTGTCCAGTACCTTCTCTGATTTCCAGAAATGGAAGCTATTACCTTCTTCACGCTGTAACGCAATGCGAACATTTTCCAACACACTAAGGTGCGGAAATACAGCTGAGATCTGAAACGAGCGAACTATACCCTTACGGGCGATAGCAGCGGATTTCATTGATGTAATATCTTTACCATTGAACAGAATCGTTCCGGTGGTAGGCGTTAGAAATTTAGTCAGCAGGTTAAATACAGTTGTCTTACCGGCACCATTAGGTCCGATCAGCGCGTGTATTGTTCCTCGCTCAACTTTTAGATTTACATCGTCAACGGCGGTAAAACCCTTGAATTCCTTAACCAGATTTCTGGTCTCGAGAACGTAGTCTGCACTCATGCGGAACCGGCCTCACTTATTTAATTGTTATTATTTTCGTATGAGCAAAAAAAGAATGCCCACATCAGCTTTGACGTCAAGTTAGCAATTTCCCTTACTGATTAACAAGTACTACTTTAGTCTCAATAAATGTAATTATACTCATGAATTCTACTTTATATTCAACAAATACAATGACTTACATTAATATTACTCAATACCAGCAAATCGCAACGAATTGTATTTATGCTTTACGTTTACGTAAACTTCCTCTATATTTAGACCATCACAAGAAAACAAGAAGCCTGTTATGAGCCCATCAACATATTCAATTAGCGATCTAGCCGGCGAATTTGACGTTACAACGCGCAGCATTCGCTTTTATGAAGATCAAAAATTGCTATTTCCTACCCGTCGGGGACAAACCCGTATCTTTAGCGGGCCAGACCGGGTTAGATTAAAACTGATCCTAAGGGGAAAACGTCTGGGGTTTTCGTTGGCAGAAACCCGAGAACTTTTCGAGCTATGGGATGAGAGCACCACTGGCAGCATGAAGCAGCTGGAGCTTTTAATGACCAAGATTCAAGAAAAGAAGCTGGCGCTAGAACAACAACTCAATGACATCGCCATGCTCCAGCTCGAACTGGACAGCGCTGAAAATCGCTGCCTGGATGCAATGAATGAACTTAACGAAGAACAAACCGGCCTAGAGCAACATGATTTAGCTCTGATACGGAACGCAAAATAAAGCAAAACAATAAAACACACTTAAGAAGACAGGTGGACAGGAAATGATTGCACAGTACAGCTCACTAAATTTTGGCCTGGGTGAAACTCTGGATATGCTTCGCGAACATGTAAACAGCTTCGCAGCATCTGAAATCGCACCACGGGCAGAACAGATCGATATTGATAACGAATTCCCGAATGATCTGTGGCAGAAATTCGGCGATATGGGCCTCCTGGGTATTACCGTTAGCGAAGAGTACGGCGGTGTTGGCATGGGCTATCTGGCTCATATGATCGCACTGGAAGAGATCAGCCGTGCATCTGCATCTGTCGGCCTGTCTTATGGCGCTCATTCAAACCTATGTGTTAACCAGATCAACCGTAACGGTACCCACGAGCAGAAGCTTAAATACCTGCCTAAGCTAATCAGCGGTGAGCATATTGGTGCACTGGCGATGTCCGAGCCAAACGCTGGCTCAGATGTTGTCTCCATGAAACTGTCTGCCCGTGACAACGGTGATCACTACCTGCTTAACGGCAACAAAATGTGGATTACTAACGGTCCCGATGCCCACACTTACGTTATCTATGCCAAGACCGATGTACATGCTGCGTCTAAAGGCATTACAGCATTCATCGTAGAACGTGATGCTCCTGGATTCTCCCGTCACCAGAAACTGGACAAGCTGGGCATGCGTGGATCTAACACCTGCGAACTGGTTTTCGAGGACTGTGTTGTACCTAAAGAGAACATCTTAGGCGAATTAAATGGCGGCGTTAAGGTTCTGATGTCAGGTCTGGATTACGAGCGTCTGGTACTAGCCGGCGGACCTCTGGGTATTATGCAGGCAGCGATGGATATCACTGTACCTTATACCCGTGACCGTGTTCAGTTTGGTAAAGCGATCGGCGAATTTGAGCTAGTACAGGGTAAAGTTGCCGACATGTACACCCTGATGAATGCTTCTAAGTCATACGCTTACACAGTTGCACAGGCAGCGATGCGCGGTGAAACCTCTCGTAAAGACTGTGCAGCAGTCATTCTATATACCGCCGAGATGGCAACCAAAATCGCACTGGATGCGATCCAGCTACTGGGTGGCAACGGCTACATTAACGAATTCCCAACAGGTCGTCTGTTACGTGATGCCAAGCTGTATGAAATCGGTGCAGGTACATCTGAGATCCGCCGTATGCTGATCGGCCGTGAGCTGTTCCTGAACAAGTAAGACTGTTTTTAAGTAAGTGGACACCTTCGCAAGAAGGTTTAAAGGGGGAGCTTTCTCTTCATAAAAGAAGCCCCCCCTTCTTTTTCACACTGACAACAGAACAATAAGAAAGGAATTGAGTAATAACTATATGAGCCCAGGTTAAAAAGGTAGTCGAAAACGAATAATAGGAATTTACAGCTGTAAGTTCATATATCCGACTTTTCACCGCCCTATACCTCAGCGCAACGGTTATTGCACAACTCCGAGAGGACAATTGATGGCTACTATAAATTCTAAAATCAATTCCCGTGCTGAAGATTTCCGCGCCAACTATGATTCAATGGCAGAAGTGGTAACCGACCTTCGGGAAAAAACGTCACAAATTCATCAGGGTGGCGGCGCCAAGTATCAGGAACGCCACTTATCACGCGGCAAGTTACTTCCCCGCGAACGTGTCAATACCCTTCTTGATGAAGGCTCACCTTTGCTTGAACTATCACAGCTGGCCGCTTATGGCGTCTACGATGACGATATTCCAGCAGCAGGTATCATTACCGGTATTGGCCGGGTTAGTGGTCAGGAATGCATGATCATTGCAAACGACGCGACAGTTAAAGGTGGAACTTACTTTCCACTGACTGTTAAAAAGCACCTGCGTGCACAAGAGATCGCTGAGCAAAACCACCTGCCTTGTATCTACCTGGTTGATTCTGGTGGTGCTAACCTACCCCAGCAGGACGATGTATTCCCAGACCGGGATCACTTCGGCCGCATTTTCTACAACCAGGCACGTATGTCGTCTAAAGGGATTCCACAGATCGCTGTTGTAATGGGTCTCTGTACTGCAGGTGGTGCATATGTACCGGCCATGGCAGACGAGTCTATTATTGTTCGTGAACAGGGTACTATCTTCCTGGCTGGTCCTCCGCTGGTTAAAGCGGCAACGGGTGAAGTTGTTAGTGCTGAAGACTTGGGCGGTGCAGATGTTCACTGTAAAGTATCCGGCGTAGCCGATCACTATGCTGAGAACGACCATCACGCACTGGAAATTGCCCGCACCTGTGTGGCCAATCTCAATCGTCGTAAAGATATTAATATCAAGACTCAGCCAACTAAAGCACCGCTCTACCCGGCTGACGATCTATACGGCATTGTCGGTACCGACCTTAGAAAACCTTATGATGTACGTGAAGTTATTGCGCGTATTGTCGACGGTTCTGAATTTGATGAATTCAAAAAACTATACGGTACGACTCTGGTAACTGGTTTTGCACATATCCACGGCTATCCAGTTGGCATCGTCGCTAACAACGGCATCCTGTTCGGCGAGTCCGCTCAGAAAGGCGCACACTTTATCGAACTGTGCTGTCAGCGCAAGATCCCACTACTATTCCTACAGAATATCACCGGCTTTATGGTCGGCCAAAAGTACGAGTCGGAAGGTATTGCCAAGCATGGCGCCAAGATGGTTACGGCGGTTGCCTGTGCCGATGTACCTAAATTTACAGTTCTTATTGGCGGCAGCTTCGGTGCCGGTAACTACGGTATGTGTGGTCGCGCTTACAGCCCTAACATGATGTTCATGTGGCCAAATGCCCGTATCTCAGTAATGGGTGGCGAACAGGCTGCCGGTGTGCTGGCAACCGTTAAGCGTGACAACATGGATCGCGTCGGTGAAGAGTGGTCTACGGATGAAGAAGCTGAATTCAAACAGCCAATCATCGATACCTATGAGCATCAAGGTCACCCTTACTATGCTTCAGCCCGTCTTTGGGATGATGGCGTAATAGACCCGACTCAGACTCGTGATGTTATCGGCATGAGCCTTTCCGCAGCATTGAATAAGCCGGTGGGTGAAACCCGTTTCGGCGTATTCCGCATGTAACGGAGGGCCTGACTATGAATACTGATTCAAATAATCAACTGGTGCTGCTGGAAAAAAGCAGTAACGGTGTCGCCCAGCTAATCATCAATCGTCCAGAAGTGCACAATGCTTTTGATGACGATGTAATTGAGCAGCTGATTGCCAACCTGGAAGCCACTAACGAAGACCCTGAAGTCCGGGTATTGGTTCTACGCTCCCGCGGTAAAAACTTCTCTGCTGGCGCCGACCTGGCCTGGATGAAACGCATGGCTCAGAACAGTCATGAAGAGAATATGGTAGATGCGGGTCGTCTGGCTCGCCTGATGGAAGTTCTAAATGACCACTCCAAGCCGACTATCGCGCTGGTTCAAGGTGCCGCCTATGGTGGTGCCGTCGGTCTCGCAGCCTGTTGCGATATTGTTATCGCAGCTGAAAGCAGTGGCTTCTGTCTGTCTGAAGTGAAGATTGGCTTAATCCCTGCGGTTATCAGCCCTTACGTTGTTCGTGCTATTGGCGAACGACAGTCACGTCGCTACTTTGTCACCGCTGAACTCTTTAATGCCCGTACGGCACAAGAATTTGGTCTGGTACATGAAGTAGTAGAAAGCGTGGAACAACTGGATGAAGCCTGTGACCGTTTTATCGCTACCTTGCGTAAAAACAGCCCTCAGGCAATGAAAGCTGCAAAAGATCTGATCTTCGCAGTCAGCCAGAAGGAGATCACGAAAGAAGTGATCGATGATACCGCCCGTCGCATTGCAGACATCCGTGTCAGCGGCGAAGGACAGGAAGGACTAGGATCTTTCCTGCAAAAGCGTAAACCGAACTGGATCCAGGAGTAAGCGGCATGTTTAGTAAAATTCTTATAGCTAACCGCGGCGAGATCGCTTGCCGTGTTATTCAGACCGCACACCGCATGGGTATCCGCTGTGTTGCTGTCTATTCTGAAGCAGACCGTAACGCACGTCATGTTGCGATGGCTGACGAAGCCTTTCTGTTAGGACCAGCGCCCAGCAGTGAAAGTTACCTTCGGGCTGACAAAATTCTTGAGATTGCCAAACAATCCGGCGCTCAGGCTGTTCACCCAGGCTATGGTTTCCTGTCTGAAAATGCTCAATTCGCTCAAGCTTGTGCTGATAACGGCATTGAGTTTATCGGACCACCAACCGGCGCTATCGAGGCGATGGGTTCAAAGTCTGCTGCAAAAGAGATTATGTCCCACGCATCAGTACCTTTAGTACCGGGTTATCACGGTGATGACCAGACCCATGCTGTACTGAAAGAAGAATCAGTCAAGTGTGGCTTCCCACAACTGCTAAAAGCGGTTGCCGGTGGCGGTGGTAAAGGCATGCGGGTGGTTAACTCTATCGATGAGTTCGATGAAGCCCTGACTTCGGCTTGCCGTGAGTCAAAAAAGGCTTTTGGTAACTCCGATATGCTGATTGAGCGCTACTTGACTCAACCACGTCACGTAGAGATTCAGGTGTTCTGCGATAAGCAGGGCAACGGCGTCTATCTGGCGGAACGTGACTGCTCGGTACAGCGTCGTCACCAGAAAGTTATTGAAGAAGCACCTGCTCCAAACCTTTCTGACGAAACCCGTAAAGCTATGGGTGACGCGGCCGTTCGTGCGGCCCAGGCAATTGACTACGTCGGTGCCGGTACGGTCGAGTTTCTGTATGACGTGGATGGTTCTTTCTACTTCATGGAGATGAACACCCGTCTACAGGTAGAGCACCCCGTTACCGAACTGATCACCGGACAAGATTTGGTGGAATGGCAGCTACGTATCGCCAGTGGTGAACCACTGCCACAGCAGCAGGATGAGGTCCGTGTCCACGGTCACGCTCTGGAAGCCCGTATTTATGCCGAAGATCCGGATAATGAGTTCCTCCCAGCTACCGGTACCCTGCACTACCTGCGTACTCCGGAAGAAAGCCAGCACGTGCGGGTTGATACCGGCGTAGTAG
This sequence comes from Amphritea sp., assembly GCF_016744155.1. Taxonomy (GTDB): domain Bacteria; phylum Pseudomonadota; class Gammaproteobacteria; order Pseudomonadales; family Balneatricaceae; genus Amphritea. The sequence goes on along the minus strand of NZ_JADGEW010000004.1, from coordinate 93,175 downwards.
AAGGTGACGAAGTCAGCGTATTTTACGACCCAATGATCGCTAAGCTGATTGTCTGGGATGATGACCGTGACCGTGCTATCGCGCGAATGGAAAAGGCACTTGAGGAATACCGCATCAGCGGCCTTAAAACTAACCTGCGATTCCTACGTAACCTGGCTGGTAGCGCTCCATTCAAAGCACTGGATCTGGATACCGGCTTTATCGAGAAGCATGAAAAACTGCTGTTCCCTGCCAGCAACCTGGATGTTCAGTATTGCTTGGTAATGGCCGCCTGCTTCTTCGGCGAAAAGACCAAACAACAAGCGACGAATCCGGATGATGCGTACTCACCTTTTGGTCACCAGAACAGCTGGCGCGTTAACTCTGAGTATGCCCGCCCACTCAAGCTAATTCATAACGAAGCTGAGTATGACCTGAGCATTGTCGAGCAGAACGGTCAGTACCAGATACAGGTTGGCGATGCTAGCTATCTGGTATCTGCACAGCTCAACGATGACAAACTTGATGTAATCATCAACGGTCACCGCCTTAGTGTGCATCTGTTTAATGATGGTGACGACCTGACCTTGTTCCATGAAGGCGAACAGTTTATCTGCGAACAGCACCGTGAAAGCTTCATTACCGACGATAGCGCCGGTGATAACAGCCTGACTGCACCAATGAACGGCGCCGTTGTTGCGGTACTGGTTGAAGCTGGTCAGGAAGTTAAAAAAGGCGAAACCGTAGTAATCATGGAAGCGATGAAGATGGAGCACAGCCTGAAGGCACCGCATGACGGTACTGTGGCTGAAGTCTACTTCGCTGAAGGTGATCTGGTTGAAGATGGCGCTGAGCTTATTTCGCTAAACGCTGCGGAGGACTAAGCATGGCTTTTCCTAAGCATGTTCGCTTATTCGAAATGGGGGCCCGCGATGGTCTCCAGAATGAATCAGGACCGGTAATCGACACCGCTATTAAGGTTGAACTTATCAACCAACTTAGCGATACCGGCCTGACGCATATCGAAGCGGCCAGTTTTGTCTCGCCTAAGTGGGTACCTCAGATGGGCGATGCCAGTGCCGTTATGGCTGGCATCACCCGCAAATCAGGTATTACCTATTCAGCACTGACGCCTAACTTAAAAGGGCTGGAAGGCGCAATTGCTGCCGGCGTGGATGAGGTAGCCGTATTTGGTGCAGCATCTGAAGCTTTCACCCAAAAGAACATCAATTGTTCTATTAAGGAAAGCCTGGAGCGCTTCGCACCAGTGATTGAAATGGCTAAAGAGCACAACATCCGGGTGCGGGGCTATGTCTCCACCGTGATGGGCTGCCCTTATGATGGCGATATCGATCCTGCACAGGTTGCTGCGGTAAGCCGTGACCTCATGGACATGGGCTGCTACGAAATATCCTTGGGTGACACTATCGGTGCTGGTACACCGCTGAAAGCAAAACGAATGCTCGAAGCGGTAGCCAAACAAGTACCTGTTGCAAACCTGGCAGCACACTTCCATGACACTTACGGTCAGGCCCTGGCCAACCTGTATGCTGTTGTTGAAGAAGGTGTTGCGGTAATCGATGCTTCTGTCGCAGGACTTGGAGGCTGCCCTTACGCTAAAGGTGCTTCCGGTAATGTGGCGACCGAAGACGTGCTCTACATGCTTAACGGATTAGGTATTGAGACCGGCGTTGATCTACAGAAACTGGCACAAACCGGTCATTGGATCACCGCTCAACTTGGCCGTAGCAGTGGTTCAAAAGTAGCACTGGCGCTAGGGTGTAAATAAGAGCCGCAGCTAAGCCAGCAGCAAAAGGGGAAGCCTTGATCTGAACGCTTGAAATCAGATGAGGGTTTACCCTAATATAGCGATATTAAAACCGCTCTGACATAACAATAATACGGAGTAATACGATGTCTCAACCGGATCATGTTACCGCGTTAGATCTGAAATACCCGGCGCGCGATGAACTATCGCCGGAGTTCAAAAAATATTTCGAAGTCTGCGATGAAAAGCTGGGCATGGTACCTAATGTACTGACCGCCTACAGCCAGAACGCAGCTCAATTAGACGTATTCTCTAAGTTTTATAATGAGCTTATGTTCGGCGAAGGCAATCTGACGACACTGGAACGCGAGATGATCGCTGTTGCCGTGTCCTCACAGAATCACTGCTTCTACTGCATCGTCGCCCACGGCGCTGCGGTTCGTACTTATTCTGAAGACCCTGCTCTGGGCGAACTGATGGCGATTAATTATCGGGCTGCAGAGCTGTCTCAGCGACATCGCTCAATGCTCGATTTTGCCGTAAAGATGACCGTTGCCGCAGATTCAATTGAAGAGGAAGACCGTCAGGCACTACGTGATGCCGGCTTCTCCGATCAGGACATCTGGGATATCGCCAACGTAGCCGGTTTTTACAATATGACGAACCGAGTTGCCAGTGCGGTAGATATGCAGCCCAACCCTGAGTATCACGCACAGGCGCGTTAACCGAATTAACTATCTTAATTAAAGCGAGAGCCCAGGTGTTCGAACTGTCAGACAGGACAATAAAGCTCTCCGCTGATAAGAATAAGGAAGGGATATAGCAATGAGTAATGCAAAACCCAGTTATACAAGCGGTACCAGTAATAAACCGCTACTAGGCATGACCATCGGCGATAAGTTCGATGAAATCTGTGCCACCTACCCTGACAACGATGCATTGATTGTACATTTTCAGGATATTCGTTGGACCTACGATGACCTGCGCCAGCAAGTAGAACAGTGTGCCCGCGCCCTTCTAGCTGTCGGCGTTAAAGCCGGTGACCGGGTAGGCATGTGGTCACCAAATTGCGCACAATGGACCGTCACCCAGTTCGCCACGGCTAAAGTTGGCGCCATTCTGGTGAATATCAACCCCGCATACCGACTGCACGAGCTGGAATATTCCATGAACCAGTCAGGCACTAAGTTCCTGGTAACTGCGGACAGCTTTAAACATTCCAATTACACTCAGATGCTGCTGGAACTTGCGCCAGAGCTGAATAGCTGCGAAAAAGGCCAGCTTAAATCTGAAAAGCTGAAAACATTGGAATGCATTATTAACCTTTCGGAAGAACAGCACCCAGGTATGTGGCGCTGGAACGACTTCGTCGAAGAGGCTAGCAAGGTAGAGCTCTCAGAAGTCGAAGCAACTCAGGCAAAGCTGCAGTTCGATGATGCTATCAACATTCAATACACTTCGGGTACCACCGGCTTCCCTAAAGGAGCAACCCTAAGTCACCATAACATTCTTAACAACGGCTATTTTGTTGGCGAAAGTCAGAACTTAACCGATAAAGACCGCCTGGTCATTCCAGTACCACTCTACCACTGCTTTGGCATGGTTATGGGTAACTTGGGTTGCATGACGCATGGTGCAGCCATGATCTATCCGACTGATGGTTTCGATCCTAAATCAGTACTGGAAGCGATTCAGAAAGAGAAAGCCACTGCGTTATATGGCGTTCCGACGATGTTTATCGCCGAGCTGGAAGATCCTGATTTTGATAATTATGATCTGTCTTCCTTGCGCACCGGCATCATGGCAGGTGCCATTTGCCCTGCTGAGGTGATGAAAGCGGTAAACACAAAGATGAATATGCAAGAGGTTCAGATCGCCTATGGCATGACTGAAACCAGCCCGGTTTCGACTCAAACTGCAGCCGACGATCCGTTCGAGAAACGAGTAACTACTGTTGGCCGTACTCAGCCGCATCTGGAAACTAAGATCGTCAACGCAGCAACAGGACGAACTGTTGCCCGCGGTGAGATTGGCGAGCTTTGTACCCGTGGTTACAGCGTCATGCTGAAATACTGGAACAACGAAGAGGGCACCAAAGGCTCTATCGATGTAAACGGCTGGATGCATACCGAAGACCTGGCAACCATGGATGAAGAAGGTTATATCCAGATCGTGGGTCGTATCAAAGATATGGTTATCCGTGGTGGTGAGAACGTCTATCCAAAAGAGATTGAAGAGTTCCTATACACTCACCCGGGTATTAGCGACGTTCAGGTTACCGGTGTACCGGACAAAAAATTCGGTGAAGAACTGATTGCCTGGGTTAAACTCAATGGTGATTCCGATAGCGTGACTGAAGAGCAGCTTCGGGCTTTCTGTAAGGGCAAGATCACGCACTTTAAAGTACCGCGCTACTTTAAATTCGTGGAAGAGTTCCCGATGACAGTTACCGGTAAGATCCAAAAATTCAAGATGCGTGAAGTCTCTATCAAAGAGCTGGGATTAGATGATATCTAATACTGCTTTTTTGTCTGATGAACATACGGGGGCTCCCTAACAGGAGCCCCCGTTTTAGATTAAGCAATCGGTAAAATAACAACAGGGATAGACGATGGGCATAGATCATCACTATAGCGATCATATGAATGAAGAGACACTGCTCTCTCAACTACGCGAACGTTACCCCGAAGGGCCTACCATCTATCAACTGGCTCCCATAGACCAGCTCCATATTGGCGGCATCAAAGCCTCTGAGAAACTGCTGCTACAACTGGAGAAGATACAACCAAAAAGGATTCTTGAGATTGGCTCCGGCACTGGCGGTCTGATGCGCCTGATCTCTAACCGCTTTAACACAGAAATATCTGCTATCGAAATAACCACAGTTGATATCACCCACCGATTTAATACGCTCAACCGATCAATAACCGAACTGTTCAGCAAAGACATTTCCGTTAGAATAGTTACCTGTGATGCACAACAGCTCCCTTTTGCTGATAATAGTTTCGATTGCATCATCTTTCAGCACAGTCTGCTGAATATACCCGATACAGAAGACTGTCTGCGCGAGTGTCGCAGGGTTATGGACACAAACAGTACTCTCTTGCTTCATGAAGTAATTCAAGGCCCTAATCCGGAGCAAATGCGCTACCCCGTACCTTGGGCGCGTACCGCTGATCAATCTCACCTGCTAACCCTGAGAGAGTTAACTGAAATTTTGGAAGTGAGTGGCTTTACCCTGGACAATACTGATCACTGGTCAGAAGAGGCACTAGCCTGGCGCAAACGGCAGACGAGCAAAGAAAATAACACCGACACCCCTACGAAGAAAATTACTCCCATCTCACCCACTCAGATTCTAGGTGATGATTTTAACAAAATGGCACCAAATCTAATCGCCAACCTAAGCGGCGGTTCCATAGAAGTTTGGCAACTCAGCTGCACCCTGCAAACGGCATAAATACTGCCATTTAGACCGCCTTTCCTGTATCCTTCGCGCTTCTGTCATTTTGACACTTCAGTTATAGAGAGAGTGCATGAAATTTACCGAGCTGGGCCTGTCGGCACCGATACTCAATGCCATTACCGATAAAGGTTACGAGACCCCTTCTCCGATTCAGGCGCAGGCTATTCCTGCCGTACTGGAAGGCAAGGATCTGATGGCAGCAGCTCAGACCGGTACCGGAAAAACGGCGGGCTTTACCCTGCCACTTCTCGAGCTGCTTAGCCGTGGTGAACGCGCCCAGGGCAATCAGATTCGTGCACTCATTCTCACTCCCACTCGTGAATTGGCCGCTCAGGTTGCTGAAAGTGTTCACGACTACGGTAAGCACCTGCCGTTGAGATCCACCGCTGTCTTTGGCGGTGTGAGTATTAATCCGCAGATGATGCAGCTTCGTAAAGGTATCGATATTCTTATCGCTACTCCTGGCCGTCTAATGGACCTCTACAACCAAAACGCTGTTAAATTTAACAAAGTTGAAGTTCTGGTTCTGGATGAAGCTGACCGAATGCTGGACATGGGCTTTATCCACGATATTAAAAGAGTCATCAGCCTACTGCCGCAGAAGCGCCAGAATCTGATGTTCTCCGCTACCTTTTCTGACTCTATCCGTACTCTGGCAAAAGGCCTGGTCAACAATCCGGTAGAGATATCCGTTACACCGCGTAACGCAGCAGCAACCTCCGTGAAACAGTGGATCTGCCCGGTTGATAAGAAACAGAAAGCGCGCCTATTCACTGAGCTGGTTAAAGAACACCAGTGGCACCAGGTACTGGTATTTACCCGCACCAAGCGAGGGGCGAACCAACTTGTTAAGCATCTAGACTCTGAAAAAATTAATGCCTCGGCCATCCATGGCAATAAGAGCCAGGGCGCACGAACCAAAGCCCTTGCAGAGTTCAAGCAAGGTAAAGTGCAGGTATTGGTTGCAACTGACATTGCAGCACGTGGACTGGACATTGAGCAGCTCCCTCAGGTAGTTAACTTTGACCTGCCAAATGTTGCTGAAGACTATGTCCACCGAATTGGTCGTACCGGCCGCGCTGGTGCAACTGGTCAGGCGATATCGTTGGTCAGCGCTGATGAGTTTGATCAGCTATCTGATATCGAGAACCTGATTGGTAAGATACTGGAACGTGAAGAGGTACTGGGATTCCAGCCGTTACACAATCTACCCGAATCAAGTCTGAATACCCGTAAGCGCAAGCCTAATAAGCCTAAAAGACAGAGCACTGGGCATAAAGATGGACAACGTTCCTCCGATGTCGCCCGGGGCCATAAACCCACTGGCAAAAACAAACGCCACCGCGCCTCTGGTGGCAATCAGGAACAGAAATCGAACGGTGGCAATGCCCCACAAGGCCAGAAAGCACAAGCTAAGCCTGCACAAAGAGCTGCATCAGGCGCCAAGCCCTCTGGAAACAGTCAGCAACCAGCTAGTCGTGGTGGACGCTCCGGTAGTCGAACTAACAGTACCGCAAAACCAAGCCAACGTTCTGGCAACCGTTAATCATTCCGGGGCTTAAAAACCCCGGTAACTTCCAAGTTTTTACCTAAGTTGATAATTACAGACTGGAAATCACCCTCTCTGCAGGTATAGTTCTATCCTCAGCCCAAAAGTGATCTGAAAGGTAGCAGACTATGCGATTTCTTTTTATCGGTGCCGGTGGGATTGGTTGTTACTACGGCGCCAAACTCCAACTTCAGGGACATCATGTTTGTTACCTGGCTCGTGGCGAACATCTACAAGCCTTGCAACAGAAAGGCTTACGCGTCAGCCATCAGGATCTTAATTTCAATGCGCAGGTTGAAGCTGTCGATATTGAGGCCCTGAAGAAAGACTATCAATGCGCTGATTTTGACCTCATTCTGCTAACCCTTAAAGCAGGCGCGACTTCGTCTATTTTATCCCAGTTAGAGTCTTGGCTAACCTCCTCAGAAGTGCCTGTTTTATCTCTTCAGAATGGCGTAGATAATGAGCCGATGATAGAACAGGCTCTGGGACGCTATCGCACGATAGGCGGGCTCGCAGTACGTATCGGCGGGCATATCATTGCACCTGGTAAAATAGAAGCTACGGGGCCCGCTCAGGTCGTTTTCGGTAGCTGGCCCAATCACAGCAGTACACAGATATTCAGCCCTGCTTCACTGACGTTATTTGCCGAAGCATTTAACGGTGCGGGCATCCCTGCACGAATCAGCAACGACATACGCCATGAATTATGGCGTAAGCTTCTCATCAACAATGGCGTTAATCCCCTTTCCGCCCTGACTCGCCTTGATACCCGCAGCCTGACATCTCATCCTACCTATGGCAAAACAGTCTATCGGATGATGCAGGAAGTGGCCGCCGTATCACAAGCTGATGATGTCGACCTAAATCAGCAAGACATCGATGAGATGTTTGAACTGATTAGCAGCTTCGACGCTATCAAAACCTCGATGTTAGTAGATAAAGAGAAAAACAGACCACTAGAATTAGATGGCATCAGCGGTGCTGTCATCAAGCGCGCACAACAGTTAGGTATTGATGTACCCAATACAGAACTAGTTCACGCACTGTTACAGCAACAAGAGTAAATCACTCTTTTTAAAAATATAGAGACTGGAATCTTATATGAATCTGCAACAGTTCATACAACAGCTTAATACCCCTGAAAATATAGACTTTGAAGATACAATGGCTGTTATCACAGCGAGCTATGAATACTCTCCTACCCGCTTCAACAATGGTGAGCTCATCAATGAAGCGAGCACCAATGAAGGCTCTTGCAAGATCTTTGCCTTTGCCCAACTCAACAACTTGTCAGAGCAACAGACTCTCAACTGTTTTGGTCGCTTTTATCACAAAGATGTACTGGAAAACCCTCAAGGCAGCGATCATGGCAATATTCGAAACTTTATGCAGCAGGGCTGGAGTGGAATTAGTTTCGACCAAGCACCACTTAAAGCGAAATAAAATCCCGGACATAGTAACCCATTAGGAAAAAGCCAAATCAACCGCTGTCTCTAAATAAAGACACAGAGGTCGCATTAAGAAGACAAATTAAGACTTTTTCCTATATCTCTATTACGACAATATAGAGATACTATCCCCGTTGGATCGACGCTCTTCAAGGACTGAAGAAACAACTGGGGGACAAGGAAGTAAGAACGCGATAAGGACATTACCTATCGGCAGGAAGCTGACCGGTATTTCGCATGAAATTTCCAAGGATGGAAAGCCTCTTCCAGGATTTCGAAGAGGTTACAGTAAGGACCTGCTTTTAGCTGGGATTAAGAAAAGAGCTCATGGAATTGACGCTCTTTTTTTTCGCCTACCCTTTTTTACTTAAGAGCAGTCACTTTTTATTCAAATAACAGAACTAATCATTTTAATTGCCAGGCCCAGCAGCAATACAGCAAAGACTTTCTTCAATACCGGCACCGGGAGCAGATGAGCAACATGCGCACCCAGAGAGGCCGTCAGAAAACTCATCATAGAGATCAGAACTACGCCCGGCAGATAGATAAAGCCGAACACATAGTCGATATTCAAATCGACAGATAAGCCATTCACCAGATATCCTATAGTACCCGCAACTGAGATCGGCAAACCAATGGCCGCTGAAGTGCCAATCGCTTTCTTTACATCAATATTATGCCAACTGAGAAAAGGCACTGTCAGGGTCCCGCCACCAATAGAAACCAGCGCTGAAACACTCCCTATAATACTTCCCGCTGCTAACAGTCCGGTCCTGCCTGGTAATATCCGAGTCGGTTTAGGCTTCATATTAAGGAACATCTGAGTAGAGGCATACACTAGGAAGCAGGAAAAAAAGATTCCCAGCACCTTCGAGCTAAGCACCGCCGCCAGAAAGGTGGCCAAAAATGCGCCTACAACAATTCCCGGAGCGATCAGTCTAACCACATCCCAGAGAACGCCGCCCTTTTTATGGTGAGCACGCATGCTGGAGATTGAAGTAACGACTATAGAAGCCATAGACGTTCCCAGCGCCAAATGAACAACCTGCTCCAGTGGAATCCCCTGCCAGATAAACAACGAAGTCAGCGCCGGCACCATTACCAAGCCACCCCCAATCCCTAGCAGTCCTGCCAGAAATCCAACAACAGCTCCCAGAGCCAAGAAGGAGACAATCAGTTCAATTTCCATATTTAGTACCTGTAAAAAGATAAAAAAAACCGCGACTATTGTCGCGGCTTTGAACGAAATAACGAGCCCCTAAGCCAGCTTGTCATCCGCCACTTTATAGTCGGGATCTTCAGCACGGTTAATCTCAACCACACTGCCAGATTTTTCAAGTAACTTAATGCACTCAAAACTCAGGTGACGGATATGAATATCGATGCCCGCTTTTTCATACCGCTCAACCAGAGAATCGATAACCTCAATGCCTGAGTGATCCATTACGCGGCAATTAGCAAAGTCGATAATCACCTCTTGTGGATCAAACTTTGGCGTAAAGTTATCCCTAAAAGTCTTCACTGAGCCAAAAAACAGCGGGCCGTTTGGCTTATAAATCTTAAGAAAACCGTTGTTATGCATGCTGGTCTCTACCAGCATGTGCTTGGCATGCTTCCAGGCAAACACCAATGCCGATACAATTACACCTACAATTACGGCGATAGCCAGATCCGTCAACACAGTAACAACTGTAACGGTCACAACCACAATCGCATCCGATGGCGGAATCTTACGCATCATATTAAGACTAGCCCACTCGAATGTTCCGATAACCACAATAAACATTACACCAACTAGTGCAGCCACAGGGATAATCTCTATCCAACTGGAGCCCACCATAATAAACAGCAGCAGGAAAAGCGCTGCGGATATACCCGATGCACGCCCTGTTCCGCCGGAGCTTATATTAATCATGCTCTGGCCAATCATCGCACAACCGCCCATACCGCCAAAGAAGCCGGTCGCAACGTTAGCAACGCCCTGACCTACGCACTCTTTGTTACCTCGGCCACGGGTCTCAGTAATTTCATCAATCAGGGTTAGAGTAAGAAGGGATTCAATCAGACCAATTGCGGCCAGAATCAGCGCATAAGGGAGGATGATTTTCAACGTTTCCAGGTTGAGATCAACCATAGGGATATGAAACTGTGGGAGCCCCCCTGCTATGCTCGCTGTCGCATCACCCGTCATATCAACAAGCACATCCTGCACACTGCGGGCAGAATCAATATCCAGACCGATAACGATGCCTGTCACAGCCAGAATCGCAACCAGCGTCGATGGAACCGCCGTCGTCAACTTAGGTAGAAAATGGATAATCGCCATCGTCAATGCAACCAATCCTAGCATGACAGCCATCTGTCCACCCTGCATCCAGCCCAACACGCCGTCGGCATCAGCAATCTGAAACTGCTTCATCTGGGCGAGAAAGATAACAATAGCCAAGCCATTAACAAAACCCAGCATGACAGGATGTGGCACCATTCGGATAAACTTACCTAAGCGAAATATTCCTGCCGCAATCTGGAGAATACCCATCAGTACAACAGTGGCAAACAGGTACTCAACACCATGTTGTGCCACCAGACTAACCATCACTACCGCTAATGCACCTGTGGCTCCGGAAATCATACCCGGACGACCTCCGATAGAAGCAGTAATCAGTCCCACCATGAACGCAGCGTAAAGACCGACCAAAGGGTCAACACCAGCCACAAAAGCAAAAGCCACAGCTTCCGGAACCAGCGCCAGCGCGACCGTAAGGCCTGACAGCACGTCGGCTTTCATACTTTGAGAACGTTTATAGATCAACTGCAGCATAATAGAACGCTTTTCCTGAGAGAGTGGGAGGCTGGATAAAGTGCGCGATTATAGCATTGTGCAAGCGCACAAAACAGAGCTAGGGACGGATATGGGATAGGAGTTTTTTACGTAGCAAACTCAGATTTGTTGTCGCTATATCAGCAGCCAGATCCCTGACGGCAGAAGAGATATGCGCTTCATAATGATTTTGTAACTGAGCCAGGTTTTTCCAGGCCGGTGGAAAATGCTCAGCGTGACTCACCATCCCGCCATAAGAATCTGGCACCATATATCGTATTGAAGCTATCCCTGACAGAATCAACCGAGCCAGACACATTGGACAAGGTTCAAGGGACACCAACATGGTTAACTGAGCAGGAGGGTAATCTAGCCCCCGCTCCAACTGATCAACCAATAGCATCTCTGCATGAGCGCTACTACTGTAACCAGAACTGAATACCCGATTTTCAGCTTGAGCTATTACCTCTCCCTGGGAATCAATCAGAATGGCAGCGACACCATAATTACCCTGTTCTAGCGCGTCGAGTGCTAACCGGCAACAGTAGAGACCATTAACATCATCACGGTAGCCAGATTCAGACTGTAACCGGTCCAACCGCTGAATAAGCTCAGCTACAGGAAATGCCGCCATAGGCCTGCCTCTTTATTCTATCAATCTAAGCTGTTCAACAGACTGAGGATTTCGCGGTTTAAGCCGGTAGCCAACCCCAATCAACCTTACTGCCTTATCACCCCGAAGCCATGCTTCACGGCACAGATGCTCATAGAGCGCCAACGGACATTCAGATGCACTTTGCTCAACAGTCGTCTGAGTAAAGTCGGAAAACTTCAGCTTTATAACCGCTCCAGCTATCTCGCGCTGCTTACTGTGCTTTTGAAAACGTTGTTCAAGCTCCTCAAGCATAGCAGGTAACTGATCGGTACAACTTTGCTGATCTGGTAAGTCACTTGAAAACGTATGTTCCACGCTGATCGACTTACGTTCACGACTCACACGAACAGGACGGTCGTCTTCACCTCGGCTCAGCTCATAAAGCCGCTTGCCGAATCGCCCAAAACGGTCTACTAAGTGCGCCATACTTAGTTGACGAAGATCTGCACAGGTTTCGATGCCCATCTGCTGTAATTTTCCAGAAGTCACCTTTCCTACACCATAGATTTTTTTTACCGGTAATTGCAGAATAAATGCATCCATCTTATCCGGAGTGATAACACAGAGCCCATCGGGTTTATTCCAATCACTGGCAATTTTAGCTATGAATTTATTCGGCGCCACACCGGCAGAAATAGTGATACCAACTGTTTTACTGACCCTTTGCCTTATCTCCTCTGCAATCAGGGTCGCGCTCCCCCCAAAAGTAGAGACCCCGGTTACATCAAGGTAAGCCTCATCCAGAGATAGCGGTTCAATCAGATCAGTATAGTCAGCATAGATGGCCATAATCGCCGCAGAAGCCTGGCGGTATTTCTCCATGCTGCCGGGGATGACGATAAGGTCAGGGCAGAGCTTTAAGGCATGGGCGGTTGCCATTGCCGAATGAATTCCAAACTTTCGGGCCTGATAATTACAAGTAGATAGCACCCCGCGACGATCAGAAGACCCGCCAATAGCCAGGGGAATATCTCTTAGAGCTGGATTATCCCGCATCTCGACTGCGGCAAAGAAACAGTCACAATCACAGTGGATTATTTTTCGTTGAAGCTCATCTGTCAGCTGATCTATCACTAATGGCGGCCCGGAACTTTCAATCAGTAAATCCAAGCCTACTATTAAATACTGTACAAAAAAACAGTTATTTTTACTCTAATGATTTTTTCACGTTATCAATATTTTGATCTAGCCAATCTGGATTAATCGCTCCCCACTGGTCAATCACATAATATCCATCGTTATTACGACGTCCATCCTGCCTGAAATAGATATTCACACCCATTCCTGGTATCGCTTTAATAACATCCTGAATAGTTCGACGAGGCCAGCCTGTTTCAGACATCAGAACGGGCACGCTGGGCTTCTCCAGAGTAGAAACCAGATGAGCAATCAGGAGGCGGCGAGCAAATGTTGCATTCAGTGTGTCCATTGAAATTCTATTCCCTTAGATAAAAGTTAAGCATAGATAGCAACTATAATTTTGATGTTAGCAAAGCGGAGCGTCAAGGTAACCAGATCAAAAACATTGTCCCTGAGCAATTAATAACTAAGTAAAAAGCACAAGAAGGCATCCAGAGCCCCATCGAGATATGGTTAAATTAGCCAAAGACGAAGTAACCTTCTATTCTGTAAGTAATTAATCGGAGGAAACTTCAGATGGAAGCAGATTCTAATAAAGATCAGCTAGAACAGCACAACCCTTTGGATGAGAGAAGGTCATGCAAAGACCGCCGAGCAGGTCTTGATCGGAGAAACCTTATTCGCTATGAAGCTGGTCGAAGAAAAAACCATGGTCGCCGAAAAGAGGATAAAGACCCCTGGAAGGAGTCACTGGAATTTGATTAACCTGGTAGGGTCAGATAGCAAAATCCAACAATAACTTGCCCTGTCACTAAATCGTCACTTTTTTGCCAACTCACTGTCACGAAAATATCATAAATTTCAGCAGTGAACTGTAACAATAAGGGCGATAAAAGTGATAAACGTTGAACGGGTAATAATCGAAAAATACCCATCTTTTACATCTAAACCTACTGCCATTCGAAACACAGTGCTGTTTATTTTACGGCGGTTATTTCACGAGCAAGAAGTCAATAAATTTCTGGATGAGAATCGCAGTTGTCAGGGATTTGATTTCATTGACCAAGTACTAGACTACTTCAATTTCACTTACAGCTTAACCAATAAAGACCTAATGAACGTTCCCTCCAGCGGACGAGTTCTTATTATTGCAAACCATCCGCTAGGCGCCCTCGACGGGCTCGCATTGTTGAAAATGATCGGCGAAATTCGTAAAGATGTCCGCATTGTGGCGAACGACATGCTTGCCTCATTTTCTCAGTTAAGCCCTCTACTCCTTCCGGTTGATAATCTTAATCGCTCTACGCGGAAGCACGACATCGCCAATATCAATAATGCACTGCATAACGAAGAAGCAGTGATTGTATTCCCCGCTGGAGAGGTATCGCGTGCTGGCGCAATAGGTATTAAAGACAGCAATTGGAATCAAGGATTTCTGCACTTCGCAAAAAAAACAAATAGCCCTATCCTGCCGATCTATATCGGAGGTAAAAACTCTTCACTGTTTTATACCATATCAAGCATCAACAAGACCCTGGCCGCACTGCTGCTTCCCCATGAAATGTTTAATAAGCACTCGATGAATCTGACATTTAAGGTAGGTGAATCCATTCCCTACTCTCAATTAGAGAAGCTACCATTACCGGGTAGCGAAAAATGCAAACTGGTCCGTAAACATCTATATCGATTGGCCAAAGGGCGTAAACCCCTGTTCAAAACTGAAAAAACCATCGCCCATCCGCAAAACCGCCAAGCCCTGAAAAAGGAGTTTAAGCAGTCTGAACTACTTGGTGAAACAGCCGACGGTAAGCGAATCTATCTATTCAATTATCAGGCCGATTCTGCCGTTATGCGCGAAGTTGGTCGCCTCAGAGAGTTATCGTTTCGCTGTGTTGGTGAAGGTACCGGTAAAAATCTCGATTTGGATCGTTATGACTCTCACTATCGTCACCTGATACTCTGGGATGAGGAAGAACTAGAGATCGTTGGCGCTTACCGTCTTGCCGAGGTCTGGAAAATGAATAGCCGTGAGGACAATCAACTATACAGCTCTACCCTATTTAATTACTCACCAGCAATGCAACAGTTCTTCGAGCAGGGAATTGAACTGGGTCGCAGCTTTGTCCAGCCGAAATACTGGGGTAAACGTAGCCTGGACTATCTCTGGTATGGCATAGGTGCTTATCTGAAGCGCCACCCCGAGGTACGTTATATGTTTGGCCCTGTTAGCCTGAGCAACAGTTACCCTCAACACGCTAAAGACTTGCTGGTGTATTTCTATAGCCTCCACTTCCCCGATAATGACTCCTTGGGCAAATCATTCACCCCATACAGGCTCGAACCGAAAGTAACTGCAGATCTACAAAAACTTTTCACCGGCGCGGACTACAAAGCGGATTTCCGGATACTTAAGCAACAGATGGACTTCCTTAATTGTGCGGTACCTACACTCTACAAACAGTACGCTGATGTCTGCCAGGAAGGCGGTGTGCGCTTTCTCGACTTCGGAGTAGATGCTGACTTTAATTTCTGCGTTGACGGCCTGGTGTTAGTTGATATGGACTACCTTAAAGAGAAAAAGCGAGCCCGTTATATTAGCGATAAGCGCTGATCATTTAGTTATTTAAAATAAGGGCTGCAAGCCCCCCTGTTTTCTGCCAGACTTTGAGACAATATAGTCATTTAGGTCTGACCAAGATGAAAGACAAACGCTCACTGCGGCCAGTTTCCAGTGATCAGGAGATTGACGCTTTCCTGCAACAAGCGAAGCAGCTCAGTGTTTCTTCTCAGAGTAGCGGACGACTTATTTTCGCTCTGGATGCTACTGCAAGTCGTGAAAGAACATGGGATCATGCCTGCCACCTACAAAGTGAAATGTTTCTCGAAACCAGAGAGCTGGGGCAACTATCTGTACAACTCTGTCACTATGGCGGCATAAACAACTTCAGCGCGAGCACGTGGCTACAGAATACCGATAGTCTACTTCAGCAGATGAACCAGGTTCACTGCCAGGGTGGTCATACTCAGATTGCGCGCTTACTTCAGCACACCCTTAAGCAAACCCGACAACAGACCGTACAAGCGGTCATTTTTATCGGTGATTGTGTTGAAGAACCCGTAGATTTTCTCTGTCAGTTAGCAGGCCAGTTAGGCATTCATTCAACGCCTCTGTTTATTTTTCAGGAAGGGCGAGACATTACGGCGCAGCGAGCTTTCAAGCAGATGGCAAAGCTTTCAGGGGGGGCTTACTGTCGCTTTGATGATGCCAGTGCTGCAACGCTTAAAGCACTTCTCGGTGCGGTAGCCGTGTATGCAACCGGTGGTCGTCAGGCACTTTTAGAGTATGCGAGAAAAGGCAACCCGGACATCCTGCAGTTAAGCCATCAGATCAAATCATAAAGGCATCTTCTTTGAATCCTATCGTACTAATTCTACTCAGTTTACTATTACTAGGCTGGTTTTTATGGCTAAGAAGCAAGCCTACCACTCAGCAACGCAAGGCAAACCTGATGCTACTTCTTGGAGTGTTAATTGCCACGGTCTTCTACCTGACCGTCACAGGGAAGCTACACTGGGTTGGAGCTCTGGTGGCTCTATTATTACCTTTTGCCCGCCGACTATTACCTCTACTCCCCTTTGCCGGAAAGATTTTCAGGCATTACCAGGCAAACAAACAAACTAACGGAAACAACTCAGAAGTTAACAGTCGTATCTTAAAAATGAACCTGGACCATGACACTGGCTCTTTAGACGGCGCAATACTGGAAGGCCCTTTGCAAGGTAGACAGCTAGATAGTCTTAGTGAATCTGAGTTTATTGAGTTATTGAATTTCTGCCGCCAGAAAGACCCTCAATCAGCACGATTACTCGAAACTTATCTGGATAAGCGCTTTGGAGACAGCTGGCGGGGAGATGATAAAACCGGAACAGAATCTGAACTATCCGAAAAAGACAGAGCCTATCAGATTTTAGGACTTAATCCTGATGCAACCAAGCAGGAGATCATTGAGGCTCACCGTCGACTTATGCAAAAGCTTCACCCGGATCGAGGCGGCAGCGATTATCTGGCAGCGGAGATAAATCAGGCTAAAGATTTACTGTTAAAAGATTAACAGAATGAATGAAAGCGATTAGAAACTAACAATATTTTTGTTCCTATAGCGCTTCATTCAATGACGATAATTTCGTTCAATAGCTCATCATCAATATCTGCTGGAAGAACGGTCGAACCAATCAGTTCTGATTTTTTCATATCCGTGGCGTCAGTCACCCCCCCAGGCTTAGCACGGGAGCCCAGCAGCTGCCCACCACTCAAACCCGATGGGCGCCAGAGTTTAAAAGAGGCGCCCGCAGAGGCATAACGCTCTGAACCAGTCTGCAATATTAACTGCCCCTCTCTCCCTAAACGAAATAACATCAGATATTCGTTTTCTCTGGCATCAAGCATACTGAATATAAGCTTTCCCGATTCAAGATATTGCCAGGCGCCGCGTTCCGTCACTGCGTTTCCTCGTGAGTCCCGGGTAACCAGCTGTACCCGTTTATCTAAAGAAAGCTTAAACATCACCTGGTATTTCCCCTCAGGTTGATACCAGTAGAAGCCACTGAGAAACTCAGCACTGGGCTGACCTTTACGGGCGCAACCTTTGTACAGATTGCCAAAAAAAGTCATCTCTGCCCTAAACGGCAGCACCGTACCATTTTCAGGGTCAATACAACGCTTAGAAAATATCTTTATCTGAAGTGGCTGCGCAACCTTGGTTCTTTCCCTATATATATTCGCTATTAATGGATCTTCAGTCGATTCTTCCTGGGTAAAGAAGTGATAGCTTCCCGCCGGTTTAAAACTTTTAACCGAGGTCATCTTCGAACCAATATCAGCAACCCAGTAGGGTGAACTGCTAGCCACTCTGAATTCAATATCCCTGAGCTGAAAATCACATGTAGAGGCGGTACCGCCAACCGTATCCAACTGTTTGACCAGAAGATTACTTTCATGCTCAGGGTCTACAGCGCCCTGTAATTCGATATAAAGCTCCTCTTTACTATCCAGAGTAAACTGACGATAAAACCCCGCCAACTCCTGTTGCTCAGTATAATCTTTAAGCAACCACCAAAGACGTTCATTACAGGGCCTGAACCAGAGTACTCCCTGCTGCTCAAGCATCACCCCAGAAAGTGATTTTATCGATAGAGCAGTAGGGAAACTGCGCATGTTCTGTGCAGCACAGCCCCCCAGCATCAGCAATACGATAAAAGCGGTTATATGAAAAGTAAATCGGGTCATAACTATCCGTAATTCAACAAGAAACAAACTTTAGTCAGGGCGTTAGCATACCCCTCAACGACCGTATATCAAAGAGGCCCTGACGCCTGAACATGGAATTTGCTACAGTAGTGAAAATGAAGAAAACTGGAAAACTCAGATGAAGTTAGCACGATATACAGACTCAGGTGGCGAGCAACTAGGAATTGTACATTCGGACAGAATATTTCCAATCCCCGGCGATATTTTCAAGGGATCAATGCCAGAATTACTGAGTCAGTTTTCTCAATTAAAGTCTAGACTTCAACAATTGACAGACAATAATTGTGATTCAATGAGTCTTAATTCAGTGCAATTACTGGCTCCTATCCCGCAACCAGAAAAGTTTATCGGGGTCGGGCTTAACTATGCTGATCACATAGCAGAAACCGGCTTAGAAACACCAACATTCCCGACTCTATTTAATAAGCAATCCAGTTGCGTGACTAATCCAGACGCTCCTATATACCGGCCACATATTTCCGACAAGCTGGATTACGAAGGAGAACTGGCCTTTGTGATCGGGCAGTACTGTCGCAACGTTAGTGTGGAAGACGCGCCCCAGGCCATTGCCGGTTACACCATTGTCAACGATGTCTCAGTGAGGGACTGGCAAATAAAATCACCGACCTGGACACTAGGGAAGTCTTTTGACAGTCACGGACCAATGGGCCCCTGGATAGTAACTGCCGACAGTCTGGATCCTCATAATCTGGAACTAAAAACCTGGGTAAATGACGAGCTACGACAACACTCAAATACCCGCAATCTGATTTTCAACTGCTATCAACTGGTTGAAACTCTTTCTTCAGTCTGCACCTTAAAACCAGGTGATGTCATTGCAACCGGAACCTGCAGCGGCGTAGGCGTTAAAATGAAACCCCGTGGCTATATGAAACCCGGTGACAAGGTAACTATTGAAATCCAGGGAATAGGACAATTATGCAATCCTGTTGAACAGGAAAGTGAGCACAATAGTTTCATTAGCCAGCATCCCCTGTCGTAAATCCATAACCATACAACTAATTGATTTTAAAGGATATTTAATCTTAAGCCGTTTTATAGTCGCACTTAAGAGACAATAATTCAAATTTAGTCCATACTATCAGTAGGCATCTCTTTCGAACAAATATCTTAAATCATTGTTTTAGTTGGAGTTTATTAAACAGGGCCTGATAATTGCTTATATCGCGGTGACTTAGCACTTACCGGGAGATAAACATGCGTGCTGCAATTGTATTATTGGCGATGACCTTTACCGCATCACTGGCCCAAGCCGAAACAGAGCAAAAACTTGAATCGACAAAACTGGAACGATTGTCCAATACCGAAGTTATTGAACATATCCGTTCTGAACTTCCTAAGGAAAAAAGTGTTATCCAGAGGACCCATTACCTTTCAATGTTTGAGTCTCTGGATAGAAACCGAGATGATGAGGTTTCATTAACAGAGATGCGTCGCCACCCAACACTGGCGAGCAGTTTCCATAAACTGGATATCAATAATGACGGAGTGCTGAACCGGAAAGAGATACAGCCCCTTCAAGAGGAAGTTAAGGGACTGCGAAATATTCTGACGTTAACAGCTCTCAGGATTATTTAATTTTTTATAGCTGAAGGATCATCGCTTTATCAACAATTCAAATACTGTCAGGGGGTCTTCTTTACAAACCCGATCGCTGATGCAACTGGTGGTGCTAGCTTTTTTTCTGGTAGTTGCACCATTAGGCATATTGATCTACCAAGCAACCGACTCTATGGTGACACTTTCGCGCCAGGGTCGTGAGCATGCAAAAGAAGCGCTAGACTTCTTCAGTCGCAGCCAGCACCTGAGAGAGCTGTCTGGTGATCTGGTTCGATCCGCAAGACAGTTTAACGTTCTTAAGAAAACTGAAATCGAAGATCGATTCCGAGACCAGCTGTCTGAATATAAAGAGTTACTACAGCTCCACAGCTTTCTGATTGATTCCGGCAATATTGAAACCATTTTTATTCTGATCAACGAGATGGAAGAACGACCTCTGGAAAGCACCTCGACGGAAACCGTCAGCGCCTTGGTTCCACTAACCCAAACTCTCTATGACGACACACGGAAGAAGCTTGATCAGCGATTAGAATATTTGAATGCGAAAGCAGAAGAACAACAAAACCTACTTTGGCTACAAGCCGGACTTCTTATCACCCTGTCGACCATCCTCATTCTATTTTTCAGTATCAGAATAACTCAACCCGTGAAGCAACTAATGCTAAGAATAAAAGCATTAGGCCATGGACGACTAGACATGTCCGAACCTTTTAATGGGCCCAAAGAGTTTCTTGCACTTAACCAGCAATTAGAATGGCTGGAAACACATCTTCAGCTGCTGGAACAAGAAAAACAGGCTTTCTTAAGGCATATGTCCCATGAATTAAAAACCCCTCTGACTACACTGAGAGAAGGTACTGACTTGCTTGCTGAAGAGCTCGCCGGCCCGCTAACAGAAAACCAGAAAGAGATTATCAATCTGATGCAGGAAAACAGTTTTTCCCTGCAGTCCCTTATTGAACAGCTACTTGATTACAATCGACTGCAGCATGGAGGAGAGCATGAAATGCAAAACCAGCCTATTCTGCCAGTCATTAATGAATCGCTGGCATCTCACCAGCTGTTACTCCGCCAAAAACAGATTAAGGTCACACTCCCGAAACAGGATTCTCCTTGGGCCGTTGATAAAGGTCTGCTACAAAGAGCTTTGAGCAACCTAATATCTAACGCTTCGGTTTATGGAAGCGAACACGGGGAATTAAAAATATCCTTGATGACAGATGACAATAACCTGACAATAGACATTGGTAACACCGGCCCTGAAATTCCCGAGGTCGATCTGGGTAAATTATTCGATCCCTTCTATCAAGGCGTCAATAAGCGACAGGGGTCTGTTAAAGGCTCCGGCATCGGATTAAGCATTGCCCGTGAATCGATAAGAGCGATGGGCGGCAACCTAGAACTTCACAACAATCAGGATGGGTATGTCAGTTTTATGATCAGTCTTCCAAGACAAGGACAAGCTACAGATGAGTAAAACGCTGTTAGCCGTATTTACAGTTATAGTCATCAGCGGTTGTCAGGTACAGCAGCTACTTCCAGCGCTGCCTGCTATAGATAAAGATCCAGATACAGCTTATTCCTGCTCCGTTGGCAGCATAGAGGAATGGCTTATGCTCGAACAACAATATCAGCAGTCCGGGACAAAAGGTAAAGCAGAGCTGTTGAAACAAGCGAAAGAGAATAACACGACAGCTATCGGGGCTATTCTGCTCAGTCAGCCAGAGAACACTACAGCACAATTAAAAAGATCAATTGAACTATTTGAGCAGCTTGAACTCGATAAGACACCAGATTGTGATGCTGAACATTACCTGCTAGTTCGCCACCAATATACTCAGGCAGTATTAACCCTGCAACGTGCCTTGAATACCGCTGATCTTGAACGCAAAAAGTTATCCGCAGAACGGGATACACTGAAGCAACAAATTGATGCATTGACCCGAATTGAGAATGATCTGTCTCGCCAGAAAGACGGAGAGGAGAAGTAATTATGAAGCCGACTCAACCACTCATCCTGATAGTAGATGATGACCCGGGTATCCTGAAAGTACTTAGCCTGCGATTAAGCGCTTCCGGCTTTCGCATCAATACCGCTAATTCTGGGGTGGAAGCCCTGCAGCGAATTAAAAGCGAGCTACCAGATTTAGTACTAAGCGATTTGCGAATGGATGGTATGGATGGCATGGCTCTGTTTTCCGCTATTCAGGATGACCATCCTGCGCTTCCTGTGGTGATTATCACCGCCCACGGCTCTATTCCCGATGCCGTTGAAGCGACTCAGAAAGGTATTTTCGGTTTTCT
Organism: Amphritea sp.; assembly: GCF_016744155.1. Taxonomy (GTDB): domain Bacteria; phylum Pseudomonadota; class Gammaproteobacteria; order Pseudomonadales; family Balneatricaceae; genus Amphritea. Next base: position 71,213 of record NZ_JADGEW010000004.1, on the reverse strand, counting down.
GACTAAGCCTATTGATAAAGAGCAGTTACTCAGCACCATCAACTCTGCACTTGAATCTGCCCATTCGCCTGATGAAAGCTGGCGCAGCGCCATAGTGACACAGAGCCCACTGATGAATGAACGCCTTAGTCAGGCTGAACGGGTTGCAAAGTCTAACGTCAGCGTTCTTATCACTGGCCCAAGCGGCACAGGTAAAGAATTGATGGCGAAAGCGATCCACAATGCCAGCGATCGTGCTAAAGAAGCTTTTGTAGCGATTAACTGCGGAGCACTACCAGAACAACTGCTCGAATCTGAACTATTTGGCCATGCCAAAGGCGCATTTACCGGTGCAGTAACCCAACATGAAGGTCTGTTTCAATCAGCTCAGGGAGGCACCCTATTCCTTGATGAGATTGGTGATATGCCGACCTCTCTGCAGGTGAAACTATTACGGGCTATTCAAGAACGGATTATCCGACCTGTAGGCTCTACTCGTTCTATCGAAATTGACGTCCGGGTAATTTCTGCTACCCATCGCAACCTTGAGTTGGCGATGGAGGACGGCGAATTCCGTGAAGACCTGTATTACCGCCTCAACGTGGTGAATCTGGATCTGCCACCGCTACGTGACCGTCCTGAAGATATTCCTCTTCTTGCCCGTTACTTCGTAGAAAAATCGGCCCAGCGTCACAACCCTAAAGTAAAAGGGATCTCTCCTGGAGCGTTACACATTCTCGCCCAGGCGGCCTGGCCAGGCAACGTCAGACAATTGGAAAACGTGGTAGAACAAACCGTTGCCCTTTCTGGCGCGCCCATCATCAGTGAAGGACTGGTTAATCAGGCGATCGCTAATCAAGATCGCGTTATTCCCTCCTTTAACGAAGCCAGAGCTAGCTTTGAAAGAAGCTATCTGACTAAAGTAATGCATATCACTGCAGGTAATGTGACACAGGCAGCGAAAATAGCACAACGAAACCGTACTGATTTTTATAAGCTGCTGAATAAGCACAATCTTGAAGCATCTCAATTTAAACCAGGCCGCAAGGCGACTGAATATATCGAGCATAAAAAAGCAGGGTAGTCTCAACTTCCTGTTTTAGCTCAGTTTTGATAGCTCAAAAAAAGCCTGTCGTTAATATTTAACGACAGGCTTTTTTATATTGATGATGCTTATTACACTCCGATGCCCGCAAGGCTTCCACCTGTCAATCGCAGCAGGTCAGCGGGTTGAAGCTCTATTTCCAGCCCTCTTTTCCCCGCACTGACAAAAATGGTTTCGAAAGATTCTGCGGTATCATCCAGCAGGGTTGGTAATCGTTTCTTCTGTCCTAACGGACTGATCCCTCCAACCAGATAGCCTGTGCTACGCTGAGCTTGTTGCGGATCAGCCATGGTTAGCTTCTTAGCTTTCAGTGCCGTAGCAGCGGCTTTAAGATTCAACTGTCCGGCTACAGGGACTATCGCTACCGCCAACTGCCGATTGTCCCCATTAACCGCCACCAGCAGCGTTTTATAAACCTGTAGAGGGCTTATATTAAGAGCAGCTGCTGCTTCTCCCCCATAAGAGTCATTGCCGGGATCATGGCGGTATTCATGGACACTAAAGCTGATTTTTTCTTTCTTCGCTAGATTAATTGCAGGTGTCATCTTGTCACTTACTCATTTGTACTGCCTTACATACCGTCAAGAATATCAATAACATCAATGACAGTAGCATCTCCTTCAAGGACTTTAATCACCTTGTGGCCGATCCTGCGGTGTTCCTCACCCGCCACCCTGCCAAGCACTGAATCAAGATCATCTGGCAACGGTTCAGACCGGCTATACAGGTCGTTGTCCAAAACTTCACCTACAGCAACTTTGTTCTGCCACCCTGGTGGTAACTGGCCACCCCGTTCCAGTTTCTTTTGTAAACCTGGAGGGATCCTTTTCTGCTTATTTTTCCCTTTGCCCTGTTGAGTACTTTGTTCACCCAGATAATATTCACGAACGCTACGCTGCTCTTCATGATTAAACCGGCTAGCGCTGCCACCTCGTTTTGAGTCCTCATCGGATTTAGAGTGATGCTTATCTGAAGACCCCTTGTGATGTTGCATTTCACTCTGGGAGCTAGACTTTCCCGCTCCGTCAGGTTTTTTTGCCAATACCGCAACCGGTATGGACATTAAACTCGTTGCTAACAAACAACAAAATAATTTGCTTCTCATAGAATAATTCCTAACGGCTAATTGGCGATATTTTAGAACCTTCAATGCTTAGATTATACATCAGACCTTTATTGGAAAAGATGAAACCAATAATAGGCTGCTGAATAGTATTCGAATCTATTTCGCCCCCCGCACCCAGAGTCGCTATCGCTACACTTCCATCCACCCCGGCTTCCCAACCATCGCTATTACGAAATTTACGCAGCGCTTCCTCTGTCATGAATAATAAAATTTCAGATTTTAGCTGATCCCCCAGCTGAAAACCGATAGAGGCTGAAGCGACATTATAGTATGCCGTTGTTTTACCCCCTTCACGTAGCGCACCTTCACCATACTCCCCACCGATACCAATACCCGCTTTAATAACGTCAGGAAAAATCAGTACCGCAGTAGCTTTTTGAGCTAATTCCTTTCCTGCAGGACTGTGCCGATAGAATTCTTTTAGCGCCTGATTAATCTTTGCGTTAATCTCTTGAGCAGAAGCTGCTTGTGAATGATCAGGAGAGATCATTATTAGAGAAATAAAGAGCAAAGTGATAATAGTTTTCATCTGTACACTCCATACCTAATGATTTAAAAAGTATGGGCTACGAATACATAGACAGCAATGTCATCAAAGAAACAATCCATGGTCTTCAGCAATACACTCACGCAGCCAATCAGTAAACACTCTAAGCCTTTGCAACTCTCTGAGCTCGGGATGTTGGAGCAACCATAGTTCACGTGTAGGTGAACTTTCACTGAGCCGTTCCAATTTGAATTTTCGCCCGAGGAAACAGGGCAGATAGGCTAATCCCAAACCTTGATTTACCGCCTCAACAGAACCCAGACCTACATTAACCCGCAGGGCAACTTCTGCATTAGCATAATGACTCTGCTGCCAAACAGCTTCAGGGAGTTGACTGTATGACTCTTCCAACGTGATCCAGGGATAGCCCCCTAAATCAGACTGAAAAGCACTATCCTTTCTACCAAAAACAGCATAATTAAGGTCGGTTAACTTGCTGATCACCAGATTACCTGACTGCGGGCGCCCCATACGAATCGCTAGGTCAGCCTCTCTGCGAGTCAAACTCAGTTGCTGCGAATCAGCAATTAGCTCTACTTGAATACCCGGATACAACGCTCTGAATTCAGGCAATCTAGGCAAAAGATATCCGTTAATAAAAGTACTGACTGAAGTAATCCTGATAACACCCTGTAGCGATTGATTACGGCTATCAAGTCGCTGCGCAATGCCTGCCGCTTGCTGTTCGACTGCTTCAGCCAAAGCAAGGATAGCCTCAGCTTCATCTGTCGGAAGAAAACGATTTTGCTGACGAATAAATAGCGTATTGCCCAGGTCTTGCTCTAACTGACGAATTCGCCGAGCAACAGTTGTACTGTTTACCTTGAGCGAATTTCCTGCCCGGCTGAGTGAGCCGTAACGGTATAGAGCAATAAAGTATTTCAGATCATTCCAGTTCATGCTGCAATTTTGCATTATCTGCATGCACATTTCTACATTTTATGTGCATTAGTGCAGGTATACACTGATATCAGACTTATAATAACAACCATAAGATCACGGTGAATGAGCATGATTACCTTGTATACCCACCCGATGTCCCCCTGCGCTCAGAAGGTCAGAATAGTGCTGGCTGAAAAAAAGCTAAGCTGGCAGCCTCATCCTATCAACCTGCAACAGAAAGAAAACCTGCAGCCCTGGTATCTTGAACTAAACCCTCTTGGGGTTGTTCCTACACTGGTTGAAAACGATAAGCCGGTTATTGAATCATCTTTAATATGCGAATACCTGGAAGATAGTTACCCAGCAATATCGCTTCGTAGTCAGGACCCACATGAAATTGCTGCAATGCGACTCTGGATGAAACACATTGATATTAAATTACACCCATCCTGTGGCGCGCTTCAATGGCCTTTAATTATGCGGCCGGCTTTACTTGAGAAATCACCAGAAGAACAACAAGCACTGATTAACAGAGTAGTAGAAAAGCCTCGCAGGGAAAGACAAAGGCGCTTGCTGGAAATGGGACTAAACGCCCCGGACGTAATAGACGCGGTAAAAACCTACATCACAACAATAGAGAAAATGGAACAGGCACTCCAAAGCAATAGATGGCTGGCGGGAGATAAAATATCTTTGGCTGATTGCGCTATGGCTCCCTACTTTCAGACCCTGAAACAGTTTGGTTGGGAACTATTTTTTGAAAGCGCTCCGTCGGTAAAACAATGGTATGCGACTATGTCAACCAGAGACTCATATCAGACTGCCGTTGATGACGATTTTTCAGCAGAGACCAACGAAGAGCTGTTATCACTCGGAAGAAAAGCGTTGCCAATTATAAGACAACATCTGGCAAACTAACAAAAAGGACTCTGGATATCTCTAACGACGCAATGGCCTGAGAACATCTTCCAGGCCGTTGAGTTTCACCTCATAAAGTATCTGTAACAAGATTCCTAGCTCCCCTTCAGGGAAACCCTTATTGGCAAACCAAAGCACATAGGGTTCTGGCAGATCTACCAATATTCGCCCCTTATACTTACCAAATGGCATCTGCATATTTGCCAGTTTCTGCAACCTCTGGGGGGTAATTTCCATTATGGCCTCAATTCAAAAATTCGATTAAATAATATCCCGGGTATACAAGAAACTCTCTACCTATTGAGGGACACTAGGATTGCATTTACTATTTATCAGAGCGAGACTACAGCCAAACGATGCCGCAATCTAGGGAAGAGAAAATTCATAATGCAGCCACGCCTTTCACAACTCACGATCTATCCCATTAAGTCCACAGCGCCGCTACACCTGAGTCGCTGTGCAGTCACCGATACCGGTCTAGCCTTTGACCGCCAGTTTGTTGTTTGTGATTCAAGTGGCAAATTTTTAACCGCACGTACCCAACCTAACCTTCTGAAAGTACAGGCCACTCTTCTTCTCGATAGGCTCATTATTTCTGCGCCAGAATCTAAGCCGTTAACGCTTAAATATACTTCGATGGAAAGTCACTACGACAGTATCAATGTCTGGAAGGACCAGATCGACGCAGTCTATTGTGGCGAAGCTGCAGAACGATGGATTAGCCATTTCTTGCAACAATCTTGTAAGTTATATTTTTTTGGCTCTCAATCCAACCGCCCAGTGGCAGAAAATCCTGAAAACCAGGTTGCCTTTGCGGATGGCTATCCCCTTCTACTTATCTCACAAGCCTCTCTGTCTGAACTGAATCAACGTTGTAAAAGTACTGTTGCGATGGATCAAATGCGACCCAATCTGGTAGTTGAGAATACGCTTCCCTATGCAGAAGACAGCTGGAAGCGAATTAGAATCGGCACTGTAGAGTTTAAAGTAGCTAAACCTTGTGGACGATGCATACTGACAACAACCGACCCTTATACGCTTGAGCGCAACCCTGACCGGGAACCCTTAAGCATTCTGAAAAAGTATCGTAAAGGAAGCGATGGTGAGGCTCATTTCGGACAGAATCTTATCACCCTTAACCAAGGCATCATATCGCAAGGTGATAAAGTAGAGATATTGGAAATCTGTGAGCCTGAGATTTATCCGACAGCTTAGAATATAAAAACGTCCGCCAGCTCATCAGCGACAACGGACTCTATTGCTGGGTCATTCAGTAGCTGTTGCTGAGCTTTGAGCATCCCTTTTTGCTGTAATTCACAGCCAGCAGGAGTAAACCCCTTCAACATAACCGCGGCATGTGTACCGCTCACTTTATCCCGGTTATAACCAAGCCGCTGTAACCGTAAGCCCAGTTTTTGCCAGAAATCACATAGCGGTGACGTAGCGCCAAAGCTGGTTCCCAACCAATCGATATCTGAATACCCCTGTTCAATCGCTTTAAACAGTGCAGTTCCTATTCCCCGATGCTGCAACTGTGGATGCACTGCAATACGCATCACCCTGAGCCCACAGCAGCCCGCGGCTTCAGGTATCTGACTGTGGGCCAGCAACGTCTGAGGTATCAATTGCCCTTTGGGGCGACGGGTACCTTTAAGAATTGCGTCTGCCAATTCAGGTGCAATTGGCCCTTCAGTAGCAAGCAAGGCTGTTGCAATAAGCTGCTCCTCACCATTCATTACGATGAATCCCGCCCAGATTTGAATATTTGGACTGTCCAGCAAAATCCGTAGATCGCCTGGTGTTGTTCGGTAATGCGCTAGAATCAACAAACCGAAAAGCTGTTTTAGCAGCGACGTATTTGCAACCAACTCATCTGAATACAAGCGTTTGAAACTCAGGCTCTCCAGGTTTACACCCTGATCCTGGTGAGTAGTTGGAAACTGCACCGGTTCAGCATCTAGTAACAGCGCCTGATAAGTAAACCTTTCCAGAGGGTCATCTTCAGCCCAGCGAACCGGCTGCTCCATGCGTAGCAACACCCGTTCAGGAACTCTTTTATCCAGTAGAGGCATAAATCTAACGGCAAAGCCCTGCCCGGTTCCCTCATAACCATGCAGGGTCGAAGCAAAAATCACTCGCTGATAGTCCAACATATTTAACAGAACAGGTGCCGGAATGGCGGCAGCTTCATCGACTAGTAGCAGGTCTGCTGCTGGTCGTTGCTGAATCAGAAGATCAGGCAGGATAAAACACATGCGACTCTTGCCGAGGGTCCAACTATCACGGTCACAGAGAAGCTTCTCAAAGGGTAATAGCATTTTGATCATAGTAAAGACTGACTGAACCGAACTACGCGACGGAGCTGTCAAAATTATTTCAACAGCGTCACCATTCATCAACTTGGCAGCAACAATACCCAATGCGGCGCTTTTCCCCCGGCCCCGGTCTGCAGTAACAACCCTAACAGCTCGTCTCTGATCCACCATTTTCAAGCAATTGTTCACTACAGATGCTTGGTCAGCCGTTTTATACGGAAAGCCCTCAGGCGCCGCGTCAGATGCTCTAACAATAGTTACACTGGCAGAGCAAGGATTTTTAGGAGGCGGGACATTTTCACAGAATTGAATCAATTGATCATCGGCCACTATCGTTTTCTGCAGATGGCGGATAAAGCGGCGCCCCACATCCTTTTCAACATAAGGTTCTACCGCAATATGCTGATACTCCGGATCAGAGAAACCCTCCCACAGTTCAGGTAATGGTGTAATCAGGATAAATGTGCCCCCGGCAACCAAAGTGCCGACCACCTGCCCAAAGCCATTAGGGTTAAAGCCGCTCCAACAGTCCAACAAAACACAATCACTTTCCTGTCCTAGCAACTGATGTGCCTGTTTTGCACTAACTGGACGAATACCTGAAGGCGACTGTAACCCTATATCGGAATCGCCAACCCAGGACCACCGCGACAGACTATTTCGCTGCCGGGGTATTACTCGCTGACACCATTCACGACTACCACTAATAACTATCAGTAATCGATGGGCGCTCTCCTGCTGAGCCTTCAGTAATGCTTCAATATTCTTCTGAACCGGTTCAACGCCGCTCACTGTTCTATCCTTAATTTCACCACTACTGAATTTTACACCGTCTGTTAGTCAGGGTATAAGAGAAATACAATTAAAAACAAATCACTACGGAATCGGCCTCTATGCGTATGAAGTGTTGGATATAACTAATGCATTCTGACTTATGTCTGGTAATGGATCAGGGCAGCCATAGCAGCCGAGCAATGGTCTTTGATCGTTTTGGTCATTGTCATAGCCAGGGACAGGTCAGAATTAAGACACAGCTGACACCACCCAACCGCGCCGAACAGCAACCCGAGCAGATTCTTATCTCATTAAAACGTGCAGCCCTGGAAGCGATCAGCACCCTGAAGCGGGAAGACAGAATGCGCCTGCGAAGCGCAGCTCTTGTCACTCAACGCTCTAGCACCTTGTGCTGGGATGCTGATAGCGGTGCTGCGCTAACACCTGTCATCAGCTGGCAGGACCGCCGTGGTAGCCATTATATAGACGATATAATGCCTCTGGCGTCGATGATCAGACAACTGACGGGGCTCTACCCTAGTGCTCACCTGGCTGCCTCAAAATTGCGCTGGTGTTTAGAGCATCTGCCATTCACTACTGCAAAGCACCGTGTCAGAGGAGGCCCGGTTGCTGCCTGGCTGATTAAACAATTAGTCCACGAACAGCCGGACCTGGTCGATGGAGTTAATGCCTCAAGTACCATGCTTTATTCAATCAATGAAAAAAACTGGCACCCCGAACTACTGAACCTGTTTGAACTACCTGATTCTCTTCTCCCCACGGTCTGCCCTAGCAAATTTAATTACGGAAAACTGCGATTGCCTGGGTGCGAATTACCCCTCAATTTTGTCAGTGGTGATCAGGCAGCTGCTTTATTTGCCTTTGGCCCACCCTCGCAAGATAACCTGCATATAAATCTGGGGACAGGCGGTTCTCTAAACCGGGTCATAACGGAACGGGGACTTCATCCACAGGAGAAGCTTCTGCACAATCTGATCTTGTCAGGGCAGCTGCCAATGTTTAGTGCGGAAGGTACTGTTAACGGTGTAGAAAATGCTCTGGAATGGGCATTGAATATCTGTCGCCCTGATTCTCAAAATCTGGATGAGTGGCCCGCCCAGTTCCCTGATCCACCCCTATTTATGAATATGGTTGGTGGGGTAGGATCTCCCTATTGGAACTCTCTGGATCGGTCCTGTTGGATCGATGACAATGAAGACCCTAAAGCTCGAATGGTTGCGGTGATGGAGAGCATCATATTCCTCACCTGCCGTAATATTTCGGCTATGTCTGCCCTACCCAAAGCCAAACAGATCATCATTAGCGGCAGCGCTAGTCGACTGAACTATCTGAGCCAAGGGGTAGCTGATCTGTGCGGAATTCCGGTAATACGCTATGAGCAACAAGAGGCATCTTCTCTGGGAGCTGCCTGGCACGCCTTGCCAAATAGCATCAGAGACTTTAAACCTGAGCAGCAATTTGCACCGATGAAGAATACAGCTCTCGAAGCACGCTATAAACGGTGGCAGGAAGTATTCAGGGAATACCTTGAACAACTGGATGAATAACTGACCCATCGATAATGCGTTCTCTATTGCGCCCTATTGCAAAATTTTCAATACGATCAAACCTTGTTCATAAAACGTCTCTGCCAGCTTAGCGTCTGTCTCAACATATTATTAACAAGGTTTCTCCTTCATAAAAAAACCCGCTGATTAGCAGGCTTTAACTAGTACTGAATTATCTATTTACCCGCCACTAGATTAGCTGGAAAATGTTACCGGAATATCTCGAGGGTCTTCAGTTTTAGCACAAACCTGGTCGCCACCCTGAGCAATTGCATCGCTCAATGCCGCTTCAACTTTGGTCAGTATGTTTTCAGCGGTGAGTAGAGACGATGGTTGCATTGTACAAGTACCAATACTGAGACTCAGTGCCTTTCCTTCTGTTCCGATATCCCGAACCTCCTGGCAGAGTCGTTCAGCCAGCACCGGAGATTGTTCATTAGTTGCCGGCAACAGCAGGGCAAAGCGGTTACCCGCAATTCGGGCAACGAGGTCACCTGGCCGCGATATAGCGCCCTCAAGAACAGCAGCAACCTGGCAAACCTTCTGACGAGAAGACTCGCTTTCCTCCACTTCAAGCTTATCGGCATTAATTAGCATCAATGTTAATGGGCTGAACTCCCTCACAGCCCGACGGCATTCAGTATTCAGCATCTGATTAAAATGGCGTTCATTAGCAAGACCAGTAAGATCATCGCTGACAACAAGTGAAGCTACCTTTTCCTGACTCTGTTGTAGCTCCAGTTCTTTCGACTGAATGACCTGATGATAAGTACGGGTTCGTCCTGACATGCTCAACCACATACCGAACATTACAAAGGTCAAACCGCCTCCCATCAACGCAATAAAAAGGGGAATAAACGTATGATGACTGGCAACAATTGGATCCGCAAGACTAAAAAACTCATCTTCAGCCAACTCTTCCTGCGGCCCATACGCTTCCCATAGCGAATCGACATCTCTCGCTTTTCCCGCTAGCTCATAATTGACCTCATCCACCCGGTGCTCAATCGCAAGACGGATAGCCTGAACAGCAACCCTTTCTTCATAGGAGCGAACCCCAAAAAATAAAGCGACAAACACCAGCACCGAAACCACCAGAATAAAAATGGTTTGAAGTCGGCTCTGAGTTTCCGTTTGTCTGGTTTCTATCACACTCGTGTTCCTTTATGACGACCTGTTTCATCCAGTAAATACTTTTTTCTTAGTTGATGCAAACCCCTATTGGCCATAACGTTTATGTGGCTGATTGAGATAAGCCAGCTCTTCAGGCGTTGAAGAACGGTTTAGAATTTTATTGCGATGCGGAAACCGGCCAAAACGAACAATAAGATCCCGATGTTCATTGGCAAAATCAAGGGCATTATCTATATGATGCCTCTGCTCTCTGGGGGTTGCACAAAGCATCCCTTCAAATTGCGTAACACAAAGGTTCTGAGCACTCATATCTTCAGCATGTTCCAAAGGCATATAAAAGAACAGTCTTTCACTGGTTTCCAGAGCGGTATCATGACCACTCTCAATGCCTTCACGACATAACTGTTCCGCTCTCTGATCACCGGAAAAAGCATCAACCGAACCGCGATAAATACTACGGGTGAATTGATCCAGTAGGAGAATCAGCGCTAAACGCCCTCTCGGCTGGCCCGACCAATCATCCAACTTTCCCCACTGAGCCATTCTAACCTGATGACCAAATAACTCGTCAATCAGACGGTCCATCTTTTCATCACCAAACCACCAAAGATTCTTACGATTTGTAGCTGGAAACCCCTGCTTCAGCTCGCCAAACCAAAATTGCAGAACCTCTTCTATCTGTTCGGTCATACTATTCCCTCATTAAACCAATTATTTAGCACGCCCCAGATCTCAGTATAGAAGAGAAGCACGGCCAAAAATAAGATTTCAACTAATATGTGAGAGACTTAGAGTAAAAGCAATTTAACTTTGATAAATTGCAAATCTGCTTTAGTCTGAACTATATGAAAATAAACCACTCTTTATACACTAGGGAAGTATGCGAATAACTCCAAAGTATTTTCAGTGGATTTTTCAATGGGGGAAAAATGCGAAATATTCTGATTCTTGTCATATTGGCCGTAGTGAGTTTTGGCGGTTATCTATTTTTAAACCAACAGCAACCTACACAATCAGTCAGTAACCCGGAACCTCAGCAGGACGAATTATCGCGGATGGCGGCAGAGCGGCATATTGAAAATCTGACCTCAGAACCCGAGCAAGTAATTGAAATCGGTCAGGCAAATAACTTTGTCACCCAGGATCAACTCCTACAGCTACCGGCGGGTAAAGCCACAGCCGAAGCGGGTCTTGAAGCGATCAAATCCGATACCGCAACAACCTTTGGTATTCAACTGGAACAGATAGGTAACCCCAGCCAACCTCAGAAAGAAATAATATCCATTACCCAACTTCCAGCAGCCGACCAGATCAGGCTTCAGGAGCTACTGAATAATCCGGATAATGCAGCAGGCACCCTGTTTTACATTCACGGTGTCAGCAACTCTGATAAGCAGGGACTCTGGGGGATAATCCAAAGCGGGCTTATCGACACCTTTGCCCGTGGCATTCAATTAAATAACCAACAGATCCGTACTGACATCCCGCAAGTTGCTGACGAAAGACTCGCCAACAGTACCAGTTCATTCTTAGGTTCTGTACTAGATGAAAAAGTTAAAGACACCTATGTATATAACTACGCAAAAGGTGTTCTTGGCCAAAACCCAAACCTTATTAACCCAGGCCAGGAATTAATAATCGTATCCTTCACACAGGATGAGTTGATAAATATTTACAACCATTTCAGTAATCAATAACAAATGCGGGAGTTAACATGATTGATCTCTACACTTGGGGAACGCCCAACGGACGTAAGATTTCTATCATGCTGGAAGCAACAGGTTTACCGTATATGGTGCACCCGATAGATATTGTGAAGGGTGACCAGCATGAAGCGGATTTCCTGGCTATTAGCCCTAATAATAAAATTCCTGCCATTATCGATGATGAAGGCCCAGATGGAGGAAGTATAAAGCTCTTTGAAAGCGGGGCCATTCTTCTCTATCTCGCAGAAAAGACTGGTGATTTTATCCCTACCGATCCAATCAAACGCTTGGAGTGTCTGCAATGGCTGATGTGGCAAATGGGCGGCTTTGGCCCGATGCTGGGCCAGGCTCATCACTTCAACCGTTTTGCAAAAGAAACCATTCCCTATGCCATTAAGCGTTACAGTGATGAAACCCGGCGCCTTTGGGGAGTGTTAGATAAACAACTGGCCGGACATTCCTTTATCATTGATCAAGAGCTCAGCATTGCTGATTTTGCTATATATCCTTGGGCAGGACGCTATGAGTGGCAGGGAGTTCAGTTGGATAAATACCCCCATGTAAAAACCTGGATGGAGAAGATGAGTAACATCGAATTTGTTCAGCGAGGCATGGCCGTCCCTTAAAACCCTACGCAATACTTCGTCAACACTCCAGGCCAAACCGGCGAAGTTGTCGGGGCAAAAACTCATCAAGGTTCTTTAGATCTTCCTGCTGTAATTCAAGCACATCGAGGTTATTTTCCTGATATAACGATATCTTGCGCATCTTCTCTTTCAGGTAGCCTGGATCATTCTCACTGCCCCAGAACTCTATAAACAAGCTAATCTGAGGTAGATAAAAATCAGCTCTGACATCATCCCTGACAGGTAAAACTTTATGACAGGCATGTGGGATACCCGCCAAGTAGAGCCAATTATCAATCATCACTTCTGCTTCAGAACGCAGAAGATGACCATCCATTGAACTACACCCCATGCGACTTTCTACTTCAGCCAAATGCGGCGCAAACTGTTTCAGGCTTCGTTTTAACACGGCGCTATCTGTCAGCGTCTTAGGCCAGACGACATAAGGTATCGCCGTATTCGGATCTTCTTTCTGAAGCCCTCCCTGTTCTTTTCCGGCCAAGGTAACTTGCCAGCCTTTTAACCAGGATTTTATCCACCCAAGTTCTGCCAGTAAGGTATTAATACGCTTCGCTTCAAGTCCTGTTTTCAACCCCAGCCCTTTAGCACTGGTGAAGCGGTCTTCAGGACTGACCAGCGCACGATGCTCTTTTACTGTTTCTGGCCAGACGATATAACGCCCATAGCGTTCGCTATCCCGGTAACTCCCCTGTTCAAATTCCCCTTTAGTTGTTAACAACCACTGTTCTTCTTCACGCCTAATCCAGCCAAGCGCTTCCAGCTCAGAAAACATCTGGCGACTGGTCTTACCTAGCTTCTTTGCTAGAGCTGAGGTTGAGATTTTTTTTAACTCTTTAGCCATTGACTCTATTCCGTTATATGGTCATCTTCGTCGCTACAGTTGATACTGTGACAAATATGATTAAGGGTCAAAAAGAATTTACTCAGGGATCAAAATGAAACCTTTATCCAGAAGACAGCTGCTAGTTGCGACAGTTTATAGTGCCATTCTGCCTGCTCCCCAGATTTTGTCAGCTGGAACGATCAATAAACAAGCCTCTAATCATCCGCAAGAAATACTGACTGCGATGGTTGATATGATACTTCCAGCCGACCAACACTCGCCTGCTGCCAGTCAGTTGGGGGTAAATAAAGCCCTGTGGCAGCTTGCTGAGAGAAATTTAAACCTAAAAAAACTCTTGATTAAAGGTTGCCGATGGCTCGACAAAGAATCGTTTGGGAACTTTATCACACTGCCGGACAACCAAAAGATTGAATTACTACGCTGGATGGACGAGAGAGCATCGCCTAAGCGCCTCCCAGGGCTTTTTTTCAGACAAGTAAGATATCACTCTGTAGGTCTCTATTATGCAACTGAACAGGCTCAGAAAGGGCTAGGACTACATCAGTCCCCTCAACCAATGGGTTACCCTGAAATAGGCCTGCGTGATAACTAAGTGGATAAGACAAGTACTATGTACGATGTAATTATTGTGGGATCAGGGGCCGGTGGAAGCGCTGCTGCTTACGGATTGACTCAGGCAGGACACAAGGTACTGCTGCTTGAAGCGGGCCCACGTTTCAACCCAGCTACTGATTATCCACTGACCAACAGCGACTGGGAGTTATCATTATTTCCAGAAAAGAAGGGAAGCCAGGGAAAATATACCTTTGCGCCGATGCAAAAGCTTGAAGCTCGCTGGCAACACCTTCGCTCGAAAAACAGTCTTAATGGCTATCTATCACCCGGAGATTCCCGAATACCCTCTGGGATCGGTTACCATCACGTCAGAGGAATCGGTGGCAGCACGCTTCATTTTACAGGCGAAAGCCACCGGCTCCATCAGCAATCGATGAAAATGCATTCCCTATTTGGGGTCGCTGCCGATTGGCCTCTGACCTACCACAACCTCATGCCATACTATAATCAAGCAGAAAAGCTGATCGGTGTTGCAGGCATAACTAATATTTCGGGCAGAGATTACAACGGCTCATCGCTTCTTCCTCCCCACCCGTTCTCTGACACCAGCAGAATATTGCAACGTGGAGCAGAAAAGCTCGGAATGCATTGGCAGGCCAATAACCGGGCAGCATTGTCCCAAGCCTATGATGGTAGACCCGCCTGTAATTATTGTCACAACTGTAACCGTGGCTGCCCCAGAGGTGATAAAGGATCTGCAGATGTAACTTTTATTCGTCAGGCAGAATTAACTGGCAAACTGCAGATAAAAACCAGACTTTCGGTTTTAAAACTTGAAAATGATGGCAACAGTAAAATTTCAGGGGTGCTGTGTGCCGACAGTTCCGGGCAGCGTTTTTCGTTCTCAGCGCCTATTGTTATCCTCGCCTGCGGCGCACTAGAGACTCCTAGACTTCTGTTGAATTCAGCTGACGCAAACTCTCTAGAAGGGCTTGCCAACGAATCAGGGCAAGTTGGCAAAAACTTTATGGAGACCCTGAGTTGGACTTCAACTGGTTTGAGTAATGATTCAGTTCAAACCTTCAAAGGTTTACCTGCTGATGGCATCTGCTGGGATTTTAATGCCCCTGACAGTGTCCCTCATATTATTGGAGGCTGTCGTTTTTCTTCGACTACAGCCGAAGCTGACCTGAGCGGCCCGGTCAATTATGCCCGTCGTCTTGTCAAAGGCTGGGGAGCTGAATTCAAAGACACTATGCGACAGCAATTTGGGCATGCAATAACCGTTGGCGCTATTGGCGAATCGCTACCCAATGACCGTTCATTCATCGCTCTGGACGCAACAGCGAAAGATGAGCATGGCTTACCTCTGGCCAGGATTAACAGCTATCTGCCTGAAACGGAACTCAGACGTCTTGAGTTTATGGCTAAGCGCTGTAACAGTATTCTGCATGCAGCAGGAATGACCGAAGTAATCGAGTCCTATGGCAGTTACGACTTTTTTTCATCTACTCATGTATTTGGCACCTGCCGAATGGGCAATGATAGTAATACATCTGTTACAAACAGTTACGGACAATCCCATCGCTGGAACAACCTTTACATCTGTGATGCAAGTATTTTTCCAAGCAGTGGCGGTGGAGAATCTCCTTCACTAACCATAGAAGCCCTGGCGTTGCGAATGGCCAACTCTCTAAAACACCTTGTAGAATAAGTCACTATGATTTAGCCTCTGTACAAAACATAACATCGCATAATGGGGACATTTACAATGCATAAAACTTTCCAGGCTGGCTTAAGCCTTGCCTTCTTAATACTATCTTTTAATAGTTTCGCAGGTGGCCCTCCACCAGCAACGACGACAACAACTTATAATGATGTTGAAGAATCTAAAGATGAAGCTTTCATCGGTTTCAACTGGGCGCTGGGCGGCAGCCTGACACCCGAGCTTATTCTGGGTTTTCGAAGCGTTGATGTGAACAGTGATGGCGATGTTGAAGGTGCGGGTACCAGCATCTCTTTTAGCTTGCTGAAAACCAGCTTTGATAAAATCAAAGTATTTGGCATTAAGGGCAACGATGATCTGGCTGGAGAGCTCGGTTTCGGTTTCAGCCTGCTCAACCAAAGCTGGCTCGGCACACTAGGAGCTCAGGGTGACCACTTTAATATCGGCGCTGACCTGCTTAAACAGGGCGGCTTCCAATTGAATGGCCAGCTTAACAGTACTGATTATGAGGCTCCTGATCAGGAAAAAGTAGTCGTAGTCGTACCGTTCGTACCACCAGTTTAATCGGATCGACATAAAAAACCGGACATTTGTCCGGTTTTTTTTATTCTTTAAGCACCGCTGTGTCACCTTTACTTACAGGTATTCCAGCTTCTGTGCTGCTCCTGTTTTCAAATCTATATGACTATCTATAATCCGAATCCTACTGATTTTGAGATTTACTTTGGATTGGATAGCAACATCTCGCTCTGCTCTTTGAGAGTATTACGCCAGCCTCACAACTCTTGAATACCCTGACAAAGCAAGCTGATTAATGGATATGAAAGCTAAACAAACGACTTTAGATATAAAAAAGTGAACCAAGCCGGGCAGAGATCAAGGATCTCAATCGTTATTTTCCATATAGCACAAAATGGTTATTTTTTAGTAGCACAAGCGCTTGCAATAAAATCTGAAAAGGGCATTCTGTAAGTGTGACATCAAGCATAGTTTGCATTAAGGGCCACATCATGAATATCAATATTACTAACCGAAATGACAAAGTATCTCCCGCTCTGAGAGACAAAATTGAAAGCTGGTTAGAGGAGAGTCAAAAGCGCTACAACGTCATCACCAGCGCCCAGGTCACCGTTGAAAAAAGTAATGGTAAAGAGGAGATTGTTGAAGCCACTATTCATGCGACTGGCAAAGATCTATTTGCCAAAGCCAGTGAAGAAAATCTTTTTGCTGCACTGGACTCTCTAGCTCATAAGATTGATAAGCAGCTAGCGAAGATCCGTGATATTCAAACCAATAAAAAGGGCTCTGGCATCCCAGTGATGGCTGAACCTGAAGAAGAGATCGTCGAAGAAGAATGATCTCTAATCAAGCAAAAAAAAAGGCTGAACTATGTTCAGCCTTTTTTATTTCTGTTAACCGGATAAGTTACTATAAACCCTCATCGCGGCTCAAGTAACCGTTCGATAATCCAACCGGTAACGTCTTTACCATTTGGATCGACACGGATTTTCTTCCACTCTCCCTGGCTGGCAATCACTTCGACCTGTTGTGGCTTACTCAGCTGACCAATCACCCGATACTCGACTCCCGGGCCCGAACGGAAATTAACTTGCGTGCCTTTAACCCTAAACAAACCGTTACCAGCATCAGGTTCAGTCAATAACTGTGTAGAGGCTAAATTAGATGTTTTACCCTCTGGCATCACTTTAACCGACTTTAAAAATTGTGAAGCAGTCCATGCCTGGGCAGTATTACCTGACTCATTGCGATACCTGACTTTTACCCATTTACCTTCACGATGCAGTTGCTTTACCATCTGATCACGCTTCAAACCACCGACAATAGGCTGGTCACCACCGGGCCCTCTTCGCAACCGGAGTACGTTAACAGCGACTGTATAATATTTCCCGCTATCTTCACTAACGGGCTGACTTGCTCCCTGCTGTTGTGCTGAGAGATGTTCACTTAAAATCCAACCTTTAAGGGCCTGCTTTTCAGCCGTCAGAAAAAAAACTTTAGACCAGGTCCCCTGCTTATCAATCTCCAGCAGAAAACTCCCCTTACTAAGCTGCGTTAAGACCTTATGACTATCAGGAGCAGAAAACACCTTAGCGGTTTGGTTAACGACAAAATACTCAAACGCATGACTTACGAAGGAGAACAGACATAAAAAAGCCAGCAAAGCAGATTTAACAATGGTTGCTTTCACGATATTCGATCCTTAAAAAGTATCAATATAGTGGCCCATCATAGCAATTGTGTCAGTTCTGACAACCTGAATGAGGTGAAGAAATTTGCGATCTGTGTTCCTCTCATCCTGTCGCTTAATAAATACACAATCCGGGGATAATAAAGGCCCTAACCTAATAAAAAATCGCTATACTCAATTCTAGCCACCCGTAGACAGGGCTTACTTACAACGTACATTATTGATTAAGTCCACAAAGCAGGAGCTGTTTATGGCGCAGGATATACTAATGGCCCGCCAGCCAATTTATAATCAGCACCTAAACGTTGTAGCTTATGAATTGTTATACCGTTCAAAAGACAGTCTACAAAACAATCTGATTAGTGATGGCAATAGTGCCACCAGCCAAGTTTTACTTAATAATTACACCAGTATCTATCAGTCCGGCAAACTGACCAAGCTTCCTGCCTTCATCAATCTAACCAAAGAGATGGTGAAATCTGATCGCATGCCTGAACTTTCCCGCGAACATATAGTGCTGGAAATCCTCGAGGGCATGAAGGTCGATGACGAGCTAATTTCCGGCATTCAACGTTTTGTAGATGAAGGGTATAGAGTTGCTCTAGACGACTTTATCTATAGTCCCGAATATGACCCGATCATTCGTATGGCGCATATCGTCAAATTAGACATACTCGAAATGACTGACGAAGAACTCGTCAGGCATGTAGAAATCCTTAAGCCTTTCGATGTCACTTTGTTAGCTGAGAAGATAGAAACACACGCTGAATTCGAACGTTGCCAGGCACTGGGGTTTAAACTCTTCCAAGGCTACTTCCTTTGCCGCCCCCAACTTGTTGAAGGTAAACAGCTGAACTCCAGTGAAATAGTCATGGTCGAACTGATGTCAGTTCTGGCGGAAGCCGATGTAACACCCGCCAGTATTGAGTTGGTGATTAAAAAAGACCCTCAACTCACATTCAGGATTCTTCGAATCGTTAATTCCTCTTTCTACAATCTGACCAGAAAGATAGACAGCCTTGAAGAAGCGATCATATTACTGGGAATATCTGAGATAAAACGCTGGTGTGCTTTGATCGCTTTTTCAGATCAAACGGGAAAGCCCGAAGAACTGACCCGTCATACACTTATCCGCGCCCGCATGTGTGAACTTTTGGCTGAAAACATTCCTGGAATGTCTGGTTCAACAGCCTTTATGATGGGTGTCGTTTCCGGTCTTGATGCCCTGCTTGATATCCCAATGGAAGAAATTCTGGATCAGGTATTCCTGAGTGATGATATTGAGAAAGCCATTCTAATGAGTGAGGGCCCTTACGGGGACTTACTATGCTGTGTTGATAATTTGATTCAGGGGCACTGGAACAAATTATCTTCCCAACACTCAGAACAAGATCTCAGCAAATCCTATATCGAGAGTCTGGCCTGGGTGACTGAAATCACAGATAAAATGATCTGACCCCTGTCTCTCCGCCTCTAGTTCACCCCCTTCCTAATGACGACCAAGCAAACCCACAACTAACTAAACGTGATCAGGTTGAAACTACAGATCTGATAAGAATTTGTTATCAGATCTGTAAGCGATTATTCATTAGACAGAATTCGATGGTAGGACGACAATAACTACATATTCACACAACCATGAATTTAAAGAGAGTATGGTCCACTCATGAGCACAATGATCTCACTGAACAAGTTTCAACAACTTCGCCATGTTGATGAAATCGTTGAACAGGCGGTAAATAGCTGGTGGGTATACCGTCGTACTATCGGTTATAACGGAGGCCTGAGCGCTACAGCCCGCGTCGTCTTTTTCGGACGTACTAAAGCCCAGGTGACAGAGTGGATGGCCAATCAGTAAGCGACTACAGGTTTTGACTGACTTCTAAATACCTCTAGATTTTAGTTAACCGGCTGGTCAGCGATCCTGACCAGCCTCCCCCTACCCCAGCCACCTGGCATTTCCTTCGACGTTAGAGCTCTACTTTTAGCTCCATTTTTTCCAACAGGGTCTAAGCTTATACTCTGTTCTACCGGCAGTTTAGCCTGATAGGATTCAATTATCAGGCTGTCGTTGTCCCGCATTCTTTAAATGCAGGAAAACAAAGTCACAAAAGAGCGTCGCATTGCGACCCGCAGAATAAAGGTAAAACTGATGAACAAAGAGATGACTCCTTTTGAGATCCGCCAGCAGATTCGCAACGGCGATTTTACCGGTAATACGTCTGGATTCGGACAGGGTTTTGTACAGGGAAACCTCGCGATTATGCCAAAAGAATGGGCTAATGACTTTCTCCAGTTCTGCCAAAAGAACCCAAAACCTTGCCCGATTGTTGGCATGTCCAGCCAGCCAGGCGAATTTATGCTGCCAGACCTCGGCCAAGAGATTGATATCCGCAGCGATGTACCGAGATACCGTATCTACGAAAAGGGCATACTGACCCAGGAAGTCGCTGACCTGACACCTTTCTGGCGTGATGATCTGGTGACCTTTGTATTAGGCTGTTCATTCTCTTTTGAAGAAGCGTTGATCGCCGACGGACTGGAAGTACGTAATATCACCGAAGGTGTCAACGTACCTATGTACCGCACCAACATTGAGTGTAAAAGTGCGGGACGCTTCAGCGGCACCACCGTCGTGAGTATGCGTCCAATGAAAGCGGCTGATGCAATTCGTGCTGTACAAATCTGCACCCGCTTCCCATCAGTACATGGCGCACCTCTTCACTTGGGCGATCCGTCTCAGATCGGAATCACCGATATAAACTCACCTGACTTTGGCGATGCCGTTACCATCAAAGAGGGTGAACTTCCAGTATTCTGGGCTTGCGGGGTAACACCACAAGTGGCCATTGAGCAAGCCAAGCCGGAATTCTGTATCACCCACAGCCCGGGGCATATGCTGATAACCGATCTGCCAAACAGCCGTCTGGCTATACTGTAAAGGAGAATCAACTATGTCTTTACGTCTGAATTGTGACTTAGGTGAAAGCTTTGGCTCCTGGAAAATGGGTCTTGATGAAGCAGTAATGCCGCACATAGACCAGGCAAATATCGCCTGTGGTTTTCACGCTGGCGACCCGCTAGTGTTACAGAAGACACTGACGCTGGCCAAAGATAACAGTGTCACTATTGGCGCACACCCCGGTTACCCAGATCTTGTCGGTTTTGGTCGTCGTAGTATTAAAGCCTCTGCGGCAGAATTAAAAGCGATGGTGCAGTACCAGATCGCAGCTATCGATGGAATGGCATTAACTCAGGGTATGACTCTGAGCTACGTTAAGCCTCACGGCGCTATGTACAACGATATGATGGCTGACGCTTCCATACGCCAAACCATCATGCAGGCCGTCGCCGAGTATCACCGTCCACTGGTTCTGATGCTTCAGAGCACGCCTCAATTTGAGCAGCACCTTGAGGAAGCTAAAGCCGCCGGTATAGAGCTTTGGTTTGAGATCTTTGCCGACCGCTGTTACGACGACGACGGCAAGTTATTAGCCCGCACCAAGCCAGGAGCCGTTCACACCAAAGAGAAGATGCTAACTCAGGTTAAACAGCTTAAAGAACAAGGTACCGTCACTACCGTTAGCGGGCATACCTTAAACCTGCGCGCTGATACCCTTTGTGTACATGGTGACAATATGGACGGCGTTAATGCTATTGAGGAAATTAGAGAGTTGATCCGCCAATGATTAGCATGGCAGACAAAAGCATCCGCATCGAAGTGGCAGGCGAAAATGCTCTGATCATCTACTTTGGTGAAAAGACCGATCCAAGCGTGTCGGCACGGGTCCAACAAGCGGTCACCATTCTTGAGACTGAGTTAAATGGCAAGCTGATCGATATGGTGCCTTCCTATGCGTCATTGCTGGTGATCTATGATCAGTTGGCAACTGACCACCTGGAAGTACGCAGTACCATACGCAAGGTACTTAACCAATTGAGCGATGCCGTTAACGCAGAGGGGAATCTGGTTATCCTGCCTGCATATTACAGCAGTGAATCTGGCCCCGATCTTGATGCTCTGGCTCAACGGGCCGGGCTCAGTGCTGATGAAGTAATTAAGTTACATAGCGAAATGGAATATCGGGTCTACGCCATCGGCTTTGCACCGGGGTTCGCATACCTTGGCGAAGTCGATGAACGAATTGCCGCTCCACGCCTTTCTACACCGAGAATGAAGGTTCCCCGTGGCGCTATCGCTATTGCTGACCGTCAGACCGCTGTTTATCCGGCGATATCTCCCGGCGGCTGGAATCTGATCGGACTTTGTCCTACGCGTATGTTTGACCCAGAAGCTAAACCTACCATGCCCGTTCAGGTAGGAGACCGCATTAAATTCAACCCGATCAGCCGTGATGAGTTTTTCTCTCTGGGTGGTGAACTGGGAGAGATAAAATGAGCGGTTTTAAAGTTATTCAACCGGGTCTGCTTACCCTGATCCAGGATGCCGGCCGTTTCGGTCACCATCGCATCGGCCTGACCACCGGTGGTCCATTGGATAGTCTGGCGTTCAAATGGGCTAACCGTCTGGTTGATAACCCAATGAACAGCACCACCCTGGAGATTAGTTTTGGCGGTTTGGTGATGCAAGCTGAGACTGATGCCCAGATCGTGCTGGCCGGCGCCGAGATGCCCCTGAAGATCAACGGTATTGAACAAGATCGCTGGCACGCTCACAAGATCAAAGCAGGCGATAAAATCGAAGTCAGTTTCTCGACACAAGGTGCACGTGCTTACCTGGCCGTCAGCGGTGGCTTTCAGGTAGAGCACAGTTTTTCCAGCAGCGCGACAGTTACCCGCGAAGGCATCGGCGGTTTTACCGGTGAAAAGCTCCAACAGGGTGATTATCTACATTGCAATCCACCTGTAGATCATCGTGGTTTCCGCCTACCTGACGAACATCGTCCCGACTACTTCGACGACATATCCCTAAGGGTGATTACCGGTTATCAGCAACAGGCTTTCAGCGATTACCAAAAACGATTGTTTTTCAGTAGCGAATACAAGGTTACTGATCGTGCTGACCGCATGGGCTACCGATTGGAAGGCCCTGAAGTTAAACCGGCGATTGATGGCATTTTATCTGAAGGTATCTGCCACGGAGCGATACAGATTCCGGCCGATGGTCAACCGATCGTATTGCTTAATGATCGACAGACGATCGGCGGCTATCCGAAGATAGGCTCAATGATCGCAATGGATACAGCCCGAATGGCTCAGTTACTCCCAGGCTCTCGAATATCATTCGAGGAGATCAGTATCGATGATGCCCATAACCTACATTGCCTGGCCCATGTTCGGTTTAACAATACCGAGCCGGAAGCCATCGATTAAGCAAACAGCCAGGCTCTTGTAGATGAGTACCTATAGATAAGTACTTATAGCTGAGTCTGTATTAATGGCTACGAACAGAATTTTTAAAGAGAGAACTCTCGATGTCTAAGAATCAGATCAACGAATCAGCCCTGAGCCTTCAGGTAGAAGACCTACTGGTTTCCCGCAACCTGCGCGGCATGAAAACCGTTCAGCCTGCTCTTTCTACAGGCTACTACCTGCGCGCTGCACGCACACTTTATAAGTGTAAAGGCCATGTACTGATTGGTACCGGCTTTCCTGTAGTCGACACCTTTGAAACCGATGGCCCCGTTGGCGCTATTGCGCTCTACGAAGCATTGGAAAAACTCGGTGCCACACCGGTTATCGTTTGTGGACCGCCGGTATCTCAGGCACTGATGGACAACTACCGGGTACATGAAATCCGCGTTGGCGAACATCAGGAACGTACCCTTGAAGCTTTCAAGGCACTGTACAACTATAACCCAGATGCCGTGTTATCTATCGAACGCCCGGGACAGGCAGCAGATGGGGGCTATTACAATATGCGCGGCGAGAGCATCAGTGAACGCACCGCTTGTTTCGATACCTTTGTTAACAACGCTAAGTGCCCGACGATTGGTATCGGCGATGGTGGCAACGAAATTGGTATGGGTAACATTACTGAAGCGCTTAAAGATCTGGATATCAACGCGGCGGCAACCTGCGTTGATGAGCTACTGATCGCCGATGTATCTAACTGGGGAGCATATGGCCTGATCACATTCTTCAGTCTCTGGAGTGGCCGCGATCTGCTAGGTGAGTTCGAACCATTAGCGATCCTTGAATACCTGTCCAAGCTTGGTAGTGTTGATGGCGTTACCCGCATCAACGAACTCACCGAAGATGGTCTGCCGGTTGATGAAGGGATCAGTGTTATAAAAGAACTGCGTGGACTGATTGGTTATAACGACTAACCACTGATACAAATAAGAAACCGCCGTATGGCGGTTTTTTTATGTCTGAAAATTGCAGCGAAGAACGAGTTGCCCCCTGACCGACTCCTCTAAAAAATCTATCCCCCCGTCATCACTTTCAGAGGTTCCTGATAAAGAGAGATATCGCCAATATTTTGTGCCACCCATTGCGCATCATAATAGCTATCCAGGTAGCGCTCACCGCTATCACAGATAAGCGTAACCAGAGAGCCCTTTTCGCCCCGCTGATGCATCTCCGCTGCAAGCGTCAACATACCCCAAAGGTTGGTTCCGGTTGACGCCCCTGCTCTGCGACCTGTTTGCTGTTCCAGCCAGCGCATCGCAGCAACCGAAGCCCCATCAGGTACTTTGATCATCCGGTCGATCACTGTAGGTTGAAACGACTCCTCCGCCCGAGGGCGCCCGATTCCTTCAATTCGCCCCCCTTTAGCAATTTCAATCGAACGATCACCGGTTCGCCAAACGTCATAGAATACTGAGTTTTCAGGGTCGACGGCCATCAGTTCTGTATCCAATCCTTTATAGCGAATATAACGCCCTAAAGTCGCTGTTGTTCCACCGGTACCGGCACTCATAACGATGGCAGCAGGCACCGGATGAGGCTCCTGGCTCATCTGCCGAAAGATACTCTCAGCAATATTGCTATTACCCCGCCAGTCGGTAGCCCGCTCAGCATAACGGAACTGATCCATGAAATGGCCATTACATTCTTGCGCTAACATCACCGCGGCATCATGCATCTGAGTGGGGCAATCGACGTAATGACAACGACCACCATAAAATTCGACTTGCTTGATTTTAGCTACGGCGGTCTTACGCGGCATTACCGCTACAAATGGCACACCAATCATACGAGCAAAGTAGGCTTCTGAGACAGCAGTACTTCCCGAAGAAGCCTCGATCACGGTTGTCTGATTGCTAATCTGTCCATTACATAACGCATAGAGAAACAGAGAGCGGGCTAACCGGTGTTTCAGGCTTCCGGTAGGGTGACTGCTCTCATCCTTCAAATACAGGTCGATTCCAACCAGACCCGGCACATCCAGCTTAATTAGATGCGTATCAGCAGAACGCTGTGCGTCGGCCTGAATCAGGGCTACCGCCTCTTGTACCCAGCTCGTCATATCGGCAATTCCTCAACTCAATTATTCAACTCAATTATTCAACACACAAAGTATAGAACTGTGCTGATAGAAAGTTTTTGTCTTTTTCTGGATTAAATCGCCAATATATAGAATAATTTTCTCATCTATTATCATTTTAGGATAAATATTTTTATGGATAGCGTAGATAAGAAAATACTTAACCTACTACAGCAGGATACGACCCTGTCGGTTAATGACATAGCTGAACGGGTTAACCTCTCAACAACCCCCTGTTGGAAACGCATTAAAAAGCTTGAGGATACCGGCGTCATCAAAGCTCGGGTAGCACTGTTGAACAGTGCAAAAGTAGGTGCGGGGGTTTCTGTTTTTGTCCACTTGAAAACCCACAATCATGAAGACCTGTGGCTGGCGCGCTTTGCTGAAAGCATCACTGGTTTTGATGAGGTGATGGAATGCTACCGAATGGCCGGTGAGTGGGATTACCTGTTAAGAGTCGCCACTAAAGATATCGAATCTTTTGACCGTTTCTATAAAAAGCTCATTACTGAAATAAATGGTTTAACCGATGTAACTTCCAGCTTTGCCATGGAGGAGATTAAATTCTCCACCTGCCTTCCGCTTCACAACATCTAAAAGTTTGCACCGCCGGCAGGCTTCTATATAGTTGACTCGATGATTACACGAGTATTATCCCCATGCGCCTGAGAAACCTGAACACTTTTATCAAAGTAGCGAGTCTGGGAAGTTTCCACGCTGCCGCCCAACAACTGCATGCCACTCAACCGGCTATATCAGCACGCATTAACACACTTGAAGAGGAACTGGGGACCCAGCTTTTTATTCGTGATAAGAGCGGCACCCGACTCTCTTCCCGTGGTGTACAGCTACTTCCCTATGCAAAGAAACTACTGGCAATCAGTCAGGAGATGAAGCAGCAAATCAGCGATCAAAACCCGCAAAAGGGCACGCTGCGTATCGGCATTACCGACACACTGGCGAATCTATATCTTTCTCCATTACTGAAACACTGGCAGCAACAGCATCCTTTAATGTCATTTGAGTTGATCAGTGATGTAACACCGACTCTGACTCGTCAATTGCAAGAGAACCAACTGGACCTGGCTCTGATGGTGGCTGGAAATAACGACCAGCCCGAACTGGTGACAGAGCCCTTATGTAGTTACCCTCAACACTGGGTCGCGACACCGGAGCGACTCGCTGAAAACCCCGTCACCAGCATAGAAGAACTCAGCCACTCCCCAATTCTAAGCTTTCCCCGTGACACCCGGCCCTGGGACTATCTGCAACAGCTGTTTCGGCCCCTTGATGAAACGCCTGTCTTTCATACCTGTAGTTCTGTCGCCAACTTGCTGACACTCACGCTTCAGGGAGCAGGAATGGCGCTCTTACCCGCGCCAATTGTAAAAGAACACCTGGCAAAAGGAATGTTAGTAGAGTTCAGCCCCGGCCCTAAACCACCGGAACTTGCATTCTGTGCCTGCTGGCGGCTAGATGATGACCGGATTCTTCCCCAGCTGTTAGCCCAAAGCGGCCGTGAAATTATTATCACTACAGTCTAGGCCATTAAGCTTGCGCCAAAACGACCAAAAACATAGACAGGACTTATAACTAAAACCCTGTATATAACGCTATTTATTTCTGTTTGATAAACATATACAGATTTTTTTTCTTATCTTTTTAAAGCTATTGAAACTATTCCTCTTTTCTAAGAAACTGACCTCCATAGAAAAACCAGACCGCAGTAAACCTGCCCGGTTTTCTGCAAAATTGCATGACTCTATCGCTGTCCTCAGATCGATACCCGATCAAGTTAAATCAGCAACACAGAGTCATAGTATTCCGGACCATGCATTAAGACTTCACCACCTGGCTATATTCGAGTCGGGGTTTACACTTAAGCAGGGTCTCACACACGTTTAAAGGAAGGTTAATATGAGCATTGCATACCTTAATGGCGAATACCTGCCACTAGAAGAAGCCCGCATCTCACCAATGGATCGCGGCTTTCTGTTTGGCGACGGTATCTACGAAGTAATTCCGTATTACAACGGTAAATCTGTAGGCCTGATGCCCCATATCAACCGTATGATCAACGGCCTTACTGAGATCGAGATCAAGAATAGTCACACCGCTGACGAGTGGAAAACCCTACTGAGCGATCTGATTGCTAAAAACAGCGACCTGGGTACAAACCTGGGTGTATACGTTCACGTGTCTCGTGGTACTGACGTTAAGCGTTACCATGCGTATCCAGAAGGTGTAGAGCCAACTATCTTCTGTTTCGCCTTCGCTATCAAAGATCCTGAGCCAGCTGATCGTAGTCAAGTACACCAATACAGCATGGTTTCGACTGAAGACCTACGCTGGCAGCGCTGCCACATAAAATCGACTGCACTGCTAGGCAACGTTATCCATTTCCAGGAAGGCTACTCTACCGGTAACGACGAAGCCCTGCTTTTCAACGCTAAAGGCGAGCTGACCGAAGCCAGCTCATGTAACGTATTTATCGTTAAAGATGGCGTGATTGCGACCCCGATTCAGGACAACCAGATCCTGCCGGGTATCACCCGTCGCATCATCATCGATAGCCTCAAAGCAGATGGTTCCCTGAAGGTTGAAGAGCGTATTATCACTCTGGAAGAAGCACAAAATGCTGATGAACTTTGGGTTTCCAGCTCATCTAAAGAGATCGCGCCGGTCACTAAACTGGATGGAAAGCCTGTCGGTAATGGCGAAGTTGGCGAGATCTGGGAAAAAGCATTCAAGATCTACACTGCGTCAAAGTACGACTTCTAAGCACTGCTAGTAAGTACTACTGGCAAGCACGGCTATTAAGTCCTGCGATTAAGCAGACGATTTAGCCGATAACTGACTCTCAAAAAACGCACCTCGGTGCGTTTTTTTATGGCTAAAGAACAGTTATATACTCTAAATAGGCTTAGGCTTTAGCCGCCTGCTCTGCCATCAGACACTCTACAGCCGCTTCAGCATTCGCTAATCGTTGCAGACCCACCCCCTCCACCCCCTCCACTACCGCATAGGGCCGGTTAAGCCGCTTAATCTCACTCAAATGGCGCTGATAAAGCATCTCACGATCGTCTGGGTTCTCCCGCAACAAGTCAGGCTTCCAGGGAAGATCGGGCATACATAGCAGATAGACGTGGGATGACTCTTTCTCAATCCCCTCGATAATCTGCCCAGGGCAATGCCCAAAAACCTCTTCAGCCCAGATTTTATAATTGATCATATCAGTATCGAAAATACCCATTGGCGCAACAGGATCAACCTCTGTCTGTTGATAGTCCCGATGTAATCCGCTCAATCGAATCAGCAGTTCAAGGTCATAGTCAGGGCCATTTTCTTCCAGATAACAGCGAGCATACTCCAGTGCATAAGGCAGATTGAATTGTCTGCCCAGGTGCTCTGCAATAGTACTTTTCCCGGATGATTCCGCACCTGTAATAACAATCCTCATTAGGAAAGGTCGCTCGCCAAGGGTTGAGCTTTAAGAGACCTGTGCCACTGAATCCAGCCATAGATCCCCAGACCCAGAAAAATTGCATATTGGAAGGAGTATATAGGCGCGCCTTTAACCCAGTAGATGTAAATACCAAGCACATTGACGATACACCAGCCGACCCAGTTTTCCATCCGTTTACGTGCCTGAAGGAACTGAGCAAAAAAGCTTAATACGGTAGTGACAGAATCAAGCCACAACAACGAGGGTTGAGGAATCCAACTAACCTTTGCTGCCAATGCCGTTATACCAAAGCCCCACCCAGCGATACAGAGAACTGTGGCAAAAAACAGAGCCAACTGCTTATCTCTGGCTAGCCATACCGGAACAAAAGAGGCCTCCTCTCGAGCCGCACTCCCTTTAGCCCAGACCCTCCAGCAGTACAGCTGAATCGGGATATAAGTAAGGTAAAGAATGCCATCGGAAACTAACTGCCACTCGGTAATCGCCAACCATGCGGAGATTGACGCCCACAGGATACCCAACGGCCAACCCCAAATGCTCTGCCGGGCAATCAGAATAACCCCCAGAATAGCGCTCACAGTTGCTATAATTTCCAGAGGGGTACTACCCAACAGTTGTAGCCACTCGATAGTCGCCAGGATATTATTTTCCATAAGAATATTTTTCGTTTTTCTCTTCAGCTAATAGTTTTCAATATTCAAATCCGACTGAATCAAATTCGGATCGGTGCACAGCGCATAGTAACGCTCATATTGAGCTGGATTATCAGCGCTTATACAACTAAAACAATGCTTATTTATATAAAAAAAGGCCTGCATCAAGCAGGCCTTTTTATTCACTCAACAGACTGACTCATCCCAGCGATGGGTAATCCGTGTAGCCCTCTGCTCCCTGGACATGAAACAGTTCGGGGCGCGGCGTGTTCTGTTCCTCATCCAATTCCAGACGTTTTGGCAGATCCGGATTGGCAATAAATGGTACACCGAACGCAATAGCATCGGCTTTACCATCCGCCAACCACTGATTACCCTTAACCTTATTGAACTGTTCATTAGCGATTACCGGGCCAGCAAACAACTCTTTTAACAATGGCGTTAAGCTGTCCTCTGCATCATGTTCACGGGTCGAAATAAAGGCGATGCTCCGTTTACCCAGCTCAGTCGCTACATAGCTAAAGGTCTCGACAGGGTTTGAGTCGCCCATATCATGAGCATCCATCCGTGGAGACAGATGTACAGCAACCCGATCCTTATCCCAAACATCGATACAAGCATCCGTAACTTCTAATAACAGGCGGGCACGATTTTCCAGTGAACCACCGTACTCATCATCCCGCAGGTTAGTTTTATCCTGCAGGAACTGATCCAGCAGATAACCGTTCGCCCCATGCACATGTACACCGTCAAAACCGGCGGCTTTTGCATTAATCGCACCCTGACGAAACGTTTCTACAACCTCTTTAATCTCACTCAGTGTTAAGGCACGAGGTTGTACGAAATCCTTTATTGGACGCATCAGACTGACATGCCCTTCTGGGCGTACAGCACTTGGCGCGACCGGCAACTCACCATTCAAATAAATAGGGTCTGACACGCGACCTACATGCCATAGTTGAAGAAATATACGTCCACCCGCCTGATGGATAGCATCGGTGACCAGCTTCCAGCCTTGCACCTGCTCATCAGACCAGATTCCCGGTGTATTAGGGTAACCTATCCCCATAGGTGTAACCGAGGTTGCTTCAGAGAGAATCAGACCGGCACTGCTACGCTGGGCATAATACTCAGCCATTAATGCGTTTGGCACCCGCCCTTCATCCGCACGGCCACGGGTTAAAGGTGACATTACAATACGGTTTTTCAGGGTCAGATCACCCAAAGTAACTGGATCAAATAAAGTTGGCATCGATAACTCCGGTAATTTGTTAAGAGCGGGTCTGAAGAAAAGCATTAATAAAAGTTATTCAATTAAAGCTGTTCATTTAAACGCGACAAAAATTGCTTAATAATCTCTTCATTACGGGCGAAGAAATTCCACTGACCTACTTTTTTTCTACTGATAAAACCAGCCCGCTGCAGAGTTGCAAGATGAGCTGAAACTGTGGACTGTGACAGACCTGTTTTCTGGTCGATCAAACCCGCACAAACGCCGAAACTTAGTGGGTGCTCCTGATCTGAAAAATACAGCTCAGGTTGTTTTAACCAATTTAGAATATCTCTACGCACCGGGTGCGACAGCGCTTTGATCATCTCATCGAGTTCGGTAGAGCTCATACAATTCCTCTATAGCGTTTATCTCTCAATCATAATATCGTTAAATCGCGATATAGCAATATATAATTCGTTTTTATTCGATATATAGATACTTTGAGCGCTTTATAAATCAAAAAATGGGTTCTCTATCCAGGCCTTTTCTATCGACCCCCTTGCTGCTCAGTATTTTAATCCGAGTCGTTACTACTATGCTTACACTCGCCCTCTAGCCTTGCTTACTTTAAAAGTGTCTACCAGAATTTGAGCCTGATTAAACAAGGCATCAGATAGGCAAGAAGATGAATATTCAGCTAGCCTATGGGTATACGGTTGATAGTAGCTATGATTCAGTCAATTATCTGGAAAGCACTCTTACTTGATCCCTAAAGACCGGGACTAAAGCTGTAATTTTGCTAGTATCGAAGTATTGCTGGTTTGATTGAAGGTTTTTAACGCGGGTATGTTTCTGAAGCGAAGTTAACTCTGAGGCGCCTTTACTATTCTAATACAGTCATTTTGAGTAGCCCATATGACAAAATCTAATTTCAGCAGTGCATCTGAAGTTGCGAACTCTCCTTGTGTCCGCAACTGCTGTTTAGATGAAAAAGACATCTGTATGGGGTGTTATCGTTCACTTGAAGAGATTCTAAACTGGCACCAGGCATCAGATGATGAAAAAAATGAGATTCTGACCTTATGTCAGCTTCGTAAACACCGACGTTATGCTCTCTAATGAAGCAGTGATATAAACCGTTATTTTATGTCACTCTTCTGCAGCATCACTTTTACGCGATTAACGTTAAGGTTAAATCCTTCCCTTGCTTTACCCCAATGACTCGACCTTTTTAAGAATATCAGCGTATCTCAGACTTTCGCAACTCCCAAAGCCACTCAACTGTCGAACTTTGTTACGGGCAAACAACGGCACACTGATACCCGCCAGGAAACGACACTGGGTATCAATCGAAATAGTCTCTGAATGCTTCGCAGCGAGGTGCTGTCGCAACCCAGAGAGATAACTCTGGAGTTGTTCATCGGAAGGCCAGCTGGGTGATACTGAGTATTCCAGACGTGCTGACAAGCCTCTGCACGAGGAACAGTGCCCGCAGTTTTCAGCACTTTCGTGGTCATCAAAATAGATCGAGAGGTTACGACTCAAACAGCTATCGAGCTCAAAGAAACTGATCAGTGCAGCGATGCGTTTTATCTCTTTTTCTTCTTTATCCGCAAAATACTCATATAGTCTTTGTCCCAGTTCAGGATCAGCTAACGCTGCCAGATTTATCTGAAATACCTCAGTAATTTTCTTTGTTTCAAGTTCGATCAGACGCTGCTCTTGCAAGTAGTCCAGCGCCGAAACAACCCGTTTACGGTCACAGTTATAAGCCCTGAACAGAGCCTCAAATTCCAGGGCTCCCCAGACTCGTTTAAACTGAGTATTAGCAAAGACTGAAGATAAAAAATCTTTTCGCTCACCGTTAAAGCCTTCTAGTATCTGGCTCTCAGGCTGTAATAATTTATATTTGAAATCGGCAAAATAGGCGTACAACGGCTGCAGAACACCTAGCAACTCTAGTTGCACAAGCAAGGTTTTCATCGGTAACTGACGGATATTACTGGCAGTAGACAGCCCATGTAGCTGTAATTCCCACTGACTGCTCTGACACTCATTGCGGATATTATCCAGAACATGCTCGATGCCACTGAGTTCGGGAGTATCTCCATAGACAAAATTTTCGACCGTATTCAAACCGTCCAAATTAGCCAGCGTGATGCAGTTAGATGGCAATCCGTCCCGCCCCGCCCGACCGATCTCCTGACTGTAGTTTTCAATCGATTTAGGCAGGTCATAATGTATAACGAAGCGGATATTACTTTTATCAATCCCCATACCAAAGGCGATGGTCGCCACCACAACATTAATGCGACCGGACATAAAATCAGACTGGATCTTTTGACGTTTCTGATCTTCAAAACCCGCATGATAGGCGCTAGCGTTAATTCCCTGCTGAAGCAGAAATCCTGCAACCTGCTCAGCGCTGTGTTGCAAAGTCACATAGACGATACCCGGCCCCTGCTGTTCCCTGATCGATTGCAACAACTGACTATTTTTACCCGCACTGGAGACCGGCAGTACCGTCAGGTCTAGATTTGGACGATAGAAACCTGTCTGAACAATATGCTCTTCACTAATATCAAACTTTTGCGCCATATCCAGCTTTACTTGCCGTGTTGCGGTGGCCGTTAACAACAACACCAAAGGGATATTAAGCGCTTCTCTATAAGCAGGTAGTTTAAGGTAGTCTGGTCGAAAGTTATGACCCCACTCAGAGATACAGTGTGCTTCATCTACCACCAGCATTGATACCGGAACTGACTGAATAAACTGTCGGAAACGTTCATTCTTAAACCGCTCCACCGATACCATCAGAATTTTCGTTGTGCCGTTACGTATATCACTCATCACCTGGCGGTTCTGGTCCGGTGTTAGTGTTGAATCAATACTGGCGGCAGGAATGCCCTTTTGGGCCAGAAACTCTAACTGATCTTTCATCAGCGCCAACAGAGGAGACACCACCAGCGTTAGATGCGGAAGCTGTGTTGCGGTTAACTGATAACAAAGTGATTTACCCGAGCCGGTGGGAAAGATGGCTAGCGAAGAGTTGCCATTGAGCAGCTGACTGACCGTTTGCTCCTGCCCCTGGCGGAACTGGTCAAAACCAAAAAATTGTTTAAGTGGGGAGTGCAGGTCAATTGTCATCTGAGTACTCGTCGTAAGTCCATTTATAAGCTTTAATGGGGTTAGCGCATATCTGCTCAGCTTGGTACTGACTCAAGAACAACAGCAGTTCAATGTTTCGCAGTATAACCACTTCCACGAACACTGCTACCGTTTCACTGAATCCGTTGATTCGACTCAAAATAGGGCTTAGTAAAAAGACAAAAAAAAGGGGCATAAAGCCCCCAAACAAAGAGATCCGTTAGGACCAGTGCTCGACAAGAAACAACTCAACCATTCCAACAGCGAATGTAAGTTGCAATGGAACTGTAGAGGTCATCGGGCAAGCCAGTTCCAAACCGACCCGATCGTGCAAGAAAGTATTAAACGCTATTCAATACTGTATTAAGCAGCAATCAAGCCTTCACGGGTAACGAAGTCCAGCGTTTCATCCAGCGCTTTACCCAGCTTTTCAATCATCTCATCGATCTGTGCTTCAGTAACAATCAACGGCGGACAGAATGCCAGTGAATTACCCGCAACAGAACGGGTAATCATGCCGTGCTTCTGACATGACTGCATCGCAAAAGTACCCACTGCGCCGCCCTCAAAGCTCGCACCAGAGCGCTTATCAGCAACCATCTCCACAGCACCAATCATACCTTCGCCACGCACTTCACCCACCAGCGGATGATCGGCGAATTCATGCAGACGTTTCTGCATATACTCGCCCAATGTAGCGGCATGGCCGAAGATATTATCGCGCTCGTAGATTTCCAGTGTTTTCAGCGCAACTGCAGCAGCTACCGGATGACCTGAGTAGGTATAGCCGTGACCGAATACGCCGACTTTAGCGCTTGGCTCGATCATCGCTTCATAGATATCACCGCGAATAACAGAGGCACTAATCGGCATGTAGGCGGATGAAAGCTGCTTAGCCAGAGTCATCAGTGCAGGACTTTCAATCCCCATAGTGGTACAGCCAAAATCATTACCGGTACGGCCAAAGCCGGTGATAACTTCATCAGCCCAGAACAGAATATCGTACTTGTTTAGTACCGCCTGAACCTTTTGGTAGTAACCTTTTGGAGGAACGATAACGCCACTGGCACCGGTAATAGGTTCAGCGATGAAGGCTGCGATTGTATCCGCGCCCTCTTTCAGGATCAGTTGTTCCAGATTATTAACGATACGGTCCACAAACTGCTCTTCAGTTTCACCTACTAGCGCACCACGGAAGTAATGCGGAGCATCGGTTCGCAGAACACCCAGAGCATCAAACGGCAGATCAAAATTGGTATGATTAGGTGGCAATCCGGTCAGAGACGCCGCGGCAACCGTCACTCCATGATAAGAGCGCTCTCGGGCAATAATCTTAAACTTTTCAGGCTTACCGATGGCATTAAAGTAATAGCGCAGCATCTTTACATGGGTATCGTTAGCATCGCTTCCTGAGTTACCAAAAAACACCTTCGCATTCTCAACCGGCACCATTGCGGTTAGCTTCTCGGACAGATCGATGCCCACTTGATGAGTTTTACCACCGAACATATGCGAGTAGGACAGCTTGCTCATCTGATCAGCCGCAGTGTCTATCAGTTCACGGTTGTTGTAACCAAGTGAAGTACACCACAGCCCTGCCAGCCCTTCCAGATACTGATTACCTTCGTTGTCATAAACATAGGCGCCGTCGCCCCGCTCTATAACCAGGGTTTCAGTTGCTTTCAGGTTAGTCGTTGGGTAAATAATATTACTCATAATTCTTCTCCACTAATCGCAGCTTAACGCTGCAATGCGCCAAAACAGATGTACTTGGTTTCCAGATAATCATCCAGACCATATTTAGAACCTTCACGGCCCTGCCCCGACTCTTTAACACCGCCGAACGGAATTACTTCAGAGCTGATGGCGGTTTCATTCACACCCACCATACCGTAATCAATCGCTTCCGATACGCGCCAGCTACGGCCCATATTCTCGGTATAAACATAAGCAGCCAGGCCAAACTCAGTATCATTGGCCATCTGCACAGCCTCTGCTTCTGTACTGAATTTAAATACTGGCGCTACTGGGCCAAAGATCTCCTCCCGGAATACGCGCATCGAACGGTTTACGTTAGTCAACACGGTAGGCTGATAGAAACAGGGGCCCTGCTCACCAGGCTGACCACCGATAACTACGGTTGCGCCCTCTTCAATCGCATTCTTAACTTTAGCATCGATATCTTTAGCCGCTTTCACGGTAATCACCGGGCCATGCGTGGTGTTGGTATCAAAGCCATTACCCATCCGGAACTCGCTGACCGCAGCACTAAATTTCTCAACGAAAGCATCGTAGATCCCTTCCTGTACTAACAGACGATTGGCACAGATACAGGTTTGACCAGAGTTACGATACTTAGCAGTTAAAGCACCCGCAACGGCCAGATCAAGATCAGCATCATCAAAAATGATGACCGGTGCGTTGCCACCTAACTCCATAGACGTTCGTTTAACAGTATCAGCGCACTGTTTCATCAGCAATTTACCTACCGGTGTAGAGCCGGTGAAAGTAAGCTTCTTAACGATAGGATTCGAAGTCATCTCTCCACCGATCGCTGGCGCATCCATACCAGGCAACACATTTAACAGGCCTGCTGGCATACCCGCACGATTTGCCAACTCAACCAATGCCAATGCAGACAAAGGCGTCTCAGCAGCAGGCTTCAACACAATGGCACAACCAACCGCCAAAGCTGGACCCGCTTTACGGGTAATCATCGCATTAGGGAAATTCCAGGGCGTAATAGCAGCCACCACACCAATAGGCTGTTTAACGACAACACCACGACGATCTGTCTGCGGGGTAGGAATAATATCGCCGTAAACCCGTTTCCCTTCTTCGGCAAACCACTTAATAAACGAAGCACCGTAGGCGATCTCACCACGAGACTCAGCCAAAGGCTTGCCCTGCTCTGCGGTCATAATCACCGCCAGATCTTCGGTGCTTTCAATGATCAGCTGATACCACGTTTCTAACACATCGCTGCGTTCTTTTGCTGGCAACGCCTTCCATTCAGACATAGCGATTTGAGCCGCTTCGATGGCCCTGCGGGTTTCATCTGCACCTACGCTGGCGATATCTGCCAGGTGTTCGCCCGTAGCAGGATCAGTAACAGCAAAAGTGTCTCCACTATCAGCATTAACCCACTGGCCATTGATAAAAGCCTGAGTCCGGAGCAACGCTCTGTCTTTAAGTTCTAATGTCATTCTCTATCTCATCTCTTACACATAGCCGTTCAAGCGGCTTAGCTATTAACCTATTTATAGATCGGCAACTCTTTTGCTTATATAATTACTTTCAATTATTTACATTTGAATATACAAACATAAAGGTACAACGTGCTATGGGACGCAAAAAAGCCGCCCTCTCCGGTCAGCTGGCAGATATGGACTTGCGCTTGCTGAGAGTTTTCAAAACTGTCGTTGAATGCGGTGGTTTTACTGCCGCTGAAATTCAGCTGAATTTGGCTAACTCCACGATTTCAAACTACATATCTGATTTGGAGAAACGGCTTGATATGCGCTTATGTGAACGGGGCCGGGCTGGATTTTCACTCACAGAGCAGGGTCAAACCGTTTACAACGCAACGTTAGAACTGATAAGCGCTATCGATCAATTTAAAAACACCATCAACCAAAGTCATCACCGAATTCTGGGGGATCTTCATCTGGGCTTTGCCGAACATATGCTGGGCGCTCATAATTCAGGTATTGTAAAAGCACTGGACCGTTTTTCTCAATTAGCACCTGATGTAAATATTAGCATCAGTATCATGAGCTCCGATGAAGTCATCTCAACACTTCTCAACAATCAGATCGACATCGGCATTACCGTTACTCATCAGTCCTACCCCGAACTCACCAGTCTGCACCTCTTCGACGAAGAGATGCTGTTGTACTGTGGTCAGAGCCACCCTCTGTTTATCCGTGAAGATAATATTAGTGCAGAGGAGCTTCGCCAGTATCGTTTTGTTGAGTCACCTCGCCTTATGCCAGGTAGGGAGATACATCCAGAAATGAAACTGTGGAATAAACAGGCCAAAGCCCATCACCAGGAAGCTCGGGCCACGCTTATTCTGAGTGGCCACTATTTGGGATTCCTGCCCCGCCATCTGGTCAGTAACTGGGGACTTGATAACGATCTTCGTCCCCTGTTAATTGAGCAGTACGGCTACAGCAACCAATTCAAAGCGATCTGGCGTAACCGCCAGAAAAACCAGTTAATTATTCAACGCTTTACCGAATGCCTGAGTGAATCAACTATCTGATTCATCGCAGCGTACGATAAAGACCGAGCAAGGCGCATGACGCACCACCCGTTCAGCATTAGACCCGATGAAATAGCTGCTGATACCCGGTTTACGGGCCATCATTACTATGACATCGGCATTAAGCTGATTAGCCGTTTCCAGAATCTGATCATGGGCAGGGCCACTACGATAGATGGTACTCACGCGAAGGCTCTCTGGCAGCTCAGACAACAACCCCTCCATCTCTTTAAGAGCGTCTTTACGATGCCCCTCATGGGTTTTCTCATCAAACTGAGGATTTCCCGCTCGGTGCACAAAGCTCTGATCAACATAAAGTAAATTCAGATCAGCGTTCCCTCCGGCAGCCAGTGATGCGGCTATCTGCCCTAACTCGACAACCTGTTCTTTATGAGACAGATCCAGAGGCACTAGAATATTTTTGTACATAATTACTTCCTCAACCCATCACTAGTGTCGGTAACCAGAGCACAATCTCTGGAAACACCATACAGAGAATCAGCACGGTCAGATTCAACATAATAAAGGGCGCTACTGACTTGTAGATCTCTGACATACCGATCTCAGGAGGTGCTATCCCTTTCAGATAGAACAGTGCAAAACCATAGGGTGGTGTTTGTACCGCAATCAGAATATTCAGAATCATCAACACACCGAACCAGATTGGATCGTAGCCCAGAGACACTGCAATCGGCGTAAATAGCGGTGCACACATCAACACGATGATGAACTCATCAATGATGAAGCCCAACAACAGCATGATCAGCTGGAACATGATAATGATCATGATCGGCGGCAAATCGAGGGTGCCTGTAAAGTCAGCCACCATGCTTTGCACACCCATCAACAGATGGAAGTTACTGAAGACTGAAGCGCCAAAGATAATCCACATCGCGACGCTCACCAATGCGGCGGTCTGGAAACCGGAATGCAGGAACATATC
Source organism: Amphritea sp. (assembly GCF_016744155.1). Lineage (GTDB taxonomy): Bacteria > Pseudomonadota > Gammaproteobacteria > Pseudomonadales > Balneatricaceae > Amphritea. The sequence continues at coordinate 32,036 of NZ_JADGEW010000004.1, read as the reverse complement.
CAGCTTAAAGCGCTTAAACATAACCGCCAGAATTAACGCACCCACTACGCCGATAGCACCGGATTCAGTTGGCGTTGCGATACCACTGATAATACTGCCCAGTACCGCCACAATTAGCAGTATTGAGAACAGGCCGTCCCGGGCAATCTTGAATTTTTCCCGCCCTTCCAGCTTAACGATATCTTTATTATCCATATCCCGTGGCGCACGCTCCGGATACAGCCAGCAGCTGATACCAACATAGAGCACCATCATCACCACTGTCAGCAGTGCAGGCATCATCGCACCCAGGAACATCCGGCCCACTGAGTTTTGCGTTGACGCCGCAAACATAATCATCGGAATACTGGGCGGAATAAGGATACCCAGGCCTCCACCGGCCATGATGACACCCAGAGCCAGACGCTTGTTATAACCCCGTTCCAACATCGGGCGTAGTGCGATACTACCGGAGGTCATAATACCTGCGCCGATAATGCCCACCATTGCGCCGATCATTGAACAAACACCGATAACACTGATTGCCAGCGATCCACGCACACGGCCAATCAACATCTGGCTGAAATTGAACATCGCATCGCCGATACCCGACTTAGTCAGCAACTGCCCCATATAGATATAGAGGGGAATCGCCAACAGAATAAAACTGAAGTAGGTTGATTCAAGCGTCGTGGGTATAACATTGAATATTCCATCGCCCCAGGTCATATAACCGATCATCATGGCGATACCGCCCAATGCCAGTCCCACCTGAGCGCCTAACGCGAAGAACACCAGTATGCATAGCAGTAATACTACCGTTAATAGTTCGATACCCATCACTGAGCCTCCTCAATAAGCGCTGTACTGGTCAGAAGAAAATACAGCTCGGCCAACATGTCTCTTGCCAACTGGGCAATAAATAAACCACTAGCGACCATCATCATGATCCAGAAGTGAAACATGGGTGGAGCCCACTCACTTTGTCGGCGGTAATCAAACTCAATCGCTTCTTCATACTTTCCCCAGCTCATCATGACGATGACCACCAGGAAGAAAATGGCTAACGAGAATGAGATCAGATTAAAAATGCAGCGGGTTTTGTGGGAAACTTTCAGATAGAGAATATCTACATTGATGTGGGCTCGTTGTTGCTGCGCATACGCACCGCCGAGAGCCGCAAGATAACCAAACATAAACAGGGATAGATCAAATGCCCAGATCGTAGGGCTGCCCAGGACGTAGCGAGAGAACACTTCATAGGCGACAACAAACGCGAGCACAGGCATGATGAAAGACGCTAGCAGGCCTGCCTGGCGAACCACCCAATCAATAGTAAAACAGAATTTTATTAGTATTTTCTTAAACATAACGACACCTGCAATAAAAAAAGGGGCACAGCTGCACCCCTTTTTAGCTTACTGAAAATGCTTACTTGCTATTTGCACGCAGGATATCGATCAGCTCTTTGCTGTACTTATCCGCTGCGGCATATTCATCCCACAGGCCAGCACCTGCATCAGCCCATGCTTTACGATCAGCGTCAGATGGCTCTGGGCTCCACTTCAGGCCTTTAGCTTCCATCTCGGCAACCGCTTCAGTTTCCCACTTCTTAGACAAACGCAGCTGGTCAGCTGCATGCTGTTCAGTTGCTTTACGTACTACAGCCTGCAGATCTTCTGGCAGTTTCTTCCAGGCACTACGGTTAACAACGATTGGCAGCACCTGAGCGCCCGCCAACGGTAGTTTGTACATGTACTTAGCCACTTCAACGTGGTTACCATCGCGGTGATCGATCATGTTACTACCGATAGAACCATCGATTACGCCCGTTGCCAGAGAGGTATAAATCTCGCTCCAGGACAAAGAAACAGGTGACGCTTCCAGGTTACGCAGGAACTTACCGTAAGCACCCGGCGCACGGATTTTCAGACCTTTAAAGTCTGCAGCGGACTTAATTTCTTTCTTAGTCAGGATGTAAACCGGTGGCTGGATGTAAGGTTCAAGCCAAACCAGACCTTGTGAACCGTAAGCTTTAGTCAGGACTTTATCCCAACCCTGATCATGAAAAAGCGCCTGTAGCTCAGCCGGATCATCAGTACCACCTGGCAGGCCGATCTCTACAACACCTGCAGGTAATTCACCGGCATGCATAGACTGGAAAGGCGCACCCATAGTGACCAGACCGGACTTAACTGCACCCAACAGACCACTTGTACCGACACCTTCACCGGAGTACAGAACCTGAACCTTAATACGGCCTTCTGAAGCGGTTTCAATATTCTTAGCCAGACTCTCGTAAACTTCACCGAAAGCAGTACCACGGCCATACAGATTGCTAAAGCGCCAGTTATGCTCTGCTGCAGATACATCTGCTGCCAGCGTAGCCAGGCCTAACGTTACTGCTAACGCAGATGTAGATAGCTTTTTCTTAAGGTTTTTAATCATGCTTTACCCTACAGTTCTTATTAGTTATTGATCGGAATAAACTCTCTGTACCCCAATCCTTACAAATCACGGTGAATCGATAAATCACGACAAATCCACCCAAACGTTTGAAAAGCTTTACGCAACACCTCTCCATAGGTATAGAATATACGAACAATAACTCCGTTATTAGAGCTTGGTTATAGGACCTGAACGAGAGAAAAAGAGGCAGTAAGTGACTAAATTTGCATTGGGACAGCTGGGTGACATTGAAATAAAGCAATTGAAAATTTTCAAAGCGGTTGTCGATTGCGGCGGGTTTTCGGCGTCTGAAACAGAACTAAATATCAGTCGTCCCACTATTAGTAATCATATTGCCGCACTGGAATCACGCCTGGATATGACGTTGTGTAAACGAGGACGAGCGGGGTTTTCATTAACCGAGGAAGGTGCCGTTGTATACCAGCAAACTAATCAGCTTCTCGAACAACTGAATCAATTTCGTAATACCATTAATAATTTAGGCTCAAGTCCAGCCGGGTTACTCAAAATTGCGTTAAGCGACACCTTCAGTACAGATCCGCGCTGTAAAGTAACCGAGATATTCCGACAATTTTATCAACAAGCACCGGATGTTGAACTGAAAGTTGAAGTCGAACATATGACCGTGATGGAAAAACTGGTTCTGAATAACGAAGTTGATATCGCGATAATTCCCTACCATCGCCAGTTTGAAGGCCTCGACTATATCCACCTTTTTACCGATGTAAACTACATATACTGCGGCCATGAACACCCTCTGTTCAATCTACCAGAGGCGGAAATAACGGAAGACATAATCAACAGCAGTAAGCTAGTCCATGCCGGTTTAAAACCCCATGAAGAGGTCTACCATCAATTGGCTCACATGAACCTGGCAGCCAGTTCTTATCACTATGAATCCAGAATCGCGTTATTAATGTCCGGCTTCTTTATCAGTTTTCTGCCGGAGCAAGTCGCCCTTCCCTATGTGGAACGTGGTCAGTTAAAATCCATTGCCAGACAACTTAAGAGCTTCCGTTTAGGAGTGGCTGTTATCAGTAAAAAATCTGCTCAGCCAAACCGGGCCAGAGACCTGTTTCTCGAGACTATCCGTAGCATTCACGCTGATACAGAAATTGCCCCCCCTTATTAATACTCGTCTGATATCGGCGCCTACACGGCGAGTAGGTAACACCAACACTCTTCTATCCCCTGATAGGTATAGCTCTCTACAGCTGCAAAATATTATTGTAGTGGCATATACCAAGCTGCGGACTTTCATTTTACGTCCCGGCACATATCACCAATACCCACGCTGGGTCGTAATACAGGTTTCTTTATATGACAACTCCATCTCACACAACGTCATACTATGCCGCTTCCGCTAATGATAAATCGCTTCGCGCCTCATTAAATGAAGATATCACAGCCGATGTCTGTGTTATCGGTGCAGGCTATACCGGTATGTCATCTGCACTTCACCTTGCTGAACAGGGTTTTAAAGTTGTCGTACTGGAAGCCAGCAGAATTGGCTTCGGCGCCTCGGGCCGTAATGGCGGCCAAATTGTTCACAGCTACAGCCGCGATATCGACTTTATTGAGAAACATTACGGAAAGCATACCGGTACTGAGATGGGCAAGATGGCCTTCGAGGGTGGCAGAATCATCCGTCGCTTTGTCGATCAGTACAATATTAAGTGTGACCTTAAAGAGGGTGGGATTTTTGCAGCCTGCAACAGCAAACAGCTACAAGATATGGAACAGAAAAAAGCACTCTGGGAAGCCCATGGCCATAGCCAGCTGGAAATGCTTTCAGAAGAGACTATTCAGAACCACGTAGGTTCATCACGTTACAAAGGTGGCCTGCTGGACAAAAGTGGCGGCCACTTCCATCCACTTAATCTGGTATTGGGCGAGGCAGCCGCACTGGAAAGCCTGGGCGGAGTGATTTACGAAGACTCTGCTGTCACCCGGGTTCAGGAGGGTAATAAAGCGGTCATCTTCACCGATAAGGGTTCGGTAACCGCCGATTTTGTCGTTGTGGCTGGTAACGCGTATCTGGGTGGCCTGATTCCCAAGCTGGAACAGAAGGCGATGCCCTGTGGTACTCAGGTAATCACTACTGCACCGCTGACCGAAGCTCAGCAGAAAGAGCTCTTACCCCAGGGTAATTGTGTCGAAGACTGTAACTACCTGCTGGACTATTTCCGTCTGTCCGGCGATGGCCGCCTGATCTATGGTGGTGGCGTCACTTACGGAGCCCGCGAGCCGGACAAGATCGAATCACTTATCGTGCCGAATATGTTAAAAACCTTTCCACAACTCAAAGGCGTCAAAGTTGATTACGCCTGGACCGGCAACTTCCTGCTAACCCTGATGCGTCTGCCTCAATTCGGCCGGATCGGCAGCAACATATACTACGCCCAGGGCTATAGCGGCCACGGTGTCACCAGCTCACACCTGGCGGGCAAAGTACTCTCCGACGCGATCCAGGGTCAGGCTGAACGTTACGATATATTTGCCGGCCTGCCGCAATATCCCTTCCCGGGCGGCCGTGCTTTGCGCATCCCCTACACTGCAATGGGCGCTTGGTATTACACCCTGCGGGATAAGCTGGGAATCTAAATAATTTCCTTGCTAACAGTAGCGCTCTGAATCAGCGCAGTGAATGCAGTAAGACCAAAATAACAGTTATAAGAAATACAACATAAGGTGTTTTTATGAGTTCTGATATCGCTCAACCGGGAGCAGATAGCAATTTTACCTGCACGGTAAATGAAACCACGAATAGCCCACAAAAGTGGATAATCTTCTTTGGTTCGATCATGGCATTTTTCGCTTATTTGTCGACTCAACATATCGAAGGCGAGCCTTATGGCTTCTATAGTTTGCTACCTGCGCTGCTGATCCTATTTGTCGCAGTCATTACCAAAAAACCACTGGAATCTATTTTTGCCGGCATTATTGCCGGCCTGTTGCTATTAGATCCAACCAATATAGTGTCAGGCTTAGGAGATTTATCAATCAACGTTGTGATGGATGAAACCATCGCCTGGATTGTTTTGGTATGCGGCATGATGGGAGGCTTGATCAATATGCTGGAACGGGGTGGAAGTGTCCTTAGTTTTGGCGAGATGCTGGCCAAGCGAATCAAAACCAAGCGCGGCACTATGCTGACCACCTGCACTCTGGGAATCATGGTTTTTATCGATGACTACCTGAACTCTCTGGCGGTATCCGCCTCAATGAAGAACCTGACTGACCGCTACAAGATCTCCCGTGAAAAACTGGCCTTTCTGGTCGACTCAACGGCAGCTCCTGTCTGTATTCTAGTGCCCGTATCAACCTGGGCAGTTTACTTTGCGGCTCTGTTAGAAGAGAACGGCGCTACCCCTGAAGGCAAGGGTATGTCCCTCTATATCGAGTCTATTCCTTATATGGCTTACGGCTGGGCTGCTCTATTAGTCGTTTTCCTGGTTGCTGCAGGTATCTTAGGCGACTTTGGCACCATGAAAACAGCGGAGAAGCGCGCCCAGGCAGGTCAGCCGATTCCTCCTGGTATCCAGCAGGATGGTTTTGATACCTCGGCCATGAAAAAAACAGCACCGATTGTTGGCCTACTCAACTTTTTGATGCCGATGGCGGTTCTGGTTGCGGCAAGCGTCTACTACGAAATTGATCTATTACTGGGAGCTCTGGTTGCCTCTATGTTCACGATGGTTCTGTACTTCTGGCAGCGCCTAATGAGTTTCGGACAGCTGGTCGACTCCATGTTAGATGGCTTTAAGGTCATGCTTCACCCTATCGCCGTTGTTTGTGCAGGTTTCATGGTTAAAGAGGTCAACGATCAACTGGGTATGACGCCGTACATCATCGACTCACTGGCACCCTACCTCTCTAAAGAACTATTACCGGCATTAGTTTTCGTCTCTATGGCTGCAGTCGTTTTCGCCACGGGTTCCAGCTGGGGTGTATTCGTCGTATCCCTGCCGATCGTCATCCCTATGGCAATCAGCCTGGATATGTCGATGCCGTTAACAGTTGGTGCTCTGTTGTCTGCTTCAGCATTCGGTAGCCACGCCTGCTTCTTCAGTGACTCCACTGTGCTCTCCTCCCAAGGTTCTGGCTGTACACCGATGCAACATGCCCTGAGTCAGATACCCTATGCGATGATCGGAGCAGTCATTGCACTTATATCTCTATTAATACTAGGTTTCAGCGTAGCCTAAGCGGCTAAACCACATAATAGATAAAATGGAGGCCTAGCCTCCATTTTCAGATTATGGAAAAGGACAATCGATGCTTATCAGATCTCCGCGAATGGCTGTCATTCTATTGCTATTAGTAAGCTTTATCTGGGGAGCAGAGTTTGTTCTGATAGATCTGGCAATCGAGTTGATACCCACGCATACGTTTAACAGTGTGCGCTTTTTACTGGCAGCTTTATCATTATTACCACTGCTCTGGTTGACGCGTAAGCAATATGCAGATATGTGCTGGCGCCCTCTGCTGGGCGCCAGTGCTTTACTCGGTCTGCTTCTATTTGCTGGTTTCTACACCCAGACAGAGGGTATGCGTTACACCTCGGTTTCCAACGCCGGTTTTATCACCGGGATGAATGTACCTCTGGTCCCTCTATTAGGCTTTCTTCTCTTTAAAACCCGTGCCGCCATCTCAGTCTGGATCGGAATGATCATCGCCACCTGCGGACTTTATCTGCTCACTATTGGTGATAAGTTAGAATTTAATCAGGGTGATGTTCTGGTGCTTATCTGCGCATTTTGCTTTGCCATTCATATCATTCTGACCGGTCGATTCGTCGACAAGCTTCCCGTTATACCCTTGAGTATTCTGCAGCTGTTTGCTGTGGCTATCTATAGTTCAGTATCGGCAGGGTTAAGTTCTGAGCCCGCTTTCTATCACGCCGGTTCTTCACCCCTTAGCTGGCAAGATCTTGCGGTGAGCCCCATCATTATCAGCGCAGTTCTCATCTCAGGCGTTTTAGGTACCGCCTACGCTTACTGGGCTCAGTCAGCTTGCCAACAGATATTAGAATCTCACAAAGTCGCGCTAATCTTTGCGACAGAGCCAGTATTTGCCTACCTTGCTGCGTGGTTTTTTCTGGAAGAAGAGTTGGGTAGCAAAGGCTTTATCGGTGCAGGACTGATTATTGCCGCCATGCTAATTGCGGAACTAGGCGACCGTAAACGTAAAGTAAAAATAGCGCCGCTAGATCAGACCACAGCTATTACTTAGCCCGGTAATATAAAACGATATCTGTAGCTTGTGCTGTTGTATGAGGAACATTCCGAGGCTTGGCCTTTAAATACTGGCCATGAACATTAAACAGCAAAGAGAGTAAGAACCAGGAATGGTAAAGCAGGGAAAGTTGAGCCCCGATATTAATCTTTATCAATATACATCTGGTCCAAATGGCTGATCTCTCGGCTCATTTCCCGGGCAATATTTATCAGGAAAATCTGGAACATTTCAGGAAATTTCTCACACAATTGATGGAACAGTTCAGCACTGATCTCCATCAAATAACCGGATTCTTCCATCAGTGCGTCACCACGTCGTTGATGCAGACCTATCATGCCAACAAATCCCACCTGTTCACCGACCTGGTATTTACGCAATGGCACCTTAATGCCACTTTCATCTTTAGCTTGAAAGAAACGCACAGCCCCTTTTAACACGACATAAAACATGTCAGATTTATCACCGACGCTGAACAGCGTCTCACCCGCATCTACCTGCAAAAGCCGCCCCCGCTGTAACATAAAATCAAGGCTATCGTCTGATAGGGCACCAAACATAGACAAGCCATGACAGAAATCAGTTGAAAACTGTCCACGTTGCTCGGAATATTGAAGTTCCTGCATTACTACTACTCGAAATTATTAAGACAACCTAATTATAGTCTGCGATTTAAGCATCAGGGCATACCCTCGTGGGGGTAGAGATACAATGCCTGACTAACGATATCGCCGATCACTTCAGTGACACCCGACAAGTCATCAAGCTACTGCCAGTGTTAAGCACTCCTTGTGCTAACAGCATAACGTTGTTCAACCCTCCGGTTATTTACAATAAATAATTACGACAGACTACTTTAATGCGATGCCTTTTTTATCATAAAACGTCCCTTAATTGCTTCATTTAAATCCCGTACCCAGATAAGGGTATTGATAAAGATTAAAGTTAAGCTTTCACTTAAGTTAAATATATAAATTCGTAATTTAACTAACCAAACTCATAGCGCAGAATGTCACCTGCTCCATCTTAACTAGGTCTGTTATAAACAGAAACGGCCGATGGCAGTGCTTAAGAAAGACCATAAAAAAAATATTAGAGGTCGCTATGACAAGTTACAAATCTCTGAAAAACCTTATCTCTACCTGTGCCGTTACCGCAGCACTATCAGTGCCGGCAATTCAGTCTGCACAGGCCGGCGATGACTTTATGCTAGCCCACGCCTACCCTACTGATCACATATTTCACCTGGCATCTACTTCCTTTACAGAACAGCTGGCAAAGCAGGGTTCTGGTATGGAAGTCGATTACCATCCAGGCGGCGACCTGGGTGACTGGGCATCTATCTTCGAGCAAAGCATGGATGGTGTCGTTCCGATGAGCATGACCTTTGCTGCATCCGAATTTGATCCACGCCTGGACATCTCATGGCTGGGTTACGTGGTTGATAACTGGGATGACGCACGCAAAGTTTATGGCCCGAACGGTAAGATGACCGATGTATATAACAACATCATGGCCGATCTTGATCTGGTCGTACTGGGAACTATTCCTACCGGCTTCGGCTCAGTTGCTATCCGTAAAGGCGTAGATCGCGTACCCGTCAACTTCCCGGAAGATACCAAAGGTATCCAGATGCGCGTACCACCAGTGCCAATCGGCATTGAGCGTTTCAATAACTGGGGCTTCACCGCAGTACCTATGCCATTCTCTGAGCTATACACAGGCTTACAGCTAGGCACCGTTGATGGCCGTGCGTTTGGCCCATCCGTAGAGATCTGGCAGATGCGCGACGTACTGTCCGCTTACATCCTGACCAAGGACTACTTTGAGCACGCATTCTGGGTAGTCAACAAATCCTGGTTGGAAGACCTGCCGGCTGATGAGCGTGCAAAACTGCTGGCAGCTGCTGACGTAACCCTCAACAAAGTTTGGGATGAAGCACAAGCAATTGACGAAGGCTTCCTGAAGCGAGTTCGTGACGAAGGTATCAACGTAGTTGAACTGACTCCTGAACAGATGGATAAGGCAAAAGCTATTCTCTATAAGAATGAATGGCCATTCATGGAAAAGATTGTTGGTCCTGAGATCATGAACATGATGCGCGATATTGCCGGTATCAACTGATCCATCCCGACGTTAACTGTCTCGGTATCACCCTCCCCCTCTGTTCTGCCCTGTTGGCAGAACACAGGGGCCTCGAGGGTGATATCGTCCGGATACTAATTCAGGATCAGTACTATGCAAAAAGAAAAACTGAATACCGTTGTAAAACCGGTGGGTGAAGCCAAGATCTATGATTACGATCCTGACCTCAGTACCCATCCAATTCCACCTCACCTACACGCCATACCTGTTCAATCAAACAACAAGATTGACCACTATCTGATCCGCTTTGAACGCCTGTTGAACTGGACGTTCCGTGGGATGATGATGATAGCTGGCCTGGGCCTGGCTGTACTGATGTTCTCGCAAGTCATCATGCGCTACGTATTCCAATCTCCCTTCACTGGAATAGAAGAAGTAGCTGTCCTATTGGCTGTATGGATCTATTTCCTCGGTATGGGCTATGCCACCCGGGTACGCGAACATATCCACGGCGGTATTGTAAGCCTGGTAGTAAAAGACCCCTACAAAGTAAGCATTATTCGCTTTGCTGGCTCAATAACCTGCATGATTGCCGCCTGCATCTTTGGCTACTTTGCCTGTAAATACGCGCTAAAAGAGATAGATCGTGGCCGCTTAAGCGTCAACCTGCGTTGGCCCCGTGGCCTTTGGAGCGCCAGCATGGTCGTAGGATTTGCCATGATGGTGGGCTACTTCTTGCTCGAAACCATTACTGAATTCCGCGCATTATGCAAAATGCCCCGCCAACCGAATAAACAGGAGGATTAAACGATGACTCTGTTTCTAATTTCAATGCTGATTGTCGTTATCCTGATCCTGATCGAGATCCCGGTAGCCTTTGCCTTCGGTATCGGCGCAATTCTCTTTACCTACACCACCGGTAACGATATTTCGTTCCTGATTCCGCACGGGTTTAAAACCGCCAGTAGCTTTGCCCTATTGGCTCTGCCACTGTTTATATTTGCCGGTCTTTTAATGGCTGAAGGTGGAATATCAGAACGACTACTTAACTTTGTAAACTCTCTGGTAGGACGAATTAAAGGCGGCTTAGGCGCTGTGACGGTGCTTACCTGTGCGCTATTTGGTGCCATATCCGGCAGCTCGTCCGCGGCGATCGCAGCCGTTGGTCAGATCATGATTCCAAGGATGATTCGCGAAGGCTATCCACCGGGGCATGCCACCGCGCTGGTAGCCTGCTCTTCGGTATTGGCATTGCTGATTCCCCCCAGCATTCCGATGATCGTGTTTTCAATCACCGGTGGCTTATCGGTAGGCGCGGCATTTCTGTCAACCATTATTCCGGGCATCATGCTGACCGTCATTTACTGCGTACTGAACATCTGGTTCCTGCGTGATAATCCCGATATTAAAGTCGATCCACCACTGGCCTTTAAAGCAGCAGCCAAAGAAGTCGCAACAACCAGCTACAACGCAATCTTTGCGCTACTCATGCCACTGATCATTCTCGGTGCTATCTATAGTGGCATCGCAACACCCACTGAAGCGGCTGCTATTGCCGTTATCTATGCTATTCCGGTGGGTCTGTTTATCTACAAAGGGATGTCTCTAAGCAACTTAGGAGCAGTGACCGTACGAGCGGTGACCATGACCGGCTCAATTATGGCGGTATTGTTCTTCCTGTTTATTATGAGCCGCGCCATGATTCTGGAGCAGGTGCCCCGCGATCTGGCAGACGCTTTACTCCAGGTATCGGATAACAAGTACGTACTGCTATTTCTGATCAATATCCTGCTGCTACTTATCGGCATGATAGTGGATGATATTTCTGGCAGCGTACTTGCCGCGATTATCTTCCTGCCGATCATTAATCAACTGGGTATAGATCCGATCCACTTCGCAGCGGTTGTGGGTGTGAACCTGGGACTGGGTAATGTTTCGCCCCCCTGTGCGCCCATGCTCTATATGGCAGGAGGGGTCGGAAAGTTATCGTTAGATAAATATATCAAACCGACCTTGAAATTCCTCTGTTTGGGCCACTTGCCGATGGTATTCCTGGTGACCTTTGTGCCGGAACTGTCACTCTTCCTGCCTAAGTTATTACTGGGTTACTAATCAACGGTCGATAGCCATAAAAAAACCGGGCTCCATGCCCGGTTTTTATTTACGTGACTCACTTGATTCTAATCTGACAGGGCAAACACTATTGAATAAATTAAGCTGGCTTGATAATTGTTATACATCCGTCAGCAGCTGCGCCATCTGAACTATCTTATCTTTATCAATTTCTCCCATCACAGATGGATTAGACAAAGCATATATATAATCTTCAATTGTGGCGTGATCGATATCATCACGGCACTCAACAAACATCGCCCACTCTTCAAGATCATCGGTGCAGATATCGCCAAGGATATATTTGTTTAACACTTCAGCAAGCTGCTGTTTAGTTACGACAACCTGCTCGCAACTACTTTCAAGAGAACCACCCACTAGACAAGAATAGGCTTGCTCCCTGCGTTCACCAAAACTGATAATCTGGCTTAATGATTCAACTCTATTCATATGTCATATAGATCTCTGCTATAAAGATTTTAAAGCGCTGTGCTCATTATCTGCGAACTCGCATAAAACTGGCAAACCGGGGCACACCTCTGGCACTGACGCCGGTATATTTATAGGTAACCTGACTGCCGATTGCAGGCGGATTCTTGCGCTGAGCATCGCTGAATCCACTGCCTAATTTGAAGCGTATTCCATCAGCCGTTTCCACCACTAATGAACCCAGCATACCGGCATATTTACCTCTGCCCGGTTGATAACCTATAACCATCGCTTCTGCATCTTGCCACTGTTTCAACTTCAGCAGATCTGCACTACGCCCCTGCTTATAAATCGCCTCTTCATGATGCAACATCAACCCTTCACCGCCACCAGCAACTACCTGTTCTAACCAATCCATTAACGCTGTATCACTGGCCAACTGCCGTTGATACACCGTCTGAATCCAGTCCCGATCAACCTCATCAATAACGCCTCTTAATCGCGTAAGTCGCTGACTAAAAGCACCGGGGAACTGTGGCAGATCAAATAGCATAAATTTCACCTGTCGCCAGCGGTTATCGCGGCCTTTATTGTCTCCAACATAGCTACTTCGGATAAGCGCAGAGACTGTATCAAACTGCCCCCGTCCTATCCATAACTCGCCATCCAGTGATTGTTCGGGTAGCGGTGCAATAAACCAGTCCGGCGCATCAATGCGATAACCCTGGCGGGTTAGCAACTGCTGGCCATCCCAGTAACCGCGTACTCCATCAAGTTTCTCACTAACCCAATAACGAGAGACATCAAGCCCGGGCGAGTAGACTGTCGCCAACTGCAACGCCGGTTTATCTGCATAACTAAATGACGTGATTAGATAGCTGATTAACAAAATCAGCCCATTACGAATTACCATTTCCACCCTCCATGGCGGTTAGCTGTAACACTATCCCTGAACTCATATAAACAGGGTTATCATAGCAAAAGAATAGTTAAAGCTCCTTCCAGACTGGCCATATAACGGCCTTAGTCTGATTGTTTTTCATACAGCCCTGACCGATGATAATACTGATTCAGGTCTGTTTTCTTTATCTGAACCTCTTTAATAACAGCATCTAAGTAACCTGCAGACTTGTTCGCAGGTGCTTTAATACATGGAATGACTATGCGACTGTTAAGCAACTTCTTAATCCTGCTCCTCACTTTAGCTTCCTACTCTGTATCCGCTGCAGAACTTGTCAGCCTGAAAACTCGCGGCGACGTAACCCAAAAATTTATCCTGATCAAACCGGACAACCCCACTGCCAGTGTAATTCTATTCAGCGGCGGCGCAGGTACTCTTAAGCTTTCGTCAGTGTTTGGCACTCCCTCTCTGGGCGCTGGCACAACTAACTTTCTGGTCCGCTCCAGGGGTCTGTTCGCTGATAAAGGTCTGATGGTTGCGGTGGTTGATGCGCCATCTGATAAGCAAAAGATGAAAGGCATGTTCAAAGGCTTTCGTAGCAGCGAGGAGCATGTCACCGATATTGACGCAGTTATTGCCTATCTGAAGCAGCAGGCAGATATTCCGGTCTGGTTGGTAGGCACTAGCCGCGGTACAGAATCAGCAACCCATATTACGATTAATAGCGCTCAACAGGTTTCCGGTCTGGTGCTGACATCCAGCATGAGTAAGCGTAATAAGGGTGGTAAATCCGTAGTCATGATGGATCTTGCAAAGATTACTCAACCGACTCTTATTGCCACCCATGAGAATGACGGCTGTGCAAATACACCACCAGAAGGTGCTGAGCTGATCAAAGATAAATTAGTCAACGCCAGTAGCGCTGAGGTTATTATCTTTCAAGGTGGCAGGGAAACTGGCGATTCCTGTAAGGGCCTCTCTTATCACGGTTTCCTGGGAATCGAAGATAAAGTCGTAGATAAGATATATGACTTTATCGCGGCGAACTGACACGCCTAAGATTATTAACAACCAGACAAAAAAAAGCCGGCACCTGTATGTACAGGAACCGGCAAATGGCGGAATAAAAGAAACTCAGGAGTAAAACTTGTTTCCTTATCGCTCAAAACAAGAGGAAAGCAAAAAGAAGCCTAGACCGTTTTGTCTGACCACTAGCAGGTCGCACTGCGACACTCTAGCAAAGCAAACATATTCAACGGTCTAGCCAATCTTACATTGGTGATTAACTAGGGAATGCGAAAGAAACACCTTCACGCATACTGCTGGAAGGCCAGCGCTGAGTAATCGTCTTACGCTTAGTGTAAAAACGTACTGAGTCAGGACCGTAAGCGTGCAGATCACCAAACAAAGAACGCTTCCAGCCACCGAAGCTGTGGTAAGACACGGGTACTGGCAGTGGTACGTTAATACCGACCATGCCCACCTGGATATTGTCAGAGAAGTAACGTGCTGCTTCACCGTCACGGGTAAAGATACAGGTACCGTTACCATATTCGTGATCGTTGATTAGCTGCATCGCTTCTTCCATCGTATCAACACGTACAATCTGCAGTACCGGACCGAAGATCTCTTCCTGGTAGCTCTGCATCTCAGCAGTAACGCCGTCGATCAGGGTAGCACCAACGAAGAAGCCGTTTTCATAACCCGCAACGTCTGGGTTACGACCATCAACAACAATCTTCGCACCGTCAGCTTCTGCACTGTCGATGAAGCCATTTACTTTCTGCTGGTGTGCACGAGTGATTACCGGACCGAAATCGTTATCACTATTGCTGTAAGCACCAACTTTCAAAGGTTCCATACCGGCACTCATTTTCGCAACTAGCGCGTCTGCAGCGTCATCGCCCACGGCAACCGCAACAGACAGAGCCATACAACGCTCGCCAGAAGAGCCAAATGCAGCACCCAACAACTGGTTTACAGCGTTATCCATATCCGCATCCGGCATTACGATCGCGTGGTTCTTAGCGCCACCCAGTGCCTGACAACGCTTACCGTTGGCATTAGCAGTGCTGTAAATGTATTCAGCAATCGGTGTAGAGCCAACAAAGCTTACCGCTTTAATCCGCTCATCAGTCAGCAGAACATCAACTGCTTCTTTATCGCCATTTACGACGTTAATGACACCCTTTGGCAGACCCGCTTCCTGCAACAACTGTGCAATAAAGGTAGTAGCGGTTGGATCACGCTCAGAAGGCTTCAGTATAAAAGTGTTACCGCAAACGATCGCCATAGGGTACATCCACAGCGGAACCATCGCTGGGAAGTTGAACGGTGTAATACCCGCAACGACGCCCAATGGCTGGAATTCACTCCAGGAATCGATACCTGGTCCAACATTACGGCTATGCTCGCCTTTCAGCAGCTCAGGTGCACCGCAAGCGTACTCAACGTTTTCAATACCACGCTGAAGCTCACCCATTGCATCGTGAGAAATCTTGCCATGCTCTTCACCAATCATGGCGCAGATCTTGTCAGCATTCTGTTCCAGTAGCGCTTTAAAACGGAACATCACCTGAGCACGCTTTGCCGGTGGTGTATTACGCCATGCAGGGAAAGCAGCCTGTGCAGCAGCAATCGCTTCTTCAACAGTTTCAACACTTGCCAGCGCAACCTGCTTAGTTACTTCACCAGTGGATGGGTTGAATACGTCCTGGGTACGGGCTGCGTCATCACGCATCTCGCCGTTAATCAGATGGCCGATAATTGTCATAGCTTTATACTCTTAATATATTTATTTATTATTTACTGCAAACGGCAGTATTTAATCTGTTGTGTCAAAATACTGAGGCTATAGATAGCGTCATGAGCGCCGGCCAGAAAGCATCATCTGGCCAGGCACAATAGCTACCTTCAGCTTCAGGAAAGTTCGTTGATTGATTCACCCAAGGCATTAATCAGGCTATCTATCTCTCCCAGTTCTGTCGTAAACGGCAGACCTAGTTGAATAGTGTCTCCGCCGAAGCGAACATAGAAACCTTTCTCCCAGCACTTCATCGCGATCTGGTAAGGACGCAGTGCTGGCTCACCCGGTGCCGACTCGATAGTAATACCCGCAGCCAGACCGTAGTTGCGAATATCCGCAACATACTGTGTACCTTTGAGGCTATGTACCATCTCCTGGAATTGAGGTGAGATAGAATTAACCCGCTCGATCAGTTTGTCATTAGCCAGAATATCCAGCGATGCCAGAGCAGCAGCGCAAGCCACTGGATGTGCAGAATAGGTATAGCCATGGGGCAGCTCTAACATATAGTCAGGGCCGGCATCTTCCATAAAAGTATCGTAAATTTCCTGCTTAGCAATCAGCGCACCCATCGGCACTACACCGTTGGTCAGCTGCTTGGCTACCGTCATCATGTCAGGCGTTACACCAAACTCTTCTGACCCGGTATTTGAGCCCATACGACCAAAAGCAGTAATAACCTCATCAAAAATCAGCAGAATATTATGCTTATCGCAGATTTCACGCAGACGCTTCAGGTAGCCCTTTGGTGGTGGAATCACACCCGCAGAGCCCGCTAACGGCTCAACAATCACTGCCGCGATATTTGAAGCGTCATACATAGCAATCTGTTGCTCTAGCTCATCTGCCAGATGGGCACCGGTTTCAGGCATACCCTGGGTAAACAGATTTTCCGGCAGCATTGTATGAGGCAGATGAACCGCATCGATACCCTGACCGAAAGTAGCCCGGTTACCACCGATACCACCAACGCTGATGCCACCCCAGTTAACACCGTGGTAGCCTTTAGCCCGACCAATAAAACGAGTCTTGCTGGCCATACCTTTTTTACGCCAGTATGCACGGGCGATCTTCAATGCGGTCTCAACCGACTCAGAACCCGAACCGGTAAAGAACACACGGTTCATGCCGTCTGGCATCAGTTCAGAAATGCGATGCGCCAGCTCAAATGATTTAGGGTGACCAAACTGAAATGCCGGAGAATAATCCAGCTCCTTCAACTGTCGGCTCACAGCCTCGGTAATTTCCGGACGGCTATGACCTGCACCGCAAGTCCACAGGCCAGACAGGCCATCGAAGATCTTGCGACCTTCAGCATCGGTATAGTAATTCCCTTCTGCTGAAACGATCAGGCGTGGGTCCTGCTTAAAACTGCGATTCGCAGTAAACGGCATCCAGTGTGCATCTAGTTGCGCCTGACTCAGGCCGCAGCGTTTGGTGGTATCAGTCATAGAATCTCACCTCAATTTTGAGCTTATTGGTATCGGCTACGCTTTAGGTTTTACGCAGTCCGTTAACTAACCAATCTCAGTGTTGTGTTGTTATTTTCGGTTGACTCTATTATCGCCAACAACTAAGTTTATTAAATCCATACTTATTTACTTAAAGTTAACCATTAACAAACCTATTAAGACTTTCATATAGAGGCGTACATGTCCCGACGAGAAAACCTGTTGCCACGGCAGCTTGGCGATGCCCATATCCGGCTACTACGTATCTATAAGGCCGTGGTCGAAAGTGGCGGTTTTTCAGCGGCTGAAGTGGAACTGAATATAAGTCGTCCCGCTATCAGTTTAGCTATATCTGAGCTGGAAAGCCTACTCAATATGCGCCTCTGTAATCGAGGCAGAGCTGGCTTTGCTTTGACCGAGCAAGGCGAAGAAGCATACGATGCGACATTGCAGTTATTGGGCGGGCTGGAAAACTTTCGTGCGCGTATCAACGCAATCAATACTGAACTCAAAGGTGAGTTAAATATTGGTATTACCGACAATATGATCACTGTGCCACATATGCGCATTACCCGGGCCCTTGCAGCACTGAAAGCACGCGGACCTGAAGTAACTATCAATATTCGCATGATCCCACCTAAAGATATTGAATCCGGAGTGTTGGATGGCCAGCTACTGGTCGGTATTGTGTCTGAACAGCGTACCCTGCCCGGCCTTAATTACCTGTCTCTCTATGACGAACAATCCCTGCTCTATTGCGGCAACGAACACCCACTGTTTGAAACCGATAACGATAGTTTGAGCGATAGTGAACTGGCTAAGTACGATGCCGTTTTACCCGCCTACCCCCAATCAGCCGAGATAAAGCAGCAACAAACGATGCTGAAAGCCAGCGCCAGCTCTACCGATCGGGAAGGCATCGCTTTTCTGATTCTCAGTGGTAGTTATATCGGCTTTCTACCCACCCATTATGCTGAACAATGGATTAAGGAAGGACGGCTCAAAGCGGTCCAGCCAGAGAAACGCACTTTTACCACTCATTACACCACCATCACCCGTAAAGGTGCTCGCAATAACCTGATTCGTGATGCCTTTATTGAAGAATTGGAAAAGCAGTAAGAAAGCCGTTGCTCGTTGCTCGATAAAGATTAAAACCTAAGGAATACCTGTGAATCGAATTGCTGTCTTTGTTGATGTACAGAATATCTACTACACCACCCGTCAGGCGTATGGACGACAATTTAACTACCGTAAACTCTGGCAGAAAATCAGTGCTGAAGGTGAGATCGTTATCGCTAATGCCTACGCCATTCATCGGGGTGACGACAGTCAGATGAAGTTCCAGAACGCCCTGAAACATATCGGTTTCAACATAAAACTAAAACCTTACATTCAGCGCAGCGACGGTTCTGCCAAAGGCGACTGGGATGTAGGTATCGCCATCGACGTGATGGACACCGCTCCGGAAGTAGACACTATTATTCTACTCTCAGGCGATGGTGATTTTGATCTATTACTGGAAAGGATCAAACGGAAGTATGGCGTGAAGGCCCAGGTATACGGGGTGCCGGCACTAACAGCGAATTCGTTAGTCAGCTCGGCGACCGAGTTTTTCCCCATCGAACAGGAACTGCTTCTTTGAAGCAGTCGTTAATTATGTTCGTAGCTGCTTGTGCATGACATAGCTATCAACATACCCAAGTTTGCCGTGTTTATAAGCCCTTGGAATCGTGCCAATAATATTGAAGCCAAGCTTTTGCCAAAGCTGAACTGCAACGTCATTAGTTGAAACTACACTATTAAATTGCATAGCTTCAAAGCCCAGCAAAAGTGCTTGTTGTTGAGAATGCTCACACATTTTACGGGCGATGCCCTTGCCTCTCGCTTTATCTGCAACCATATAACCACAATTACAAATATGCTGACTGGGGCCCATCCCGTTTGGCTTAATAAAGTAAGAACCTAAGACTACGTCATTCTCTACGAACACATAAGTTTTCAATGGTGTTTCACACCACAAATGATATGCCTGCTCTAGTGTCATACTCGGGTCGAATGCATAGGTTTCCTGAGCTTGGATTACGCTCGAAAACGTAGGCCAAAACAACTCAAAATCTGATTGCGTTATTTCTCTGAACATTCAGTATCCCTACAACATAGCACCCAATTAAAGAAGAACTGGGAGCAAGCCTTTACACCCGTTAATCTATCTTTTTCTTCGGCCCAGAAAAGCTGGCAATGATGGCTGTCACCACGCCAATAAAAATAGACAGCATAGCAAAGCCAGACATGGCATTACCGTGAGATTTAAACACCAAAATATAGAGCCCTAACGCAACTAAGCACAAACCCAGCACAACAAATATTTTAGGGTTTAACGCTCTCAACCCGGATGGCTTGGCACTTTTTACTGCGTTAGATTTAGAGTGAGCTGACGCTTTTCGTTTGTGCTTATTCTTAGGCATTACCAATTCCTCAGGCTTTAACGCAGTCGGCTGAAAGAGAGAAAAAGGTACCACAGCCAACGGTTAGGCATCCGTTTTGTTTTCTTAACTCTTTGAATATACACCAAACAGTCAAGTCACTTAACTATTTAGCTATTTGACTATTTAACAACGCACAAGCTCTGCATATACAGGCCTTCCCTTTAGCCTCTTCCCGCACCTGACTTAACAACGATTCTGAAAACGTTATATCAGGCGAGCGACACCAACAATTTTCATCAGAACCACAGGAAGCCATATTCCCACACCGATTGTCTTGCTGACAGATCGGGCATAGATTTGGATCAATAGCGTCTGGATTAATGCTCAAAATAAACCTCTATCAACTGAAAGACTTGGTTGTACTACGAAGCATGTTTCAACCTAAGACATAGCGTTAAACTGTCCCAAATATCGGATCAATCTACTCTGACCCCATTGATCTTGACCCCATTTATTCCCCATTTATTCCCTAAACTACTTGCACAAAGCCATATAGCGTTTTGCGCTGTCTTGCTCAGCAATACGTTCACGCCATTGCTGGATATGCGTGCATTCAGCCAGATCAAACTTAACTGCATCACAAATCGCCACTACAAACGACGTATTAAGATCGGCCAGTGTAAACCTCTCTGCCACCAAATAGGTTTTATCTGCGAGGGAATTATTCAGTGTGCTCAGTAGGGGAGGCAGTTTCTCAAACGATTTCTCAATGATCGAAGCATCACGCTTCGGTTCGGGGACAAACACCAACTGAATAAACGCCTGAATTAACGGTGCTTGTAAATCAGCCACCGACCAGATACTCCACTGACTAACCAACCCGCGCTCCTGCACGGTGTTGCCCAGCAACTCTGGTTTATAAGCTTCCGCAATGTAATTATTGATCGCCAACGATTCCCAAATTGTGAAATCGCCATCGACCAATGCCGGGACTTTCCCGTTCGGATTCACCTTTAAAAAATCAACTGCCTTATGCTCACCCGCGCTAAAATCAATCGACTTTGCTCTGTACTCAACACCTGTCTCTTCTAAACACCAGAAACAACGGCCGGCACTGGACTGAGGGCTACCATAAATAGTTAACATAGGGATTCCTTAAATATGTTCTGCCATCGATTAACAATTAGATAGCAATTGGATTGATGACGATGCTAGCACAAGATGCTGCTGGAGTAGGCCCGATATTCATAAGGAAATAAGGCGTTATCACTTCATCCGTGTTGAGGCTGAAACAGCATAAATTAAATTTTATGGATTATGCATGTCCAAGGTTGATGTGTTACATGGTTCAACTCAAAGATCGTACTTTTTAGTAGTTATATAAATACTTCTTGAACCATATATAAAAAACTCTGCCCCACACTCAATCCTTCCCGCTTTACCGTTTCTGAATCGACCAGTATTTAGTAGGCACCTTATTGCGTTAAAATCGCGCTTTGAAATGGCGTTTTGAAGAAACAGTACGAATCGCAGTTTCGTCTAATGAGTCGCGTAGCGACGTTCACACCGGGTAATATATCCATCGCTGCTAGTACCCAGAGGGCATGCTAAAGCGGCTCCTACAAAATCAAGCCCTGCACCAATCTCGATTTTTCTAGCAAGTGACGAAGTCGCGTCGAGCTACTAGCAAGTCGCGAAGCGACGTTCGAGCTACGGCCCTTATCGCTCTAGACCCTTAATTATGTACGGTTACTACGTGGAAAATGCCCATAAGAGCGCTGATTTGTACTCTTCTTGTAACATTAACCCGCCCTCACCCACAATTTGATAGTAATACTCAGGGGGTAAAGATAAAATCGCCCCTCAAAATTACAACGTTAGCCGGCAAAGACTTAAAGTGGGTTTGTATGACTAAGAAAATAGAACTATTAGCCCCTGGCGGTGATGTTAATGCGATTAAAGCGGCTATCGTGGCGGGTGCCAATGCCGTCTATTGCGGCCTCGACACCTTTAATGCCCGTAACCGTGCGGCTAACCTCTCTTTTGATGATCTAACCGGTGTCGTCAAGCTGGCCCATAAGTATGATTGCGAGATCTTTTTAACCCTCAATGTTGTGATTTTGGAACACGAAATAGTGGGCATGATTAAGCTATTGAATAAGCTGGTGAACAGTGGAATCGATGGCATCATTGTCCAGGATCTCGGGCTGTTTAATCTGGTTAAAAAGCATTTTCCGAGTTTGGATGCGCACGCATCAACTCAGGTAACGACGCATAATGAAGGGCAGATTCAGTTTCTGTCTAAAGTCGGTGCTACGCGGGTTAATTTATCCCGTGAGCTAAACCTGACTGAAATTAAAGCCTTAACAGAAGTTGCTCATGATGTTGACGTATTAACTGAAGTCTTTGTTCATGGGGCTTTGTGCATCGCCTTTTCTGGTCAATGTTATTCAAGCTCGGTCAGCGTGGGCAACTCGGGTAACCGTGGTCGCTGTAGTCAGGCGTGCCGTGATGAATATGAGCCCACCGCCATGGGCAATAAATTCCCGCTTAACTTAAAAGACAATTCAGCCTATTTTGATCTACCCGAACTGGTAGAGGCCGGTGTAGATTCTTTGAAAATCGAAGGGCGAATTAAAGGCCCACAGTATGTGCATACGGTGGTTGATAGCTGGCGCAAACAGATCAATACGTTTGTCGAAACCGGCAAGTTGCTTGATGACGACTCAAATCTCTACAAAGTGTTTAACCGGGATTTCACCAACCTTTTCATGAAAGGCGACATGAAAAAGTCGATGTTTATTGATAACCCCCGTGATCATAGCTTTACCCATGCCAATGAAAAAAGCGATGCTATTTCGGTTGTTCAAATTCAGGAAACACAGCATGACCTGGCTCAAGAAAAAAATGAGATCGGCCTGCTGGTAGACGAGAAAATAAAGTATCTGAGCATTGCCAAACAAAATCTTGTGATAAAGTTTTCAGGCAAGCTAGGCCAACCTTTTACCGTCACAGCGATGGTGTCTGAAGATAAGACATTTGTCGTTAAATCCAGTATGAATCTGACGGCAGCAGGCCAATCCGGAATTGATAAGGTCGATATCGAAAAGCGTTTCAAAGCATTCAACAACTCTGAGTACCTGGTTGAAAGCTTTGACTATGAAGATCTGGATTCAGATCTGAATATTCCGTTTAGAGAACTGACCGCGTTAAAAAAAGAACTGGCATTCCTACTCAATGACTCTGTCGCTATTGTTCCGGCTGTTGAAATAGCGCCCTTAAAGCAGCATGCCAAGGTCGAAGAAAAGCCTACGCTATCGCTGTTAATTGCCGACATAAATGACATCCATCTATGTGATGAAACAGCGGCCGACATTTATTTCAAGTTGCCAGAAAGCTTCAAAGTCGGCGACCGAAAGTACATCGACATATTCTTAGACAACCCAAGGCTGATCCCTTGGTTTCCTGCCGTGCTCATTGGTAAGGACTATTTAGAGGCGGTTAAAGTACTTGAAGAAGTACGGCCAAAACAGATTGTAAGCAATAACACGGGCATCGCTTACAAAGCGTTTGAAATGGGTATTGATTGGGTAGCAGGCCCCTTCCTGAATACGACCAACTCTTATGCGTTATTAACGCTGAAAGAAGATCTGAATTGTAAGGGTGCTTTTATCTCTAACGAGATTAACCAATCTCAAATTCGTAATATTAAGCGCCCTGAAAACTTTAAGCTGTTTTACAGTATCTATCACCCTATTCTGATGATGACCAGCCGTCAGTGCTTCTTCCAGCAAACGGTCGGATGTAAAAAACCCAGTATCGAAGACGGCTGTATGCTGAAGTGTGAAAAGGCCACCTCTATTACCAATGTGAAAGGCATTAAGTTTGCCGTTGATAAGCAGAAAGGAGGCTATCCCAGCATCTATAATCATGAACAATTTTTGAATATAGATGCCGTTAATGATTTTTCGAAGTTGTTCGATGAGTTCTTTATCGATCTAACTGATATCGGTAGCGGGTCGAAAGAAAAGCTGGATAAAATCCAACTGATTCATCAATTTGAAAGTGTGTTGAATGGCGTACAGGAAGCTGGCGTTCAGTTACATGAGATGGTCACAGTATCGACTAATGCGCAGTACAAGCAGGGCCTATAGAGAGAAACCTCAGCATAACGACGGCACTTGCTAGTACGTTATGCTGTGCTCTCTGCTTAGGAGAAGACTCTAGTTTTTCCCTAATAAAAAGGCTTCATGGCACTCTAACCAGAGTGGATATTTCGCCATGGCTTTAGTGTATAGCGGCATTTGCAAATGCCGATTTAACCAGTCTCGACATTTAGGGTAAGGCGATTGCAGATACCATTTGCGATCGACTCGGGCGAATTGCCGTACAAAGGGCAGTAAAGCATAGTCAACCAGGCTGTCTTGGTCGCCCATTAGGTTGTGATGCCTCTCCAACCTCTTTTCTAGCGCTGCTATAAAAACTTCACAGTCCTGACGATCTTTCACTTCAGACTCTTTATGGAATCGCTTCGCCAGCTTATAAACTTCCAACCTGGATTTGAATTCTTTATCGTTTTTCCGGATAAGTTCTAACATGGACTCTAGATGAACGGGGTCTTCCGCCCGTAATAAATTCTGAGGATCATTTCGCTTTAGCGCCCACAACATAATATCGATGCTTTCGTCGATAATACTGGCATCAATAATACGCTCATCAACAAGAGCGCCCGGCTGGTGCTGCGCTTCGCTACCTTCAATATGATTGATGATTAATACGGGCACGGTGCCCTTAGGAGAGATGGCTAACATTTCTGCTGGTTTGTTATTTGTCACCACCGCGCGAATCAGCACTGACTGCTGCGCCAATAGAATGCCTAACCGAGCACGCATCGCATAAGGGCAATGTTGTAGGGAATACAATATGGGTAGATTTGAGCAGGATTTAAGCATAATTGAGCGTACCAAATTACGGAATTCTACGCGAGTAGGCTTGAAGTGCAGACTCAACCCGCCCTTTCTAGCAAGTGACGCAGTCACGTCGAGCAACTAACAGTCGCTCTAAGCACTGTACCCATCGCTGCTAGAAGCAGCTCCTACACCAGATTAAAACCCTGGAACCACCCGCCCTTTCTAGCAAGTGACGCAGTCACGTCGAGCCACGAGTAAGTCGCGAAGCGACGTTCGAGCTACTCGACATCTACCGTATACTGACTCAACAGATTACAGATAATCATTTTCAAATCGGCCAGAGTACGTTTGGCGCGTTCACCCTGCTGATTAACAACCACCAGCATCACACTGTGGGTCACTTCCAGGTAGAGTCGAGCAAGTCGTTCGCGCTCTTTCAGGTGTCGATTAATACCCATCCGCTTAAACACAACAGACATGCGGGATATTTCCAGTTCATCATGACGTGCATCCAGTTCGCGTAACTCCGGCACTGAAAACATCGCCTGCACCAACGTCAGAATCGCTTTCTGCCGCTTATACGTTTTCAGTTTCAGGCCGAGCATCTGCTCGACCAAAACATCCATGGGCAACCCTTCTATCGGCCAGCTCGCAATCTCATCAAGTGCGGCTTCCACGGTTTCTAACCAGCGTGAGCCCATGGCATATAAGATGGCATGTTTGTTAGGAAAGTAGTGATAGAGTGAGCCAACCGAGATACCCACCTCTTTAGCGATCAGGATAGTGTTCAGGTCATCCAGTCCAACCCGTTCAAGCAGCTCACCGGTAACATCAATGATCTCCTTTGAACGCTTTTTTGAACGCCCCTGTACCGGCGCATTGCGCGGTGCCAGATCTTGCGCTGTTTTTACCCGACGACTCTCAGTCAACTTTCTACCCTGCTCTTATTCTTATAAACCGGTTCTGATAATGCGGGGCTATTATAGACCGATTTATCCAGCGGCTGAAAACTAAGCCTATAAAAAACGATCCCGCATTGAGTAATACAACATCCCCGCCACCAGACCTGGCCAGCGCAGCAGAGTCCCCCCGGGGAAAGTCGGAGTAGGAACCCTGGCAAAAGTATCGAATTTCTCTACCGTCCCACTGATCGCCTCGGCCATTAGTTTTCCACCCAGGGTCGCCAGGGCAACACCGTGTCCTGAATAGCCATGGGCGACGAACAGATTATCGTCCATACGATCAAAGTGCGGCATCCGATTGAGGGTAATAGCCAGAGTGCCGCCCCAGCCATAATCTATCTTTACATCCTTCAGTTCAGGGTAGAACTGCAGCATATAGGGACGGACAAAGTTGGGAATATCCTTCGGGAACTGGCTGCTATAGTTTTCACCGCCACCCCAGAGCAATCGATTATCGCCGGAGAGCTTGAAGTAGTTGATAACAAACCGGGAATCGGCCACCGCAACATCATCTCGGTTTATCTTTCGGCACAGCTCATCACTGAGTGGTTCGGTCGCCAGGATGAAGTTGTTTATTGGCATAATTTTACCCGCAATCCTGGGCTCGAGTTTGCCCAGATAGCCATTACAGGCCAGCAGAATATATTTAGTTTTTACCACGCCCGCGGTGGTACGTACTTCAGCATTAGCCCCGGTGTGATAATCGGTAACCCGGCTTTTCTCATGAATAACCGCCCCTGCCTTTACCGCAGCACTAGCCAGACCCAGGGTGTAATTAAATGGGTGCAGATGTACCGCATCCTCCCAGTACTCACCTCCAAAATAGCGTTCGGTGCCCAGCATCGCCTGAACTTCATCATCTGCGACAAAGCGGATTTTGTCATAACCCTGAACACGCTGTTTATACTCAACACTTTCGCGTATCTCAGCAACATGCCCCGGCTTAGCCGCAACATGCATAACCCCCTGCTTCAGATCACAGCTGATCTGGTGTTCAGCAATCAGATCTTTTACCAATTGCACTGAATCAAGGGACATCTGCCACAATCCGTCTGCCGAGGTTTTACCCACTTTCTTAATCAGCTCTTCGTGACCCATATTATGCCCAGGACACACCTGACCACCGTTGCGTCCAGAGGCTCCCCAGCCCACCTTCTCACTTTCCAGCACCCTGACTGAGTAGCCTTTTTCAGCCAGATGCAGAGCGGCAGACAGCCCCGTATAGCCCGCTCCAATTATGCAGACATCAGCCTGTTCCTCACCGGTAAGCGATGGATAATCCGTGTTGAAACTCGCCGAATCGGCATAGTAAGACGGCTGATAATCGTTAGAACTCATAAACTGGGTCTCCATCAAACATAGCATTAAATAACAACAAAAATAGAAAGGACCACACAATAAACCGAATAATAGTTCTAATTTAACCCAACAACAACCCCATTAAATGGTAACAAATTTCAAATTAGTGTTGATTTCTATAAAATCATGAAATAACCTAAAAGCCGAATAATAATTCGGTTATCTATCACACAACAAGATCTAAACCGATCTGATATCCGCGTTTATTATTCCCAAATATTTTGATCTGCCCTGTATTCAGGCTTAGCGGTTACGCACAGCACTTCTATAGTGAAAGGCAGCGCAGAGAAATTAACACTACCAAGCAGGTGATTTATGGAAGCCGTGGAAAGGTTTCTCAAAGAGAACGGGATTACTGAGGTCGAATCGACCCTACCGGACATGACAGGCAACGCACGGGGCAAGTTTTACCCCACGAAAAAATTCCTAGCGGAGAAAGGCGGTAAAATTCCTGAGACTCTGCTGGTACAGACCGTGACCGGCGAGTGGGCCAATAACCATTACGACATTGTCGACCCGGCTGACCGGGATATGGTGTTAGTGCCCGACTCAAATTCATTGCGTCTGGTCCCCTGGGCTGATGAACCCACTGCCCAAGTGATCAATGACTGTTATACAAATGATGGGGAATTACACCCATTAGCCAGCCGCTCAGTACTTCGCAGAGTATTAAAGCTCTATGAGGATGAAGGGCTACGCCCGGTTATCGCACCTGAAGTAGAGTTCTACCTGATACAAAAAAATGTCGACCCTGACTATGAGCTAAAGCCCGCTACCGGTCGCTCTGGCCGTCGGGAAACTGCTCGCCAATCATACGGTATCGACGCCGTGAATGAATTCACCCCAGTGATCGATACCCTATACAGCTATTGTGAAACCCTGGGACTGGACGTCGACACGCTAATCCATGAATCCGGTGCTGCACAGATGGAGATCAACTTCCTTCATGGCGATGCACTGGACCTGGCTGATCAGGTATTTGTATTCAAGCGTACCCTGCGGGAAACCGCTCTGAAACACGACATGTACGCGACCTTTATGGCCAAGCCGATGCAGCATGAGCCTGGCAGTTCGATGCATATCCACCAGAGTCTTATCGACGTTAAAACCGGTAAAAACATCTTTGCTGGTACTAAAGAGAAGAAGTTCTCAGACAAGTTTTACAACTATCTGGGAGGGTTGCAGAAATATACTCACCACGCAATCTCGTTCTATGCGCCCAACGTGAA
Source organism: Amphritea sp. (assembly GCF_016744155.1). Taxonomy (GTDB): domain Bacteria; phylum Pseudomonadota; class Gammaproteobacteria; order Pseudomonadales; family Balneatricaceae; genus Amphritea. Next base: position 3,680 of record NZ_JADGEW010000004.1, on the reverse strand, counting down.
TTCTTATCGCCGTTTTGCGCCAGATATCGCAGCACCGGTTAACTTCAAATGGGGAATTGATAACCGTACGACAGGGTTGCGGGCTCCCGAGGCACCATTAGCAGCAACCCGAATAGAAAACCGCTTCCCGGGGGCTGATTGCAATCCTTATCTGGCTATTGCCGCAAGCCTGGCCTGTGGTTATCTGGGGTTAAAGCATAGTTTGCAACCAGACAAGCCGGTTTCAGAACTGGCTGCTGATGAAGGCGATACGGTAGAGGTAGCACGCTCACTTGAAGAGGGCCTGAGGCTTTTGGAAGACTGCCCTGAACTCCGTGAAATTATGGGCTCAGCATTTGTTGATGCTTATATTGGCGTTAAGCGGGCCGAGTTCGAAACTTTCCATGAAGTCATCAGTTCCTGGGAACGGGAATACCTGTTACTGAATGTTTAATGCTATCACCCCTCTAGCAATATTGAGTTGCTAGAGGGGTTCTTAAAAAGTAATCAATTATTAAATCAGTTGAGAGGCAAATAATAATGAAAACATCTGTACCTTCCCTGATCAGAAAAGCTATTCAGATCTCGATTTTGGGGCTGACAGCATCTGTGCCATTCGTCCAAGCTCAGGAGGTTCTGAACTTCTACAACTGGTCAGACTATATCGCTGAAGATACGTTGGAAAAGTTTGAAGCTGAAACCGGTATCAAAGTAATCTACGACGTCTATGACAGTAACGAAACGCTTGAGGCAAAACTGCTGGCCGGCAACTCAGGATACGACCTGGTTGTACCTAGTTCACACTTTATGCAACAGCAGATTAGAGCGGGCATATTTCAGAAACTACAGAAAGAGAAACTGTCCAACCTCAGCAATCTTGACCCTTCATTAATGAAGCTATTAGATAGTAAAGACCCGGGTAATGACTACGGTGTTCCCTATCTTTGGGGCACTACGGGTATCGGCTACAACGTTAAACTGGTTCAGGCGGCACTGGGTGAAAATGCACCCATCGACAGCTGGGAGCTAATCTTCAACCCTGAGAACATAAAAAAACTGAAGGACTGCGGTGTCACCTTCCTCGACTCTCCCGATGAAATATACCCATTAGCATTGCTTTACAGTGGTCAGTCCTCAACGGATACGAGTAAAGCCGCGCATAAAAATGACAGTCCCGCAGCGACGGCATTGAAAGCAGTACGCCCCTACCTGCGCCAATTTCATTCATCCCAGTATGTTAACGACCTGGCAAATGGCGATATCTGTGTCGCTATCGGCTACTCCGGTGATGTATTTCAGGCTCAGGCCCGAGCTGAAGAGGCTGGAAACGGTATCGAGATCGGCTACAGCATTCCCAAACAGGGAACTGAGATCTGGTTTGATATGCTGCTAATCCCATCTGATGCCAAACATGCCGAAAACGCGCATAAGTTTATCAACTTCCTGCTACGACCTGAGATCATTGCCGAGATTACTAACTACGTCTGGTATGCCAACCCAAACAAGGCTTCCACCACAATGGTCGATGAGGAGATCACTTCAGATCCAGCGATCTATCCGGATGCTGAAACCAGGGCTCGCTTGTATATGCCAGCAACACTCCCAGCAAAAGTCGCCCGCGTGCGAAGCCGTACCTGGTCAAACATAAAAACCGGCAACTAAAGTACACTGATAACTAATCCGGTCAGACCAATATTTACTCCATTCATACCGCCCTTCTAAGGGCGGTTTTTTTTCTACCCACCCCCTCCACCTTTTTACCCGCAAGCAAATGTAACTGCTGTTGATAGCTAGCTGGCACTCATCAATACTTGCCAATCGGCCACTCTCTTTCGATAGGCAAAGCTAAGAAAGCTGCTAAAATAAGGAAGCGACACCAAGGAAGATTTCGGCTGTCGGCCAATACTACTCCGAGTCGATGCACTATATGAAACAGACATTTAAGCGTAAGCCACCTTTTATTCTGATTAGCAGCTGCTTACTGATCATTGCATTCACTGCGATTAGCCTGATTAGCTACTATGTGGCAAACCGTTCACTGAATCAGCACATCAAGACAAATACGCTCCCCCTAACCAGTGACAACATCTACTCAGAAGTACAGCGAGATCTGTTACAGCCAATTTTGGTGTCTTCATTAATGGCCCAGGATACCTTCGTACACAACTGGATTGATACCGGAGAACAGCAACCCGAGCAGATGTATCGCTACCTCAAATCAATTCAGGATCGCTATAACGCAATCACCACTTTCTTTGTTTCAGAGCAAACATCTAACTACTACCACAGTAGCGGCATCATCAAACAAGTATCCGCTGAAGACCCAGCAGATAATTGGTATTTCACCACCCGAAATCTCGAGGTCGAGTTTGATATCAATCTTGATTTGGATACCGTTGATAGCTCCAGCACTAACCTATTCGTTAACCATAAAGTCAAAGACCAGCAAGGCAACTTCTTGGGCATCATCGGTGTTGGCCTGGCGTCACATACACTCAAAGAGTTAATTGAAGATTATCAACAAAGATTTGGTCGTCAGGTTTACTTCATTGACCGACTCGGCAAGGTCGCCCTCCAGGGCAGTAAATATAACGGTACAGAGAACATACATCAGGCTGAGGGATTGAGAGATATTGCCTCGGTGATACTAACCACACGGGGTGGATCATTCAGCTATAGCAGTAACAACCAACAATATCTGATCAAATCACGTTTTATTCCGGAGCTGGACTGGTATCTGATCGTCGAACACAAAGAGCATAGTGAAGTGCTCATCACTAAAACATTATGGGTTAACCTCTCGATCAGTCTGCTAGTCACCCTGCTTGTACTGCTACTGCTTTATTATACTCTTGGCGGGTATCAGCGTCGGCTGGAGTATATGGCCAATACTGACCCTCTGACCGGCACTGCAAGCCGTTATGCATTCGAATCAATCTTTGAACAGATACTCAGTTTTGCCCAGCGGGAGCAACACCCGGTCTCTACAATCTTGGTCGATATCGATCATTTTAAAAAAGTAAATGATAATCACGGCCACCTGGTTGGTGATAAAGTACTCTCTCGGATTGCAAATATTCTCACTGATAACCTGCGTCAATCCGATACTTTATGCCGCTGGGGCGGGGATGAGTTTCTAATCGTTCTACCACACTGTAATCAGGCAGAAGCCCGCCAGGTCGCTGAGAAGATGCGCCAGCAGATAGAAAATTCTTTACCTTCAGTAGACAACCTGAATTTAAAAATCACAGCCAGCTTTGGCGTCGCTGAATATAGCAACAATGAATCATCTGCTAACCTGTTCAGCCGTACTGACAAAGCGCTATATCGGGCTAAAGCTAAATCACGTAATCAGGTTGAATGCACGACGAACATACCAACTGAGACCGTTTGATAACTGTCACAAAGATTAATTAAAGTGTTGATAATAAAAAATAAAGTGTTATATTGAATTCAGCTTGAAGATTCACCGTATTTTTATGCCTCATTGCGAAGATCCTGTTTCAGCTTCATCGTCCTGTTTCCATAATGTATAGTAAAAATTCCTGCATCATCCGCCATCATTGATGGCTAACATTATTTCTTAAAGGAAACTAACATGTCTACTGTAACCGGTACTGTTAAATGGTTTAACGCTGATAAAGGCTTCGGTTTTATTGAGCAAGAAAATGGCCCTGACGTATTCGCACATTTCAGTGCAA
>NZ_JADGEW010000046.1 GCF_016744155.1 Amphritea sp. | reverse complement strand
TGATAAATACCCTCAAAGATCATCTTGCTAATAAGCGCTTACAGTCGTCTGAGGCCGTTAAAGTACAGGCTTCTTGATAGATATTGAATTGCGCATAATGTATATTATGTTAAATAGGATAATTATAGATATGATAGGCGGTGCCCCTTTGGTCTCGTCCGCATCGTTATAGGTAGGCATTTAACGTAATCAAAGTTATGCGAACAACTGGGCTGATTTACTGCTATTTCTATATCGTGCGGAGGTCGTGCGGAGAGCGTCGAAGATTTAAGTTTCAGGGGTAAGATGTCGCTGCGTGAAATCTCCTGACTTAGAAATTCCGGTCTCAGTGCAATGCTCTTTTGCATGAAACCCCGAATGTTTAGATTGAGTCTTTAGTGCTCGATGAATTCAAAAACGTAAGATACGAATGACTACCCGAACCGAGGCACAATTCTGTGAACTGCGATTAGGCGTTTAGTTAAAGCTAAAAGCTCATGCTCTATTTGTGCCTGGTGCTTGTTTGGTTAGTTAGGTGCGGACAGCGTCGAAGCTTTGAGTCTTCTGGGTAGATCCATTGCTCTGTGAAATCTAGCCGGTTTTAGTTCTAGAAAAAATTGCCGGCAGATTCATTTTCTATGAATCACGTGGAGTGACCATAGATCTCAATATTTATGTTTTCCAATCAGCGTAAACCTGGCTGGTTTGTGACAGAGTTATTCTGGTCATTACGTCGTGCTGTAACGAAGCCCATGCTTTTGTGGTGACCCAATCCAGATGAACTTGCTAGCAGCTTAATTTTCTGTGAAACCACACAACGTAATCTAAGAGCTCTATACCGAGGGATTTTATTCAGCGGTGAGCCTTGTTGGTTTTTGACCGGGTCATTCAGGTTATTGGATTTCTATAAGCAAGTACTGAAACGACGCCATACGTGGGTGGCGATCAAATCCAACGGGTATGTATTTAAAGACCAGGCATTCTCAACAGTTTATTGATGCAGCCGCGAGCTAGTCCAGTCAAAGTGAATTTAGTTAAAGCTTGTCCTTAATAGGCGCTCATAAAGAGCTTTATCCAATTACCAGTAGTAGACACTACTGGTAATTGAGTGAGCCTACACATACAATTAGGCGCTTATCTCTGGTAACTATCTAAGGCTCACATCACTGTGTCGACCAAAAACTTTCCCGGCCTTCCGTTGTTTGATTCCGCTAAACACTTTAATCAGGTACCCAGGAATGAACTGTTTCCGGATCAGGCGCCCGCTGTCGAATCCTTTGTTATCAGTGTCCAGGTTGAAGGCGCTTTAGAAGATTACCGCTACACCAAGGATTTCCTATGTAGCTACAGTAAAAAGAGCCGTGATACCTATGATAAGTTTAGAGGCGATGCTGAACGACTTTTACTCTGGTCCTGGTTGATCAAAAAGAAATCAATCGTGGCTTTGCGTCGACGTGATCTTGAGGAGTACACGGACTTCGTCGCCAGTCCAGACCCTCACTGGCAGGGAGAAACTACACAAAACAGGTTCTGCAGCCTGAATGGCACGCGTGAGCCGAATAGGGATTGGCGCCCTTTCCGCTCAGCTGGGGCTGGTAAAGGGCGGCTTAATACTAAGTCCTGGCAGGGATTGTTCTCTAATCTCAGCGTCTTTTTTAATTACTTAATGGCTGAAGATTATGCGCCGGGTAATCATATTCCAATTGTTAAGAAGAACTGCCCCTATCTGAGACAAGAAACGGGTATCAATACTGCCCGGCGCTTGTCTGAGCTTCAATGGGAGTATTTGCTCAGTTCAGCAAAGGCTATCGCAGACGCTGACCCGCAGCATGAAAGGACCCTATTTGTTGTTGCTACCTTAAAATCGCTTAAATTACGTATCTCAGAACTTTCTGAAAGACCCAATTGGTTACCGGTTATGTCTCACTTTCATCGTGATCACGAGGGTAACTGGTGGTTTCGCACATACGGTAAAGGCTCTAAAGAGCGGGATGTTTCAATTTCCAATGAATATATCGTGTTTCTTCAGCGCTACCGTCAACATAGAGGCCTTACTCCCCTTCCCTCTAAAGATTCAGTTGAGCCCGTCGTTGAATCCCGAGTAAATAATCGTGGCCTTGGCAGTCGCCAGTTACGCAATATTGTCGAGTACGCGTTGAATGAAGGTTGCCATTCCCTCATAAAGGATGGCTTTGATATAGAGGCTTCAGAGCTTCGTGCAGCCACGACACACTGGTTGAGACATACCGGTGCATCGATGGAAGTAGCTGCGGGTCGAAACCTTGCGCATGTTCAGGCAGATCTGGGACACGGTAGCATCAGAACCACCGACGAGCTTTACGTTGATTCAGATAATATGGAGCGAGCTTCGAGTGCTAAGGGCCAAGAGGTTTAACTTAAATGCGATACTGGTTTGATCCCTTGCTGAGCCTTAAGTAAAGATTAATTGCGTTAAATACAATTGGTTAAATCGCTTTCTAAAGGTAATGCCTTGCCTGTAATCACCTATGTCTATTATGTAGCGACTAGCTCTTAACCGCAGTTTTTTTGGCTTCTGGTACGGATACGTATAAAACAACATCAATCAAACCTGGTGATCATTCAGGTACTAACACTTCGCCAGCCTCGCTTATTGGAATTAGCCAATTCCTTGTACCTTTCAGATAAAAAGCTAATTGCTCATAATTCTCTATTAATAGCTCTTCAGGTAAAAGCTCACCGTACTTTTCTATCTCTGTCTCTGGCACTAACGTAACGAGGTCTGAGCTAGCGGGAGGCCCTTGCTTAACAATGTAGGTAATGAGCTTCAGTGACTTTCTCGTCCGGGGTGATATTCAGGCTTCTATCTGATGAATCATCTTTTAGCTATGTCTCTTACCTATAACTTTAATTTTTGAACTTAAAGAATGACTAAAATTTCCCGGATAGACTGTGATTTTATTGTGCTACTAAGGTTTATTTCTTGGCATAGAGGCCTTTAAATTAACTATATGGCTTATGGCGGTTAAATTTTGCACTAAAATCAGCAAAATGCATGGATATATAGTGAAAGTTAGTGGGTTTTAGCTCAAAATAGGGCCCAGAAATAACCAGACATCAATAAAGAGACTATACATGCCAGATCAGAACGCCATCGCGCGTCTCGAAGCACTAACTGTAGTGGATAAAAAAGCTAGCCAAACTCGTTCTGAACTTGAAAAAGTTAAGAAAGAACTGCGTGAAGCAAATACTGAATTAAAAGCACTGAAGGGATTAAACCCTGAGCGCTTAAAGAAAAATGTAGCAGAACTCAAAAAGAAAGTAGCCGCTAAAAGCGCTGATTTTGACGTACAAAAAAAGGAATTGGCCGGTTCTCGCAAGTCATTGCGTACAGCTAAGTCTGAATTGACTGCTTCTCATAATGAAACTGATGCTTTTTATGTTAGTTCCTGTAAGCGATGGGAATTATTCTTTACAGGCTTTCAGTTCTCCTCTGATAAATCTGATGACGACACTACACGCATACGCTGCTTGGACCGGGAAACGGGTACCAGCGTGATAGCGAATGCCGTTGATGGCAATAAAGCTTCTTGGAGTACCGATATCGGTATCCCGGATGAAGTATCTGAAGCTGCCGCAGAGCAAATCATTGAGCTTAAGTTACCTACGGCTGCAATCTAAAGCTTTAATAGATTCCTATCATAGCGGTTTCGCTATGATAGGCGGTCCAGGACAATCTAGGGCCGGTCGTTAATATGAATTTTCTTGCTTAAATTCAGATGTTTTACAGTGTAATGAGTAGATGCCGATAAATGGTACTGTCTGCTCTTTTTTGCGTGCCTGCTATTCGATAGTGTATTCATTAGCGCCATAGGGCTGCGCTGTACCGATGCTACAAGTTGTAATGACTTCAAGCTTACCTTTCCTCTCCCCGCGATACTGTCACTTGTATAACCGTTTTAAGGCCAGGTAACTGCTCTACTGCCTGATGACTCATACACACTTTAGAACTCCTGGGCTCTTAGGGTTTCTGAACCTTAGCGAGCTTACTTCTCTCTAAAGCGTAACCAAGGTTGTAAAATTATTGTAGCGAATGACAGAAGCATCACGATAACAGAGGTGACCATTGACTCTATGTTTTATCCAAAAAAAGAGACCTGCAGGTCTCTTTTTTTAGTCTTACTATTCTGGATAATTACTGAGCAGCAATAACCGACAACTCAACCAATACATCTGGACGGGCCATGTGAGCTTCAACACAGGCACGGGCTGGTTTTGGCTTATCTGCAACCCAGGCATCCCATACTTCATTCATGGCAGCGAAATCTTTCATATCACGTACATAAATGGTGACGGACAAGATGTTGTCAGTTGATGAGCCCGCTTCAATCAGCAGGCCTTCAACTTGCTCTAGGCAACGGCGAGTCTGCTCTGCTGTGTCCCACTCATCTGCACTAGCGGTCTGGCCGCACAGATAGATAGTACCGTTATGTTTTACTATTTTACTCATGCGGTCGTTTGAACCGATGCGTTCAATTGTCATTGTTGATCTCTCTTAATGAATTCAGCTTTTAAAATGTTAGTACTGGCATAGCGGGGATAGATTGCTATGGATTAAAGAACTTTACGTTCATAACGATTAACCCGAAACGGCTCCAAATCGAAGCGACTCTCGCCTTCAGTGATCAGATCTGCCAAGACCTCACCAATCACAGGCCCCAGCTGAAAACCGTGGGCTGAGAATGCAAAGGCATGGTAAGCCTTATCAGCGCGGATACTCTTGCCGATCACCGGGAGGTTATCCGGCATATAGGCTTCCAAGCCGGACCACATCCGGTTAATGCAGGCGGTTTTCATAATCGGGAAGAACTCGATTGCATGGTGCGCGCCACTGGCTAATAAACTGTAATCCAGGCGGGTGGTGTTATTTGCCCGATCGGCAAAACCTTTAGCACCCCCGCCGATCAGCACCGTGCCATTTTCAAATTGCTTAAAAGACAGTGGTCGGCTTACCGCGCCTACCACTGGTGTAGCAAAGTGAGGCATCCGCGCAGTGATCATCAGCATTGGCGCGCTGTAGGACATAGGGACGTTATCACCGATCATCACTGAAATAAGGTCTGCCCAAGCGCCGGCACAGTTAACCAGATGTTCTGCTTGGTACTTCTGGGTTTCAGTTGCGACTAACCAGCTATCCCCTACTTTACGGATACTCTGTACCTGCTCACCCTCACAGAAAATCGCCCCTATTCTTTCTGCGGCAATACGGAACGCCTGGGTTGAATGGAACGGAATAGCATAACCGTCCTGCTCTGATACGACACCACCGATACAATGTTGTGCCACATGGGGCAGACGCTCGCGTAGCTCATGTTGGTCTAGCATCACTTCATGAAAATAGCCTAGCTCATGCATCTGTTGTTCACGGCTACGTAGAGTCTCCATATCGGTTTCATCGGCGGCGATATTGATCAGTGAGCGAGCTCGAAAACCGGTATCGGCATCCAACTCATCATCCAGTTGCTGCCATCTCTCCATAGCTGTCTTACTTAACTCAACCTCAGCAAGATTGCGCCCTAGCAGACGAACACCACCGGCATTTACACCCGAGGCGTGGCGCGACACGGTATCCTTTTCGAGCACTCTGACCGACACTCCCCGCTTCGCCAGATGATAAGCCGTTGAGGAGCCTTGTATGCCTCCACCAATAACCAGCACTTCACTTTTGTGTGTTGTCATTGTGCTAGCTCCTGTTCTTTATTTGCTTCAACATCGGAGTCTGATGTTCCGGAAGAGGCTCTATCGACAGTAGATACAGGTGTTAGGTTGGTAAAACGACTGAGTTCCTGCAACGTTACCAGGCGCATAGGTGATCGCAGACGGTAATAGCCCACATCGGCGACGGGCTCGTTACGCCACTCGGCCAGTAGTTCACTGACGGTATGACCGCACATCCGCCCCTGACAAGGGCCCATTCCACAACGGGTCTGACTCTTCAGTTGATTGGGTTCACGACCCCCTAGAGCAAAACCTTGTTTAAGATCCTTGACCGTCCGTTCTTCACAACGGCACACCACGGTTTGGTCATTCGTCGGCTTACGGTGCTGGTCCAAAGGTCGGTACAAGCGATCGATAAAACGACGGAAATGTTGCTGCTTACGCATAAAGCGCAGATCATCAGCAGCTTCATGGTCAGCTTGCTGTTCGGTGATTAGCCCGATATTGACCAGTTGACGTAGCGCACAGATACGCCCCATAGCGGCGGCAGACTCGGCTCCCACAATACCGCTGGAATCACCCGCTACCGCAATAACGCCCTGTGAACTCTGCCCCCAGTTGTCGGTCTCTGGCGTCCAGCATAACTGCTGCTCACACCAGGTGTGCTTCAGGCCCAGTGCTTGTGTCATATTCAGGTTGGGAATGACCCCTTGATGCAAAAAAACGTGCTCGGTAACTATTTCATGTTTGCTGCCGGAGATGCTAAAAGACAAGCCTTTGCATGCCTCCTCGCCTTGTATTTCAAGGCCTTCGGCAAAGCGATAGACTTTGGTATCTGACTTTCGAATTTCGTTCATCAGCCCCAGGCCTTTAATCAACATTCTCGGCGCACTCATCGCGCCTGTGATTTCAGACATAGAACTGAGATAGTTTTGTTTTGGTGTGGTGTCCACCAGCGCTTTGACCTTAACCCCTAAGCGCAGGTACTGAGCCACTATCAGGTACAACAACGGGCCTGTACCGGCAAACACTGCACCGTCACGTACCAGGCCGTCGGATTTAAGCATCACCTGAGCACTACCCGCAGACATCACACCAGGCAAGTGCCAACCCGGAATCGGGAACGGACGCTCCATAGCACCGGTTGCAACAATAATCTGTCGCGCTGTCAGTCGTTGAGTCTCACCTTCTAATGAAAATAATAACTCGCCGTTGTCACCCGCATGCCAAACATTAACACTGCTAATATGTTCAGCAGAGCAGCGCTTAAAGGCGGCTGTAATTTCACTTCCCTTAAGATAATCTGCGCCTAATACGGTCGGTTTAGCCAAGGGGCTGGCATCTACATTACGGTAAATTTGGCCACCGCTGCGGGGCTTATCATCAAGAACGACAACGCGTGCGCCGGCTTTTGTTGCAGTAATTGCAGCAGACATGCCAGCCGGGCCTGCACCAATAATAGCGATGTCATAACTATTATTTATGGAAGGAGTCTCAATATTATTAATCATGATTACCTCCAACATTTTCAGTCAACGTTGATACGGAATCAGAAGGATTTAACAAAGAAGTTTGTTCGGTAATCTCTTGGAAGCGAATATCCATGCCCTCTTTTACTTCAAAAAGGCACGCTTGTTGGTTTGGCATCCCGTTAATTTCGGTCATACATTCAAAACATACTCCCATTGCGCAGTATGCCGAACGAGCTTTAAGGGTCACTGGAGATAGTCGAGTAGAGGTTTCACCCGCCAACGCCATAGCAGCCCAGACTGTCTGACCTTGGGGTGCTGTCACCAACTTTCCATTGATCGTTAAATTGATCAGTGAACGCTGATTTTCCTTGTCATTTAGTGAACGAAACATAACCTAACACCTATCTTCAATGGCAGATTTTGGGTAAAAAAATCCCGACGACATACCTTATTAAATAGTGATATTTAATAGTGATGGACAAAGGCATGAAGCCGGGTAAACACTTATGGATAAAAAGGTAATGCTAACCTTCATCTTTCAGGTTGAGCATTGGGGCTGGTCTTCATGACCAACCTCCTAGCTGTTGTAGGCCAGCTAGGATACTTACTAGGGAGTTAACGAATGCCCTTAATTTGCGATCTGATCTAGAATACCCTGACCCCACTCAGCGCCAACGTCTTCCAGAATTTGTGGCCATACTTCAGCACGTGCTTTTGTAGCGGCAGCAGCTAACTGGTCATCCGTTAACTGAACGATCGTAGCTCCGTATGCTTCTAGCTTTTTCTCGTTAGCTGTTTGATCAGATTCAGCTTTAGCCCAGCGGCGTACTTCAAAATCTGAAGCTGCTTTGCGTAAAGCTGCTTTATCATCACCATCCAAATCAGCTAGTGTTTCAGCGTTTACGATCATGTACCAGACTTCAAAGTGTGTGTTTACCGGGATGTACGTTTTAGTTACATCACGGAAAGAAGCGTAATACCCCTCAGCACCCGAACCTATCACTCCATCAACAACGCCTGTCTGCACAGCAGTAAACGCTTCAGAGAACGGAATAGGTGAACTGATATAACCCAATGCATCTGCTGTTAGCTGAAAGCTCTTAATTCCAGGCACTCGTACTTTAATTCCTTTCGCTACATCAGGATTACCTGGTGAAACCGCATCACGGTTCAAAGCCACGCCACCGAAGTAAACCGGGTAAGCCGCCAACATCTCAATGTCTTGCTGGGCATACAGCTCTTTCATCGCTTTGTTGATTGCGCCGCCTGGGCCATAAATCTTCTGTGCTTCTTTCCAGTTAGCTGCAATATAGGGAAACGCACTGATCTGCATTTTACGTGATGCTGCTGTTGCGGCTGGCTGTACTGCCATATCAATGGCGCCAATGGAGATACGCTCTTGTACTGTTGTGTAATCACCCAAGGCGCTTGCTGCAAAGATTTTCAACTTTAAATCTCCGCCCGTCGCCTTTTCGATATCAGCTGAAAGCTCTTGAAGCTCCAGATCAATCGTCGCGCCCTGAGGACGAATGTGGCTAATCTTTAGCTCGGCAGCCTCACTAATGGTCGTGAATGCTAAAGTACTCGCTAGTACCGCTGTGGTTAATAGTGATTTTTTCATTACAAAATCCTCTTTCGTTTTTAGATTTTTAATAGCCAAAGAAGTTAGGCAAAAACATCGACAGGTCATCCCAGAACGATGTCAGGAAAACTACTGGTAGGTAACCAGTAAGAATCAGTAGCATGGCAGGACGGATAACTTTAGTTACCGGCACCTTACCAATACGTGCACCGAGATACAGGATTGAAGCGTAAGGAGGCGTAACACCCCCCATCGCAGTATTCACTCCCATAATCGCAGCAAACTGAATAGGGCTGATGCCGAGTGCGCCCATCAGAGGCAGAAGCAGCGGAGCAATCAGAATAATAGCGGTGACATCATTAACAACCATGCCAACCAAGAAGAGCAAAATATTAATCAAGACTAATAAAACAGCTTTGTTTTCAGTGATCTCAAAAATTGATTCAACGATCGCCTGCGGTACACTTTCTACCACAAAGATCTGTGACAAAATCATGCT
>NZ_JADGEW010000045.1 GCF_016744155.1 Amphritea sp. | reverse complement strand
CATTTAGAGAAGATGGTCGGGGCAGCAGGATTCGAACCTACGACCCTCTGCTCCCAAAGCAGATGCGCTACCAGGCTGCGCTATGCCCCGACTAGGGTGAACATTGATTAGACACTGTGTTCAGAAGTGTTGAAAAGATGGTCGGGGCAGCAGGATTCGAACCTACGACCCTCTGCTCCCAAAGCAGATGCGCTACCAGGCTGCGCTATGCCCCGACGAAGAACGGTATTTATACACGAAATGTTCCAGCGTGTCTCAGAATTTACCACTTCTATTTCTAGAAGATGGTCGGGGCAGCAGGATTCGAACCTACGACCCTCTGCTCCCAAAGCAGATGCGCTACCAGGCTGCGCTATGCCCCGATCTGAGTGAATGGCTCCTCGAGCTGGACTCGAACCAGCGACCAATAGATTAACAGTCTACTGCTCTACCAACTGAGCTATCGAGGAAAATCATTCATTACGGTTTTAGTTGGCTCCTCGAGCTGGACTCGAACCAGCGACCAATAGATTAACAGTCTACTGCTCTACCAACTGAGCTATCGAGGAACACCTCAACCGTGGCGGCGTATATTAATGATGAGCAGGGGGAGCGTCAAGCACAATAAGTAAAAAAATCTACTGTTTTTTTAAGTGGTTAAATAACAATCGGGTGAGCTGGGTTGACGGCATTTATAAGTCTTGGATTTAATTAGTGCGACTCGGCGTTTCGTTCAAAGGATGTTTTCTGTATAACAGGCGTATATACGCCGGAATCTGTACTGTGTTATATAGAATTGAGGGTTGAGAATTTGCCCTACTTCTTCCATGCATTCGGCTCTTCAAAGTAGGTAGGTAAGGATATTCTATATGACCATGATTACTGGTAAAGATGCGTCACTTGAAGATTCTATTTCCAGAATGAGTACGCACCTTCAGGCGCTCGGTTTTGAGATAGAAGAAGTGCAGTGGCTTAATCCGGTGCCTAATGTCTGGTCGGTTTATATCCGGGATAGAAGTTGTCCTTTGCTTTTTGCCAATGGTAAGGGAGCTAGTCGTGATGCTGCGTTAGCCAGCGCTTTGGGAGAGTATTTTGAGCGCCTGAGTTGCAACTATTTCTTTGCTGATTATTATCTGGGTCAAGTGATTTCTGAGGATGATTTTGTTCATTACCCAAACGAGCGCTGGTTTCCTATTGTCGATGATGGATTACCAGCAGGGTTGCTCGACGGGCCGACCTGGAAGCACTACAACCTGAGTGGCGAGTTGAAAGCATCAATGTTGGTTGATACGAATTCGGGTAGTCATCAACGGGGAATTTGCGCTATCCCGTTCACACGTCAACGTAATCCTGAGCAGGTGTGGATTCCGGTCAATATTGTCGGCAATTTATACGTCAATAACGGTATGGCCGCAGGCAACACTGTAAATGAAGCACGGGTGCAGGCCCTTTCTGAAATTTTTGAGCGACATATTAAAAATACCATCATATCGTCGGGCATCAGTTTGCCAGATATTCCGCAGTATGTGCTTGATCGTTACCCAAGCGTCGTTGAGTCGATTGACTCACTGCGTAAGCATGGTTTTGTTGTGCTGACAAAAGATGCGTCTTTAGGTGGGAAGTTCCCGTTAGTTAATGTCACTTTGATCAATCCCGTAGACGGTGGATGTTACGCCTCTTTTGGTGCGGATCCTAAGTTTGAAGTGGCATTGGTACGTGCGGTTACTGAATTGTTGCAGGGTCGGGCGTTGGATAGTCTGGAGGAGCTTCCTCTACCCGAGTTTGATATTGCCAATGTAGCGGATCAGCATAACCTTGAATCTCATTTTATTGATTCCAGTGGTTCAGTCGCCTGGGATCTGTTTTCAACAGAAACGGATTACGAGTTTGTTGAGTGGAATATAGAAGGTGATACCCAGGCTGAATTTGATCAACTGTGTCACCTGATTCATAAAGTGGATATGGATATCTATATTGCGGATTATGAGCATCTGGGCATCTATAGCTGTCGAATTATCGTACCGGGTATGTCTGAGATATATCTGGTCGATGAGCTGGTTTGGAATAATAATAACTCAGGCATCGAACTTCGCGAGCCCTTATTGCGCTTGTCTGAGTTGAATGAGAAAGAAGCAGAATCCCTTCTTGTTAATATAGAAGAGGGTGGTTTTGATGATCAGCAGTTGGTGGCTGAAATAATTGGTATTGTGACTGATGCGGCTACCGCCTGGAATACCTTGCGGATAGGTGAATTGAAGTGTTTGCTGAATCTTATGCTGGGTGAATTGGAAGAAGCATTGGGTTGGAGCGACTGGATACAGCAGTTTGGTCATTTGGATCAAGACCGGACGTTACTGTATCGTTGTTTACATCAATGTTTGATGTTCCGGCTGGATAAGGAACGTCAGTTAGAAGAGTATCGCGGTCTGTTGGATCAGATTTATGGTTCGGAGCGGGTCGCTGAAGTATTAGATATGATAGATGGTAACGCAGTATTTAATGGTTTGGCCTGCTCTTCATTGGCTTTGGAGGGTTTTCCTGAGCATCAGAACCTGTTGACTACTTATGCTCATCTTCAACAGGTAAAAAAAAGTAGCTGATCAAACAATGATCATGTTTTTATCTGTTTGATTTTAATCGTTTTTTATATTTTTATGAGATAAAAGCGCCGCCCTGAATCGGGCGGTTTTTTTTGCCTCTTGGTCAGTGTGGCTATTTCCGTTATTATCGTTAGCTTCACCTTCTTATCGTGCTCGGAGATTTTAACTGAGATGCTTTTCAAAAAGCTTCCCGAAACAATATTTGTCCCTTTTTCGGGACAGAATAAACATATCTATGAAGCGGTCTTGCTGGATCTGGCTGATCAGTTCTTTGATGAAGATCTGGTAGACCCTTTTGTGCCTAAAGACCTCATCCGTTCTTGTATTGAAGACACGGTTGTTCGTTTGGGTGTGCGCCGGTGGGAGCCGGAACAAGACGAGTCTGAATCCGATCGTCAGGAATTGCCGCGCTCGACCGCTGAATATACTAGTCGAATTTATCGGCGGTTAGTTGAAACCGGTTGGTTGGAAGAGGAGCAGCGGATCTACCGCACCTTTGTTCTGTTATCTCCGGCGATCAGCTACCTGTTGCGAACACTGGTTGGGATCAATGAGCTGGAAAAGCGAAGCTATGGCGGCGCTGTGCTCAACGTTCTCAGCTCTCTGGAATCTGCGATTAAAGATCCAACAGGCCGGGGTATTACTCTGCAGGAAGCGGCGCAAACGGCGGCTGATTTCAGTGCCCACCTGACCGATATGATGCTGGGCTTGCGTGAGTTGAAAATTACGCTTGCGGCCACCTCCAATCCACAAGAGATTGTGCGTAGCTTCTTTGATCGTTTTGTGGCTCATATTCTTGTATCGGATTACAAAACACTCAAAACAAAGAACAATCCATTCCGTTTCCGTCGTCAAATTTTGACGATGTTGCGTGATCTACAGTTTGATCCTCTTAAAGTTGAGCAGCTGTCAAAGCACTATCAAGAGCAGTTTGAACTGAATTTTGCCGATGCTGAGGCGATGGTTCACAGTCATATCAATCGTATTATGCGTATCTTCGAATCGGTAGATCAACGTTTGGCTACCATCGATGATTTCCGGTACCGGCTGGAGAAGCGGGTAGCTGATACTGTTCGCTATATGGATAAGACAACGCCAGGCATGAGTTCTCGTCTGTCTCGTCTGATTTCCGATGTATCGAAACTCGATTCTCGCTCTATACCCCATATTAATAGTCTGGAATCAGTTGCCTTTATCGCGCCGGGTAGTGTTCGTTCGCCAGTCAGACGCAGGGTTGAAACTAAACCGCGGGTTATTCGCCCGATCGAGATCGATCCTCGAGTACTCGAGATGCGGCAGCTGTTTAAAGAATACAAGGCTCGCCGGGAGGTGAGTCCGGAAAATATTGAGCTCTATGTTGAACGTCATCTGCTTGATAAGAAGATGATTAACGCTTCAGATTTCACCATTGAATGCATTGAGGATTACATCTGTTTCAGTTATCTGCGTCACATGCGTTCATTGGGTAAGAAAGGGCGGGGTACCGCCAATAAGTATGAGATTAAGTTTGAAGAAAAATATGTCAACGTCGCGGATATGGTTGAATGTCGCGATTTTAGTATTCAGAGGAAAGTATAATGCTGGGTGATCTGCAGAAAATCATCGGTCGCAGTGATCAGTATCAGGAAGAAGATTTCGTTCACGCCGCTAATATGCTGCTTGTGAATCAATTTATCTATGCTGAGCGCTCCGGGCACCGGGACAGTTACTTCCTGGTAGCCTCTCATGTGGATTACTTTACTAATCTGTTTGCGGCTATCGGCTGGTCATTGATCTATCAGCCAGATGAAGCTTATTTGGGGATACTACCCAAAGGCGAAGAACGCTTCCTGCGTCTGAAGCTGGATGAATCGTTGTTTCTGCTTTGCCTGCGTCAGCAGTATGAACAGAAGTTGGAAGCCTTTGATGTAGAAGCGGGCCGGGCTTATATCACCTCAAACGACCTATTATCGCTCTATGAAAATCTGACAGGGCGTGAGATACCGAACGAAACCCGCTTGAAAGAGCTACTGTCCCTGTTTAGCCGGCACGGTATTATTGAACGGGGTAAGCCCCACGAAACTGATCCTAAAAACATTCCATTAACCATCAATCCGTCTATTCGGCAGGTAGTTGTGGAAGACTTTATCGGTCAGCTTGAAGGGCTCTGTGAAGAAAATGACGAAGACGAAGACGATGCGACATCCAGTTTGAGCGAGCCAGAAACCGGTTCTACAGATGAATCAAAGATCGAGTCGCTGCCTGCAGAAACTTCAGAGACGTCCATCGCTGAGTCAGAAGACGCAGTAACCGAACAGCCTGCATCTGAGGAGACAAACTGATGAAACAGCTCAATAGAATGGTGCTGGTTAACTGGTATGTGCTGGGTGCGGTTGAGATTCCAATCAAAGGAAATGTGGCTATTGTTGGGCCCAACGGTTCGGGTAAGTCATCCCTGTTGGATGCCATACAGACGGTGTTGATGGGGGGTAATAAAAAATATCTCAGCTTTAACGCCAGTGCCGGTGATAAAAGCGAGCGTAGTCTGCGTACATATTGTCTCGGTTTTATGGACGATATGGGCAAGAAAGAGAACTCTCGGCAGGATTCTGTTAGTTATCTCGCGCTGAGCTTCTTTGATACGGAAACGAGTAAAGAGACCTGCGTAGGTCTGGCAATCAGCGCTTCGCTGTCTTCACCGGAAGAGGATGTATTGGGGCGCTTTATTCTGCCAGATTTCTCCGTCACCCTGGAGGATTTTACCGATAAGCAGGATGGCGGTCGTCTGCCAAAAGAGTGGCCGGTAGTCCGGGAAAGTTTGCTTAAGCAGTGCCCGGAAATGAAGCTAGAGAAGCGGGCTAACCGCTTTATTCGTGAGCTGGTAACTGAGCTAAGTTACGACCCTCAGATGCCCAATGACGATGATAAGTTTGTTAAAAACTTCCGTAACGCGCTTAAATTTGTACCTATCAACAGTCCGACCCGCTTCATTCGTGAATTTGTGTTGGATGAGAATATCGTCCATGTCGGCGGCTTCCGTAAATCCCTTGATGAATATCGGGCGATGGAAGAGAAAACCCGGGAAGTGGCTAATCGCATCGGCGAGCTGGAGAAAGTTCAGGAACAGTGCAAAGGGATCGACCGAAATGTAAAGAACTCGGTTGAGTATGAGTGGGTTGTTCATGAAACCCGGTTTGAGCATGCTGACCTTAAGAAAGAGGAAGCGGAGGAGCGCCTTGAATCAAATCAAGGGAAAGAAACCACGCTGCAGTCTGAGCTTGAAGCCAAGAGTGAAGAACTGAATCAGACGATGCAGTCCTTGGCTAATTCTCGTGCTGAACTGAATAACACCGACAGTGCCCATAAAGTGAAGGCGCTGGAAAACTCGATTGATGCTCGTTCCCATGAACTAAATATTGTTAAAGAGAAAATACAGCATGTGTATTCGTTGCTGCGCTCAGCGGTAAGCTTTGCTAACTATCAGCAATACCTGCCGGAGAGTTTTATCCCGGTGGTTAAAGATTCAGTAGAGCTGTGGCGTTCCGGCGAAGATATGATGGCTGAGGCGTGGCCGTTAGCGCCGGTGGATGTGGATAACAACCTGAATCAACTGAAAAAGTCGGTCGATTCTGTACGTCGTGAGATTGCCCGTCGTTTTGAAGCTTCGGTTATTCGTATGAATGAGCTGCGAAGCGAAATTCAGAGTCAGAAAAGTGCAGTTGAACAGCTGAAAGAGGGGCGGGCGCCGTTGCGCCGAAATACCCGAGAGCTGATGCAGTTGCTTAAAGACTACGGTATTGAGTCTACGCCGATCTGTGAGCTGGTGGATATAAACGATGAGAAATGGCGAATTGCGGTCGAGAGCTTTCTCGGAGCACGCCGTGAAGCATTAATTGTAGATCCGGATCGGGTTAAAGAGGCGATCACTCTTTACCGACGCAAAGGTCGTCACCTGAAAGGTTGTCGAGTAGTAAATACCACTAGAAGCCATGAATGGGTAAATCGTTCTAAGCCAGGCTCGCTTGCACAGTTTGTTGATTGTCAGGGCGAAGATGCCCTTGGCTACATGAATCGCGCCCTGGGTGGGGTGATGGCGGTAGAGACTGAAAACGAATTGCTAAAGCAGGAACGTGCGCTTACCTATGACTGTATGTTGCAGACAGAAGGTACGACTACCTCTATTCGTGAAGAAGCGCCGATGATGGGCAGCGGCGGTGGCCGTCGCCAGCATCAGTTGCAGCAGCAAGATCGTCAGGTTGATCAGATGATGGCTGAGTTCAGCGCGTTAAATAAAGATCATGAAGCACTGGATAGCTTGAGAGAAAACCTGATCCGTATGACTGCGGCGCTGACCGGTGTAACCGAGCGGACTTTTGATCTGGTGAATCAGCGGGAGATGCTGCAGACCGAGGTTGAGGGTTATCGCCAGGGTATTACTGATGTGCGTAATCAGGATGATACCGGTGTTCAACAGCGAATTGCTGAGTTGGTCGAGGCGCAAAAGACGGCTCAGGATGACCAAAAGAAATTGATGAACAAGCTTCAGTCTACCCGTACTAGTCTCATCAAGGATAACGCTTCACTTGAAGTGTTGGACAATGAGCTGGAAGAGCATGCAGTAGCGCGTACGAAGTGTGAAGCGGATACTAATTTTGATGCTCAGTCCGCTCAGGAAAAACGGGACTATATGGATGAATCCTGTTCCGGCGATCTGGATCGAATTATCTTTGAGTCCGCTAAAAAGGCGCAGTCTGAGCTGGGGCTGGTTGAACGTAAGAAGAATACTGTCCGTGATGGTGTGGCGCAATATAAGGCTCGCTACCATGGTTCTGGTCTGAGTCATCAGGATCTGGATAAAGTCAGCGAAGATTCAACCCACGAGCAGCTGGCTGAGTTTGTTGATCATACTATCCAGTCGCTGCGTGATAGCGAGTTAGCAGAGTACACCGAGAAGGCTGAACGGGCGCGTCTGGAAGCAGAAACTTCATTCCGCTCCGATTTCGTTGCCCATCTGAAGGATCAAATCGAGAAGATTAAAGAGCTGATCCGTGAGCTGAACGCGCACTTGAAGAATCGCCCGTTCCATCGGGAGATGTACAGCTTTGAGATGATGCCAAACCCGGAACTCAAAGATATTCTGGAGTTGGTTGAAGCCTATACCCGGATGGATCAGGCTAACGTTGGCTCACTGTTTGATATGCAGTTTGATGAGACCCGCCCCCATCAGGATGCTTTGACAAAGATCCATGAAGTATTGAAGGATGAGGGTGAAAGTAGTCTGTTGCAGGATTATCGCAACTTCTACAATTTTGAACTCGTAGTGAAAGATCTTGAGGGTAATCGTAAAACGACGCTGACGCAGCGGATTAAGACGGGCTCCGGTGGTGAGCATCAGGTGCCGTTCTACGTTGCTATTGCTGCGGCAATGGGCGCAACCTACCGACTGCGTGATAGTGCTGACGGTATGACGTTGGGTGGTATTAGTTTATCGGTATTCGATGAGGCCTTTAATAAGCTGGATGCTGAAAATACAGTGACTTCCCTCGGCTTTATGAGGGATCTGGGCTTGCAGACACTAATTGCCGCGCCGGATGATAAGTACTCTCTGATGGCGACGACCATGGATACCATTATCAACGTCTGTCGAGATGGTCGGGTTGTGGATATTGATGTTGAGTTTCCGACTCAAAACGGCAAAGCACTACTTAACTCTGATAATCCCTACCGGTTGATAGATAAAACGGAAGGGGAGGCGAGTGCTGAAGATGTGGAAGGGTTAATGCCTGCCTAAGACTTGAATGTAGGGTAATAAGTTTAGAGGGTTGTGGCCCATCGGGTTCCCCGGTGGGCCATTTTGGGTTTTGGTGGGTGGTAATCCGGCTTGAAGCTGCAAAGGGGCGCGTCCTGTCGTAGCACTATAATTCGTTTAGAGTCATTTGGATGAGGGCGAACCTGCCAATGTTCCGGTTGATTGATTATCTCTACCAACATGCTTTGAACTTCGGGAACGGGAATGCCTTTAAATTCCACCATAAAATCATCGCTATTAGGGAGTGCAAGCTGCTCTGTCCGAAGGTCCAGATATTGATGGTTAGCTAGTAACTGGAGCAGATGTTGAATATCCCAGTGTTGTGGCGTTGAGGTTAGCGGTAGGAGTCTGCCAAGGTGTCCGGGAGAGATGACTGATCTTTCTTTAGCGAAATATTTGCGCACAGTGAGCTCGGTGTGGGCTTTCAATAAAGAGTTATCCCGCACGTTGCCATCGAAATTTACCTGACAGAGGCCCTCAATCATGATCTGCAGATTAAAATCGCAAGCTTTGATGAATTTCCAGGCAGGCTCAAGTGAATTTCGTGCCCCGAGACTGAACTTAGTTGCCTGCTTGCCATGGCGGGTATTAGCATCCAGAACGGTGATCATTAGATAGTTACTCTGAAAGTCGACCAGGGCCTCTGGTTGCTCAGTAAAGCAACAGGAGACCTCTCGTTGGCAGAAAGACAGCCAGGCTTCTCTTGTATTCAGGTGGGGCAGGCAGCGGATATTCATTCACATCCCTAAAGCTGAGGTTATAATGCAGGCCGTTAGTTTAACTGAAGTTGAGAGAAGCCTCTATGAAACTGATCAACCGTTCTGGATTTGCCATTCTGCCGCGTCAGCCATTTGCTGATTGGGCCAATCAGCAGCATGATGAGCTGAATCAGCAAATGAGTCTGGAAGAGCATCGTGCCGAAGGTAGTGTTTATCTGACTGAAGAGTTCCAAAGTGAAGAAGATCTGCCTGAGCAGTTGTCGGCGCACTTTGCAAAAATCTTCGAGAATGAGCTGGCAGCCTGGGATGAGTTTGGCGATCACTGGCCGCAGCAAAGAACTCTTGAGCTGTTTCGTCAGTGGTTTGAGGTGATTCCGCAAGTGATGGCGATTGATCTGTTGCAGGAGCCTTTATTAATGGCTCCTTTGGAGGATTGATCGGAGCTTATAGGTGGGGGCAATAAGGACAGTTGCTTTAGGTGGCGGTAATCGCTAACAATAGTGTTTTGGTAATAGGTAACAGGTAGTTTGATGTCCCCAAATACCCTGCTTCAGCTTGATATGCATCCGTTGAGAGAGAGTCTCTATGAAGAGATGCACTCTAGGCCATTTCAGGTAATCCCCAGTCCGGCCCGTATCTCTCATCTGTCGGTGGTTTGTAATGAGCAACAGAAGATTGATCAGTTTCTTCACTTGCAAAGTCTCTGTGAGATGCTGGGGGGCGATGTGCCAGCTGCTGATAGCCCCTGTTTCCAACAACAGTTTGGGCAGCTGCAGGTGCGTCGGGAAAAGCACCTTGAGTTTGTTTCCTATACTTTTATCTGGTTAGGGGGCAATCATTCAGATCCTTTTGCTGAAACGGCAATAAGTCAGCTACCCGTTGGTTGGTTGGAGCAGATGTGTGGTGAGGTGATTGCAGCGCTGCATATGGCCGTTGAAGATGTACGTGAAATTGGTGAGCCGACGATTCCGGAAGTTAAAAGTTACTTTGAAGAGATGCGTCTGGTGGGGAGTCAGCCTTCCCAGGGGGCTGCGCAGATCTGGACTAGCTTTCAGGTGCACAGTGACGGCTCT
>NZ_JADGEW010000003.1:176430-223441 GCF_016744155.1 Amphritea sp. | reverse complement strand
CTTGGACTTAGCTCCATTAGTCTTAGCCATGGAAGCCTTACGAACTTCAAAACTTCTTCCCATTGGAAAATCTCTTTCTTACTATAAAGGCAGGCACTAATTCTAATAGCTAGCCGCCTTAAGCTCTAGTGTATGCAGGGTATTTATTGGCAAATACCCTGCCTGACTCAGATTAATCACAGGATCAATGATATACATACAAAAAACGCGCCCGGGGCGCGTTTTTATCATCTAAACAGAGATCACTCTTCTGCAGCCGCTTTAGGCGCATCCAGATTCTCGTAGATCAGGATAGGATCAGAGTCGCCTGTAATCACGCCCTCATCAATCACAACCTTTGATATACCTTCCTGAGATGGCAGGCTGTACATGATATCCAGCAAGTTTTCTTCAAGAATAGAACGCAGGCCACGGGCACCGGTTTTACGCTCAAGCGCCTTAGTCGCAATGGCTTTCAAGGCATCTTCACGGAAATCCAGGTCTGCACCTTCCATACCAAACAGAGCAGCATACTGCTTCGTCAGCGAGTTCTTAGGCTCAGTCAGAATCTGAATCAGTGCGTCCTCATCCAGTTCGATCAACGTTGCTATCATCGGCAGACGACCAACAAACTCAGGAATCAGACCGTATTTCACCAGATCTTCAGACTCAAGATCAGCCAGCTTATCGCTAACTGCCTTCAGTTCTTCTTTACTGGTGACCGATGCGTTGAAACCAATAGAGCTTTTCTCGCTGCGATTGGTAATCACCTGATCCAGGCCGGCAAAGGCTCCACCACAGATAAACAGAATATTTGAGGTATCAACCTGCAAAAACTCCTGCTGTGGGTGCTTGCGTCCGCCCTGAGGTGGTACAGATGCAACCGTACCTTCAATCAGTTTCAGCAACGCTTGCTGAACACCTTCACCACTCACATCACGCGTGATTGACGGGTTATCAGACTTGCGAGAGATCTTATCGATCTCATCAATGTAAACAATACCCAACTGGGCCTTCTCTACATCGTAATCACATTTCTGTAGCAGCTTTTGAATGATATTTTCAACATCTTCACCTACGTAACCCGCTTCAGTCAGCGTAGTTGCGTCAGCAATAGTAAAAGGTACATTCAGCATTCGCGCCAGGGTTTGAGCCAGCAGCGTTTTACCACTACCAGTCGGGCCGATCAGCAGAATATTACTTTTGCCCAACTCAACACCGGTATCGCCAGAGGTTTGCTGGAAGCGCAGACGCTTGTAGTGATTGTATACGGCAACGGAGAGTACTTTCTTAGCCCGTTCCTGACCGATAACATACTCATCAAGATTTGACTTAATCTCAGCCGGAGTCGGCAGACTATCGCCCTCTTCATGAGTCTCTTCAGCTTCCTGAATCTCCTCTTTGATGATGTCGTTGCATAGATCAACACATTCATCACAGATAAAGACAGACGGGCCTGCTATCAGTTTCTTAACTTCGTCCTGGCTTTTACCACAGAAAGAGCAATACAGCAGCTTGCTGTCATCGCCTCCCTCTTTGCCGTTGATATCGTCGGACATTAAACTACCTCAGTTTATTCAGGCCTTGCAGGCCTCGGACCAATATTTCTTTAACCGCATTTCACAATAGTATAGCGGATAATGTGCACCGCTTTGAGTCTAAATTCAAGTGCGGCGCAACGTGCAGACCGTTTTAACGGCTTGCCATTACCTGATCGATCAGACCATATTCAACCGCTTGTGCCGAAGACATAAAGTTGTCCCGGTCGGTATCTTTACTAATAGCTTCCATGTTCTGGCCAGTATGGTGCGACATAATAGTATTGAGCTTCTCACGAATCGTTAGGATTTCCTGAGTATGAATCTCAATATCAGTTGCCTGTCCCTGATAACCCCCTAATGGCTGATGAATCATCATCCGGGAATTTGGCAGACAGTAACGCTTGCCCTGGGCACCACCGGTCAACAACAACGCGCCCATGCTGGCAGCCTGACCAATACACATGGTACTAACATCCGGCTTTATGAACTGCATAGTGTCATAAATTGACAGGCCTGCAGTTACAGATCCACCCGGAGAGTTAATGTACAGGTGAATATCTTTGTCAGGATTCTCTGATTCCAAAAACAGCAGCTGGGCAACAACCAGATTTGCCATGTGGTCTTCAACCTGACCCACCATGAAAATAACGCGCTCTTTCAGTAATCGGGAATAGATGTCGTATGAACGCTCACCACGGGCTGTTTGCTCAACAACCATGGGCACCAAACCACTATTCGTAATTACTGTAGGGCCATTATGAAAATCCGACATTAAATGCTCTCCTAAGTCCTTATAAACCTATTAACACAGGTTAAGAAAAAAAAACGGCAAC
Organism: Amphritea sp.; assembly: GCF_016744155.1. Taxonomy (GTDB): domain Bacteria; phylum Pseudomonadota; class Gammaproteobacteria; order Pseudomonadales; family Balneatricaceae; genus Amphritea. Next base: position 221,088 of record NZ_JADGEW010000003.1, on the reverse strand, counting down.
CGACCTAAGCCGACAGCCGTTCTTTTATAACGCAATTAAGCTGAAGGGCAATTAAGCCTCTTCGTCAGCAGCAGGTGCAGCTGGCTTGATTGCATCTTCGTAGCTTACTTCAGTTTCGTTCACTGTAGCAGAAGCCAGCAACAGGTCTAGTACTTGATCTTCCATAACCAGGTTCTGGATCTGGCCCAGCATTTCCTGGTTACCGTAGTACCAGTCAATAACCTGCTGAGGTTCCTGATAAGTAGCAGCTTGTTCTTCAACAGTAGTACGTACACGATCTTCGTCTACTTTCAGCTCGTTGGCTTTAATAACTTCGTTAACCAGCAAACCAATCTGTACACGCTTCTGAGCCTGAGCTTCAAACATCTCTTTTGGCAGCATGCTTGGATCGATGTTCGCATCCGGACCACCGAACTGCTGGATAGCCTGTTGACGCATCGCGTCAATTTCACCATCAATCAGTGCAGAAGGCACGTCGATTGCGTTCAGCTCAAGCAGCTTAGCGAAAGTAGCTTCTTTCAGCTTAGCTTTCAGTGCCTGAGTAAGCTCACGCTCCATATTTTTGCGTACTTCAACTTTAAAGCTGTCAACGCTCTTCTCTTCAATACCGAACTTAGCGAAGAACTCTTCGTTCAGCTCAGGCAGAACCTGTGCAGAAACTTTGTTCACTTTAACGTTGAACTTAGCATCTTTACCTTTCAGGTCTTCAGCGTGGTATTCCTCTGGGAAAGTAACGTTAACTTCTTTCTCGTCACCCGCTTTAGCGCCTTCCAGGGCAGTTTCAAAGCCTGGAATCATAGTATTGGAACCCAGTACCAGATCCATACCTGTTGCAGTGCCGCCGTCGAATGCTTCACCGTCGATGAAACCTTCGAAATCAACACTCAACTGGTCGCCTTCTGCAGCAGCTTTATCAGCTTCTTCAAAAGCAGCTTGCTGCTTCTGCAGGGTATCAACCATCTGATCAAGGTCAGCGTCTTTTACTTCAGCGGCAGATTTTTCAATCTCAACGCTAGAGAAATCAGCAAGAGCGATCTCTGGGTAAACTTCAAAAGTAGCAGTGTAAGAAAACTCTTCACCCTCTTTATCGTTTTTGAATTCAACATTAGGGCCACCGGCAGGCATCAGCTTCTCCTGCTGTACAGCTTCATAGAAGCTCTGCTGTACAACTTCACCGATAACTTCCTGGCGGATACCTGGTCCGTAGCGCTTCTTAACTACTTTAACTGGCACTTTACCAGGACGGAAACCATCAAGGCGAACGGTACGAGCTGTATCTTGAACACGCTTGGCTACATCGCTGTCAACACGCTCAGCAGGTACAACAACTGTCATCTGACGTTCAAGACCAGTAGTGGCTTCTACGGATACTTGCATGGAATTCCTCACAAAATTATTTGTATCGTTACAAATCTGAAAATTGACCCGCTATTTATGCCTTCTGTTTACAGAAGACCGGCACAGCAGGTACCAGAATTTCTAAAGGCCGAAATTGTCCGGGAACCGGTGCTATTAGTCAAGTGAAAAGCGTTGAATATCAATGGATGCAGAGCAAATTCGAAACAAATCAAAAGGGTAGTATATTTTGCAAAAGAAATAGAGAGGAAAATTACTAGAAAACAATGAGGTATTGGGGTGGACGATGGGGTTTGAACCCACGACCGCCGGAATCACAATCCGGAGCTCTACCAACTGAGCTACGCCCACCAAAGAGGCACTTCCGAGGAAGATAAATGGTGCGAGTGGGGAGACTCGAACTCCCACACCGTAAGATACTGGTACCTAAAACCAGCGCGTCTACCAATTCCGCCACACTCGCATAAAACAATTTTGTCATAAAACAGGAAATTGGTAAAGATTCCCTATGACGATGTATTGGGGTGGACGATGGGGTTTGAACCCACGACCGCCGGAATCACAATCCGGAGCTCTACCAACTGAGCTACGCCCACCATATCAATACACTTTTTCGTCAGACCTTACTGGCGCGCCCGGCAGGGGTCGAACCTGCAACCGCTCGCTTAGAAGGCGAGTGCTCTATCCATTGAGCTACGGGCGCCTGACACTGCCCGACCTTGTTAAGAATTGAGTAACGACACCTAGGTGCGTTGCCTGCCTCTCTTCAAGGTGGAGCGCATAATATATATCGCTTTATAGTCCGTCAACACCCTTTTTATATTTTTTTAAGGAAATAAGAAACTTAGACAAATTAAGAAGCCCATAGATCCCCTCTCTACACTGTTTAGAACCGTTGCTAAAAGGCAGCTTAAAAAAGCATATAGCCTCAGCTTACTTAAGCACCATTTCGCTATGCCAGGCTAAAAATTCAACCACCTCAAATAAACAGATCCCGCCGGGGAATACCCCTTGGAGGAAAACCGCAACCATGAGACAATCCGCGCCATCAAAAATATGACTGAGGATAACATTCGAAAGATGAGCGCTCAGATAATCGATGGCAAGCAGATTGCCCGAAATGTCCGTGAACAGGTTGCAGTTGGTGTAAAGGCCCGTATTGAATCGGGTAAACGCGCCCCCTGCCTGGCTGTTGTACTGGTAGGCTTTGATCCAGCCTCTCAGGTTTATGTCAGAAACAAGAAAAATGCCTGTAAAGAAGTAGGTATTGAATCCGTCTCTTACGATCTGCCAGCAGAAACCAGTCAACAACCATTGTTGGAACTGGTAGATAAGCTCAATGCAGACCCAAAGGTTGACGGCATTCTGGTTCAACTCCCACTTCCTGAGCATCTCGAAGCGAATGAGATCCTTGAACGCATCCGCCCTGATAAAGATGTTGATGGTTTCCATCCCTTTAACCTCGGACGCCTGGCTCAACGCATGCCAGCACTGCGCCCTTGCACGCCAAAGGGGGTAATGACACTACTTGAATCAACCGGCGAGACCGTTCGCGGTAAAGATGCAGTGATTGTCGGCGCGTCTAATATTGTTGGCCGCCCAATGACGCTTGAGCTACTACTGGCAGGCTGCACTACAACCACCACCCACCGCTTCACCAAAGATCTTGCCGGTCACGTACAACGCGCTGATATCGTTGTCGTCGGCGTTGGTATTCCGGGTCTGGTAAAGGGTGAATGGATTAAGCCCGGCGCGATGGTTATCGATGTGGGCATCAATCGCCTTGAAGATGGCCGTTTAGTGGGCGATGTAGAGTATGACATCGCAGCCGAGAGAGCTGGCTGGATAACACCGGTACCCGGTGGCGTAGGACCAATGACAGTGGCTACTCTGATGGAAAATACGCTGGAAGCCGCAAATAACAACGATTAATTCGTGATTGTCAGGATAAGGCCTTTTACACTCCTCTTTAAAGGAATCGGTAAAAGGCCTTTTTTATTGTCCGTATCTTCAATAGCCATTAAATAATAAATTGAACCTATACAGACAGTTATAATCATATTTCAGGATGCTTTCAGGTTTCTATGCGACTATCCCCAAAACCTTACCACCACCCGCAGAGCAGATTTGTTTATGAATAGTAAAAAAATAATTCTTATCCTGATATTAGCGGCCCTGATCAGTTCATTTTTTATCTTTGATCTTGGCAACTATCTGAATCTGGAATATATCAAATCTCAGCAAAACAGCCTGCAAAGCTGGGTCTCTGAGAATACTCTGCTGGCTATCGGCGCCTTTGTGCTGATCTACATCACGGTCACCGCCCTCTCCCTTCCTGGCGCAGTGGTCATGACCCTCGTAGGTGGTGCGATTTTTGGCCTATTCACCGGCCTGATACTAGTATCTTTCGCCAGCGCCATCGGCGCGACTCTGGCATTCCTAGTAGCGCGATATCTGTTCCGCGAGCCGCTAAGCAGTAAGTTTTCCAATTATATCGATCCCGTTAACCGGGGTATTGAGAAAGACGGCATCTCCTATCTGTTTACACTGAGACTAGTACCACTGTTTCCATTTTTCGTTATCAATGCCGTTATGGGCTTAACCCGCATGAAAGCTGGTACTTTCTATTGGGTAAGTCAGCTGGGCATGCTGCCTGGTACCGCCATATTTGTTAATGCCGGCACACAGCTGGCCGCCATTGAACAGCCCGGCGACATTCTCTCTCCCGGACTCATCCTATCCTTCTGCCTTCTGGGCATATTTCCCTGGATTGCCAAAGCTATCGTCGGCGTTATGCAAAAACGCAAAGTGTATAGCCAGTACAGCAAACCTAAGAAATTTGACACCAACATGGTAGTCATCGGCGCCGGCGCTGGCGGTCTAGTCACTTCCTATATCGCCGCAGCTACGAAAGCCAAAGTCACCCTGATTGAGCGCCATAAGATGGGCGGCGATTGCCTCAATACCGGCTGCGTACCGTCAAAAGCATTAATCAGAACAACGCACTTTCTCGCCGACGTCCGTGATGCAAGAGACCTGGGTATCCGCAATGCTGAAGTTGAATACGACTTCGCTGAAGTAATGGATCGGGTTCAACGGGTCATCCAGACGATCGAACCCCATGATTCAATTGAGCGTTATGAATCCCTGGGCGTCGACTGTGTAACCGGAAGCGCTAAAATCATTAGCCCCTGGGAAGTAGAGGTAAACGGTCAGACCCTTAAAACGCAAAATATAGTCATCGCTACGGGCGCACGCCCCGCGATGCCACCTATTCCCGGCATTGAACTGGTCGAACCTTTGACCTCAGATACCATCTGGGCACTGCGTGAACGCCCAGATCGTCTACTGGTATTGGGCGCTGGAGCGATTGGTTGCGAGCTTGGGCAGTGCTTTGCCAGACTCGGTAGCGACGTTTCCATATTATTTCGTGGCAGCCAGGTATTAACCCGAGAAGACCGGGATGCCGCCACGGTTGTTGAGGAACGCCTCACACAGGACGGCATCCATATCTGCTCTGGCCATACACCGGTTCGCTTTCAGGTAACTGAACAGGGTTATGAACTGGTATGCCGTCACAATGATCAGGAAAAACGTATCGGGTTTGACAAACTACTGGTCGCGACTGGCCGCACAGCCAATGTAACCGGCTTTGGACTTGAAGAACTAGGCATCACAGCAGCACCCGGTGGAACTATTGAGGTAGACGACTATCTGCGTACCCGGATACCCAACATTCTTGCCTGCGGCGATGTGATTGGGCCCTATCAATTTACCCATGCGGCAGCCCATCAGGCCTGGTATGCCTCAGTCAACGCGCTGTTTGGTCAGTTTAAGAAATTCAAAATTGATTATTCATTCATCCCCTTCACCACCTACACCAGCCCGGAAGTCGCCCGGATAGGCCTGAACGAGAAACAAGCGATTGATCAGGGGGTTGCTTATGAAGCGGTTAGATATAACCTCGATGAACTTGACCGTGCAATCACTGACGAGGCCGCCTACGGCTTTGTCAAAGTCCTACTGAAGCCCGGCAGCGATAAGATCATTGGAGTGACGCTGGTTGGTGAACACGCTGCTGAGATGCTACCTGAGTTCGCTCTGGCGATGAAAAACAAACTAGGACTAAACAAGATCCTCGGCACACTACACGCTTACCCAACGCTCAATGAAGCTAACCGCTTTGTCGCCGGTGAATGGAAGAAAAAGCATGCTCCACAAAAGATTCTCAGCTGGCTAGAGAAGTTTCACAGCTGGAAAAGAGGTTAAGAAAGCTTAATATAGAACTCCCGCCGCACATCTCTCATAAGGATGTGCGGTTTTTTTTCGCATTTTAACTATTCTGATTCGAGGTAAAGATGTCCGTCGTTATTCAAGAAGAAGTGACCGGGTGCGGCATTGCCTCTGCTGCCAACATCCTTGGCTTGTCATACGCCGAGGTAAAAGCTAAAGCGAACGCTATCGGCATCTTCGCAACCGATGAGGCGCTGTTCAGCGATACAGAGTATATGCGACGCTTACTAGATGCCTATGGTGTAAAAACCTCAGCTGACGAATCAATTTTCACCTCATGGGAAGCGCTGCCAGATATCGCATTACTCGCTATCAAACACCATTACGAGAACGGCAAACCCTTCTGGCACTGGGTGGTTTTTAAACGCACATCAACAGAGGGAACTGTGTTAGATTCAGCTGCCTATTTAGACAATAACGAAATAACTGATTGCTCCGCTATAAAGCCTAAATGGTATATTTCAGTATCGATTTAACGGGCAAAGAAAGATAGCAAAGCCTCTCTAAAAACGACCAAACAAAAAACACACATTGATAATATAAACAATAGCTTATATATCATTACTAAAGAGACACATTCACTAGGAAAATACTAATTGAGCACAGACTCTCAACCCACTTTGCGACTTAAATTCTGGAACCAGATAAAGCCTTTATTTGAGTGGAATGACCACAAACGCCCATTAGGCTACCTGGTAGTTTCAGCCCTTAGCGTTGGCATGCCTGCGTTTTTTGCCGCCTGGTTAGGAGAGTTTTCAGCAGGCATGCTGGGCTGCATGGGGGGCTTGATAATTCTCTACATGCGACAAACTAACATCTCCCATCGCATGATGACCCTGACCACCTGCGCTTTTGGGTTTTCATTAAGCTTTGCTCTCGGCGTATTAACAAGCTTCGACCCGTATCTGTCGGCTTTCACACTCCTACTGACTGTATTTCTAGCGACAACTATTTGCAGATTTTACTCAGTCCCACCCCCGGCGAGTTTCTTCTTCATCGTTGCCGCATGTCTCGCCCGGACTCTCCCTTTTGACATCTCTCTGACGGCAGAACGGACCGGCATACTGATGTTTGGCTCCATGTGGGCCTGCCTGCTAGCTCTTAGCTACGGGTTCGCTCAGAAATTTTTCTCTAAAAATATAGACATAAAGCCCAGTGAGACTGAAGACCATCACATCTTAGCCATCAGCATTGAATCAGCCGTTATCAGTATCTTTGTCGGCGGGGGCTATCTGCTAGCGTTACTGACTAACCTGGAAAACCCTTACTGGGTTCCAATCTCGACGGCTGCAATCATGCAGGGGGCAACTTTTCGGGCAATCTGGCAGCGAAATATTCACAGAATATTTGGCACAATCATCGGGATGGCGCTCGCCTGGATGATTTTTTCACTTGCACCCGGGCCATGGGGGCTGGCGGGGTTAATCCTGATACTGACCTTTATCATCGAACTTCTGATCACGCGAAATTATGGGTTAGCGGTAATTTTCATTACCCCACTTACGGTGATATTCGCTGAGGCAACCGTTGCCACAGCAGAGCCTAACCAACTGATACTAAACCGTATTTTTGATATAGCTTTGGGGAGTTTTATTGGATACGTCGGCGGCTGGATTATTCACCACCCAAGATTTATTCAGACAATTCAAAAGTGGACAGCGTTAAGATAAAGCCGAGGCACACTCAGAACAATTAAGCCTCAATAACGCAATAGGCTCCGTCACGAGCGATCGCGACGGAGCCTACTCTTAAACTTATAACTTCGGTATCAGTTCCAACCAGAGATCACTTTTACCTCAAGAAACTCTTCAAGCCCCCAGACTCCGCCTTCACGACCATTACCCGACTGCTTATAGCCCCCAAATGGAGCTCCAGCACCCAGGAATGTACCGTTAATCTGCACCATACCCGAACGCAATCGACGAGCAACCCGATTGGCTTTCTCACTATCCTGAGTCTGAAGGTAGTTGGTCAGTCCATAAGGAGTATCATTGGCTATACTGATCGCTTCCTCCTCTGAATCAAAAGGAATAATCGTCAGTACCGGACCAAAAATTTCATCACGGGCAATACTCATCTGATTATTAACATCAGCGAACACAGTAGGCTTAACAAAATAACCCTTTTCCAAGCCTTCTGGCTTACCAGGACCGCCGGCAACCAACCGTGCGCCTTCGCTAATGCCCGTCTCAATCAGCGCCTGAATTTTGTCAAACTGCATCTGTGAAACAACCGGGCCAATATGTCGCCCATCAATCTCAGACCGATCAACGGTTGTTTTAGCAGCGATGTCTGCAGCTACCTGAACAGCACCCTCATAGAGAGACCGTTCCACCAGCATCCGGGTCGGTGCATTACACGACTGACCACTGTTATTGAAACACTGTCGCACACCACGGGTTACCGCCTTCTCGTCTGCATCTGCAAACACAATATTAGCGCCCTTGCCTCCCAATTCCAGAGCCACACGTTTAACCGTGTCCGCTGCATTTTTTGAGATAGCGATACCCGCCCGGGTTGAACCAGTGAAAGATACCAGATCGACTTCCGGATGACCTGAAAGCTGTGAACCAACCCCCAGACCATCACCATTAACAAGGTTAAACACACCTGCTGGGAACCCAGCCTGATCTATCATCTCGGCAAATAGCATTGATGACAGTGGCGAGATTTCAGAGGGTTTAAGCACCATGGTACAGCCTGTCGCCAATGCAGCCACGACCTTCAGAGTGACCTGGTTCATCGGCCAGTTCCAGGGTGTGATCAACGCACAGACACCTACGGCTTCATGAATAATTCGGTTATCCGCCGCCCGTTCACTTAATGGACGCTCAAACTCATAGCCTTTCAGCGCACGAATCAGGTTTTTAATATGCGCAGCACCGGCACCACACTGAGCAGTACGAGACAAGGCGATCGGCGCCCCCATCTCTGTTGAAATAGCCAGAGCCATCTCATCTGCCCGGCTGTTGTATATGCTCAGCAGCTTTTCCAAAAGAACAATACGCTCATCTTTTGATGTCTGACTCCAGCTATCAAAAGCCTGTCGGGCCGCTTCAACCGCGGCATTGGTATCGGCTTCACCACCCAAAGAGATAGTGCCGCACACCTCTTCATTTGAGGGATTAATCACCTCAAAATCGTTACTCTGAGCAGGTGCTACCCAGCTGCCATCAATATAAAAAAGGCGTAAATCTGACATTTTTATTATTCCCTATCTTTCTAATAATTTTATTCTTACAGTGAAAACTCTCTTAACGCAGGAATCCATATAAGTAATTACCCTTATCTTACATGGATTCCCGCGTAAACCAAGACCATCAGTATAGTACTGAGACACCCACACGAAAGTAGTAATCCTAAAAATCCAACTCCACTGAGCACTTTATCTATTGTATTCACCCTATACAAAAGTAGAAAATAGCCATCTTCTATTTTTCGATACAGGGAACAGAGATGCATTACTTGCTGTTAAGTCTGATCACGCTCGCTTTTCTGCTGATCATTTTTGAAGATGTTGTTCACCTGAACAAAGCCAAATCCACACTCTTTATTGGCACACTGGTCTGGATTCTTGCTTTTGTATTCCCGGAAAAATCACCTCAGTTGATTCAAGAGGCTCTTAACGAACAGCTACTCGATATCGCCGTTCTGTGGCTGTTTTTGATGGCCGCGATGACCTTTGTAGCCTACCTCAACGAAAAAGGTTTGATTACTCAGCTGGTATATCGAATGCTGCCTAGTGAGTTGAAACTCAGCACCCTGATGATTCTGATCGCACTGCTGGGGCTTTTGTTCTCCTCCCTGGCAGACAACATCACCGCATCTCTGATCATGCTGTCACTGCTAGCTTCACTCAAGCTTGAGACAAAAGACACCCTGAAGTTTGCCGCACTGATTGTGTTTGCCGTTAACTCTGGCGGGGTTTCGCTGATTACTGGCGACGTCACCACCCTGATGATATTCCTCAACGGAAAAGTATCCATCCTCAATTTGATGTTACTGGTTCTGCCAGCCATTATCGGCGTTGCGATTTTAGCGCTGATTCTGATGCAGGGTAGTAACGAGGTAATTACACTCCCTAAGTTTAAACGGCCTATCGCGAAACAGGACAAACTGATCGCCGCTCTCTTTCTGCTGACTATTCTCAGCACACTGTATCTGAGCGTGATGTTCTCAGTCCCACCGGTTCTGACGTTTCTGTTTGGACTGTCGTTGATGTTTATCGTCCATCAGATCCTTTTCCGTAAAGAACAAAACCCAAACGTGCTTGAATATGTACGTGAAATCGAATTCGATACGCTGCTCTTCTTCCTTGGCGTTCTGCTGCTGGTAGGTATGTTAAAAGAACTATCAATACTGGAACTACTGCCAGAACTCTATACCTATATGCCACCTGCGGTCGCCAATTACTTCATTGGTATCCTCTCCGCATTGGTTGATAACGTACCTTTAACCGCTGCGATTCTTCAATCAGATATCCAGATGAGCCAGGCTGAATGGCTGGGACTGACCTACGCAGTAGGTGTTGGCGGCTCGATTCTGATCGTCGGTTCTGCTGCCGGCGTTATCGCGCTGAGTAAACTCGAAGGGCTCTCTTTCATCTCCTATCTACGCTTTATTCACTGGCTGCTGATTGCCTATACCTGCGGTTACCTGGCCGTGATGGCTCTGACAAACCTGGTACTTTGATACAGTGCTAGATAACTAGTCAGCGGGATTATGTATCCCGCTGACTGCGAAACGCACCCGGACTCAGACCCCCTCAATATTTTCCTGCCGACATAACATCAATTGAAAACGCCCTCAGCTTACACCCACTCATAAGCTCTAACGCTTCTTCAACTGATCCTCAGTGCTGAGCCCATCAAGCTCCTCACACATTCTGCACCCATTATTACGTATCTGTAGATGCACTATTTGTGAGCATTGAACGACTCACCTTAGTCTAAATCGGGTTGTTTTCACTATTAATAACAGAGAACGGTATAGCCCTTGCTGATTATTTAACGCTAGATTGAAGCGAGCACACAATTAACTAATGACATTAAAAATAAGACCTAGCTTATTGTTTATTAAATATAATAATTACTTAGCAAGTATATTTTTATAGAAATTATTGAATGGCTATTACAAAGCAGGCGACCCTATTTAAACCACCCAGGATAGCATTCTGAGCACTCAACCCCTGACCTAAAATGGTGCAAACAACTACCTTAGTGCCATGGCACTCCCTCTGGTTACTGATTTAACGTTGATGCAGTGCAATATTCCTTGCACAACATTGGTGCGCTTTTTGTTTAACCAACGGTTGAATGTCGATAGCAGCGACATTAGAACCTCAATAACTCATCCGCCCTCCCAAGCATCAAATAATCCAGAGGCCCCGCTTTACGGTTAGTATCCAATTAGACTCCCTAATACTCAACCTCAGACTAATCAACGTGCTTAACCCTAGGTTTTACGGGCCCTGTAGAGACACTTAAGAACTCACAATCATGAAAACCCGATCACTTACCACAAAGTTTTCGCCACCAAATACCAGCGGTTTACTTAGCGTTTCCCTCCTCATAGTTTCAATTTAAAACACAAAAAAACAGACGCCATTAAAGTTGGTTTGATTATTGCTTATAAGTTGTGCAGTAGCTTGCTAGCTATTGGCTTAATTGGTTGTCACAACCAGCATGAGCCATGACCACAAAAATATTGGATAGTCAGGGGAAGTATATGAGCGGTAATGAATCTCGTTTGAAAGCGATCAGCGAAATAACCAGCGCTAAACCATTCGAAACAACGATGACAGACTCTCTGAAAGAGATCTGGGCATGTGATGTTTTTGGTTTAGAGCAGATGGAAGAGTCGCTTTCAAAGTCTGCATTTAAAGCTATCAAGAAAACCGTACAAAACGGCGCTGAACTTGACCCTGCCGTCGCCGATATGGTCGCTGCTGCAATGAAAGACTGGGCGATGACTAAAGGAGCCAAGTTCTTCTCCCATATCTTCTACCCTATGACTAACGCCACTGCAGAAAAGCACGATGGCTTTGTCGTTACCAATTCAGATGGCGGCGCTATTACAGAGTTCACCGGTAGCCTGCTAATTAAAGGCGAGCCAGACGGTTCTTCATTCCCGAATGGTAGCCTGCGTATGACCAACGAAGCTCGTGGTTATACCGCATGGGACCCAACCAGCCCTGCTTACATGATGCATACCGCTAACGGCGCTGTATTGATGATACCTAGTGTCTTCATGTCATGGACCGGTGAAGCGCTTGATAAGAAGATCCCTCTGCTTCGTTCTAACGCAGCCATGGACGCCGCCGCACAGAAAGTCTTGGCTCTGATGGGTGAAGAAGAGATCGCTACCCTGAACTCAAGCTGTGGTGCAGAACAGGAATACTTCCTGGTAGACGAGAACTTTGCTATCGCTCGTCCTGACTTACTGCTTGCTGGCAGAACACTCTTTGGTGCTTCTCCTGCGAAAGGACAAGAGTTTGATGACCACTATTTCGGTGCAATTCCTGAGCGCGTTCAGGTATTCATGCAAGACTTTGAAGACAAGCTATACCGTCTGGGTATCCCAGCAAAAACTCACCACAACGAAGTAGCGCCTGGTCAGTTTGAGATTGCACCTTACTTCGAAGCTGCCAACGTTGCTGCCGATCATCAGCAAATGATGATGACACTGCTTAAAAGCACAGCAAAAGCTCATGGATTCCTTTGCCTGTTACATGAAAAGCCATTCGCTGGCATTAACGGTTCGGGCAAGCACGTAAACTGGTCAGTGGGTAACTCAACTCAGGGTAACCTCCTTGATCCAGGCAATACGCCTAATGACAACCTCAACTTTTTGCTCTTTTGTGGTGCAGTAATCCGCGGCGTGCACAAATTTGGACCACTGCTACGTGCAGTTATCGCTTCCGCTGCAAATGACCACCGTCTTGGTGCAAACGAAGCTCCTCCAGCTATCCTTTCTGTTTATTTGGGTTCTCAGCTTGAGAAAGTATTTGATGACATCAGAACCGGTGAACTTCACGTGCCGACCACTGGCGGCCAGATGGACCTGGGATTGTCTCAAATCCTGAAATTTGATCGTGATACTGGCGACCGTAACCGTACTTCTCCTTTTGCCTTCACAGGTAACCGTTTTGAGTTCCGTGCAGTAGGTTCCTCTCAGTCAGTGTCTGGCCCGCTCGTAGCAATGAATACTATGCTGGCTGACTCTCTGGAATGGATTGCCACTAAACTCGAAGCGAAGCTGGAAGAAAATTCTGACAAAACAGCGGCCGTTTTCGCTGTATTGAAAGAGCTGATGGAAAAGCACAGCAATGTAGTATTCGGTGGTGACGGTTACTCTTCTGAGTGGCATACCAAAGCGGTTGAAGAGCATGGTCTGAAGAACATTCCTACCACCGCTGATGCACTACCAGCATTCAAAACTCCAGACGTAATTGAGCTGTTTGCCAGTACTGGCGTATTGTCTCCTGTCGAACTGGCTAGCCGTTTTGAGGTGTATGCAGAGCAGTATGTTCTGTCTATCGAAGTTGAAGCAAAGCTGGTTATCGAGATGGCAACAACCATGATCTATCCAGCAGCAATCAACTATCTGTCCAGTATCGCATCTACCGGTCTGCAGCTGGAATACTCTCCAGCTACCGCCGTTGCAGAACATGCATCGGCAATGATGGCTTCGGTTCAGAAACTGAGCGCGGCTATGGATATTGAAGAGTTCGATTCAACAGAAGCTCACATGACCTTCCTAGCCACTGATGTACGCGGCTTGATGGATGAAGTTCGGGCATCAGCTGATAAGCTGGAAACTCTGGTTGCTGACGACCTGTGGCCTCTTCCTAAGTACCGTGAAATGCTATTTATTAAGTAACTTTTCACTCGCCCAGCTGAATGCATATGAAGCTGGGCATATAAAAAAAGCACTGGCCAGACAGCCAGTGCTTTTTTTTTGCAAATCTGGAAAAACAGAGAAATTAAAGAATCAGATTACATTGAAGAATCAGGAGCACTTAGCCAAGAAGCGACACTGTATCTGTCACTAACACAGTACTAACCTCTGCCCGCTCGATAATTTTCACTATCGCAGACTGAATAACCTCATCTTCTCTAACATCAGTTTTACCTACAAACCTCTGTTCCTGAGCCTCAGCACCCTCTTCAAATACAAACTGAACACTGACTTCAGTAGCAACATCAGCGGTCTCACCAAAGTAGCTCAGCGATATTTGCGGATATCCTTTAACGCCTCTCTTAACGCACTTAGCGATACGCTTTTTTGCTTTATCCAAATTCATATTGAGTCCTTATGTAAACCGAACTGAGAAGAAAGACCCTATTAATCTCTTTGTAGGAGATCTTCTGATAAGCCCCTCTGACAAGCCCTACTAACAAGCGGTACTGATCTCAAATTCCTTTTAATAACTAAAAGGTTTTAATTACTCAGCTGGTGTTGAATTACGATACCCAGGCTTGGCGATAATCTCTAAATAAAAGGATTCAGCCTCGTTTGACTCAGCCTCAGTAATAAATTTGTTAATCTCCGAGATTTGAACTGCCTCACTACAAGCTTCATCCGCGCCAATACGACAGTCAAAATCCCAATAGTCGACATCCTCAGGCAACGCTTTATTTCGCTCGCGTCTTATATACTTCTTAACTTCGTGCTTAATAGCGTCAACATGCCTGGCAACAGCAAGCTTTGGATGAGACAGTTTAAACGTCTTTTTCATAATAATTCCATAGAGTGAAACAGGCCTTAACTACGGATAGATAATGCCAGTAATAATCGGCGCACTTTAACACGTCTGAGCACAAATCACTCAGCTGATTCTGATATTTTCAGTGCTTACCAGACCCAAATAGGGCTGAGCAGATGTTTGCACCTAGGAGCCTAGCGGACTTAACCAAAAATAGACCAGCCAGTATGCTGCACCAACTTCTCCAGTGCATCCGTTCCCAGCTTACTGTTTCCTACCGCATCGAGACCCGGAGACCAGACAGCAATTGAGGCCTTACCCGGTGCGACAGCTAATATCCCTCCGCCTACACCACTTTTACCCGGTAACCCTACACGGTATGCGAACTCGCCTGATCCGTCATAATGACCGCACATCAGCATAAGCGAGTTAATTCTTCGGGCTCTCTGGGCCGATACCACACGAGCACCTGTCACCGGGTTTTTGCCATCATCAACCAGGAAAAGCCCCGCCTTAGCCAGCTGCAGCGTACTCATCGCAATTGAACAATGATGAAAATATGTACCCAGGACACAATCAACAGGGTTATTCATTCGACCGAAGGAAGCCATAAAGTGGGCTAAAGAAGCGTTACGATCACCGGTGGCAAGTTCAGACTGGGCAACTTTATCATCAATACTGATACTGTCATCATCGGCAATAAACCGAACAAACTGAAGAATCTCCCCCAATGTTTCTTTTGGTTGATGGCCCATAATAATCGCATCGGCGATCGCAATTGCACCGGCATTGATAAAAGGATTTCTCGGTTTACCCAATTCATGCTCGAGCTGCACGATAGAATTAAAAGGATCTCCGGACGGCTCACGGCCTACCCGAGACCAGACAGCGTCACCCAATTTTCCAAGCGCAATAGTTAAGGTAAATACTTTGGAGATACTCTGAATGGAGAACAACTGCTCACTATCACCGGCGCTAAAAACCCGCCCATCAGCCATCGCTACTGTAATCGCAAACTGATTTGGATCGATACAAGCCAGCTGAGGAATATAGTCAGCGGGCTGCCCCCTATCTTCACTAGCGCCTATGGTAGCGACAATCTCATCTAATATATCTTGCACGATACCTGTCCTGTTACACCAACAATGGTGCCAATAGTAGAAGAGAGGGTATGATCAAACAATGAGAATCTACAAACAAAAACACAGAGGCTAGGGTTTTATGGCCGCACTACGTTAAATAAGGAAATAACGTATCGAATTAATGCCCCATGAACTCATCAATAAGCTCTGCCAGTCTTTCAGAGAGATCAATTTCAAACTGATCAATACTTGACCCAAATGCAGCGAAATAACGGCTGGCCTGTGAGTGATTCACTCTTTTAGTCACTAGATTATACTGGATTTCAGGCTCATGTTTGTCATCTCTGGATACCACATTCCAGGCGATAAAATCAGCATAGAGAGGTTGGATTTGGCGTTGTGCGAATTCACAAAAACTTGAAACATAACACTCACCTTCCGGCCCCAGACAGCCCGATTCTACCCGATAGGTTATCAGCAGTTTCTTTTCATCTGGCAAGGGCAAAGAGTTGTTCATATCTGAGTCTCCTGATCGGTAAGCTCATGATACATAATATTTATTTATGTATCTAATCCTCTTAAGTCTAAATCTTCTGCAAGCCTTCGTATTGGCCTGCAGCCATCATCTGTTCATAGCCAGTAAAGGCGAGGCAACGAACCCAGGAGATGAATCACTAAGCCAGTCTTCTTTCCATATACCGGCATAACAGCCAAAGACCTGCGGTAACAACATAAGTAGGAATAACGGTAACACTGAGAACGATTAGATCGTTTGTGCTGCTCTTTCCCGTATGGGCAACCCCGTAACCAAACAGCACCACAAGATCGAATGCCAGAACGATCAGCATAATCAGGATATAGGCAACAGATAAAATAACGAAAGCCGTCTTACTGGCCTGATAACTTCTGTAACCACAAACGAACGATCGACAAATCGAGAGCAACCCTACAATAGGCAACGATACGATTAGGCTGAAAAGAATATTTGGCAACATCGGCTAAGCATCTACCCTGTAATATATCTGTATTCAGCCTCTACAGGAGAATTAACGACGTCGCGATCGACCACGATTATTAGTACGACCTCCGCCACCTTTCTTGTTCTTCTGAACGAAGTTCTGATCGAGATTAGGTTCATATCCTGGCAACCACTGCTGCATCAGACGGGTATCAGTAATTTTATGTATCTCATCGAGCAACCAGGTTTCATCGGCGCTTAACAATGTAAGGGCCAGCCCGGTTTCACCCGCGCGGCCTGTACGACCTATGCGGTGAATATAATCTTCAGCATTATGCGGAAGCTCATAGTTAATAACATATTTAAGCTGCTGGATATCTAACCCACGGGAAGCCACATCAGTCGCTACCAACACCCTAATCGTTCCATTTTTAAACCCTTCAAGCGCGCGTTCTCGAGCTCCTTGGGATTTATCACCATGTATCGCTTCTGTTTTTAAGCCGTCTTTGCACATCTCTTTGGCAAGATCATCAGCACTCTTCTTAGTACGGGTGAAGATAAGTACCTGTTGCCAGTTTTTTGAGCCTATCAGAAAGGATGTGATTTCACGTTTACGATGCTTATCGACTTCATAGGCTATCTGTTCAACCTGACTGGCCGTAGCATTGCGCTGATCAACTTCAATCAACGTAGGGTTACTAAGCAGCTTCTGACTGAGTTTAAATATCGCATCATCAAAAGTGGCCGAGAACAGCAGCGTTTGGCGGGTTGCCGGAACCGATCTGAGGATACGTTTGATATCGTCAATAAAACCCATATCCAGCATCCGATCCGCTTCATCCAAAACGAAGAACGATAGACTACTCAGATCAATCGCTTCACGCATGACCAGATCAATCAACCGCCCGGGAGTCGCCACCAAAACATCCACACCCTTGGCGATTTCACTGAGTTGATTATTGATGCTGACACCACCGTAAGCCACCACCGTTCGAAGTGGCATGTGCATGCCGTACTGCTGAAAGCTCTTGCCCACCTGCAGCGCCAGTTCCCGTGTTGGCGTAAGCACCAATGCTTGTACCGAAGCCTTAGCACTGCCTGATACAGCGAGTTGTTGCAGAATAGGCAGGGCAAAGGCGGCAGTCTTCCCGGTACCCGTCTGCGCCCCTGCCATCACATCCTGTTGATTCAAAATGGCAGGAATGGCTTCCTGCTGAATAGGTGTTGGCTGGCTATACCCTTTTTCTTCGATTGCCTGTAATAAAAGAGGGTTTAAACCAAATGACGAAAAACTCATAAACTGTGCCTTAACGATAGAATAGCCGCGAGTTTAGCAGATCAGATAAATATTGTGGCAAGTATAAATACAGGTATTTCAGCTTATGAAATTAGCGGAGTGTTACCAGAGACTCGGACTACTTAAAGACGCAACACATTTTATAGTAACAGGGGCGCTGGGTAGGTTAGCCTCATTAAGCTGAACGGCCTGCCAGCCGAAGGGAAATCGCAGCTTGTATTCCGGCCTGAACTGATGGGCCGCTTCGACACTAAAACCAAACCGGCTGTAATATTCAGGGTCGCCATAAACGAAGACAACATTAACGCCGATCAA
Source organism: Amphritea sp. (assembly GCF_016744155.1). GTDB lineage: Bacteria > Pseudomonadota > Gammaproteobacteria > Pseudomonadales > Balneatricaceae > Amphritea. The sequence goes on along the minus strand of NZ_JADGEW010000003.1, from coordinate 203,080 downwards.
AGATAACTGCTGCAGACCCTGCTCTATCAGCTGTGACCCAATATGCCGTTTCTGAAAATCGGGTTTCACCGCCAATGGCGCTAAAATATAGCTGTGAAAGTTTTCGATACTAGCTATTGTCACCGGGCTGAAAGCGACATGACCCAGTAAATCGCTTTCGGTTTCAGCAACTAATGATAATACTTTAGGTGTCGTCTTTTCATCAAGCAGATCAATGGCAATCTTAGACACGACCTCACCTTCGTCTTCGGGAAAGGCTGAGAGATACAACTGTTGGATACCCTGGCCATCCTCACTTTTTGCTACTCTAATATTCATAATTATCACTGATAAAACTGAGTGTTTATTTATAGCGTGATTGAATCTTGGCCAGCACGCATCTCACGCCATTTTTCAAGCAGGCTTTAAGAAACCGGCTTCTCCAACTCTTCAATAAGATAGCCCAGCTCATTAGCTTTTTCTGAAAATAACGTATGAGCATCAGATAACCCCTGGTTATAAAAATGTGGGCCTATCTCTTTGGCAAAGAAATCCATCAGGAACTCCGCCTCAAAGCCACCAATCTCATGGTCGAGCTCATCGGTGAAATAGGCTTTCACCTTAGCAACAATTCGATCAGTTTCGTCTTTAGTGAATTTCATGTCGCTCATAAAATACTCTCTAAACTTTGGTGTCACAAATAGCATGCGTCGCTGGATAGTTCTATTTAATCGCTATGTATATCTATGCCCACTACCAAAGTAATTGCTTATCTACACTTATATTTTTTAAAGTGACAGCATCAATTCAGTACCAGAACACCTAATCATGAATAAGCAAACTAAGCGCATCAAGCCCCGCTTCCGCACACTTAATATCATCAGGCACTTTACCGCCTGAAACACCAATTGCACCAACAACAACACCCTCAACTATTACAGGCAAACCACCACCAAACAAAGCAACTTTTTCATGCTGCGCCAAACCATTTGCGACGACAGGCCGTCCCTCAAGAACGTCTGACCACTTCTCAGTCGGTAACTTAAAGTTTGCTGCGGTGTAAGCTTTTTTCTCTGCAAAGTCTAACGCAGGCATTGGAGCACCCGGCTCCCGTAATGACACCAATCGATTACCTGCAGCATCAACCACCACTGCGTTCATCTTAATGCCCAGCTCATTTCCTTTATTGATGGCGGAATTAGCAATCACAAGAGCAGCATCAAGTGTCAGTGATATCTGGGTATGGGTCTTAATCATCATATCTTCCTATTATCTTTATAAATCAGCGATTGCATCTAATAATTAATGCCTATAACTGACACACAGGATCTCAAATATAAGCACTTATAGCCTATCTATCTTTTTACAACATCACTCAGCCTTACGATAACAATTGCATCAGGAAATCGCTTTAATCTATGATCAACAACTGCCAACAAACACCGGAATGATTATGACACAGCCACCTATCAAAATTTCAGCCTATCATGCTCATGTATACTTCAATGCTGATAGCCTTGATCAGGCTGTAGAGTTTTGTGAACAGACCCGCGATACTCAAGGAATCACCATGGGTAGAGTCCACCAAAAGCTCGTAGGCCCCCATCCTGGATGGAGCTGCCAACTTTCATTTGGCTCTGAGAAAATTGCAGCGATACTACCTTGGTTAATACTTAACAGAAACGGCCTGAGTGTCTTTATCCATCCCGTCACCGGAAATGATTTGGATGACCATACCCAATACGTCATGTGGCTGGGCGATAGCAAGCCACTGAACCTTGAACTATTCCTATAATGACGCGGATAGCGTCAGTACTCTAATCAGTTTGATACTTATAGATATGCTATAAGTAAAATAACTACCTAGCCTAGCTGTAACAATCTCTCTTTCTGGAAGTATAAAAAACCCAGTCACCAGGACTGGGTCTTAGCTAACAGCGACTAATTAATTAGTCGCTCTGGCTGCATGGAGTTTCTTATAACTCTCTATCAGCCTCAGGTGCTTATCCAAGCCTTCAAGCTTCATACTGGTGGGAGTCAAACCATAGAATTTAACCTCACCGTTAACCGATTCGACAACTTTGTTAATCACTTCTTCACCAAACATACGACGCAGGTTGTACAGGTAGTCTTCAAGCTCCAGTTCATCATCCTGTGCGATGACCAACACGGCGTTCATCGCTCGATAGAACAAACCACGTTCAACCGTGTTGTCATTGTATTGCAGGAAGCTGTCCACCAGCTCAAACGCCTCTTCATACTGCTGCAGCGCCAGATAGATCAGAAGCTTTAATTCGAGTATAGTGAGCTGGCCCCACACCGTATTTTCATCGAACTCAATTCCGATAAGGGTTTTGATCTCGGTGTAATTATCCTCTTCGCTCTCTTCCAGTCGTTCAACCAGATCGGCAAGTTGATCATCATCCAGCGTATGAAGGTTAAGAATATCTTCGCGGAAGTAGATCGCTTTGTTAGTGTTATCCCACACCAGATCCTCCACCGGATAGATCTCAGAGTAGTCAGGTACCAGCATCCTACAGGCAGAAGCACTCTGATCAGCCCCAAAACCGCCAAAGGTAGCAACATAGACCTCTTTACCCATCTTCTCAAGAATGCCCATCAGACGCCCACACTCCTCCTCGTTAGTCCCGGAGAAGTCCCATTCAACAAAGCTGTAATCTTGCTTCGCACTGAAGAAACGCCAGGAGATGACGCCGGTTGAATCGATAAAGTGTTCTACAAAGTTATTCGGTTCAGTCACTGCCTCACTACTGAATGTAGGTGGCGGCACATCATTCAGGCCTTCAAAGCTCCGACCCTGCAGCAGCTCAGTGAGACTACGCTCCAGTGCTACTTCAAAACTGGGATGGGCACCAAAAGAGGCAAACACCCCGCCGGTCCTGGGATTCATGAGAGTGACGCACATCACCGGGAACTGCCCCCCCAGAGACGCATCTTTAACGACGATCGGGAAGCCCTGCTCTTCTAGCCCCTGGATACCTGCCATAATACCCGGAAATTTTTCCAGTACATTCAACGGGACATCCGGGAGGACGATCTCCTGCTCGATTATCTGCCGCTTAACTGCCCGCTCAAAGATTTCAGAGAGACACTGTACTTTCGCTTCAAACAGGTTATTACCGGCGCTCATACCGTTACTGAGAAACAGGTTTTCCAGCAGATTCGAGGGGAAATAAACCGTTTCCTGATCAGACTGACGCACATAGGGAATGGCACAGATACCCCGCTCATAGTTACCCGAGTTGGTATCAATCAGGTTGGAGCCTTGCAGCTCACCCTCAGGGTTATATATCTCCAGACAGTAGTCATCCAGCAAGCCTGCCGGGACTGAATCCTCTTCATTAAGCGGGAACCACTGCTCATTCGGATAATGGACAAACTCAGCATTAGCAAGCTCTTCACCGAAGAACTGATCGTTGTAGAAAAAGTTACAGCTCAGACGTTCAATAAACTCACCCAGAGCGGAGCAAAGCGCACTCTCTTTCGTCGCCCCCTTACCGTTGGTAAAGCAGAGCTCAGAGGCCGAATCCCTGATATTCAGCGACCAGACGTTCGGCACGATATTACGCCAGGAGGTAATCTCGATCTTCATTCCCAGGGATTCAAGAATACCAGTCATATTAGCGATGGTTTTTTCCAGTGGCAGGTCTTTCCCCTCAATCATAGTATTTACACCATCATCGGGAATTCCCATCGCCATAATCGAAGCGTCCGCAGCCAGGTTTTCGACACTCTCAATCTTGAAATCCGGGCCTTCCTGAACGACTTTTTTGACCGTACAGCGCTCAATTGAACGCAGGATACCGGTACGATCTTTATCGGAAATCGACTCGGGTAGCTCTACCTGTATCTGAAAAATCTGGTTGTATCTATTTTCCGGGTCGACAATATTATTTTGTGACAACCTGATGTCATCGGTCGGAATATCACGCGCCTTACAATAAACCTTTACAAAGTACGCCGCACATAACGCAGACGAAGCCAGAAAGTAATCAAACGGACTAGGAGCAGAGCCATCGCCTTTGTAACGTATAGGCTGATCTGCGGTAACAGTGAAATCATCAAACTTTGCTTCAAGCCTGAGATTTTCTAAAAAATTTACTTTGATTTCCATTTGAATACTCTTTGCAGAATCGTGTAATACAGAATTGATGTTGGGAGCAGTAAGCCACTAAACAACGATGTATCGACGTATTTTAAACACTGACAAAACAGCCCGGTAGACCGCATGATTTGGCGGGCATTTTAACACTATCAATGGAATTAAAACGAAGACTATTTTGACGCCCATGCAAGCGATACCCCGACAACCCGGTAATTATATTTTGATTTCAAAGAACTGCTGTATGCCGACGTATAGAGCTCCATAAAGGCCGCTTATGCACAGCAGCCTCAGAATTTTTACTTTCAATAAGAACAACAGGAGAAATTTGGATCTGGAGCGATATCTATTCAGCCTGCGTAGCGTGACAATCGGGCTTATCTAAAACATAAATTTGCCCAGCGTGCCAAGCCTTCAGTCACTGAACTCAGAAAATTACCACTGGCTATGGGTGTATTGGGCAGTACTGATTCCACAACTTTTCTGACAATAGGAGAACGCGCAGAGCCCCCTGTTATGTACACCACATCCGGTGTCACCTCCCCTTGTAGCAGTATTTCTTCTATCAACCCTTTAATCTGGCGCATAGGTTCAGCAATAGATTTTTCCATCTGCTCTGATAATAGATGGATATCGACCGTCTCTGATAACAAATTTATATTCGCGATATAGTCTGATTGATTTGATAGCGCAATTTTTGCCTTTTCAGACTCTCCGACGACCATATGACCCAATGCTTTTTTGTGTACCTGAATGAGCCTTTCAATTTTTTCAGGATGCTTGGCATCCATACGTATTCGATTGAGCACGTCCAAATTTTGATATGAATAAAAGCTTCTTTGCGCATTTACATCATTCGTTGCAACCGCATCCCAAAAAGTCATCGTTGGTATTGCTTTGCCTGATTTGAAATCAGTTTCCTTACCAAATTCCGGCATAAACCGCTGAAAAGCGATAGCGATATCCAAATTATTACCGCCCACTGATTTTCCAGCATGAGCTAAAAGCGTCTCTGCACGATCCTTTTTTTCCAACCATTTAGGCCCCATACGTATCAACGAACAGTCAGATGTACCGCCGCCAATATCGACCACTAGTACATTCTTCTCGGAAGTTAAAGTCGATTCAAAATCCAGGCCTGCCGCTACGGGTTCAAATTGAAATTCAATATACTTGAATCCTGCTCTGGAAGCCGCTCTACGCAATATTCCTTCGGCCTGAATGTTAGATTTTTCACCACCCAGGGTATTAAAATTGACAGGCCTGCCAATTACCGTCTCACTGATATCTCGACCTAAATATGCTTGCGCCCTGTTTTTGACATTAGCCATCATGGCGCAGACAATATTTTCAAACAGTGCAAGCTGAGTTTCACGCAACTGCTGTGTGCCGAGAAAGGATTTGGGTGATTTAACGTAGTAGACAAAATCAGGGTCTTCCAGATACAGCTCTAAAGCCTGCTTACCAAAAAGCACATCGTCGGATTGTATCTTCAAACCCTCGGCACGGTTCTCAGCGATTGCATGTCTGAGCACCTCCTCTCCAACACTGCTACCGGGTAAAATATCCAGGCAGCTAAACAAATACTCAGAGACCGATTCACGGGTCGGAGCGCACAATGCTGACAAGATAAACGACTCGTTATCGGATAAAGGAATCGTTTGAACATGCCCGTCAACAACATGAGCAACCGAACAATTCGATGTTCCAAAATCAAAGCCAATCGCCATTACTCACCCTCAATTAATTATCTTTATTCAAAGACTGATTACAAATTTTGTGTCTTAGTTAAATTTACTCTCCCACGACAGTGGGATGACATAGCGGTTAAGTCGCTGCCAACTGAAGAGCTGTAGAAATATCCAGAATTTATGAAGTGACAACCGGAATTAGCCTGGCAAAGCGAAGGCCGGTTAACCTCACAAGCTTCTAATATATACGGTCTGTAGGTTATGCCAGCACAAATTCTTTGGCTATAGTGTCATCTGTGTACTAAACCGCCTGGCCCGCTGCAAAGCCTGAGGCCCAGGCCCATTGGAAATTGTGGCCACCTAAATGCCCGGTAACATCAAGGCATTCACCGATGAAATAAAGACCAGAAGTAGAATTAGATTCCATTGTTTTCTGATTGATTTTATTAGTATTTATACCACCAATAGTCACTTCTGCTGTACGATAACCTTCGGTGCCCGAAGGCTTGATCTTCCAACAACAGAACGCAGCGGTAATCGCTTCAAGCTGCTTGTTTGAGAAGTTACCCATCACGCCACTGAGCTCAAACTTAGAACAAAGTATTTGTGCCATCCGCTTACTCATCTGCTGAGCCATGATGGTAGTCAGTTCAGCTTTAGGGCGAGCTTCGCGCTGTTCTTTCAACCATTCAAAAAGGTCGATACCGGGAAACAGATCGATTTCGACCTCTTCACCCGGATGCCAATAGTTTGAAATCTGCAGAATCGCCGGGCCACTAATACCCCGGTGAGTAAAGAGCATCATCTCAAGAAAGCTGGTTTTACCTATTGTTGCCCTGACAGCATGAGACACACCGGAAAGCTCACTCAGGACCTCTTTATCCTTCGGCTGCAAAGTAAAAGGAACCAGAGAAGCTGTACGTGGCAAAACATCCAACGAAAACTGTTCAGCGATGTCATAGGCGAAACTGGTTGCTCCACCGTTAGGAATAGACAGGCCACCGGTAGCGATCACAACAGATCCGGCAGAAATATTGCCTTTGGTCGTTTGTAACTGGAAACCCGTTTCAGAAGACTTCAGCTTATGTACCGTTGTTTCAGTTCTGACCTCAACGCCTGCCCATTCACATTCAGTCAACAAAACCTGGAGGATCTCTTTGCTGGAGTCATTGCAAAACAGCTGCCCTAAGGTTTTCTCGTGGTACTCAACGCCATGTCGGTCAACCAGATCGATAAAATCCTGAGCCTTATAGCGACTCAATGCAGACTTACAGAAGTGTGGATTTTGAGAGATGAAGTTTGCAGGAGAATTGTGCATATTAGTGAAATTACAGCGCCCGCCTCCGGACATCAGAATCTTCCGGCCAACCTTCGCGGTATGTTCTAACACTAATACTGAGCGACCACGATAACCGGCGGTAGCAGCACACATAAGACCGGAAGCACCCGCCCCGACAATAACGACATCAAACTGTTGCAAGAGTCTCTCTTCCTAAAGCAAAAGAAGCGCATTGTACCCAGTCGTGATTGCCCTAGCGAGAATTATTGACTCTTATTGTGGCTACCATCGCAGAGTGGTTGAGTACCTGTTTGTTTACAGCAGCAGAGCGCTACTGTTTCAGACTTTCGAGCAATGAATACAATCGGATCTAACCCTGTACCCTGATGGGATCCATCACAGAAAGGTTGAGTGCTTGAACGACCACAGGCACACCAGCAATAGGTTTCGCCCTCTATGAGATCGACTCTGGCAGGCGCGTCGCCAGCACGATGAACATCAGCATGAGACATAACCTGATCTCCGTTTACTGCCTGCGAATAATGCCGCAGGTAACAGTAAACGTAGAGCACACAAAAGCAGAGATCAAACTATAGAAGGAATTATTCCTTTTCGGAGTCTTTCTGAACAACCTCTTCGGAATCTTTCTGACGAGCTTCTTCAGCTCGCTTAAGACGGCGTATCTTTTCGGCCAACGGCGTTTCGCGCTGCTGAGTAGTAGAACCTGCTTCTTGCTCTGCTTCGCGGGCTTTTTCGTAAACCGATTTACTCTTTTTCTTCTGTTCCAGGTTACGACGTCTACGACTTTCATAGCTATCAGGATCAGCCAGTTTTTCACTGCGACGCGGCACATCCAAAAATATAGGCTTCGGCGAACTGCGTTTTTTCTTTTTACGTGTCATATCTATTACCTTTATTTCGCTGAGCCGAGCGCTGGGCTTCTGATTCCGCCTCTAAACGCTCTTGCTCTAATCTTTCCTGCTCAATACGTTCAGCATCAAGCCGTTGCTGTTCCCACTTGTCGAGCCACTCTGTGACGGTCTCGTAGGTAATCTGGCCAAGCTGACCACTACGAAGTTCATTCAGCAGTATCTCAGAGGCCTTATGCAGATCAATTACACCACCAGGCCTTAGCCCACCGCGTTTACGGCCAATCTCTTCCAGCACCTGATCAGCATGATCAGGCAACTCTTTAAACTTATAGCGTGCAACCAGCAGGTCCGGATATTTTTCACGTAAAAAACCGGCGGCATAAAGGGCTACATCTTCAAACTCTATCGCCGTATTTTTGATCGCACCACTGGCAGCAAGCCTGTAACCAGAATCATAATCTTCGATTTTGGGCCACAACATGCCGGGCGTGTCTGACAAGGCCATACCGTTTCGCAGCGTAAAACGCTTCTGACCCTTAGTAACAGCAGGCTCATTGCCTACTTTAGCGATTTTTTTACCCAGCAAAGCGTTGATCATGGTCGATTTCCCCACATTGGGAATACCCATAATCATCGCCCGTACCTGACGGCCATTATTACTCCGGGAAGGCACCAACTTGTTACACATATCCGGAATAGTACTGATCAGTAGTTTCTGTGAGTAATCGATCATTACGGCCTGGGTATCAGGTAGGCTATTGTAGTAATCAACCCACTCCTGAGTGCGTTCAGGGTCAGCCATATCGCTCTTGTTAAGTAGCTTAATAACTGGCTTACCTTTCCCCAGATCTGAGACCATCGGATTTTCACTGGACACAGGTAATCTGGCATCGAGTATTTCGATGACCACATCAATCTCATCCATTACCTTAGCTATCTCTTTACGGGCCTTATGCATATGGCCCGGAAACCAGTTAATACTACTCATAATTAGGGTCTACTATTTCTGGGGCACACATTATACCTATAGCATACAAAACAGCGACTTCTTTCGACTAATATCCTACATTCAAAGTACCTGATATGGGCAACATCAGAGCTGACAATTGGGCCTACTAGCTATATGCTTGATTAACACGCAGTTTTCGATGGAAAGAGCAGACATGGACACCACTTCAGATTCTCAGGTTCTGATGGCCCGGCAACCGATTTTTGATCGAAGCCAACGGGTTGTAGCCTACGAACTGCTATACCGAGATGAGCAGGACACTGAACACGCTCTGTTTCGGGGAACCGGTGCTACCCGGGAAGTCATTCTTAATTCTTACACTAGCATCTCTGATCAGGGATCTCTCAAACGTGTTCCAGCATTTATTAACCTCACACGTGATCTTCTGATTTCTGATGATTTTCCAGAGCTGCCCCGTAAAAATATCGTAATCGAGATTCTTGAAGATATTAAAATAGACCGCGAGTTAATAATTGCGGTGCATCGACTAGCAAAAAGCGGCTATCGTATCGCATTAGATGATTTTATCTACAAACCTGAAGCGGTGCCTCTACTTAAGCTAGCCCACATTGTTAAGGTCGACGTTAAAGACTTGAACTTCGATCAAGTTGCTGAGCAAGTGCGACTTATCACCCCTTTCAAAGTCACTCTTCTAGCAGAAAAAATTGAAACCGTAGAAATGCTAGAAGAATGTAACAAACTTGGGTTTAAGCTATTTCAGGGACATTTCCTGAGCAAGCCAAAACTGGTTAAAGGCAAGAAGGTTGATCCGAATCAGGCAGCTCTTTTTGAGTTAGTCCAGGAGCTTCAAGACCAAAACACTACTCCCGAAAGACTTGAACATCTGATTATCCGTGATCCGGTCCTAACCTATAAACTACTGCGTATCGTCAACTCTGCAGCATACTCACTGGTGCGCAAGGTTGAGTCCCTGACTGAAGCTATCGTTATGCTGGGCATGGCACAAATCAGGAAATGGGCCACTTTGATCGCCCTGAATAATCAGAGCGGAAAACCTGAAGAGATTAGCCGTAGCTTACTGGTCAGGGGAAGAATGTGCGAAGAAGTTGCTCTTGCAGCCAAGATTAGCAATCACGGCAGCTATTTCATGGCCGGCATGATGTCCAACCTTCATCTACTTCTTGATATCGATCAGAAAACAATGCTTAAAGACGTACCTCTGAGCGATGACATTAAAAACGCCATCCTATTCAACCAGGGCAAAATAGGCGAGACACTGCTGTATGTCACTAACTATGAAGCCGGTGACTGGGACCTATTACCCAGCGACTTTGACTCCAATCTGTATGAGGCCAGTTACCGAAAGGCCCTGGACTGGAGTAAAGAGGCCATGCAGGCCCTCAGCGATCTTGAAGGCTAATAACAAAAAAGGCCGCTATGGCGGCCTTTCTAAACAACATCTTCCTGCTGCAAACTTTCTACTAACCACTCTTCAATAAACGCTATAAGCAGACCCGCTTTATAATTTTTATATTGGCGCTCGGGAAAAGCGACGAACAACCTGTCAGCACTAACATCATAATCCGGCAGTAATATCCTGACACTACCCTCCTCGATAAAGCGATCAGCCTCAAAACGAGCTAGCTTAGAGATTCCCTGGTGCGCCTGCATCGCCCCGATACTCACTAACGAGCTGTTGGCTCTTAGGCCACCCTTAGCCTGAACAACATATGTTCCTTCTGAGTTGCTCAGCGCCCACCGGTTCGCTTCTTTAGATGAGGTGCTTAGCAGACACTTATGCTCTTTAAGCTCTTCAGGAGTGCGTGGCTCACCGTGCAGCGCTAAATATTCAGGCGTAGCACAAAGCACCTGCGGGATAGTGGCCAACTCTTTTATATTAAGATCTTCATCGGGCAATATTGAATCAGCAATTCTAAAAGCCAGATCTACCCCCTCTTTAACAATACCCGCCGCCCCGTCATCCAGTACTAGGTCCAGTTGAATATCAGGATATCTTTCCATAAAGACGGGAATCGCTTTGGCAAGTAGCAACGAGCCAAAGGCGATATCACTATTCACTTTCAATAGTCCGCAAGGGGTGCCCTGAAGTTCGGTGACAAGCGTTTCAGCCTGTTCCACCTGGGAAAGAATTAACTGGCATTTCTCATAATACGCCGCCCCCGCTTCAGTCACACTAAGTCGCCGGGTTGTCCGCTCCAAAAGCGCTGCACCAACATGCTTCTCAAGGTGCGAAACCTGTTTACTGACCGACGAGCTAGAAACACCCAAATCACTGGCCGCGAGAGAAAAGCTCTGCAACTTTATAACACGGACAAAAACCTCCATAGCCGAGAGTACATCCATGAGCCGGTTTCTCCATATTAATGACCAAGTTTAAACTTATCAGGGCGCCCAGTAAGACACAATATTATTTCCAGCTAGGCACCAATCTTTGACAGGCAAAAAAAAGCGACACCATAAAAAATGGAGTCGCTTTTTAGCAGAATTTCAGATCATGCCGAAATCAGAAGACTGAAGTTTATTCAGCTTATAAAGGCACGATCAGAATAGGACGCTTAGAGTTCTGCATCACTTTGTTAGCAGTGGAACCCAACAAGAACTGCCCAACCGCAGAATGAGTTCGAGTCCCCATAACAATGACGTCAGCGTCGATATCATCAGCTACCCTAAGAATCGTTTTCCAGGGTGTTCCCTCTTCTACACGGGAGAGTATTGACCCTTCGGAAAGCATCTCATTCTCTTCAAGTTCAGTCTCACAAAAACGCGCAATTCTCCCTTCCATTTTACGCTTAAGGTTACCTAAACCCTCACCATGCATCTCATGCAGAGATTCTTCGCTCATCATGGTTTCAACCACACTCTTTGCAGATGCGCTGAGCGGCTCAATGATATGCAGATAGGTAATTTCAGAGTTGTAGTGACCACAAAGACTCACGGCGGCCCTGAACGCAGGACGAGAACCTTTATCAATATCTGAAGCGTATAGAATTTTTTTTACATCAGGCAGCATACTGTAACCCTCATAAATAAAGGCCCACAAGGGGCCTTAGATGCTTAATATGACTTTAACGATACAAGAGTTCCGGTAGGAACAGTGCAATCGAAGAGAAAAAGGTAACCATCGCCAGACGAATAATATCCGCACACCAGAAGGGTGTAACACCCTTAAAGATAGTACTGGCCTTAACGTCTTTAAGTACCGCGGCAAGAACAAACACATTCATGCCCACCGGCGGTGTGATCAGACTGATCTCTGTTACCACAACCACAACAATACCGAACCACACCAGATCAAAACCAAGGCTATCGACCAGAGGGAAGAAAATTGGCACCGTCAGAAGCAGCATAGACAGGCTCTCAAACACCATTCCCAGAACGATGTAGATTGCCAGAATAACCAGAATAACCACCATCGGAGGTACATCAAGTCCATTCACTAGCTCTAGCAGGTCTGCAGGAAGCCCTGCCCGGTTGATGAAGTTTGAGAAAATCAACGCACCGATAAGTACGGCAAATAGCATTGCAGATGTACGCGCAGTATCGGTGAGAATATCAAACAGGCTACCGAAGCTCAGCGAACGACGATACAGCGCGATGAAAAAGGCACCACCAGCACCAATACCAGCAGCTTCAGTCGGCGTGAATATACCACCGTATATTCCACCCATCACCACGCTAAACAGAGTCAGAACGCCCCAGACACCGTTCAGTGCTTGCATACGCTCAGGCCATTCCATTTTGTCACCGCAAGGACCTGCTTCAGGCGTGCGCCAAACGACATAACGTACGGCACATAAATAGAGCAGAATACCAATCATCCCTGGAATGAAGCCTGCAGCAAACAGCTCACGGATACTGGTTTCAGTCAGCAGACCGTAAATAACCAAAATAACCGAAGGTGGTATCAGGATACCCAGAGTACCACCCGCAGCGATGGATGCTGTCGCGAGAGAATCAGCATAACCATATTTACGCATCGGCGGCATCGCCACCTTCGCCATGGTTGCAGAAGTTGCCAGGCTAGACCCACATATCGCAGAGAAGCCACCGCAAGCCACAACAGTCGCCATTGAAAGGCCACCTTTACGATGCCCTAAAAAGGCATAAGAGGCGCGGTAAAGCTCATGAGAAAGCCCGGACTTCGTTACCAGGTTACCCATAAGTATAAAGAGAGGAATTACGGACAGACCGTACTCCTGAGAAGTGTCGACAACTCGTTTAGCCGCCATAGAGAGCGTACTATTCCAACGAAAGTCCATAAGATTATCGAACGTCAGTCCCTGCATATAAGCAAAGCCAAAGAACCCGACAATACCCATCGCAAAGGCGATAGGAATGCGGATGACCACGATAATCAACAGCAAAATTGCAAAACCAGTTAATGCAGTAATCATTCTGAAAATACCTGTAACGTTATCGGCGTATTAAAGAAGAAGGCCCAAATTAGTCTTCAGACTGAGTCAACAACCGGTATACACCGTAAGTGATCATAAGTGCAGCAGTTGCCCAACTCATGAACGCTATGTATTCAACGATGTAACCCACCGGCATCTCAAGAAACTCAGTTACCTCTTCACGACGTATCGATCTCTCAGCCAATTGAAAAATACGCGTTGCGAGAAAATACAGCGACGTAGACATCAACAGAGCCGAAAACAGCCCCAGAATCTTAATCAATGTATTTCCCAGCATCCGGTCAAGAATATCGACGACAACATGGCCACCCCGCCAAGTGATCACGGGCATTTCGGCGAAGACTAGGATTGCAATACCCATCTCCGTCAGCTCTGTTGCACCATCGACAGCATTGCCAAAGAAGTAGCGACCGAGCACATCCGCACAGGTCAGCGCCATCAGGAAAAATAGTGTTACAGCAGCAATCAACTCAAGAAAGAAAGCCAACCAGACAACCGGTCCTTTCTCCTCATAGTGCATTGAAAGCCAGGCACTAAAAGCCATATCAGACTCCTTATTTATTTCAACCGGCCTTTGATAACAGTTAGCCAGCTCGATTATTGTTTTAATGGATAGATTTGTGGCAGTTAGATTACGCAACCTAAAGTGTTTTCAACCCTAACACTTAAAGGACATGAGTCACCATCGCTTCCTGCTATCAGGCTCAGGTAATTTATAATTTTCATTCGATCGGTCTCCAGCACATACGTTCGATGCTCTTGAATCATGCCCAAGAGCTTAACGGGGATTATTCCCTCTTTATTATTTATTACCCGACCCCAGTCCAAAATTAATTGTCCGAGGTCAAGGTATTAGTTTAACCGAAAAACGATACCATTTAACAAAATAAATTTATTATTTCGTATCAAGTAGTGTCCGTTATACAGCTAACATTCCTCTGTGGTATACCGATAAGTCGCTCTTTACAGCTTATCAGCCTCTAAATTAGTTAACATGTTAACTTAATAAATCAGAAACGTAAATATTTTTTAGCTAACTCTTATTGAGACAAAAGCCCAACCCTTCTCACTTCTGGGTCTATTTTTGCCCAAATAAGAGAAACCACACCAGATTAGGGTTATATCAGCCTCGATACCCACATAAATAACCGTTAAAATCAGAGTATATATTGCTGTAACGAACAACAGCTTATGAACTAAATGAAGACATACGATAGCCTTTAACAGCTATTACACATTTATATTATAGAAAGAAAGGTCCTATGCCATTACCACAGCCTACTGAGCGCACACTGGAACACACTCGTACCGTTACATGCACAGGCTTTAAACGTGTCGATGGCTTATGGGATATCGAAGGACATTTGAGCGATATTAAAACGGCACCTATTGAGATTCGTGAACGCAACAACGGCGTTGTTGAGGCCGGCGAGCCGATTCACCTACTGGCAATACGGATTACTATCGATCTGGAATTGAATATCCACGACGCGGTTGCCAGCATGGACTATACCCCCTACCAGATGTGCCCTTCGATTGCAGATAGATACAAGCTACTCATAGGTACCCGCATAGCCCCTGGCTTTACCAAAAAGTGCAAAGAGCTTTTCAGTGGGACTAATGGATGCACCCATTTATTAGAGTTACTGGGTCCGATTGCTACCACTGCATTTCAGGCAACACATACAGAGCGCAAAGACATAGAGGGCTGGGGTGAGGGAAATACGAAGCCACACGTACTCAATACCTGCCATACTTTTGGTAGCTCAGGTGAGGTTGTTAAAAAATACTGGCCTAACTTTTACGAGCCAGAGAATAAGATCAAAGCGGAAAACATCAGTTAAGCTCTTGCGCCTGAGACATTATAAATTCAATAAACAATCGTGCTTTACCCGGAATGTATTTGCGCTCTGGGTATAGCATATGCACATCCCGGGGATGCGGCTGCCAACTTGGCATCAACTTTGTTAAACGCCCAGCACTTATGAGTTTCTCAACAACATAATCAGGTAAGTTAACTATCCCCAGGCCATTTTCTGCTGCCCGCGCAGCGAGATTGAGCTCATCAACTTTTAGCCGTACTTGCCCGGCTATTTTCACCTTCTCTCCTAATGGCCCGTTAAAATTCCACACTGGAGTTCTTCGGGAAACAATCAACGTATGCTGATACAACTCTTCTGGATGCTTAGGGATGCCACGACGGCTCAGATAATCATCACTGGCACAGACACTGAAACTGGACTCCATTAAAGGTCTGGAGATCCAGTTTTGCATATGCACATCGCCTATGCGAAATGCGACATCGACCCCCTCCTCAACCAGATCTATATTCCGATTTACTACAATCAGTTCAAGATTAATCCGTGGAAAACGCTCCATAAACTTAAAAAACCATTCCGCCAACAGATCGTTAGTCAGGCTGACCGGCGCCGTTACACGCAGCAACCCGGAAGGCTCAGCTAGTTCATCATCAAGCTCCTTTGCAGCAAACTCCAACTCTGTAAACAAAGGCTGACAACGATTATGGAACTTTTCTCCCGCTTCCGTCAGCACCATTTTTCGGGCACTGCGATGCATCAGCTTGTAGCCCAGATCATGCTCTAACTGTTGTACCTTGCGGCTCACAGTCGAAGTAGGAACCGATAGAGATTCAGATGCCGAAAGGAAACTCCCCCTTTCAACCACCTTTAGAAATATATAAAGATCCTGATAGTTCATATGATTACCATAAACCCATATTTGGGATCATATATTACAATTCTTCACCAACTTTTTATATAAGCAATCATATATGATGATTTGATAACAATCATAACGATCCAGAGTGCTTATTTAATGAATATTGCAACCGAACATCTAAATAATCAAAAGCGCCCTGATACCCAACAGCTATTCGAACAAGTACGATTCCAGAATAGCGATGGTACTGTTTGGTTCGGCGAGCAAAGAATGTTGTTGATGCAACTGGCATCGCTGACCAACTTTCGCAAAGAACAGATCCTCACAGTTGGCCTGGAGCGAGCTAAAGGCTTCTTTATGCGCCTGGGTTATAGCCTTGGACAGAAAGATGCAGAGTTAGTTAAACGCCTATCAGGCAATCTTGCTCCAGAAGAGCTGTTTCGTACGGGCTTTCAACTTCACGCCTTGAAAGGGTCCGTACGCGTCGAAGAAAAGACCTTGGAGATCGACCCGAAAAACCAACATTTCTTAGCCAAATTTACTATGCATGATGCCTATGAAGCAGAAATGTTTACGTCGGAATTGGGTTTAATTGACGGCCCTGCATGCTGGGCTCTGGTCGGGCACGCCAGCAGCTTTGCTTCTGAACTGTTAGGGCAGGAAATTATTTTCAAAGAGAAACAGTGTCGTGGTTGCGGTGATCACCTGTGCCTGTTTGAAGGACGCCCGGCAACGGAGTGGGAAGACTACCAAACCTACCGTAACTACTTTAAATCATCCCCTATTATTGAAGAACTGTACGAGCTACAGGATCAGATATCCGTACTGCGGCATAAAATCGACAACAGCTCTAGTTTAGGCAATTTTATTGGTAAGTCCGATGGCTACCAAAAAGTTTGCAAGCTCGCAAAAAAAGCATCTACGGGGAAAGTTTCTGTCCTGCTATTAGGCGAAACCGGTGTCGGTAAAGAACTGGTAGCTAAAGGGATTCACAAGAATTCAGAAAGATCAGAGCAGCCTTTCATCGCCGTTAACTGTGCAGCGATTCCCCCCGATCTAATAGAAGCAGAGCTATTTGGCGTCGAAAAAGGAGCTTACACCGGCGCGACACAATCACGAGAGGGACGCTTTGAACGAGCCCATAAAGGCACCATATTTCTTGATGAACTGGTTGAACTGAGCCCACGCTCTCAGGCGGCACTTCTTCGTGTCCTTCAAGAAGGCGAGTTAGAACGAGTAGGTGACACCCATACCCGCAGTGTTGATGTCAGGGTTATCGCCGCAACCAATGAATCCCTGAGCAAGGCCGTCGAAGAGGGACGCTTCAGAGCCGACCTTTACTACCGCCTAAACGTCTATCCCATTGATATCCCTCCCCTGCGCCAACGCCGGGAAGACATTTCGATGCTGACAGATCATTTTCTTAAAAAATACGAAGCCTTCTACACCAAAAAGACCCTGGGGCTATCAGACCTGGCGATGAAAGCATTACTAAACTATCGCTGGCCCGGCAATGTTCGAGAGCTTGAAAATGTCATAGAACGAGGACTCATCCTGGCAGAGAGCGGTGAATCTATTGACGCACAATACCTGTTTCCTAGCATGAACATGGGACAGGACAGCCAGATCATTTCACCTGAAGGAGAGCTGATTAACGCACCGACCTCTTCGAATGAGTTATCTCCGGATAGTACAGACTGGATGGATCAGGCACTGGATCAGATGGGGTCATTAGAAAAGGTTGAAGAAGCACTACTACAACACTCTCTAGTGCGCGCCGAGAACAATGTGGCCGAAGCAGCAAGATTATTGGGTGTAAGCAGGCCTACCCTGGCATACCGGCTGAAGAAACTGAATATAGAGGTAGTATAAATGCTGTTCGAGCAAAGTCAGAAACTCATGGCGGATGCAGTCGAATGCTCCAGACAGATGGGTATAAACATCAATGTCGCTGTCTTTGACCAGGGAGGCAATCTCTGCGCATTCCTGCGAATGGATAATTCCCCTTTAGGCTCCGTTGAAATAGCCCAGAAAAAAGCACGTAGTGCCGTTCTGTTTGGCGCACCCACCGAAGCGTTAGGTCAGTTAGTGAAAAATCAGCGACTAGACAGTTTCGAGCAAACCAACAACGGCCTGATTCTGTTTGCCGGAGGTGAACCTGTGTACCAACAACAACGACTGATTGGCGGCGTAGGAATCTCAGGAGGAGCCGCTGCAGAAGATAAAGAGATAGCGTTAACGGCCATCAGAATGTCAGGCCTGAGTAATACGAGGACTAAAGATGAATCTTAAACTCAGCGTTATAGACCAGGCTCCTGCCCATAACGGACAGTCTCAGAGCGACGGCCTACACTACTCAACACAACTTGCTCAATTAAGTGAAGAGCTTGATTACCATCGTTACTGGATAGCTGAACACCACGATACTCGTAGCTACTCCAGCTCATGCCCGGAAATTCTAATTTCCCACATTGCGCAGAACACCCAAAAAATTCGTGTCGGTAGTGGCGGGGTTATGCTCTCCCATTACAGCCCCTTAAAGGTAGCTGAAACTTTCCGCACACTGGAGGCCCTGAATCCCGGCCGGATTGATCTGGGAGTTGGTCGTGCACCTGGGGGAACAGATATGACCAGTAAAGCGCTGGCATTTCCTAACCAACCAAATAGTGCCGAGTTATATCCTCAGCTGTTAAGCGATCTCAGTGGATTCATTCATGACAACCTTCCCGAAGAACACCCCTTTGCGGGCATTAATGCCACACCGATAAATAGTGCATCTCCAGAGCTTTGGACCCTGGGTTCCAGCTCAGGCAGTGTAGATCTGGCCGCAGAGTTGGGACTAGGGTTTGTGCTTGCCCTGTTTATCGGAACCCATGAACGGCCTGCGGAGATTTTTGAGCGATACAAAAAACGATTCCGCCCAAATGGCAAAGGCCTAGAGAAGCCCCAGACGATTCTCTCTGTTGCTTGCCTTTGTGCAGATAACAAAGAGGAAGCAGCCTATCTGGCAGCGCCAAATATGTATTGGAAAGTGATGGCATTTCGCCACGGGATTCGCGAACACATTCGCAGTCCTGAAGAAGCGTTAGACCTGTACAGTAAACTGCCGATCTCAGATCAGGCCTACTATCAGGAAACATTGAGGTCTGTTATCAGCGGCTCTGCTCAAGAGTGCCGGGAAGAACTGGAAAACCTGGCAGATCATTACCGAGCCGAGGAACTGATGCTGGTAAATGTCACCTATGATTTCGAAGACCGCTGTAACAGCTATAGAAAACTGATGACCGAATTCAAGAAATAACTTCGATCTTTATACATAAAGCCTGTTTTTTTATCTAAAGCCTTCAAGCAACAATTTGAAGGCTTTAGGCATCACCCTTGAAAATCATATTGGACTATTAACCAACGAGGCTGTAGTCCTTCCACCCCGATTCAAACCAGACCAGACCACTTCGAGCTGATTATACTTAGTCATCAATAACTCAAGAACGGAGCAAAAACTGAGGGGCGAATTAGCTCAAAGTTGAGACCGATGAATTTTAAAAGCTCACCTTTTGCTTACGCCGAAGACAAAAAAAACCTCTTAGGAGGTTTTATTTAATATACATATTCTTCAACCCAATCAACTATAAATTGGGTAACTCCTGCCCTGCAAAGATCTCTTCAATTTCGGCACGGCTACTACAAGATTGTACCTGGCGTACGACCTCCGGAGTCAAATGCGGCGCAAACTGCTGGATAAAGTCATACATATAGCCACGCAGGAATGTCCCTTTGCGGAAGCCAATTTTAGTCGTACTGAACTCAAACAGATGGCTTGCATCCAAAGCAACAAGATCACTATCCAGTTTTTCATCAAAGGCCATAGTCGCAATAATGCCTACACCTAAACCCAGACGCACATAGGTTTTGATAACATCAGAGTCTACCGCGGTGAATACCACCTTAGGCTCCAGCCCTTCTCGCTTGAAAGCATCATCAAGCTTAGAGCGACCAGTAAATCCAAATACATAGGTAACAATCGGACACTTCGCGACATCCTGAAGCGTCAGCTTTGAGACCTGAGCCAAGGGATGGTCTTTCGGTACCACGACGGAGCGATTCCAGCGGTAACATGGCATCATAATCAGATCATTAAAATGTGCCATCGCCTCGGTAGCGATCGCAAAATCAACCGAGCCATCAGCCGCCATCTCAGCAATCTGCATCGGAGTCCCCTGATGCATATGAAGAGAAACATCTGGATAATTTTTCATGAAACTATGAATAGTCACGGGCAACGCATAGCGTGCCTGAGTATGAGTCGTCGCCAGATCCAGGCTGCCCATTTTCTCATCACTGAATTCCTGAGCGACCTGTTTAATACTTTCGACTTTACGAAGAATATCACCAGCAACTTCAAGAATCGCTTCACCGGCGGGTGTTACCCGGGTCAGATGCTTACCGCTTCGGGCAAACACCTCTACGCCAAGCTCATCCTCAAGCAAACGAATCTGCTTGCTGATCCCTGGTTGTGAGGTATAAAGGCTTTGCGCCGTGGCTGATACATTCAGATCATGACGGGCAACTTCCCAGATGTAACGCAGTTGCTGCAATTTCATTTATACCTCCAACACCTAAAAACAGATATCTTAATAACTTTTAATTATAATACACGGTTATCAGAACAGGTGAAACTCTCACTAAACGATCAGGCTAAACGGCTGCGAAGACGTCGAATTTCCTCTTCATGGGAGGCAATTTTCTTATCTAAGGATACCAGTCGGGCGTTAGCACGCATGACCTCCTCATCTTTATCTTTTACCTGACCGCGGAGCATATTTTCACGTCGGGATGCATCATTGACTGTGCCAATATTTTTCTGATTAACCCGCTTCAGCTCCTCTTTTGCCTCGCTCACTTTATCTTCGAGACGTTTGCTACGATTCTGTTCGGACAACAAAGCACTACTCAGCTGACCTCTCTCCCTGACGCTCTGACTGTCATCACTTTGATAGCGTTTAAGTTCAGTTTCCAGTGTTTTAATCTGAGTTTTTCCGGTATCCAGCTTTACATCTTTCTTGGCCACTAACGCCTGAAGATTATGGATATCTTTAGTCAGTGCAGATTCTTTGCGGCCACACTCATCTCTCAGCTTCTCTAATGCACTGCGATAATATCGGGTATCCGCTTCAGCTTTAGCGACCTGATCCAAACCATGTCGCTGCTCTTCCAACACCCGCTGATCAAAGGTTCTCTTTGAATCATCCATCTTCTTCTGTAACAGGTTAAGTTCCTGCTCAGTATTCAGGCGACGCTGTTCTTCAGTCTTCTGCTCTGTCGTTACAGTAGCCAGATTGATTTTTAAAACAGATATCTCAGCATCGAGGACTTGAACCTGATGCTTTTCCTGTTCCAACTGCTGTTGAACTTCGCGGAAAACCTGATCCATTTCCGCTTGCTGGCTTTGCGCCTTAAACAGCTCGGTTTCAGAATGACGACGTGCATCATCACTCGCCAACTGCTGATACTGTTTATCAGATGTCAGCGTGGACTGTGCCTCCTGAACGGCGTGTTGCCATAAAGATTCTACGCTGTGAACTAAAGATTCAGGCAGCCCAGGCATTTTAACCGATGCATCACCGAACATTTGGATACGATCCGGCAATACAGTCCACCACTGTTGCAACAGCTCGCTTAAATCCTGCTCTTGCGCACCAAGAGTTTGAGCCAGTTCAACGGCATTGGGTGATTTACCACTTTTCAGCATAAGATCTGCTGCTTTATTAAACGCTTCAGTACTAATCTGTTGACTCATTAATCACGCCTTACCGGGCTATTTAAAGCCCGTCAATGTTTTGCAATTTTTTTAAACCAGCTTCCAACTCAGCTCCCAACGGAGCATGGAAAATTCTCCTGCCCCCGGAAGGCAAAGGCACCCGCAACTCAGCAGCGTGAAGAAACAAACGCCGAATGCCGTAACCTTTCATCTCACGATTCATCTCGTCAGTGCCATACTTATCATCGCCAATGATGGCATGACCTGCAAACAGACAATGAACTCTGATCTGGTGGGTGCGGCCCGTGATGGGGCGAGCTTCAACCAGCGTTGCGAAACCACCAAAGCGCTGAAGCACCTTGTACTCGGTTAACGAAGCCTTACCCATAGGGTGGGCTTTTACTCTCCGCTCACCGGACTGGAGTTCATTTTTTTGCAGTGGCGCATCTACTTTGGTTTTTCGTGTCGACCACTTTCCCTCAACCAAAGCATGATAAATCTTAGTAATTTTCTTAGCTTGAAGCGCCGCATGAAGGAAACGCAATGCGCTACGCTTCTTAGCAACCATAATGCAGCCGGAGGTATCCCGATCAAGCCGATGAACCAGCTCAAGAAACTTTGCCTCAGGACGGATTTGACGGATGCTTTCAATAAGCCCCAGGCTAATACCACTACCACCATGCACAGCCAGACCAGAAGGCTTGTTAAGAACGATGATATCACTGTCCTCAAAGAGTATAGCTGCTTCAATCAGCTCCTTCAGGTTCTCGCTGACAGTTGCCTGCGGCTTCTCTTCACTCAGCCTGAGTGGAGGTACTCTAACCAAATCACCTTCCTGCAGGCGATAATCAGGCTTGATCCGCTTTTTATTTACCCGAACCTGGCCTTTCCTCAGTATTCGGTAAATCAGGGTTTTAGGGGCTCCCTTAAGACGGGTGCGAAGGAAATTATCAATCCGCTGGCCCTGCAGCTCAGAATCAATTTCGAACCATTGAACGGCTGGGGCTGGAGATGTATTTTGTTCTGACATATTAATTAGATATCGGACCTTTCGATTGATGCTGTCTGTTTAAGCTGCTATATTCTAGCGCTGCTGCGGGCAGTTGGCTTTAGCTAATTTGAAATTCCCGGTTTTTTTGCCATATAGTTCTTAAAATCAAGCAAATGACCGGTTTGAATCCCCTGTACAGCATTAAATTAAAAAGAATTACTACGTATTTCATCTAGCTGGCAATGCCCTGAATTGCAAAACCAGTTGGAGGTGAAGATGTCAGTTGCCCAGAACCTGCCACTATTAACCGGCAGCAACAGCCTGATCAGACTCTATAAAGAAGTCGATATGAGGCAACTGTTTCCTTCACCGTCGATAAGACTTGCACGCATAACAAAGCGTACAAGCGAAGAAGTTAAGCACAAGAGTCGCTACGAAGACTTGGTTTGCCGTGTCCGGCAGTACATATCGGACACCTCTCTGTGTGGCTTACGGCTAGATGAACTGCGTTAGTGTTATAAGAGAACGCTAACAAACAATGAAAAGAATGCTAATTAATGCAACTCAACAAGAAGAGTTGCGCGTTGCCATGGTTGATGGTCAACGCCTCTACGATCTGGATATGGAATCCAGCTCCCGTGAACAAACTAAAGCCAACATATACAAAGGCAAGATAACCCGGGTTGAACCTAGCCTGGAAGCTGCTTTTGTTGATTATGGTGCTGAGCGCCATGGCTTTTTACCCCTCAAAGAAATCTCTCGCGAATACTTTAAGAAAGGCTCCGACAAAGGTGGACGCCCGAATATTAGAGAAGTCCTCGCTGAAGGTACTGAAGTCATTGTTCAGGTAGATAAAGAGGAGCGCGGCAACAAAGGTGCTGCCCTCACGACCTTTATCAGCCTGGCTGGTCGCTATCTGGTACTGATGCCGAACAACCCTCGTGCCGGCGGCATCTCTCGCCGTATCGAAGGTGATGATCGCAAACAGCTTAAAGAAGCAATGGACGGAATGAAAATTCCACCTAAGACTGGCGCTATTGTCCGCACTGCGGGCATAGGTCGTTCTTCTGAAGAGCTTCAATGGGATCTGGATTACCTGATGACTCTTTGGGAAGCGATTAAAACCGCATCCGACGAGCGTCGCGCACCATTCCTTATCTATCAAGAAAGCAATGTCGTTATTCGTGCGATTCGTGATTATCTACGACAGGATATCGGCGAAGTACTGATCGACAAGCCTGAAGTCTACCAAGATGCTCTGAACTTCGTTCAGCAGGTCATGCCAAGCTATCTGAACAAGATCAAGCTTTATGATGAGCAGATCCCTCTGTTCAACCGCTTCCAGATCGAGAGCCAGATTGAAACCGCTTTCCAGCGTGAAGTACAGCTGCCATCTGGCGGTTCTATCGTAATAGACCCGACTGAAGCCCTGGTATCTATCGATATCAACTCTGCCCGTGCAACCCGCGGTAGCGATATCGAAGAAACAGCGCTGCAAACCAACCTTGAAGCTGCTGACGAGATCTCTCGTCAATTACGTCTGCGTGATATTGGCGGACTTATCGTTATCGACTTTATCGATATGTCACCAATCAAAAACCAGCGTGAAGTTGAAAACCTGATGCGCGACTCCCTCAAAGTGGATCGTGCCCGGGTACAGCTGGGTCGCATCTCTCGCTTCGGTTTGATGGAGATGTCACGCCAGCGCCTGCGCCCTTCTCTGATAGAAAGCCGTGGCGCTGTTTGTCCTCGCTGTAATGGCCAGGGCACCGTACGTGACACTGAATCTCTGGCACTGTCTATTCTGCGCCTGATTGAAGAGGAAGCGTCGAAGGATCGTACTGCACAGATCAGGGCAATATTGCCTGTTTCTGTCGCCACCTTCCTGCTGAACGAAAAACGTAAAGAAGTTCATGATGTTGAACTTCGTAACAACGTTCGCGTAGTTGTGGTTCCGAATCCAAACATGGAAACACCTCACTACGAGGTTGTACGCCTGCGGGACGATCACACAGTCATTAATACCAATGACGCCAGCTATACGCTTCAACCAGAGCCTGAAGCTGAGCCGCAGATGGAAACAGCTAAACCACTGCCTGTTCGCGAAAGCGCTGCGGTTAGCACTGTCGCTCCAGCTACGCCTGCGCCTGCACCGGCACAAGCTCCAGTTCAACCTGTAGCAGCTAAACCCCCAACCCCAGCCAAGCCATCATTTTTCGGTAAAATCTTCGGTGCTTTGTTTGGTGACTCGAAAGCGGAACAGCTCAAAGCCAAACAGGAACTAGAGCAAGAAAAGGAAAAAGAAGAGCGGAACAAAAAGCAGCGGGGCCGCAAACGTACGAATAACAGACGTGACCGTGGTGACCGTGACCGCAACCGTAACCGTAATGAGCGCCGCGACAGCGATAAACTTGTTGATAACATCAGCGAGAACGTTGAAGCCAAAGCACCTGTAAAAGACGATCAGGAAAAGTCTGTTGAGTCTAACCAGGGACGCTCTCGCAACCGTCGCCGCAACGAGCGAGGCAATAGCCGTCAGCAAGAGCCGCAGACAGAAGAGCAGAACGAACCCAAGCCTAAAAACGAACAGGATCAGCCCGCCGAGAAGAACGAAGATGGTCGCCCTCGCGGTGAGCGTCGTCGTGGACGTCGTCGTCGCGGTGAGCGCAGCGGCAAGCGTACTGCTGACACCTCTGTATCGACTACAGCTAATGACTCTGTTTTAACTAATGAAGAACAGGCCATTAATACTGAAGCAACGATTGAAGATGTTTCTGTTTCTGTAGAGCAGCCGATTGCGGAAGTTAAAACTGAAGCTAAATCTTCTGAGGCTCCACGTAAACGCCGTCAGCGTAGCCGCGGTCCTAAGAGAGATAATGCAGCAGATTCAGCGAAACTAGAAGCCGAAGCGACTACTTCTCCTGCCCAGGCTACTGAAGCCCCTGCGGTTGAAACTCCAGTTGTTGAAGCGCCTGCAGTAGAAACTCCAGTAATTGAAACTCCAGTAGTTGAAACGCCTGTTGTTGAAGCCCCAGTTGTTGAAACGCCTGTAGTTGAAACTCCAGTGGTTGAAGCGCCTGTAGTTGAAACTCCGGTAGTTGAAGCTCCGGTAGTTGAAGCGCCAGTAGTTGAAGCTCCAGTAGTTGAAGCTCCAGTAGTTGAAGCGCCAGTAGTTGAAGCTCCAGTAGTTGAAGTTCCAGTAGTTGAAGCTCCGGTAGTTGAAGCGCCGGTAGTTGAAGCGCCTGCCGCTAAGACTGAACAGCCTCGGCCAGCTGGACGTCGTGTTCGTAAGCGTCCAGAGTTTACCGCACCAGTTGTTGCTTCTGAGGAAGTAGTCGTGACTCCACCTCCTCGTCGCGAAGCACCTGTTGCTGCCAACCCTGAAGCTGCTGCACCACGTCAACGCCGCACACGTCGGGCACCAAATGATCCGCGCACTACTGCGGCTAATGAAGTTCCTGTAAGCGACACAGACTCCAGCGAGAATAGCGCAATCTGATTCTCAGGAGTAAAAAAGCCGGCTAATTAGCCGGCTTTTTTGTGTCTACTATTCTATTTGTTTATTTCAAAAGCAGGGTTGTTAAACAAGAGATTCAGTCTACCTGACGAAAGCCATCTACTAGGGATAACAGCGAGGTTCAATCTCAAGCATTACCCCGAAGTTTGTATATACATCGGCTTGAATATCCCCCGCCAACTCTAGAATATCCTGCCCACTGGCATCACCATAATTCACCAACACCAGCGCTTGTTTTTCGTAAACACCGGCATCACCCTCCCGACGCCCCTTCCAGCCTAACTGATCGATCAACCAGCCTGCGGCTAATTTGCTATAGCCAGGCTTATCAGCAAAAGACACCAACCCTGGGTAA
>NZ_JADGEW010000003.1:0-176420 GCF_016744155.1 Amphritea sp. | reverse complement strand
CCTGGGTAACGTTCTTTAAGCTGCTCGGCCTGCTGCGTCTGAATTACCGGATTCTTAAAAAAGCTGCCGGCATTTCCAATTAATTCAGGTTGAGGCAGCTTAGAGTTGCGTGTCTCGCAGATCAGGTCACTTAACTGCAAAGCACCGGGAGACTCAATACCACGGGCCTCAAGTTCCCCAATTAAACCGCCGTAATGCAGCACGGGCTCAAAGGTACGACTAAGACTGAAGGTAACACTGGTAATCAGATAACGCCCTGGATAACGACTTTTAAAAACACTATCACGGTAACCAAACTGACACTCTTCGCAGCTAAACCTCTGCTTTTCACCGGTATTCAGATCAAAGGCTTCAAGGCTGAGCATACGATCCTTCAACTCTACCCCGTATGCGCCAATATTCTGCATCGGCGCTGCGCCCACCGTACCGGGAATCAACGAAAGATTTTCCAGCCCATAGCAGCCCTGCTCAAGCGTCCAACGGACTAAAGTGTGCCAATCTTCTCCTGCACCAGCTGTTACGCACAACGTCCCATCCTCGGCCTCTGAGATTGAATGTCCGGATATACGGTTCACTACAACGAACTGGTTCAGATCATTTGTCAGGATGAGATTGCTCCCTCCTCCGATAATCAAAACCGGCAGATCACAATCTGCAATCAACTGATGTAACGCTTCAAATTGCTCGACAGATTTAAGCTCAACAAAATACCGTGCTGAGACATCAAAACCAAAACTGTTAAAAGACTTAAGGGAGATATTTTCCTGAAGTTCAAGCAACATTAACTAAGCTCCTGGGTAATTCTTTTTAAGAGTGCCTCAGATGCGGCTTCAACCAGATCCAGAACGTGATCAAAACCAGAAGAACCACCATAGTAGGGATCGGGCACTTCTCGCTCCTCCAAATCAGCCAGTTCTAGAAACAACCCCAGATAGCCTGCATAGCTTGTCGGACAGATTGACTGAAGATTCTCCAGATTCTGGACATCCATCGCCAGAATATAATCGTAGCGTCCAAAATCAGCCACTATCGCCTGGCGGGCCCTCAGGTCGCTGAGATCATAACCCCTTTGCAAGGCTGCAGCGGCAGATCTATGGTCGGGAGAATTGCCGACATGATAGGCGGCTGTACCGGCAGAATCGATCTCAATCCGATGCGCCAGTCCGCTGCGCTCTACAAGCTCACGAAAAACACCGTGGGCTGTTGGTGAACGACAAATATTACCTAGACACACAAAAACAACAGAAATTTTATCTTTATTAATCAAAGAACTAAGCCCTAAATTACAAAACCATTGGCCATCTTAATACAGGCCTATCTGAGTATTATAAATCAAATGCTTATCAAATAGTTTTCAGAAAGGAAAACAAGGAACCTGGGAAGGATGCGACTAAGCGACTGCTGCGAAAGAATTGAAGCATGATTGCCGCTAAAGAGTCGATATGAAACCTCAGCTGGAAATTTCGACTTCGAATATACGTTTTATAAAACCATATCAATGCGCCACTATGCCCAGCTCTTCTTAAGAGTAATTCAAGGCCATGCACCACCCTCAACATTCACCCTTTATTAACACTCAATACATTAGGACTTCTGCTACTGGATACCTCTATTACTCACTAAAAAAACAAAGCACTACGATATATATTGCATATACATTATTTGCGTATCACTTTAGTATATTGGGTATGATAAAACGACCCCGGCATATCGCCTCAGATCGAGTGATGCGCTTTTTACGCTCCTCTCTGAGTCCACTTCTCACCCGTCCCTGGCTTGATCGTTTGATCCTATGGATCCTTGAGCACTGGTTCTTCCCTCTTTCCCGGCTCTGGGCGTCTGCTCGTGCGGCTGAAGGATCAGTGGATAGCTTCTGTGTCGAAGCCGACATAGCCCCTTCACCAAAACATTGTCAAAAAGCCAAACGGGTATTGGCTAACTTTGAACATGCCCGGTTAAAAAACCTGATGACCGAACAGGTCTGGCAGGCATATCTGTTTGGTGATGAGACTGTCACTGAACAACGCCTGTTAATTGCAGAAGAGATGCGGCTTGATACCCGCACCGAATATCTGATGATGCGTAAGCAGTTCACTCCCTTCAGAAAGATGGTTAAACAATCGATAGCCTTGCGTCCGCCAACCCCAGAAGAAACCCATTCCAAATACCCTGATCAAGCCACCTTTGAGGCAACCTTTGCTTTGCCCGATCATTTCCCCGAAGTAGAAGAGTCTCGTTCGATTCCTGTCCCTAGCGGAAGGGATTACTGGATACGCTTTCAATCTCCTTCAGAAGATATGAATGATCTGGCCTATGCCCGGGTGCATGAACCAGTCGGAGTAATAAATCCTCCCACACTGATTTTCGGCCATGGTATTTTCGTTGAATTTGATCATTTTCATAACCTGATTGATGAGGTGCATGCCTTAACCAGCATGGGCATTCGGGTTGTACGCCCCGAAGCGCCCTGGCATGGACGACGAGTAATACCCGGGCACTTCGGCGGCGAACGTTTACTGTCAACCGCGCCGGTTGGCATGATCGAATTTCTCGCAGCACAAACCCGAGAATGGGCAGTTTTGATGGATTGGTGCCGTAACACCAGTAGCGGTCCGGTGGCCATTGGTGGTAGCAGTTTGGGAGCACAAACCGCCAAAGCAATCGCTGTCAGAGCGAAAACCTGGCCCGAGAGATTGCAACCCGATGCTCTGTTTATGGTAACCCACTGTACGCATATCGCTGAAGCTTCTCTGGATGGCGCATTGTCTGACCTGTGGCACCTTTCCGATGCGCTGCGTGATCAGGGCTGGAATAAAGAGCTGGCACGAGAATGGTTGAATAAACTGGATCCGGAAGATACACCGGCAATGCCGCCCGAACAAATTATTAGCGTCATGGGCTCTGAAGATATCGTCACCCCATTTGCCTCAGGACAAGCGCATATGGACAGCTGGCAGGTGCCGTCTCAGAACCGTTTTGTTTACCACCGCGGCCACTTTACTATTCCGCTGGGATTAATCCGGGATCAACAGCCCCTCTGGCGTCTGCGAGCAGTCTTTAGTCAATTGGAGAAACAGGATAATGCACAGTAATAGCCGTATTACCTGCTCAAGGACTTCGTCATGTTTAGCGATACGATAAACCTACCCCTGTGGTTGTTTTTCCTCTTGGCAATACTGGCAGGACTCGGTCTTTTCCACTATTTTTTATCGCCCTGGTTTAAACGTTTTTATCGTAAGCGTACCCTCAAAACCTCACATTTTCTGGATGATAAGCTCAGCCACGGATTCACTCCCCAGACCCATTGTCGCCGAAGCCTACTAATAGATAAGCTTCTCAGTGACCCGGACGTTATTGCTGCTATTGCCGAAGAGATCAGGACCGGCGACACAGACGCCATCGAAGTAAACAAGCGAGCATCCGAATATGCTGAAGAGCTTGTACCCTCCTTTAATGTCCTGCTCTATTTCCGATTAGGCTTTTGGTTAGCCCGGGGGTTCTTACGTTTCCTTTACTGGGTGAAAGTGGGTTACAGCGCTGAAAAACAATACGACAATATCGATCCAAACAGCTGTATCGTAATTGTTTCCAATCACCGTTCCAATTTCGACCCTTTTTTCCTCATCTACCTGGCATCACGCAAAGCGGCTATATCCTATTCCGCCGGTGAGTGGGCCCGCGGATTCCCGTTTCAACAATTGCTTCATGCGATCGGTTTTTACATTATCCGGCGCGATAGCGGCAGCACGCTGTACCGCAAAATGCTGGAGCGCTATGTCTCGCTGGCGGTTAGTAACTGTATCCCACAGGGTTTGTTTATCGAAGGCGGATTAAGCCGGGATGGCAAGATGCAGCCACTTAAGCTGGGAATGCTCAACTATGTCACTAAAGCGATGGGACAAGGTAACTGCAAAGACATTGTCTTTATCCCCACCGCACTGAATTACGACAAGATCCCTGAGGATAAAACCCTACTAGCCAATCAAGAACATGGCTTCAAACAAAAGGGCCGGTTTTACTCCATACTTTCATTTGGCAAGTTCCTGTTGCAGTTAGTGCCCCACATGCTGCCCCATCAGCACAAGCCGTTCGGTTATGCCTGTGTAAACTATGGTGACCCGATCTCGTTACAACAATGGCAGCAAAAGAACGGCATCGATCTAAACCAGTGTGACAGCGCGGCACGCAAACAGGCAATCGGTCAGTTGGGAGAAGATATCGCCCAGGAGATAGAACAGCACCTGCCTATTCTGCCGGTCTCTATTCTCTCAGCAATTTTCCTCAACAACCTGGATCAACCGGTCTCAGAACTTGACCTTAAAGTGAAAGGTTACGACATATTTATCGGCCTTCGAAAACAGGGACGCTATATGCTGGTGCCAAAACAGGATGAGGATTACGCGCTGGAACAGGGTCTCTATACCTTGTCTAAGCGGGGCATGATCACTGAGGTTGAAGAAGGCTTGTTTCAGGCAGATAGTCAGCACCGGGCAATGTTTGAATACTACCGAAACTCACTGGGTGAATTGTAAATATCAATGTAAGAATACGATTCATCTAAGGTATCTTGTGATTAAGTACTGCTTTGAGGAAAGGCCTTCGACGCATACTGTGCCAGCTGTTTTAGGTGTTTGCTTTGTTTTTTAAATATGGAGTTTTTTAAGTGAAAGCGCTCATTATCATACTTTTATATATAGCGACAATTTCTACCTCAATAGCTTCTGGTAATCGAGATTTAAATATAAACTCGCTAACACTTAAGAGCTTCCCTCAAATAGAGCTGTCTACTATCACTAATAAGCTGAATTATTTAGGTAGTACTGGACAATGGCATGTTTTCGGGGAAACTCTAACCTCTGTTAGTAATGGTATGCCGTATTCCAATACGTATGGCTATAAAATCAAAGACAGTAAATTAAAATTAGAGAATGGTTGGTTTCTGGACTTGAGCGAGATGGACTATTGGATGCATGTACCTAATTGCCCAAGTATTTACTTTGATAAAAGCAAGCTAATTACTCAGTTTCTTATTCCCAAAGATGAAAAGAGTCGTTGTATTAATTCCTCTGAAAAACACAGCCTTTAATAAAACAAACAAACGCCAGCAACCGAATTCGCAAAAAGTCGTGCCAGATATGGGGTGACATAATCAGGACAGCATATGAGACACATCACTTATCTATTTGTAATATCAATTCTTCTTCAAGGTTGCGCTGGCACTAGGCATAGTTACTTAAGTCTCGTAGAAAAAAACAATGACATCTCGGTGTTACATGTAAAGAAAGGAGACATCACGGAGCTTTTAGCCATTGGAAATGGTTTTCCTGGGCGATGGGGGTATTACCCTTGGGCAGCCTCTTCCTCACCAGAAATAGCAAGTGTTGACTGCAATAAATCTAGAACTCTTATTCCTTTTCGTGAACCAGGTATCATTTTCGGAGGAATAATCTGCAATTTAGTCGCCCACGAAAAAGGTAGTACAACGCTCTACTTTGGTAACAAATACAACCTTGATGAAGATACGTATGTAGAAAAAGTAGAAGCCATTATTGAATAATTAATTATAAAAATTTTTGACTAAGGACTTCATAAGTAAGGATATTACTCATGAAAAAACTCTCCCTGGTTAGTCTTCTCTTTTCTATCGTGCTGGCTTCAGGCTGTGCATGTAGTGGCAAACAATTCCCTGACAGTAAGTCATGCTCTAGCCAGCAATTTCCGACACCCGAACTAAGTAGCTTCTCATATAAAACAGCACAAATTATCGCTGAATGAATCCTTCGATCCTGTTTTCATAGACAATTTATAAAGGAACATGCGAATAAGTCACTAATGTATACATAGCTAAAACATGACCATTGGTGAGTCATAACTATGGAATTCTAGTTAGATTTTTCGGACTTTAAGCAAAGAAAAAGTAATCACCAGACACGTAAGAAAAATTTCTTGTTTAATACCCACTGACCAAGGCCCTCAGCTCTTAGCAGGTTTCAACAAATCCACATAGGCTTCATAACTGGCGTACGCTGTTACAGGTAAGACAACCACCAACAAAGGCAGAGCCACAATGAGCGTGGTGAGCATGAGCAGTGCTAATGACAGTGCCCAGCGAAACATTAGCAGTTTATGCCGCCATACGGTCGCCACGCTGGAAAACACCGCGTCAACAAAATTCATTTTCTGATGCATAATCAAAGGAATTGAAAACGCGCCAACCATAAAGCCCATCTGCGCAATAACAAAGCCCATCAGGCCAGTAAACATCAGATAGGAAAATAGGCTTTCCCGTAGCACTGGGTCAGACAGCAATTCCGCATTAATGGGAACCGCTTTGACACCAAAATACATCCCATAGATAACCACCGCATCGGTCACCCAGATCAAATAGCAAATACAGAGCACAAAAGTTAAAAAGAATATTCCGGGAGTCGTCTCTCTAACCCCTTTTAACAGGTCGATAAAGCCTGGTTGTTTCCCTTCATGCAGCATTCGCCCTACCCGCTGAAAGCCGGTTACCAACAATGGTGCTACCACCATAAAGCCGGCAATAAACGGATATAGCACTAAGCCTAAATCGAGCTTTAACAGCTGCCAGTACGCCACCAAAGAGATCAGTAGGAATATTGAGCTGAACATCATGCTAATCACCCAGGTACGCCTGAAGTCCTGCCAGCCACGACTCAACCAGCCTTTCACGCTAGGGGTTATTTCTTGATTAGACTGCACTGTCATGGTCCGTCACTCTCTCGATGTCTCTATCCACATTAAAGCGTAACAATGATAGCCGATATGACGATGAGATAAACATTGGCGACCGTTTAAATAATTTCAAATTTAACAAACTTCTCTGCACTCAAAAACTAACTAGCGCATTTTAAGTTAGGTGATTTGTGTATTCGGGTTACTACAGACAGCAGGCTAATTCATAGTAATTATTACAAACCTCGCTCTTACCTCTAACGAAATAACTATTCCCCGATACGCAAGATTAATATTTCACATTCTATCAGTTACTAAAGCTATTTTTCCTGTCCTCAGATTAGCCCCCCATTTCCCTTCAGAAACTACCTTTGTTCATACAAATGGATAGAAGTCAGATATGCATCAGTTTTTCCAATGCAATTGAAAAGTTAATAATATTTTAACAATGCAGGTTTTCCTCATAACCTAAATAGGCGTTCAAAGGAGTCTGTGTGAGCACCTTCATACAGCCTGATATAGCTGACAAGAAATCAGACTAAACACATAGAGTCTAAGAAATATTTTCCAGATCAGAATCCAATGATTACTACCACTGGACAGACGATAGAGCAGATACACCAAGGCAGGTTTCTATGGACCATCACTCCTTGAAAGACTGACATAACAAAAACAGGACACATAAATGACCGTTGATAAAATAGAAATAGATACGCTTATTATTGGCGCCGGTCAGGCCGGCATAGCCATGAGCGAACACCTGAGCAACCTCAAGGTACCGCATCTGGTCTTGGAGCGTAATCGTATAGCTGAACAATGGCGCACTGGCCGATGGGATTCATTGGTTGCCAATGGACCAGCATGGCATGACCGCTTTCCTGGCCTGGAGTTTGAAGATCACGACCCGGACGCATTTGTAGCGAAAGAACAGGTGGCTGATTATTTCGTAGCTTATTCCGAGAAGTTTAACGCTCCAATTCGCACTGGCGTCGAAGTAAAGAAAGTAGAACGAAATACCGATCGCCCGGGTTTCACGATAGAAACCTCTGAAGGCATTATCGAAGCTAACCGTGTTGTTGCAGCAACAGGACCTTTCCAGCGTCCGGTCATCCCACCGATTGCCCCTGTATATGAAGGCATCACTCAGATTCACTCTGACGCGTACCGCAACCCAGCGCAACTGCCGGAAGGTGGTGTATTAGTGGTAGGCGCAGGCTCTTCTGGAGTTCAGATTGCTGATGAACTACAGCGTGCTGGCAGACAGGTACATCTATCTGTAGGCGCCCATGACCGTCCGCCACGCTCCTATCGTAATCGTGACTTTGTATGGTGGTTAGGTGTATTAGGAGAGTGGGATGCCGAGGCGATGAAGCCTGGTACCGAACACGTTACTATTGCAGTAACCGGCGCGCATGGTGGCAATGGCACAGTTGATTTCCGAGCGCTTGCACATCAGGGCATCACCCTGGTTGGCCTGACTGAATCATTCAATCAAGGTAGCGTTAAATTTAAACCAAATCTGGTTGAAAACGTCGGCCGTGGTGATAAGAACTACCTAGACCTTCTGGATGCAGCTGACGCCTATATTGAACGTAATAATCTCGACCTACCGGAAGAACCAGAAGCTCGCAAAATGCTTCCCGATCCTGAGTGTATGACCAACCCTGTACTGGAATTAAATCTGACTGAAGCGGGTATAACCTCCATCATTTGGGCTACCGGCTTCGCGGTTGATTACAACTGGTTGAAGGTTAATGCCTTCGATGAAGCGGGCAAACCGGCGCATCAGCGCGGTGTGTCAACTGAACCGGGTGTGTATTTTGTCGGTCTGCCATGGCTGTCACGTCGTGGATCAACCTTCATCTGGGGTGTATGGCATGATGCAAAACATATTGCAGACCATATCGCCACGCAGCTTAAGTACAGTGCGTACCGTGATCCGTCACAACGCTAAGCAGTAACGCCAACTAAACCTAAGGGTAGGCCGACTGGCTCTACCCTTTTTTACTTTTACACTTTTAGTTTATTTGGAGTAAGCAGATGCCAACTCATACTCGAATTCGTATGTTTAACACCAAAGAGACCTATCCAAATCAAACTCTGGATAACGATCTTTGTCAGGCGGTACGCGCTGGTAACACCGTCTATGTCCGGGGCCAGGTCGGCACTGATTTCGATGGTAACCTTATAGGCTTGGGCGACCCGGGTGCGCAAACCGAACAAGCGATGAAAAATGTTAAACAGTTACTTGAAGAAGCTGGTTCAGATATAAGCCATGTCGTTAAGACGACCACCTATATTACCGACCCCCGCTTTCGCGAAGCCGTTTATAAAGAAACCGGGAAATGGTTTAAAGGAACATTCCCTATATCCACTGGCTTGGTTGTTCAGGCGCTAGCCCAGCCAGAATGGCTGATGGAAATCGATATTATTGCTGTCATACCAGACGATGAGGCATAAACCATGACATTTTCCGTTGCAGGGGTCTGCCCCGATACCGGCATGGTAGGCTGTGCAATCACCTCTTCCAGCATCTGCGTTGCCAGCCGCTGCACCTTCGTGCGCAGTGGCATAGGCGTAGCGCTGACACAGAACGTTACTAACCCAGACCTTGGCCCGCTGGCGCTTGACCTAATGAGCGATAAACTCCCTACCGCCGAGGTGATGCAGGCACTGGAGACATTAGACGATAATATTCAGTGGCGTCAGTTAGGTCTGCTCAATCTTGCTGGAGATAGCGCCACTTTCAGTGGCTCAGAAGCGCTGGGGCTATATGCAACCGCAGCAGGAAAGAACTGTATTGCCATGGGTAACCTGCTTGAAAACACCGCTGTGCCTCAAGCGATGATAAACAGCTTTGAGAACAGCAGTGGTCATCTTGCTGAACGCCTACTTCAAGCATTGGAAGCAGGTCTTGCCGCAGGCGGAGAACTGGGGCCCATTCAATCGGCCGGGCTACTAGTGGCTGCAGAACCTAATTGGCCAATAGTGAATCTTAGAGTCGACTGGCATATTGAGCCAATTAATGAGCTGCGTATGATCTGGGGAAACTATCAACCCCAGATGGATGCTTACATTACCCGCGCTAAAGCCCCTGCTAATGCTGATTCTTATGGTGTCCCCGGGGATGAATAACTGAGAGTGTTTTCAGCATAAAACGCAGTCATCCGACTGCGTTTTTTTTGCCTCATCAACTGCATAGCTTTTTCTTATCCAGTTGTTAGATTAATAATATTTTAATGATAGTTAAAATCGCCTTATGCTCAGTTAACAGATGAAATGTTGATTTATATCAACCTTACTCCCCTTCATTGGACTGGTGTTACTCACGGCTCAACCCCAGTCAGTTGTTCATAGTAAACATCTGTACAGGAAGATTCTGACTACCGGCCATGGAAGGCTGCTTCGCTCAGGCGAGATTAACTGAACACTAATACGGAGTTACCAATGGCCCAGCCACTTACCCTTGAAATCCTTGATCAGCTGATCGGATTTGACACCACAAGCTGTAACTCCAATCTGCAGCTGATGGCATATGTGCAAGGGTATCTGGAGAATCTGGGAGTCGCCAGCCAGCTGATCCACGACACTAAAGAGAAGAAAGCCAACCTATTCGCCACGATCGGTTCTGAGAATAAAGCCGGCGTTATGCTGTCCGGCCACACTGACACGGTGCCTGTAACCGGACAACGCTGGACCCGTCAACCATATCAGTTAACCGAACAGGATGGCTTCTACTACGGCCGTGGGACTACCGATATGAAGGGCTTCATAGCGGTCGTATTGGCAGCAGTACCGCAGATGATTAAACAGCCACTGCATACCCCTATCCATCTGGCGTTCTCATATGATGAAGAGATCGGCTGTGTAGGTGTCCGTCGCCTGATTCACACGATGCAAAACCACCCTTTACAACCTGCGGTCTGCATTATCGGCGAGCCAACCTCGATGCAGGTTGTTACTGCGCATAAAGGTAAGCTGGCGGCAAAAGTCACAGTAACCGGCAAAGAGTGTCACTCAGGTATGGCCCCGCAGGGTATCAATGCCGTGAATTATGCTGCCCGCCTGATTGTATGGTTAGAACAACTCGCACAAAACAAAGCTAACTCAGGCCCTTTTGAAGCGGGCTACGATATCCCTTACAGCACCGTACATACCGGTACGGTGAAAGGTGGCACAGCCCTAAATATTGTGCCTAATCATTGCGAATTCCTGTTTGAAATCCGCAATATCGCTCAAGAAAATCCCCGCGACCTGTTAGTACAGTTCGAAGCCTATGCAGAAGAACTGGTTAACCAAATGCGCCTGACAGACGCTGACTGTGATATCTCAATCGAGATTACCGCTGAATACCCTGGCCTCAGCACCGCAGAGGATGCTGAGGTCGTTGCTTTCGTAAAGAAACTAGCCCAATCCACTGCAAACGCCAACATCAACTTCGGTACCGAGGGAGGCCTGTTCAGTAATGTACTGGGCATCCCAACCGTTGTATGTGGTCCTGGCAGTATGGATCAGGGACATAAACCAGACGAATTCATCCACATTTCTCAACTACAGCAGTGCGAAGCCTTTATGGCGCGCTTGATTGATGAGCTAAGCGCTTAAAAATCCCAAGGAGGATAACCAGCAACTATTTACCCGGGCTATCTATAATGGCCCATAATTAACACTAACCTGATAACAAAAATATAAAAACTCTATTTCAGGAGCGAAAAATGTCTGACAACTCCACATATGCAACCAGCGCTGACGTCAGCGCTGATAACAGCCAGAAATCGGGCTTCCGCAGAGTACTGGGCCTCGGCTCACTCTTAGCTGTCGCCGTTGGTCTGGTCGTTTCACAGGGTGTTATGGTTCTCATGCTGCAAGGTGCCGGTATTGCTGGTTTGGGATTCATTATCCCGCTGGTAATCGGTTATGTTCTAGCACTAACCTATATCTACTCTTTTTCTGAACTATCTCTGATGATTCCCCGTGCTGGTAGTCTTAGTAGTTATACGGAGGTTGCCCTGGGCCACTTCCCTGCTATTCTGGC
The DNA here is from genome assembly GCF_016744155.1 of Amphritea sp. Lineage (GTDB taxonomy): Bacteria > Pseudomonadota > Gammaproteobacteria > Pseudomonadales > Balneatricaceae > Amphritea. Next base: position 164,686 of record NZ_JADGEW010000003.1, on the reverse strand, counting down.
AGTCTTCTCTGGCTACGTTGCAGTCGCTATGTTTGCACTATCCGCAGAGCTACTGCTGGTCGATTTTATTATTGAAAAGATCTACCCGGGGGCGTTCCCACAGTACACAGTCGGCTTTGGACTGCTAGGTATCTTCACGGTACTAAACCTGATGGGTATAGACCTGTTTGCCAAACTACAGTCGGTACTGGCTTTCATTATGGTCGTAGTCCTACTAGTGCTGGGTCTGAGTGCTGTTGGCGGAGTAGCAAACCCTCATCCTGAAGGTATCGACCTGACCAGCACCTGGAATCCAATGGGCGCAGAAGTCATTACGCTGGTAGCTCTGGCAATCTGGGGTTATGTGGGTGCTGAATTCGTTTGCCCTCTGGTTGAAGAATCCAAAGATCCAAACCGCAACATTCCCCGCTCTATGTTCATTGGTGTCACTGTAATTTTCGTAACTATTGCGATTTATTGCTTAGGCGCGCTGCTATATATCCCTGCTGACGACTTGGCTGGTTCTGCCCTGCCACACTACGATTTTGCTAAGGCGGTATTTGGTGATATTGGTCTAACCTTCCTGGCGGTTGCTGCAGTTACTGCAACCTGCAGTACGGTGAATACTTCACTGGCAGCGATCCCTCGTATGCTTTACGGCATGGCACAGAATGGCCAAGCTTTTCCACAGCTGAAAAAACTGACCAAAAACAAAACACCTTGGGTTGCGGTACTCTTTGTTGCTGCGATCACTGGTCTGCCTATGCTGATTATGCGTGACAATCCTGATGCCATTGGCTTGCTGCTGATCTCTGCCGCTATCGCTTGGTTGCTGGCCTATATCATCACGCACATAAATGTTATCGCGCTGCGCCGTCGTTACCCGGATATTAAGCGTCCATATAAAACACCGTTCTACCCTTTACCACAGATCATCGGTATCGCAGGGATGATCTACGCGGTGGTCTATGCCTCTCCGGCACCTGAACTCAGTAATCAGATATTCGCAGCAACCGGCATCGTACTGGGGGTTGTGTCTGTGATAGCTGTATTCTGGGTAAAAGTTGTTATGAAGAAGGATCTGTTCAAACCAGAGCCTATTGAAAAAGCCCTGGAAGCTAAGTAGCAAAACGGCTCAACCAGTTATCCTCCGGGGTCGGGTTATGTCTGACTCCGGTACGAAGCGGGGTAGCAGGTTTAGCCTGCTACCCCTTTTGTTTTCACTGCCGTGAATCTAGCGAATGAACAGCAGCAAATACAACGACTAAAACACTACTATCTGAAACAGACACTATCCACACCTATACTGAATACCAACAAGCTGGTGATTGATAGATTATTCAATACTGCATTTGTTTTTTTAATCCACTAGAGAATAATTTAATATTTTATTTATATCCGTAAAGTCTCTAACGTATTAACTAAGCGATTCGGCATAGTCAAAAATATAATTTGAGGAGCGTTCTCGAAAATGTCCAATAACAAAAACATCGATATGAAAACAGTTTGGCAACAGGACAAAGACCACTACATTCACCCATGGACTGACTTTTCAACCTTTAAAGAAACCGGATCAATGATCCTCGCCGACAGCGATAATGTACATGTAAAAGATGGTGAGGGACGGGAATACCTCGATGGTATTGGTGGTCTATGGTGCGTAAATATTGGTTATGCACGCAAAGAGATGGCCGAAGCCATTGCCGACCAGATCATGAAAATCCCTTACTATTCAAGCTTTGGTCACCACACGACAATACCTGCAGCCCAACTGGCAGCAAAGCTGGCCGAACTTGCACCGGGTAATCTGAATCATGTCTTCTATGGTTGCGGTGGCTCTGTCGCCAATGATACTGCAGTACGGATGATCCACTTTTACTTCAATCAGCTGGGTAAGAAAAGTAAGAAGAAGATCATCTCACGCATCGATGGCTATCACGGCAGTACCTACATGGCGATGTCGATTACTGGTGTTAAATTTGACCATATCGGCTTCGATATCGAAGAGGAATTGGTACACCATATCTCTTGTCCTAATCCGTATCGTCGTCCTGCAGAGCAAAGTATCGAAGCTTTCTGTGACGAGAAAGTGCAGGAACTGGAAGATAAAATTCTGGAGCTGGGCCCAGACAATGTAGCCATGTTTTTTGCCGAGCCAATTATGGGCGCTGGCGGCGTTATCGTACCACCAAAGGGCTACCACAAGCGCACTCTGGATGTATGCCATAAGTACGGAGTGCTCTATGTATCAGACGAGGTAGTCACCGCATTTGGCCGCCTGGGCCATATGTTCGCCTCAGAAGATGAATTCGGCATAGTGCCAGATATGATCACCTGCGCTAAAGGCCTTACCTCTGGGTACCTGCCTCTGGGTGCTACCATCATCTCGGATGAAATCTACGACGTGATCAGCAAACCTCAGGCTGATGGCGCTCTGTTTACCCACGGTTATACTTACTCAGGCCACCCGGTGAGTTGTGCTGCCGGCATTAAGAATATCGAGATCATGGAGCGGGAAAACATCTGCGGTCATGTTAAAGATATGGGTGCATACTTCGAAGAACAGGTTAAAGGCCTTATCGATTTGCCGATAGTCGGTGATGTTCGCGGCCGGAAATTTATGATGTGTCTCGAAAATGTAGCCAACAAAGAAACCAAAGAACTGATCGACCCGGATGCTAAAGTAGGTAACCGTATCGCTGATCACTGTCAGGCACGGGGTCTGATTGTTCGTCCATTGGCACATATGAACGTACTTTCTCCTCCATTGACGCTGACCAAGGAGAATATTGACTTCTTAGTGGCTACGCTGCGTGAAAGTATCGAAGCAACCACTGCAGACCTGCAGCAGGAAGGTTTTCTCTGAAAGCCGGAGCTTAGCTTTCTGAGCTGAACTTATTAGCTTTGCTTTACCCGAATAACCACCGACCCCGTCGGTGGTTTTCATCAATGAGCTGCTCTTTTGATGCAACGCCCTCCCAGAGCAAACATAGTAGCGCATCATCATTCTGACCTGCCTTTTTCTGTATTTATACGAGAATTTTAACTTTCGATTTTTTACCATTACCCGAAAAAAACAGATCGGAATCATAATAAAATTAATTATTATTAATGCAAAAAATAATATAAATTAAAAAGATTAACAATATAAAAGCAAAAAACTGCATCGAATTTAATAATACAAATCATCAGATTATAATATTTTATTCGATCATAAAACTCCATTATATTTATAAAATCAGTTCTATGCTGATGTGATTTTAAAAACATAATTTCTCTATAAAATAATAAGGAAATAAACGATGAAACTAACCTGGTTAGCTCCAGCTGCTTTACTTGCTGCTACCTTCTCCGCTCAGGCAGCTGAAGTGTCTGGCACCGTAACTTTCACTAATGATTACCGTTTCCGTGGAGTCTCTCAGACTTCAGGTGATCCGGCTCTGCAAGGTAGTCTTGACGTTGGTTTTGATAACGGTATTTATGCCGGAATCTGGGGTAGTAACGTAAACTTTGGCGATACAGATAATGCCAATCTGGAGATAGATTATTATATCGGCCGCTATGGCGATATTACTGAAGACCTGAGCTACGATGCCACCCTGTATTACTTCCAATACCATGGTTATAACGACGGTACAGATATCGACTTTGCTGAACTGGACCTGCGTGCGTCATACAAAGACCTTACCCTGTTGGTAGCCTATGCTCCTGACTATGTAAATAGCGGTGATGACTACAGCTATATTGCGCTGGATTACAGTACAGCGATCACAGAACAGGTTAATCTTGACCTGCACGCGGGTTATACCTCAGGCGACGCCTATAAAGATGCTGAGTATAGCGATTACTCGGTTGGTGTGTCCGGCAGCGCTGCTGGTCTCGACCTGTCGCTAGCGTACCTGGCCAACGATGTTGAAGGTGCGACCACTGATGACCTGGATGATAACACTGTAGTGTTCACTGTTTCACGTACCTTCTGATCCCTTACTCCCCTTCGGGACAGATAAAAAAGCCGGTCATATGACCGGCTTTTTTATGCCTACAAGTTACTTCAATTAAGATACTTCTGCCGCAATTCAGACACCGCATTAGCATGTGCATCAAAGCCTTCATAGGTTGCCAGCACCTTTGCATGCTGCGCCATTTCCGGATAACCACTCTCAGTTACATACGCCACCGACATAAACTTCATAAAGTCCATTACCCCCAGTGGCGATACAGTCGCTGCCGCGCCAGAAGTAGGCAGAACTGCATTACAGCCCAACACATAATTCCCTAGCGTACTCGGTGAATGCGTTCCTAATAGAACTTCTCCGGCATTCTCTATCCGACCCAGATACTGCCATGGGTCACGGCTAAGTAACTGTAGGTGCTCAGGCCCGTATGCATTAATAAAATCAAACGCCTGCTCAATGCTGTTAGCCAGTACGACCCCTCCCATCTGCCCCGAAAGCACTGTCGATGAATACTCCACACGCTGTGGGCTCATATTGGCCCAGTGTTCAGGAAAAGCAGCTATGGCGGCGTCAGCCACTTCAGCAGAGGTCGTCACCAGATAGGCGGAAGAGTCCGGGCCGTGCTCTGCTTCAATCAAAAGATCTAATGCAGCTAGCGCTCCGTCAACACTGTCATCGGCAAACACTATCGATTCCGAAGGGCCTGCCGGTATGCCCGGATCTATCCGGTTCGACAGCAGTTGTTTAGCCGCAACCATCCAGGGGCTCCCCGGGCCGACTATTTTGCTGCAACGGGGCAAGGTTTCAGTGCCATAAGCAACCGCTGCCACTGCCTGCGCACCTCCACACTTGTACACCTCGGTAATACCGATCTCACGACAGGCGGTTAGTGTTGCCGCATCCACGCTTCCATCTTCACCCGGAGGCGTAATAACAATGGTTCGCTTTACCCCGGCCACCAGAGCAGGAATCGCATTCATCAGTAATACCGAGGGAAAGGACCCCTTGCCCCGCGGCACATAACAGGCAACCGATGGAATAGGCAAGAAACGCTCTCCCACAAAACTGCCGCTACGCACTTCCTGCATCGTCATTTCACCAGGTTTTTGAGTTTCATGATAACGGCGAATATTATCTGCGGCGAAGCGAATCGCGGTTAGCGTTTCGTCATCGGTCTGTGTACTGGCAGCGTCAAACTCTGATTCAGTAACCCCCAACTGATCTATGGAGATCTCAGCCCTATCAAAACGTCGGGCAAACTCAACTAATGCAGCATCCCCCTGCTCAATAACCTGTTCTATGATCGGCTGAACCTGTGCAATATAGTTACTCAGGTCAGACTCCGTGCGCTGTAACAGCTTCTCCTGTTGTTCAGGTGAAAGCTTATCCAGCTGCCAGACACTAATTTTTTTACTCATTTAAAATACCACTACTTAGATTGATTCAGAGAAATTGCTGACGGTATTCCTGTTGCAACAGGCGCTGGGTAAACCATTCCAGCGTTTTACCCCGACTGGACTGACGCCAGCAGGTAAACAGCTCGACACTGTTATCTCTATTTAAAACTTCACGCACCAAAATTTGCCCGGAAGCGATCTCGTTCTCGATCATATAACGCGGTAGAAAACCAATACCGAGGCCGCTCAAAATCGCTTCTTTCTGAGCAAACAGATCGGGGACTATGAGTTGTTCCTGACGATGTATACTGCTCAAATAAGTACTGCTGTTACACTCCACATCAATCAAGCGACTACTATCGCCCGCATCCACCAACCGATATTGGTTCAGCTGTTCCATTGTCAGGGGGGCGGACTGATTGGCTAGCGGATGATCCACCGACATTGCCAGACTCAGCTCACGTCGGCCTATCGGCAACGAATGGGTATCCACCTCATGGGGAGGACGCCCCACTGCGCCAATGACCAGGTCAGCTCGCTGATCATATAAAGCATCCCAGGTACCGCTATAGACTTCACGAATGACCCGGATGCGGGTACCCGTATTGAGTCGATAAAACTCACCGATCCAGCTAAATAACACTTCACTGCGCAGCATGTTAGTAAAGACAATACGAAACTCCTGCTCCCAGCCATGCGCTATATGATTTACCTCTGCAATGAGACTGCTATGTAAACGCAGAATCTCAGTGCCATATTTTGCTGCAGCCTGACCCGCTCCAGTCAGGCTAACCCGGTATTTATCACGGTTGAGTAAACATTCACCCAGCTCATCTTCTAACTGGCGAATCGCATAGCTAACACTGGAGACCGTGATACCCAGTTCTGCCGCAGCAGCGGAAAGACTCCCCTTATGTTCGGTTGTAATCAGTGCTCTAAGGTATTCCGCTTTCAAAGACATGTTTTAAAAACCTGTAGAAGTTGTATCAACTCATCGGGTTATCTACCCCGCCCCTGATGCATACAATTTGTTCAATTATTAAATATGCATCAGACAATGAGTAACCATAATGAATACCACCAAAGGCTCTGATAATTCTCTGATTGGCAGTAGCCATTTACTTATCGCTGCACTCGCCTGGGGTGGCATGTATGGCGTATCTAAAACGGCGCTTCAGTATCTTGACCCCTATTCAATGACCACCATCCGTTATGGCTGTGGCGCACTGATTTTTTGTCTGCTGCTTCTGCTAAAAGAAGGCCCTCAGTCCTTCCGGTTCGATGGCCAGTTTGTTCGCATCTGGCTCTACGGTTCCTGTGGTTTTTGTGGCTTCAGCATTCTGCTATTTCACGGACTTAAACACGCACCGGCGGAACATGGCGCTGTAATAGCATCCCTGATGCCTTTGATCAGCGCTCTGATCAGCTGGCTTACTCATAACAAGCGACCCGATAAAACAACCTTACTTTGTACCCTGATAGCCATCATCGGCGTTGTACTTGTCATATCCCGTGGAGAAATTGCCAACCTGCTACAGTTAGATTCAGTCAAAGGCGATCTGATGATCATTCTGGGCGTCACCTGCTGGGTTATCTTTTCCATGGGACTGAGTCAGATGCAGGGCTGGAGTTCCAGCCGTTACACCGCACTGTCATGCTGCGCCGGACTGATCACCATTCTGATGGCAAATACTGTTGCTAGTATTGTTGGTGCATCCACCCTGCCAACACCTGAGAAAATCACCCCGGTACTATTCGAGGTCAGCTATCTAATCCTGGCCGCCGGAGTACTCGCCGTATCCTGCTGGTCGAGCGGCGTTGCCAAAATGGGCGCGCTTAATTCGTTACTGTTTATGAACATGATTCCGGTATCTGCCTTCATCATCGCAGCCTTACAAGGCAAGGCGATTCACCCGATGGAGGTCTACGGTTTGATGCTCGTTATAGTCGCGCTGGTGGCCAATAATGTATTACCCCGGATACAGCGCGCTGATTCAGTTTGCAGTAACAATATTTGCTAATCTGTAGCTAATAAAAAAGCGCCACTAGCGATTGCTAATGGCGCTCTGGCATCAGCCTAGTTTGATCCAGGTTGTCTTAAGCTGAGTGAATTTATCAAAAGCATGTAAAGATAAATCGCGGCCAAAACCGGACTGCTTAAAGCCACCAAATGGTGTACTGAAATCCAACGCATCCATGGTATTAACCGAAACAGTACCCGCTTTCAGCTTCTTCGCAACCCGGTGTGCGCGGTTCAGATTAGAGGTCCATAAAGAGGCAGCCAAACCGTAAATTGAATCATTAGCAATCGCGAGTGCTTCGGCTTCAGTGTCAAAACTAATCAACGCAGCTACCGGTCCGAACACTTCATCCCGAGCGATACTCATATCTGGCGTCACCTGGTCAAATATTGTCGGTGCAACCGTTGCGGTCGACTCATCACCGATACCACCGGTGAGCATTTTTGCTCCCTCAGCATTGGCCTGATTAATACAACTGCGCACATTACTGGCATGGTTTATATCGATCAGAGCACCAACCTGAGTGTCAGCATCCAAAGGATCACCCACTTTCATTGACTGTGCCTTAGCCAGGAATTTCTCGATAAACTGTTCTTTAATACTGCTTTCAATCAGTATCCGAGAATTTGCAGAGCAGACCTCACCCTGATTGAAAAAGATACCCATCGCTGCGTGTTCAACAGCAGCATCAATATCACAATCAGCAAAGATCAGGTTAGGGCTCTTACCCCCGGTTTCCGGCCATACGGCTTTCATGTTTGATTCTGCCGAATACCCCATAAACAATTTACCGACCTGAGTCGAGCCGGTGAATGCTAAACAATCAACATCGTTATGCAGGCCCAGTGCTTTACCAACAATATGCCCGTGACCGGTTACAACATTGAGTACTCCATCCGGAATACCTGCCTGCTTTGCCAGCTCTGCCAGTTTTAGTACTGTCAGCGGTGATTGCTCTGCTGGTTTCAAGACCACTGAGTTACCACTTATCAGAGCCGGTGCCAATTTCCAGGCAGCAATATCCAACGGAAAATTCCAGGGAACCACCGCCGCCACGACACCAATCGGTTCACGGGTAATCGTGGCAATATTATTACCATCGGTTGGTGCAACCTCACCATACAATTTATCGATTGTTTCCGCATACCACTCAAAGCAACCGGCAGAGCCCGGTATATCGATATTCATGGCATCCTGTACTGGCTTACCAACGTTAAGGCTCTCCATCAACGCCAGTTCTTCATGATTTTCCATAATCAAGGCAGCCAGCTTTTTCATCACCGCCTTACGCTCTCCTGGTGCTTGATCTGCCCATACACCTGAATCAAATGCTCTACGTGCTGCAGCTACTGCCCTGTCAACATCCTGTTCGGTACATGCGGCCGTCGCGACTAATAGCTCCCCGGTTGCCGGGTTGATCGTATCGTAAGTGCCACCATCGCTGGCATTGCTATACTCACCATCGATAAATGCCTGCGAAATAAGTTTCATGCCCTGCTGTTTTCTCAGCCAGTAATCTTTGTTCTGTATAGTCATCTGCATTACTCCTGCTCAGACAGCATTATTATTCACCGCACTCTGACGTACTCGGCGCGGGGCGGTCATATTTTCAACACTGAGAATGTCATCCAGTTCATCACTAGTTAACAATCCCTCTTTTAATACCAGTTCACGTACGCTGTTGTTATTCTCAATTGCCTGCTGGGCAACCCGGGTGGCATTCTCATAGCCGATGTAAGGGTTGAGTGCCGTGATAATACCAATACTGTTATTCACAACATCAAGACAATGATCCCGATTCGCCGTTATGCCTTTAATACATTTATCGGCCAATGTATTCACTGCCCGAATCTGTAATCGCAGCGACTGAAGCACGTTAAATGCAATAACAGGTTCCATTACGTTTAGCTGTAGCTGACCGGCTTCTGCGGCCATGGTCACCGCAATATCATTGCCGATGATCTGAAAAGCTACCTGGTTGACCATCTCAGGAATCACTGGATTAACTTTACCCGGCATAATCGAACTGCCCGGCTGCATCGGCGGCAGATTGATCTCCTGAAGGCCGGCCCGGGGGCCACTGGAAAGCAGACGTAAGTCATTACATATTTTAGATAGCTTAACCGCATTACGCTTCACAACACTCGAGAAAGTAATAAAAGCGCCCATATCGGAGGTCGCTTCAATCAGATTCCCAGCCTGGATCATCTCTTTACCTGAGATGTGGCAAAGCTCTTCAATTACCAGACTAGAATACTCAGGATCGGTATTGATACCGGTACCAATAGCGGTAGCTCCCAGGTTAATCTCACGGAAGAATTCGACCACGCTCTTAGCTTCTTCGATATCCTCTTTCATAGTGGAATACCAGGCACCAAACTCCTGCCCCAGAGTGATAGGAACGGCATCCTGTAGCTGTGTACGACCCATTTTCACTACGTCAGAAAACTCAACGGATTTCTGCTTAAGCTGATAACAAAGTCCTGACAACGCAGATACATATTCCTGATGACTAAGTAGAATACTCAACCTGATAGCGGTCGGATAAGCGTCATTTGTAGATTGAGACAGATTGACGTGATTATTAGGGTGAAGATACTGATAATCCCCCCGTGCATGCCCCAGAATCTCAAGACCACGGTTAGCAATAACTTCATTGGCATTCATGTTCGTTGAAGTACCAGCGCCGCCCTGGATAACATCAACAACAAAGTGTTCATGCCACTGACCGGCAATAATTTCATCGCAAGCCTGGCAGATAGCACCGCTATGAATATCATTCAACAGACCCAGTTTATTATTTGCCTTAGCGGCGGCCTTTTTCACCATCGCCAAAGCAGTAACTAACTTAGGAAAATGCTTCAGTTTAATGCCGGTAACTTCGAAGTTCTCTTGCGCACGTAAGGTCTGCACACCAAATAACGCTGACTGAGGAACATCCCGCTCACCCAGCAAGTCTTTTTCCCGGCGCACCAACTTAACGTTCATTCCCAGATCGGTAAATTTCTGACGCTGCCTTTCCAGTTTCAATAGCACCGTGCCTATTGCGGCAGTTGCCGTCGAAACTTCACACCACTGAAGCAGCTGATTACGATCGATATCCAGTATAGTGGCATCGGTTACAGCCCAAAAACTGTCCTGTACTACCCTGCGCGCAGACAGAATCAGAGAGTTACAGAGCACCGGGCCGGTTAACTCAACCTGATAGCCCAATTCAGTTTTCTGGCAGGTTCCCGCCAATAAGATCAATAACCGTTCAGCGCTACCTTCTGCCTTGACTGGCTCACCCTTTTTAATTTCACTGACAACGCATAGTTTCAGTAACGCACTGAATTCTGGAGCCTCCAAACTATCGCACTGTAAAACTGTTTTAATAAGCTTTTTATTATTTGTGTTCATTTTTTACTCTGCGTACTACTTTAGCTACGGGATAAATTTGTTTAGATCTGCTCGCACAAAATTCACGAACTTTTACCTATCCAGACTAGAAAGAGCCACTGCATATGTAAAATATTAAAATAATTACTATTGGATTATATTTTTCTATGCAGAGAGTTTTAAAACGATTTAATAACTAAGGAAAGTACCTGACAAGCAGGCATAAAAAAGCCAGACAAATTGCCTGGCAAAAAACACAACAGTTGTAAAAGCATTACTGCATAACTAATTTTTTATGGTACCTAAGCACCATCCACCCGGTTTTACTCACTGCTAATCTCAGAGAAAGCTATAGATTAGTCCAGGTGTCGATAAAAACGTTCGTCTGTAGAGACAGAAGCTGCCAGCTCTGCCGCACGCTCTTTCAATAGTTTTATAAAAGCCTCAGCCACAGGAGTGAGCCGCAACTGAGAAATTTTAGCCACGCCAAGGCGCAGCGGGCGCAGATTACCAGTCAATGGGATCGCTTGCAGTTCAGAGCCGTCCAACGCTTTATTATTGACCAGTGGCGCATTAAACAAGGAATAACCTAAACCGTTGCTAACCAACCCACGCACCATACCTTGAGATTGAGCTCGGTAGGCAAAATTAGGTTCAACATCCTGACTCATAAACAGAGAGATGAAATACTCACGAGTCACCGGCCAGTCCAACAGGATCATCGGATATTCTGCCAACTCCTTTAAGTCAAGTTCCTTCCGCTGAGCCAGCGGATGATCATGGGCCAATACCGCATACACAGGAAATTCCATTATCGGCTCAAAATCAATCTCCGCAGGTATCTGTAAGTCATATGTCAGTGCCAGCTCATGCCGACCAGCAACCAGACTCTGAATAATATCCTGCTGATGACTCTCATCACACTGAATGCTGGCTTTGGGATAGGTTTCAATAAACTTTTTCATCAACGACGGCAGCATCATCGGTGTGAAAGTGGGGAACCCTACAATGCGCAGTGTACCGGCAATATCTTCTCCCAGCATGTCCGCATAACGCCCTAATCCCTCTGCATCATTAAGCAATTGTTTAGTTTTAATAATAAATTGCCGCCCAGCAGGAGTCAGGGTCAATCCCTGGGCATGATGACGTATAAATAACTGCAGCCCACTCACCTCCTCTAAATGCAGCACCGCAGAAGATATCGAAGGTTGCGAGACATGTAACGCTTCAGCTGCCTTGGTAACACTGCCAAATTCACCGGCCTTAGCAAAGTAGCGCAGCTGTTTTAAGGTAAAATTCATTTTCGATGACCTGTGATTTATTGATAGACATACTCTGCCTTAGCCAAGTTAGTATAGGAAAAATAACATCAAAACTAAATATAAATAGCAAAAACAAATACTAGATTTGCTTCATGTGGGAGAAATTTTCCTTACAAACCACTCGGCCAATAATGAAATACCACGGGGTTGACGTCACATACTTACTTTCAGTTGTAAGTATGAGGACATTGGCTGAATCCCTCCGCAGCAGCATATTGAGAACAAGATCTCCACACGAATCCTTGCCTAAATAAGCGCCCCGCTAACCCGATAAAGTAGTCTCAGCAAACTCCTTTTTTGATCCTGCAGAATCATGAACGGCTATTCCTACAGCCTCAATTTATTACTCATTCAGGCCTCACCCTTCTCCCATCCAGACTTAAAAAAGAGAGCAACACCTATTGACCTAGTTCGTATAACGAACTAATATCCGTATAACGAACTTTAATTCGTATGGCGAACCCATTTTTGTAAGCCGTTAATCAAAGAGTGAAATCATGATGTCCAAGCCCTGTATCATTTCCGTTGCCATTACCGGATCTTTACCACAGAAAAAAGACAACCCGGCTGTCCCTATTTCAGTCTCTGAGCAAATAGAGTCAACCCAGGAAGCTTTTGAAGCAGGTGCGACAATTGTCCATGTACACGTGCGTGGAGATCAGGGCCAGTCTTCATCAGACCCCGAACGATTCCTTGCTTTCAAGAATGGTATTAATAAACATTGCCCAGGCATGATTGTTCAGTTTTCTACCGGAGGACGGGGACGTGAAAGCGAACTACGCGGTGGCATGCTACATCACCGGCCTGAAATGGCGTCACTCTCGACAGGATCGGTTAACTTTCCTGGGATGATCTATGAAAACCATCCTTTGCTTATCGATGAGCTTGCAAAAAAGATGCTGGAGTATGACATCAAACCAGAGATTGAAGCTTTCGATCTGTCAATGCTTTATAACGTAGAAAAAATGGTCAAACAGGGGCTGCTGAAAAGCCCTGTGCATGTTCAGTTCATTATGGGCATGCCAGGAATTTTACCCGCCAATAAAGAAGTACTTAAATTCCAAATTGAGCAGCTTAACAAGGTGTTACCCGATGCTACCTGGACTGCTGCCGGTATCGGTCGCCACCAGCTAACGTTGAATAACTGGGCGCTGGAACTAGGCGGACATTGCCGCACAGGTCTGGAGGATAATCTGCGATTTGATAAAGACCGTCTGGCTAGCAGCAACGCAGAGTTAGTTACCAGAGTTGCAGAACTGACCACTGAATATGGTCGTACCGTTGCAACGCCCGCTCAAGCCCGGGAAATTCTTTCACTCCCTGCCAGTCACTAATTCAATTGTCTTATCACTGTCTTGCTGATCTCCTCAGCTTTTTATACGGGCCTATGGCCCGTTCTTTTTATTTAGGTCGCTGTAATCCAGAATCCTGATCAAATACCATCTGCCGAAGCTGACTGACAAACCATTGCACTCCCTTGCCTTTACTCGTATTTCGCCAGGCAATGGATATCGATCTGGGGGAACGAGTTTCCGCCAACATTAGTTGCTTCAACTTGCCCTCTTCTAACTCTTTTTTAATCCTGAATTTAGGAAGGTAGCCAACCCCCAGGCCTCGTATTTGAGCAGCAATTTTGTGTTCTATCGAAGAGACCGCAATACGACTTCGACCATCAAGTAGTCCAGTAGAGCGGACCGGAAGATAACGGGAGCTATCTGTTACCACCACTGTCGGATAATCCTGAATCGCTTGTAACGAGATCGGTTGCTGCATATCGGTTAATGGATGACTAGCCGAAACAGCAAACACAAACTCCACCTGCCCAAGCAGATGAATACCAAACCCCTGCGACGGTGGATCGCCTTCCGCGCCAATCACCAGATCACACTGCTCGGAATTAAGAGCGTCCCAACTGCCGCCCAACACCTCCTCCGTCAAACGCAATTCTGTACGAGGTTGAAGCTTCTGAAACTGTTCAATCAAATCATATACAGGCTCACAGTTAATAAGACTATCAATACAGATCCGCAACTCGGTTTCCCACCCTTCATCGGTCTGTTTTGCAAGCGCGGTCAACTCCTCGGTCGCCACCAAAATCTGTCGCCCTTGTTCCAGTATCAGTCGGCCTACTGCTGTCAGTTCAGCCTTACGCCTGGAACGATCAAACAGCTCTACCCCCAAGTCTTCTTCCAGCTTACTGATGGTATAAGAGATAGCGGAAGGAACCCGGTATAACTCTTCGGCAGCAGCGGCAAAACTACGGCGTCGGTCAATCGCATCCAGTGTCCGGAGCGCATCTATAGTGATCGGTGAGTACATAGTTCAAATATTTTGATCAATTAAATCAAAATTCCCCGTTATTTTTATAAATTCTATTAATTTATAGTAATTGCATAAATCAATAATACTGAATATATAGGAAATAACCCATGAACAGTAACCTTTTAAATCGTCTTCTTTCTACCAACAGCAGCCTGACCGGGCTGGCTCTTAGAATCCCTACCGGCATTATTTTTGCGGCCCACGGCGCTCAGAAACTATTCGGTGCTTTCGGAGGCTACGGCCTGGAAGGCACAGGTCAGTGGATGGCTTCTATCGGCCTTGAGCCTGGTTACCTATTGGCACTTGGCGCAGGCAGTGCTGAATTCTTCGGCGGTATCGCCCTGTTACTTGGTCTGCTGACCCGACCTGCTGCCGTAGTACTGGCCTTCACAATGTTGGTAGCGATTTTTAGCGTACATATAAGCAACGGCCTGTTTATGAGCAACAACGGCTACGAGTTTGGCCTGGCACTCTTCAGTATCTCTGTTGCCCTAGCCTTCAATGGTGCCGGTGCAATATCGATCGACCGTCGCATGAGCACCTTATCGGAATAAGCTTGATTTCATCAGGCCTTCCACTGCCGTTAAGAGAAACCACATGATCACATTACGCCCGGGTAAAGAACGCGGATACGCCAAATACAACTGGCTTGAAACTAAACATAGTTTCTCCTTCGCTAACTATTATGACCCCCGTTATATGGGAGTTTCAGAACTTCTGGTGATTAACGATGACTGGGTCAGCCCGGGCACCGGTTTTGGCACCCACCCTCACCGGGACATGGAAATTATCAGTTATATCCTGGAAGGTAGTATCGAACACAAAGATACTATGGGTTTTCATTCCATCCTCAAGGCGGGTGACGTTCAGGTGATGAGCGCAGGAACCGGCATCAGGCACAGTGAATACAACCCGTCAAAAAGCCAACACCTGAACTTTTTACAGATCTGGATTCAACCAAATCAGCTGGGTGCTAAGCCCAGCTACCAGCAAAATAATTTCGGTGATAGTCAGGGAATCACGTTGATTGTATCGCCTGATGGCCAAAAAGGTTCTCTGTCAATTCGTCAAAGCACACGAATTTATAAACTCAGTCAGTCTGATAAAGACAGTAGTTTTACCACGGTTAAGGGGCGAACTTACTATCTACATATTGCCAGGGGGTCGATTAAGGTTAACGGCACCACTGTGCAGTCAGGTGATGGGGCGACCATAAAAAAGGAAGAAATACTGAGTTTTACTGAACCTAACAAGGTTGAGGCTCTGTTGTTTGAGCTCCCCTGATAAAGCAGCACACTCAAAACAAACCGCTGAAGCAAAGTTAAAGCATTCAACAAGAGATAAACCTAATGTTTACTCGATTTATCAACGCACTTTTTAACAAAGATAAAAGGAGACCTGCAATGAGCAAGGTTCTAGTTCTGTATTATTCATCTTATGGCCACATTGAAACGCTCGCAGCGAGCATCGCACAAGGCGCAGCATCCGTCGAAGGTGTTGAAGTCACTATCAAACGCGTGCCGGAATTAATGCCTGAAGATGCAGCTAAAAATGCTGGTATAAAACTAGAGCAGACCGCTCCTATTGCTACCCCTAATGAACTAGCAGATTACGACGCCATTATCTTTGGAACACCAACCCACTTTGGCAACATGGCCAGCCAGATGCGTAACTTCCTCGATCAAACCGGTGGACTGTGGATGAACGGCGCGTTGATTGGCAAGGTTGGCAGCGTCTTTACCAGTACAGGTACCGGCGGGGGTAATGAGACAACAATTCAGTCATTCCATACCACCCTGTTCCACCATGGAATGGTGGTTGTTGGCCTGCCATACAGCTGCGGAGAACTGACTGATATTTCCGAAGTAAAAGGAGGCTCCCCCTTAGGAGCTGGAACCATTGCGGGGGCCGATGGTTCTCGTAGTCCATCAGAGAAAGAACTCGAAATGGCCCGTTTCCAAGGAAATCACGTAGCAACTCTGGCACAAAAACTAAGTGCCTAAGCAGCTAACTGATTAAACTTACTTTCATACTTTATGTATCCGGCTTGCTCATTTCCCCCCGCAGGCTGGGTGTTTTTTCTTTCTTGCCCTTTAGAGGTATTGTTTAGATGGCATCGGTGATCAGTTTTATACCGACCAACATAAGCAGAACCAGGATAATGCGATAAAACAGTACATCGCTAAGCAGATGTTGGATCTTTAGCCCCAGCTTTACCCCCAGCCAGGCAATTGGAGCTAGTACTATTCCAATCACCAGGTTATCACTATTAATTTGCCCCAGTGCTATATAGGGCACTAATTTCATCAGGTTAATCGATGCCAAAAACAGAACCGCAGTGGCGAGAAACTTCTCCCTAGGTAGCTGCTGTGGGATCAGATAGAAGTTAAGTGGAGGCCCTCCAGCATGAGCTAAAAAGCTAGTGAATCCAGCGACACCACCACAAACCCGGCCAACCCATGGAGAAGTGAATCGTCCCAGTTTCATCCCCTTCAATAATCCCCACAGGCCGAATAAGATCGACATCCAGCCCAGTATCATGCGCAAGATTTGATCATTCAAATAATCGAACAGCAGATATCCAATGCCAATACCTACTGCCGCCGGTGGCAGCAACAACCATAACAAAGCTTTAACCTGCTTACCCCACCAGGCTCGAACACTGAGAATATCCATAATAATCAGTAGCGGCAGCATTAATGCCGCAGCACGGAGTGGCCCAATCTGCAGAGCCATCAGTGGTACCGTGATAACACCTATCCCCCCGGCAAAGCCTGATTTTGAAATACCCGTTATCAGAACCCCGATCACCGCAATACTCCAGAACTCCCATCCTTCAGTCATCGGCTCTTACCTTTTTTGAAACATTAAGGATCATCTGAGTGCAACGGAACAACGCCAGTGTTTTGCCTTGAATATCCTCTACTTCCGCCTCCCAAACTTGGCTACTTCGCCCTAGGTGACGCGGCGTTGCGATACAACGGATAACGCCTTCTCTGGCAGTCCCCAAAAAATTGGACTTTAGCTCCAGCGTGGTAAAGCCCTGCCCTGATTGCAAGTGTAGCCGAGTGCCATAACCGCAAGTTGTATCTGCCAAGGCGATGACTGTCGCCGCATGTAGATAACCATTAGGCGCAAGCAGTTCTTCTCTTATAACAAGCTCGCTAATTAACTGATCAGGCGTGGCCGAAAGTATGTCTAAACCAATCAGTCCCGGCAGGCATCCTGTGTTCAATTGGCTAAGCTGTTGGACATTGATCATAACCACCTCAAAAAAATGCCGGCAAATCATTCGGGATGAGCCGGCTAAAAACCTAAAGCCTGGGTATCTGGCTCGGTTTGGGTAAAGATCTGATATTTTCAGCAGCTGACTATCACTGGTTCAGACCAAACCAGAAACGGGTTAAAAACCTACTTATGCCACATTCCCGACAAACACTTCATTGTTGATAATATCCAGTGGTATTACCTCCAATCCGAGCCCCTCGCAGGGGCCATCAGTACAGTGACCATCGTCCAGGTTAAACTTGGCATAGTGTATCGAGCACATGAACTGGGCACGATCAGAGGTGAACATTTCACCGGGACTGACATTAAGAGGCACATTGAAATGCGGGCAAACATTCATATACGCCCGTAACTGGCCCTGATCGTTATAAACAAACATTCGAAACAAGGTCTTGATATTGTCACCGAACTTAAATTCAACGACCTCATCTTCCGACACCTCATCGACACGACAAAGCCGGGTTCCAGTCTCAGGTGCATTACGCTCAAGATGCCATGTTTTCATAAATCACTCCTCCGGCAATCCTAAGCCCCATGACCAGGGACGCACCTCTATCGATTCAAATATACCAGCTGCTTGATAAGGATCGTCTTTAAGATACTCATGAACCTGCTTGATCTCATCCGCTTCAATAACCAGCATAGTGCCGTTCATCTGCTCGGCACTGGCATTGAATGTTGGCCCACCCACCCGTACACGAACCGGATGGTCATGCTGGCGAAGATATTCCCGGTGTGTTGGCCGGGCTTCGGCTCTGGCTTGTGCCATACCCGGTTTATCCGTTGCAAAAACTACAAAATACATCGCTTTATTCCGGATTAAGGCCAAAGTTAAATTCCACTAACCAACCACCAACAGGCAGATTAAGTTCAGCAGCCTGCGCAGGATCGGTGACTTCCTGGAAGTCCACCAGCAGCGATTCTTTTACACCAAACACGGCATCGCTGGTTACATATTCATCCGTAGCATCAAAGAACTGAGTAATCACTAGCTCATAACCTTCTGCTGAGACGATGAAATGGATATGAGCAGGTCTGTAGTTATGTCGACCAACCGCGTCCAGCATTTTTCCAACAGGCCCATCACCTGGTATCGGGTAGTTTTTAGGTTTAACTGTTTTAAAATGGTAGTAACCGTTTTCATCAGTCTTAAACCGACCACGCAAATTCATCTCTGGTTGGTTTTCATCCTGCTGTTCGTAGAACCCTGTACTGGCCGCCTGCCAGGCATCCATGACAGCTCCTGCAATAGGCGTCCCATCCGGGGTTGTTACTCGACCACGAACAACACAAGGCTGACCATCATTCTCTCCGCGAGAGATACTAGCGCCCAATGGCATCACCTCAGCCCCTTCGCGATAAAATGGGCCCAGCACTGAGACCTCGGTTGCACCTTCAGGCTTTTTATTATTAAGGCTGTCTTTCAGTACGGTAACGCCGAGAGTGTCTGATAGCAGAATATATTCCTGACGGACATCGTTACACATCTGCCCAACTTCTGTGAGGTACTGAATACCTGCCATCCACTCCTCATCACTGGGCTCAACCTCACGAATAAAGCCATGTAAGTGACGAATCAGACTCTCCATCACCTGATTGAGTCGCGGGTCATCGGAGTTCAAAGTGGATACAACAATATCTGTTAAGTTTTGCTCAGTAATACTCATCAGTCTTACTCCTGAAAGTTGTTTTATACTCTCTCAATTAAAGTGGCAATGCCTTGGCCCACACCAATACACATAGCGCAGATTGCAAATTTTCCACCGGAAGATTCCAGCTGATTAATGGCTGTTGTTATAAGCCTGGCGCCACTCATGCCCAACGGATGGCCAAGAGCGATCGCGCCACCATTGGGATTAACCCGGGGATCATCATCGGCAATTCCCAAATCCCTCAAAGTTGCTAATGATTGAGAAGCAAAAGCTTCATTCAATTCAATCAGATCAATTTGCTCCAAAGTCATCTGAGTACGTTTTAGCAATTTTTTTATTGCCGGCGCAGGGCCAAACCCCATGATTCTTGGTTCTACGCCGATAGTAGCCATAGAGATAACCTTGGCCTTCGGATTTAAGTTGTATTTATTAACCGCCTCTTTAGAAGCCAGAATCAGCGCACAAGCTCCATCGTTAACACCTGAGGCATTTCCCGCCGTTACCTATCCCCCTTCACGAAATGGGGCGCGAAGGCGGGTCAGTTGTTCCAAGGTAGCATCTGGCCGCGGATGCTCATCCCTATCAAACGTAATAGGATCAGCTTTACGCTGCGCAATATGTACCGGTACAATTTCATTCTTATAAAACCCACGCGCTTGAGCGGCAGCGTTTTTCTGCTGACTCATTAACGCAAATCTATCCTGATCTTGCCGGCTGATACTGAATTGCTCTGCTACATTTTCAGCCGTTTCCGGCATTGAATCCACACCGTATTCAGATGCCATTTTTTTATTGATAAAACGCCACCCAATCGTAGTGTCATAAAGACCCTTAGGTTCGCGACTATAGGCTTGTTCAGATTTTCCCATAACGAATGGAGCCCGCGACATCGACTCCACTCCTCCAGCAATAACTAAATCAGCTTCGTCTGATTTAATCGCCCTTGCTCCAATGCCCACTGCATCCATGCCAGAGCCACACAAACGATTAACTGTCGTTGCTGGTACACTGACAGGAAGGCCCGCCAATAGCAGTGCCATACGACCAACGTTACGATTATCCTCACCTGCTTGATTCGCACAGCCATAAATCAATTCATCTACGTCGTCCCAATCTATTCCAGGATTACGGTGCATCAGCGCTCTAATAGGTATAGCACCAAGATCATCAGTTCTAATACCAGCTAGCGCGCCACCATATCGACCTATCGGTGTTCGAACAGCATCACAGATATAGACTTCACGCATACTTATTTACTCCAGTTCATCTTTAGCTTTAAGACGACGATGAACAGGAAATAGATGCAAATCGTACTTTTTCGATAGAAATCCCCAAACACCCTGTGGCGCTTTAAGCATCATAACGACAGCAACAACACCCAGAACTATCATATAAACAGAACCATAATCGGCCAATACACCCCGCAGAATGAAGTAGATTAACGTGCCGATAATCGGACCTTCAATAGTGCCAATACCGCCGATCACCACGATAAAGATTACCGCCGCGGTCCAGTCCTGCAAGTTAAACGCAGCATCAGGGGAGATACGTAATTTTTGTAGGAAGATAAGTGCGCCAACAACACCTGTAATACCAGCAGAAATCACATAAACAGCCAGCTTAGTCTTAAAGATATCTACTCCAAGACTATCCGAAGCCGCTTCTGAATCACGAATGGCTGTGAGTGATAAACCGTGCTTAGAACGTAGTAACCAATACACCAGTCCAATCGATGCCACCGCAATAAACAGTGCCGTAAAGTAGATAATCATCTCCCGTTCAGAACGACCACTACCAATCTCGCGCACGATGCTTGCCGGTAAACTCTGACCCGAACCACCACCCAGCGTTGTCACCTGAGCAAAGCCCAACCGATACACTTCAGCTACAACCCATGTGCCAATTGCAAAATAGGCTCCACGTAACCGAAATACGGTCAGAGCGGTGGGAATGGCAAACAGTGCGACAATAAGGCCCGATAGAAAAACAGCCATTATCGGCGGTACATTAAAATAGATCGCCAGCACAAACAGCATATAACCGCCCAGTCCAACGAAGGCCTGCTGGCCGATAGAAACCAGACCGGCATAACCTGCCAGCAGGTTCCACATCTGTGCCAACGACAGGTAATAGGCGAATTCAATGATCATCCGCAGATCTGCACGCCCTGCCCAGAATGGAACAGAGATCAGAGCGATCAGTATCATCGCTGTTACAACAGCCGCACCCCTGCTAGTAGTGGTATTTCGTACCACTGAAAATTGCTCTGTCTTCATTTGCGTATTCATTAGTCCACACTCCTAGGAAACAGTCCTCGGGGACGAAAAATCAAGATCACCAGGAACACAATATGACCGGTCATAATCTGCCAGCCCGGATCTATCTGAGCACCCACTGCCTGCGCAACACCAAGGATAATTCCACCAGCAAGCGTCCCCCAGAGACTACCCAGACCACCGATAATTACCGCTTCAAAGCCATACAGCAGACGAGCAGGACCCACGGTTGGGTCAAAGTTAGTACGCATCGCCAGGAATACACCGGCTATAGCAACAACCGCCATGGCAATTGCCATTGCCAGAGCAAAGATATGAGAATTATTCACTCCCATCAGGCGCGCTGTATCCTGGTCATCTGATGTTGCGCGAAATGCGCGACCCAGCTCAGTTTTGTAAAACAGAAACTGCAAACCACCCACAATCGCCACGCCACTAATAAAGACTATCAGCGGCATTACGCCAACACTCAGCTGATCACTGACAGTAATACTGGCGATATCCAGAGCACCGGCTGAGAGCTTCTGACTATCTGCACTGAAGACTTCCAACAACACGTTCTGCAAAATAATTGACATACCAAAAGTCACTAGCAGAGGAGGCAGAATGTCATCACCCAGAGTTTTGTTAAGTAGGTAGCGCTGCAGCACATAACCAATCACAAACATTAGCGGCACCACGATTACCAAGCTGATTAACGGCGACAAACCAAGACTGGTAACCACCACTAACGCCAGATAGGACGCCAGGACAATAAAATCGCCATGGGCGATATTAACCAGGCGCATAATACCGAACATTAACGACAGTCCGGTTGCAAACATTGCGTACAGGCCGCCCAATAGGACCCCTTGTACTATCGTATTTACCCAATCCATAAATCACATCCCGAAATATGCAGCTTTAATGTCATCCTTACTCACTTCACCGGGCTTACCTTCGAGGGATACCCGTCCTTCCTGAAAACAATAAATGCGGTCTGATACTGCCATCGCCTGATTGATATCCTGTTCGACCACTAATACCGTGGTGCCATCTTCCTGAATTGCAGGAAACGCCTTATAGATATCCTTAACAGTGGTTGGTGCCAGACCTAGGCTAATCTCATCACACAGAAGCAATTCAGGGTTCGACATCAGCGCTCTACCAATCGCGACCATCTGCTGTTGACCGCCGGAGAGCGCGGTACCCGGATTATTTCTTTTCTCTTTCAGAATCGGAAACAGCTCGTAAATACGATTCAGATTCCAGGGGCCTTTACGTTTGCTATAGGCACCCATTAGTAGATTTTCTTCCACCGAAAGCGATGGAAAAAGGCGTCGACCTTCAGGTACCAGAGCGATGCCTTTTTCAACTACTTTATTAGCGGGTAGGTCACCTATGTTCTCGCCTTTGAACTGCACCGCATCCGGTGCGTTTTTTAGTAAGCCGGCGATAGAGCGCATAAATGTTGATTTACCCGCACCATTTGAACCTATGATGGCAACGGTCTCTTTTGCATTCAGCTCGAGATCGATTCCGAAAAGAGCCTGAAAGTCACCGTACCCTGCGGTAAGGTTTTGTATTTTTAATCTACTCATTCGGCACTGATCCCCATGTAAATTTCCTGAACTTTAGGGTTATCCATCACCTCTTGTGGGTCACCATCATCCAGTTTTTTACCGAAATCGATCACCATCAGACGACCGACTACAGAGAGCAATGCGTGAACGATATGTTCGATCCAAATAATCGTGGTGCCTGCTGCATGGATATCCTGAATCGTGCCAACCAGCGCCAGACATTCTTGCTCGGTCAGACCGCCTGCAATTTCATCCAGCAATAGTAATTTTGGCTCAGTCGCCAGCGCCCGGGCCATTTCGAGCCTCTTCCGTTCAAGCAAGGTCAAAGACCCCGCCGGCTTATTAGCTTTCTTCAGCAGCCCGGTACGACGTAGTATTTCGATACAGCCGTCGTAGCAATCAACTTCACTCCGGCGAGTACCAAACGCAGCACCTACCAGTAGATTTTCAAAAACCGACATATTAGCGAACGGATGAGGGATCTGATAAGAACGGCCAATACCCGCATGGCAACGTTGATGTACCGGTTGCTGAGTGACATCCTTACCATCAAAAGCAACCGTCCCCTGATCCGGTTTCAAACCACCGGCGATCAGATTAAAAAGGGTACTCTTACCGGCACCATTGGGTCCGATAATGCCCAGAGCCTGACCTTCATCCAGCGCCAGATTCATACCATCCGTCACCTTAAAAGAGCCAAAGCTCTTGTGCACATCATTTAATTCAAGCAGTGTTTGTTGCATGTTATTACCTCGTCATCAGGCAACACTTTCCCGCTGACGGTACCTGGGGCACTGTCAGAACAGAGGGAATAGTGTTGCTTCTCCGTTACCCGGACGGGCTACGGAGCAACGATTACAGTGTTAAGAAAGCGGCTGCATATCACTGGCTACAGGAATCATCGGAGCCGTCTGGTTGTTGGTTATCACCAGGTCATACATAAAGTCTCCTCCCTGTCGCCACTGACCACCAACCAGAGGAGTTTTGGCCACATTTTTCACCGGACCATTCTTCCAGCTAATAGGACCAACAACTGTATCCAGTTCGGTTGCCAGCAGAGCATCACGTATCGCTTCAGCTTCACCCAGAGAGTCAACTCGTTGCATAATATCCACAGCCAATTCAAATAACGCATGGGTAAAACCGAGTGGCGGAGTCCACTGTTTACCCGTTGACTGTGTGTAACCGGTTGCAATTTCACGAGCGCTTTGCCCTGTGAGAGAAGAGTTAAATGGATGATTCGGACTCCACCACACTTCTGTTGAAAGGTTATGAGCAGCCTGGCCAAGCGACTCAACAGACGATGGGAACAAGATACCCTTACCGATCGACGCAACTTTCGGATTAAATCCCTGCTGCTTAGCTTGAGACCAGAAAGTTGTCATATCCGGTGGGATAACCACTCCAGTAACAATTTCAGCATCTGCATTCTTGTAAGCAGATATCTGGGCTGAGAAATCATCAGTCAGACTCTGGAAACGACCCGGATCCACCAGGGTAAAGCCTTTCTTCGCCAGCACAGGTGGGAAGCCAAGTTCTTTATGACCCCAGGCATTACCATCACCATCATTAGGGAACAGACCCGCAACGACTTTATTCGTGTTCAGGCTGTCCCACATATTGGTGTAGTTCTCAACCACATCTTCCAATCCCCAGAAGAAATGGTAGGTCCACTCAAATCCAGTCTCCGGCTTACCACCACGGGTAAAGAACCACGGTTGCCAAGGCGCAACTGTCGATATACAAGGTACTTCATTAATCTCGCACTGGTCTGAAACAGGGTTAGTGGTTTCAGGGGTTGAAGACACCAGCATCAGATCAACTTCATCCGACAGAATAAGCTCATTAGCTACTTCTGCCGCACGATTGGGATTCGACTGGCTATCTTTGACGATAATCTCAACCGGATAGGTCCGGCTACCAATCTGAATCCCGTTCTTGAGTTTTTCCCGAACACCGTTCAGAATGAAGTTGTCAGCTTCTGCAAATGGGGCCAGTGGTCCGGTTTGTGGGGTAACATAGCCGAACTTAATTACACGTTGTTTGGCAAACGCAGGGGCTGATCCGAGTCCGCCAACGAGGGCAGCTCCTGCAACTAATCCACCGGATGTTTTAAGAAAATTCCGGCGGGAAAGGCCATTAGCTAAGCGACGCTTGTTATTGTTATCTTTCATAGCTTTCTCCGTTTACATATTTATTCGCTACCAGGGCGAGTACCCCGATAAGCGTTTTCTAGTAATTCACGCACCCCGGCACGTTCTATCGCGCGCGGGTTGTAATATGGATTGGTTGTTGCAATATCTGCAGCCTTTTCCAGATCACCTTCTAACATTCCAATATCTTTCAGCGACACCGGTGCACCGATGCTTACCGCAAGGTCATACAAGGCACCTGCCGCTTCATCCGCTTCAACATTCAACGCCCTGCCAATAGCTGACATTGCCTGCGGTGCATGATCACGATTGAAATAGGTGGCATGTGGAATAACGACCGTATGCACTTCTGCATGGGGCAGATTGAAGCTGCCGCCCAGGGTATGGCAAAGCTTGTGGTGAATCGCCATACCGACAGCACCCAGAACAGTGCCTGACAACCAAGCTCCATATAGTGCTTTCGCCCGGGCTTCCATATTATCTGGCTGCTTTACGATAACCGGCAGACTCTCTCCCAGCGCCCTAATCCCCTCTTCCGCCATCAGTGAAGTCACCGGATTCTGGGTTTCGGAATAAAGCGCTTCAACACAATGTGCGATAGCATTCAGGCCACTTGGCCCGGAGATAAAATCAGGTAATCCCACTGTTAACTCAGGATCGTAGATCACGGTCTTAGGCAAAACTCTGGGATCTCTGCCGGTAGTCTTAATACCATCTTTGGTCATACCCCAGACCGGGGTCATTTCTGAACCAGCATAGGTAGTAGGAATTGCCAGAATAGGCAGGCCGCTTTCCAGCGCAATTGCCTTAGCCAGACCAACAGTAGAACCTCCACCGATAGATACGCAGCCGTCGATTTCCAACTGACTCACGACGTCCATTACATCGGCAATAGTTTCAACCGGAACATGCATCACCGCCTGATCGTAGATCCCAGTTACCAGATCACCCAACAGGTCGGCAACATTTTCAGCCAGATCTCGCTGATGCGGCGTACTAAGAACCAGCACTTTAGTCATACCAAGCGCTTCGGCTTCGGCTCTTGTTTGTGACAATTTGCCCGGACCAAAAATGACCCGACCCGATAGTGCGTTATAATTAAAATCTAACATTATTCAGCTCCCGCATGGGCTTTTGCTGTTCTTTCATTGAGGTCCCGCAAGACCTTAAGCTCTTCATCAGTCGGCAACTCCGTTGTTTGTAAGTGATCAGCAAACTTCAGATCCCAGCCGGTACTTTCCCGAGCCTGATCTACCGTGACCCCATCATGGAGATGCGTCATCACCAGCTCTTTAGTTACTGGATCTGGTTCGAGAACACCTAAGTCCGTAATGACAGCTACAGGCCCTTTATTGGTTAGGCCAGCCTCTTCCCGAGAGTCACCGCCTTCCATAAAACCCGGTGATGTGATGAAACTTAACTGCTCTACAAACGCCCGAGAACTCTGCTTCAGAATAATCAGTATTTCTTTACAATTTGTACTTATCTCAGGTGCTCCACCAGCACCGGGCAGTCTCACTTTTGGGTTGTTGTAATCACCAATAACAGTGGTATTAATATTGGCAAAACGGTCAATTTGAGCAGCACCCAAAAAACCAATATCAACATGACCACCTTGTAACCAGTATCGAAACATTTCAGGTACCGAGACCACCAGATCCGCCGTTTCAGAAAGCTCTCCATCGCCTATAGACAAAGGCAGAACATCAGGCTTGGTGCCGATGGTGCCGGATTCATAAATAAGCACGATATCTGGGGTACTGGTAAGACGGGCCAGATTTGCGGCGGCACTTGGCTGACCAATACCGACAAAACAGACCTGTCCGTTTTGCAGCAGTCGGGATGCAGCAATTGTCATCATCTCCGAAGAGGAATACTGCGCATTCATGCCACACTCCTTACACCGATGCTGTCCTTAAACTGGGCAAAATTTTCAGTATCAAGTACATGGCGTTCCATCCACAGAGAAAATGTTTCCCTGTCCCGGGCAATAACATCCCATTGCTGGTAAAAAGCGTTATTCCTAGTTGAATAGCCCTGTGCATATGAAGGAAACGCACCACCAGGAATCTCGCATACCGCATCGATTACCCACCCGGGAATAACCGTCTGATTGGCATGAGGCTCTAGCTTATCAACCACCTCTTCCACGGTGACGATCACCTTTTTTGCGGCCAGAACCGCTTGCTTCTGCACCCCAACAATGCCCCACAACAACACGTTGCCCTTACGGTCAGCTTGCTGAGCATGGATCACCGTAACATCCGGTCGAATCGCAGGTACCGCCGCCAGTTTCTCTCCGGTAAACGGACACTCAATCTGCTTAATCGTACGATTGTACTTCGGCAGATCGCAGCCAATGTAGGCGCGCAGAGTCGCAAAAGGTAGATTGGCGGCCCCTGCTTCATAGGCATTTGCCATATCCGCGTGGGAATGCTCTTCTATCTCCAGAGGCTGCGGCCAGCCTTTCTCTACCGCATCGCGGAACCGGTACAGCGAGCCGACCCCCGGATTCCCTCCCCATGAAAAGATCATTTTTCGAACACAACCCATGCCGATCAGCTGATCGTAGATCACATCCGGGGTCATCCGGATAATGGTCAGATCCTGCTTTTTCTGACGGATTATTTCGTGACCAGCGGCATAAGGAATCAAATGAGTGAATCCCTCCAGAGCTACCGAATCACCATTATCGATCAGCTCGGAAACGGCGGCTTTTAATGTTGTTATCTTGGCCATAACATTTTCCGTTCTAAAGTTACTTTGCTTCAAACTGGCTTAGCGCTGGTAGAAAGGTGGAATCTTAGCGTCGATATTGACCCACACAGACTTAACCTGGGTGTACTCGCGCATCACCTCGAAGCCCATTTCACGGCCATAACCAGACTTGCCCATACCACCAAACGGGCTGGCAGGATGAACACGCTTATAACAGTTGATCCATACCATTCCGGCATGAATTTCACGGGCAAATTTATGTGCACGGCTGATATCTTTAGTCCACAGTCCTGACCCAAGGCCATATTCAGTACCGTTAGCAATCGCTAAGGCTTCTTCGTCATCCTTAAAGGTAATGACAGTTACAAAGGGGCCAAATACTTCTTCTTGAGCAATTCGATCAGTCGCTTTGCCCCGAACAATTGTTGGCTCTACATAACAACCATTTGCTAGCGCTGGGTCGGAAGGTTTCTTACCACCCAGCAGAATTTCACCACCTTCCTGACGTGCAATCTCGCAATATTCCAGTACACGTTCCTGGTGCAATTTTGACGTCAGCGGACCCATCTCAGTTTCAGGGTTACTTGGATCTCCAAGACGAATAGAGCTTGCAAGAGCGACAAACTTATCCAGAAACTCATCGGCAATACTTTCATGAATAATAATGCGGGAACCGGCAATACAAGCCTGTCCCTGATTATGGAAGATCGCCCATGCGCTACCGCCTACAGCTTTCTGGATATCAGCATCTTCGAAGATGATATTGGCGCCTTTACCACCGAGTTCCAGCTGAACTTTCTTCAGGTTTCCTGCCGAAGCCTGCACGATACGCTGACCTGTTGCGGTGGAACCCGTGAAGGCGATTTTGCCCACATCTTCATGCTCTGAAAGACACGCACCCGCCGTATGGCCATAGCCCACAATCACATTGACTACACCTGGTGGGAAACCCACTTCCAGCATCAGTTCAGCGATACGCAGAGTAGACAGTGGCGTAATTTCAGACGGTTTAATCACGACTGTGTTACCCGCTGCCAATGCCGGCGCCATCTTCCAGCTGGTAAACATTAATGGGAAATTCCAGGGAACTATCTGACCCACAACACCAATTGGCTCTCGGCTGGTATAGTTCAGGAAGCCCTCTTCAACCGGAATAGTTGTACCTTCCAGTTTGTCAGCCATACCACCAAAATAACGAAAGCAAAAGGCGGTTCGTTTTACATCAAGATTTCGGGTATCACGAATAGGATGCCCCGTATCAAGAGACTCCAGCTGTGCCAATTCCTCAGCACACTCTTCAATTTTATCGGCTAGTTTCAGCAGCAGATGACCCCGTTCAGAGGCTTGCAACGCACCCCAGGAAGGGTACGCTGCCTTTGCTGCTGCAACTGCACGATCCACATCAGCTTCTTTAGCTTCTGCAAGCTTAGTGATCAATGAACCATCATGGGGATTAACCACATCAATAGTTGCACCATCGAGGGCATCAACCCACTCACCATTAATCAGCATTTTGTTTTGGATATGCATAGCGTTGCTACCTATATTAAAAAGTTACCGGTACGATTGGGACGGTACCGTCTTTAATCATATCCATGATTTCAGGCGAACCATTTTCCCAAACCAGCAACATAGAACGCTTTGGAGATTGACCTTGGTGGCGAATATCAGCAGGTTGTGCAGATACATCACCCGCACGCATTGTAACGGTGGCTAACGGCGCACTAGTCTTACCATCTTTAATGTCCCAGACAATCTCGTCTGAAATCTGAATAAACCACTCAACCCGGTCATTTCCGTGATCAATTGGCAGAATATATTCTTCAGTGGTAGGACAAAACAAACTCTGACGCACGACAGAAACAATGGATGGGTTCCAGGTAACATCAGAACGCGACAGAAAAGCGAAGAAGTTATAAGCGTGTAGTTCACCTTCGAAGCCTGGCTCTGCTTCAATAACCGGTTGGCTCTGATCAACATCGGCAAAAGCACGATTAACCGGATAGCCATTTTCATCACTACGCAGCGGTGCATCACCCGGGATACCGACCATCCGCTTGGCAACCTCACGCTGACGTGAGATCAGTTTATCTTCATTACCATTATTACGACCCCATGCATTACCCGTTTCCTGAGGCGCAGCGAATGGATCAAAGCCTTCATTGGTCCAATCGGACAACAAAGCTTTGAAAACATCCATCAGCTCATCAGACTTAAAGTTTTCCAGGTAATCACGCTCAGCTTTAGTCCACTCAGCATGTTGAGATCCGATAAACACATCGACATTGCCGTAATGGTTAGTCGTACCGAAGACATCATCAAAGGCAACAGTGCCATAGAAAAAGCCCCAGGCAACATCACGCATCATTGCACGGAGAAAAGCGTCGATCGACATCATATGCTCGCCATTAGGGCAGCTTATGTAAGCAAAGTACTCGTCACGATCGAATGTAAAGTTACCGATTTTAAAAGACTCATAACCTGTCTGGGTATTATCAATTGTCGGTTTCAGATTGGTATTCATGATTAAACTCTCTTTATTCTTATACTGGATTGGCTATAGTCAGGATTCACTTGAGGCAGATATCAGCCCACTTCTCTATAGTCTCTTCACCGAGAATCGATTGCAGCATCAGGGTTGCCGGCTTATTGGAGTGAAAGCGATAAGCGGTCTTTTCCGGCAACAGTGCCTGGTGACCACGCGTCATAAGAATACGGCCCATTTTCTGACCATCAGGATTGCCCTGCAGAGTCACGAAGCCATCTTTGTCCTCATCAACGATACTGTCGTCTGCTAGTTTTACGAAGTGCACTTCTACGTCATAATCCATCGCCACTACAAACTCATCATGGGCACACACCATCCAGTCAGACGTCCCCTCCGCACGAGCCGCTTCGATGGTATAATCCAGATTTTTAGCAACGACTATGCGATCATAGGGCGCGTTGGTAGCTGCTACCTCGTACAAGTTTGAAAATACGTAACGCTTAGGATCTTCATTCAGGCAATGAACACCACCTTTACGGTAGTCATCAATGGATGCGAAGACTGTTTTATATTCAGCAGACATGTTCTTCTCCTTGCGGATTTGGGCTGTAGGGGCCCATTTCTTGTTATATGTAATATTTTGAGCTTTATTTTGTTCGCTTGGCGAACTAAGATATCACTATGCGAACAACTAGTATGGATATTGAGCAATGACCGAAGATTTGTCAAGCCTTTCTGAGATGAAAGATTTTGTTACGTCCCTTGCAAGAGGCTTAACCGTGATCCAGGCCTTCGATAAGGAGAACGGCCGGTTAACCCTGACAGACGTAGCCAAGCGTACTAGCCTGAGCCGGGCGACCGCCCGTCGGTTTCTATTTACTCTGCACGCGTTAGGGTATGTAGAAAGTGACAGCAAGCTATTCTGGTTATCACCAAAAATTCTTGAGCTGGGGTATTCCTATCTGGCCTCACAGCCCATTGTTGATACGGTTCAGCCATTTATCGAGCGGGTTAGCCATGAGACAGGAGAGTCTTGCTCAGTATCTGTAATGGATGGTTTTGACGTGGTTTATATCGCCCGTTTCCTGACCCATCACATCATGTCAGTGACTCTGAATGTCGGTACCCGACTACCTGCATTCGTGACCTCAATGGGTAGAGTTCTGCTAGCCAGCAAGAGTGATCAGGAGATCGATGAGATCCTGAAAAACACCCAACTGAAGAAATACACAGAATTCACCTTGATTGATCGGGATCAAATAAAAGACAGCCTAAAACAGGTCCATACCGACGGATATTCCATCGTTTGCCAGGAGCTGGAGCTAGGTCTGAGGTCTGTTGCAGTACCTATACGCAACTCCAGAGGACAGATTGTCGCAGCGATTAACGTCGGTACTCAGGCCGCCAGAATCAGTGAAGAAGAGCTCATTGAGAGGATTCTTCCGAGCCTGCAGAAAGCGGCCCGAGACATTCAGGACATCCTGCCTTCTTAATCTCAGAACGGATCAAATAAAAAAACCCGCCAATTGGCGGGTTTTCTGTATCAGTAAGCAGGAAACCGGAAGGGGGTCGGCTTCGCTATAAACTTAAAAATACAGAGTCAGATCCAGAGACGCTGTTAGCTGGGTGTCTTCGGTTCCATTAGCAAAGGCAGCCGGTCCATCACTATCTTGCATGTCATAACGCAATTCAGGTCGGATACGCACCGCTGGATGTGGGAACCAGGAAACCCCGGTCGTCAAAGCATAGAAGCTACCGGTACTCCACTCTGAGGGAGCCTTGCCGGCAGCCGCACCGGTCATAACCACATGCGCAGCATCTTCCGCGTTAAACCATTCCAACCGGCTATTCCAACTGGCTCCAGGCGATAGTTGGTGATACCAGTTCACATTTGCACCATACCACTCAGCATCAGTTACGCCATTAAGGACAGTGTTCAGTGCGGCTTTCTCTTGCTTACCGTAAGTCATCTCAACAGCAATTCGGTTATTCTGATCGAGCACCTGGGATACTGTCAGATAAGTTGCATATCGAGTCGCGTCCTCTTTTTCTGTCGCCGTTGTTGGGAAAGGCGAACCACAGCCGCAGGCAGCATAGCTATCTGCTGCTCCGTTACCGTAGATATTCTCCCAGTCTACCCAGGTGGCCATATCAGGAGAGCGCCAACGCAGGTTAGCAATCACATCCAGATCGCCATTATCATCCTGCAAGTTGTTCCAGCCCTGCACGACACCCAGTTCAAAACCAAGGATATTTTCCCCCGGTGCTGACGGCAGCTTAGCAGACCACAACGCACCGAAGTGTTTAGCCGGACCATGCATAAAAGAGTAAGGATGAGTATAAAACTCTGTAGGCGCAGGTGCCGGTAATGCGAAACCAATCTCATTTTCAAGGGGTGTATGGAACAACCCCAACATTAGATTAGAGCCACCCAATACCGGCATATAAAATTCAAGGTATGCCTGAGCGATATTGAATGCTTCTTCATTACCATCAGCCGGATCATTGATCTCAAAATCTTCATCTAGGCCATAGGTTTTAAAGAACTGAGCATCGTTACCGTAAAGAGTAGTGATGTTAAAGCCCCAATCCATCTCTTCGGGCATTGGTGCCGGCGTGGGCGTTGCCCGGGACACAATATTACTTTTCACTGGTTTCTCTATGACCAGAGCAAACTGATTCAGGTTGAATCCTTCATCACTGTTAAAGAATGCCTGTTTAGATACATCATCAGTATCATTGTTGTTTGCTATCAGGCCTGCCTGCA
Organism: Amphritea sp.; assembly: GCF_016744155.1. Classification (GTDB taxonomy): domain Bacteria; phylum Pseudomonadota; class Gammaproteobacteria; order Pseudomonadales; family Balneatricaceae; genus Amphritea. The sequence continues at coordinate 131,407 of NZ_JADGEW010000003.1, read as the reverse complement.
TCCAACCGTGCACCTGAATACCATGTTTCTCAAGCGAGTCACCGATCAATGAACGCGCCAAAAAACCATGGGGGTTAGAGTCCTCAGCTAAAGCCTGATATGACCCACTCATCATGCCTAACCCGACACAAGCGGCTAGTAACTTTTTCTTCATCATGACTGCAACCTTTCTTAGATTTGTTATAATGTTCGTATGACGCACTTAAGTGCGTTATACGGACTATATTATTTAGTGATGATTCTGTCAAACAGAAAATGGGGTCACAATGAAGCTTCAACGAAGGGGATCGATACGATAACTTGTAAAGTATTTGTTTGTAATGGAGCTAAGAAAGCTTACTTAACAGATACGCAGGCACGTGCAATAACCAGGATTTAAACGATGATTTAGCAATGATAGTTCGTTGCTAGTCGTAAGTTTAGAAGCAAGTTACGTAGAGAAGTGAAAGCCCTGCCCTAACTGATAATAGCGATGAAAAGGATCAAGCTAGAACGCAAAGATTACGCAGTAATTTGCAGTAGAATTTGAGGCTTGTAACAGTCATTGTCTGACTATAGGTTCTTCTTAATCAGCTTCGTGCATGACATGTAGCTTATTGCCATCTAAATCAAGACAGTAGGCCCCATAGTAATGTGGACGATACCGGTAACCGGGGGCACCATCATCAGACCCTCCGAGTTCCAGCGCTGTCCGGTGAAACTTTTCGACGACGTCGGTACTCGATGCTTTAAAAGTCACCTGAGTACCGTTTCCGCGAGTTGCCGGTTGTTGATTAAAGGGTTCCAATATCCAGAAACAACTCTGACCACCAACGGGGCCATAGCCTACTTCATTATCGACCTTCATAGTCCGCACCATACCTAGCTCGCCCAGAAGACGATCATAAAATTCTACGGCGCGTGAAAGATCATTGGTACCAAAACTAACACCTACAAGCATTTTGTTTTCATCCGAGAATAATTGAAATAATGTCCGGCCTTGTGCCAGAGTCTAAGAAAACAACTCAGTTATAGAATGGGCTATTGTTAATAGTAGATCGAGCTATATAGTTTTCAGAAAGCATTAATGACGCTTTAAATAAAAATCATTAAACATTTTAAAATCAGATAGTTAAAAACAACTTTACATGTCAGCTCGACATACAAAAGCAATCCGTTTTATCGTATCTGATTTCGTTTTTAAGCATCAAAAAGGTGACGAATACGCTCCAGATCCTCTGGGGTGTCAACACCGGCTGGTGGTAGCTCATCAGCTTCATCAACATGAATCACCGCACCGTTCCACATTGCCCGTAACTGCTCAAGACACTCAGTTTCTTCAAGCGGTGCAGGCGCCCACTTTACAAAATCATTAAGGAGCTTAACCCGATAGGCATAGATCCCTATGTGACGTTGAAAGTTAACCCCTTCCGGTAGTGTTTCTTGCCCTGTCGGAGTAGCAAAAGCATCTCTCGGCCAGGGAATAGGCGCACGGCTGAAATAAAGCGCCCGGCCCGTCTGATCAGACACAACCTTGACGACATTAGGATTCAGCAGTGACTCGATATCAGTGATTGGCTCACTCAGCGTAGCGATACTAGCCTCAGGCACCGCACTCAGGTTATGGGCCACCTGATTAATAACCCGTGGTGGAATCAGAGGTTCATCACCCTGAACGTTCACCACGATGTCATCCGCATAGAAACCCAGCGAGTGAACCACTTCCTGTAACCTATCAGTACCGGATGGATGGTCTGCAGATGTCAGACAAACTTCAGCGCCAAAGGCTTTAGCCGCGTCAGCAATACGCATATCATCAGTGGCGATAATAACGCGTTGTGCTTCACTCTGAATGGCACGCTCATAGACATGCTGAACCATCGGTTTACCGGCAATATCTGCCAGCGGCTTTCCAGGAAAACGGGATGAACCAAATCGGGCTGGAATAACGACAGAAAAAGCCATAGTGATGCCTACTTACTCAGTCGTTCGTCAGAGGTCAGGGTTCGTGCTTCAGTTTCCAACATAACGGGAATATCATCACGAATCGGATAAGCCAGACCTGAGCTGCGACAAATTAGCTCATTAGTCTCTTTGTTCCACTCGACCGGCGCTTTAGATACCGGGCAAACCAGGATATCCAGTAATTTCTTATCCATCTCTAATGCCTCTATTGGAGTGCTAAATGTAAATTATTCGGTTTCATTCATTGCTGAAGGCAGCCCATCAAGAAGACTGCCCAGCTGTGTAATAAAGTCGTTGTCCAGATCTGCGTTAACCTGCAAATACCAAGCATCAGTTAAGGCTATATGATCGCATTTTACCGCATCTTTTTCAGTCATAATCAGCGGACGTTCCTGGTGAAAACTAAAATCTCTCTCGGTATAAGTATGATGATCAGGAAAACTATAGAGCTTAGAGGTAAATCCTAGCGCACTCAGCGTTTCTGTAAAGCGCTTCGGGTTGCCAATAGCAGCTACAGCATTGACCTGACGGGAGAGAGACCACTGATCGACAGCAACCCGCTGATCATCAGTCAAACGAACCAAATCTCCGGGCTGTAACATCATAGGAAAGGCTTTATGCAGAAGACTATTCTTCAGAAGGTTGCCAGGAGAGCCGCCATTGACGACGATCAGATCAACTTCTTCTAAGCGTTCAACCGGCTCTCTTAAAGGCCCTTCTGGCAGACAACGGCCATTACCAAAGCCTCTGGCGCCATCGATCACTGCAATCTCTATGGAGCGATTTAACGCATAATGCTGCATTCCGTCATCGCTGATAATCAGATCACAGCTAGTCTGCTCTAACAGCAATTTCGCTGCAGCAACACGGTCAGCAGAGATAACCAGTGGAACACCGGTACGTCTGACAATCATTAAGGGCTCATCACCAGCTTCAGCAGAAGAAGACGCGGCGGTAACAAAATAAGGAGTAGTTGGTGGTGTGGCCCGATACCCGCGACTAATAACACCAGGCTTATAACCCTGTTGTCGCAGCTGTTCGACTAACCAGATGACCAGAGGAGATTTACCGGTCCCACCCACGGAGATATTACCCACGACAACAACTGGAACCGGCGCGGTCCAACTTGGACGCTTACCCTGCTGATATTCTTGACGGCGGCGGCGGGCAAGAATACAAAACAGCGATTCCAGTGGCCGCAATAACTTTAGCCAGCGACTGCCACGATACCAGGCTTGCTCCAGCCCCACGGTTACTGCTCAGCCGCTTGTTGAGTCGTAATACTCAGACCGGCAAAACCCAGTTTGCCCGCCACATCCATCACCGTCACAACTGACTGATGGGGAGTATTAGCGTCTGCCGAGATAACAAAAGGTAGTTTACGATTATCGCCGGCCTGATCCATGATGGCCCTGCGCAAAGTATCGGGCTGACTGTTCAGAAGCGCTTGACCATTGACACTGAAAGCACCTTCTATACTCACGGTCACTTCAATTGAATCAGTCTGAGACTCAACCACTTCACCTTCCGCTTCTGGCAGGTTGATCTCAATATGAGTTTCTTTGGTAAAGGTAGTCGATACCATAAAAAAGATCAGCAGCAGGAAGACCACATCGATGAGTGATGTCAGGTTTACAGAAACTTCTTCAGGCTTTTTACGTCGGAATTTCAATCGATTCACCGGTTATTCAAAATCAACTTCACGTTCACCGTGTACCACTTCGACCAGCTTCTGAGATTCCTGTTCCATCTCAATAAGCAGGGTTTCGACCCGACGCTGCAGATAACGGTGAAAAACCAGTGTTGGGATCGCAACGGTCAAACCCGCCGCGGTGGTAATAAGCGCTTCAGATATGCCCCCGGCAAGCACATTCGCATTACCGGTGCCTTGCAGCATGATTTCAGCAAAGACTTTAATCATGCCGATAACTGTACCCAACAGCCCCAACAACGGAGAGATGGCAGCAATAGTACCCAGAGAGTTAAGAAACCGCTCCATCTGGTGCATTACATGCTGCGCCGCTTCCTGAATGCTTTCCTTCATGATCTCACGACCATGCTTGGAGTTATTCAAGCCCGCGACCATGATCTGGCCCAGAAAGCTCTCATTACGTATCAGATGCATACGTTCAGGCGTCATTTCGCCACTGCGCACCAATACCCAGACTTCAGATAGCAAATTAGTGGGGGCTACGCGCTTCTTTTGTAAAACCCAGAAGCGCTCCAGACAGATAGCCAGAGAAAACACAGAACAGGCGATAATTGGCACCATTAGCCAACCACCGGATTGAATCAATTCGAACACCAGAAATCCTCCTAGAAACCGGCCCATACTCTAGCATAGAGTCAAGTACCATAATAGTGATTAACCTGCTGTCCAATAACGCTTTTTCTGATCCCGATAACGCTTCGTAAAACAACCATCTGATCCGCTTGATAAAATCAATGCACCTCCCTTAACAGTACTCGCCATTGGAATCTTTAAGTCTCCTACACGCCGGACAACATCCCCCGCAGGATGCCCATAAGAGTTATTAAAACCCGCGCTGAATATTACATTTTCAGGTTTTAGGCTCGTTAACCACATGTCAGAACTAGAAAATCGACTGCCGTGATGAGCTGCGATCAGCCAGTTAACCTTTAGGTTGGGATATTCCCTGATAATCTGCTCTTCAACACTACTCTCAATGTCACCAGGAATAATCAAGCTACAACCCGCTGACTGCACCAGTAACACACAGGAACGGTTATTTTCAGTCAGCGGCAAGGGGCTAGGTGGCTGAATATATTTGAACCGGACAGCACCCCACTCCCAGGCAACACCTGAACGGCAGGGTTTAGCATTAAAGCGATTACGCAGGTCCGGGCTGCCAGTATGAAACTCGGCGATTTCGACTTCGGCATTCAGATCCCGATAACCGCCAGAATGATCGTTATCTTTATGACTAACAACCAGCCGATCCAGTCGATCGATTCCGCGATTTTCAAGTAGTGGAATCACTGTATAGCGAGCAATACTGCCAACAGGGTAAGCAGCACCGGTATCATATAGCAGTGTTTTTTGTTCGGTTTCAATTAACACCGACAGACCCTGTCCAACATCCAGAACCGTCGCCCTAAACTCGCCCGATTGAACCCGATCTCTGGCGGGAAAAAACATAGCAATTATCATAAAGAAAGCGAAACCCCGGCCCCCTATCCAACCGGGCAAAATAAACAAAGCCGCTGCCAGCACCGCTAAAATCGATGCCGCCAATGAGGGATGACCTACCAACAGTCCCTGCCCTTCGGGTAACACACAGCGCTGCAATAAAGTCCAAAACCCATCACCCAGAAAATTCAGCAATGCGGCCCCACTGGGCGGATCTATCAGACAAAGCATCAAGCCAATCAACACACCGGGCAGCATAATAAACGTAAGGGCTGGTATCGCAATAAGGTTTACCAGAGGAGCAATCAGTGCGACCTGCCCCATCCAAAGCAGCAACAAAGGGAACAAACCAAGAAACACCGCGAACTGAGTTTTGATCAACGGCTTGATTCGCTTTTTACCATCCCCGTTAGCCACTATTAATAAAAGTGCACCAACCGCACTAAAAGACAACCAGAAGCCTGGCTGATATAAGCTCAAAGGCTGTATCAATAACACCAGAACCAGCGCCAGCAGATAGCGCTGCCAGACACTCATACTTCGATTAATAAGCACGGGTAATAGCATCGCCAGCGCCATAATTAATGCTCTCTGAGTAGGCACACTAAAGCCTGCCAGCAGCGCATAGGTTGAAGCAAAAGCTAAGGCGGGAAGGATTCTGTACCCTCTTATATCTACTGCACCCCGAAAAAACCGTCCAGCTAGCCGCTGGCCCACGGCACCCAACAGATACCCCAATAAACAGGCAATACCTATGTGTAAACCACTAATAACGGCAAGATGAACAGTGCCGGTGTGGCGCAACACGCTCCACTGCTCATCATCCAACCCCTGTTTATCACCCAACACCAAGGCCCGGATTGTTGCCTGCGTTTGAGAATTTACAGGCAAGTCATTCAACCAACGGCGGATCTGATAACGAATATATTCGGCTTTAAATCTATAACTATTTTCGGCCCCATTTAACAGTTGGGCATCAAGCAGATAACCCTTGGCGTCTATCTGCTCAGCAAACAGGTAAGTTTCATAATCCCGCCCACCGGGGTTCATAAACCCCCGAGGAGGTTTCAAACGCACTTTTAAACGCCAGCGCTGACCAGGCACAACCTCCTGATCAGGACGATACCAGCTCAACAGTAGATGTTTGAAATCTGTTCCAGAGGCTTCTGCAGTACTGCTTAGATAAGGCCGATCAATGTTGAATCGAAAACGCACCAAACCGGGACGGGATTCAGGAAGCTGACTAACAACCCCTTCAACCGTTAACACCTGAGTCGGCATATCCAGTGGCATACGATGGCTTAGGTTAATATGCCCCCAAACTGATGCGCAAAGCACTCCCAGAAGTAACCCAGCTATCTGTTTTCTAACAAATTCACTGCACCATGGCCGGTAAAGCGAGGCAAGAAAAAATGCCAATAAAAGCGAAAGGAGGGCTAGAATCCAAAACGAAAGAAGCTGTGGCAGCAGCGCTACCAACATTACACCAAAAGCTATACCTATCATCCTTGATTACCGGTTGGCTTAACGATCTATTGTGGGCATAATTGAGGCCCCATACATCTACTATAAATGCGTCCCTGATGCCGCGCAAACTTATCAAAAAATATATGCCGGATGAGCAGAAGCTCAAATCCAACCGTTATCTCAGCTGGCTCGGGAGCTACATACATGACCCAAATTTATGGCATCTGACCCGTAAGTCCGTCAGTAAAGCATTTTTTGTTGGTCTCTTTTGCGCCTTTATACCACTGCCATCGCAGATGGTGATTGCCGCTGTTGTTGCACTTTTCATTCGCAGCAACCTGCCAATATCCGTCAGCCTTGTTTGGATAACCAACCCGCTTACTATCCCTCCCATGTTCTATTTTTCCTATTGGATCGGCACGCTGATTGTTGGCGCTGATGTTCAACAGGTAGAATTTGTGATGAGTATAGAGTGGCTCACAGAAGAGCTATCCCACATTTGGTTACCACTGCTAGTAGGGTCTTTAGTCTGCGGTATAGTCAGCGGGGCTCTGGGTTATTTTCTGATGCAGGGCTTCTGGGTATGGCAGGTAAACAAAAGCTGGCGCAAGCGTAAATTCCGCAAAATCAAAAAGAAGAGCACTGATAAAGCTGCGCTTCAGGATAATAACCTCGATGAAGCAGAAAGCAAAAAGCCGGAATAATTTCCGGCTTTTTATTGTTCCTATGTACGAACTCAGCAGAGCTTATACTTTTATCTCTTGCAGTAAACCATCCTTGAGCTCCATCACCCTTCCCTGCTTTTGTGCCAACTGCAAGTCATGGGTTACTACCACAAAAGAGATACCAAACTCAGCGTTCAGATTATCCATCAGTGCCTGAACGTCTTCTGCGGTATGCCGATCAAGATTACCCGTGGGCTCATCCATCAGTACGCACGCCGGATTGGTCACCAACGCACGTGCGATAGCAACCCGTTGACGTTCTCCGCCACTGAGCATTGACGGCTTATGCTCCAAGCGATGTCCCAACCCTACGGAACTGAGTAGCTCAGCTGACTTTTCTCGTACGGTTTTAATCGGCTCGCCTCTGATCAGCAGTGGCATAGCGACATTCTCCAGCGCACTAAACTCCGCTAAGAGATGATGGAACTGATAGACGAATCCCAGTGACCGATTTCGAAGTTGAGCACGGGCTTTTTCACTGATATCAAAAAACGAACAGTTGTCGATACGTACATCACCTGAGCTAGGAAGATCCAGCCCACCGAGCATATTCAACAGAGTACTCTTGCCAGAACCGGAGCTACCAACAATTGCCAGGGTCTCTCCTCGCTTTACCTCAAGTTCAACACCGCGTAACACTTCAACGGTGATATCACCCTCTCCGTAATGTTTTTTAAGCTCAATACATTGCAGAACTAAATCACTCATAGCGCAATGCCTCCGCAGGTTGAGTACGAGAAGCACGCCAGGCAGGATAAAGCGTTGCCAGGAAACTAATACTCAGCGCTACACTGATAATAGTAACAACATCACCCAGCCTTAGCTGAGAAGGCAGATAGCTGATGAAATAGACCTCAGCACTGAGGAACTGAATACCAAAAACCTGTTCAACCCAAGCGATTAGATCGGTAATAGTTAAGGCTAGGGCGATACCCAGCGCAGAACCTAACAGGGTTCCCATAACGCCAATGACCGTGCCCTGCACCATAAAAATGCGCATAATTCGGCCCGGCGTGGCACCCAGGGTTCTCAATATAGCGATATCACCTTTCTTATCGGTAACCACCATCACCAAGGTTGAGACAATATTAAACGCGGCCACAAAAACGATGAGAAACAGCAGTAACCCGATCATCTTCTTTTCCAACTGAATGGCCTGAAACAGATTACCGTGGGTTCGAGTCCAGTCACTGGCCCGATAAAACTCGCCCAGATCGGTAATAATCTGACGAATTCTATAGGGCGCTTCAAACAGATTATCAAACTGCAAACGAATACCATCAACTCCGCTGCTCATCCGCTTAATACGGGCGGCATCATCTATATGGATATAGGCGAGGTTTGCATCTAGCTCCGCCCCGACCTCAAACAGTCCAACAACGGTAAAACGTTTCAACCGTGGAATAACACCCGCCACACTGATAGAAGCTTCGGGTAACACCAGCGTGATCTTATCGCCAACGGCCGCTCCCATAGAACGAGCCAACAGCGAACCCAGCACAATTCCATAGCTTTTAGACGTCAGCTGATCCAGGCTGCCGGCTTTCATATGGTTGCCCAGAATCGAGATTTTTTGTTCCAGTTCCGGTTCAATACCATTGATCAGGACGCCACGTACAACACCCCGATTGGTGAGCATTCCCTGAGCCTGTATATAGGGCGCTGTGCCTACTACTCCGGGTTGCAGGTTTACCGCTTCAGCCACTGTTTGCCAGTTTTCCAGTGGTTTACCGTAATCCGATATAGTGCCATGGGGCACCATTCCAAGAATACGATCTTTAAGTTCGCGATCGAAACCGTTCATCACCGAAAGCACGACAATCAGCGCAGCCACACCCAGCATCAGCCCCAGCATTGAGACTAACGAGATGAACGAGATAAAATTATTGCTCCGCTTGGCAGCGGTATAACGCAGCCCAACGTACAAGGAGAATGGTCTAAACATGGGGCAGGATTAAATCACAGACGAGTAAATTTCTCTAACAAAATCAGAATAATATTCGTTATACTCGAGTAATGTGAGATTACTTTGAGGGCTTAACTTTGAATCAGGAACGACGCCAGTATTTCCGCATACATGGCAAAGTAGCGGTAGATTATAAAATCATCACGGAAGATGAGATGGAACACAGCCGAATACCGACTCAGTTCGAGGTTTCGCCTTTCTTTCTTCTACTCACTCAGCTCCAGAATTTGGGGAGCGATAATGACTATCACCTACGGAAAATCGCTCAGAAAGACCCCTCGATCGCTGCATACCTTGAAAGTATGAACGATAAAATTGATGCGATAGCCCAGGCCGTTGCTAAAAGCGATGTTGAATTTGAAAATTTATCAGCTCAGGAGATCAGCCTGAGTGAAGGCGGTTTAAGCTTCGACTGCAATGAAGCGATCCCTCTTAATACCTACCTTGCGCTGAAGGTTGTCTTTGAGGAAACCTTCTCGGGTCTCCTGCTGTATGGACAAGTTCTTTACTCAGGAGAAGAGGATGGAGTATATAAAATCGGCGTTGAATTCACCGACCTGCCAGAAAGCAGCCGAATGATCGTCGCCCGTTATATACTCTCTACTCAGGCCCGTGAAAGACAGTTGATAAATGAAGAGCAATACTAACAGTATTGACCTGGTAGACAGCCTGGTTCAATTGAATCAGGTACTGCTAAAATTTACCGATAGCTTACGCGCAAGCCAGATGCCCTTTTGGTTACCTGGCAAAACCGCTACAAATCTCGAGCAGGCCGCCTCACTTTATGCTGATATCTGGTATCAGGATGATCAGGATGGCAGAACAACTCGTAGCCAGCACGGCCTGATAGGCGCAAACGCAGAACTTGTCAGTTGTGCGATTGAACTGAATACAGCCAAAGCCCTGTTTCAAAAGCTTGCCATCGAATACCGTCTTAGCCAATCTTCTGAACTACAGCAAAGCCTGCACCATAGAACAGAAAAACTGGCAGAGCTCCTGCACCGACAAGGCGCATCGCGACTCCACTTGAAGCAATGTTATCGCCAGATTCCAGTCATTGAAACTCGGCCAATAAAGATTGGCTTCAGTTGGTATACCAGTGGCCGCAGCATACGCAAGCTAACCCCCCAACAAGCTGAAGAAAGACTACTGAAGATGGATACCAGCCAGTCGCATATCCAACTACAGCTTCAGGCGGTCGGAAACCTGCGTCCAGGCGATATGCTGGCTCAGATTCAAACCCAGGTCCCGGTCATACGCGCTAATATGCTTTGGAAGCAGGAAGAACAGATGCTCCGTAAAGCCCGCAACACATCTTTACCTATTATTGTGGCTCTGGACGATGAAAACCCTAGCCTACCTGAGTATAATGAGCCTCCTCTTATACCTCCGGAGGCAAGGAGCAGGCTGGAACGCAGTGATCTTAAAATAGATCCTCAACCTTTTCTGCCAAGCTTGAGAGCTCACCGTTATCTGGGATAATCCACTGCATGTCTGAAAGTTCACACAATAAACTACTACACCATATCGCCACAGCGTTTGGCTTACTCTTTCTGGCGGGATACTACCTGGTGATGGACAAGAGTGGCTTCTACGATTGGGTTACCGCTCAGCTACCAGCGGAGTATTCAGGATCAGGACTGATGCTGGGTATTATGATCGCCATGACGCCAGGCTTCTTCATCTGGAAACATTACAATCGTTGGGTCGAGAAAAAGCTTGGTGTGACCGGCACCTATTACGAAGATGGGTTTTACAAAGACCCTGAGAAGCCAAAAGACAAGAAACCTGACTAAGCAGTTTCAAGTGTAAAAAAACCGCCCATAGGCGGTTTTTTTGTCTGCTTTACAGGTTATAGATTAGCGATTCGGTTCAGACCCGCAATGGCTGCTACCCGATAAGCTTCGGCCATCGTTGGGTAGTTGAAGGTCGTATTAACGAAATAGTTAATCGTATTAGCTTCACCTTCCTGATTCATGATTGCCTGACCGATGTGAACGATCTCAGAAGCCTGATCACCAAAGCAATGAATACCCAGTATGGCCAGTGTTTCCCGATTGAAAAGAATCTTCAACATACCGATAGGCTGACCAGAGATCTGTGCCCGTGCAGTATCTTTAAAGAACGCCTGACCTACTTCGTAAGGCACACACTCTTCGGTCAACTGCTCTTCAGTCTTACCGATTGAACTGATCTCAGGAATCGTATAGATACCAGTTGGGACATCATTGATATAGCGGAAGTCGTCTGCATTTAGCATGTCAGAAGAGGCTGCACGCCCTTGGTCCAATGCCGCTGATGCCAGAGCAGGCCAGCCAATAACATCACCACAGGCATACATACCATCAATCTTGGTACGATAGTGATCATCAACTTCTATCTGGCCACGACCATTGGCTTCAAGGCCAACATTCTCGAGTTTAAGCATATCGGTATTACCGGTACGCCCATTACACCACAAGAAAGCATCCGCACGGATCATTTTGCCGGACTTCAGGGTTAGCGTAACGCCCCGCTCATCGGCCACAACTTTTTCGTAAAACTCGTTGTGACGAATCTTAACCGCGTTATTTCTAAAGTGATAACTCAGGGAATCAGAGATTTCTGCATCTAGGAAGGAGAGCAGGCGCCCCATAGAATCGATCAGGTCAACTTTAACACCCAGACCACTAAAGATAGACGCGTACTCGGAACCGATAACACCGGCACCATAAATAATCAGCGTGCGCGGTGTATGACTCAGCTTAAGAATCGTATCACTGTTGTAAATACGGGGATGAGAAAAATCTATATCTTCAGGCGTGTAAGGACGAGAGCCCGTTGCGATAATGACATTCTTGGCGCGCAGTGTTTCATCGCCGTTAATGGTCCCTTTAACCAGCACCGTATTCTTGTCTACGAACTCAGCCAGACCAAAAAACAGATCGATACGGTTACGGGCGTAGAAGTTTGTCCGCATCATAACCTGATTGGAAATAACCTTTTCCGCACGCTTTAAAACTTTAGGAAAAGAGAACCAGCGTGGCTCACCGATGTCCCGGAACATAGGGTTAGTGTTGAACTCGATGATCTGTTTTACCGAGTGACGCAGAGCCTTAGATGGAATAGTCCCTTTGTGAGTACAGTTACCACCTACAGAGTCCTGCGACTCAATCACGGCAACGCGACGCCCTTTCTTCGCCGCGTTCATTGCCGCACCTTCACCGGCAGGACCGGACCCTAGTACAATGACATCATAGTCATATACAGCCATCTCTTTCCCCTATTAACTGTGAATTTTTATCAACTTAAATACTATTAGAAGCCCAGCATAATTATTCATCTAAATGAGCATAACCCTAACCGATACCGACTAAAATTAACCTTTAGGTCAGACTATCAGGACTTAACTTCGTAGCTCAGGTCCGCTGCTTTATCAGTCTTCTGGTTCTCTTGCTCTTCATCACATTTAGCCGGATTACCACCACAGATAGAGCACTCGCCCTCAATACCCACATTAGCAAGACCACCACAAGAACCTGCGATAGGTTTACGCCCCATAATCACGCCGACAGACATACCTAAAATAACCAGGCCCAATACGAAAAACGACAGAATCATAGTACTCATTGTTTATTCCTCACTCCACCAGGTAGTTGTTAAAACCCGGCGTCATCTTTTCAGTAAAGCCTGTGTCAGACTTTACAATCATTAATGCTTCTACACCCTGCTGTTCAGCATAGGCTTCAGCCTTATCAGGCCCTAGCACCATCATCGCCGTGGCCAGCGCGTCAGCGGTAGCGCAATCATCGGCAAGAACCGTAACGGATGCCAACTTATGTTTGATTGGCTGCCCCGTCGATGGGTCAATCGTATGAGAAAAACGAATACCGTCTTCCTCAAAATAATTTCGATAATCACCGGAAGTGGCAATACCTATATCTTTAACAGCGATTATACGCTGAATTTTACGATCACCCACAACTGGTGCTTCAATAGCCACTTTCCAGTGATTGCCATCGGGCTTATTACCACGTGCTCGCAACTCACCGCCTATCTCAGCCAGATAAACACTGATGCCCGCAGCTTCAAGTAGCTTGGCTACCTGATCTACAGCATAACCTTTCGCAATTGCAGATAGATCGATATAGAGATCACGCTGGCGGATCAATTGATTACCGTCTAACTGAAGGTACCGATAACCTACCCGCTCCTTCAGTTGTTGTATTTCTTTCTCTTCGGGTGCCCGAATTACTCGCCCATCCGGACCAAAGCCCCACAGATTAACCAGAGGACCAACAGTGACATCAAATGCACCTGCTGATGAATGGCTAATCTCTAAAGCCTGATGTAATACTTCATTCAATCCTTCAGACAGGATTACAGCTTCTCCCACCGGCATCTGATTGATGCGGCTGAGCTCTGAATCTTTCTGATAGGTAGACATGCTGTTATTTATTTCAACCAGTAACCGGTTGATCTCAGCGGGTAACGCTTTGTCAGTTTCGCTATCGACTGATACCCACTTCACAGAGAAGCTAGTACCCATCGTCGGCCCTTGATGGCTGACAATTTGAGGTTGTTTACTACAGCCAGTCAAAGCCGCAAGAAACAGAAACGAAGCGGCCAGCAGCAAAGCTGCCGGCCGTTTTAGAGTATGTCTGGTTATTACAGACATAAGATGATCAGCCACCAAAGTCGTCGAGGAAGATATTTTCCCGTTCAACTCCCAGATCAACCAGCATCTGGATAACAGCGGAGTTCATCATTGGTGGTCCACACATGTAGTATTCACAATCTTCAGGCGCTTCATGCTCCTTCAGATAGTTATCAAACAATACATTGTGAATGAAACCAGTCATGCCATCCCAGTTGTCTTCCGCTTGCGGATCAGACAGAGCAAGATGCCACTTGAAGTTATCATTCTCAGCGGCCAACATGTCGTACTCTTCATTATAGAAGCACTCACGTAGTGAACGTGCACCATACCAGAAAGAGATCTTACGCTTAGAGTTCAGACGCTTCAGCTGATCGAAGATATGGGAACGCATAGGCGCCATACCAGCACCACCACCGATGAAGACCATCTCGTTTTCGGTATCTTTAGCGAAGAACTCACCAAATGGTCCGTAAACGGTAATCTTATCACCCGGCTTCAGGCTGAATACGTAAGAAGACATGATACCAGGGGCAACATCAGTACCCGGTGGCGGAGAAGCGATACGGATGTTGAACTTAACCACACCACGTTCTTCCGGATAGTTTGCCATAGAGTATGCACGAATAGTGTTTTCAGTCACTTTCGATACATAACGCCACTGGTCAAACTTATCCCAGTCTCCGCGATACTCTTCCTCAATATCGAAGTCTTTGTAGTGCACTTCGTGTGGCGGACATTCAAGCTGAACGTAACCACCGGCGCGGAAGTCAACGTTTTCACCTTCAGGCAGACGCAAAGTCAATTCCTTGATAAAGGTGGCAACGTTAGGGTTGGATTCAACAGTACATTCCCACTTCTGAACGCCGAAGATTTCTTCTTCGAGTTCCAGCTCCATATCCTGTTTAACAGCAACCTGACAAGAAAGACGCCATCCCTCTTTAGCTTCACGCATAGTGAAGTGAGATTCTTCAGTTGGTAGCATTGAACCACCGCCATCAAGAACCTGACACTTACACTGAGCACAGGTACCACCGCCACCACAGGCAGACGGGATAAAGATCCCCTTCTCAGCCAGGGTCTGCAGCAGTTTACCGCCAGCAGGTACTGTAATAGTTTTTTTGTCATCTTCGTTGATGCGAATAGTCACATCACCGGAGCTAACTAGTTTTGAACGGGCTGCCAGAATTACCGCGACTAGTGCAAGCACTACCGCGGTAAACATGACAACGCCGAGGACGATTTCTGCATTCATTAGCTTAATCCTTCCTTTAGTTGATCATGTGACAGCAATTAAAGCTGCACGCCAGAAAAAGACATGAAACCAAGGGACATCAGACCAACAGTAATGAAGGTGATACCCAAGCCACGCAGACCTTCCGGTACGTCGCTGTATTTCAGTTTTTCTCGGATACCTGCCAGAGCGGTGATCGCCAACGCCCAGCCGACACCAGCACCAGTACCATATACAACGGACTCACCGAAAGTGTAGTCACGCTCTACCATAAACAGCGCCGCACCCATGATGGCACAGTTCACTGTAATCAGCGGCAGGAACACACCCAGCGCGTTGTAGAGTACAGGTACGTACTTATCCAGGAACATCTCCAGAATCTGTACAATCGCAGCGATTACACCGATATAAGAGATATAGCCCAGGAAGCTAAGATCAACTTCAGGATAACCGGCCCAAGCCAGCGCACCTTCACGAAGCAGCAGATTAAAGATCAGGTTATTGATAGGTGTCGTAATAGCTAGTACTACGATAACAGCAATACCCAGACCCAGCGCAGTTTGAACCTTCTTAGAGATCGCCAGGAATGTACACATCCCCAGGAAGAAGGCCAGCGCCATGTTTTCAACGAAAATCGCCTTAACAGCAAGGCTGATGTACTGTTCCATCACACAGCCTCCTTCTTAGAGTTCTTCGCCAGTTCAAATTCTGGAGCTTCGACCTGATCTGTCTTAAAGGTACGAACCAGCCAGATGAACATGCCGATGATAAAGAACGCGCTCGGCGGTAACAGCATCATACCGTTAGCCATATACCAGCCACCATCAGTTACCAGTGGCAGCACTTCGATACCGAACAGCTTACCAGCACCAAACAGCTCTCTCAGGAAGCCAACGAATATCAGTACCACACCGTAACCAAGACCGTTACCGATACCATCGAGGAAAGAGATCCCAGGAGGGTTCTTCATCGCGAAGGCTTCAGCACGTCCCATTACGATACAGTTGGTAATGATCAGACCTACGAATACAGAAAGCTGCTTAGAAATATCATAAGCGTAAGCTTTAAGAATCTGGTCAACCACGATTACCAAAGATGCAATGATCGCCATCTGACAGATGATCCGGATATTACCCGGAATCTGATTACGGATAATTGAGATAAACAGGTTAGAAAACGCTGTTACCACAATAACCGCTAGTGACATTACAAATGCCGTACCCAGGTTTGAAGTTACCGCCAACGCGGAACAGATACCAAGGATCTGCAAACCGATCGGGTTATTAGTAAAAATAGGTCCTAGTAGGACTTCTTTAACTTGAGACATAAATTACGCCCCCCCTGCTTTCAGATTAGACAGGAATGGCGCATAACCATTCTCACCCATCCAGAACTTAACCAGGTTAGAAACGCCAACACTGGTCAAAGTTGCACCGGATAAACCATCGATCTGATGCTTAGCATTGGCTGACCCAGGGTTAACACTACCCTTGATCAGACCCAATGCTGGTTCCATAGAACCCGCAGGATATACCTGCTTACCAGGCCACTGAGCTTTCCAGTTTGGATTATCAACTTCACCACCCAGTCCCGGAGTCTCGGCATGAGAATAGAAACCAAAACCTACAACAGTATTGAGGTCAGCTTCTAACGCCAGGAATCCGTACAAAGTTGACCAAAGGCCATAACCATGCACAGGAAGGATCATTTTTTCAAAGCCTTCGCCGCTCTGCTTCTTAACCAGGTATACCGGCATCACTTTCGCCTGATACTTGATTGAAGCGATGTCTAAACCGCGCTCAAGAGCCACACCAGTGTCGCTCTCTTTAGCTGCTTTTTTGGCATCGTAACGCGCCGGGTCAGCCACTTCAGTGTACTTACCGGAGCGTAGATCAACAAAACGCTTTTCGATAACCTGAGCGAATAGAGCCGGAACATCCTGACCTGCAGTGGCGATGCCAGCTGCAGCAAGAATGTTGGTCTGACGGTCAAGGTTCTTGTTAGCTATCTGTAATGGTCTAAGCAGTACTGCTGACGCTGATACAACAACGGAGCAGACCACACAAAGCAAAACAGCAACGGTAATTGTTCTCCCGATGGAATCTTTACTTGCTGACATTGCGTAGAGCCCTCCGCTTGATGTTCGCCTGAACGACAAAGTTATCGATCAGTGGCGCAAACAGGTTACCGAATAGAATCGCCAACATCATTCCCTCAGGGAATGCAGGGTTAACTACCCGAATAAGAACTACCATCACACCGATCAGCGCTCCGAAGACCCACTTACCAGTATTTGTCATTGAAGCTGAAATCGGATCGGTTGCCATAAAGAACATACCGAAGGCGAAACCACCCAACACCATATGCCAGTAGAAAGGCAAAGCAAACATTGCGTTGGTATCAGATCCCATGATGTTAAACAGGGTAGCCATGACAGTCATACCCAGGAACACACCGGCAACAATCCGCCAGGCAGCCACTTTAGCGATCAGTAGTACCGCACCACCCAATGCAATTGCAAAGGTAGAGACCTCACCAACAGAACCCTGAATGGTACCGATAAAGGCATCAAACCAGGTTATATTCTGAGCAAGAATAGCATCAACACCGCCTGCAGCAGCCAGACTTAATGGCGTAGCTCCAGAGAAACCGTCAACCGCAGTCCAGATTGCATCACCTGACATCTGCGCAGGATATGCGAAGAACAAGAATGCACGTCCGGTCAGCGCTGGGTTAAGGAAGTTTTTACCCGTTCCACCGAAAACTTCTTTACCGATAACAATACCGAAGCTGATGCCCAGAGCAACCTGCCACAATGGAATTGATGGCGGCAAGATCAGAGCAAACAGTATAGAAGTAACGAAGAAACCTTCGTTAATTTCGTGGCCACGCTTCATCGCGAACAGCACTTCCCAGAAACCACCGACTATAAAGGTAGTCATGTAGATAGGAAGCCAGTACATCGCACCATGAATGATGTTATCCCACAGACTATCCGGATTAAAACCGGTAAATACTGCGGCAAGACCACCCTGCCAGGTTGTTGGTTCAGTTAAGCCCAACGTTGCCATTGCAGTGTTTGCCTGCAGACCTACGTTGTACAAACCAAAGAAAACAGCCGGGAAAGTACAGGCCCAAACCAGGATCATCATTCGCTTAAGGTCAACTGCGTCACGTACGTGTGCAGCTGTCTTAGTCACATGACCCGGAGTGTAGAAAATAGTATCGGCTGCTTCATACAGCGCATACCAGTTTTCATACCTGCCGCCTTTATGGAAATGCGGCTCCATTTTATCAAGAATATTTCTTAAGCTCATGATCAGGCCTCTTTCTCGATACGCGCCAGATTGTCGCGAAGGATTGGGCCGTACTCATACTTGCCCGGACAGGCAAATGTGCACAGCGCGAGGTCTTCTTCGTCCAGCTCAAGACAACCCAGCTCCATCGCATGAACGATATCGCCAGTTACCAGAGCACGCAGCAGTTGCGTAGGAAGAATATCCATTGGCATCAGTTCTTCAAACTGACCCACCGGAACCATAGCCCGTTCAGAACCGTTGGTCGTCGTAGTAAAGTCAAACTTTTTAGACGAATTCAGAAAAGAAGCGAAGACATTCAGAACAGAAAACTTGTTGGTACCCGGCACAAGCCAGCCCATCAGTTCTCGCTGATTACCTTCTTCCAATACAGATACCTGGTTAGCGTAACGCCCCAGGTAACCCATAGGGCCCTCAGCGTTACGACCATTCCATACAGAACCACTAATTACACGGTTATTTGAACCGGTAGTCTGACCAGCAAGCAATTCAGTCAGATTAGCGCCCAGACGTGTACGTAATAAAGTAGGTTTAGTCACCATAGGTCCGCCAACCGCAACTACGCGATCAGTATATAGCTCACCTGTAGTAAACAATTGACCGAATGCGATCACATCCTGATAACCAATAGTCCAGACTGTCTTAGTAGCAGATACTGCATCCAGGAAGTGGATGTGCGTACCAGCGTTACCTGCTGGGTGTTTACCAGCAAACTCTTCGACGGTCACTCCATCAGTTGACGGAATAGTTGCACCTTCAGCTTTACACAGGAAGACCTTGCCTTCAGTCAGACGAGTCAAAAGTGCCAGACCATTAACGAATGCTTCACTCTGTTCAGCAACCACCACTTCAGGATTCGCTGCCAGAGGATTAGTATCTATCGCTGTCACAAAGATTGACGCAGGCGTGCTGCCCGGCTGTGGAATTGCGCTGAAAGGACGAGTACGCAGAGCAGCCCAGGCACCGGATTTAACCAGATTTTCCTGAACTTGTTCAGCTGTCAGCGAAGACAACTTAGATGCTTCGTACTTCGTAAATTGTTCCGCTTCATCACCATCAATCTCGATAACAACAGATTGCAGAACGCGACGTTCGCCACGGTTAATCTCTTTGATTACCCCCGCAGCAGGTGCTGTAAAATCCACACCTTCAGTTTTCTTATCGGAAAAGATCACTTGACCGAGTTTTACTCGATCTCCCACCTTGACCCGCATCGTTGGCTTCATGCCTGCATAATCGAAGCCGATCACGGCAACAGACTTAACCTCAACAGCTGCCGATACAGTCTGCTCTGGTACGCCCGTTATAGGTAGATCCAGACCCTGTTTGATCTTGATCATCCGCCTCACCCAATCACTATTATAATTTTTTTAGGGCCCTACCCCGCAAAGCGCGATGCTCCAGACTCTGCAACATTGTCCCCTGATGTCACAAATCAAAGCAAAATACCCTACAAACGGACAGGACTACCCCAACCCAAAAACCGGTTAAGTATAAAGATCGGGAGCTAATTTTTCCACCAGAGTGGACAGCAAAGGTAACTTTTAGGCCGTTATTAACCAACCTTATTAAGAACTTTGAGATCTAAGCTTAGATCTATTAGTAATATAACAAAAAAACCAATAAAAAACCGCCCCTTAGGGCGGCTTAGCCTTAACCTAAAGTCGAATTAACGAACAGCTTTAGGGAATGCAGGCAGAGTACATTGAGCCATACGCTGAGCCAAACGGATTACCTGGCAGCTATAACCGAACTCATTATCGTACCAAACATACAGCACACAACGATTGCCTTCAGCAATAGTCGCAAGCGCATCAACAACACCGGCAGCACGTGACCCAACAAAGTCAGACGACACAGCTTCAGGAGAATTACTGAAGGCGATCTGCTTTTGCAGCGGCGAGTGAAGCGACTGATCACGCAGGTACGCATTCATCTCTTCTTTATCGGTAGGGTTATCCAAATTCAGATTCAGAATAGCCATAGACACGTTTGGCGTAGGTACACGGATCGCATTACCAGTCAGCTTACCTTCCAGCTGCGGCAGTGCTTTAGATACCGCTTTAGCAGCACCTGTTTCCGTGATTACCATATTCAGACCCGCAGCACGGCCGCGACGATCACCTTTATGATAGTTATCAATCAGGTTCTGATCGTTAGTGTAAGCATGAACCGTTTCAACGTGACCATTGGTTACGCCGTACTTAGTATCCAGCGCTTTTAATACAGGAGAGATAGCATTAGTTGTACAAGACGCGGCTGACAGAATCTTATCGTCATCAGAAATATCGGCATGGTTAACGCCCATTACGATATTCTTAATGCCTTTACCTGGAGCTGTCAGAGCAACTTTCGCAACACCTTTTGATTTCAGGTGCAGAGAGAGGCCTGCTTCATCACGCCAGATACCTGTATTATCCAGAACCAGCGCATTATTGATGTCGTAAGCGGTGTAATCCACCTGATCAGGCCCATCAGAATAGATCACGTTGATCAGATTACCATTAGCGATAATCGCCTGATTCTCTTCATCAACCTGAATCGTACCCTTGAAAGAACCATGCACTGAATCGCGACGCAGTAGACTGGCACGCTTCTCAAGATCATTAGCCGCGTTACCTTTGCGCACAACGATTGCACGCAGACGCAGCGCCTGGCCACCACCAGTCCGCTCGATAAGCAGACGCGCCAACAAGCGACCGATACGACCAAAACCATACAGAACAACGTCTGTAGGTTCAGCAGCTTCACCACCTATAGCAGGTGCAAGCTCAGCCTGGAGGAACTCTTCCAATGAAGCACCATTTGCCTCATCACGGAATTTAACCGCCAACTTACCCACGTCGACATGAGCATTCTTAACGTCAATTTTATCCAATGCCGTTAAAACAGGAAAAGTATCTCTAACAGACAACTCCTGCTCTTCAACCTGACGAACAAAGCGGTGAGCTTTCAGCACATCAACAACGGAACGTTTGATAATGAGACGACCATATACAGAAGTCTCGACGTTTTTATCACGATAAAGACGACCCACAACTGGGATCAATTCTTCAGCTAAAGCTTCGCGACCTTTCCAGTCAGCTAACACTTTCTCTTGGCTCACGGCACACTCCAAAATGGTAGTAATCAAAATTACAATCTAATTTTTTGCTGGCCGGCATTATCCCCTTTTCCGCACCTGCGAGCAAATGTGAAATACTACACTTTAGGGTTAATTTTCACCTTTATTACCAAAATATGACCGATAAGGACAATTCGATGCTGGTAGCGGACATAGGTATATTAAACTGTACTTTTCTCTCACGCGCCGTAACATAAGCGGCCGAATTAATATTACAGGTCAAAAAACTGACCTGCATGTACGCGGAGCTAGCCTTAAGTGTTTAAAGAAGAGTATCAACTACCCAAATCAGACGGTGATATCAGACGCATAGGCAATCTGCCTGGTTCTGGCCGCGGCATGCTGACTACCGACATAGCCAACCAACACCCGGGATTGATACTCTGCATCACTAACGACAGCGATAGCGCTACCCGTCTTAAATCTGAAATTAGTTTTTTTAGTAACAACAGCATAGAGTACCTACTGTTCTCGGATTGGGAAACACTACCCTACGACAGCTTTTCACCGCATCAGGATATAATCTCTGAACGCCTCAACACCCTGTTCAGATTACCCCAACTACAACGTGGAATATTAATTATTCCCGCCAGCACTCTGATGCACAGAGTGGTTCCGCCACAATTTCTGGATGGCAACACGCTTATTTTAGATCAGGGACAACAACTCGATCTGGACAACACCCGTAGCAAACTCATCGATGCGGGTTACCACCTCACAGAAACCGTTTATGAACATGGTGAGTTTGCCATCCGCGGATCGATCATCGATATCTTCCCAATGGGCAGCAACACACCGTTTCGCATCGAGCTATTTGATGATGAAGTAGATACTCTGCGCACCTTCGATCCGGAAAGTCAGCGATCAATCGATCAGGTAGATAACATCCGTGTTCTGCCAGCTAAAGAATTCCCCTTCGATGAGCCCGCAATTAAGCACTTCAAACAGCGCTGGCGTGAAACCTTCGATGTCGACTACAAACGCTGCCCGACCTATCAGGACGTATCCAACGGATTAAGCCCTCCAGGAATTGAGTACTACCAACCACTTTTCTTTGATACCAGCGCAACACTGTTCGATTACCTGCCTGGCAACGCTTTAATCCTCACCGAAACCGACCTTGAAGATCACTGTAAGCAGTTTTGGCATGATGTTCAGGAACGCTACGAAGATCGTCGTCATGATATTGAGCGCCCCCTGCTGGCCCCGGAAAAACTCTTTATTCCCGCCGATGAGCTATTCAAAACACTGAAGCCGATGCAACGGGTTCAGTTGCAGCAAGGCAAGACACGGGCAAAAGCCGAAGCGGGCCGCTACAACCTTTCACTGTCTGAACCTCCTGAGCTGACAATCAATGCGCAGGCCGCAAAACCACTGGCAGCTATAGACAAGTTCCTCAGTAAAACGCAGGACAAGGTCCTCTTTTGTGCCGAATCTGCCGGCCGACGCGAAGCCTTGATGGAGCTACTGGGGCGGATCGACATCAAACCGCATCAGGTCGACAACCTGCCGCAGTTTTTTGATGACGGTTTCCCGATTAATATCTGCATCTTTCCACTGGAACAAGGGCTAAGCGTATCAGGTAAATATCACCTGATAACTGAAACACAACTATTCGGCCATCAGGTATTTCAGCGCCGACGCCGCTCCAAGGAGCAGGAGCAATCCGAGCAGGTAATTAAAAACCTCACCGAACTCCACATCGGCGCCCCGGTTGTTCACATCGATCACGGTGTCGGACGCTACCTGGGACTTGTAACACTGGAACTAGACTCTCAAACCTCTGAGTTTCTTAAGCTTGAATACGCCAACGATGCCAATCTTTATGTACCAGTCTCTTCACTCCACCTTATCAGTCGCTATTCCGGCGCGGGTGACGAACATGCACCACTGCACCGCTTAGGCACCGAACAGTGGAGCAAGGCCCGCCGCAAAGCCGCAGAGAAAGTCCGCGACACCGCAGCAGAACTACTGGATATATACGCCCGCCGCGCCGCTCGTCGGGGCCACCAATTTGATAAGCCAGACGAACACTACGCTAGCTTTAGTGCCGCCTTCCCGTTTGAAGAAACCGTCGATCAGGCTAATGCAATACAGGCGGTGGTCAAAGACATGCAATCGGAACAACCGATGGACCGACTGGTCTGTGGTGATGTCGGCTTCGGCAAAACCGAAGTGGCGATGCGGGCTTGTTTTATTGCTGTACAAAGTAGTAAGCAGGTCGCCATATTGGTACCTACCACCCTACTAGCACAGCAGCATTACGATAACTTTAAAGACCGCTTTGCCGACTGGCCGGTTAATGTTGAATTGATTTCCCGTTTTCGCTCCGGCAAACAGACTGACGCTGTAATCGACTCCTTAAAACAAGGTAAAACCGATATCGTAATCGGCACTCACAAACTAATTAAGGGCGATATTAAATTCAGTGATCTGGGCCTCCTTATTATCGACGAAGAGCACCGCTTCGGCGTGCAGCAGAAAGAGCAGTTAAAATCGCTTCGTTCCGAAGTGGACATTCTCACACTGACTGCCACCCCGATTCCGCGGACATTAAATATGGCGATGTCAGGTATCCGGGATCTGTCAATTATTGCCACACCGCCCGCTCGCCGATTATCGGTCAAAACCTTTGTACGCCAGACTGACACTCCGCTTAAAAAAGAAGCCATTCTGCGGGAGCTGCTACGGGGTGGACAGGTGTATTACCTGCATAATGAAGTTAAAACTATTGAACAAACCGCCGCTGAAATCAGCGAGTTGATACCTGAAGCCCGGGTCGCCATTGGCCATGGCCAGATGCGGGAGCGAGAGCTTGAGCAGGTGATGACAGATTTTTATCACAAACGCTTCAATGTTCTGGTCTGCACCACCATTATAGAAACCGGTATTGATGTACCTAACGCCAACACCATCATCATCGACCGGGCTGACAAGTTTGGTCTGGCCCAACTTCACCAGCTGCGAGGCCGAGTCGGTCGTTCCCACCATCAGGCATACGCCTACCTTATGACGCCCCATGAGAAAGCGATGTCTAAAGATGCAATCAAGCGACTCGAAGCGATCGCCAGTGCCGATGAGCTTGGTGCCGGCTTCACACTGGCAACCCATGACATGGAGATTCGCGGTACCGGTGAACTGCTAGGCGATGACCAGAGCGGTCAGATCCAGAATATCGGCTTTTCACTCTACATGGAGATGCTGGAGCAAGCGGTTGAGTCTATCCGCGAAGGCAAAACCCCCAACTTAGATACCCCGCTGAGACACGGCGTAGAGATCAACCTGCGCATACCCGCGCTGATACCGGATGATTACCTGCCCGATGTTCACAACCGTCTCATCATGTATAAGCGAATCGCCAACGCGAAAAATGATATCGAATTAAAAGAACTACAAATTGAGATGATCGATCGCTTCGGCATCCTGCCAGAACAGACAAAAAACCTGTTCCGACAAACCCTGCTGAAACTTCAGGCAGAACCGCTTGGCATCAGCAAAATAGATGCCGGCGAAAATAGTGGCCGAATCGACTTTGAGGCCGATACAACAGTTGATCCATTTAAATTGGTTCAACTGGTTCAACAACAACCACTAAAATTTCAGTTTGGCGGCGCCAGTCAGCTGAAGTTCACATTGAATATGGCTAAAATAGAGCAACGTTTCAACGCAGTAGAACAACTGTTGCTCCAATTGACTGGGAATAAATAATGATCAAACTCTATTCAGGGTTTTTACTGGCTCTGTCTCTGGCACTGTTTAACAGCGCTTCGGTACAAGCAGCAACATCAGACTACAAAGTAGAGCTACTTGTATTCAGCCACCTGTCATCCGATTCTCTGGACGATGAGATCTGGCCAACGATCGACACACTCCCGTCACGTCGCAGCCGCGCTCTTAAGTATTATCAGAAGGGACAGCAAAACGGCTATTTTACCCGCTTACCTAAATCCTCACTGAGCCTGAGCGCTAAGCAGGCCAGCATTAAACGCAGCTCGCTGTACCGTGTACTTTTTCACGAGGCTTGGATTCAACCTATCGGCAGCCAAAAAGACAAGTATGTAATCCGCATAAACGGCGGAGACGTTCTAGACAACGGTCTGTATGAGCTTGATGGGCACATCTCAGTCGACAAAGCCCGGTACCTTCACTTTCGCAGCGACCTGTTTCACAGCCGCAGCCTAAGCTCGGTAGAAAACACTACACTACTGAAAACATCGGTAGAGCAAGCTATCAATGCAGAACTGAACCAACAACCTGAAATAACGGAAGAAACAGCCCCTGCTACCTCAGAACAAGCAAGCGAAAGCACTAACGGCAACCGTTATCTGAACCAGACCGCTATCCCTGACTTTCTGACTGTAGAGATGAAGTCAGCCCGCCGGATGCGCAGAGCGGAGCTACATTACCTCGACCATCCACTTTTTGGCGCGCTAGTTCGAATAACGCCAATTAAGTAATCAAAAAAAAACGGAGCCTGAAAGGCTCCGTTTTCTGTAGAATCAAAATCTAACTTCAGAAGTATCGATTCAATATTATTTTTTGCGCGAGCGTTTAACTTCCTTAGTTAGCATCATATCCAGCTCCTCGGGCCAAACCACAAGACCGTTCTCGTCATCGCCCTCTCCTGGCAACGGAAAGACAATAACAGCAAAGCCATCCTCTTCCAGACCGGGCGTCCAGCGGTGATTCCACTGCTTCAACGTAATTGGCATAGCCTCGCAATCAGACCACTCCCCCGTTGCCCACTGCTCAGCAAACTCAAGCTCCGGCCATACCGGCACACAGTCTTCATCATCAGTATTGAGCATGACACTGCCCTGCTGATCCGTCAGAATCCATAACTCGCCCGTTTCAACAACACGACTTATCAGGTAATCGAAACGCTTTTCAGCATCATACCCGGCTATCAGATCCAGCTCGTTTTGCTCAAGCGACACTATACATCTCCAGTTAGTCAAATCAGAAAGAAGCGCCTACAGCACTTCCTATAAATAGTTATGCAGGCTCAGGCTGCGGTTTATCTGTTTCCAGGTGTATTGTCTGAGTCGGGAAGGCAAAGTCAGCTTCATGCTCATGTACGATATTAATAATTCGCCCCATGACATCCTGCTTAATCCCATGAAACGCAACCCAGTTGGTAGTTTTAGTAAAGGTATAGATAAAGAAATCCAGTGACGAAGGACCAAAACTATTCAGGTTAACAATCAGAGTCTGTTTCGTATCGATATCAGGATGACTTTCCAGCATCTCTCTGACAGCATTCACCACACCGTCAATACGAGCCGAATCTTCATAACGCAGACCAATCGTTTCGTAAATCCGTCGATTAGTCATACGCGATGGATTTTCTACTGAGATATTAGCAAAGGTTGCATTGGGTACATACAAAGGCCGCTTATCAAAGGTACGTATACAGCTCTGACGCCAGCCAATTGCCTCCACTGTGCCTTCTATCTCCTGATCAGGAGAACGAATCCAGTCCCCTACTTTAAAAGGACGATCCAGATAGATCATCAAACCACCGAAGAAGTTTGCTAACAGATCCTTAGCCGCAAAACCTACCGCAATCCCACCGATACCACCGAACGCCAACACGCCGGAGATGCTATAACCCAGACTCTGCAGCACCACCAGCGTTGAGGTAATGATGATAGATAACCGTAACAGCTTACCGATCGCCCCTACGGTAGTTTGATCCATCGGTTTCTTAACTTTATCTTTAGAAACCAGCGCACCTTCCGCCTGGCGGATAAAGCGAATCAGGAACCAGGCGATCATCACAATCACCAACACTTTACGAACAGGGCTCACTGCGGTTAACAACAAAGAATCCGATTCGAGTTTCATCAACTCCAGCGACAAGCTAAGCCCTAACACCCAGATAAGCAATGCCACTGGGCGCCGAGCCGCATGCAGTAATATATCATCCCAAACATTGCGGGTTTTAGCTAACTGCATCTCAAGACGACGAAACACCCGGTTTGAAAAGAAGTTAACCAGCATCGTCACAAATACGACCAGAAATACCTGAAAGATCCAGGCATCCTCATAGCCAGTTAGCCCCAGCTGGGTAAAGATCTCTGTCAGCTGCTCCCGCATTTTTATTGCTCCGTACTTTCAGTTACAAGCTCAATGAAAAGCTCTATTTTAAGGGTATTAATTGCTTCGCCAGCTCAACGGCCTGCTGCCAACGAAGCGAACTCTGAATATCAGCAATATTATAGGAATCCTTAGCACTCATTCTGCCAATACGCGCAGAGCCCTGATGACCGACCCGCTCTAGATAGCTAAGCACCTGAAGCGCCGCAGCACGGTTATTACACACCAGCAACATATCACAACCCGCCTCTAGCGCTTGCTCTGACCGGGACTCAAAACCACCGGCAACGCTGGCACCTTCCATGGTCAGGTCATCGCTAAAAACAACACCATCGAAGCCGATCTCAGACCGCAACCGCTGTTGAATCCAATAAGGAGAAAAGCCAGCAGGCCGATCATCCACTTGCTGGTAGATAACGTGAGCAGGCATAACCGCATCCAAACCCTGTGCCATCAAACGGATAAAGGGAATCAAGTCCTGGGATTCAATATCTTCCAGACTACGATCATCCACCGGTATCTCGTGATGGGAGTCAGCAACAACCCAGCCATGACCAGGAAAGTGCTTGCCGGTCGAAGCCATACCCGCTTCGCGCATTCCTGCAATAAAAGCACCCGCAAGCTCTGTCACATCTTTAGGCGAAGAGGAAAAAGCCCGGTCTCCGATGACCTCACTGACGCCAAAATCTAGATCAAGCACGGGCGCAAAACTTATATCCACGCCGCAACAGATCAGCTCAGCGGCCATTAGCCAACCCAGCTCAGTAGCAACAGCACATCCATTAACAGAGTTTCTTTGGTGCAGTTCGCGAAGCGCAGCCATAGGCGGCAACCGTGTAAAACCTTCACGAAAACGCTGAACCCTCCCTCCTTCCTGATCAACAGCGATCAGAATATCAGGCGAGCAAACACGAATTTCACGAATGAGATCGCTAAGCTGCTGCGGTGATTCATAATTACGACTAAACAGGATGAGACCACCTACCTGAGGATTCTGCAGCAGAGTTTTATCCTCTGCTGTCAGACTCAGGCCGGCTACGTCCAGCATTAATGCTCCAGACATTTGGCTTTTTACTCTTCTATAATGACCCGGGTTCCAACATCCACGCGCTCAAACAGATCCGCAACATCTGTGTTGCGCATCCTGATACAACCATGGGACAAGGGCTGCCCCATCGGCTCTGCGTCCGGCGTACCGTGAATATATATATAGCGTTGCATTGTATCAACGCTCCCCAGACGATTGCGACCTATTTCACAACCGGATAGCCAGAGAATCCTGGATAGAATCCAGTCACGACCAGGGTATTGGCATGCCAGATCAGAAGAATAGATCTCACCAGTGGCTCGTCGGGCGATAAAAACGGTACACAGTGGCATACCTGCTCCGATTTTCGCTCGCACAAGATGCTCACCACACGGGGTACAACCACTGTTTTTTGCTTCTCCCGGCCCATTTAGCGCGGTTGAAACGGAGAAAGAGGAAACACAGACCGCATTGCGCCAAAGCTCTAGACGTTGACGACTTATTGATATCCGAATTTGCATAAGCCAGCCAGACAGCCCGTCAGATACGGGTAAAGGGGGTATGCTCTGCTCGGGCCTGAAGACCTGCCACCAAAACAGGAATCATACGATGCAAAGTCCGCTCGACTTCGGCGGCACGTTCATACTCACGCATTTCGATAGCCACCAGCGTCTGAAAGTTAGACAACGTGAAAACGATAGATCCCAACAGGAAGTGCAATCGCCAAAAAAACTCTTCATCGCTCATCACCGCAGAATCAATCCGCAACAACGCTACATACTCAGAAAAAGAACCACCGTATCGAGCAACCATCGCAGTGCGAAGCTCTTCCTGGTTCTTCATATAGATCAATTCCAGCAAACGCATGAAGACTGGCAGCGCAAACTGCTTCGACTTGCCCACTTGCAACAGCGAACGCATCAGTATCTCCAACAGTTCTTCAGCAGATATCGTTCCATGAGGCTGAACTTGTTTTCGCTCACTAACAGCATCATGAAGCGTAGTAACTAGAGGGTTAAGGTATTTCTCAGCTACAGCAGAGATAAGCCCTTTTTTCGAACCAAAATGATAATTTACCGCCGCCAAATTCACCTTGGCAGCACTAGTAATTTCCCGCATCGTTGTCTCTGCAAAGCCCTGTTCAGCAAACAAGGCTTCGGCAGCTAACATGATTTTCTTCGCGGTTGCAGACTGTCGCATCGACGCTCCTATGTCGGACCAGATGAATCAGGTCTTAAAATTTGACTGTTTACGTTTTAAACATAAACAATCAAATTATAAGCGACAATGCAAGAAATGCAGCCTTTTCCCTTACCAATATGGTTACTTAGCCAATAACCGGGCATTCATAATGCGCCCGGCCCACTTTGTAAATAACGAGTCAGTCGTTTTAATCGACATTTCAGAAATACGATCCTGAAGTGTTTTCTTATACTCATAGCGCACTGAGTAAACATCAGCAGTTTCACAGGCAGCTATCAGGTATTCATCGCTGGTAGAAATTTCATCTACCAGATTAACCGCCAACGCCCGACGACCAAACCATACTTCACCGGTAGCAACTGTCTCCATATCCACCTGGGGACGGAACTCAGTAACAAACTCTTTAAACAAGCTATGGGTATCTTCAAGATCCTCAATAAATTTCTCGCGACCCTTCTCAGTATTTTCACCGAGAACCGTCATAGTTCGCTTATACTCGCCCGCAGTCAGTATTTCATAGTCAATATCATATTTTTTCAGCAGCCGATGAAAATTAGGCAACTGCGCTACAACACCGATAGAACCAAGAACCGAAAAAGGCGCTGCAATAATTTTATCTGCCAGACAGGCCATCATATAACCGCCACTGGCAGCTACTTTATCAACACAAACAGTCAATGGTACGCCATGACGCTTAATTCGCTCTAGCTGCGACGAAGCTAAACCATAGCTGTGCACCATACCTCCTGGGCTCTCAAGTCGAATCACTACCTCATCTTTTTCTGTTGCCATCGTCAGCACCGCGGTAATCTCTTCACGCATCGGCTCAAGTTCAGAAGCTTTTATATCACCATCAAAATCGAGTACAAAAATCCGCTTCCGTTCAGGCTCATCAGGCTGAATTACCTTACCTTTTTTCAGCGCTTTTTTACGCGCCTTAGCCTCAGCCTTTTCCTGCTTTGCTTCATCTTTCAGCTGCTGCTTATAGACATCGGCATCCAGCACAACCTCTTTCAGCGCGTGCTCCATGTCTTCAAGTGTCTCATTCAGGCTATCAATACTAAGGTAACCTTCTCTGTTATCTTTCTTATTGCGGGATGCAACAACCCCAACAACAACGATAACCATAATAATCGCACCAACTACCGTCAGTGATTTAGCTAGAAACAACCCGTAACTTGCCAGAAAATCGACCACTACACACTCCAGATAACTATGCCTCTAATCGGCATTTAAACGAATTCAAGATATTGATTTATAGCTCGGTAATGTAACATAGAACCCCCTAAGGCAATATCACTGATATGTAAATTTGAGAAGCTATATTAATCATGTCCGAAGCAATCACCGTTAACCGGGTAATCGAGAAACTTTCCAGCCGGTTTATAGCGAAAAACAGCGTCGATATTAACTCGACCTATCAATTTATCCTCCACGATGCAGAAGACTTCTACTTCACTATCGCGGACCAGTCTCTCGCCGTGGAAACCGGCAACCACCCAGATCCGGACATCACCCTAATTCTTGATAGTGATACCTTTGTTAGAGTAGTAACAGGCGAGCAGGACGGCATGAGCGCCTTTCTGAAAGGCCAGCTCAGAGCCGAAGGCAATGTTATGCTGGCCACTAAACTGAGCAAGTTTTTCAGTAAGGAAAAGCAAAGTTAATCCGCCTCACACGCCTCCAAAAAAGTATCAATAAGATGCCGGGAGATGGTGAAGCCCGGCGGAATCGGAGTATCCTTGAGCTCGCTATAATGAAACCAGCGAGCATCTACTATCTCACCAGGCTCAGGCACAATTTCACCCGACAGATAGTCGGCAAAGAACCCCAGCATAAACGAATGAGGGAAAGGCCAGGACTGACTGCAGTGGTAGCGAATATTGGTTACCTCTACACCCACCTCTTCTCGCACCTCACGAGCCAAAGCATCCTCCGCACTCTCCCCGGCTTCGATAAAGCCCGCCAAGGTACTAAAGCGAGGTTCGGTAAAACGTATTCCCTGCGCAAGCAAACAGTACTCCCCCCGGATGACCAAGGTGATAATACAGGGGGAAATCCGTGGATACTGAATCAAGCCACAAGCTTCACACTCTTTTGCCAGATCCTGCTGATGATGCACTAACCCGCCTCCACAGCGCGGGCAATAACTGTGGTCACGACTCCAGGTCACTACCTGTGCGGCTCTGGACAATAAAGGGAACTGCTGCTCTTCAGACTCAGAAAGCAACTGCCTCAAACCTCTTCCTGAAGATAAGCCACCGGATTGACTCTCTGGCAAAATAACCAGCCTCACCTGATGATCGGGCACCAACGTCAGGTCATACTCTTCCAACACGGCACCATGATCGCAACAAGGAGCAGAAAACAACCATTGCCCCTTTACATCTGAACAGATTCTATCCCCTGCCGCATAAATATATTCTATATCCATAATATTTCCTGACTTAAAACAAGGACAAATAGATTTTCCATTCATTACTATAAAAAACAGGCAATTACCTCCTCCGAGCCTTTCTGTATTCGTACCAGCAAGGTAAACTCGGGAGGTGTCTCAAAACAGGTTACGCAGGC
Organism: Amphritea sp.; assembly: GCF_016744155.1. Lineage (GTDB taxonomy): Bacteria > Pseudomonadota > Gammaproteobacteria > Pseudomonadales > Balneatricaceae > Amphritea. The sequence continues at coordinate 98,940 of NZ_JADGEW010000003.1, read as the reverse complement.
TTTTGATTTACATACAGTCCTGCTAACCTAGACGTAAGCATAATAACTTTAACGAATTTACTTATTCCGTGGAAGCTTATCATCACTCTTTAGAGGGTTGATATTGACTTTCTGCAAGCCCCGAATTGGCACAGGACCATGCATCGATGACCACTACGCAGGCTCTTATCAAGAACTTTCTTGGCAACTCCCCTATCTGGTACAAACAGGCCATTATTCTGTTTTTGGTACTCAATCCAATCCTTCTTTATACCGTAGGCCCTGTCGTTACCGGCTGGATTCTGATTTTTGAATTTATCTTTACCCTGGCCCTTGCACTAAAATGCTACCCGCTACAGCCCGGTGGACTACTAGCGATAGAAGCAATAATTATCGGTTTAGCCAGCCCGCATACCGTCTACCATGAAGTTGAAGCTAACTTAGAAGTAATACTGCTACTGATGTTTATGGTTGCCGGCATCTACTTTATGAAAGATATGCTGCTCATGGTGTTCACAAAGCTACTGCTTAAAGTGCGCTCCAAGGTCATGCTGTCTTTATTATTTTCACTCTTCTCAGCAGTACTTTCTGCCTTTTTGGATGCCCTTACAGTCACCGCAGTACTGATTAGTGTCGGTGTTGGTTTCTACGCGGTATATCACAAAGTCGCTTCGGGTAAGCAATCCCATCACGCAGGTCACGACCACGGTGATGATGACGGTGTCCATGAAGATCATCACGAAACCCTGGCACAATTCCGTGCATTCCTTCGCAGTCTGTTAATGCATGGTGCTGTTGGTACCGCATTGGGTGGTGTATGTACTCTGGTGGGTGAACCTCAGAACCTACTGATCGCACAGAAAGCCGGTTGGGATTTTGTCCAGTTCTTCGTACTCATGGCCCCGGTAACTATGCCCGTACTGGTAGCGGGACTGGCAACCTGTATGCTGCTGGAAAAACTAAAATGGTTTGATTACGGTGCAGAGATCCCTGACTCAGTACGTACGATTCTAGAAGACTTTGATATCGAGCAGGATAAAAAACTGACTCACACCGACAAAATGAAACTGCTTGTACAGGTTCTAGTCGCAATATTCCTGATCCTTGCACTGGCATTCCATTTGGCGTCAGTCGGTCTTATTGGACTTACTATCATTATTCTATTGACTGCGTTCAATGGAATCGTTGAGGAACATCAAATCGGTAAAGCTTTTGAAGAGGCACTGCCCTTCACTGCGCTATTGGTAGTATTCTTTGCTGTGGTATCGGTTATTCATGAACAGCATCTGTTTCAGCCGATTATCGCAGCGGTATTGGAGATGGATGCTGCCGTCCAGCCCGGTATATTCTTTATCGCCAACGGCTTCTTGTCTGCCATTTCAGATAATGTATTCGTAGCAACCGTTTATATCAATGAAGTAGTCGCAGCTCTGGAAGCCGGAACCATTTCACGTGAACAGTTCGACCTGCTGGCCATTGCCATTAACACCGGAACCAACATTCCCAGCGTGGCGACCCCTAATGGTCAGGCAGCATTCCTGTTCCTATTAACCTCTGCACTGGCTCCGCTTATCCGCCTGTCTTACGGCAAGATGGTCTGGATGGCACTGCCTTATACAATCGTTATGAGCGTTACCGGCTACACCGCGGTAACACTGTTCCTGTAATACCTCTCTGGGTAACTTACAGACATAAAAAAAGCAGGCCCTGAGCCTGCTTTTTTTGTATTCAAAAATCGCTGTTACTGCACTTCTTTCGCCTCAGCATCTATCTGACTCCAGATACTACCTGCTTTTCCATCAAGCCTGGCAATATAAGCATCATGCTCTTCCAGCTCTGTTGCTTTAGCCCGTCGGACATTTAGATTCAGCTCGCTGGTATCAAGACGATGAATCTGATCTACGCCATCATGCCCTTCCTCTTCGCCCGCCAGCAGCAAATTTTTCTGGCCACCCGTCAGCATCAGATAAACATCAGCAAGGATCTCTGAGTCCAGCAGAGCTCCGTGAAGGTCACGATGACTGTTATCTATGCCGTATCGGCGACAAAGAGCATCAAGGTTATTTTTCTGGCCCGGATGCTTCTTTCTGGAAAGAGCCAGGGTATCGGTCACCTGACAGATTTTATGGGTGCGCTCTGGATGCCCGGAGAGTTTAAACTCATGATCCATAAAGCCAACATCAAACGGCGCGTTATGAATAACAAGATCTGCACCACGGATAAAGTCCAGAAACTCATGCTGAATCTCGGCAAAGCGAGGCTTATCTTCCAGGTATTCATTGGTTATACCGTGTACCTGAATAGCTTCCTCTTCAACAATACGATCAGGGTTTATATATTGATGATAAGTACGCCCCGTGAGGCGTCGGTTTACCATCTCAACGCAGCCAATCTCGATAATTCTATGCCCCTGCTTAGGGTCTAGACCGGTGGTTTCGGTATCCAGTACAATCTGTCTCATCGCGTAATAATCACTTATGCCTGTTGAAGGGCCAGCTCGACCCCCTTATTCGCCAGCTGATCAGCTAACTCGTTTCCTGGATGACCGCTGTGGCCTTTAACCCATTTCCACTCTATCGAATGGCGGGCATTTTGCTCATCGAGCCGTTTCCATAGATCAGCATTCTTTACCGGTTTTTTAGCCGAGGTTTTCCAGCCATTACGCTTCCAACCGGCCAGCCACTCAGTAATACCTTTGCGCACATACTGAGAATCGGTGGTCAGAACAATATCGCAAGTTTCTTTTAAAATTGTCAGCGCTTCAATCGCCGCCATCAACTCCATTCGGTTATTCGTCGTTTCCATTTCGCCACCGAATAATTCTTTAGCGTGCTCACCATATTCAAGCACCGCCCCCCAGCCACCAGGCCCCGGGTTACCTTTACATGCACCGTCGGTATAGATATTAATTCTTTTCTTCACTCACTCTTCCTCGAACACCACGGGTTGTAGGCTCAACTAATGGCAGATTAATCAATTTTCGGCTTCTGCGAATAGGATGAATCGGCGTAATGCTGCCTACATCTTTACGCGCCACCTGTAACATAAACGCACCACAGTGGTTAGAGCAGCGACGGGTCATCGATTCAACCAAACGACCACGCTGACGCCACGACTCTTTCTCAAAGGGTAAACGATAATAATCGGATAAAACTTTTACTTCCGTCAGCTCCAGCAAGGCCAACCAGTCATGCATCCGCTGAGGGCTTATAAAATGCCCCTGCCAGGGCACGGTGTCTTTATTAAATTTTAGTTTGCGATAAACGCCCCACCAACTCATCGGGTTAAAGCCTACATTTAACAAATAACCACCGGGGCGCAGCACGCGTGCTGCTTCCCGCAATACCTGATGGGGGCTTTGAGCAAAATCAAGCGCATGGTGAAGCACTACGACATCGATACTATTATGTTCAAAAGGCAGCTCTTCATTACGCGCAATTACCGCCGTATCTGGTAGCCCCAGTTCAGCCATTGGATTAACCTGTATCTGATGCCTGACCGAACTTTCCCGTGCTAAATCCAGCCGATTATCAAAACTAATCTGCACCAGATGATAGCCAAACATAGTCGGCAGCAGACGATCCATCAGTTGTCGCTCTGATAAAAGTAACTGCTGTCCCAACTCCGTATCAAACCAGTCCCGAAGTTCGGGCAACCAATCGCCGAGTTGAGGCTGTTGCTGAAATACCATACTGTATAAGCTCTTAACGCTATGCCATGAATAAGTTAACCTTGGTAGAAACATAGTGTACTACAGTATCTGACAAATCCGATTCAGCCGAGGCTTAAAATGTTCAATATCACGCCGATTTCTGCTTTTAATGACAACTACATATGGGCACTGACTACACCGGAAAGCAATGAGATTGCTGTGATCGATCCTGGCGATGCGGACAAGGTAAACCGATACCTTAAAGAAAAAGGATTACAGCTAAGCGCTATTCTGATCACTCACCACCATAATGACCACACCGGCGGTGTTGAACAGCTCAGCGCAGAACACTCTGCAACCGTCTATGGCCCGCAAAACTCCCCCTTCGATAAAATTGAAAACAAGCTGAAAGAGGGTGATCAAGTCGAACTATTCGGCCAAAACCTGCAGGTTCGTGAAGTCCCAGGCCATACCCTGGATCACATCAGCTATTATCTCGACGGCGATCAGCCACAGCTGTTTTGCGGTGACACTCTGTTTCTCGCAGGTTGTGGACGGCTATTTGAAGGCAGCGCCGAGCAGATGCACCAGGCGATGGAATACTTTCGCAGCCTCCCTGACGCAACTGAGATTTACTGTACCCATGAGTACTCGCTGGCCAACCTGGCCTTTGCCGCCGCGGTAGAACCTGCAAACCCGGCAGTTAAAGAAGCGATCATCCAGTGCAATCAGCTAAGGGAATCGGGCAAACCTACCCTGCCAACAGATATTGCCACTGAGAAAAAGATCAATCCATTTCTTCGCTACGGTGAAACCTCAGTAAAACAGTCAGCAGAACAATTTGCTAACACCGGCCTGCCATCCGAAGTGTCTGTTTTCGGCGCCATTCGAGAGTGGAAAAATTCATTCTAATTTTAAGCTAGATCAGCCTCAAAGCGATTAAAGTTTATATACAGTTGACCCCCTCTGAACCGCCCCATAGAATGCTGACTTTTAAATATTCTATCGGGCGTCTCATTAAATGCAGTTGGTCAGAAAAATAGTTGTACTCACCACTGCCGGTCTGATCCTCGCCGGCTGTCAGAACAATCCGCTAATCAGCCAGCAGACCCTGGGCCCAGCCAGCCAGTCAATCGATACTGCTAAGAATATTTCGGTGGCTAACGAAAGCTCAAAGAGCTCCGATCTCAAACCTGTTTCTACTGACTTGTGGCAGCTCACCCGCGAGCATATGCAGCTAAATCTGGACAATGAAAAACCACGCCTGCAGTCACAATTCAAATGGTATACCAAGCACCCTGAACATATACAACGAGTTACCACTCGGGCTAGTCGTTACTACTACTATATTCTCAGTGAGGTTATAAAGCGTGACATGCCCGCTGAAATTGCGCTGTTACCTATAGTAGAGAGCGCCTACGACCCCTTTGCATACTCCCATGGACGTGCTGCGGGTGCATGGCAGTTTATTCCGGGTACGGCAAAGCACTTCGGTCTTAAATCCAGCTGGTGGTACGATGGCCGTCGAGACATCGTTGCCTCCACCGACGCAGCCCTGACTTACTTACAACAGCTTCACAAACGTTTTGGTGATTGGGAACTGGCCTTAGCCGCTTATAATTGCGGCGGCGGCAATGTATCTAAAGCGATCCGAAAAAACAAAAAGAAAGGTCTACCAACAGACTTCTGGTCGCTGGACTTACCGAAAGAGACTCGCGCTTATGTACCCAAACTACTGGCCGTTTCTCGCCTGATTCGGGATGCAGACCAGCTCAGCATCCCCCTTGCGCCTATCGCTAACACCCCAGCATTTGAACTGGTTAAATTAGATAGCCAGATCGACCTTGCTCAAGCGGCTGAATTGGGAAACATCACCACCCAGGAACTCTATCAGTTCAACCCGGGATTTAACCGTTGGGCAACCGACCCTGATGGCCCTCACCATCTGTTAATCCCAGTGGCAAGTGCAGATCAATTCCGCGCACGTCTGGCAGAACTGCCTGCTGAGCAACGGGTTAACTGGACACGCTACAAAATCCGTAGCGGCGACACTGTCAGTACTATTGCCAGACAATACAAAACCACCAGTGCAGTGATTCGTAACGCCAATAAGCTAAAAGGTAATAATATTCGCGCCGGTCGTTATCTGCTAATACCCAGCGCCAAACATCAATCCAGTGATTATGTATTGAGTCAGAGCCAGCGCTTTAACCGAAAACAGAATCAACTGGCCCAAAGCAACCGAAATAAAACCAGCTATAAAGTAAAATCAGGAGACAGCTTTTGGAAGATTGCTAAGCAATACGACATCAGCGTTCGACAACTGGCTTCATGGAATCAGATGGCCCCCGGTGACCCTCTTCGCGCAGGCCACACTCTCACTATCTGGAAGTCCCAGACCAATCAGGGTTTGAATCGCAGCGATGAACAGCTAATTCGCCGAATCGGCTACTCGGTGCGCAATGGCGACTCACTCTACACCATCGCAGGGCGCTTCAGCGTATCGGTAAAAGATATTAAGCGCTGGAACAAACTTGAAAATAGTAAATACCTGCAGCCTGGACAGAAACTCACCCTCTATGTTGATATAACCCAGGCAGATTAAGTCAGTTTTATACCGGAGCACTTTCATGGACGCACTCAGCATTGGAATCATCGCATTCGCAACCGTCACCGCCCTACTATTCAAGTTCATTTTGTATCGAAAAATAACCAATTGGATGGACCAGGACCTGATCAAAGGGCTGGCAGAGGGGAACCAGGAGAAGCATCATTATTTGAGCGAGCAACTGACTCAAATGAAAGCGGATAAAGTGCAACGCAAACTACAACATCAACAGCTGACTGAACTGGCAACAGAGTTTGAACAAAAACGCTAATACGTACTCATATAACTAGCTATAAGCGAATCCCCCTGTTATAAATTAACAGTTATTAATCTGGCTGGATAATTACGGATGAATTTCAAACAGTTATCTAAGCAGGCATCAACGCTCTGCCTGTTATCTGCAACTCTGATCTGCACATTCACTTCCCTTGCACACGCCGCTTCACCGCTACACGGTATCTCTATGCATGGCGACCTTAAGTATCCGTCTGGATTTGAGCATTTCGAATATGTAAACCCTGAAGCCCCTAAAGGCGGCACTGTGACTCAGGCGGCCATAGGTACATTCGATAGCTTTAACCCTTTTATCATTAAAGGCGCTGCGGCAGATGGAATAGGCCTGATCTATGACTCTTTATTGACCCGTGCCCAGGATGAAGCTTTTTCGCTCTATGGACTGCTCGCTGAATCACTGGAAGTAGCCGACGATCGTAGCTGGATAATATTCAATCTCAACCCTGAAGCCCGTTTCAGTGATAATCAGCCGGTAACCGCTGAAGACGTGGTATACAGCTTTAAGCTTCTGCGCGAACAAGGCTCACCTTTCTATAAGGCTTATTATCGCGAGATCAAAAAGATAGAAGCGCTATCAGCGACTAAAGTTAAATTCAGCTTCGGTTCGACTGAAAACCGTGAGTTGGCCCTGATCGTTGGCGAAGTTAGTATTCTGCCTAAACACTATTGGGAAAATCATGATTTCACTAAACCCGGTTTAGAGGTCCCAATAGGCTCAGGCCCCTATTTGATCGATAGTTTCGATGCAGGGCGCACCATCAGCTATCGCCGCAACCCTGACTACTGGGCCGCAGAGCTTCCAGTCACCAAAGGACGCTATAATTTCGACACCATCAGCTATGACTACTACAAAGATGGCACGGTAGCGCTCGAAGCTTTTAAGGGGGGGGAATATGACTTCCGCGAAGAGAATTCATCCAAGCGCTGGGCGACGGGCTATACCGGTGCCGTATTCGATGATGGGAAAATTCTCACCAAAAATTTAGCCCATGAGAATCCCACCGGGATGCAGGCTTTCATTCTCAACACCCGTAAGTCCTACTTCTCTGACAGCCGTGTGCGCGCTGCTTTGGCCTACGCCTTTGATTTTGAATGGACCAACAAGAATATTTTCTTTGGCGCTTACACCCGCACCCACAGTTTTTTTTCCAACTCAGAGATGGCAGCTAGCCAGTTGCCGACTGAAGCTGAGCTTGCCATTCTTGAGCCGATTAAAGACCAGATTCCACCGGAGGTATTCACCAAAGTCTACAGAGCGCCTACCACCAATGGAGACGGCAAAACCCGTAGCCAGCTTCGTACCGCTCTGCGGCTGCTGAAAAGCGCAGGCTGGGAACTAAAAAATGGCCTGTTACTGGATAAAGATGGCAATCAAATGACCTTTGAAATCCTTCTAGTTTCACCTGCATTTGAGCGGGTAGTTGCGCCTTTCAGCCGCAACCTTGAGCGCATGGGCATCAAGCCCTCCATGCGGGTTATCGACGCCTCTCAGTACATCAACCGCATCCGAAGTTTCGATTTTGACATCATTGTCAGCGGGTTTGGCCAGTCCAGCTCACCGGGTAATGAGCAACGGGAATACTGGCACTCATCCACCGCTGAACAGCCCGGCAGTCGCAATATGATTGGAATCAAAAACCCTGCTATCGACTACCTGATAGAGCAGATTATTCAAGCGCCAGACCGAGAACAACTGGTCCTGCGTACCCGTGCACTTGACCGCGTATTGCAGTGGAATCACTATGTTATTCCACAATTTCATACTAGCAGTTACCGGGTAGCCTACTGGAATAAGTTAGACTTTCCGAAAATCCGGCCTACCCACTCTCTGGGTTTCGATACCTGGTGGGTTAAATCAGAACAGCCGGGGCAGTGACCTAAATGGCAGCTTATATCCTGCGGCGACTGCTGCTGATCATTCCTACTCTGCTGGGTATACTGACAATCAACTTCCTGATTATTCAGGCCGCCCCCGGTGGCCCGGTAGAACAGACCATTGCAAACCTGCAGGGACTGAATACCAGCGCCACTGCCCGGTTTGACGGCTCATCGCAGTCAGATCTGAGCAGCGCCGCTGAGAGCAGTAACAGCAATAGCAGCGGCTATCGTGGCGGTCGCGGGCTTGACCCGCAGCTGGTAAAGCAGATTGAAAAACAATACGGTTTTGATAAGCCAGCCCACGAACGCTTCATCCAGATGTTAAAAAATTATCTGGTCTTCGATTTTGGCGAAAGCCTTTTCAGCGGTAAGAAAGTCACCGATCTGATTATCGAAAAGATACCGGTGTCAATCTCCCTTGGACTTTGGACAACCCTGATTACTTACCTGATTGCCGTACCCCTTGGCATAAAGAAAGCAGTCCGGGATGGCACCCCTTTCGATGTCTGGACCAGTACAATTATCATCATCGGTTATGCCATACCCAATTTCCTGTTTGCCATACTCCTAATAGTTGTATTCGCCGGCGGCACCTACTTCGATTGGTTCCCGTTGCGGGGGCTTACCTCGCCAAATTTCGATGAGCTTAGCACCTGGGGCCAGATCAAAGACTATTTCTGGCATATCACCCTACCGGTACTAGTATCTGTGATCGGTAGCTTTGCGACGCTCTCCATGCTGACCAAAAACTCCTTTCTCGATGAGATTAACAAACAGTACGTAGTAACCGCCCGCGCTAAAGGACTGACCGAAAGTCAGGTGCTCTATGGCCACGTATTCCGTAATGCTATGTTGCTGATTATTGCGGGCATGCCTGCCGCCCTAATCGGTATTTTCTTTACCGGCTCAATGCTAATCGAAGTTATCTTTTCTTTGGATGGTCTTGGCCTATTGGGTTACGAAGCGGTGATTAAACGAGACTACCCGGTGATCTTCGGCACCCTCTATATATTCACCCTGATCGGTCTGCTACTGAAACTGATAAGCGACTTGACCTATGTCGCCGTTGACCCCCGAATTGATTTTGAAAGTAGGGAGAACTGAGCAGTATGTTAAAGCAGTTCAACCCAAAAAAGATGAGCCCTATCAACCAGCGTAGGTTGCAGAATTTTCGCAACAACCGCCGTGGTTATTGGGCACTATGGCTATTTCTCGCGCTCTTTCTGTTCAGTCTGTTCGCTGAGTTTATCGCCAATGACAAACCGCTGTTAGTTCGCTACGAAAATAGCTTCTACTATCCGGTTGTCGTCGATTATTCAGAGCTCGCCTTCGGTGGCGAGTTTGATACGTTTGCTGACTATAAAGACCCCTATATTCAAGAGCTGATAACCGACAAACAGGGCTGGATACTCTGGACCCCTATCCGTTTCAGCTATCGCACCATCAATCAGGACTTACCAGTACCCGCTCCCTCTCCGCCCAGCAGTGACAATTTGCTAGGCACCGACGATCAGGGCCGGGATGTACTGGCGCGGGTGATTTATGGTTTCAGGGTTTCAGTGCTGTTTGCCATCACATTGACCCTGATAAGCTCGGTGATCGGCGTCGCGGCAGGTGCAGTGCAGGGGTATTACGGCGGTAAAGTCGATCTAATTTTTCAGCGCTTCATAGAGATTTGGTCCGGTATGCCGGTGCTCTTCCTGCTGATTATTCTCGCCAGTATCGTCCAGCCTAACTTCTGGTGGTTATTAGGCATCATGCTGCTGTTCTCCTGGATGCAGTTGGTTGATGTAGTACGTGCAGAGTTTCTGCGGGGACGTAACCTTGAGTATGTCCGTGCAGCAAGAGCCTTAGGCCTGAGCAACCGGCTGATCATGTCCCGTCATATCCTACCCAATGCGATGGTCGCCACCCTGACTTTTATGCCCTTCATCTTTAACGGCTCACTGGTTACTCTTACCGCCCTGGATTTTCTCGGTTTCGGCCTGCCACCCGGCTCTGCATCACTGGGAGAACTGGTGGCTCAAGGCAAAGCGAACCTGCACGCCCCCTGGCTGGGCCTGACCGCTTTTGCCGCTCTTTCGATTATGCTGACGCTGCTGATATTCATTGGCGAAGCGGTTCGGGATGCATTTGATCCAAGGAAAGTAATGAATGACTGAAGCCCTTCTTTCTGTTCGTAATCTCTCGGTACGCTTTGGCCAGAACAGCCAGGCTGTGGATGCAGTAAAGCAGGTCAGCTTTGATATACACCGAGGTAAAATTATGGCTCTGGTCGGCGAGTCCGGCTCCGGTAAGTCTGTGACGGCGATGTCCATTCTTAAACTACTCCCCTACCCTAAGGCCAGCCACCCCGAAGGCTCAATACTCTATAAGGGTAAAGACCTGCTACAGAACACTGAAGCGCAGATGCGCTCACTGCGTGGTGATCGAATAAGCGTTATTTTTCAGGAGCCAATGACCTCTCTGAATCCATTACATAATATCGCTAAACAGATTGGCGAGACGCTGCTGCTCCATAAAGGCCTGACCGGTCAGCAGGCCCTTAAGAGAACCATTGAACTGCTCGATCTTGTTGGCATCAAAGATCCCGAGAAACGCCTTAAGAGCCACCCTCACGAACTTTCAGGCGGGCAACGTCAGCGGGTAATGATCGCCATGGCGCTGGCGAATGATCCAGAGCTACTGATTGCAGATGAACCGACTACCGCACTGGATGTAACCATTCAGGAACAGATTCTTGAGTTGCTCCAGTCACTGCAGCAGAAAATGGGCATGGCCGTGCTATTGATCACCCACGATCTGAATATTGTGCGTCGCTACAGCGACGATGTCTGTGTCATGTATCAGGGCGCTATCGTAGAACGGAACAACACCGCTCAGTTGTTTGCCGACCCACAACACCCCTACACCCTCAAGCTACTGAACGCTGAGCCCTCAGGCCAGCCTCAGCCAGTTCCATTGAGTCATGCACCACTACTTGAAACTCGCGAGTTAAAAGTCTGGTTTCCGATTAAAAAAGGCTTTCTAAAACGTACCGTTGACCATATCAAAGCAGTTAATCCCGCTAATATTCGCCTCAACCCAGGACGAACACTGGGCGTGGTGGGCGAAAGTGGCTCCGGAAAAACCACCCTGGGACTGGCCATTCTGCGTCTGATCAATTCAGAAGGCGGTATCAAATTTTCTGGAAAGAATATAGATCAGCTGAATCAGCAAGAGATCAAACCCTTGCGACGCAAAATGCAGATCGTTTTTCAAGATCCATACGGCAGTCTCAGCCCCCGAATGTCGGTGGCTGAATGTATAAGCGAAGGGCTGGATATTCATAACATAGGCCAACCGGTCGAACGGGAACAGATGATCATCGACGTTCTCAAGGAAGTCGGACTGGACCCCGACGACAGACACCGTTACCCCCATGAATTCTCCGGTGGGCAGCGCCAGCGTATCGCTATCGCCCGGGCCGTCATCTTAAAACCGGAACTAATCATCCTTGATGAACCCACCTCAGCATTAGACCGGACCGTACAGGCGCAAATTATCGATCTGTTACGAGAGTTACAGCAGCGCTACAAGCTAACCTATATCTTTATCAGCCATGATCTTGCTGTAGTCAAAGCCCTGAGCCACGACCTGGTGGTGATGCAGCATGGCGATATAATCGAACAGGGTGATGCCGCTCAGATATTCAGCAACCCCGCTCAGGAATATACTCAACGATTACTACGGGCGGCCTTTGCCGATAATTGACCAGAGAGGGATCACCTCTTAAAGAGACAGGTAACTCAAGACGAGAGCTGAGCAAAACTTAAGTTGATACTTTACTCAGCTCCCATTTGTAATGGCCACTTTAAAAACCTCTTAAGATCTCTTACAGCTATGCCCTCAGACTTTATGGAACAGGTGGTGATAGTGGCGGTGGAAGCACCGCTGCGGGATCAACCGGTATCTTCACACCCGTATTCGCGTCGTAGGGAAAACCTGTCGGTATGATATGTATACCACCGGGACACTTAATCAGTGCAGCAAGGCCCAGAATCATACCCTCACCCGCCGCTCCATAGCCACCAACAGACACCGCAGTGCAACCAACGGTTTGTGTACGGTTAATTGCCAACTGCAGCTCCTGAGCCGCTTCAGCCCCCGTAGCCATCGACTCACCTATGATGACGAAGCTATTCCCGCTCGTTCGAGTTTGATGATGCTGGCAACCGCTTACAAAAATAGCCGCAGGTAAGAGTAAGGCTAAAGATACTGACCTGGTTTTCATGATGACCTCCTAGGGTAATAGGTGATTTGCGTTCTCAATCATTGGTCAAATTAAGCGATAGAGCGCTGTCTCTATGAGCCAGCGCACTATATAGATTTATATGAGTATAGTATTAAAACGGCAGTTTGAAGTTTCCAGACGGAATTTAGAAGTCCCAACTGTTCGATTAAATGGCCTAACGGCACGAGCAGGTTACACACATCACCATCTTAGGATATGAAGCGGGTCTTAACTGGCGGTGGTGATTTTAACGTTTGCTGCACAACACAGCACGCCTTGGCAGCAACCTGAAGCCGCTCTAATTTTTCTCGCGTCGTATCATCACTCACTTTCATCTTCACATCGCAGCTCATGGCCTGGAATCCAACGGGGACCGCACGATCCATCGCCAACGCGCCCCTGACATCTGCTGTCGCCGTGACTCGAACCTCTAACTCAAGAAGCTCTATGTCCATCAAATTTGCAACCATACGGATAGCTGAATCCTGGCAAGCGGCAAGCGCGGCGCATAATAGGTCGCCTGGCGTTGGGGCATCATGCTTCCCCCCAACGGCGGCATGAACACCGACTGGTACTAAGACACCACAGCCTTCCATCGGCTCGACCCTGGAATGAAAAGGATCCGAGGCAGATTCGCCTGATGTCTTAGCATGGTCGATAACCATAGCCAGATCTGGTTTTTGTTTATACTGCTCTTTAAGGGGTTTCTGTGCTTCGCATACACTTGGTAACATAGCCCACCTCCTTTGATGTACGACCTAACAAAGCGAACAGAGCTTTACCGCTTCATGATTATGTTAAAGCTTTGACTGGGTAATTCGGTAATCTTGGATTAACCACTGTTAAGTACAGGCTCACACTGATTTATTAGTGTAGTCAGAAAACTCACTATGGGCATAAATCCAGACAATAAAAAAGGCTGCATAAGCAGCCTTTTTATAATCATTTACCGGTTCACAATCAGAGTTTCTCAATCACGGCAGCACTTTTACGCGCTTCTGTCATCGCCTGATAATCGAACTGGCCTGCGCGCTGTCCCAGCACTGCACGCATGCCTTTGCGCTCATCTGCTGTCACAGCACTAAGGTCAGGAGTGTTAACCGCAGTAACCGCTACAATCGCTTTTGCACCATTCTGCAAAGTGATCAGCGCATAAGACGCTCCACTCTCTGGCTTAGGTATTTTAAATGCTGTGGTCATTACTTCAAATGACTGACTACGGTCAGCACGGGATACCGCCTCAGCAACAGTCCACTCAGCACCGTTTATAGAAACGCGCTCACCGCCCTGTTGCAGCTTATCAAGCTCAGTTTCCAGCGATGCCTGTAGCGCTTCACCAGCCTTCTCTACGATCAGCACTTCAGTAATCTGATCGCTAACTTCTTCTTCACTGAGTTGACGTGGAAGGATGTGCTCTTTTACCCGCAGTACCAGTGTACGACCTGAATCCAGTTCAATCGGGTCACTATTCAAACCGTCACGAATCAACTCTGCATTAAATGCTGCGCGGATTACACGGACATTAGAAGTCACTTCTTCATTGCCACCGGCCGCGCTGAACGGTTCAGCCTCAATGATATTCAGCTTTAACTCGTCAGCAGGCTCAATCAGATCACCAGCAGAGAATGCCAGATCAGTCAATTGACCCACTTTCTCAACATAAAGCTGTTCAACTTTATTCTCCATCTGCTCAGCAATCAGCTGGTCCTTCACCTCTTCAAATACAGGCGCTTCAGATGCAGATAGCTCTGTCAGTTTAATCAGGTGATAACCGAACGAGGTACGAACAGGCTCTGACACTTCACCAACATTAAGCGCGTAGACCGCTGACTCAAAGGGCCCATCCAGCAAGCCTTGCTGATAAACACCCAGATCACCACCCATAGGCGCTGAGCCAGGATCATCGGATTCAGTTTCTGCCAGCGTAGCAAATTCTTCACCCGCTACCAGACGCCCAGCAAGCTCCTGAGCCTTCGCCAGTGCCGCAGCATCATCAACCTGATCAGAAACCTCAATCATGATATGAGAGACGGTACGCTGTTCCTCAGAGTCAAATACAGCCTGCATCTGTTCGAACTGTGACTGTAGTTCTACGTCATCCACTACAACTTGATTCAATAGGTCTATTTTATTGATCAGCAGGTACTCGATTGCTACCTGCTCTTCGGTCATAAACTCTTGCAGATGAGCATCATAATAAGCACGCTTATCTTCAGCGGTCAGGGATACTCCCTGTTTGTAATCATCCAGTGCCACTTGAAGATAGGCGACATCGCGTGTTTCACGATCAAGGGCGATAATACGTTCGGCCTCTTGCTCCAGCGAGAAGCCAGACAGCAGGTAACCGGAACGCTCGTAACCTATCAGGCTTTCTTTGCGCAGCAATTCTTTATACATCAAAGGTGATAGACCGGCATTTCGCAAAACAGCAGTATACTGATCGCGATTAAACACACCCTCTGCCTGAAAGTCCTGAGTATTAATAATCATCTGATCCAGTGCCTGATCAGCAATCGCCATATCCTGACTGATCGCAGACTGCACCAAAACTTCCTGCTGAATTAGGTTATCCAGAGTCGCTTTACGAATCAGATTATCATCGAGCAAAGTTGGATCAGCATTTTCACCCATCTGAGCTAATAGCTGTCTACGTTGCAGGTCAGCACCCTGAAGCAGATCTCGTTCACTTATTTCGACGCCATTTACGATCGCCGGTGCGTTGGAACCTGCAGTCAGGCTGACCAGGGATTCAACCCCGAACAGGGCAAAGGTAACTGCGATCAGGCCTACAATGACCTTCGCAACAATCCCTTTGGAGTTATCTCGGATATTCTGAAGCATATTGCCTCTGGGCCTCTAAGCTATTGTGCAAATAGAAAAAAAAAGCGCACCCCAGTCAGGATGCGCCTTTTATATGTTTGGCAATACGACGCGGCATAAGCACTAATCGTTTCCCTGAGTGTCAGCTAACCAATCTTTAGCTGATCTCACATTTGGCGGAACGGACGGGACTCGAACCCGCGACCCCCTGCGTGACAGGCAGGTATTCTAACCAACTGAACTACCGCTCCAGGTACCAGCGATCCTTACGGATCAGGCGCTAGCGTGTCTTACTTATTTACAGAGTCTTTCAGAGCCTTACCAGGCTTGAAAGTAGGCAGAGTCGCCGCAGCGATCTGGATTGGCTGACCTGTCTGAGGGTTACGACCAGTACGCGCAGCACGTTCTTTAACACCAAAAGTACCAAAACCTACCAGTGCAACAGAATCACCACCTTGCAGAGCGCCAGAAATTGACTCCAGCGTAGCGTCAAGTGCGCGGCCTGCAGCAGCCTTTGGAATGTCCGCAGAAGCTGCGATTGCGTCGATCAGTTCAGATTTATTCACATTGTTCCCCTTATATGAATCATTTTTTATATATTCTGTGCCCATGCCCAGCAAGTTCTCGGGACAATTTATACCAAGCCTGCAAATCAGCTGTCAAGCGGCTTTCAGCCTGATTTGTCACTATTCTGTGTTAATGCGGTTTTATTTGCCCCCGCTCACCTTTTGCAAGCTTTTTCTTCTCAGAAAAGCTAGCTTTTTGCTCTTCGGTTAGCGGTTCCGGACTATATTTCAGCGCGATTTGCAAGACCTCATCAATCCATTTAACCGGACGAATATCCAGATCTGCTTTGATATTGTCTGGGATTTCTTTCAGATCACGCTTATTTTCATCTGGAATAATGACCGTTTTGATCCCACCCCGATGAGCTGCCAGAAGCTTCTCTTTTAGCCCTCCGATCGGTAGAACTTGTCCCCGTAGGGTAATTTCACCGGTCATTGCCACTTCAGAACGGACTGGAATATTGGTCAGCACAGATACTAATGCAGTACACATACCAATACCAGCACTTGGGCCATCTTTCGGCGTAGCGCCTTCTGGTACATGGATATGAATGTCGTTTTCTTCATGAAAGTCAGGATTGATACCCAGAGATTCAGAACGGCTTCGTACAACAGTCAACGCAGCCTGAATCGATTCCTGCATCACATCACCCAGACAACCGGTGCGAATCTGTCGTCCTTTACCTGGAACAACAGCTGATTCTATCGTCAGAATATCTCCGCCAACCGAGGTCCAGGCCAGGCCAGTAACATGACCAATACGATCCTGCTCTTCAGCCATACCAAAGCTACACTTATGTACTCCGGAATAGTGCTCAAGGTTCTCACTGTTGGCAATAATAGACGCGTTTTTATCGCCACTCAAAGCAACTTCTTTAATCACTTTACGACAGATTTTTGCAATCTCACGTTCCAGTCCACGCACGCCCGCTTCACGAGTGTAATAGCGAATCAGATCCGTTACCGCTTCATCGTCAATCGTCAGCTCATTCTTTTTCAGACCGTTGGTCTTAAGCTGCTTAGGAATCAAATATTTACGAGCGATGTTAAGTTTTTCATCTTCGGTATAACCCGGGATGCGAATGATCTCCATCCGGTCCAGTAACGGCCCGGGGATATCCATAGAGTTAGAGGTACAAACAAACATCACATCTGACAGATCGAAATCGACCTCCAGGTAGTGATCATTGAAGGTTCCGTTTTGCTCGGGATCAAGTACTTCCAAAAGAGCAGACGCCGGATCACCGCGCTGATCCATACCCATTTTGTCGATCTCATCCAACAGGAACAGTGGGTTTTTAACCCCGACCTTAGACATCTTCTGAATCAGTTTGCCCGGCATAGAACCGATATAGGTACGACGATGACCACGGATCTCCGCCTCATCTCTGACACCACCAAGCGCCATACGTACGTACTTACGGTTAGTCGCCCGTGCGATGGACTGACCCAGTGAGGTTTTACCCACACCCGGCGGGCCAACCAGACAGAGAATAGGACCTTTCAGCTTGCGTACCCGTTTCTGTACAGCTAAATACTCAAGAATGCGATCCTTAACCTCTTCCAGACCGTAGTGATCTTCGTTGAGAATCTCTTCAGCACGATTCATATCATGGCGTAATTTAGAACGTTTAGACCATGGAACCTGCAGCATCCAATCGATATAACCCCGCACAACAGCAGCCTCTGCAGACATCGGTGACATCATCTTCAGCTTGTTATATTCGCTCAGCGTTTTATCTAATGCTTCCTGCGGCATTCCGGCTTCATCAATGCGCTTTTTCAGCTCTTCGATATCAGTCGTGCCGTTTTCATCCAGATCACCCAGCTCTTTCTGAATCGCTTTCATCTGCTCATTCAGATAATACTCGCGCTGGCTTTTCTCCATCTGCTTCTTAACCCGGCCGCGAATCCGTTTTTCAACTTCAACCAGGTCTATTTCAGATTCCATCAACGCCATCAGATGTTCCAGACGCTGCTTATCATCCAGCATTTCCAGAATTTTCTGTTTCTCGTCAAGCTTAAGAGACATATGCGCAGCGATAGTATCAGCCAGCCGGCCAATCTCATCGATAGAACCCAGCGAGGTCAGTACCTCAGCAGGAATCTTTTTGTTTACCTGTACAAAGCGCTCAAACTGGTCCAGTGCAGTGCGCTTGTAGATTTCTGCTTCACCCTCACTCACCTCATCAATGGCTAAAACAGAGATATCTGCAGTAAAGAACTCTTCAGTCTCATGAAGCGTATCGATATGCGCACGATAATCACCCTCAACCAGTACTTTTACCGTACCGTCAGGTAATTTCAGCATCTGCAAAATACTTGCAACGGTACCGATAGAAAACAGATCACTGCCTACCGGCTCATCATCGGAGGCGTTTTTCTGAGCGATGAGTAGAATCTCTTTATCCTGAAGCATTGCTGCTTCCAGGGCCTGAATAGACTTTTCGCGGCCGACGAAAAGCGGGATCACCATATGTGGATATATAACCACATCACGCAGTGGTAGAACCGGCAATGTGCTGGTAGTGATCTCTTTTTCATTCTCGAGTGGTGCCATAACGGACCTAACTCCTTATTCGGAAGAAACTGCAGAATACAGCAGTTACAGACTTGTGCGGTATGTCGCTTTTACTGATAGATGGGGCTGGCACTTAAAAAAAACAACCACATCAGCATAAAAGTTACATAAAAAAGTAACAAAAACACTCAGCTCAGGAATCAGCTGACATAGTCATACTTGGTAGCACTACGTTATTAACCTTATATCAGTTCATCCGCCATGGAACAACGTACTAAAATGGTGGATTTAGGGTTGCAGTTAATATTATGTAAACAAACCAATATTTAGAGTCAGAAAAGCCCGGACAGAGCCGGGCTTATGATGGGAATTATTCACGCCTTCCCAAGTAAAACTACTATTTGTAGTATGCGTTATCCGTCACTGAATGGTCGGTGACATCACGAACACCCACCAAGCCCTGGACACGTTCTACCAGCGTTTTCTCAACGCCGTCTTTGAGTGTCATATCTACAGCACTACACCCCTGGCAACCACCGCCAAACTGTAATATAGCAATATGACCTATCTCCTCTTCAAGCAGCTCAATCAACTTGACCTCACCACCATGAGAAGACAATCCCGGGTTAATATCAGAATAGAGAATGTAATTGATTTGCTCGTCCATCGGGCTGTCATCTGACACCTTTGGCACCTTTGCATTAGGCGCTTTAATGGTCAGCTGTCCACCCATGCGATCAGTTGCATAATCAACCGTCGCTTCTTCCAGATAAGGTAAGCTATTTTTTTCAAAATAGAATTTCACCTTTTCTTTCTGCATCACAGCATCGTCTTCAACCACTTCGTCAGGTCGACAGTAAGCCAGGCAGGTCTCAGCGTAAGCTGTTCCCGGCTGGGTTACGAACATCCGAACAGCGATACCCTCTACATCTTGCTTTTCAAGCAACTCGGCCAGGTAGCTGTCTGCTGTTTCGGTAATGGTAATATTCATCAAAATTCCTGTTAAATCACTATCTCATTATGCAGTTCAGGATACACTTATTCCAATCCCTAGTAAATTGCTCAGTTATTATTTAACCCTTCAATCTACTGAAGGCCCAGCAAGTAAGAAAGCTACGCTGCCAGGCAAATAATTATCAATAATACACTTTAATAAAAACCTATAAAATATTGAATTTGGTAGAGAATAAAAATAAATAGTTTCTCTAGACACATTCAACCAACCGGTTAGAAATTTATAGTTAGCTACTATTACCCATATCCCAAAGACTATAACCTGTCGATTATTTATTCTCTTTATATCCCGGGTTCATATCCGCATATAGATTCTGTAGACTGAAGGACCAAGCTGAATTTACAGGACTTTCAAACATTTATGTTACAACAAAGCCTGGTTTTCTCTTTTTTTCTAATCTTCACCGGGGCCGCCGTTCTAGCCACTGTGGCGCTCTATACCCGTCAACCACTTCTGGTTGCTTATGTAGTACTGGGGGCCGCTTTAGGCCCTTATGGCTACAGTATGATTCAAGATACCGCCCTACTTTCTGATATCTCCCATGTTGGCATCATATTTCTATTGTTCCTGCTAGGCCTGGATATGCAACCCAGCCACTTGGTGCATATGCTTAAAAAAGCAACCTTAGTCGCCATTTTCAGCGCCATAATATTTATGGCGATTGGCTATATCGTCGGCATCGCCTTCGGCTACACCCGCACAGAAGCGATTATTATCGGCGTCGCACTCATGTTTTCCAGCACCATTATTGGCATCAAACTGCTGCCCACAACCGTTCTGCACCATAAACATACCGGCGAACTGGTTGTCGGCCTACTGCTACTGCAAGACGTGATTGCCATTCTGGTTCTACTGTTTCTTAACAGCGGCGATAATGGCGCCGATCAAGTAACCGCCTTTCTGAAAACAGCCGTTGCTCTACCCCTCATTATCGGCGGCGCACTACTTTTTGTCCGGTATATATTGCTACCACTGATCCAAAAATTTGATCGCTTTCACGAGTACATTTTTCTGGTTGCCATTGGTTGGTGCCTTGGATTGGCCGAACTGGCCCATGCAGTGGGACTCTCTGCCGAAATAGGCGCTTTTATTGCTGGCGTCAGCCTGGCTACCAGCCCAATCGCTCAATACATAGCCACTAGCCTGAAACCTCTGAGAGACTTTTTTCTGATTCTGTTCTTCTTCTCAGTCGGCGCCAGTTTCAACCTGGGCTTACTCGGACAGATAATAATTCCCGCTATTTTATTAGCTTTTCTCGTACTGGTTCTCAAGCCGATAGTGTTCCGCTTCCTGCTGCAAAGCATTAGCGAAAGCAATTCACTTGCCTGGGAAGTAGGCTTTCGACTGGGACAGATCAGTGAGTTCTCCCTTCTGATAGCCTACATGGCCACCGGGGCATCGATGATCGGTGAAGAAGCCTCACACGTCATTCAGGCCACCGCAATCCTCACCTTCCTCCTCTCAACCTATATCGTGATATTCAACTATCCAAGCCCGATAGCGGTATCGGATAAGCTAAGGAGGGATTAAAGCTGCATGGCTCGTTGCTCGTTGCTCGGAATGGACTGCCCCTGCCCAACCACAACTCAACAACTTTCTTACAAAGCGCTTAACTCACAACCACTTCCATACCTAATAAAAGAGGCTTTTAGCGAGCAACGAGCTAGTCACGCTTTCTGTGACGTTCGAGCTACGAACAACGGCTCTTATAGCTTTTTGTGACGCTGGAGCTGCGAGCTGCTGATTAATACCGATCTTTATCCCTTCCCTGCCACATCTGAAGTGCCTGCTCATAACACGCCGCATCATCGCCGGCTTTGTTGAGCAGCTTTAGTATCAACGCCAAGGTTGAGATAACAGCACCCTCACCATACTCATGGGTCATTTGACCACGCCAGAGGGATAGTAAGTCCGCAGTATCCAGATCTTGCTTGACCAGTCGACGGGGGTAGTAACGATCCCATTGGGAAACGCTATATTCACTTCCCCGAGTCCACTGCAGATCACATTCGGTATCAGGTTTAACTTCTGCTTCACCGCCATCACCTTTGATGGTCAGACCGTTTTCAACCCCAAGAAGTTGTGCAGTTTTTTGATGCATCGGCCCGTAAGCCGGATGAAAGACACCATCCACAGTATGTTTTGCATGCAGAGGATTAATCAGGCGGCACAAGGTATGCACCGGAGAGCGCAGCCCTAACACCGGCCGCAGATTAATGATGCGACTCATCTCGGGACTTAGCGTATCGATTGACAAAAAAGCAAACTGCGATGAGTCGATCGATTCAGCTACCTGATCCCAACTCGCGCAGGCATTGATACCAAACAGACTCAAACAGTCTTCAGTGTAGATACGCTCAGGCGTATGACCCCGGGCACCGTGCATAAATACCCGAATACCATTTTCAGCCAACAACAGCGCGGTCAGAATAAACCAGGGCAGCTGCCGCTTTTTACCCGCATAGGTTGACCAGTCCAGATCAACCTGCAATTGCTCAGGCGCTCCACAACGGCCGCGCACCGCTTCTATAAAACCCGCCAGTTCCTCTGGAGATTCCTCTTTTACCCGCAAGAGCATCAGAAACGCCCCCAGCTGCTCCGGCTCTACCTGCCCATCAAGAATCATTTCCATCGCCTCACGGGCCTCAACCTGACTCAGGGAGCGGGAGCCCTGCTTTCCTTTACCTAGAATTCGAACAAAGGGGGCAAACGGATGTTCCTGTGACATAAAGCTACTCTGATAATTTAATTTACGTAGAAGGGATTTTATACCCGGAGCAAGGATCCCATGAAGTCTTTTCACCGGATAACCGGTCAATTTTCCTATCAACTTCCCTATTTGACTCGATTCACGAGCAACAATCGTTAATATATCGACTATATATTAATGCTAGCCCCAGTCTTGGATGCTTTCATACTAAGTCACTGGTAGAATCCGCGCTTCGTCAGGAGAAGCCAATGAAACAGAAGCATTCCCATTACCGAGTTCAGCTCCCAGTCCGAATCTCAGAGCAGCCATTGCCTGTAGAACCGGTCGAGTTAAACATAGAATCCCTTAGCTTTGACGGCCAGGGTGTAGCGCACTATCAGGGTAAAGCAGCATTTATCGCCAACGCCCTTCCGGGAGAGCAGGTTCTCGCCCGGCTGACAGAAGAGAAAACTAAATTTTATAGCGGTCATACCGACACTATACTCACAGCTGACAGTCATCGAATTGAGCCCGCCTGCCCTCATTACCAGCAGTGCGGCGGCTGTGACCTGCAACACCTGGACAATGAACGCCAGCTAGAACTAAAGCAGGCTCAGGTACTAGATCAGCTTGAACGCCTCGGTCAAAGTAAACCTGCGAACATCATCGCGCCTCTGGCAGCAAACAGCTGGAACTACCGCCGTAGCGCCCGTATCGGTATCAATCAGTTATCGAATGACGAACCTATTATTGGCTTTCGCCGCCGGGGCAGCCACCTGCTGACACAGATCGATAGCTGCGCAGTGATGGACAAGCGGGTTAGTGATATTTTCAGCAAAGTAAGATACGCGCTAACAGATACCGGTGACATTAAACATATCACCCAACTCGACGTTGATCTTGGTGACGAGGGCGGTTACCTCTCGCTACGGCTAAAAAAAGAACTCAACGATGAGCATCTGGAAATCTTTAACCACCTTGCTAAGCATTACGGTTTAAGCCTGCAATTGCAGCTAATCGGCACAGACCACTACGCCACTCCAGCTCAGCTCGCCAGCTACACATTAAACCAGCAGGAACTCCAGTTTCGTCCCGATGACTTTATTCAGGTAAACGCTGAGATTAACCAGCAGATGGTCGATAAGGCCTGCCAACTGTTAGAGCTAAAACCAGAAGACAACGTTCTCGAACTGTTCTGTGGACTAGGTAACTTCTCGTTACCCCTGGCACAATCCGGCGCCAGCGTTACCGGCATCGAAGGCAACCTGACCATGGTTCAACAGGCTGAGTTAAACGCCCGAAATAACGGTCTGGAAAACTGCCGTTTCTATTGCGCCAACCTGGCAGAGAAACTGACCGGCTTGCAGTGGTTTAAAGGTAGCTATAACAAAGTCCTTCTTGATCCACCTCGTTCTGGTGCTGCCGCGCTGATCCCACAGATCACCAAAAAACGCCCTGAACTTGTTCTCTACATCTCTTGTAATCCCGGTTCACTGGCCCGTGACAGCAAGCTGCTTAAGGAAGAAGGCTACAAACTACAAGATTTTCTCGTTATGGATATGTTCCCGCAAACTCATCACATAGAATCGATGGCGCTGTTTGTCAGGGGAAAAAAGAAATCCCAGAAAAAGAAACTATTTTCCGGTAAGGGAATCAGTCGCTGAGATGATACCCAGTATCAACGACGTGGATATTCTCTTCGCCGACGCCGAGATAGTTGTTGTCAACAAAGCCGCTGACCTGTTGTCAGTGCCTGGCATCGGAGAGGAGAAACAGGATTGTATCTGGCGCAGGGTTCAGCAACGTTTTCCCACCGCCAAGACCGTCCACCGTCTCGACTACCCTACATCCGGGGTGATGGTACTGGCGCTAACAGCCGAGAGCCATCGACATATCAGCATCCAGTTCCAGGAACGGCAGACACATAAGGTTTATCAGGCAGTCGTTGCAGGTCGGCTGGAAACTCAATCAGGTATGGTAGATCAACCGCTGCGCTGCGACTGGGACAACCGCCCCAGGCAGATGATAGACCACCAGCAAGGGAAGTCAGCACAGACACACTGGCAGGTTCTTGAACAGTTAGATGATGCCACGCGAATAGAGCTAAAGCCCATAACCGGGCGCTCCCATCAACTGCGGGTGCATATGCAATATCTGGGACACCCTATATTGGGCGACCGCTTTTATGCCTCACCGGAGCAAGTAGCCCGGTCTTCACGAATGCTACTTCATGCACAAGACCTGAGCTTCAGCCATCCGGTTAGCGAAGAGATGCTGAACTTTACGGTAGCAACCCCTTTTTAAGCCTTTCTAGCCCGAGATTATTCTAGCCCCAGCTTAATTGACCCACCTTATCTGCTCACCCTTTGCTAAGCCTTCAATGGTTTCAACGATCTGATCGACTATTCGCTGGCGAGCCTGAACACTCCCCCAGGCACTGTGCGGCGTAATAATTAGATTAGGAATATCATCGGCAAGTAGTGGGTTGCCATTGACCGGTGGTTCTTCTGTCAATACATCGGTGGCAGCCCCTGCCAGTTTGCCACTACGTAACGCATCAGCCAGATCAGATTCGTTTACCACACCACCCCGAGCCGCATTGATGATAAAGGCACCGGTTTTCATCTGCGCTATAGCTGTAGCATCGATCAAATCTTTGGTATGTTCTGTCAACGGACAGTGCAAACTCAATACATCCACCTGGGGTAGCAATTCTGCCATCGCTAATCGCCCTCCCACGGTTTCACCTCCAGCCCGTTGAGCGATCACAACATCCATACCAAAAGCGCCTGCCAGTTGCGCGACACCCGACCCCAGGTTGCCATACCCCACAATTCCCAGAGTCTTACCCCGCAACTCCTGAATCGGATAGCTCAATAGGCAGAATTGATCTGCACGAGCCCACTGGCCATCACGGGCAGCCTGGTTATATTGGAGAAGATTAGTATGCAACGCCAACATCAGCGTCATAACATGCTGAGCCACCGAATCAGTACCGTATGCCTGGCAGTTGGAAACGCTGACCCCCAGCTCAGCAGCGGCCGCCAGATCAACATTGTTCGTGCCGGTTGCTGCGATACAGATATGTTTCAACTGACTGGCACCAGCCAATGCTGCCCGGTCGAGCACTACCTTATTGACGATAACGACTTCGGCAGTATTTATTCTCTCAGACACTTCAGAAGGTGCAGTAGCCGGATAGCCAGTAAAGCGACTAAACAGAGCTTCAAAGGCTGTTAGATTGAGATCATCACAATCAAGACTATTAAGATCAAGAAATACAGCTTTCATAACTATCTCCCACTATAAAGGCTATGAACTGGGCTTTATAAAAAAGCTCACAAAGCGGCTAATTAAACCAGCTCACTAAAATTTAACCATAAAAAAAGAGGCCGACTATCCAGAAGGCCTCTTTTCCCGTACTTATCACTAAACTTGATGAAACTAACTCTTAAAGATACGAGGTCGCCTCAAAAGCCCGCTCAGAAATCAAACAACTTCAAAGCTGCTCTTTAATTCCCCAGAGAAGCTCATCAGCAACCACAACCGGAGCAGATAACCCTTCGGGTGTTTTCACCGTTAGGAAAACTCCATTAGAGGTTCGATTCATATGCAATTGATACTGGCCTGTATGCTCGTACTTGTCAGATGACTCATTATAGACGCCATCCTGGCCGTCGCCAAAGACATAGATAACTTCACCAGCAAGCCAGATTTTGAAACCTTCAGTCTCAGCTGCTTTAGCCTGCTCATCAATACTGTATTGGAACTCAGTATCACCAGCAGCTTCAGCATCACCGTCGACTACTTCGGCCACAATCTCTTTAGAACTGTATACCGGCCCTTCAGCCGCTTTATCGTCACCAAAGCCCAATGCCTTACCCAGAGAGCCAGAGCTCAACGTTAGCGATTTACGATCGGAATGCAACCAAGCGAAGAAACCCATTTTTTCAGTATCTTCATATGGAGTCGATGTAGTGTACGTCATATAGATGACGCCCATCTGCTGATCACGGGTACCTATATCAAAGGTAGTCTTGTCGATCGCCGTATTAATTTCATTCCAGGCCTGATCCACCGGCACAGTAATCTTCAACGCAGGAGAGCCCTTAGAATCACGCCCCATTTGCGGCTTGTTCTTATTCGCACGCTTCATGGCCAATAAGCTATGACTGCTTTCGTCAGAGGTTGATTTGCTCAGATAACGAAGCATCTCAAACATCATATCGGTTTTATAACCTACATCTTCAGCGTCATCAGACCAATTAATAGCCTGATCCTTCTCATCACGAGCTACACGAATATGTTGCATCGCAATGGTAGTGCGATTGAAGTCATTGGCAACTGGACGCAGAGATACTCTGAGCTTATCGCTAACCTCACCCTCAATATCCTGGAAGGTTAAGCGTTTGATCAAACTATCGACAAAGCCAAGATTTTGACCTTCGGTATCGATCCAGGTTGTCTCCATCACCCCTTCCTTAGGAGCAGACTTCGCCAGACCCACATCATTGAAACGCCAGAAATCCTGCAGCTGTATCCAGACATCCGCGATAGGCTCGTCAACAACCAGAACCTTATTGCCACCCTCACTCTTCAGGTTAACTGAATCACTGCCAGAATCAGTATAGAAAAACTCAGGGCGAGGAATAATAAAATCACTACTACGCTGAGAAGCAGTCTGCCCTGCATTAGGAACATCCAGGCGATCCTGCATCAGCTTAGAACGAGCCCGAATTGAAGGCGGAAGTTCCAGTCGTTTAGTCGCCTCAGCCCGCTCATAGTTCTGACTACGATCGTTGATAAGTCCATTCTCACCGTAAATCGGATTTGAATATGAACCACATCCGGCAACACTCAACACTGCTGCTGCCAAAGGCAGCAAGGTGATTATTCTCATTATTCTCGTCCGTTAGTTTCAGATAATTTCGCAGGCTTTCAGTGCATCACGCACTTGAGAGCGGTACTCTTCTGCCAGAACTGTGAGCGGCAAACGAATGCCCTGCCCCATCATGCCCATCTCCGCCATCGCCCACTTCACCGGAATAGGATTGGCCTCAACAAACATAGCGTTGTGCAGGTTTAGCAAAGAGGCCTGAATAGCTCGCGCTGCATCAGCTTCTCCTGCAATTGCCAGACGACATAACTCACCCATCTGAGCGGGAGCAACATTCGCCGTCACCGAGATATTACCGTCGCCGCCAAGCAGCATCAGTTCTACAGCCGTTCCGTCATCGCCCGAATAAATAGCGAACTCTTTCGGCGCAGCTTCAATCAACTCTTTAGCACGAACCAGATCGCCGGTTGCTTCCTTGATGCCAACAATATTTGGCACACTAGTCAGCCGCAGCACAGTTTCAGGCAGCATATCGCACGCAGTACGCCCTGGAACGTTGTAAAGAATCTGTGGGATATCAACCGCTTCAGCAATAGCTTTAAAGTGCTGATACAAGCCTTCCTGAGTTGGCTTGTTGTAGTATGGAGTCACCAGCAGACAAGCATCTACGCCCGCATCTTTAGCAGCGGCCGTCAGCTCAATAGCCTCACGGGTGGAATTTGCACCGGTACCTGCAATCACAGGGATAGCACCACTTACACGATCCACGACCCGTTTGATAACCTGGCAGTGCTCATCACAGTTTAGTGTTGCAGATTCGCCGGTAGTGCCGACGGCGACGATTGAATCGGTGCCCTTTTCCAGATGGAAATCTACAACTTTATCCAGCGCGTCCCAATCAACATCGCCGTTAGATTTCATCGGGGTAACAAGAGCAACAATGCTGCCAGTAATCATCTTGGTCTCCATCAAGAGGTGTACAGAATGGCCTATGGTACTTGCCAGCGTTTACTGGCTCAACCCATTTCAGCTCAATAAGTTAGCGTGGTCGGAATATAAAAAAAACCGTACGCTAAAGAGCCGCCAAAACTGTTTAATCTGTTATCGTATAAAAAGCGTATCATTCTAACTGATCTCAGTCAGATAAGCGTAGTATTTAAGACAGATTTTTTAAGGATATAGCATGAGCCAGCCAATTATTGATCAAGCGGTAACCGACTTCACCGCACCAGCCACCAGCGAGACCTCTGTGACCCTGTCAGAACTAAAAGGTTCTAACATTGTGATCTACTTCTACCCAAAGGACAGTACGCCTGGTTGCACCACAGAAGGACAGGACTTTCGTGATCTGTATAAAGAATTCCAGGATGCAAAAACGGTTATTTTTGGAGTATCCCGCGATAGCATGCGCGCCCATGAAAACTTCAAAGCCAAACAGTCATTTCCCTTTGAGCTGATCAGCGATCCGGATGAAACATTGTGTAAACTGTTCGATGTTATAAAGCTGAAAAAACTCTATGGAAAAGAACATATGGGAATTGAGCGCAGTACTTTCCTGATCGATGCAGAAGGCGTGCTGCGTAAAGAGTGGCGCAAAGTAAAAGTTAAAGAACATGTTGCAGAGGTATTAGCAGCGGTTCAGGCGCTTTAAAGCAGTCTTTTGTATCTGAAATAAAAAAGCCGGCTTATGCCGGCTTTTTTATTGGAAGGTAAAAACCTTCGTTAACTACTTTCAGCCTCGGCTTTAATAATCGAGTGACTTTTCGGCCAGGCGTTCAGAATAGCTTTAATCAACGTCGCCAGTGGAATGGCAAAGAACACGCCCCAGAATCCCCAGACACTACCGAATATCAGCACTGCGATAATAATCGAAACCGGGTGAAGGTTAACCGCCTCTGAAAACAACAGTGGCACCAGCACGTTACCATCCAGCGCCTGAATAATGCCGTAGGCAAGCATCAGATACCAAAACTCGTTGGTCCAGCCCCACTGAAAGAAACCGATCAGGGCAACGGGCAGAGTTACCAGCGCAGCGCCGATATAGGGGATTAATACAGACAACCCCACAATAATACCCAGCAAGGCTGCATAGTTAATGCCCAGTAATACAAACGCCAGGTAGGTTGTCGATCCAACGATGACAATCTCAATCACCTTACCGCGTACATAGTTCGCGATCTGCTGATCCATTTCAGCCCAGACCTGGCTCAACATCTCTTTTTTCTGGGGTAAGAAAGAAACCCACCAATTCACCAGACTACTACCGTCTTTCAGGAAGAAAAACACCAGAATAGGCACTAGGACTACATAAATTAGTAGAGCGACTAAACCTGCAATAGAGTTCAACGAATAGGTCACTACTAACTGCCCCAGCTGGCTCAACTCAGCGGTAGCCAAGTCAATAATCTGCGTAATCAGCTGTTCAGAAAAAACATCCGGGTATTGCTGGGGTAATAGTAATAAGACAGACTTTGCCTGCGCAACCATTCGCGGAAGTTCATTAAACAGATTGACTGATTGTTTCCAGACCAGCGGCATAATAAACAGCATTAATGAAAGCAAGATGCCAACAAACAGGGTAAACACCATCAAAACTGAGGTGAAATGGGGAACATTACGGTCTTTCAACCAGATAATCATACCCTGCATAAGGAACGCTAAAATGATACTGGTGAATACCGGTGTCAGCGTCTGGCCCAGATAAAGAATCACACTCAGCGCGGCTGCCAGCAGTACCAGTAACAGCATCACCTCTTCATTCGAGAAGTAATTATCGATCCATTTACTGAAAATCTTTCTCACGCTCTGCTCCCTTGTTAGCCGCGCTGAATAATATAGGTATACTGACCATCATTGCTGAACGATTCCAGCATATTATGGTCTGATTGGTCGACAAAAGCCTTGAAATCCCGCTGAGACCCCGCATCGGTGGCAACCACTTTAAGGACTTTACCCGGTGCCAGTTTATGCAGCGCCTGCTTTGCCTTTAGAAGCGGCAGCGGGCAGCTCAGTCCACAGGTGTCGAGTTGTTCATCCCAATGGGTCTCAGTCATGAAGTTTTTCCTGATATGGATACGAGGCCAGCAATATATACCAAAAGCGGGGTTAATATAATGCACAATTATATTAACCCGCCGTTATAACCAGAGAAAATGAGCATAAGGATCATCAACTTGCGCACTGGACTTTTACGCTATTTGCTAGCGGGTTTACTCTCAATCAGCCCGATCACCATCATCGAGGCCAATGAGCTACCGATTATCGCCAATAGTTCTGCGACCATTTCCCTGGAACAAGAATTTCAGCTGGGCCGCATATGGGCAAGAATGTTACGTGGTCAGGCTCCCGAGTATGGCGATCCACTAGTTGTTAATTATCTAAATGGATTACTCTGGCAACTGGCTGCGAGTAGCCAACTTCAGGATCATCGACTGGATCTTATCGTATTAGATAACCCAAACCTTAACGCCTTTGCCGTACCTGGAGGTGTTGTCGGCATCAATTCAGGCCTATTGCTGGGTGCAAAAGATGAACCGGAACTCGCCTCTGTTATCGCCCACGAGCTTGCTCACTTGTCCCAGCGCCATTACGCGCAGCAGCTTGAAGAGAGCCGTCGCAATACCCCGTTAGTACTTGCGGGTATTCTCGCTAGCATTCTCTTGAGCAGTGTCGATACACAAGCCGGCATAGCAGGCATCAGCTCGACGATGGCTGCAGGACAGCAAGCAGGTCTCAACTTCAGCCGCCGTAATGAGCAGGAAGCCGATCGTATCGGCATGCTCAATTTGGTCAGCTCTGGCTTCGACCCTTTTGCTATGCCGCGTATGTTTTCCAGAATCCAGCGCTCAAGCCGTTTTCTCGGCCAGAAGCCCCCTGAATTTTTGCTTACCCACCCGGTTAGCGAGTCTCGCATTGCCGATGCTGAAAACCGTGCCCGCCAATTACCCAGCCCAGTGTACAAACCTCAGAAATTTGATTTTCAGCTAATAAAAAAGCGCATTGAAGTTTTCTATGCCAACAACCTTAAACAGCTAATCAAAGGCTATCAGGAGAGTGCCACAGATGACCCACTAAGCGGTTACGGTTTGGTAATCGCACTGATTAAAACGGGTAAATATCAGCAAGCCAGCACCGCGCTGAACGACCTGCCCTCAAATCTTCGCCAGCACCTCTATGTTCGCCTGACGGAAGCTGAACTAGCACTGGCCTCTGGAGAGACTAAACAAGCGGTGCAACAACTGGATGGCCTGAGCAAGCTATACCCGGACAGCTACCCTGTCGACCAGCTTTACGCTAAAGCCTTGAGGGCAGATAACCAATTTAAGAAATCAGCACAGATTCTCACGAAGCTGAGTCAGCAGTACCCTGCAAATAGTTATATCTGGTACGAGCTGTCTGAAACCCGCGGACAGGCAGGCGATACGCTGGGTGTGCACGAGGCGCGCACCGAGTATTTTCTCCTCACCGGCAATACCGCTAAAGCACTAAGACAGATTGAGTTTGCCTTGCGCGAAAAAAATCTCAGCAGCAGTGATATCGCCAGGCTTGAAGATCGCAGAAGAGAAGCAGAAAGTATTCGCGATGAGATTAAGAATGCTTTTTAAACGCTAAATACCTGTATATACAGCAGGCCAAGCCTGCCTCACCTTCATACACAAACGGCTCACTGAATTGGATAATAGGGATTATCTTTACCTTCACTCATCCAGTTCACCCATAGCTTGTGATCTGTGCCAACCTCCAGCGTGACGTAGTTACGGCAACGAATATATTTATCCGACGCGAAGGGTGTCAGCATCGATATCTGGATGTCTCTATTCTCATCCAGATACTCATCCCGGTCATTGGTAACCGCCATAATGCCGATCCACTGCAGCTTACTGGGGGCCGGATGGACAATACCGGAAGACACCACCTGATGAATTTTACAATCTTTGGCTTTATCGTTAATCACACCTATACAGCCCAGGTGCACATCTCCGGATAAGATAACGGTCTTGCTCTTCGAATTAACATCGGTGCGGCGTTTAGCATTTTCCAACAACCGGTGCACTAACCGCGCCCGCTCTCCCTGATGCTCCTTGGATCGCCAGTGATCTTTAAGGTCATCGGTGAGCTCTTCCTCCCATGGAGTGGCATCAAGCACACCTTCAGTAAAGCCGAAATCGCGATACACCACCGGCACAGCTGAGAGCACCAAAAGATGCCCTTCTTCATCCAGGTTCGTTAGATACTCATTCAACAACGGCCACTGACTCTCGTTACTCATCACCTGTTTCAGCGAACGCTCGGTGCGATTATCTAATGCCAGAACATGGTAGTTACGGAATTTGAACGCCGACGCATAATGATCCGCGTCTTGATTTAATAACGAAGCATTCGCTCTGGAACGAACCTGAAATAGCTCAAAGTATTTTTTCGCCGTTCTGAATATCATCTGAAAAACATCACAGGTAAGCAGATCATCTGGGAAACTTCCCCAGCCATCAAAAATATCGTGGTCATCCCACATCATCACCGACGGAACAGACGCTAACATCAGACTCATATGTTCGCTGCTCCAGCGATCCTGATAGAGCCGGTCATAAAAGCGGTCGACCTGCCCCTCAAGCGTTTTTGAAACCTTGCGAGCGATTTTCTTTTTGTGGGATAAGCAATTCCACTTTCTGAGTTCGACGACCTCAGTCCAGATACTGTCGGCATATAACTGATCACCGCCCATCAGCATTAACGAAACTGGCTCCGACTGGTGACCTTTAGCCATCTTCTTCCACAACCGAAACGGCTTTTGTGTTTTATGCATCAGATCAAGGGAAGAAAAACCGTTACAGGAGGTATAAACAACTTTCGGCTCTTGCTGCTGTCCGGGAGAATACAGCTGCCAACTATCACGACCGTTTCGACAACAGACCGCCTCGTCAGCAATCATAATTTTATAAGTAAGCGATCTGCCACTATCTGTCACCGGAACATCAACACTGACTCGCCACACTTTAGAAGACGGCGTTTCGCTAATGAAGTGACAAGCCATAGTCTCTCCATCAAAAACAACGTTAACCCAGTCCACATCAGGGTCAGTAGAGAAACAAACGGTATAACGGGTGTCTGACTCTACCCCTAACACAGGCCCTAGCTTCAGTTTTTTCATAGTGAGATCTCCCTGTCCCGGTATTTACGTTCTAAACATAATTGATCACTAACTCTATTCAAACTTACGTTTAAGTTCTGCATAGAGAGTTCAGAATAGATTATTCTGAACAGCAAAGACAAAAAAAGAGACCCTAAGGTCTCTTTTTTAAAATTAGAAGCCAAGGTTTCCACTCAACCGAGGCAAAGATCGAGCTTCAGTGCTTATGAATTCGCTTTATCCCGTAAAACAAACTTTTGAATTTTACCGGTAGAGGTCTTAGGCAATGCACCAAAGACGACCTTTTTAGGCGCTTTAAATTTAGCCATATTTTCCCTACAGAAGTCGATAATCTCTTGCTCGGTGACTTCGGCACCCTCTTTCAGACTGACGAAAGCACAGGGAACTTCGCCCCACTTTTCATCGTCACAGGCGACCACCGCAGCCTCCATAACACTCCGGTTTCGATAGAGCACATCTTCCACTTCAATAGAGGAAATATTCTCACCGCCGGAGATAATAATATCCTTTGAGCGATCTTTTATATCGATGTAACCATCCGAGTGCCATACCGCCAGGTCGCCTGAATGGAACCAGCCACCGGCAAAGCTTTCCTCGGTGGTGGTCGGGTTTTTCAGATACCCCTTCATCACCAGATTACCGCGCATGAAGATTTCCCCCATGGTCACACCATCCTGAGGCACTGGCACCATCGTCACCGGATCGGCAACCATCAGTCCATCTAGCATAGGCGCACGCACACCCTGTCGGGATTTAAGCCGGGCTATTTCTTCATCGGAGCGATCGTTCCACTCCTCATGCCACTCACAGACAACAGACGGGCCGTAGGTCTCAGTCAAACCGTATACATGAGTTACGCTGAAGCCCATTCCTTCCATCCCCTGAATAACAGCTGCGGGTGGTGCCGCGCCTGCAGTCATGACTTTCACGGAATGATTAATACCGGCTTTCATCTCATCCGGCGCATTATTCAACATATTCAAAACAATAGGCGCGCCACAGAAGTGATTTACCTTCTCCTGCTTAATGGCCGCATAGATATCATCGGCCCGAACATGGCGCAAACACACGCTGACGCCGGCACATGCTGCCAGGCTCCAGGGGAAGCACCAACCGTTACAATGGAACATCGGCAGGGTCCATAAATACACAGGATGCTGGCCCATATTCCAGGAGACGATATTACTCATAGCATTGAGGTAAGCCCCACGGTGATGATAAACCACCCCTTTAGGATTACCGGTGGTGCCTGAGGTGTAGTTCAGGCTGATCGCTTTCCACTCATCATCCGGCATCTGCCAGCTGTACTGCGGGTCACCCGAGCCAATAAACTCTTCATAGTCACAACAGCCAATCAACTCACCACCTTCGTAGTAAGGGTCATCAATATCAATCACCAGTGGCTGGTGGGGAATCATTTTTAACGCTTTAGCGATAACCTCAGAAAATTCACGATCAACGATCACCACTTTTGCTTCAGCATGCTGCAATATAAACGCGATCGCTTCAGCATCCAGACGCACATTCAGTGCGTTCAGCACAGCGCCACACATGGGCACGCCGAAATGCGCTTCAAAAAGTTCCGGCAGATTAGGCGCCATCACCGCGACCGTATCTCCCTCGCCAATTCCTTTCTCATTCAGGGCACTGGCTAACCGGCGACAACGGGTATAGGTTTGCGACCAACTACGACTCGTTTGCTGATGAATGACCGCCGTATGATTCGGGAAAACAGACGCGGAACGTTCAAGAAAAGTTAGGGGGCTCAGTGCAGAGAAGTTCGCCGCGTTTTTTTCCAGCCCGAACTGATAGGGATTAGCGTGTGTTGACATAGTTGGTTGCCCTGAAAATCGCCAGGTCCGGTTTAACCTGAAACCATAGCATTGTTATTATTAAGCGTTTTCATTAGTCGTATATTAGGGAAGGAACGAACAAGTCCCATGCGCCTCTGGATTTCAGAGAAACTGGAGATCAAGGCAACAATTACAGGCGTACCGGTTGTACGTCGAAAATTGTTAACACTGAGCTCCGGCTTCTCTGAAAACCCCGAAGGGCGAGCACTAGAACGATCATATGCTTTGTCAGACTGCTTGAAAAGGTCCAGACATTCGCAGCGCTGTCTTTCGCGCATATGATCGTTCTAATGTCCGCAGAGAACACATTAGACTTATTCGCTCCTTCCTTGAGCCTATCTTACAAAATAACTCAACCTAACACCCAGATAAGGGTTTACACTTATTGCATCAACTATAATACGTAATTACCCTGATTAAATAAGTAAGTCTTAAGTCAAACGCTCTCGGGGGGCCATCCCTGCCAGAGATTATTAAGGGGTTTACCCAGACTCAATGAGTATAGAACAAGATCTGAAAGCGATCAGTGATATGGACGAGGGAGAGCGCTCCCGCTTTCTCGTAGAGCAGTCCACCGACATGATCTCCCGTCATACCCCCACAACCGAGTGGACATTCCTGGATGTCAGCCCGGCAGTTGAACGGATGCTCGGCTATACCGTTGAAGAGATGATAGGCACAGCCGGTTACGACCTGTTTCATCCTGAAGATGCCGATAACCTGATCAAACGCTCTGATTCAGTTCGTTATCGTAAAGGGATGTACACCAACGTTTACCGCTACAAGCACAAAAACGGCCACTATATCTGGCTCGAAACCACCAGCCGCACATTAAGGGATGCCGAGGGCAAACCGATAGAAGTGGTTTGCGTATCCCGTGACGTTACCGAACAAACTTTGGCTCAGCAGGCAACCCGTCGTTTGGCCAGAGTTGTCGAATCATCTTCCGATATGATCATGTTCTGTAATCATAAAACGATGCAGCTGACCTATATGAATGAGGCCACCTACATCACCCTGGGTACCGAAAAAGAAAACCCGGTGGTGTTCTATCTGGAACAGATGTTTGAACCCAAAATTTTCGCGTCTCTGGTGCAAGATGCGCTGAGCCATGCCTCCACCCATGGCACCTGGTATGGCAGCATTAAGATGCAGCTCCCCTCCGGCAGAGACCGGACTGCTGAGATACGAGAAGTCATAGCCCACCGTAACCTGAACGATGATATGCAGGTTGAGTACTACTCAATTATCGGCCGGGATATTACCCTGCGGCGTAAAGCTGAAGATGAGATGAAGCGAAACCAGCTAGAGATGGCGCATATCGCACGACTGCTCTCTGTAGGCGAAATGGCATCTGGCCTGGCCCATGAGATCAACCAACCGCTGGCGGCCATTCTCAACTACTGCCGTGGCTCAATGCGACGCATTGAAGAGGGCCGTATCACCTCTGTCGAAGAGATCGGCAGATCGATGGAGCTGATTACCCGACAAGCTAAACGGGCGGCCGAAATAGTCAAAAGGATGCGTAGTTTCGTCAAAAAAACTGAGTATCAGCGGATGGAGTTTTCCCTTAACGAAAGCTGCCAGGAGATTGCAGAGTTTCTGAAACAGGAAGCCCTGGACCACAACACCACCTTTGAATTTGGCTTAGAAAGTGGCTCACTGCTTATCGTCGCCGATAAGATTCAGATCGAGCAGGTACTGGTTAATCTGATCCGTAACGCAATCGAAGCCTATAACGGCTGTGAAAAAAGCCATCGACCCGTTATTATTAGCACCCGCAAAGCAAAAGATTATGTCTATATATCAGTGGCTGACCATGCCAACGGCATCAGCACTGAGGTATTAGAAAAACTGTTTGAGCCCTTCTTTACCTCCAAATCTACCGGCCTTGGAATGGGATTATCAATCTCCCGTACCATTATCGAGGCACACGGTGGCCAGTTATGGGCGGAAAGTGACGGCAAAACAGGCACCCAGTTTTATATAAAAATTCCTGCGAAAGGATAGGACCGAACAGAAATGAGCAGATATAACGGTACCGTTTTTATAGTTGATGACGATGATGATTTTCGTGATTCCATGCAATGGCTACTGGAAAGTGATGACCTGCCCGTTGAGAGTTTCTCTTCGGCTCGGGATTTCCTAAGCAACTATAAAGGCGACAAAGGCTGTATGTTGCTTGATGTACGGATGCCTGAAATAAACGGTCTCGCGCTGCAACAGATCATGCTGGAGCGGGAAATTAACCTGCCCATCATCGTACTTAGCGGCCACGGCGATATTCCCATGGCCGTCACTGCGATGAAGAACGGCGCAATCGACTTCCTGGAAAAACCCTTTGACGATGAAGTGTTGATTCCATTGGTGCAGAACGCTCTGAAAAAAGCGGACACCATGTTTGCCGACCAGCAACAGCAGGAACAGATCGTAAAACTCTACGGCAGCTTAAGCCGTCGCGAGCGTGAAGTGATGGCGCTAGTTGTATCCGGCAAAGCCAACCGTGAGATCGCTGAAGAACTAGGCATCAGTCCAAAAACCGTTGAAGTTCATCGTTCCAGAGTGATGAGCAAAATGCGGGCAGAAAGCCTGCCAGAATTGGTAAATCAGGCTGCTCAGCTGGAAAGCTGAGTAGTGTTAGAGCTAGATAAAATCTAACCGACCCTTTTATCCATTAATCTTTGATGCAGTACTTTTAACCTTAACGTTCCGCCTTGCTGGGCGGGTTAAGACTTTTGGGCGCCCAAAAGTCTTAACAATCTAAAACCGCACCCGCTGTTTGGCCGGCTACGCCGACTTCCCTGCGCGTTTCGCTTAGAAACGGCGCTGTGGAACTCGTCCAAAAAACGGACTCAGACAGTCCTCGCTTAATCCGTTTCTAAGCTGCAATGCTCAGCTACACAGAGGGGAATATGGTCCGTGCCAACCTCTTGTATAGAGCTATTTGCAATTATCCAAAGAAACAACTCCATCCTGTAAAACCCAACAATTAAAGGTAGGAGAAATTTACTCTACCCCTCTTTGGTTCCACTGCTCCCGTTTATCACAGTAAATAAACCTATTCCCATTTATTCAATCAATAACCCAATGTGTAGATTTTGCAGAAGCTAGCTTATTGCCATCTTTATCTTCGACAGTCGCTTCAAAAAACAGTTGTCGTTTCTTTTTCTCAATAAACCTTGCTGTCACATAGATATAGCCAAGATCCGGAGTAACAACTTTTGCATATTTCATTTCCATGTAGCGCGTAAAATTAGGAGGTGAAACCAGCATACTCAATGGGCCAATTGTATTATCGACGGCCGCAGAGACGATACCTCCCTGCATGCCCCCGTATGGATTCAAGTGTTCGTTTAATATGGGGAATCTATTGACCAATACTTTATTCTCGGCGTCATAACTAATCACCTCTCCTTTCATCGCATCAAATACAGGAGGAGGAAAAATAATGTCGTCGATTCGTCCTTTAATGTTTTCTTCTAATATCGCTAGAAGCTCTTTGGGAATTCTGCCTTTATCGATCATCTATGACTACCTTTGACGGTTGAGGTCTAACGCTGCAATAACGGGACGGAAAACTGCGCAGCAGTTTGGAGTTCCGAACCAGCTTGCTGGCGGCAGTTAATTGATTTGTTATAAGTCATTTACCCACCGCGTTCCATTCTGGTTGTAGGCTTGAAACGATGCTGTCTTCAAGGCCAGCTGCGAGGTTGAGATGAAATGTGCCGAAGTGAAGCAAACCATGGTCAGGTAGAGCATAAAGATCAACTTTCAATCCCTGGGATAGCGCTAATTTTAAAGACTTATTGTTTCGTATGTTCGTGCTCTGCGTTGCTGCCGGTTTGCGATAGCCATACATTCTTTTTTTAAGCCGCTGAGTGGTCTTTCCAATGTATTTAGGTACGCCATCGACGACAAAGCAGTAGAGTATATTTGCCGATTCAGCCTCAGCAAATAGCTCTAATTCTGGCGCTTCGTTATCCAGAAACCAGCGACCAACTTTCTTAAATCCAATATCTGTGAGTTTGGTGATCATAGCTATGACTTATAACGCCTTGCTCAGCGGAAAAATGCGAGCGCGAGCGAGTAGTTTTTCCGATGAAGCACCTTGTTAAGCATTATCTCGCCCAGTACTCATTCGCTACTTTCTTGTGATGATTTAAAAAGCTATCTAGTGAATAAGAAGAGTTTGTTAGCAAAATATTTGCGTTAAAAATAAGCTTTTTTGCTTCACCAATTAGTTGTTCTGCATCGTCATACTGTAACCCAAGATCAGATGCATCATAGTACTTCCTTTCACCATCAATCGTTCGTATCTCTTTGTGAGCATAGATTTTATCCCTTGCGGTCTTGATACGTACAGCTAACTCAGATGTTTCTAGATTTTCGTAGCTAGTAATAACTTCCGGGAGAATTCGATCAAATGCCTCTTCTTTTCTCTTTATATCTTCGAGCTGAATATTCTCAATTATTCTTTGAGTTTCACTTTCAGAGTATTCTCCGACAACATTCACTCCACTTGGAGAACAGAACCTTTTCCGCAACTCTTTGATGACACCTTTATCCTGAAGGCCAACAATTACATTCTTGATACTTCCAGATTTTTTATCGTTATCAAATAATATGGAATGCAACTCACTAATTATTCTGGTGTATAAAGCTATGCGGATAACATTTACGCCATCTACTCCATATGAATGATCCCATCTTGAGTAAATATTTTCATCCTTTAGCAGTGGCGCTAGAATTTGCCAATTTTGATCAACAATAAAGTAGTCGCTTATTACTCCCTCATTGATAAAAATTAATTTATCTATTCGATCAGAGATCATATTTCATATGCCTAACGCCCAACATAAAGGGCCGGAGCGTAGCGACGGTCCAAGCCCGAAAGGCGATTTTTAATGTTATTGTTAAATGTTTCAATCATGACTCAACTGTAAAAAATTTTTGGGATACAAGCTGCTGGCCTTTATAGCTGTATATGAACTGCCACTCGCCACTTACCATTTCATAAGGTTCATCAAAAGTGTAACCAGATGTACCGGAAGTAACACCATTCTTTACAGTGACCGGCCGCTTATAGCTATACCCTGTTGATGTAGTGCCATCAGGCTTCTGCATTTCTGGATGTATTACTCTCCAGTCTAAAAGAACCTCTCCATCAGGTAATCCACTTAGCTTATAAGAGAATGCAAAATATAAAGATTTAATTACAGGGATTTGATTTGATTTCTTAATAAGAAAAGACTTTGTGCCTTCATGGATAATTGGTGTTGTGGATATAGGATTTACCCATGAAGTACCACCATTCCTTGTGTAAGCGAAGATTCCATATTCAGTTACATTTCCTTGTGGGGTTACAGCAGATTTTGACGTAGCAAAGCAGGAAAACGAAATAAGGAAAACTAAAAACGATAAGACTAATTTCATAATTCAACATCCCTATTGTTTGTACGAGGTACATACATTTAACGCCCAACATAAAGGGCCGGAGCGCAGCGACGGTCCAAGCCCGAAGGGCGATTTTTGATGTTTTTGTTAGGTTGCATAGATCTGCTACTCACTTAAATGACAACCACAATTTTGGCACTTTTTAATTCTCCAACCTCTTGGCAAGCGTGTAAGGCAACCAGGGCAACGATAAAAACGGAAAAAGAAAATGCCATACACTACAAGGGCTAAGACCAAAGATAACAGCCATGCACCAGTTGGAATACCCATGAAGCCCGCTTGCCCAGAGCTACTGACGTAAATCCAAACACATATCAGAGCAAAGAGGACTCCGCTTATAGCAATGAATCTTGCACGCAAGGCTGAGTATTTTTTCTTCATATCAGTTTCTTCCATGATGCGACCTAACGCCTCATTCAGTCGCCGCTTCAGCGGTCAGCTGAAATGATTTGTTAGCCGTATTAGGCACTATTGAAATTTGGAAATTGTTATACCTGGTAACTAGAGCTTGCCTCATACAGTAAGCTCCGATATACGGAATACTGACCAGCTGAACCAGAGCAAACAAAATAAACAAAAAAAGTGAAGGTATTCCGATAAAACTATTCACTACAAGTAGCACCCAGAACACAACAGCAAGTAAGCACTCGGCTACTGTTGTTCTCCAGAATGCACTCCACCAAACAGGCATAGCAATGGCATCAAAAGATACTGAAGACTCGTTAAACAAAGCCGACGTCTCAGCTGAAATGACATAACCAGCTTCTTTTCGATAATTAATTTCATTCTCGATTATTACAACACGATCTTTGTACTGCTCTTTGTCGATACCTTCCAAGGCTTGGAATAGCTCTGGAATTGAATACTTCGTGTAATCAGGAGGATTCATCCATAACTCCATAGATAGGTTGTACGGCTAACGCCGCCATAAAGGGCGGAGCGCATGCGACGTCCAGCCCGAAGGGCGAGTTTTGATGGCCTTGTTATAAGTTTTGTAGATATTCATTTGCTAGCTTCCTGCTTTTCATAATGATTTGGTGATTCTCAAGTTCCATTTTGTGACAACGTTCCAGTTCACCAACTGTTGTACGAAGTTCCGAAACAAGGCGAGATTTGGTTTCAGGCGCAGATTCGATATCTGAGCTTTTAAGTGAATAAAGAACTCCCTCCGTATAAACACTAAACATGCCGCAATAGACACCTTCTAGCTCTTCATCTTTTGAAGAACTCCAAAGAAAAGCACCTACACAAAGTACAACTACAACGCTTATTACGAAAGTAAACTTCATCAGCTTCATGACTTATAACAGCTAAATATACGACAAAGCACTTGGGGAAATACGACATCCTGTCGACTATCACGCTTAAGTAATAATTGAACATGATGATCTAACCCACTGAAGTAACGAGTATGTTTTAAGTTGAAGGTTGTGAACCTGAAGAAAGACGACAGTCTGTCGTATATCTGTAGAAAAGCGACAAAATAAGTTTTAACAATTGTCATTTGCATTCATCATCCTTAAACCGGTCGGCACTAAATCCTTAGAAACCCAATACTTACATAAATTCACACCCGATAAAACCGTATTGATAGATTAACAAGGAAAGGGTCTGCGGCTCTTTCGAGCAAGCTGCGCAGCAGCATTCGAGCTACGAACAAGTTGCGAAGCAACGTCGAACTAGTCGCGCCGCGCCGGTCTGAGGATAGACAGTGGGCGCGGCTTTAGATTGTTAAGGCCTTTAGCTGTTAAAAGGTCAGCCTTTTTTATACAAGAAGCGCCCGGCAAGGCGGAAACAAAAGTAAAGAAGTACTGCGACAAAGATTAAACAACCTAAGTAAATCATCGCTGCTAGTACCCAGAGGGCATGCTAAAGCAGCTCCCACAAGGAAGTCGTGCAGCAACAGTGGCTAACGCTCCAACAATCAAAGAAGCCACTCTACCCCTTTAATTACCTTTGATTGATTCGCGCCAATACATTGCTGACAACCGCATCACAATGCTCCCCAGCAAATTCAAACACATCAAGGCCTGCTGCCTGGATATGTTGGTCCAAGTGTTGGCGAAGCTTCATTTTAGCTCTGGAATATCGTTTTTTAACAACATCAATTTCCAGATCAAGCGAGATTGCGGTTTCCTGCGTTGTTAATTGCTGTACACCCCGCATCACAAACACACTGGCATAACCTTCAGGTAACTGATCAATTGCTTGCTCAATTATTTTCGTTAGTTGGCCTTGTGCCAACACCTCAGACGGATTCTCTTTATATAATTCAAGCGGCTCATGCCCCTCAATGGAACAAATATCAACAAGCTTATTTCTACGTATTCGCATAAGCGCCTCGTTGCGTACGATACGAGATAACCAACCCACAAACCCATCGGGTCCGGAAAACTGCGCTAGCTTTTCATAGGCAATAACATAGCTGTCCTGAAGGATATCCATCGCATCGGTGTCGTTTTTACATAAGCTGCGCGACAGACGAAACAATCTTTGGTTATAGCGCCGCATTAATGGTTCAAAGGCAGCTGAATTACCCGCTCGGACACGCGTTATTAACGCTAAGTCAGACTCGGAGGAAAAATCGGCATGCAACGTGTTAGCAGTTAATGCCTGTATTGAATAATCCATATAGATCCTATCTTCATTCACAGTCTTTATGGCCCGGCGCTAATGTAGCCAGATAGTCAATCAGCTGTGCTCTAACACCGGCGTCAGAAATACCCGCGAAAGTCATCGAGGTTCCCGGCACTATTTTAGTCGGCGCCTCGAGAAACAGGTCGAGAGTATGCCGATTCCAACGCAGTAAAGATGTTATTAAGGCCTCACTGTACTGGTAACCTTCCTGGCTACCCGCCAACCGACCGAATACACCGCAGTGCTTGGGGCCGGTGCGGTTGTAACCGGGAGAATGGCAGCCCAAACACATAGCATAGTGAGACTTGCCTTCCTGTACCGGTATTGTTTTCTGAACTTCTGGAAGCAGGCCTAAAGCTTGCTCTTGCGCGTATATGCCGTTATTCCATACACTCAATATACAGTATACAAATACCGACATCACACGGCGGCAAATCATGAAAAGAATGCACCTGGCACTGGATCCAGTCCTAGGGCTTGCCTTAATACCGCCCAATGCATAGCTTCATCGGCAAGAATACTGGCCGCTGCTTTAGATAGCTCACGCTGTTCAAACAGCGGTATTGCCCCTGCATAGGCGCTAACGGCTCCCCGCTCCAAACTAGCTGCAAAGGTTAAAACATCAGTTTCGGATTTAAGTTTTTCAACAGGAAATAGATACTTCGCCAGGGGGTCTACTGCTTCAGCTCCTAATGACTTTACCGCTTTAGTCAGAGCATCGATGTGTTCTTTATGATGGCCTTGAAACTGTACTGCGACATTCAATATTGGCGTTGATAATAAGCCACTTTCCGCACCCAATTGATAGGCTGCTACAGCCTCATGCTCAGCAGCGATCGCTGTATTGATAATTTGAATATCAATCATTGTTTGCTTATCTGATGCAGTCGCCACTTTAGCGTTAAGACCAGACAACATAGTGAGAGCCATCGCTGAGAGTGTTAACTGCCCTCCCGAACGAAAAAAGCTTCGACGACTGGGAACTTCTAACGTTGAAGTTGATGGCGCTGGTACTTGCTGTGAAAATAGTTTTGACATAAATCTCTCCATTACGACGACAAAATATGATGTATACCCATAAAGATGCGTCGCGAGGGAAAAGGTGACAAAAACTTTTAATGTTTTTTTATTCTCCGCTGCCAGATTGACCCAGAGAAAGCATCGTCACGTCCAGTATGAGAATATTACTTGGGGGGATTACCTCACCTGTTAGATGCTATATCGGGGCAGCCATAAGACCCCATCCTGTCCGCTCGATGAAAGATTTATGCTAGAACACCTTAATATAGTGAACTCTGGAAATGATAAGTAAGAACACTATGATGGAATCAAAGTGTTCTTCAGGAGAAGAATTTTACTTGGACCACAACCCTATTAACTTAACCTTATAGCACTAGGTGATGCCAGTGCCCAGATATCAGCACGTACTATTAGATATGTGTTAATCAAAATCTCAACACATCATCTGATAATGGGCTTACAAATCCAGTGATCCAATAAACCGCTGCATCACCTTAAGGGTGGCAGCTGGGGCCTGAAGGTGGGGCACATGACCGCAGTCTGGCAGAAAAAGCGCGTCGGCTTTCTCGCCTATGCCACTGACGATATCCTCAACTTGCGCCACTTCACCATACTGATCATCAGCCCCCTGAATAATCAGCGCCGGACAG
Source organism: Amphritea sp. (assembly GCF_016744155.1). GTDB lineage: Bacteria > Pseudomonadota > Gammaproteobacteria > Pseudomonadales > Balneatricaceae > Amphritea. The sequence goes on along the minus strand of NZ_JADGEW010000003.1, from coordinate 54,046 downwards.
CTAATCTGATTCAGGTAGTCGGAAAGGTCTAAGGGCTGAAAACGATCCCGTAGCCAGGTTTCACTCCAGGCCCGAAACAGCAGATCGGTACGCTCACCGTGATAACGGGCCAGTCGTTCAGGCAGCTCGGTGGTTTTATACAACTCAACCGCTTCGACAATACCCGCTGTGGTTAGCGAGTCGATACGAATATGTGCCGCTTCGGTGATGATTGCCACTACCCGCTTCGGCAGACAAGCAGCGCCAATAAGGGCGATAGAGCCACCATCGCTATGGCCGACCAGAATAACTTTTTTTAATCCCGCGGCATCCAGAACAGGCTCGAGCCAGTCTCTTCCTTCCTCCTCCAAATAATCGTCAGGACGCGGCAGTGTAATCGGCGATGAGCGGCCATAACCTCGGCGTTCATACACCAACAGATCCAACCCCGCCGCTTCTGCCAGCTGCTGGGGAAACCCTTTCCACATACCGATGTGCCCTAATGCCTCATGCAGTAATACCAGGGTAGGTTTGTCTGTCCCTGCATTTGCAGCATGCCGGCAATGTAGGCCGAATATCTCAGTGCCATCGGCCAAGGTAAACAGGCGTTCCTGCCACTCAATAGAAGCCATACTTAACGCTCCGCCGGGATTGAATAGGTTAATGTGGTATGCGCTACCAGTTCTTCACAGCCTTCGGAACGAATCCAGACTTCACCTACCGCTAACCGCTTACCGACTTTCATCAGATTGCAGCGGGCGACAAGGTCCCGTCCGGACTCCGGCTTGCTCATGAAATTGATATTCAGGTTTGTCGTCACCGCCAGCGGTACCAGGCCAATCTGTCCCAGCAGTGCTGCGTACATACACACATCAGCCAGCGCCATCATAGAGGGGCCTGAGACGGTACCTCCGGGACGCAGATGTTCATCATCTACCGGTAACGTCATCTCCGCCCAGGCATCACCGAGCGCGGTTAAATAACCAAACTTATCACCCTGGGGAAAATGTTCGTTCAGGAAAACGTTCATCTCCTCAACTGTAACGACAGGCATAGACATACTCCGTGGTATTTTTATTATTAGCCGTCTTGTTTCTAACAGTCATTTTGCTAACAGTAATGTGTCTAACAGACGGCATTAGAGAAAGCGCGAACAGGCCACTTAGCCTTAACGCGCATCTAATACTGGTTTCAGAAAGACTGGAGATCAAGGCAGCAATGATAGGCATGCTGTTTGTGCTACGGAAAACATCAACGCTTATCAACCACCGCCAGTGTGACGGTCGCTTTAGAAACCAGCTCAGCCTTATCACCCGCAAGGCAAAAGAGCTCTGACTCCGCAATAATCAACTGCCCACCGGGCTTAAGCACCCATGACCGGCAATACAGCTGCTCACCTTTAGCCGCTCTGAGTAGATTGACTTTAAACTCCGCCGTTAAGATTATCTGCCCTTCTGCCAACAGAGTGACGGCAGCTGTTCCCGCGGTATGATCTGCCAGCGTGGCTTGCACGCCGGCATGAACATAACCATCCTGTTGCAGGTGTTTTTCCTGCAACAGCACCTTTGATTCACACCGCCCCGCCTCAAAAGAGACAAGTTCAAAATCAAGGTGGCGAACAAATGGAGCTTCATAGAATACTCGCTCCACCTCTTCAGCAAAGCCCGGGTTGCGTATCTGATACTCGGCGGGCGTTGAAAGCAGATCAACCATAGGGCTATGCCAGCCCATCCGTCTCATCTTTTGCTTTGTTACGCAGGATAAAGCGCTGAATCTTTCCACTCGGCGTCTTTGGCAATTCAGCCATAAACTCTATTTCACGGGGAAACGCGTGGGTCGATAAACGATTACGCACATGGGTTTTCAATTCAGCAGCCAGCTCTTCACTTGGCTCATACTGTGATTTGAGCACCACGTAAGCTTTGATAATCGCGCCACGTTCCAGATCAGGCTTACCGATCACGCCACTTTCAGCTACGGCATCGTGCTCTAGCAGTGTACTTTCAACATCCGATGGCCCTACACGATAGCCGGCAGTGGTAATAATATCGTCATCCCGCCCGTTAAATGAGTGGCTGCCATCACCGTGACTAACAACAACATCACCGGTCAGATAGTACTTACCACGGAAAGGGTTCTTTTCTCCCCAGGTATATCCCGGAAAGAAGAATAGTGGTGATTTCTCCATATCCACTGCCAACTCACCGATCTCACCTTCACCCAGTTCATTCAGGTCATTATCCAGCGTGACAATCCGATGCCCAGGCATAGAGAAACCCATAGAACCGACCCGCACAATACGCTGTTCAAGCTCGTGGTGATTACAGGCGGTCATACCGGTTTCAGTCTGACCATAGTGGTCCATTACCGGACAACCCAAGCGACGCTCGACCCAGCCAATAACTTCAGGATTCAGAGACTCACCGGCACTACTGGCCAGTCTCAGGTTAAAGCTATCATCCCCTTCAAGGATATGATCATTCGCCATCAGCAAGCGGTATGCGGTTGGTGCAGCGGCCAGGTTGGTTATTTTATACTTACGCAACATTCCGTAAGTTGTTTCCGGCGTAAAGGCGTTTTCATTGAAGTGAGTAGTGTTACCCAGTAACAGAGGACCAACCACCGCGTAATAAAGACCATAAGCCCAACCGGGATCAGCTACATTCCAGTAGCTATCTTCAGGCAGCAGGCCCACCGCATAACGCATATAAACGTAGAATGACAACAGCGCACGAGCAGGAACAGCAACCCCTTTAGCTTTACCCACAGTACCGGAGGTAAACATCTGTAAGAACGGATCATCAGCGCCAATTCTCACCGGCTCAAATTCACTGCTTTGAGCGGCTAACTCCGCTTCAAAGTCAGGCAGCTCAGCATATTTTGAATCGGCTTTATCACGATTAAACAGCAGTACTGGTGGGCAACCATTAACGCTGTCCAACTTGGACACATTATCAGGATCGGTCACTAACAACTTGGTCTGCGCCTGGGTTACACGGTATTCGATAGCGCCGGCACCAAAAGCGGTAAACAGTGGTTGATACACTGCGCCAGCCTTGAGTACGCCCAGAACCACCACCAGCAGTTCAGGTGTTCTCGGCATCAAACAGGCAACACGATCGCCCTTACCAATGCCCTTGCTCTTAAGCAGATTCGCGAACTGCCCCGCGCGCTGCTGCATCTCGGCAAAAGTATGGCTGGAGGCTTCACGAACAACCCCTTCATAGTTAAGCGCAATGCGATCAGAATCTTCTGCCCAGCGATCACAAATCTCTTCGCAGACATTAAAACCCTCTTTAAGATTTCCGACCAGCTTTTCCTCTATCAGGGCTGGCGTAAAAGAGTCGTAAAAATCCTGATAATTAGAAATTGTCATTATTAGCCTCTTATTATGTTTATTCAGGCGCTACAGAATATTTCTACTGCAGGCTCTTCAAATTAATTACTTTTATCAAACAAATATTTTTAAACAAATTCTCGCAGACATAAGCTGCTACTTATCAGTCAAACAAGCCCGCCGAGCGAAGTTTCTCAATCTCCGAGGAGCTATAGTCCAACCCCTTCATCACCACTTCGGTCTGCTCACCACAACGGGGGGCAGGCCTGATGGCCTGTTGTTCAAACCCTAACGCAGAAGCGATCTGTTGCTCGCCACTACTTTGCTTCACAATCATGTTTCGAGCGGAAAACTGGGGGTGACAAGCGGCTTCAGATACCGTCAACACAGGTTCAACACAGATATCCAGCCCGGCAAGTTGTTCACACCAGTTGGCTAAATCCTGCCGCCTGAATTTCTGTTGAAGTAGCGTCTTAAACTGAGCGGTTTCCAGAGGAGGCTGGTCCGGTATATTCAGTGCGTTAGCCAAGCCCCGACGAAACTGGGGCTCCAGGCTGCCCACAGAGATATACCTGTCGTCGGCAGTACGGTAGTAATCGTAAAAACTACCACCATTAAGAAAATTACTTTCCGGTTCGGGGTCTGCCCCACCATTCAATGCGCCGGGCGCCATCAGGGCCTGCATTGCTAAAGTGTTATCGGCCATTGAGATATCTAGATAGCAGCCCTCACCCGTCGAATGACGACCGATAACCGCTGCCAGAATAGCGATAACCGCAGGATGGGAACCTGCACCAACATCAGCGACCTGCAATCCCATAGGCGCAGGACCTGAACTCATGCGCCCCATATGACTGGCAGCGCCTGATAACGCCAGATAGTTCAGATCATGACCCGCTTTATCACGGTACGGGCCGTTCTGACCATACCCTGTCAGAGAACAATAGATAAGCGCCGGGTTAGCTGCTTTCAGACTGTCATAATCCAGTCCTAAGCGGGCCATAACACCGGGCCGGAATTGCTCAATTAAAATATCATATTCACCCACCAGCTTAGCAATCAGCTTGCTCGCCTCTGGGTGTTTAAGGTTGAGTGCAATAGAGTCTTTGCCACGATTAAGATAACTAAACGCGGCAGACTGCCCATCAACCTGTGGTGACATATTGCGCACCAGATCAGGTCGGGACGCTGATTCCACCCGTAGTACCTCGGCCCCAAGATCGGCCAACAACATCGTCGCATAAGGGCCCGGAAGCAGGGTCGACAGATCGAGTATTTTAAGGCCCTTCAGAGGCGTGTTCAAAGTATCACCTCAGCCTGCCGCCTGCAGAATTTCACGGGCGATAATCAGACGCTGAACTTCACTAGTACCTTCATATATCGAGGTAATTCGCACATCGCGGGTCATTCGTTCCAGCGGATATTCCTGCATGTAGCCATACCCGCCCAATAACTGCAGCGCTGTATAACAAGCCTGATTAGCCTTCTCGCTGGCAAATAACTTCGCCATGGAGGCTTCTTTTGCATAGCTTAGCCCTCGCTCTTTGCGATCCGCCGCGCTCATCAATAGCAGTCTGGCCGCTTCTAGCTCGGTCATTCGATCTGCCATCATCCACTGCAAGCCCTGAAAATCAGCAATAGGCTTACCAAACTGTTTGCGTTCTTTTGTATAAGAGATCGCATATTCCATCGCTGCCTGACCTATCCCTAGCGCTAGAGAACCGATACCGATTCGTCCGCCTGCCAGTTCGGTAACCGCGATACGGAAACCATCATTCAGCTTACCCAGAATGGCTGAGTCGGGTACTTCACAAGACTCAAAATGCACTTCGTTGGTGGCAGAACCATGCTGACCCATCTTCTTTTCAGCGGGCCCAATAGAAACGCCTTCTGCATCTGCAGGCACCAAAAAGCAGGTAATGCCTTTACCTTTTTTAGCCTCCGGGTCGGTAACCGCCCAGACAACAAATACACCGGCAAACTCGGCACTGGTAATCCACTGTTTGGTACCAGAAATAGACCAGCCATTATCTGTTTTTAGCGCTTTAGTGCGCATAGATGCAGGATCTGAACCCGCCCCTGCTTCGGTAAGACAGAAACTTCCGCTGAGGTATTCACCGCTACAAATTTTTGGCAGATACTGCTGTTTCTGTTCATCACTACCAACGACCTGAATCACCTCAGCTACCATATTAGTCACAGACATGGTTACTGCCGTCGATGCGCAGGCTTTAGCGATCTCAGTCACGGCTAAACTAAAGGCGACGGAACCGGCTTCAGTGCCACCATATTCAGCATCGATATTCAGCCCCATAAAACCGAGTTCTGCCAGTTGCAGGCAATGGCCTTTGAGGATGCTTTTATCTTTAGTTTGATCCAGCGTTTCTGCCAGCGGTGCTAATTCGTTTTCTGCAAATCGTTTGGCAGCATCCTGAATCATCTGCTGCTCTTCAGTAAAACTCAGATCCATCGGGTAATCCTATTCTTATTATCAAAGACCGTTCAGGATCACTTAAGATCACCGTAAGGGTATTCCCCTAAGTATATACCCAGAACAACCCCTAGCGTAAACAGTAAACTGAAGTTTTTTTTATAACTTTAAGGTCTGAAAGCCCATATTTAAACTGCCGCAGATCATTTAACCGTAACATTCGTGCTTTAGTTTTATTGCTCTAAGCCTGATTACTGTTAGAATCCGCGCCGACACTTAATATCTGAACAAACTGAATTATGAATAAAAAAAATAAAATACTGATCAGTGCGTGTCTGTTAGGGAATAAAGTCCGTTATGATGGAAAAGACAACCTGATAGATAACGATTTGATACGCCGCTTAAACAAACAGGGACGCCTCATATCCGTCTGCCCCGAAATTGAGGGAGGACTCCCTACCCCCCGTCCTCCGGCAGAAATTCAAGACAAATTTCCTCTGCGCATCACCGCGATTAACGGTGAAGATGTCACGCCTCAGTTTTTAGCCGGTGCCGAACGAGCGCTGGAGATTGCTAAGCGCGAAGGTTGTTGCTGTGCGTTTCTAAAATCTCGCAGTCCATCCTGTGGCAATCTGGAAGTCTACGACGGCAATTTCACCGGAACTATAAAGTCAGGATCCGGAGCCACTGCAGATGAGCTTATGCGCAACGGAATTCCAGTATACAATGAGAGACAGCTCGATCAGTTGATCGAATTTATTGAGTTGCTGGATGATCGTGAACCTGAACTAGGTCTACGCGCCAGCTGATCTTTAGCTGGCCGGTTCTGAATTACCGGCGCGCCGGATTCAGGAGACGCCCCCATGATTCAGGAAGAACTTGCCACTCTGACCCACCTATACAGTCTGCTTATCGATTTCTTTGTAAACTATAGTTTTCAGGTTATCGGGGCGGTGATTATTCTAATCATCGGCCTTATTGTGGCTCGTTGGATCGGCAAACTGACACTTCGTCTGTGCCTTCGCCACAACGTTGATGTCACCCTGAGTAATTTTATCAGTAGCACCATAAAGCTACTGCTGATAACGATGGTTGCCGTAATCTGTTTAGGTAAATTCGGCATTAGCGTGGCCCCGTTTATCGCGGCAATCGGTGCAATCTCCCTGAGCATCGGACTCGCCCTTCAGGGAGTTTTTTCGAACTACGGTGCTGGTTTCACCATTATTATCACCCGGCCTTTTGTCGTCGGGAACACTATACGTTGTAACGATGTCTGCGGTGTCGTGAAAGAGATTCACCTGGCCTACACCCAGCTAACGACAGAGGACGGCGAGCTGGTCACTATCCCCAACAAACATATTGTCGGCGAAGTACTGGTTAACAGTTTTGAAAACACCATCGTAGAAGCGTCAATCGGCATCAGTTACGCAGCGGACCCTGATAAAGCCATAGGCCTGATCAAAGCCCTACTCGAAACCAACAGTGCAGTGGTTCAGGACCCGGCACCTCAAGTCGGCATTGCAGGTTTTGGCGATTCCTCGGTGGAGATTGCTTACCGCTATTGGGTACCATCAAAAAGACTCTTCGAGCTACAGTTTCAGGTTAATAGTGCAATCTATAGTGCGTTTCGAGAAACTGGCATTGAGATACCCTTCCCTCAGCGTGAAGTTACCCTTAAAACACCTCTGAAAGCAGAACAAGAACTGGAGCGTTTATGAACCAAACTGAACAGGACAATAACCTACAGGAAGAGGCCATTTCCGGCAGCTGCCTCTGTGGTGCCGTCACTTATCAATTTCAGGGGGAGCCCAGAGGCTTTCAGTACTGTCATTGCTCCCGCTGCCAAAAGGTCAGTGGCAGCGCCCATGGTTCAATTATGTTTGTGAAGCCTGAGCAGTTTAAGTGGCTCAGTGGCGAAGCACTGGTTACTCGTTTTGAAGTGCCCGAAGCCGAGTTTTACGCCTCTTGTTTCTGTAGTAAATGCGGATCGTCCCTTCCCTGGGAAGTAAAAGGAGCCAACAATATCGCCATTCCAGCTGGCACTCTGGATCAGGACCCCGGCATCAAGCCCCGACGCAATATCTTTTACGACTCCCGCGCTGACTGGTTTGAATCCAGTGGTGACCTGAAATATTTTTCAGAAGGCCCTACCAGTAAATAACAGCATAAAAAAAGGCCCTCTCAGGGCCTTTTTTATAAAGAACGTATCAGTACTTATCTAGCATCTGCGGTTTGAAATCTTCGGTGCTTATTGAAAAGCCACTCTGCTCTATCGTCTGTTGAAGCTCGCGCATCGCTCTGTGCAGATCTTCCATGGTAATAGTATTGTTATCGAGATTATAAAGCTGTTCAGAACCATTATAGCTCCAGTTCATAATCACCATGGCATCCTGATCACCGATTTCAATCGCCGCTTTGATATGTTTCTGCTTACGATAGATTCGGTTAAGCATCTGCTTAAGATCCCACACATAGATCACTTCATACATAAACTCATGATCACGATTCTTCCGCAGTAATGTGAGGATGACAACACCACCGATGGCTACACCGGTCAGATTGAGCCAGAAATTATCACCATCAGCATTCCCAAACAGCTGAATCAGGATGGTTGATATTGATAACGCGATCACCGCGAGGACAACAACAATACCGACCATTAGATACTTATAATGTTTAGCATACCGTTCTTTGTTAATCTGTTTCAGCTGCATATCTGTATACCGGAAGAATTTAGTGGCGCGATTATAGTACCTGTGAGGAATAGCTCCAAGGTAACAGGTCAACTATCTTGTAAGTGTGGTGTAAATATCTAAGGAAGGTAAAATGTACCGGGTTATCCTGAGTCTGTTGTTTGTCTTTCTGGTGAGTGGCTGTAGCAAAAACCTGCAACCGGCCCTGCCAGAAAGCAATGTCATCGACGCTTGCGTTTCGTCGTTGACGGAACTGCAACAACTCAATCGCAGTTATACCGGCATTCAACAGGGTGAGGTAGTCGCCGGAGCCCCTTGGTTACGCAGCAATCGGCTGGTCGACTATTATAGCCGCCAGAATAACCTTTCAGGCCAACAACTAACCGATCTGCTTGGCTATATGTCCCGTCTGGCGATAACCGGTCTACAGCAGGAACTTCTGCTTCTTCCTGCTTCCCAATTACAGCAATGGCGGCAACGTTTTAAGATCACGACAGACTCCGCCCGTTATATAAATGATTGTAGCCAGACTCTGGTACAACAGCAGATTCTCTCACCCAGCCAGTCCCGACGCTTTCTCCTCAGTTTACCTGAAGATGATGATTATCAGCCCTTTGCCAGAATTGCCGGAATTTACCCTATCACGGCCCTCCTGTTTAAGCAGGGTGTCATGCGGGAACATACCTGGCTGTACCAGCAAACAACAGCCCTGCAAAATAGCGACTGGAATACCTATGGGCCGATAAACGCTGATACTCTTGCTCCAAACCTCCTCGATATACCAAGAGATAGCCTGGGAATCCCGAACCTGAGCCAGGCTACGAAACAGGCACTTATTAAACATCACGCACCGCTGTGGCGACTGCCTGATAACCTCGCGGTTAACCGTCCAGGCCATCCCTACTGGGATAAAGGCAATCTGAAGGTCGATCAGCAACCGATTAATTTCAATTATATCAGTCACGGTATTCATCGTAGCCAGACCACCCTACAATTGAATTACCTCATTTGGTTTCCTGAACGCATACCCGAAAGCCGCTTCGATCTGCTCGCAGGCCAACATGATGCGGTACTTTTCCGTGTGCATTTAACACAAGCCGGTCAGATACTGGCCTATGACAGCATCCATTTATGCGGTTGTTGGTACAGCCTCATCCTGCCACACGCACAAAGCTACTCAGAAACACGTCAGCTCTACCGGGAACCCACCTTTGTATTACGCACCGAGCCGGGCCGACAACTTCTCTCGCTGACATCAAACTCCCATCTGTTAATCGCAAGTCAGAAGGCTGAGGCCTCAGCATCCACCCAGAAACAGTATCAATTACGCCCATTCAACGACCTGTTGCAACTACAAGCGGGCGCGTCACCCAGGCTTCGCAGCTCCGTATTCAACCCGGAGGGGTTTGTGCCTGGTTCTGAACGTCCAGAGCGATGGTTATTCTGGCCCATGGGAATCAGTAACCCCGGAGCTCTGAGACGCCCCGGAGATCATGCGATCCGCTTTATTGGCAAACTTCACTTTGATGATCCCCTGATTCTCGAAAGGCTTGGCGTTGGCAAAGATTCATCTGATTTGAAATGATTTTCTATTTTCCTTCTCTGCCCCTTGTTCAAAACGCTGACCCCACCTAAAATGCTCTGTCTTAAAAGCTCAGAATATCAGGTAAAAAATCTATGCGCGCCAGTCAATTTCTGATTGCAACACTGAAAGAAACACCATCCGATGCAGAAGTTATCAGCCATCAGCTGATGCTACGTTCAGGAATGGTCCGTAAAGTAGCTTCCGGCCTTTACAACTGGCTGCCCGCTGGCCTGCGAACCTTGCGCAAAGTTGAGCGGATAGTTCGTGAAGAGATGGACAGATCCGGCGCTCAGGAAGTTCTGATGCCTGCTATCCAGCCTGCGGAGTTATGGCAGGAATCTGGTCGCTGGGAGAAATACGGCCCTGAACTGCTGCGAGTTCGTGACCGTCACAACCGAGAGTTCTGTGTTGGCCCGACCCATGAAGAAGTTATCACTGATCTGGTGCGCAATGAAATCCAGAGCTATAAACAACTTCCTGCCAACTTTTATCAGATTCAGACCAAGTTCCGGGACGAGGTTCGTCCACGCTTCGGTATCATGCGTTCTCGCGAATTTATTATGAAAGACGCTTACTCTTTCCACAGCAATATGGATTCTTTGCAGCAGACCTATGACCTGATGCACAAAACCTACTGTAATATCTTCGATCGTATTGGCCTGGATTACCGGCCAGTACTAGCCGACAACGGCTCAATCGGTGGTAACTCTTCCCACGAGTTTCATGTTTTGGCATCCTCCGGTGAAGATGATATCGCCTTCTCTGATAGCAGCGACTTCGCGGCTAATATCGAGATGGCTGAAGCGATTGCGCCAGCAGGCGAGCGAGCGGCACCCACGGCTGAGATGACGCTGGTTGATACGCCTGACGCTAAAACTATCGCACAACTGGTTGAACAACACGGTCTGGCAATTGAACAAACCATTAAAACGCTATTTGTTAAAGCTTCTGAAGAGTGCGAAGCAGAGTTTATCGCTCTGCTTGTACGTGGTGATCACGACCTGAACGAGCTCAAAGCAGAGAAACTTGCCCAGGTAGCAGCACCGCTAGAGATGGCTGAAGAAGAAGCGATCAAGTCATTGATCGGTGCAGGCCCCGGCTCTCTTGGCCCGGTTAACTTGCCTATCCCATGTATCGTTGATCGCACGGTTGCACAGATGTCAGATTTTGGCGCCGGCGCTAACATCGAAGGTAAGCACTACTTCGGTATCAACTGGGACCGCGATGTTGCACTGCCTGAAGTTGCAGATATTCGTAACGTAGTAGAAGGTGATCCTAGCCCCTGCGGAACGGGCACCCTAAGCATCAAACGGGGCATTGAAGTAGGCCATATTTTCCAGCTGGGTCAACAGTACGCGAAAGCACTGAACGCCACGGTTCTGGATGAAAATGGTAAAGCCGTAGTCATGGAGATGGGCTGCTACGGTATCGGCGTAACCCGGGTGGTCGCTTCCGCTATCGAACAGAACTATGATGACCGAGGCATTATCTGGCCTGAGTCTATTGCACCATTCAGCATTGCGCTGGTAGCACTGAAATATGAAAAGTCTGAAGTTGTCCGTGAGCAAGCTGACAAGTTTTACGAAGAGCTGACCTCTGCTGGTTACGAAGTCATTCTGGATGATCGCCCGAAAGTAAGCCCGGGTGCTAAGATGGCCGATATGGAGCTGATGGGTATACCCCATCGCGTTGTCATCTCAGATCGGGGCATTGAAGCAGGCACCCTCGAATACAAAGGCCGGCGGGATGCCGAAAAACAGGAGATAGCAATCGCTGAGCTAAACGATTTCATCTCCCGAACAGTGAAGAAATAAGATAAAAAGCAGGCCTAAGGCCTGCTTTTTTTTGCTTTCAATTAATCCTATGACACCAATCCAGATCTGACGCTATGGAAAAGATCCGACTTCTGGTCCCTCCCAGTGATACCGCCCGTGATTCAGAACGCTGGTATGAATTTGCTATCTATCTGAGCAAGTTATCTGGGATATCCATTAGCCCCGTCGTCAGTACAACCGCTGAAGAATATCGTGACCAGCTACCCAACGCTGATCTCGTATACTCAGCTCCTGAGCAAGTGCCTAAGCTGATTCGGGAGCACCGTTTCACTCCCTTGATGCAACCTATCGAATTGTTTGAAGAAGTTGCTATCGTTTCTGGCCCGAGCGCCAGCCAGAGCAATCTTAAGGGCATCAATGGCGAACCACTGGGTGGCATTCAAGGCAGTTTTGCCAACCGACTGGGCCTTACCACGCTGACACAGAAACAGATTCACCCCTCTTCAATGGAATATCGGAAGAGCTGGCTTCAACTGCTCAAAGCGGTGCAGCAGGGTGAGCTGCCCTACGCGCTACTAAGCAAGAATTTCATCGACCAACTCTCTGAACTTAGCCTCACATCCGTAAACCTACTGGCTCGAAGCAATCTGCGCAAAGCCTTTCCACTGCTGATGTATGCCGCTTCACTCAAACCTCAGGCAGCAGAACTTCGCAAGGTGTTACAAGGGATGACCGATGACCCTAAAGCACAGCCCATTCTAGAAAAACTAAACAATCAGGGCTGGCAAAAACCCTCTGAGCAAAGCATCATTAGTATGGTTAAAATACTCCGTGGCAAGTAGCGCCATCTGAGTAGATTAGAATTAGCTGGCTTTAAGGTGCTAGTTTTATGATCTTTGTTCTAAGATATCAGTTTAAAGATCTCAGGTTTATAGGAGCTATACCGATATGTACATCGCAATGAACCGTTTCCAAATTAAACCAGGCCATGAGCAGACCTTTATCGAGATCTGGCAAAACCGCGACAGTCATCTTGAACAGGTGCCCGGCTTTGTCTCCTTTAACCTTTTACAGGGTGCAACGAACGACGAGTTCACACTGATGTCATCCCATGCTGTCTGGGAAGATAAAGCCGCATTTGATGCCTGGCTGAAGTCAGATGCCTTTCGTAAAGCCCACGCCAATGCGGGTAAAGGATCGAGCAAAGAGATCTATCTGGGGCCACCCCAGTTTGAAGGCTTCGAAACAGTAATTTAGGACACTGAGATGCGACTAACACTATCGCTGCTGATACTGCTGTTTTCACTACCGCTATTCGCGGCTTCCCAAGAGATTGATCCGGAATTACGGGAAGCTCTGAAGCAGGCTTTTGCAGAGAGCAGCAGCTTTGAAGACCGATTCGCCGCCGAGGTTTGGCTGACCGATATGTCAGGACGTACCCAGCGCTATGTTTCCAATGATCTGGAACGAATTGAGATTCTCAGGACTGTGCATGCTGAAGCAGATCGGGTTGAGCTGCCCGTATCGCTGGTACTGGGCTTGATCCATACAGAGAGCCTGTTTAATCGCTTTGCGGTATCTGTAGTGGGTGCGCAAGGTCTGATGCAGATTATGCCATTCTGGAAAAAGGAGATCGGGCGCAGTAACGATAATCTGACCAATATTCAAACCAACATACGCTACGGCTCAACCATTCTTAAACACTACATCAAACGTTCAAAAGGAAACCTGACCGAAGCGTTAGCCCGTTACAACGGTAGCTACGGTAAAGTCTGGTATCCGGAAAAAGTCTATCGCAACCAAAAGCGCTATCAGAACTAATCAACAGGTAGCCGATAACAGCTACCTGTGTAGAGTAATCTCAGAGAACTTCAAACCCCTCAAAGTTTGACGAATTATCTATCCATTGGCTTTTAACTTCAGCCACCGTCGCCAATTCAGGGCCGATGCTAAGCCATGCTTCAAGCAACATCAGTCCATGCTCATCTCCCTTCGCCATCAGTTCAACCCGGCCATCCTCAAGGTTACGCACCCAGCCGCTCAGACCATGAGCTAACGCAGTTTCGACCGTTGACTGGCGAAACCAGACGCCCTGCACACGACCGCTAACAAATGCATGCAAACACTGCATATTCAGGACTCCTCTCGCTTATGCGTTGCTTTCAACGATTCAGAACCCACTGACTGCTCTGAACCATGCCCAGGTGTTGTTACAAACAGCTGCTCAAGAGTCAGGCTCAACTGCTGCTGACGGGTCTGACTCAGGCTCTGCAAGCGTTGATCCAACTGCCGCTGCCAACCCGCCATCGCTTCAACCGGAGACGGCTCGGGCATGGGCCAGGGCAGTAACTGATTCAACTGTTCCAGCGTAAAACTTCCCATGTCACGGGATAGAATATAACTGCCACGATCAGTTCGGCTCATCACCGATGCATCCAGCAAAATATGACTGTAGCTGTCCCACTCATTTTGCTCCAGCCCTTCTACCTGTTGTAACAGCTGACGGTCGGATAAAACTTCCCCCACCTGCTGAGCCTGCCAGAGACGCTGCAACACGGCCAACAGCGTATGCAGATGCGACAGATGCTTTCCCTGGTGATGATCTCGATAAACCGTCAGGGCTCGGCTCAGCTCGGCTCCCAGCAAAATAATCGTCCAGGAGATAAAGACCCACACAAGAAACAGAGGAACCGCCGCAAATGCTCCATAGATAAGTTCGTAGGAAGGAAATTGAGTAACAAACAGAGCAAAGCCCCGCTTAGCGGTCTCAAACAGAATCGCAACCACCAGACCGCCAATAACAGCATTCTTCAGAGGCACCTTGCAGTTAGGCACTGCGGCATAGAGCAGCGTAAACGCGGAAGCCGACATCAGCACCGGTAAAGCCGACAATAATCGCGCCTTGCCTACCAGTTCCGTCGCACTGGTAAACAGCGATAGAGAAGCGATATAAGAGCTTACCAACAATCCCACACCGATCAACAGCGGACCAAGACTCAATACCGCCCAGTAAAGCAGGAAGCTGGACATTCCTTTGCGTGGTTCACTAATCCGCCAGATCCGATTAAATGCCCCCTCAATATTCTTCATCATCATGATCGAGGTAATAAACAGAAAGATCAGACCTACCGCTGTCAGTTTACTGGCCTGTGAAGCAAAATCTTTCAGGTATTCCTGAACCACCGCACCGGTAGCTGGCACAAAATTCTCAAAGATTAGCGCCTGCAGTTGTTCTCCAGAGCCCTGAAATGAGGGAATAGCCGCCAGCATCGCATAGGAAACGGTCATCAGAGGCACCACGGCAAACAGCGTAGTATAAGTTAGCGCAGAGGCGTTCAATATCCCCTGGTTATGGACAAACTGTCGGCACAGATACAGGATGAAATTCCATATTCCTCTGAAAGTTAGCAGATGATTGCCCATCACAACGGTCCTGTATCTTTGAATTAAACAGATATATTACCCTGCCAGTCTTTTGGCTGGTAGCTAAGCTGTATACAATATCGCACTTACATCAATATCTGTCGCGACTTACAGGGTAATTTCTATGTCTGTTGAAATCTATCACAACCCACGCTGTTCAAAATCCCGCACCACTCTGGCCCTGCTTGAAGAGCAGAATATCACTCCGGACGTGCGCCTTTATCTGGAAAACCCACCAACAGTCACAGAGCTGACCAACATTATCAGCCAACTGTCTATTACCCCACGCGAGCTACTGCGTAAGGGTGAAGCTGAATACAAAGACAATAATCTGGCGGATAAGAGCCTGACCGATCAACAGATTATCGATCTGATGGTCGAGTATCCACGCCTGATTGAACGCCCCATTGTTATCACCAACGGTAAAGCCCGTATCGGCCGCCCACCGGAATCTGTGCTGGAGATTCTGTAAGTGTCCAGCCCCTATGTATTAGTGCTTTACTATAGCCGCCATGGTGCGACCCGCAGCATGGCAAATCAGATAGCCCGTGGCATTGAACAGAGCGGTGTAGAAGCTCGCCTGCGAACGGTTCCGGCAATTTCTGCTAACTGCGAAGCCGTAGAAGATAGCATTCCTGTGGATGGCGATCTTTACTGCTCTGAACAAGATTTGGCTAACTGTTCTGGCCTGGCACTGGGCAGCCCTACCCGTTTTGGAAACATGGCGGCGGCGCTTAAATACTTTATTGATTCCACCAATAGCCTTTGGCTTAGTGGCGCATTGATCGATAAACCTGCGGCAGTTTTCAGCTCTAGCTCTAGCCTCCATGGCGGACAGGAAACAACTTTGCTAAGTATGATGCTGCCTTTACTCCATCACGGCATGGTGATTTGCGGACTGCCCTATAGTGAAGCCGGACTGATCAACACTCGTAGCGGTGGCACACCTTATGGCGCAACCCATTTGGCAGGTTCTGACAGCAACCTTCCGCTGGATGAAACAGAATCAAGCCTTTGTCTGGCACAAGGCAAACGCCTTGGCCGTCTGGCACGTCAATTACAAGCTTAGAACTTCAGGATTAAATAATGCAGGCAACACTCGCAAAAAAAGTAGCTATTAGCCGAGCGGTAACCCTGCTTAGTTATTTCGGTCTGTTATTTCTGTTAACCGCATGGCACTTAATAATCTCGCCACCAGCAACGGCTAACCCTTATATGATATGGGCTTTTCAAGCAGTACCGCTGATGATGTTTTTTCCGGTGATTTTAAATAAGAATCTGCGCGGCCATATCTGGCTCTGCTTTTTTATCACCGTCTACTTTATGCATTCGGTCACTATTGCGATGTCAACTCATAGCAGCGCTTATCTGGCGTTTATTGAAACCCTACTTGTGTCAGCACTCTTCATTGGCGCTATGATGTATGCCCGCTGGAAGAGCAAACTCAATAAGCTTGAACAGGGTCGGACATAAGCAGTGGATCAAATAGCCGCCATCAGAAAACAGTTTCCTGCCCTGCATCAAAAGGTAAACAATCAACCTTTGGTGTATCTGGATAATGCCGCAACCAGCCAAAAGCCGGAAGCGGTTATCCGCGTAGTTGAAAAGTTTTATCGCACTCAAAACGCCAATGTTCATCGGGGCGCACACCAGCTAAGTGAACAAGCGACCAGCGCCTTTGAGGCGGCCAGATCTACAGTTCGTAGTTTCATTAACGCGGACTCCGATGAGGAGATTATCTGGACTCGAGGCACCACTGAAGGGATCAATCTGATCGCCCAGAGTTATGCCCGCCCTCTTCTGAAGCCTGGCGATGAGATACTGCTGACAGAGTTAGAGCACCACGCCAATATTGTGCCTTGGCAGATAGTGGCAGAACAGACCGGCGCTACCATCCGGGTTGTCCCCATCACCGATAACGGCGATCTGGACCTGCCCAAATTCAGCACCCTGCTAAGCAATAAAACCCGCGTTGTCAGCCTGACTCATATTTCTAATGCACTGGGCACGATCAATCCGGTTGCTGGGCTGATAAGGCAGGCCCATGAGGCTGGCGCGATAGTGGTAATCGATGGTGCTCAGGCGGCTCCCCATCTGGAGATTGACGTTCAACGATTGGGCTGTGATTTCTATCTATTCTCAGGCCACAAACTGTTTGCCCCCACCGGTATCGGTGTTCTCTATGGTCGTAAGGCATTACTGGAGGCCATGCCCCCCTGGCAAAGTGGCGGCGAGATGATCAAGCGAGTCTCTTTCAACGGTACAACCTATAACAATCTGCCGTTTAAGTTTGAAGCAGGCACCCCCAACATTAGTGGAGCCTTGGGTTTAGCCGAAGCGATCCGCTTTCTGAACAGTCTTGATCGTAAAGCACTGGCACGCCATGAACGAGCGTTAATGAGCCGAGCGATAGAGCTCTGTAATGCAATTCCTGGCTTTACCCGTATCGGCAGACCCACCGCCTGTGCCTCAATACTGTCATTTCAACTCAACAGCCACCATCAGCAGGATGTTGGACTGATGTTGGATCAACAAGGGATTGCAGTACGCACCGGGCATCATTGCGCTATGCCACTGATGGAAAGACTTGGACTGCCAGGCACCATTCGCGCATCCTTCTGTTTTTATAACACCCTTGATGAAGTTGAACTCTTTGCCAGTGCACTACAACAGATCGCAGCTGGCGGAACATTCTCCAGTAGTGAGACCGTTTCCGATCAGGCAATATTTGATAGCTCGCCCTTTGGCCGGGAGATTGATGACCAGGAAATTCTTACACGTCTGACTGCCATGGGCAGTTGGAATGACCGTTACCGTGAAATCATGTTGTTAGGAAAGAAGCTACCTGCATTCACTGCAGCAATGAAAACTGAGCAGGACCGTATCAGTGGCTGTGAAAGCGACGCCTGGCTTAAGATAAGTCGCGACCCTCAGGGTGCTCTCTGGTTTGCAGCAGATTCCGATGCCCGGGTAATTCGCGGGCTAATCGCTCTGGTAATGGCGGCACTCAACGGCCAGCAACCCGAGGAAATACTCGCCTATGATGTTGATCACTACTTTGATCAACTACAACTGACCCGCCACCTGAGCCCATCCAGAGGCAACGGTTTAAAAGCAATCATAGAAGCGGTTAAGAACGCAGCCAGAGAGTCTGCGAATAATAGCTAAGGGATTAAAACAGTTCTTTCTGTTCAGTTTCACTGTCGTCGTTGCTGATTAATATCAGATCACGGCCCGAATCTTTTGATCTGTACAAAGCATCGTCGGCACACTTAATTAGCCCATCGAAACTTTGTGAATGGCAGGGAAAACCTGCCAGTCCAGCACTGAAAGTATAACTGAGTTCACGGCCCTCTAATGTAACCGGGCTCTCTTTAATCTTATCCTTAAGCTGACTGATCAGCTTGAGCCCGCTTTCTGTATCGGTGTTAGGCAATAACAGAAAGAACTCCTCGCCTCCCCAGCGCATCAGAGAATCAGATTTACGCAGCGTTCGAGTCATCAGATCAACAAAGTGTGTCAGCACAGTATCACCGACAAGGTGCCCATAATTATCGTTAACCGATTTGAAATGATCCAGATCGATCAGGCAAACGCAAAGTTGCTGCTGGTAACGCTGGGCATAGCTTAACTGCTGTTTAAAATGAATATAACCGGCACGGCGATTCAATAGCCCGGTGAGATCATCGTGACTGGCCTGCTGTCGCAGCCTGTCTTCAAGGTCTTTACTATGGGTAATGTCGTGACACATGCCTACGACACGTTCAGGTTTCCCCTCATCATCCCGCTGACACACCCGACCACGATCACGTACCCAGATATATTCCCCTGAGCGACTACCGATCTTATACTCTGCGTTATAACTATCAGCTTGACCACTAAGGTGACCATCAAGAATCCCCAGTACCCGCGCCCTGTCATCTTCATGGATCGATTCCGCCCAGGTCTCTAAAGTTGGCGCCATCTCATGGGGCAGGTAACCAAGCATTCGCTTAAGCTGGGGCGAGAAAAAAACTTCTCCGGTCGCTACATTCCAGTCCCAAAGGCCGTCTGCGGCCTCATTAAGGGCATAAGTCAGACGAGCATCCTTTGTACGAAACTCTTCTCTTTGCGAGGTGGTAAGGTCAAGATTCCGCGCAATAGATATGAATAACTGTCGACCTTCAAACTCAACAACACTGGTATAAACCTCAACCGGGAAGAATGTGCCATCCTGATGACAATGGCGACCGATAAAGGTAAAAGTATCAGTCTTTACGATTTCTTCTGCGATTATTCCCCAGTGCTCTTCGTTTTCAACATCATTCTGAAGCGTGACAACACTATGCTCCAATAGCTGCTCACGGGTCATCCCCAGATCGAGCCATGCTCTGGTATTAGCATCAACAATCTGCGAACTTTGCGGCTCTATTACATAGATCGCATCACTGCAGGCGTCAAAAACAGCCTTATAAAACCCATCCAAGAATATAGAAGACATAAAAGATGCAAACAATCCATTTGCGTTTAGATAACACCACAGAATAAACAGCTATTTGTAAAGATCAATACTCTAGGCAGAATCTCATACCAGAATAGGTATAGATCTCAATTTTTCTTAGCTGATTTTTTCTCTCGCTCCGCCCGTTCCAACATTTTCTGCAGCACCCGGGACACCGCAACAAAACCAAAAGTAGCCGTAACACAGGTGGAAGCGCCAAAACCACCGCTACAGTCAAGACGAGTATTACCATCAGTAACCGTTTTTAACTGGCAGACACTACCGTCCGGTTGAGGATAGACCAACTGCTCTGTTGAATAGACGCAATCCACCGCAAACCGGCGACCACTTTTACTGAAGTTGTATAATCGCCTTAACAACGAACGGGTTTTTGCGGCTAACGGGTCATGATTAGTTTTACTCAGATCGACAATAGAGATCTGTGTCGGATCTGTTTGCCCACCCGCTCCACCAACGGTGATGACGGGAATTTTATTACGCTTACAGTGAGCAATCAGCGCTGCTTTTTCTTTAACGCTGTCGATACAATCGATCACATAACTGAACTGATTGCCGATTAACTCAGGGATATTATCCAAGGTGATAAAATCGTCTACCACCTCAACCTGGCACTCTGGATTTATCAGCCGAATACGTTCTGCCATGACCCCCACTTTAGAGTCACCTATAGTGTCATGCAGCGCATGAATCTGACGATTGGTATTGGTAATACAGATATCATCAAGATCAATCAGCGTAATCTGACCAATAGCAGAACGGGCAAGTGCCTCAGCAGCCCAGGAGCCAACACCACCGATACCTACGACACAGATATTGGCTTGACGGAAAAGCTCTACCCCATCAACCCCATATAGCCGCTGGGTTCCACCGAATCGTTGTTGAAAAGAATCAGACATACGTAATCAAAAACCCTAAAAATCGTCTTCTGTCAGTTCAGTCAGTACGACTGACCCACAACGGTTGCATTCACCTTCGATAAAGACAATACCTTTTAACAGATACTCACTGGGATTTTTCATCCCCAAATTAACTTCCTGACACTCGTCGCACCAGGTCTGCTCAAGAAAAGCCTGCTGCTCCTCTTCGGCTCGGGCACTAAAGTCCCGTTCGATTCGTTCGTCGGACATTACGCTACTCATATTAAGATGTTGGCCAGGGCTGCTCACCTGGCGGCTTCCAGCTTTCCAGCTGCTGTTTTACAGATTCTCGCTGATACAGTTCACCCACATCAGGATCACACAGATATTCACACCGCTCTCCCTGCCAGTCAAAAGCCAGAGCCCAGGCATGTAGATAGCCACGGTCGATTGGCTCAGCAGACACTCCATGATAACGCTCATCACCAACAATTGCCGCACCGATGCTTTTTAATGCAACGCGCAGCTGATGGGTTTTACCGGTCAGGGGTTTAAGTAGGAATAATCTCAGCCCAGGCTCCACCGAGGTACTATAAAAGCGGGTAATCGCCGGGTTATTGGTAGTCGTGCTCAGTTTCCAACTGCCACGTCTGGCTCGTTCCATATCCCCTTTAATCAATCCCTGCTTCTTACGGGGTTTCTGGTCTGACAACGCGAGGTAATACTTCTCTACCTGGCGTTCCTGAAACTGACGAGACAGATAGGATGCTGCTTCAGCGTTACAGGCCAGAAGCAGTAGTCCCGAGGTCATTTTATCTAGCCGGTGAACAAGATAGAGAGGGCCGCAATCAAGATCGATTCTGATCTGCTCTAACAGACCGATATCGGACTGGTCACGATGAACAGAAACACCCGGGGCTTTATTAATAATCAGATAATCACTTGTCTGAGCAAGCAACGAATAGTCTGACATAGTTATTTTCCAGTACTAGAACAAAGATATGTAGGCACGCAAGGAGTGTCCATGCCAGTAGAGCCCGGTCAGACGACGTGCAGCCCTGTGCGCTTCAACACTACTCCCTTCAACGGTCAGAACCGCTACGGTTTGCTCCGGCAGATCACCGGGTATAATGTCCAGCGCGTCAAGTTCAACATATCGCGACAGCATCTGCCGTAACTCGTTTTCGGTAATGTCGGATGTAAAACCCGCCAAGATTATGTTCATAGTCAGCCGTTTGAAATACGTAGGGAGATTAAAGTCCCAGAACCTGCTTCACAAAAGGAATAGTCACTTTGCGCTTGGCACTTAGAGAAGCTGAATCAAGTTTATCTAACAGATCAAACAGATCGGCCATACTGCGGCTAGCTCTGTGTATCAGAAACCGGGCTACTTCTTCACTGATAGCAAATCCGCGGGCCTGGGCTCTTATTTGAAGGGCATGAACTTTACCTTCGTCATCCAGATTATGAACCTGAAAGACCATTCCCCAGCTTAACCGGGAGGCCAGATCGAGTAGATTAAGACCCAATTGGCGAGGCGCACGATCGGACGCAACTAACAATCGGTTATTCTCGGCCCGGATACGGTTAAAAAAATGAAACACGCCCTCTTCCCAGAGTTTGTTACCGACTATCGTCTGCATATTATCGAGACAGACCAGATCCAGATGTTCCATGCCATCAAGCACACCAGGACCCATATCAATCAGTTCGTCCAACGGCAGATACACCGCTGTTCGACCAGCAGGATCAGATGCATGACAGACTGCCTGCAGCAGATGAGAGCAACCACTATCGTGATTACCCCAAATATAGAGGAACTGCTCCCCCTCTCCATGGGCCGCTTGGTCCAGAGTGTTGCACAGCAATTCATTCCCCTGACTGAGGAAGTTTTCAAATCGGGCATCATCCCGCAGAGTGATACCCAGGGGGATTTGAAAAGGTTCTGGACTACTCATTTCTTATCAGTACTTGTTGTCGCCTGAGGGCGGTTGCCCTGGGCCTTATAACCCAACTATTTATAAAATATCTGCATAAAATCTCTGCAGCCTGCTCAGCAATCGTACAATTTACTGCTCTTATATCCCCGATGCAGATGACGAAGGAGCACCATAATAACGGCAGCAACGGGAAGTGCAATCAAAATTCCAACAAAACCAAACAGCTGCCCACCCGCCATTATTGCAAAAATTACGGCGACCGGATGGAGCCCAATGCGATCCCCTACCAATAACGGTGTCAGGACCATCCCTTCCAATGCCTGACCAACAGCAAACACAGCCCCAACCCAGGCAAGCATCGTCAGGTCATTAAACTGCAACATAGCAGCAACTGCCGCTGCGACAATACCGACAACAAAGCCCATATAAGGCACTATACTCGCCAGTCCCGCTAGCATTCCGATCAGTAGCGCAAGATCCAGTCCCACAGTCCACAACCCAAGTGAATAGATAATCCCCAGCGCCAGCATCACCAGTAATTGCCCTTTAATAAAAGCACCCAGAACTTCATCGCATTCCTGTGCCCAAAGCTTAACCCTTTGCTCAACATTACGGGGTAACAGATGGCCGATCCGCTCCATCATCAGATCCCAGTCTCTTAACAGGTAGAACATGACAACCGGAATCAACACCAGGTTAGCCACCCAGGCAACCAATGCCATCCCCGACTGAGACACACTACTAAACAGATCTTTCACCAATCCACCGGTCTGTTGCCAGTGACCCGTCATCAACAACTTAAGGCTTTCCAGATCAAAACCTGTAAAAGAAACACCAACATATGTTTCTAACCAGGGAATCCAGACCGTTTGAACCATAGTGATAACCGCAGGAACCAGCTTAATCATCACCTGAATCTGCTGCCCGAGTTTAGGCAATAGCCATATCACCAGCAACAGCATTACAGTGGTCATCATCAGAAAAACCACAACAACCGAAAACGTCCGACTCAAACCTTTAGCTTCAAGTCTATCGGCCATAGGATCAGCCAGATAGGCCAGCAAAGCAGCAACCAAAAACGGCGATAGAATAGGCTGCAGCAGGTAGATCAAAAACCCAGCAAACAGTACAAAAATCAAAAAAAACCAGCGCTGTGAATCGCTCATAGAAACTCCCTGCTTATACTCCATATTGACACCCTCTATTCCTGCCAGCGGTAGGTCATAACCGGCTCAACATCATCACCGCCGCCTACTCGGGACATCGGTGACATTCTCGGATTCAGCCGTACAGCCTGCTCCAGCGCCTGGACACCACCTTGAAGCTCCACCCGGAACAGCACCCGATCCGCATCGATAATACTCACCCTGACCGTTTCAACCGGGGGTAACTGATTAAGGTAATCCACCAACTGCAAATAATCGTCAATACCATCTACATTAGCGATTTCAAGTTGCAATCCTGTTTCAACATAGTTAAACCGGGATGAACCCAATGAGGATAAAACAAAGTCAGCAGACTCATTGATCACCTGCTGCAACTGATTGGACAAAGATCCGGAAGGCGATAATGAGCGGGCCTGTCCGTCTTTAAGCAGTAGCCACTCAGTTTGCCAGCCGCCACTACCGCCCTGTACCAGGCGACCAACCAGAATAGCTTCTGGCTTATACCGATCCGACGCTTGCACTATCGACTCTCTAAAAAAGCCCCAAAGATCACTAACATCAAGCGCGCTCTGATCATTTAGATCCAGAAGTGGCACATCCAGTGGAAGTCCACGCGCATTCGCCAGTTGAGCCAGCTCAGCATAGAGCTTACTTTCCGGAGCGACGAAATCCCTGGCAGCATTGCCGCGCTGTGCGGCCAGCCAAACCATTAACATCGGACGCGCATGGCCAATCGCCTTCATAGCTGACCTTTGTAATAACTGATCAATCAACACCGGATCAAACTCAAGCAACAACAACTGACCTAAGACTTCGCGACCATCACCTGCTGCCACAGGTGTTTGAGTTGACTGATAACTGAACTGACTTAACAGCGCAGCTGGCATACGCAACGCTTCAACCACCGCCGCCTTATTGACCACCTGACTACGTCCCGATACCTTTATTAGCACACTTTTTAAACCTTGCTGTAACTGCCCATCAGCCGGTTGAGACAATTGTTCCGGAACCAGCAGTTCCGCAGTGTAGAGCCCTCTGACAGTAGCAGCCTGTGTCAGACTGCATAAGCCTGTTAGAATCAACAACAGCATAGAGGTACAAAGATTACGCATCATGATCGATCTATCATCCTGTTTGCCGTCCAGATTACGATCTGCACGGTCTAAAAAAAAGTATCCTTAAAATCGGCATAAACTTTAACACACAATAGCCGCCTCACCAGCAACCTGATAGAATACGCCTCAAATTTTTCTATCTGTAAATTACCACTGACAGGTCCACACATATTATGTCTTCTACTGACAATAACTCATCTATCAGCTACAAAGACGCCGGCGTCGATATTGACGCAGGAAACGCACTGATTGATCGTATCAAAGGCGTTGCCAAACGTACTGCCCGTCCTGAAGTTATGGGCGGCCTGGGTGGTTTCGGCGCCCTGTGCGAGATACCTGAAGGCTATAAGAAGCCGGTACTGGTTTCTGGCACTGACGGTGTTGGTACCAAACTGCGTCTGGCAATGGACCTGAACAAACATGACACTATCGGTATCGACTTAGTGGCTATGTGTGTGAACGACCTTATTGTTGCCGGAGCTGAGCCACTGTTTTTCCTGGATTATTACGCAACAGGCAAGCTAAACATCGACGTAGCAGCTGACGTTGTGACAGGTATCGGCGCAGGTTGTGAGCTCTCTGGTGCGGCATTAGTAGGCGGCGAAACGGCTGAAATGCCAGGCATGTACGAAGGCGAAGATTACGATTTGGCCGGCTTTTGTGTCGGCGTGGTAGAAAAAGACGACATTATTGACGGCTCTAAAGTGAGCGTTGGCGACAAGCTTATCGGCTTGCCATCGTCTGGCCCTCACTCGAACGGCTACTCACTGATCCGTAAAATCATTGAAGTACGCGACGCTGACCTCAGCGGTACCGTTGACGGCAAGCCGCTGACTGAAGCACTGATGGAACCGACTCGTATCTACGTTAAACCGGTACTTGAACTCATCAAGAAAACCCAGGTAAACGCACTGTCCCACATCACCGGTGGCGGCCTGTTAGAAAACGTTCCCCGTGTTCTGCCACAAAGCGCTAAAGCCGTTATCGACATTAACAGCTGGAAGATGCCAGAGGTGTTCACCTGGATCCAGAAGCTGGGCAATGTTGATTCTCGAGAAATGTATCGCACCCTCAACTGCGGCGTTGGTATGATAATCTGCGTTCCTGCTGAAACAGCTGATCAAGCTCTTCAAATCCTTAAAGATGCCGGCGAAGAACCATTCATTGCGGGCGTTATCGCTGCGGCTGCAGAAGGTGAAGAACAGGTTGAGCTAGTAGGCCTGGAGGCCTGAGAATGGCAGAAAAAAGCATTGTAGTCCTGATATCCGGCAGCGGTTCAAATCTGCAGGCGATCATCGATGCTATCGCGAGCGGCCAGATCAATGGTCGCATCGCTGCAGTACTCAGTAATAAAACCGGCGTCCTGGGTCTGGAACGAGCAGATAAAGCAGGCATTCCTCAGATCGCCATCAGCCATAAAGACTTTGAAGACAGAGAAAGCTTCGATGCTGCCATGATGGAAGCTATCGACGCTCACAGCCCTGATCTGATCGTCCTCGCTGGCTTTATGCGCATACTGACCCCTGAATTCGTACGCCACTACCAGGGTAGGATGTTTAACATCCACCCTTCTCTGCTGCCTAAGTACAAAGGACTGCATACCCATCAACGCGCGCTTGAAGCCGGTGATAAACAGCATGGATGTACCGTTCACTTTGTTACCGAAGAATTGGATGGCGGCCCGCTGGCAATTCAGGCACCGATCGATATTCTGGCAACAGATAACGAAGATAGCCTGCAGCAGCGTATTCATAGCTCTGAACATAAAATCTATCCACTTGCCGTGGAATGGTTTTGCGCAGACCGCCTGAAGCTTCCTGTTTCAGGAGCGGTTCAGCTCGATGGAGATAACCTGCCTCCTGAAGGATATCAGTTCATTCAGGAGTAACCTATGCGATTACGCAGCCTACTTATCTCAACCCTCCTGCTTGTCTCGGCCGTTCCGGGACAAGCAGCCGATCTGCTCAAACCCTACAAGGCTGTCTATAAAGCACAGTGGGATATGGGAATATCCTTTGGCGGAAATGCCATTCGTCAACTACAGCGGGACGGAGATAAGTGGAAATTATCGCTTACCGCTGAAGCGCTGATCGCCAAAGTAAACGAATTTACAGAGTTTTCGATCCAGGACCAGCGCATTCAACCCAACCATTACGAGTATCATCGTAAATTAATTGGTAGCAACAAAGATGCGGTACTTCAATTTAACTGGAGTACTCAAACGGTACTGAATGATATCGCTAATAAGCCCTGGACAATGGATGTTCCAGTCGGAACACAGGACAGCCTAAGCTATCACATGCAGTTACGGCTTGATCTGGCTGCGGGCAAAGAGAAGCTTGTATATAAAGTTGCCGATGGCGGGAAATTAAAGACTTATCCGTTTATACGCCTAGGCACTGAAACCGTGAAGACACCAGTCGGCACATTTGAAGCGATTAAAGTTCAACGGGACCGCGGCGCCAACAGCAAACGAAACACCTATATATGGTGCGCGCCTGAACTGGACTACATGGTCGTCAAACTACAACAGGTTGAGAAAAGCGGTAAAGAATACAGCCTTCTCCTCGATCAACTGGAATTTACGGAACACTGATGACTTCATATCAGCAACAGGCCGACAACCTATACAGCCACCTGATCGACATGGAAAAGGGAGCGGACCCTGAGAAACTGTTTCTTTGTAGCTATCTGCTAGGGCATATTAGCCTGGCCAGTGCCGAAGAAGGCGAGACCACAGAACAGTTCGATCAACAGGTAGAACACAGTCTTGACCAAGCATTTAAAGTCGACAAACTCAGCGAACAGGATATCTGCGATATTCGCTTGCTATGGAAAAACCTAGCCGAGACAAGCACATGAATTTTGAAAAAGAAGGCATCGTTTCGGTCTGGTACTCCACCACCGACTATTCGGCTATCCCTGACAGCTACTTCGAAGAGGATGAACAAGGACTTGACCAATGGGCCAAAAACTATCAGATAAGCAGCTACGACCCTGAAAACATGGAAACCAACGGCTGTGAAACGGGCTGCGCTTCAACTAAAGAGATAGTCGCGCCCTGCTCATGGTCTGGGTCTTATGGTGATTCCGTTATCAAAAAGATCGAAAAGATCGGTGACAAAAAAATCAGCTGGCTAATTCTACTGTTTGATTTTGAATATCGAGCTAAAAAAACCCATATCTTTCAGGATGAACATGTCAAATTTGTTGGCTGCTTCCCTTATGATATCGATGCTGACCAACTAGACTAAGCCCTATTAAACAGGACTATAAAAAGCAGACTATGGTTAAGCGATACGTATACTCCACCGATGAATACAATGTCAGAAACTATGGCACTGTATTTCTCGGCTTTCTTGCTTTTGTTCTGCTCTACAGCCTCATCGCCATTCTTTCATTCCCATTACTTTGGTTTGAGCAGTCCCATCCTGCAGCAAATATTCTGAGCTATAGCGATGCCTTCTGGGCTTTACAGATGAGCGCCAGCACTATCGGCTTTGGCGATTTCTACCCGGTCAGCCAGGGCGGCAGACTGATAGTCGCACTAATGTTTTATATCGGCGTCGGCATCGTTGGCTTCATCGGCGCGCAGATCGCCAGTAAAATGGTGGGATTTGCAGATACCAATGTAAGAAATCGAGAACTACGTCGGCAAAATGAAGAAATATTGCAGCATAACAAGAAGTTAGAACATAAACTCGACCGACTTATTGCGCAATTAGATAACGGAAACATACCCCAAAACGGCAAATAGCAAATTTTTGCCTCATAATTGACCAGCCGGGTAATCGAGCAAGACTTACCAGCGAAACTTAGCCAACCTAATCCGCCCATTCAGCACAACAACCCCATCTTCTTGCAACAGAGCAAGCTGTTTTTGATACCCCTCACTATCTACCGGTAAAGAGATCTTGCCACTCGCATTGACTACCCTGAACCAAGGTAATCGGCTATCCCTGGGAAGCTGGCTCAGACAACGCCCCACCATTCTCGCCCCCCCTGGAATACCCGCTAATTCTGCTATCTGACCATAGGTTGCTACTTTTCCAGACGGTATAGCCCCTACCACCTGCCATATCATTTCATACGCTGGATTCTGTGCCATTCTGTTTTCTCTTAACGCTCTATCTTTGAAGTACCCAAGCACCATCTTCATATACGGAAAGAGGCCTGGATAACCAGGCCTCTTAGTGAGCGAATAAAATAACGATGATAAGCCGCTATAGCAAGGGGAACGCGCTAGCAGCCCTTTCGCCCGCAGTTACAGACCAGCATTAACTGTCATTCTGCAAGCAGATTACCGGGAAGTAACTTACCAACAATGACAGCAGACCAAAACAGAGTTTTGCCAGAAGGGAAAATAGGCGATAAAACTCTGATACACTGATCTTAAACATTCCTTCATTATAGTCGAATTCCAGATCTGTAAAGCTTTATCTAAACTCCAGGGTCACATATATGACAATCTCCCGCTTCGCTCTATTCTCAATTCAGCTGGCATTCCTCGCAATCAGCCTACCAACACAGGCTAAAGCGATCGATCTCCCTAAGTTTAATCCTATGGGCATCAGCCAGTGGCAGAGTGAAATATTTTCCGGAGAGAGCCAGTATTCCATTATTAACGAAGGCAACAAACAAGTTTTAGAAGCCCGATCAGATGGCAGCGCATCCGGACTTTTCTATCAAAAAAAGATCCCAATTAGTAAGCACACTGAACTTAACTGGCGCTGGAAGATAAGCAAAGTCTGGCCTGACGCCCCTGAAACAACGAAAGCGGGCGATGATTACCCGGCCCGGGTCTACATTGTCGTCTCTGACGGCCCTTTCTTTTGGCAAAAGCGCACGCTGGTGTACGTATGGTCTAATAACCAACCGGTTAATACGACCTGGCTTAATGCATATACCGACAGAGCCTACATGTGGGCAGTTAATAGCGGCAGCGACCGTCTTGGCCAGTGGACTGACCACAGCCGAAACATCCAGAATGACCTTAAAGCCGCTTTTGGTGAAATTTACACAGAACTTGAAGCGATCGCTATCATGACAGACAGCGATAATGGCGGCGAAAGCTACCTGAGCTGGTATGACAACCTTAGCCTGACCGAGCAGGAACAATGACCTACAAGAGCCCCGAAGACACTGCTACGAAAAACCACCACTTTCACTAGCAACCTCACCGATAAAAAACGGGCTTTTACGGCACAATGAGCGTATAATTTCGCGTTTTATAATTCTATCCCTTCCGGTACCTTCAAATATGTCAGATACGCCAGTCGCATTTAGCGACCTTGATCTTCCCTCCTCCCTCCTTAAATCCATCACAGAGCTGGGTTATGAAACACCGTCGCCGATTCAGGCCGAGTGTATTCCACTACTGCTGAACGGGCAGGACGTGCTGGGAATGGCTCAAACAGGTACCGGTAAAACAGCTGCATTTGCCCTGCCTCTGCTTAGCCGCATAGACCTGAAAAGCAACAAACCTCAGGTTTTGGTTCTTGCTCCAACACGCGAGCTAGCCGTTCAGGTTGCTGAAGCGTTCCAAGTCTATGCTCGTCATATGCCTGGGTTTCATGTCCTGCCAATCTACGGCGGCCAGAGCTATACCCTACAGTTGAAACAGCTTCGCCGTGGTCCACATGTTGTCGTAGGCACACCTGGTCGCGTAATGGATCACCTTGACCGTGGAACGCTTAAGATAGATGAACTTAAAGCGATGGTGCTAGATGAAGCAGACGAAATGCTTCGCATGGGCTTTATCGATGATGTTGAAACCATCATGGCTAAAACTCCAGCTACACGTCAGACTGCACTGTTCTCTGCGACTATGCCTGAACAGATTCGCCGGATCACAAAGCGTTATATGCGTGAGCCGACAGAAGTTAAGATCGCTTCCAAAACGACAACCATGGAAAATATCGACCAGAAGTGCTGGATCGTATCCGGTACCAACAAGCTTGATGCTCTGGTTCGAATTCTGGAAACTGACGATTTTGGCGGCATTATCATCTTCGCTCGTACTAAAACAGCCACAACCGAACTGGCTGAAAAGCTTGAAGCTCGTGGCTATGCCGCTGCGGCATTAAATGGCGATATGAATCAACAGTTACGGGAACGTACCGTACAACGCCTGAAAGATGCCAAGCTAGACATTCTGGTTGCAACAGATGTTGCTGCCCGAGGCCTTGACGTACAACGAGTTGGCCTAGTTGTAAACTACGACATCCCATACGATACCGAAGCTTATGTACACCGTATTGGCCGTACTGGCCGTGCCGGTCGTGATGGCAAGGCAATCATGTTCGTTGCGCCACGTGAGCGTCGTTTGCTGAAGCAGATTGAGCGCGCTACACGTCAGCCAATCCAGCAGATGGATCTTCCATCTCGCGACCTGGTACAAAATAAGCGCCTGGAGTCTTTCCGCGAACAGGTTAGCAACATTGTTAGCAAAGAAGATATTGCTCCGTACCGTGAATTGGTAGATCAACTAGCTGTTGATACCGAACTAGAAGTACTGGATCTTGCTTCTGCTCTGCTATACATGGCACAGAAAGAGAAGCCTCTTATCCTACCGCCTGAGCCGGAACCTCGCCCTCGTCGTGAACGTGAAGACCGTGATAGCGATCGTGGCGAAAAGCGTGAGCGCATCAACTATGAAGACCTAGATGTCTATCGTCTTGAAGTAGGCCGCAGCGATGGCGTACAGGTTAAGAACATCGTTGGCGCAATTGCTAACGAAGCGGACATCAACAGTCGTCATATCGGTGATATTCGCTTACATGATGACTACAGCACCGTTCAACTACCTAAAGGAATGCCTACCGAGGTTCTGCAGCAGCTGAAAGGCGTATTCATCTGCCGTAAGAAGATCGATATTACCCTGATGGAAGGTGAAATTGCCCGCCCGGCACCTCGCAGCAATAAGCCTCGCGGTGAATACAAAGGCAAAGGTCGTAATGACCGCGGTGGCAATGACCGTGGCGCACCACGTAAGCCGCGTCCACGTCGCGACGACTAACATAGCTTTAGCTGCGACTTCGTCGCTTGCTAGTAGTTAGATAAAAAGAGAGCCTTATGGCTCTCTTTTTTTTGTCTCTGCTAAAGCTAATCCTTAACTTTGTGACCACTCCCTGATCCGTGTAACTTCGCCCGCCTCAATCTGCAGCGATTCCAGGAACTCCTGATGAGCTTTTGGCTCCAGCTTTTCAAACTGGCTGTGCCAGTTATGCATATCACCATCATTTAGCCCCGCCGCTCTCATAATCTCTGTCCAGCGTTCTTTCGTCACCATACTACCCTCCGCAATGTCTGGCTGTTTAATAAACTTAAGAATCGCTAATTGCTGCTGATGTAACCGCTCTATCTCTTCCTGTAAACGCCGGAGCTGTTCCTGCAGAATTTTCTTCTGCTCTCCATCACCCTCGAGCAGGATAGCAACATCCGAGATAGGAACCCCCAACGCCCGATAATCTACAATCAACGCCAGCTTTTCCAGCTCCTTTTGACCATATAGCCGATAGCCATTCCCGCCTCTTGCCGCGGGTTTCAACAAGCCTTCCCGCTCATAATAGAGAACGGTACTGCGAGACAAGTTAAACTTTTTAGCCAGCGCAGAAATAGTCAGCACATCAATACCTCCTTAACGATTCATAGGCAGTATCAGCCCAACACCCGTAGACAGGTCAAGAGACAGAATTAATCTAACCACGAAAAGCCCAGCACTTTCACCTCCCGACACCGATTCTGGATAAACATCAATTTTGTTCAATACCTGGCTCAACTATCACTAGATACTCATCACCTTCCATAAGGAGAATACAATGAGCCTATCTATAATCTTATCTATGTCGACCTTCGCGCTTGCCGCATCCATTTCCCCTGGACCGGTAAACCTAGTATGCCTGAGCAGCGGCACCCGACACTCTATATATAAAGGAATGGTGTTTGTCACAGGCGCCACTTTCGGTTTTATAGCCCTGTTTATCGCTATCGGACTTGGACTTTATACGGCACTTGAAATGATTCCTGCTTTAAATATCTTGCTGCGCTGGGGCGGGGTAATTTTCCTGCTTTACCTGAGCTTTAAACTTGCCGTCTTTGACGGGCAATTGCCAGAAAACCAATCAGATAAGCCCCCCAGTTTTATAACAGGGGCGATGATGCAATGGCTCAACCCTAAAGCCTGGCTGGCATCAGCATCAGGGATAGGCGCATATACCAGCGGTAACGATATGCAGCAGGTTCTAATTTTTTCAGCAATCTACCTGCCTATCTGCTGGCTATCATTAGGCAGCTGGGTCTATGCCGGTGCGTTCTTACGCAGATATATCAACCAGCCAACGATACTTAAAACAATCAACCGGACACTGGCGATATTACTTGTGGGGAGCTGCTTTTACCTTATCACTGAGTAAAGATTGCCTGAACTGGTTTGGCGTAGCAGCTACCACCCGCTTGAAAGTACGCTGAAAGTGCGGCTGATCTGTAAAGCCCGACGTCAATGCGGCATCAGCTATTGACCTCCCCCGTTTTAATTCATGCTGTCCACGTTGGATCCGTCGATTAATCTGATAAGCATGGGGCGTAAGACTGAAATGACGTTTAAATGTTCGGATAAGATGACCGGAACTGTAACCCGAGCGAAGGCACATATCTTCCAGAGAGATCTCCTCTGCCGCATACTCATCGAGGTAATCAGCAAGCTCCCGCAGTACATTCGGTACTGGCTGAGCTGGCTGATTACGCCGACTCGCCAGCACCCTCATCAAACCCGATAAATATTCAATGACAGCAGCTTGCTTATCTTGCAAGTCCATCTGTGAGTTAAGCAGGCAAGATGCCATCTGACAATACTCCAGATAATAACGCCGGTCTGAAACAATTGCTGTGCCAATATCCTCCCACTCAGGCTCATCTAGCAAGCCCAGCTGATATTGCAAAGCCGTTAACCACTCTGCATCAATATAGAGCATAAGATAAGCCCAGGGCTGATTATCAATAGGATTACAAGCGTGGACCCAGTCAGGATTAATCAATACAAGATCACCCGCACTGACCTGACACCGATCATCACGATAACAAAATGTACTCTTACCTTCGGTAATAGCACCGATAGACCACTGAGCGTGGCTATGAGCTGCATAGCATACCTGCCGCCCATCGGTAACCTTGCGTAACTCTACATGCGGCATACGTGAATCTCGCCAAAAGAGAGGCTTAGAGACATCCATAGGATTTTTACTCACTTTAATTTACCCTTACACCATAAATAAGCGATGTAGCCGCATCTAGCAACTCAATTAACTTTCTAACGGTATCAACTGATCTCCAACCTTAAGCGCTCCTGACTCAAGAATCCGTGCACAAAGCCCACCATAACCCAGCATTGCGGCCGCACCACCCTGCCCCAAGGCCTGATCTATACGCACACAAGGGTGACATAAGGCTGTCGCTTCAAACACTGCAGAGCCGATTTTAAACTGCTGATGTCTCAACGCATTGAGATTAATACCGCTGACCACCAAATTACGACGTAACAACAGGGGATCTATTTGCTCAAGACCAGTATAGGTTTCGATAATCCTAATAAACTCGGAGGAGATTAAAGTTACCTGACGGCCAGAGCCCGGCGTTTTACTACAACGGTGATCACCCTCCAACCCAAGACCCGCCAGAGCCTCTGCTGCATCTAAAACCAGTAATTCCTGCTTACGGCCTGGGCGCACACCAATCCACTCCAGCCGTCCCGGCTTAAGGTCTTTGAGATAGCGGGAAAATAGCTGCTTTTGTGTCATAACGACTAAAAGATCCCATCACCCTGCTGATCGATCATCTGCTTTGCTTTACGAATCATTTCCGCCGCACAACTTTCACCAGAAGGAAGCATATCTGCACGAATAAAAGCATGCTGCTGCTCACCCTTGGTGATCAGACCATTTACACGATAGCCCCCATCTTCATGAATAGGCGCAGGCGTTATGGTAAACCCCTGATATTCCTCAGAAGGTAATTTTTCGGGTTCTTTAGGGCTGCCTGGAGCAGATGAAAATATCGATTTAATAGAAGAAAACAGACTCATAACAACTCTCAATAAATATATAATCTTAGACGTATCTGATTCTATCCTGAACTTAGAAAAAAATGTTCATTTTTCTCATGACAAAAAAAGCCACCTATAGAGGTGGCTTTGGCATCTTTAAAATTCACACAATTATTTAGTCGCTTCTTGCTTCCTAATTGCAGCTGCGAAATTGTTACCCAAATCAGTAGAAGCTCGTCTGGCAGACAACCCGAAGTCACTCTTAAATTCGGAAAACTCAGCGGCACCATCACCAGAAACTATTACACTGGCTACATTTTGTCCTTTTGCATCACTCACCGAACAAGATAGATTCACAGTAAACTTTGTTGGAGGCCAGGTAAACATAGATTCCGAGCTGGATGAAGTTGAAATCACCGGAACATAGATCAACTCAATATTATTTGACTCAATAGCCTTCACATCTTCAGTGCTGTTAATTGCATAGACATCATCATAAACAGCACCCAGCACGCTGCGAATAGTTTTTTCTAAATCTCTGTATGGGTAATAACTTACTTTATCACCACCACCACCGGGGGAAACAACCTCTTCCTGCTTTTGAGCATCTGTGATGACATATGCAACAGTCTTAGAAACCTTATCACCGGTAAAATCAGCTTGATCCTCCAGTTGACTGATATTAATTGGGTGAGCACAACCCACAACCAAAGTAGCCAAAGCAGTCATCAAAATCACTTTGATTTTAGAAAGGTAACCCTTAACACGAGTACTCATAACGATAATTCCTTAATAAATTCAGGATCAGAATAAACCTGCTTTAATACAGTACGGACTAAGAATGGATATTCTGTCTGAGCCTTTGGTATTGCAACGGCTCCAGCGAATGAGGACTCAAACTCTGTAGTGGCAACATACTCTTTCTGAAATGTAGGACTTTCTGATTTTAAGATTTCCAGATTAATAACTATCTTGCCTACCCCAGTAGAGAAACTAGATATATCAATATTGTTTTCCACAAGCACGACGCTTATCTGGATATCTGAATCTGCCTGATACACCCCCATCTGTGAAAGATCCTCAATCAAAGCGGACTCGAGATAAGCCGAGAATGTCCCTTGCTCAGCCACTAGAGACATAGCCCTTAGGGGAATTATATTAACCTCATGTTTAGGATTACGCGGCTCAACCTGAGCAACAGAGACATTCACTAGCTTTTTATTCTTCAAACTATCTAAGGCTTGATAGTCAGGTGAATAGGCAGGAGCTTTTAATGCGCCACAGCCTGTCATAAGTAAAACCAATGCCGATATCAGCAACAGCCTAAAACTATTCATTCCCTTTCAACTCCTTGTAATAAAACACTGAAATAAGATTCCATTATTTAACTGAGCAGTGATATTAAAACAGTGGCTGGAATCAAAACAAGGCGTAATATCCAAAAAAATTAAGAAGATACTCATTTTGAAAACAAAAAAACCGCCCGAAGGCGGTTTTTCTAAGTTCTAGCAACTAGCAAGTGACGCAGTCACGCTTAGCCACTAGAGAAATCGCAGAGCGATTATTTCCAGCCAGTAACTTCGCGCAGGCCGTCAGCAATCTGAGCCAGAGAGCGAACAGTCTTAACGCCAGCAGCTTCAAGTGCAGCAAACTTCTCGTCTGCAGTACCCTTACCACCAGAGATGATAGCGCCAGCATGACCCATACGCTTACCTGCAGGTGCAGTTACACCAGCGATGTAAGATACAACAGGCTTAGTTACATTAGCTTTAATGTACTCAGCAGCTTCTTCTTCAGCTGAACCACCGATCTCACCGATCATAACAATCGCTTCAGTCTGTGGATCGTTCTGGAACAGTTCCAGAATATCGATGAAGTTAGAACCAGGAATTGGATCACCACCGATACCTACGCAAGTAGACTGACCGAAACCAGCATCAGTAGTCTGCTTAACAGCTTCATACGTCAACGTACCTGAACGGGAAACAATACCCACTTTACCAGGTAAGTGGATGTGGCCAGGCATGATACCGATCTTACACTCACCCGGAGTGATAACACCCGGACAGTTTGGTCCAATCAGGCGAACGCCCAGGCTGTCACATACAACTTTACACTCAAGCATATCCATTACAGGAATGTGCTCAGTGATACATACGATCAGCTGGATACCACTGTTCGCAGCTTCCAGGATAGAATCCTTACAGAAAGCAGCAGGTACATAGATAACAGATGCTTCAGCGCCCGTTTCAGCAACGGCTTCTGCAACAGTATTAAATACTGGCAGACCCAGATGCTCGGAACCACCTTTACCAGGTGTTACACCGCCAACCATCTTAGTGCCGTATGCAATAGCCTGTTCAGAATGGAAGGTACCCTGACCACCAGTGAAACCCTGACAGATTACTTTGGTGTCTTTATTAATCAGAACGGACATTGTTATTTACCCTCCGCTGCTTTAACTGCTTGCTCAGCTGCATCAGTCAGGCTGGTAGCGGCAATAATCGCCAGACCAGACTCAGACAGTAGCTTAGAACCTAGCTCTGCATTGTTACCTTCCAGACGTACTACAACAGGTACCTGTACGCCTACTTCTTTAACCGCACCGATAATACCTTCAGCAATCAGGTCGCAACGTACGATACCACCGAAGATGTTAACCAAAACAGCCTTAACCTTAGAGTCTTCAAGGATGATCTTGAATGCTTCGGTTACACGCTCTTTAGTCGCGCCGCCGCCAACGTCCAGGAAGTTAGCCGGGAAGCCACCGTACAGAGATACGATATCCATCGTACCCATTGCCAGGCCTGCACCGTTAACCATGCAACCGATGCTGCCATCCAGCGCTACATAGTTCAGTTCCCACTGAGCCGCGCGAGCTTCACGCTCATCTTCTTGAGATGCATCATGCATCGCCTGAAGGTCTTTATGACGGTAAACAGAGTTACCATCGATCGCTACTTTAGCATCCAGACAGTGCAGGTTGCCTTCGGTAGTGATAACCAGAGGGTTGATCTCAAGCAGTGCAAGATCTTTCTCTTTGAACATCTTAGCCAGACCCAGGAAAATCTGGGTAAACTGCTTAATCTGAACGCCTTCCAGACCCAGTTTGAACGCCAGTTCGCGTGCCTGGTATGGCTGCGCACCGGTAACCGGATCAATAGTAGCTTTCAAGATTTTTTCTGGAGATTCTTCCGCAACTTTCTCGATCTCAACACCACCTTCGGTGGATGCCATAAAGACGATACGACGTGAAGAGCGGTCAACAACCGCACCCAGATATAGCTCATTAGCAATATCTGTGCAGTCTTCTACCAGAATTTTAGAAACAGGCTGACCATTTGCATCAGTCTGAAAAGTAACAAGGTTCTTACCCAGCCAGTTAGCTGCGAAAGCCTGAGCTTCAGCAGGGGAATCAACTAGCTTAACACCGCCAGCTTTACCACGACCACCTGCGTGAACCTGAGTTTTAACAACCCACTTGTCACCACCAATTTTCAGAGCCGCTTCAGCAGCAGCTTCCGGAGTATCTACCGCGATTCCATTAGAAACCGGCAGACCATATTCGGCAAACAGCTGTTTGCCCTGGTACTCATGAAGATTCATGCTCTAATCCGTCGTTTTTTCATACTTTTGAGAACCCTGCAAAACGATATGGAGAGAGTATCTTTTCACAGCCCAAATGTACGCACAAAGTACTGTGCGCAACAATAATCGACCAGGGATTGCCTGGTCGAAATTTAAAACAATTGTACAGCGATTAACGCTTTTTACGATTAGCCATATGGATAGCATGACCATCAACTGCAAGCGCAGCTTCATGGACAGCTTCCGATACAGTTGGGTGCGCAAATACGGTTAGCTGCAGGTCTTCAGCTGTTGAGCCGAATTCCATTGCAATCGCTGCCTGAGCGATCAGCTCAGATGCGATACCACCAACCATATGAACACCCAGGATGCGGTCAGTCGCTTTATCAGCGATCATTTTAACGAATCCATCGGTATCGTCCGCAGCCATTGCACGACCAGAAGCTGCAAATGGGAATTTACCCACTTTAACCTCAACACCTTCTGATTTAAGTTCCTGCTCAGTCTTACCAACCCACGCCAGTTCAGGGTGAGTGTAGATGATGTTAGGAATCACGTCATAGTTGATCTGCGCATGGTGGCCGGCAATAATATCCGCAACCATGATCCCCTCTTCAGAGGCCTTGTGTGCCAGCATAGGTCCACGAACCGAATCACCAATAGCGTAAACACCTGGCGCTTCAGTACGACACTGTCCGTCAACAAAGATAAAGCCACGCTCATCCAGCTTAACACCGGAATCATCCGCTAGCAGGCCTTGAGTGGAAGGACGTCGACCAACGGCAACAATCAGCTTATCAACAACCAGCTCTTTATCGCCTTCAGAATCAGTATACTTAACAGTTACTTCCTGACCGTTAACTTCAGTACCTGTACAGCGGGCACCCAGCTTAATATCCAGTTTCTGCTTCTTGAAGATCTTAGCCGCTTCTTTGGCAACATCTTTATCAGCCAGCGCTAAGAAATCATCCATCGCTTCAAGTACGGTAACTTCAGTACCCAAACGCGCCCATACAGAGCCCATCTCAAGACCGATAACACCGGCACCAATAACACCGAGACGTTTTGGCGTCTCATCGATATTCAGTGCACCTTCGTTGTCCAGGATCAGACCTTCAGTCAATGGCGCTGGCGGAATGTTAACCGGCACAGAACCCGACGCCAGAATAACATTCTCAGCATCATATACAGTCGCAGTACCATCAGCAGCAGTCACTTGAACCTGCTTGTTAGCCATCAACTTACCCATGCCTTGCAGCAAAGTAACGCCATTGGCTTTAAACAAACCCGCAACACCCATGGTCAGGTTGCCAACAATCTTATCCTTACGGGCAACCATTTTTTTAACATCCATGGTCACTTCACCAGTCTGGATGCCGTGTACATCGGAGTGCTGCGTTTTATGGAACTGGTGAGTAGACTCGAGCAGTGCTTTAGATGGGATACAACCCACATTCAAACAAGTACCACCGAGAACAACACCGCCCTTATCATCAACCCATTTTTCTACGCACGCAGTTTTAAGACCCAGCTGAGCGGCGCGAATAGCAGCTACGTAACCACCAGGTCCCGCACCTACTACGATTACATCAAATTTATCTGACATTATTTTCTACCTATCAATTCGTTCTAGTAATGGACTAACTCAGACTTCCAGCAGCATACGTGCAGGATCTTCCAGAAGGTCTTTAATAGTCACGAGGAATTGTACCGCTTCCTTACCATCAATCATACGATGGTCGTAGGAAAGCGCCAGGTACATCATTGGCAGGATTTCAACCTGACCATTGACCGCCATAGGGCGTTCCTGAATCTTATGCATTCCCAAAATTGCAGTCTGCGGCGGATTAAGAATCGGAGTAGACATCAGGGATCCGAATACACCACCGTTAGTGATAGTAAAGGTTCCGCCCTGCATATCATCCAAGCCCAACTTACCGTCACGGCCACGAGCACCGAAATCAGCAATAGTAGACTCAACATCAGCCAGCGTCATCGCATCAGTATCACGCAACACAGGAACCATCAGGCCACGCGCAGTAGAAACTGCTACGCCGATATCCTGGTAACCGTGATACACCATATCATTGCCATCAATAGAGGCATTTACGGCTGGGAAACGCTTAAGCGCTTCAGTAGTCGCTTTAACAAAGAAAGACATGAAGCCCAAACGAGTTCCGTTGTGGGTCTTCTCAAACAGGTCTTTGTACTGCTTACGCAGCTCCATAACCGGCTTCATGTTTACTTCGTTATAAGTTGTCAGCATGGCAGCAGTCTGCTGCGCCTCAACCAAACGTTTAGCAATCGTGGCACGCAGACGCGTCATCGGAACACGTTTTTCAACACGCTCACCGGACACAATATTCAACGCGGCAGCATTATCAACCTTAACTGGCGCCGCAACGGCTACTGCTGGCTTGTTCTTAAGGAAGTTAACAACGTCCTCTTTGGTGATACCACCATTCTTGCCCGTCGCTGGAATCTGGCTCGCATCCAAGCTGTTTTCTTCGATCAGCTTACGAGCAGCTGGGCCTACTTTTTCAACATCTGCTGCTGCAGCTGTCTCAGCCGGAGCTGCTGTTGCAGCTGTTGCAGCTGGCGCGGCCGCAGCGGCACCCGCTTCAAAGATAGCCAATATTTCTTCACTTAGAACTGTATCGCCTTCACCCTTGATGATCTCTTTGATCACACCATCAGACGGCGCTACAACTTCCAATACAACTTTATCTGTCTCAATATCAACGATCAGCTCATCGGTTGAACAAGCCTCACCTGGCTGTTTGTGCCAGGTCGCTACAGTACCGTCGGCTACGGATTCAGGGAAGGTCGGCGTTTTGATTTCGATTGACATGTCTTTTCCTTTCTCAGTGCTACTAACAGGCGTTTTATTTCGGCCTGTTAGCCATTGATTGCTTCATTAACCAGTTTTTCCTGCTGCTCAAGGTGTACAGATATGTAACCTACGGCAGGGGCTGCAGCGTGTGGACGACCCACACCTTCCATATGAATCTTGTCTTTGTGGCGAGACAGCGCATGGCGCATATGATGCTGCGAACAGTACCATGCACCCTGGTTCATCGGCTCTTCCTGACACCAGACAGCAGACTCAAGGTTAGTGTATTGCTTAATAGCATCAAACATCTGATGTTCAGGGAACGGATACAGCTGTTCGATACGAATGATAGCAACATCATCCCTTTCCAGTTCTGCACGACGGTTGTACAGGTCGTAATAAACCTTACCGCTACACAGAATCAGACGCTTAACCTTCTTAGGATCAAGCTGATCGGTCTCAGAGATTACTGGCAGGAAGGTACCTTCAGACAGTTCTTCCAACGTTGATACCGCTTGTTTGTGACGCAACAGACTCTTAGGCGTCATAACAACCAGAGGCTTACGCAGTGGACGAACAACCTGACGACGTAACAGATGATAGATCTGAGCCGGAGTTGTCGGTACGCATACCTGAATATTATGCTCTGCACAGAGCTGCAAGTAACGCTCAAGACGGGCTGAAGAATGCTCAGGACCCTGCCCTTCAAAGCCGTGTGGAAGTAACATTGTCAGACCACAAAGACGGGCCCACTTATGCTCTCCACTGGTAATAAACTGGTCAATTACTACCTGAGCACCGTTGGCAAAATCACCAAACTGAGCTTCCCAGATAACCAATGCGTTAGGCATGGTAGTTGAGTAACCGTATTCAAACGCAAGAACCGCTTCCTCAGAAAGGAAAGAGTCATGCAGGGTCAGCGGCGGCTGATCCGGAGCAATATTCTTCAGAGGCTCATATACTTCACCGTTTTGCTGATCATGCAGAACCGCATGACGGTGTGAGAACGTACCCCGGCCAACATCCTGACCGGTGATACGAACCGGGAAGCCTTCTGCCAGAATCGAAGCATAAGCCAATGACTCAGCCATACCCCAGTTAAGCTCCATCGCACCGACAGCCATACGCTTACGATCTTCATAGATCTTATGAACCTGACGCTGAACCTGGAAGCCTTCTGGCACTTCACAGATCTTAGTGCCCAGCTCTTGCAGCAGCTTCGTCTCCACACGGGTATCACAATCAAAAGACCATTCAAGTCCCAGATAGGGAGCCCAGTCAACAAAGAGCTCTTGCTTAGGTTCCATCACCAGTGAGTGAGTTACGTGCTTGCCGTCTTCAAGATCTTTACGATAGTTTTGCTCCAGCTGCTTACACTGCTCGGCGGTAACAACACCTTCAGAGATAAGTTGCTGAGCATAGAGTTCGCGGGTCGATTTCTGAACTTTAATCTGCTTATACATCAGCGGCTGAGTACCAGAAGGCTCATCCGCTTCGTTGTGGCCTCGGCGGCGGTAGCAGACCAGATCGATCACAACATCTTTCTTAAATTCAGTACGGTAATCAACCGCCAACTGAGTTACAAAACGCACCGCTTCCGGATCATCACCATTTACATGGAAAATAGGTGACTGAACCATCTTGGCGATATCAGTACAGTACTCAGAGGAACGGGAATCTTCTAGCTTGTTGGTCGTAAAGCCAACCTGGTTATTCACCACCAGATGAATAGTGCCGCCGGTTTTGTATGCACGGGTCTGTGACATCTGGAAAGTTTCCATCACCACACCCTGACCTGCAAACGCCTGATCACCATGAATATTAACAGGCAGAACCGTGGTTCCCACCGCATCATTACGACGATCCTGACGAGCACGTACCGAGCCTTCAACTACCGGCGCTGAAATCTCAAGGTGAGATGGGTTAAACGCCATCGCCATGTGAACTTCACCACCACCAGTCATTACGTTAGAAGAGAAGCCCTGGTGGTATTTCACATCACCGGAGGTTTCTAGCGTCTTCTTACCTTCAAACTCACCAAATAGCTCTGCTGGATT
The DNA here is from genome assembly GCF_016744155.1 of Amphritea sp. Classification (GTDB taxonomy): domain Bacteria; phylum Pseudomonadota; class Gammaproteobacteria; order Pseudomonadales; family Balneatricaceae; genus Amphritea. The sequence continues at coordinate 10,727 of NZ_JADGEW010000003.1, read as the reverse complement.
TTTACCAAAAATATTCACCAGAGTGTTCAGACGACCCCGGTGGGCCATGCCGATAACAACTTCACGAGCGCCCTGCTTACCTGCACGCTGAATCAGCGTATTCAGGGAAACAATCATCGACTCTCCACCTTCAAGGCCGAAGCGCTTAGCACCGGCAAAGCGGGAACCGAGATACTTCTCAAGACCTTCAGCAGCCGTCAGGCGCTCAAGCACCATCATTTTCTTCTCAACATCAACAACCGGATGAGAGCGAACTGGCTCAAGACGAGACTGGATCCAACGTTTTTCCTGAGTATCAACAATATGCATATACTCAGCACCTACTGTCGTACAGTAAGTCTTCTTCAGATCTTTAATAATATCTCTCAGAGTCGCTTCTTCTGATCCGAAGAACAGAGAACCTAGCTGAAATGTTGTATCAAAGTCTGCTTCTGAAAGCTCATGGAAGCGAGGGTCCAGATCGGGAATAGGCTCACGCTGCATCAGATTAAGCGGATCAATATCAGCCGCCTGATGCCCACGTACCCGGTATGCATTGATCATCCGCAATACGCGGATCTGTTTTTTCTCATGCTCAGAACTAACACCGCTGCCTGCAGCGGGCGCAGCACGGCGCTGGTTCTTAGCCAGATAAAGGAAATGTTCCTGTACCGTAGAATGTGGAACATCCTGGGTCAGGTTGTCGCCGACTTTAGGGAGTCGATCGAATTCTTCACGCCATTCCTGTGGAATCGCGTTGGGGTCCATCAGATAGGTTTCATATAGCTGCTCGATGTAAGACAGGTTGCCACCGTTAAGATGGGCATTCTTCCACATCAGCTCCATTATGCCTTCTTGCATTCTTGATCACCCTGGCTCAGGGGTACTTTACGAAGTCCAGGAAGCACCACATCCTGTCCAACTGGCCTGTCGGCCGTCCCCTGTTTAGTTACCGTTATTATTACTCACGTGCATACCCTGATAGAGGTACAGAGTATACGGGACGTGATTCTACGCCTTTTTATGCGTCACTCATATATCAATGCAGTTGGAATTCTAAAAAGTTTTAGTCCAATGCGATATAAGCCTTTTGACTAGTACAAAACATTGAAAAAAAAACGGCTCCTATATGGGAGCCGTTTTTCTTTCGAATCAGGTTGCTTGGGAGAGCAACATGTTTCGAATTTTACCGATTGCCTTTGTTGGGTTGAGACCCTTAGGGCAAACGCTAACACAGTTCATGATACCGTGGCAGCGGAAGACGCTGAACGGATCATCCAGATCCGCTAACCGCTCTTCCGTAGCAGTATCACGGGTATCTGCCAAGAACCGATATGCCTGTAGCAGGCCGGATGGACCGACGAACTTATCAGGATTCCACCAGAAAGATGGGCAAGCAGTAGAACAGCATGCACATAGAATACATTCGTACAAACCATCCAGCTCAGCACGTTCTTCTGGAGACTGCAGACGCTCAATAGCAGGCGCCGGCGTATCATTGATAAGGAACGGCTTAATCTTTTCGTACTGCGTATAGAACTGGCTCATATCGACAACCAGATCACGTATTACCGGCAAACCCGGTAACGGACGCAGTACCAGCTTATCATTTACAACCACTTCAGAAAGCGGAGTAACACAAGCCAGACCATTTACACCGTTCATGTTCATACCATCAGAACCACACACACCTTCACGGCATGAACGACGGTAGCCCATGGTCGGATCTTTATCTTTCAAAAGCTGCAGCAGATCCAGCACCATGATGTCCTTACCGCCCGGGATATCAATATGGATATCCTGCATATAAGGTGCATCATCAGTTTCAGGATTATAGCGATATACACTTACCAGCATCGTAACAACCCCTTAGTAAGTTCGTATTTTTGGTGGGAACGCTTCAACCGTCTTCGGAGCAAAATTGACAGCACGCTTGGTGATCTCTTTTGTTTCCGGATGGAACAGTGAGTGGCATAACCAGTTTTCATCGTCACGTTCGGTATAGTCATTACGGGCATGAGCACCGCGACTTTCCGTACGGATCAGAGCTGCGATAGCAGTCGCTTCAGCAACTTCCATCAAGTTTTCCAGTTCCAACGCTTCGATACGAGCGGTATTGAACGCTGAAGACTTATCTTCAAGATGCAGATTCTCTACACGCTTGCGGATATCTTTCAGCATTTCGAGACCTTTCTCCATGCTATCGCCTTCGCGGAATACACCGAAGTACAGCTGCATAGTTTTCTGCAGATCTCCACGAACCTCAGCAACACTCTCACCACCGGTGGAGTTATTAAGACGATTCAGACGCGCCATAGCACGCTCAACATCTGCTTCAGTAGCATCGTTTGCAGAATAACCTTCAGCCATCTGCTTCTCAATCTGGATACCTGCCGCGCGACCAAATACAACCAGGTCGAGCAGTGAGTTACCACCGAGACGGTTAGCACCGTGCACAGATACACAAGCTACTTCACCACAAGCAAACAGACCTTCAATAATCTCATCGTTACCATCAGCATCACAGCCAATCGCCTGACCACCAACATTAGTGGTCACACCACCCATCTGATAGTGACAAGTCGGTACAACTGGAACAGGCTCTTTAACCGGATCAGCATGCGCAAACGTTTTAGACAGTTCACAGATACCCGGCAGACGGGACTGCAATACATCCTCGCCCAGGTGATCCAGCTTCAGGAACACATGATCGCCATTTTCACCACAACCACGGCCGGCAAGAATCTCCAGAACCATAGAGCGGGCAACAACATCACGGCCAGCCAAATCTTTCGCGTTTGGTGCATAGCGTTCCATGAAACGCTCGCCATCCTTATTGACCAGATAGCCACCTTCGCCACGACAACCTTCAGTCACCAGCACACCCGCACCCGCAATACCGGTTGGGTGGAACTGCCACATCTCCATATCCTGAGCAGGAACACCTGCACGCAGGGACATACCCATACCGTCACCGGTATTGATCAGAGCATTGGTAGTCGACTGGAATATACGACCAGCACCGCCGGTCGCAAGAACCGTTGCTTTAGCTTTAACGTAAACAGTCTCACCGGTTTCGATGCAGATCGCAATAACACCAACAACAGCGCCGTCATCATTCTTTACCAGGTCAACTGCGTACCATTCATTCATGAATGTAGTACCGGCTTTCATATTCGCCTGATACAACGTATGCAGCAGAGCGTGACCGGTACGGTCAGCAGCAGCACATGTACGTGCAGCCTGACCACCTTCACCGAAGTTCTTTGACTGACCGCCAAATGGACGCTGATAAATACGCCCTTCTTCAGTACGGGAGAACGGCATACCCATGTGATCTAGTTCGTATACCGCCTGAGGACCTACTGTACACATGTACTCGATAGCGTCCTGGTCACCGATATAATCGGAGCCTTTAACGGTATCGTACATGTGCCAACGCCAGTCATCATTCGGATCCGCACTGGCAATCGCACAGGTAATACCACCCTGGGCAGACACTGTATGCGAACGGGTTGGAAATACTTTAGTAATACATGCGGTATTCAGACCACCCTGGGCCAATTGAAGTGCTGCACGCATACCTGCGCCACCACCACCAATTACAATACCGTCAAAAGTCAGCGTACGTAGCTTGCTGCTCATCTTACACTCCCCACAGAATCTGAATGCCCCAAATGACGTAGATAAACGTCAAGAGACCACAAGCTGATTGGAACAAGAAGCGAATACCGGTTGGCTTAATGTAGTCAGTAGAGATTGACCACATGCCGATCCAGGCGTGTGCCGCCATAGACAGCAAAGCCAGCAGCGTAAAGATACGCATCGCGGTGCATTCGAACAGTTCTTTCCATTGCTGATAGTCCAATTCAGAACCAAACAGCATATAACCAATCATAAAGATGGTATAAGCAAGCAGCACTACAGCGGAAACACGCTGGATCATCCAGTCGTAAAGACCACTTCGGCCAAAACTTGTAATTGAAGTTACCATATCCATACTCCTGCCAGCAGAATAGCAACAGCAGAGACACCCAGGGTTACCTTGGCTGCCAACTGCGCACATTCCAACTCTTCACAATGACCAAAATCCATCACCAGATGTTTGATACCGGCAAAGAAGTGATACAGCAACGCTGAAACCAATCCCCAGGCAATCAACTTCGCAAAGAAGCTCTCTGTCAACATCTGCTCAGCAGCATCGAAGCCCTGCTCAGACTCAAGAGACATCCCAAGCGCATACAGCATGAAGAACGCGCCAAAAAACAACGCCAGTCCTGTCACACGGTGCAGAATGGAAGTGATAGCCGAAATTGGCTGTTTGATAGTTCGTAGATCTAAATTTACGGGTCTTTTCTTGTTCACGGCTCTTGTTCACACTTATTTTAAGCCCGGTTGCAGAGCTAAGTTGTTTAAAAGGTAGTGTTCAAAGACAAAGATAAGTACCTCGGTCCAACGCCGACACCCATCCCGAATGAGGGTGTAAGCTGGAACGGGAGTATACCAGCAAATTGTCGCAATACAATTAATCAACACCCATTATAAGCCTATTGTCTAGTACTTTTTTTACTTACGCCTCTGCATTACAACTAAATGATTATTCTGCTGATTTCACTTTCCTGATAGACCTTATACATCGCATGTTAGACCTTTGCTGCATTGCGGCAAAACGGCCTTTGATTGAATTGACAAATATTCCTAACTCTCTATAGTGTCTGGGTCCTATTACGAGCTAAGACTCTTAGATTGTGACTAATAATTAAGGGTTGCGAGCGTTGCAAACATTGGTGAAAACCCTGCAGCAACTAGAGACATCCCGATATAATTTATAAAGTCATTCAGATAAACAGAAATGATAGGAGCCAATAATGGCTGACAAGATAGCACGCTTAACAATCGACGGAATGGATGAGGTTTTTGAGTTACCCGTCTATTCCGGCACAATGGGCCCAGATGTTGTTGACGTTAGAGCTCTGACCGGTAAAGGTCTGTTCACATACGATCCCGGCTTTGTTTCCACTGCCGCTTGTGATTCCTCAATCACCTACATCGACGGTGGTAAAGGTGTTCTTCTACACGGCGGCTACCCGATAGAGCAACTGGCAGAAAATTCGGACTACCTCGAAACTTGTTACCTGTTGTTGAATGGCGAACTGCCTACAGCTGAACAGAAACAGACCTTCGTCGATACCGTTAAGAAACACACTATGGTTCACGAGCAGATGAACCATTTCTTTAACGGCTTCCGTCGTGACGCTCACCCAATGTCGATCATGGTCGGCGTTGTAGGCGCACTGTCTGCGTTCTACCACGACTCTCTGGATATCGATGATGCTCATCACCGGGAAGTATGTGCATACCGCCTGATTGCTAAGATGCCTACGATTGCAGCAATGTGTTACAAGTACAGCATCGGCCAGCCATTCACATACCCGCGTAATGATCTGGATTATGCAGATAACTTCCTGCAGATGATGTATGGCAACCCGTGCGAAACATATGTAACTAATCCAGTATTGGCTAAAGCCATGGATAAGATCTTCCTGTTACATGCCGACCACGAGCAGAACGCATCAACTTCGACGGTTCGCCTTGCAGGCTCATCTGGCGCTAACCCATTCGCTTGTATCGCTTCTGGTATTGCTGCGCTTTGGGGCCCTGCCCACGGCGGCGCAAACGAAGCTGTACTGACCATGCTTAACGAAATTGGCGACGAAGCTAATATTGAAGAGTTTATCCAGCGCGCTAAAGATCCAGATGATTCTTTCCGCCTAATGGGCTTCGGCCACCGGGTTTACCGTAACTTTGACCCTCGGGCTAAGGTTATGAAGCAGACCTGTGACGAAGTACTGGCTGAGCTAGGCATTGAAAACGATCCTCTGCTTAGAATCGCTAAACGTCTTGAGCAAATCGCCCTGGAAGACGACTATTTCGTTGACCGTAAGCTCTATCCAAACGTAGATTTCTATTCAGGTATTATTCTGAAGGCTATTGGTATTCCTACCAACATGTTTACAGTTATCTTCGCACTATCCCGTACTATCGGCTGGATCTCCCACTGGAGTGAATTCCACAGCAGCCCGAACAAAATCGGTCGTCCGCGCCAGCTGTACACTGGACCTACCCAGCGCGATTACCCAAAAAAGTAATCACGCTTCGAAAAAAGGCCGCTTAATGCGGCCTTTTTTTTTATCTAATTTTATCATCCTAAAAGCATTCACAATCTCTACCTGCCCCCTTACAAAATCGATAGCTAAAACCCACACCTCCCACAAACAACTTCCAGAAAAACCCACTCAAAACCAACATACACACGTTAATATGAATATTTTTCATGTGTTTAAGATGCCAATACAACCGCACAGATACTAATATTTAAATGAATGGGGATTCAAATTATCGATAAAAGAGGCGAAATACCATGAAGCTTCCGACTCCCCTATACGAGAGCCTGCCCTACTTCTATATTGGCGTTTGCGCCGTCTTACTTAGCTTATCCAATAACAACAACCCAGCCCTGCTTTCAGCCTTAGCACTCTACATATTTGGCAGCATCATCTGGATTAAACGCTCTAATTACCGCCGTAGGGATAGACGTGAACAACGTTTACTCCTTGCACGAATATCCCGTGGAGCTTTTAATAGCTACACACCTCAATGGCTCTATGAAGAACAACCCTTTATCTACCTTGCAGGCGGTATCGCCTGCATTACATTACTGGGCAACCCTTTAGCGCTTATTAGCGGCTCACTGCTTTTGCTGGCAAGCATTACAGTACTGAGAGCGCGATTTAAAAACCGACACGCTTTTAATACCGCTAACTCAAGGACATAACGCCTGAACCGAAAATTCAAATAAAAAAACCGGGCTAAGCCCGGTTTTTTTAGATTCATAAGATCAGCTACAACAGATCAATCTTCAGAAATAGACTCAATCTTGTGAATGGCCAAGTCAGCGCCATCAAACTCTTCTTCCTCATCCAGGCGCAGTCCCATCATAAGCTTAATCGCGCCGTAGACAATAATTCCACCAACCAGAGCAACAGCAATTCCCATCAGCGTACCTACTACCTGTGACATCAAACTAACGCCACCTAAGCCTCCAAGTGAGTTAGCACCAAAGATACCCGCCGCAATACCACCCCAGGCACCACACAAGCCATGCAACGGCCACACACCCAGCACATCATCAATCTTCCAACGATTCTGCACTATGGTAAACATCCAGACAAACAATGCACCGGCAATACCACCAATCATCAACGCACCAATTGGATGCACGATATCGGACCCCGCACAGATTGCCACCAACCCAGCTAATGGACCGTTATGAATAAAGCCCGGGTCATTCTTACCTATTAGCAGGGATACGATAATCCCGCCAACCATCGCCATCAAACTATTTACGGCTACCAAACCAGAAATCCCATCGAGGGTTTGGGCTGACATAACATTGAAACCAAACCAACCGATACAGAGAATCCAGGCACCCAACGCCAGAAACGGAATATTCGAAGGCGGAAAGGCCACCAGCCGACCGTTTCTATAGCGCCCCTTACGAATCCCTAACATAATCACAGCGACCAACGCTAGCCAGCCACCAACACCATGAACAACCACAGAACCTGCAAAATCATGGAACTGCGCACCAAATGACGCTTCCATCCAAGCCTGAACACCATAATTTCCGTTCCACACAATGCCTTCAAAGAACGGATAGACAAAAGCAACGATTAACGCTGAAGCTAGTAGAAAAGGCCAGAACTGCGCACGCTCAGCAATACCACCAGATACAATTGCTGGAATTGCCGCCGCAAATGTCATCAGGAAAAAAAACTTCACCAGCTCATAGCCATTATTCTGCGCCAGCGTTTCGGCATCCTGAAAAAAAGTCACATCGTAAGCAACCCAATAGCCGATAAAGAAATAGGCCACTGCTGAGAAACCGAAGTCAGTCATAATCTTAACCAGAGCATTTACCTGGTTCTTCTGACGTACAGTACCCACCTCAAGAAAGGCGAAACCTGCATGCATGGCGAATACCATTATGGCACCCATCAGAATAAACAGAGTATTTGAACTCTGAACCAGTGTCTCTACGGCACTATTAACACTTTCCACGTCGCTCTCCTATTTGCATATGCACTCTTTTGATACCAATAAGCACTCAAAAACACTCAGAGGCACCCATATGGTGCAATTTTTAATTTTTACTGAAGCCAGAAGGTACCTCTCTGTGCATCCTGTCATGCAATAACAAGGGACACAGGGATTTATGCTTTGGCTGCGCTATAAATGTGCAATCTTAACAAGCAGGTTCCATGCCAATAAAAAACGCACTAAACTCAAACAGTTATTTCGCACCAAAAAAAACCACCTTGCGGTGGTTTTAATACATTATTAAGCGGTTTTTAGCCAAACAGCTTAAAACTTAAGAAAAGCCGGTTTAACTAGCCATTAGAGTTCACGGATATTTCAAAGCACTGATGAATTTTTGTATGCCGTTTGAAATCAAGATCTACCGTCTTACGGGTGATATCCACAACCTGATATTCCTCCGCTAAATGTAAATCAATCTTAAAGCGACGATAGTTTGTAGAGAAAATCAATTTACCCTCTGGGCGCAGCAAGCCCATCGCTAATTTAATCAATTCAGCATGATCCCGCTGAATATCCAGTACATCATGCATGCGCTTAGAATTTGAGAAGGTCGGCGGATCCATGAAAATCAGATCGTAACTTTGACCCTTCTGACCTTTTAACCACTTAATACAATCTTCCTGAATAAACTGATTCTGCGTTTCAGAAAAACCATTCAGCGCAAAGTTTTTCCGTGACCAGCCCAAATACGTAGCCGACATATCAACGCTGGTAGTGGAACGTGCACCTCCTTTAGCGGCGTGAAGCGACGCCGTTGAGGTATAACTGAATAGGTTAAGAAAGTCTTTTCCTTTCGCCTCCTGCTGTATTTGCAAACGAATTGGCCGATGATCCAAAAACAGCCCGGTATCAAGGTAATCCTCTAGATTCACCAGAATCCGACAACCCCCTTCGTTCACATCAAAATAACGTTCAGTCTCATCACGCTTTTCATACTGGTTAGTCCCTTGTTGCCGCTTACGTTGCTTCAAAACAATTTTTTCAGCAGGGATACCCAACACAGAAGGAAGCACTGCAATAATCTCTTGCAAGCGAGCAAAGGCTTTAACTACATCGACGCTCTTAGGCGCCTGATACTCTTGAACATGAACCCAATCGTTGTAAAGATCTATCGCGGCCGAGTACTCCGGCAGGTCTGCATCGTATAAACGATAGCAACTTATATCCTGACGCTTTGCCCACTTACCAAATTGCTTAAGGTTTTTCTTCAGACGATTAGCCAACATCTGCGCACCGTCACTCAGTTCAACCGGAGCAATCGCGACGTCAGAGCTAGTTTCGACTCCCGGTTGTTCAATCCCAGGCTCTTCGACTCCAGGCTGGACAACTTCTGATTTTTTGACTTCAGGTTGCGCCGCAACTAAAACCTCTGGCTCCTGGCGAGCCCGAATATTAAAGATCTGCAGTTGACTCGGTATTGCTCCGTTGTAAAGCTTATAAGTCTTATCAGACGCCAGCTTCATCATCTTGCACAACTCAGGGTTTCCAGTAAACACCGCACCCTGCCAACCGGCAAAATCAGATTTCAAGCGCTCGCCAAGATGTTGATATAGGAAGAACAGTGTAGGCTCATCCCCCAGACGTTCTCCGTAGGGAGGGTTTGTAATTACCAGCCCATGCTCATCGGAGGCCGGGCGCGATAGCTTGGATAGATCTCGTCGCTCCAGATGGATAAGCTCCTCAACCCCTGCACGACGAGCGTTCTCACGGGCATGACTTAACACCCTGGTGTCTGCATCAAAGCCCTCAAAACGGTTTCTAACCCGCTTCACGCCCGCTTCACGTCGCTCTTCGGCTTCAGCCAGGAGAGCTTGCCAGATAGTATTATTGTGTTGAGTCCAAAAGGTAAAACCATAATTTCGACGCGTCAGTCCTGGCGCTATATCCGCAGCCATCAGAGCGCCTTCGATCAGCAAAGTACCTGAGCCACACATAGGATCAAGTAAAGCCTGTCCCTGAGACGCTTTTTCCGGCCAGCCACAGCGGTACAAAAGTGCTGCCGCGAGGTTTTCTTTCATCGGTGCCTGACCCGCATCTAAACGGTATCCACGTCGATGAAGACTATCGCCTGAAATATCGATCGCGATTGTTGCTTCACCGCGCTGCAAGTGGACATTGACCCGCAGATCTGGCTTCTGACGCTCAACCGATGGCCGACGCCCGGTTGCATCCCGAATCTGATCAACGATCGCATCTTTGACTTTCTGCGCACCAAAGCGACTGTGATTAATCCCCTCTGACTGACCGGTAAAATCAACCAGCAAAGTGCCTTCCGGACGCATATGATCCAGCCAGGTAACTTCTTGCACGCCACGATAAAGCTCTTCTGCTGTTTCTGCCGGACAACGTTTCAATTCCAACAAAATTCGGTTCGCTACCCGCGACCATAAACAGGCTCGATATGCCGCTTCAAGCCCGCCGGAAAAATAGACACCGGCCAGGGTTTGCTTTGGCGTTTCAACATCCAGGGCCTGAAGTTCATCAAACAGGACAGGTTCCAGCCCTTTAGGGCAGGTAGCAAAGAATTTCATATGCGGGGAATACCTCAAATTAGAATGCGCATATTAACGGCAAACGCTTTTAAGACC
>NZ_JADGEW010000026.1 GCF_016744155.1 Amphritea sp. | reverse complement strand
TACACGCAGAGTCGTATCTGCTGCTGTTGCTTGACCTGCAACACCCATGAATAAACCGATCGCAAGCGCTTTCTTTAAATTCATTATGTCTTCCTCTATGTACTATTATTATTGTTTATTACTAAATATGTTAAGCATTTATAGATTAATACCTTCTCGGAATCAACATATATATGCTCATGCAGTTGTCTTGGGCAGTCGCATTAAGCTGTGTGCCGCATTCCCTGAAATTGCGCGGCTCTGCTAAATACATCGATCTTATCGATAGAGTGGTTGGTTTTCTACGATTTAACTGATCTGAATCATTATAATATGATACCTATAAATACATCAATAGTAATATTTCTGTATCGCATTGGTCTTTAGTTGATGTCTCACAGGCTTTGTTCTATTTGGGCCTGTTCATGAGTAAAGCATGAAAAATGACAGATACGATACCTTTTTTTATAAATATTAGTCGTTAGGTGTAATCATTATTAACGTCCTGGATTTGTTAAGAAGGTTCTAGAAGCTATGCCATTAACTGGTGATAGCGGGCTAGATTAGTACAGTATCGAGGTGTGGACGTTAATGTGAGCTGAACTCAAACTTATCTGAAAAGGACTTAAAGAATATGGCAGCTAAGTGGGGGTGCTACTCAAAGGCTTTAAATTTCAGCTCAATATCTCTTAATCGGTGTTCTATATATTCTATGAATAGCTGCAACTTGTTAGTTTTTACTCTATTCGGGTACAGCGCATAGAGCGCAATTTCCGGGGTGCTCCAGTCTTTGAATAATGGTATTAATGCACCAGACTCTAGTGCATCGTAGCAAACTGAGGTTGGCAGCATCGCAATGCCATAGCCTTTCAGTGCGCACTGGAGCACCATGTCGAGACTGTTAACGTTGAGGCTGTTTCTGGTGTGAAGGATGATTTCTTCACTGTCTCGGGTGATCTTTATATGTTCACTTGTAGGGGAGTCAAAGGTTACAAAGTTCTGGCTGCTAATCTGATTGGGATGGGATAACAGCTGATGTTCTTCGAAGTAGGTTCTGGAACAACAAAAATGCAGTTTGCTTGAGAGTATCTTTTTACTTATTAAATTTGAGTCTTTAGGGGCTCCTCCTCTGATCGCCAGATCAAATCCATCATTAATGATATCGACGACCTCATTAGTAAAGAATATTTCCAGGTTAATCTGGGGGTGAAGCATGACAAAATCAGAGATTATGTCGTTTAACAAGCGGATAGAAACTTCCACGGGCAGGGTGATTTTCAGGTCGCCGGCTGGTTTTGTCTGAAAATTAGAGGCTTCATTCTCAATCTCTCTGAGCTGTGCCAGAGGGTAGGAGCTACTTTTATAGAGATGTATGCCGGCTTCGGTAAGGCTTAGCTTTCGGGTATCGCGGTTAATGAGTTTAACGCTCATACGTTCTTCAAGATTTTTTATCCGCCTGCTCAGGGTCGCTTTAGGGATATTTAACTGCTTGGCCGCTTTGGTATAACTATTTAGCTCAGCAATTTTACTAAAGCTATAAATGTCATCGAAATTACTCATATACCCTCTGATTGCCTATTATCGTTCCATTTATGGAATAGTAATGTCCAATTATGCGTATTGTGTACTGTTTATCAATGTATATAGTGTAGTCATATCGATTTTATATGGTGGACAGAACAACAATGACTGCACTTAATGAAACTCACAGTCCAGATCTCATAAGCTGGGTAGACTCAGCAAATGAGCCTGGGACCGATTTTCCAATTCAGAATCTGCCTTTTGCTATCTTTCGTAGACGCGAAAGCTCTGAACTTTTCAGAGGCGGTGTTGCGATTGGAGATCAGGTGGTTGATCTGGTCAAGGCTAAAGATACTGGTTTATTTGATGACCTGGCGCTTTCAGGTATTGAAGCTTGTGGTGGGAACTCACTGAATGCCTATATGGCACTAGGAAAAGAGTGTTGGTCAGCATTACGGTTAAGATTATCTCAGTTGTTACGTAATGAGATTACTGAAGAGATGAAAGGGGCGCTTGTTGAATGTTTAGTGCCTCAGGATCAGATTGAATTTTCTCTGCCTTGCACTATTGGAGACTACACTGATTTTTATACATCGATACATCACGCCACTACGGTAGGCTCTCTTTTCAGGCCTGATAATCCGTTGTTACCCAACTATAAGTGGGTACCGATTGGATATCATGGCAGGGCTTCGTCAATTGTTGTTTCAGGCGTTAACTTCCCCAGACCTATAGGTCAAACAAAACTGCCCGATGCTGATGCGCCAACGTTAGGCCCTTGTAAGCGTTTGGATTATGAGCTTGAACTGGGTGTTTATATGGGCGTAGGTAATAACCTCGGGACTCCGATCGATTTGGACAGTGCAGAAGATCACGCTTTTGGTGTGAGTCTGTTGAATGATTGGTCAGCCAGAGATATTCAGGCGTGGGAATACCAGCCGCTGGGGCCTTTTCTTTCTAAAAACTTTATTTCATCGGTATCGCCATGGATCGTAACTATGGAAGCACTGGCGCCATTTCGAGCGCAATGGACAAGGGACTCAGATGATCCACAACCCTTAGCTTATCTGGACTCTGATTCACTAAGAGATTCGGGTGCGATAGATATCAAGTTAGAAGTGTATCTGGAAACTGAAAAAATGCGCGAGACTTCTTCTCCAGCTGTACGGCTAGCGGAATCGAATTTCGTTCAGTCTTACTGGACTCTGTCTCAGATGATTGCTCACCACACGCTTACCGGCTGTAACCTGAGAACAGGTGATTTCCTGGGTACAGGAACTCAGTCAGGTGCGAGTGAAGGTGAAACAGGTTCTATGTTAGAGCTGAGTTCCGGTGGGAAAAAACCTTTCACCTTGCCTAATGGTGAACAGCGAACCTTCCTGGCAGATGGAGACAAAGTCATTCTTAAAGGCTGGTGCAGTGGCAACAGTGCTCGTCGGATAGGTTTTGGTGAAGTGTCTGGAGCCGTTATTTCTTAGGGATAGTGGCCCGGTTTTGAGTAATTGATTTAAGTATTCTATTTCTTTAAAAAATAAGAAAAATTCAAAGATAAGGAACCCCCATGATAAACATTAAGCAGATTCATCATGTTGCGTACCGCTGCAACGATGCAAAAGAAACGGTAGAGTTTTATAAGTATTATCTGAATATGGACTTTTTAGTTGCGATTGCTGAAGACAAAGTCCCCTCGACTAAAGAGCCAGATCCTTATATGCATCTGTTTCTGGATGCAGGCCATGGCAATATTTTGGCTTTTTTTGAATTGCCCAACTCTCCGAGAATGAGCAGAGATCTTAATACTCCTGAATGGGTTCAGCATATCGCTTTCGAAGTGGAAGATCGGGATGCCCTACTTGAAGCACAAGCAGAGCTTGAATCTAAAGGGCTTGATGTTTTAGGGGTAACAAACCACGGCATCATACACTCAATCTATTTCTTTGATCCTAATGGTCATCGTTTGGAATTGACCTATCGTTCAGGCACTCCAGAGCAGATGAAGCAGTTGGCAGAAGTGGCTCCATTAATGTTAGAGGAGTGGAGCCAGACTAAAAAGGCACCTAAGCATGCCGCCTGGTTACATGATGAAGAGTTCTCTTAGATCGACTAGCTTAATCGTCATTTATGATAATTTTCATTAAGGTTTCGAGATGATTTTATATGACTATTTTCGTTCATCTGCAGCTTATAGAGTTCGGATTGCGCTGAATCTAAAGAAAATTGCGTATACACAAATCCCGGTTGATCTAGTACAAGGCGCGCAGCGGAACAGGGATTATCTGCTAAAAAACCCCCAGGGTTTAGTGCCTCTTCTTGAAGATGATGGTCAGCTTATTCATCAGTCAATTGCTATCTGTGAATACCTTGATGAAAAGGTAACTGAGCCATCTATTATTCCTACGGATATCAACGAGCGGGCGATGATGCGCTCAATCGTGGGTATGATCGCGTCCGATATCCACCCGATTAATAATCTCAGGGTGTTGAACTACCTGTCGGATGAGGTGGGGATTACCGGTGAGCAGCGAAAAGCATGGTACCGACATTGGATGTTAGTGGGGTTGGAATCATTAGAGGAGTTCCTCAGCGCCTCTAATAAGACGGGTGATTTCTGCATTGGAGACCAGCCGACCCTGGCTGATATCTGCCTTATTCCTCAGTTATATAATGCACAGCGATTCAAGATTGAAACGGATCAGTTGAAAGTTATTAAACGTATTGAGTCCAACTGCCAAAAAATAGATGCCTTTTCAAGGGCCCATCCAGATGAAAATATTTGAACTGGATGCCCGAACTGCATAGCTTAGCAAGTGCTGGCTAAAGGTTATCTTCTGAATATTTTAAGTTATGGCACTTTCGTAAGCTCCAGAACCTTATTGGTTACTCTGTTGCTGACAAGTCAGCAGCATGCGCCCTGAGTATTACTTCTATTAAAAGACAACCGTACGTAAACTATTATGAAAAACTCTATGGTTTACATGATATTTAACTGCGCGGGCAAGCGTCTGGGCTTCAATATCACGCCCTACCAGGGTTAAGGTCTCTGCGTCACATGCATGATTTACCCGTTCAACCATCTGCTCAATGATAGGGCCTTCATCTAAGTCTGGTGTCACATAGTGGGCAGTTGCCCCGATCAACTTCACACCTCTTGAATATGCCTGGTAATAAGGTTTTGCGCCTTTAAAACCTGGTAAAAAAGAGTGATGGATATTGATACAGCGCCCAGCAAGAGTGGTACATATGTTATCTGTAAGTATCTGCATATAGCGGGCAAGCACGACAAGTTCGCTATGTGTTTCTTTAACGATTTCTAACAGCCGAGCTTCCTGCTGAACCTTGGTGTCTTTCGTTACCGGTAAATAGATGTACGGTATACCTTCTCGTTCAACCAGGTAACGCAACTCTTCATGGTTAGAAACCACTGCTGTAATTTCTATGTTGAGCTCATTGGTTGAACGCCGATATAAGAGATCGCGAAGGCAGTGGTCGTATTTAGAAACCATGATTAATACTTTAGTCGGCTCGGTCATGTCATGAATCGCCCATTCCATGTCGAATCGCAAGGCAGTTACCTCGAATGCCGCTTTCAATTGTTCAACACTTGGTTTTTTATCACCTTCAAAGACAAACTCAATAGATGAAAAAAAACGTTTTGAATCTAAATCATCAAACTGATGCAGCTCTTTTATGAAGCAACCGCTGTCGACAAAAAAATTACCAATAGCTGCAATGATGCCTGATCGACCAGGGCAACTGATTTTTAGATTAAATGAAGGTTTGTTTTTCATTTGGTATCCAATAGAGAGTTGTTTATCTTTCGTTGTTCTTAAAAAGAACGGCATTCAATCAGGGTGGAACCCCGATCAATATTTACGATATCAATGTTGCTGCGTTGAAAATTTGCGCAGCAGCAACACCCTTAATGGTATTGCTCATTAAGCTTTCATTCGGCTGCTGGATGGATCATAGAAGGGGCGTAGCGACGCTTGCGCTTCAAAACGTGTTTTGGCGATCTCTATCTCAAAGTGTCCCTCCTTAATTCGATCTGCGGATAGATCCGCTACCGTTACGTAGCCCATACCAATAGCAGATTTAACAGCATGGCCGTACATACCGGATGCTAGATAGCCGACAATACGGCCATCCATGATAATCGGTTCGTTATGATACAAAAGCGGTTCTGGATCTTTTAGCTGAAACTGGACTATACGGCGATCGGGTAATCCGGCAGCTTTGGCTTTGATAAAGGCGTCCCTACCGATGAAGTCTCCCGCATCAGGCTTTGCAGCAAAGCTGAGCCCCGCCTGGATCAGGTTGTCAGTTGCCCCAATATCATGGCCCCAGTGACGGAAGCCTTTTTCTAATCGAAGGCTGTTTACGGCGTGCAACCCGATATTGCTAATTTCAAATTCAGCCCCGGCTTTTTGCAACTCAGCAAAGACTCTTACGGAATCAGCTTTAGGTACAAATATTTCCCACCCTAGTTCACCAACGTAGGACAACCGCTGAAGCCAGACAGTTACACCTGCTACATTCGCATAACGGCCCGTGCCAAATACAAATGCGTCAGCCCCCAGATCAGTGTCGGCTACTTTTTCTAACACTAACCGTGCATTCGGACCTTGTAATGCAAGACAAGAGTAATCAGCACTTATATCCCGTAGCTGAACATTGCCTTTCAGGTTCTTCTTCAGGTACCACCAATCACGGTATACAGATCCGATACCGGTGGTAATCATAAAACTGTCTTTACCGGTTCTGGATACTGTGACATCAGCTTCAATGCCGCCACGAGCATTCAGCCATTGGGTGTAAGTGAGCGAGCCGGTTTCCCCTGACAGATCTCCAGCACAAATCCACTGAAGTGCTTTTAATGCATCTGGACCAGAGACTTCAAACTTGCCGAAAGATGATATGTCGTAAATTCCGACATTTTGACGTACCGCCATATGTTCCTGAGCATAAAAATCAAACCAGTTTTGGCGCTTATAACTGTAGCAATATTCAGCCTTAGCTCCGTGCTTTGCGAACCAGTTTGGTCGTTCATAGCCGGCGACTTCGCCGTAACAGGCACCTTGTTCTTTCAATACGTCATAGAGAGGTGATTGAATGCGGTCCCGTGCGGTTTTATATTGATAAAATGGCCAGTGCATCGCATAGGTGTGACCCAGTGCTTCGGGAATACGCTCTTCAATATAAGACTGTTCACGCTGGACTGAATTGAGACGCCGCAGATCACACTCCCAAATATCACCTGATGGATGACCATTGATAATCCAGTCAGCCATCAGCTTGCCTAAACCACCCCCCGCACCAATTCCTTTCGAGTTTAGGCCACAGGCGACAAAGAAGTTATCTACTTCTGGTGTTGGCCCAAGCAAGTGAAGGTTATCTGGTGTGAAGCTTTCTGGTCCATTAAAGAAAGTACGAATACCTGTTTCTTCCAATGCGGGGAATGTTTCCATGCTGCGCAGCAAGTATTCTTCAATATGATCCAGGTCACAGGGGAATTCATCAAAGCAGAAGTCTTCGGCAATCCGGTCCATTGAGCATCCACGTGCATTATGCTCAAACCAGCCGACCAACATCTTGCCGGCATCTTCTTTGAAATAGACGCCTTTATCAAAGTCACGCAGAACGGGGCGCTTACTCAGCCCCTTCATATCGTCGGTTACCACATAAAAATGTTCGCAGGCATATAGGGGTAGGTCGACACCAATTTTGGCTGCAATATCACGGGACCATAATCCACCGGCTAGTACGACCGTGTCTGCGGTGATCATACCCTGGTCAGTTTGAACACCGACGGCTTTGCCATTGTCGGTGAGAATCTCTTCGACTTTTACATTCTCAAAGACCTTAGCCCCATGTAACTTAGCCCCCTTGGACAAAGCCATCGTGGTGTCAACCGGGTTAGTCTGCCCATCCTTTTCTATATATAAGGCACCTATAACACCGTTGGTATCTATTCCTGGGTATAGTTCCTCAAGACGATCGTTATCAATCATCTCAGACTCGACGCCAAAAACACTTGCCATTGATGATGTTCTTTTTAACTCCTCCAGGCGTTCTTCATTACGCGCTATAGATAAACTGCCTATCTGGCGGTAGCCGGTCGCCTGGCCTGTTTCCTCCTCCAGAGAGGCGTAGAGCTCATGGCTATATTTGGCAAGGCTGGTTAAATATGGGGTCGGCCAAAGTAAACTTACCAATCCGGCAGCATGCCAGGTTGTGCCGCAGGTTAACTGTTTCCGTTCCAGCACCACAACATCTTTAACTCCCTGTTTAGCCAGGTGGTAGGCGATTGAGCAGCCGACTATTCCACCACCTATGATGACAACTTTAGATTTAGAGGGTAGTGCCTTTTTATCTGTCATATTAGAGCCTAAATTTGCATCATCAGGAATGTGATTAACAACGGTCGATTCATTGCATCTTAGGCTGATACTTACATATGAAGTAGAAGTCGACAATTGACAAAAAATTTAACAGTGGTAAGTTTTCTTACCATTAAGCGTAAGAAAAAATATATTAAGTAAGATATGTCTGACTATGAATAAACCTTTAAGTCACAGAAAACTTCCCCCGCTCAAAGCGCTAAAAGGCTTTGAAAGTACTGCGAGGCAACTCAGTTTTCGCAAAGCTGCTGAAGAGTTAAACCTTTCACATCCGGCGATCAGTCATCAGATACAGAGTCTGGAAGAAGATTTAGGGGTTAAGCTTTTCTATCGACACAACCGACAGATGACCCTCACTCCAGAGGGGCATCGTTACTATCCAATCGTCAGGGAAGCATTAGATCTATTAATCAACGGTAGTGAAATGATGCGGCGAAGTGCCAACCCTGCATCACTGCGGGTACAAACTTATATATCGATATCGATTCGTTGGTTTTCGCGTAAGTTACCCCGTTTCAGAAAGCTTCATCCTGAGTTCGACGTACAGTTGATCTCATGTATCGAAGAACAAAACTTTGATGAAGCGACTGCAGATATAGGGTTCATATTTTGTCGTCAGCCTCCTGAGAGCCACTTTTGTTGGATTCCTCTGTTTAAGCCAACGCTGTTTCCTGTCTGTAGCCCGACGTTAACCAAGCATAAAACTAACTTGCACCCGGAGGAATTATTACAGTATCCCTTAATTTCAGTCACCTCAGAATCCTGGAAGTGGCATGATTTTTTTGAACCGCTGGGAGTCGAAAATATATCAGGTAGTAACATCAGCGTTGATAGCACTGCGATGGCTTTAGAGATGGCGATGGACGGAGAGGGAATTGCCTTGGTTAATGGCCCCTTTGCGGAGCGTGATCTGGCTGCGGGGCGACTGATCAGGCCTACGCCTCATGGCATTGAAGAGTTCGGTGAATGGGGGCTTATATGTCGAAGGGATATGCGGGAGCAAAATAACATCCGCTCTTTCATCGAGTGGCTTCAAAATGACATTTCATAAATCGAAAGCCAGGTGCCTCTATAGGGTGTGCAGTAAGGTAGGCTTATACGGCGATGTTTAGCGTTGGCCAATTAGCTTTTCTGGGTAAGCTGCTACTCCAGATTCCGGAGTCTATTTTGATCAGCATATTAAGAAGGCTAAAGAGGGCCTTAAAGCGACTCGATATCCGCATGAGTAGAGCTAATCAGAAGAGATGAAACCTAGCGCAATACATGAGAAAAGGACGCTAGAGAGTAAAAAAAACCAGTCAAAAGACTGGTTTTATACTTTTAAATTGGATGTTTTAGAGAGTATCCGGTTGATGCAAGTACCAGTGAGCGAAGGCTTCGGCAGGCATTGGCCGGGCGAGAAGAAAGCCCTGCATCTGGTCGCACCCCATGTCCCTGAGAATCTCCAACTGTGCTCGAGACTCAATACCCTCAGCAACAACCTTGAGGCCGAGTACATGGCTCATCTCAATAATGGATGAGACGATGGAACGATCCACATCTGATTGTTCAATATCCACCAGGAAGCTTCGGTCTATCTTAAGGATATCTAAGGCAATGTTGCGGAGATAACTCAGGCTTGAGTAGCCTGTTCCGAAATCATCAATAGCCACCTGAATACCCTGATTGCGAAGGGTATTAATACCTTTCTGTGTTTCTTCCAGACAGTGCAGGAAGCATGACTCAGTTAATTCAATTGAGAGTAGGTGAGGGGGGATATTGTAGCGATCAAGCATTGTCATAATCTGAAAGGCGATATCAACATGCAAAAATTGCTTCGCCGAAATATTGATCGCAACGGTAGTCTCCAGACCATGCTTACACCACTCGGATATCTGCAGGCAGGCTTCCTCAATGACGAATTCGCCGATACGGGTGATTAGGCCCATATCTTCAGCCAGAGGAATAAATTCAGCGGGTGAGACGTAGCCTAACTGAGGATGTAACCATCGAATCAGCGCTTCACACGCAGTCGATTGACCATCTCTTAGATCAATTTTTGGTTGGTAGTACAGTTGGAACTCACCGTTACTAATTGCTGCTTGAAGATCGCTGCCTAGCTGATAACGGGAATGGATTAGTTTGTGTTGTTCTAAAGAGAAAAATCGCAAGCTGTTGCGGCCGGAATCTTTTGCCAGATGTACCGCCGAGTCGGCACATTTAAGCAGCGTCTCTGCATCGGTTGCATCGGTCGGAAAGAAGCTGACACCGATGCTAACGGTGGCCTTTAACTCGGTATCTTCAATCAGAATAGGCTGACTGATAGTGTTCAGAAGCCGATTAAGAAATTCACTGATGTGAGGGTTGTTATCGACATCGGTTAGGATAAGGTTGAATTCATCTCCTCCGAACCGGGCAACGGTATCGCCGTCATCCAGTTGGGCTTCGACTCGTCGTCCTATCTCTTTTAGCACCTTATCGCCGATGTCATGACCATGCAGATCATTTATCTGCTGGAAGAAGTCGACGTCGATATAGGCCACTGCAACTCGGTGCTCGTGCTCCCGGGCATAGCCTAAAGATAGCTGCAGGCGGTCGTTAAATAGCTTACGGTTGGGGAGTTTAGTTAGTTCATCGAAATAGGCGAGCCGCTTAATGCGTGCCTCCGACTTTTTCATCTCAGTCAGGTCAGAAAAGATTGACGCGTACTGAGAGATATCTCCGTTTTCATCGGTGATAGCTGTAATGCTGAGCCATTCGGGATAGACAGTGCCATCTTTACGTTTGTTCCAGATCTCTCCTTGCCAGAGCCCCTTCTTAAGCAGGCTTTGCCACATCTGCTGATAGAATTCATCGTTGTGACGCCCGGAACTGAGAATGTTTGGGTTCTTGCCCAGAACCTCATCGCTCAGATAGCCGGTAATCTCAGTAAATGATGGGTTAACCCGCAGAATTTGCGCATCACGGTTACAGATAACAATAGCTTCCATCGAAGCTTCTATTACTTTGTCCGCTAAGCGCAGGTTATGTTGTGATTGCTCTAGCGCTATATCCCGCTCGTTTAACAGTTCGCGTAGACGATAAACATAATCGTGCTCAACGCTGTTGAGAATATCAGAGTATGAGATAAGGCCGGTTATCTCTCCCTGTAAATCAGTGGTTGCCAGATGTTGAAACTGGTGCTCATGGAACACTTTACGAGCGTTATATAAGCTCAAATCCTGTTCAATGGTGACCAGCGTATGGCTGCATAATTCTGCGATTGAATCATTCTGTTTCTTGCTTGCAAGAAGAGCGATAGCATCACGCTCTGTAAAAATACCGCAGATTTTGTCTTTCAGACTTATAAATAGCGCTGAGCGACCGGATTCTTTTAAAATTTTGAGCGCTGAGAGAACTGTCTCATTCCCGTTGATGCTTTCCGGAGACTGGTCTGCAATATCCATTACAGAGCGGAGAAAAAGGTCATGTTCCATTCCGTGACTGTTGACGACATCTGTTTCCGAGATGATACCGCAGGCTTCACCGGCAGCATTTGTCACTACTAAGTGGCGCACATCGTCCGATATAAATCGGAGGCCCGCTTTGTCTACTGACTCATCTTCTGAGATGGTCAGGACCGGCGAGGTCATAAACTGTGCCGCGGGCGCTATTTGATTCTTGTCTAACCAGAGTTTAATCAGATCTCGACGGGTAACGATTCCAACAGGGTAATGATTCTCGCAGATAACAATACAGCCAATTCGTTTGTTAGCCATTGTTTCTATTAGAGATATAGCCGGAGCATCTGGAGTGCTGGTGATCAAGTCCGATTGAGCAATATGCCTGACTCGAAGCTGGCTCTTAATTTGGGGAAGGCTGGAAATCAAGAATGTGACCTTTTTCTACCAGAGATTATGTGGGTAATGTAGGGCTATATTAACACGTACAATTCAAACGATAATAGTCTGTGATTCCCCAGATTGAGTGGTTTTTAAATAATTATTTAAACAAAACAATCGTTGTTATATATCAATTGTTTAGCGCTGTTTCTGGTTGCTGTAGGACTCGTTTTACGACTGAACTAATACTTACTGATCTTTCTTTGTCCTGCTTACGTAACAGACTGTATGAAATATTTAATTCGATCAGGCCATTCACAAATTCTCTGGGTCAACCTGGGGGGGGGGCAACTGTGCTGGTGGTGCGCCATCTTGTTGGCCGATTCAAGCCTGATGATACTTGCGGCCTTGATAATTTTGCATCTGTTGTTCCACAGGCATCCCGCACATGAAACGGCGGTGTTGCTGAGTTGCGGACTAACTGGGTTTGCGGTTGATCTGCTATTGACTGCTACCGGGGTGTTTCGTTTCGGTATTTCTGCGTTTCCACCGCTTTGGTTATTGTTTCTCTGGTTCTGCTTTAGCGCCACGTTGCGACAAAGCATGACCTATTTCCATGGACGGTGGGTTCTCGCTGCAATCTGCGGCGGAATATTTGGCAGCCTGACATATATTGCCGCAGGTAACTTTGGAGCAGTGGTGTTTGGTTTGCCCCTTTTACAAACCTTCCTGCTTCTGATGCTGGTGTGGATGGTGCTTTTCCCATTGCTGCTTTGGCTAAGCGGCCAGCGATTTTCGGAGAAATTTTCTGATGCGACTTAATCTTTTATTTATCGTTTTAATGATTTTCGTGGCTGGGGCTGTTCATGCGAAGTCTCAGTCTCTGCCTAGCTTTATGAAACCGATTGGACAGGCGGAACTGAAAGTACTTTGGTTTAGCGTTTATACAGCAACATTGGCAAGCCCTGACGGGCGCTTTATATCGGTTTCAGAGCCGCTGCTATTGACGCTTAAATACAAACGCACCATCAGTAGACAGGATCTCCTTGATGAGACGGAGCAACAGTGGGATCAGGCCGGTATTGAGTTAGATAAATACGCCCCCTGGTTGTTGAAACTAAAGGAAATCTGGCCAGATATCAGTGAAGGGGATTCCCTGACGTTTTATCAGAATGTAGAGGGGGATGGGCATTTTTATTATAACCAAGGGTATATCGGCACTCTGGCAGATGAGATGTTTTGCCAGGCATTTCTGAATATCTGGTTATCGGATAACAGTAATTTTCCGCAACTCACAAAAGCGCTAACCGGTAAATCCGGAGATTAATGTGGAGATGGATATGATTAATATGACAACGTTTTTGCCCCTGGCATTGCCTATTTTACTGATACTGCCAGGTTGCGCGGCCAGCGTTGATGATTATAGGAATGATAAGCCTGTTCTGGAATTAGATCGTTTTTTTGATGGACGTCTGGTGGCTTATGGCATGGTTCAGAGCTTTTCAGGCAAGGTAACCCGACGCTTTAAAGCCGATATCATCGGTCAGTGGCAGGATGACCGAGGAACACTGGATGAACAGTTTTTTTTCAGTGATGGAGAGCAGCAGAGCCGTTGCTGGAAATTAGTTAAACAGGGTAATAGCTATCGAGGTACAGCCGGAGATATTGTAGGTGAGGCGTTAGGTGAAGCTCAGGGCAATACCCTAAACTGGCGTTATACTCTGCAAGTCCCGGTGAATGGAAAGGTATGGGATATATACCTGGATGATTGGCTCTACCTGATTGATGAGAACAACCTGATCAACCGGACTAAAATGAAAAAGTTTGGTCTTACGGTTGGTGAGCTGACGTTGCATATTCGTAAGCTATCAGATGCAGAAACCGCTTTAGTTGAAGCCGTTGAGCCGGCCTGCAACCCAGCGGAGGACGTATGAACTCGATGGATCTGCCCTGGAAGAGCGCCTGGGTGACAGGTGCAGGAAGAGGCATAGGTGCTGAGGTTGCGCGCTTGTTGTGTCGTAACGGCGTTACTGTGTATGGGTCAGCCCGAACAACAGAGCAGCTAGAGCTGCTACAGCAGGAACTGGCAGAGTGTTCCGGCAAGTTAATAGTGGTACCGCTGGATATTCGTGACTTAGCGGCGGTACAAGAGCAGTTTAATATGTGGGACAGTGAGGGGATATTACCTGATCTCGTGGTATTAAATGCGGGCAGTCATGACCCTTTTTCTGCTGCTGAGTTTTCTGCGCAGCGTTGTAAAGCGCTGCTTGATATTAACCTACAGGGCACCGCTAATTGCCTTGAACCTATTTTATACCGTTATCTTGGTAGGGTATCTGAACAAGCTACCGGTGAATCTGATCGCGTGTTTATACCTGAATTAAAAGGCCATATCGCGGTGGTTTCATCTGTTGCCGGTTATCGGGGCCTTCCAACTGCCGCAGCTTATGGGGCGGGGAAGGCGGCACTGATCAATCTTTGTGAGTCCCTTTATCTTGATTTGCAAGGTACTGGCGTCAGGATACAGTTGATCAATCCTGGTTTTGTTCGTACGCCGCTTACGGATAAGAATGAGTTTCCGATGCCTGCGTTGATGGAGCCGGATGAAGCTGCCAGACGAATAGTTCAGGGGCTTTTGAGCAAGCGCTTTGAGATCGTATTTCCACGTCGCTTTGTTTATTGGCTAAAGCTCTTCAGGTTGTTGCCCTACAGCTGGTACTTTAAACTGATAGGCCGAGCTACCGGAGCGGGTAAAAATGTCTGAATTCTGCGATTCTTTAAATATACCTCTACTCAATAGAGAAGCCCTAGACTGTTATGGAACTCAGCTAACGCAACTAACACCGAACAACCTTGAGGCGTTAGGTAGGTTGGTTACCGATGAGATGTGTTTTAGTGACCCGTTTAATAAGGTTCAGGGAAAGGATCTTTTTATTGGTGTGATGGCTGAGATGTTTGAGCAGTTGGATGATGTGCGTTTTGATTTATTGGACTCCCAGATACAAGGCAGCGTTGGTTATCTTTACTGGCGTTTCTCTGCTGCTTCATCTTTAACGGGAGGTTTCTCTACCGAAGGTTGCAGCCGCATCTGTTTTAATGAAACCTGGCTGGTGACAAGTCATCAGGACTTTTGGGACGCCAGCGCATTGATGCAGCAGTTTCCCTTATTAGGAAAGGTGATTCGAATGATACGAAAGAGGGCTGCTTACAAAGCGGCATAATGAAAAAGTGTCGGAGTGGTGGCGCGACTAAAATTTGCGATAGGCCTGTCTTACCATACACTCTATAACGCTGCTGCCATTACCCATTCTGGGGGGGATCACTTAAACCTGTGATAACAAAGCAATGTTACAATAAAGCTCACATTCAGAATTACGTATGGCAGCTTATATGCGTTCGAAACCCTACCTTATTCCCCCCCGTCCCGAGACACTTATAACGTTATCTTCCCTATTGAAGCAGAGTGAACCGAACCTGGATGCCGTTGTAAATGTTATTAAAGCAGACGTGTCATTGTTTACTGTGGTTATGTCGACGGCTAACAGCCCTGTTTTTTCAGGCGCTAGTACATTTAAAACGCTGCATCAGGCGGTTATGCGATTGGGTCTGAAACGTCTTTATACCCTTACAGAGCTTATATTATTAAGAAAGTCTCTTTCAAAGACGGGTCGTCTGGACCGGTTTTGGGATACTGCGCTAGAAGTTGCTGAACTTGCTGCAGAGCTAGCACCTAAATTGTCTAAAGAAAATCCTGATCAGGCATATGCTTTGGGGATGTTACACGATTGTGGCGTGTCGCTAATGATGGAAAACTTTCCGGACTATCGTGAGTTTCTCAACTCAAATGAAGGCCTGAACCATTCTGCGCTTAGCATGAAAGAAATAGAACTTTTCGGCGTTGATCACTTTACAGTAGGTGCTGAAATTGCTGAGTCATGGCAGATGCCTAAAGATATATGTGATGCGATCAGGCTACAACTTAACTATCCAGCAGAATCACTAACTCAACTCGATGAGGTGGGGGATAGAAGCAAGATGCTATTTTGTTTAGTTTTTATTGCTAAAGCTATCAGCGACAGGTATCGCCGCTTTTGGCGACTGGATAGTCCCCGTAATGAAAATTATGAGCTGAAAGGAGTGTTGGAGTATCTGGGGTTACCTGAGATGGACTATCTGGATATTCGTGATGATTATTTAGCAGAATTAGAACAGCAAACTTAATAGGTGAACTCAGGGTTTTAAGTAGTGATTATTGGCTACATCTAATGAATAGAGAGTGAATAGAGATATAAGGTCCGTCCCATATCTCTACAAAATCAAGGATTGCGGTTCACAATTTGGTATAGACCGACATCTATAGATCCCTCTTCGAAACCCGCTTCACAGTAGCAAAGATAGTAGCGCCATAAACGCCTGAATCGTTCATCATAGCCCAGCTTTTCCAGGGCTTCAGTTTGTTGCTCAAAGCTTTCACGCCAGTGCCTCAGAGTAAGCGCATAATCCTTACCGAATAGTTGTTTATGCTGAAGATCAAATCCGTGTTCTTCAAACTTTTGTTTCAGACGGCTGATACTAGGCAACATGCCACCCGGGAATATATACCGTTGAATAAAATCAGCTTGTTCCCGGTAGGTCTCAAATCGTTGGTCTTCAATACTGATGACCTGAAGGACCGCTTTGCCGTTAGGTTTGAGGCAGTTTTTAAGGGTTTCAAAGTAGGCATCCCAATATTTTTCACCCACCGCTTCAAACATTTCGATGGAAACTACACCATCGTATCGGGTGATCAGGTCCCGGTAATCGGTCAGGCTAATGTTTGACCGCTTTTCCAGGCCTGCTGATGCCAGTCGGTCACGGCTCCACTGCAGCTGTTCTTCCGAAAGAGTTACCCCATGAACTCTAACGTTATGTTGCTGTAGTAACTGCTCAGCAAACCCGCCCCAGCCACAACCGATCTCAACAATATGATCGTTTTTTTGTGGGCCAAGCATGTCGATAATCTGTTGGTATTTAGCGGTCTGAGCCGCTTCGAGGCATTGTTCATCCGAATCAAATAGAGCGGCTGAGTAAGACATAGTCTTGTCCAGCCAAAGCTTATAGAAATCGTTTCCTAAATCATAGTGAGCCGCTATGTTGCGACGGCTACCAGCACGGCTATTTTGATTACGCCAGTGATAGATATTATGTGCTAGCTTTTTCAGATGACCTGCTTTAGCAATGCCTTCAAGAATGGCCTCATTTTGTAGCCCCCAGCGAAGCAGAGTAGTCAGATCCTGAGTGTCCCATTCTCCAGCTATATAGCCTTCAGACCATCCGGTTGAGCCGCCCGTAAAAAGTCTTAAAAGGCAGCGTAGGTTATTCAATTTAACGGTGACTTCGAATCCTTGCTGATCACCAAAGCTGGTGTGGTAGCCGCTTGGCATAACCATGTGAAGCCTGCCTTTGGATTTGTTAAGAGGCGCTTTAAACCTATTGAGTATTTTTTGCTCCAGCCAGCTGGCTTTGTTCTCGTTTAGCTTGTAATCGAGCT
This sequence comes from Amphritea sp., assembly GCF_016744155.1. Lineage (GTDB taxonomy): Bacteria > Pseudomonadota > Gammaproteobacteria > Pseudomonadales > Balneatricaceae > Amphritea. The sequence continues at coordinate 48,770 of NZ_JADGEW010000026.1, read as the reverse complement.
TATAGCCTGGCTTTATCTGTGAGTTGCCTGTGACTGCAGTAGCCGTGGAATTACAGGTTTTCATAGTGACTTTCTCCATGACGATCTGACCAGCTTATGCTGTAACTTTTAGAAGTATTTCTCGGTTGTAACTTAAGCCCCTTTATCAAGAGCCGCAGAGCTTCCCAGTGAATTGCGCCTATAACTTTCAGAGTCATCAATGGGTGAGTGAAAAAAAGCTTTAGCAGGCCTGGGTCGGAGATCTCTAATCGCTGTCCTGTAAATGTTGCATTTAAAATAGGAACATCTTCGTTATCCTCTTTACGGCTTTGTCGAATGCAGACAGAGACACTCTCTTTGGGGGGAAGGATTCTGAAGCTGTAGGCGGTGTCCATCGGCATAAACGGGCTGACATACATTAGTTTATGGCAGTTATGTCGGACGATCTTTTCTGCTGGCTTGTCGTTTACTAATAGGTAGCAATGTCGCTGGCCAAAGGTGTTGCTGACTTCATAGAGGATTACTTCGGGCTCATTCTTATGGTTATAGCAAAAGTAGACGCTCAGCGGATTGAAACTGTATCCCAGGATTCTTGGATAACAGAGTAGCTCTATGCGACTGGTTGCCGAGGCATAACCCCGTTCTGATAGCAGCCCAGTTATCTCTTTACGTAGCTGTCCGTCTCCTCGTCCGTGGTCACTCTCTCTGAATGAGAACAGACTGAAGCGACTGCGACTAAAGAGTCTGAATTTTTTGTGCAGGGCAGGAAGTTCATCCAGATCGAGACAGAGTGAGAATACACGATAGATGAAACGATGCTGTTTAGGCGTAAATCGATGGTGCATCACCACGCCGGTATAGACCGCTGAATTAAACTCATCCATTAATCTGCTCCATACGTTCAGTTCCGTCGTTTTCTTGGGTTAGCAGATCGGTCACAAATATTCTGCTGCTGGGCTCTTCCAGCTGCCAGGGGCGGGGGATTCCTCCTAACTGTTCAGCGAGGGCCAGGCCTGATTGAATACCATCTTCATGGAAACCATAGCCAAACCAGGCGCCACAGAACCAGGTGTTCTGATGCCCCTGAAGGCTCCAAAGCCTTTTCTGATTCGCCAGTGAATCTCGCCCAAAAGCGGGATGGTCGTAGAAAAAACTACGTATCATCTTCTCGGGAGCCGGCTCTCTCAGCGGGTTAAGCGAAACGATGATAGGTTCTTCTGTGGCTAGTGGCTGTAGGCAGTTCATCCAGTAACTAACGGATACCTGTCGGTCGTCGAGTCCACTACCAGAAGCCATATAGTTCCAGCTAGACCAGGTTTTCCGGTCTTTTGGCAGTAAGCTTTGATCTAGATGAAGAAAAGCCTGATTACGTTGATAGGGAAAACTACTCAATAGTTGTTGCTCTTCGGGGGTAGGGTTGGCTAACAGGGCCAAGGCCTGATCTGCATGGCAGGCCAGTACAACATCGTCATAATGTTCTCGGGCACCGTGCAGGTCTTCAATAATGACACCTTCGGGCTGACGTATTACTTTATGAATACGACTGTTTAGCCTTACTTTGCCGTCTAGCTCGGCAGCAATTTTACGAACATATCCGATACTTCCGCCGGGAATGGTATGCCATTGGGGGCGGTCACTAACCTGAAGTAGGCCATGGTTCTTACAGAATCGAAGGAAGCTCAGTGCCGGATAGTCCAGCATCTGTTTGATCGGGGTAGACCATATCGCTGCCCCCATAGGTAAGAGGTGATCATAAATAAAACGATCTCCGTAGCCCTGTCGTTGTAGCAACTCGCCCAAACTGATCTCAGCAAGTGATGAATCAAGCATCATATTGTCGGCATTGCGGTAAAACCGCATCAGGTCTTTGAGCATCGACCAGAAAGGCGGACTGATCAAATTACGTTTCTGAGCAAACAAACCACCCAGGCCCGAACCACTGTATTCTAATTGACCATCATTGATAGAAACTGCAAAAGTCATATCCGTTTCACAGGTTGGCAGATTAATATGCTCAAAAAATTTCACCAGGTTAGGGTAGTTAACCGGGTTAAAGACAATAAAACCTGTGTCTACATTGATCTGCTGACCTTTGAGATCAAAACTAACCGTATTTGAGTGGCCACCGAGTCGGTCGTCTTTTTCATAGAGGGTTACCTGGTGGGCTTTATTCAGGAGCCAGGCGCAACTCAGACCTGCTATACCTGATCCTACAACGGCAATTTTTCTTGGGCGAATGGCGGCAATATTCATCTGATCAGTCCATACTGTGATCTGTTTGAAAGACTTTACGTGACCTATTTCAAATAGGATCACAATTTCTTTTGTGAATAACAGCTTACAGAGTAATTGTTTTTTTAAAACTTAGTGATCCGGGTATAACAATTAATACGTATAGGGCTATATGAATAACAGACCACCGGGTGAAGATTTGGAAAATATCGTACAAATCAGCCAAGCCGATATGGGCAGTTCTGATTGGAGCGATCTGTTGGCCAGTTTGTCAGAGAATAACGATAAGCGGGTTTATGCCAGGCTGTTTCATCATTTTGCCCCCAAGGTAAAGGCATATGTTGTCCGTCTTGGGGTAAATGGTGGAGCTGCTGAAGAGGTGACTCAGGAAGTGATGCTGTCTATATGGCGCAAGGCGCATATGTATCATCCGGAGAAAGCTGCTGCCAGCACCTGGATATTCAGATTAGCGCGTAACCAGAGTATTGACTGGATGCGTAAACAGAAATACCCCCTATATAGTCTCGAGGAATGGAGCGAAACCGCTGCAGAACCAGGCCAGGGTGAACAAGAAGTACTGTCTGATCGTGTAGCGAAGGCAATAAGTTTACTACCGGAAAAACAGTCACAGGTTATCTATATGTCATATTTCGAAGGGCGGTCACATGGTGACATCGCCAGCCGTCTCGATATCCCTTTGGGAAGTGTTAAGTCCAGGATTCGTCTGGCATCAGAGAAATTGAAACAGATCTGGGGAGGTGAGTGTGAACATTAATCACCATCTGGACGAAGCAACCCTTATTAGCTATTCAGCAGGCGCTCTATCTCAGGGAATGGCGCTGGTGGTAGCGACGCATATTTCTATTTGTGACCAGTGTCGTCAACTGGCAGAGGCTAATGACGCTCTTGGAGGGGCACTGCTTGAGTCTCTTGAATCTGAGAAGGTAGGTGACACTATGCTGGCTAATCTACTATCGCAGCTTGATGATCAGCCATCTGAAATAGTGACTTTGGCTCCTGTAAAACGTGACCCGGAAATTCCGGCACCTTTGAGCGACTATATTGATGGTTCTCTGGATCAGCTGGAGTGGAAGCGTATCGTTCCGGGCGTGGCGTACTATGATATGCCCTGGGAAGGTCGTGGGGTTTCCCGTTTGCTGAGAATAGCCCCGGGTAAGTCGATGCTGGCCCATACCCACGATGGTAATGAGCTGACAATGGTTTTGCGTGGTTCGTTTTCAGATGAAGTAGGGCGGTTCTGCCGGGGTGATGTTGCTGATTTGGATGATCAGATAGAGCATCAGCCGCTGGTGGATAGTGAGGAAGACTGTATCTGTTTGATTGCAACCGATGCGCCACTGCGATTTACCACGTTGTTTGGTAAATTAGTTCAGCCAATAACCGGATTTTAATAAGTATTTTATTATGAACCAGTTGAATCCCAATAAGCTGAATCTGAGTAAATGGACAGCGGTTAGCCCTCAAAACCGGGAGAAGCATTTTCTGGTGACAGAGCTCATAAGAGACGAAGAGGGTGTTGTGCAGCAGTGTGTGTTGGAAGCGGTGCTGACTCATCGTCAGCAGATGCTTCCCTGGCAGCAACTCAAAGATAGCGACTGTTGGCAGCAGGGTTGGAGTTGAGATTCTTTATGTTTGAACAATTAAAAGCCGGGCACATGCCCGGCTTTTTAGTTTCCTTTATACGAGGATATCAGTAGGGATATCTTCGTCCACTCTGACGATAGAATCTAGCTGTTGATATACATTGAAGCCACTTCCATCGCTTCCAGTATCCGTCCAGCGGGCATCTAGTGTGACGTGATCATTAGCATCGCCGAGAATTGTGATTTCATTATTTGAACTAAGATTTAAGACGTCATCTGCACTGATATTCAGCAAGGATTTGCCAGTGTCACCTACTGATAGATCTATCTGCTCAAAATTAGTCAATCCGGCTAGAACATCAGGCTGCACAGCAAAATCGATCAGATCGATATCGTCATCCAAAAGCAGAGTGTCTGTACCACTCATAGCATCCAGCGTTTCAAGTGCAAGAGTATCACTTAAGAGTACAGTATCATCACCCTTACTGATTAGGGACTCACTGGTGGTTACAGAAGCAATTTGTCCGCCACCGCCAGCTACGCCATCAATAATGATGCTTATCTCGTGCACGGGAGTGAAGCCACCTTTATTATCCTGAGCATAAACCTGGTAAGTCAGGGTGACCTGCTCTCCATTTTGTAAGTTATCAAATGCAGCAGGTCGGTTGGAAGTTTCAAATTCCCAGTTAACTGAACCGGTAGTTTCTGTGTTGTCTAGCGCAACCACGCTGGTCTTTTCTGCGCCAGTATCATTCAGCAAGCGAAGCATTACTTTCAAATGGTTCAGGTTGGCGTTAGGGGTCAACGACTCAACATTGCCACTTACTGAAACGCTATTGATTAACTTAGCGGTGACTGTATCTTTGATATCTACATCACTGATCGACAATGAACCTGATGCAGTCAGTGCTGGGCTGTCAATATTTGTGACATTAAGTGTTAGCTCTGGAAGGTCATTTGTCCCTTCAATTTTTATAACTGCTTTAGCATCATGCTTTATACCCGCGGTATCCTTAGTGCGGTAAGTTACATGCAGATAGTCAGATTCACCCTTTTGCAGATAATCAAACTGGTCTAGATTACCGACATGTAGCTGGCCATCTACCCGGGAAATAGTACCATTCTGAAGCGTATGGTGAGTTATTTCATCACTGGTTTCATTTGCGCCATCGCGAAGAGTTACATGGTTATTCTGATTAATCTTCAGCAATCTCAGATCGCCCAGGTCAGGATCTATATCGTTAGCCAGTATATCGAAGTCAGTATCTGCACCATTTTCAAAGAGCTTAGTACTGTTGTTGGTATAGATATCATTTTTTAACAAGGTTGGCTGATCGGTGCCGTTAACGACTAAGGTTGCGATTGCCTGATTACTCAGATCTCCGAAGCTATCTTCAAGCATGTAAGTAACACTAATAACCGCATTAACTCCGGCAGGCAGGAAGTAGAACAGTTTGTTGTAGTCCAGAGAGATGCTATCTCCACCTTTTGTGGTCTCTTTAACCCCCAGTATAATATTCGCTTGGAGGGCGTCGAGCTCTTGAGCAGATAGATTCAGATCTTTGCTGAAACTAATTTCAGAAATAGCAGGTGCATTATCACCGTCAGCAATTTTTAGTGTGTTGCGGGTGTCGGTGTTGTCAGGATCAACGATATCACCGTTGGTCCAGCGCGCATCAGTATTTACCAGTAATGTGGTTTTGCCGGTAAAGGTGTCTGCTCCGTCCTGGAACTGTGTAAGGTTGGCGATAACAGGCGCTTCATTACCTCCAGTGATTGTTACTGAAACAGTGGCCAGATCAGAATCTGATTTTTCATCCACGCCATTAGTGCCGTCAAAGCCATGACCATCAGTGACGTAATAATTAAGTGTAATGGTTGCAGTCTCACCGACTGCCAGAGCGTTAAAGTCGCCACTAAGATCAAAAGTGCCATTGGCATTAACGGTCACTGAAAGATCTGTTACTTTTATGTTATCACTGCTGAAAGTATCGATTTTATACTCAAGTGAATTATCACTAGAATCAGGATCTGTGGCTCCTGAAAGAGCAACGCCTGAAAGGGTGTTTAGCCCTGTATTTTCTTCCATAACCGTAGGTAATGTAATCACAGGCTCTAGAATTTCAGGCTGGTCATTATGACCAACGATATTGATCGTTGCTGTGCTGAGAATGTTTCCACCCAGACCGTCGCTTACAACAAACTCGTAGATAAGCTGTACCTGTTCCCCTTCTGCCAGGTAGTCATAATCTGAAGGTGTGATGATCAGTTTGTTACCTGCATTATTCAGGCGTACACCACTGTCGTCAGCAGCGGTGTTTCGCAGGGTGACACTATTGATGCTGAGCTGGGCATCGTCATCAACATCCTTGGCAAAATTTAGTAGATTTATCGCTTTATTACCCTGGATGTCTTCGCTATAGCTACGGGTAACGGCTTTTACAGTGGGGGTGTCGTTTTCTCCGATGATAACTATTCTTGCTGTTTGCGTTACTACACCACCATGTCCATCGACAATATCGTATCGATATTTCAGTACATGGCGATCACCGGCATCCAAGTTTTGGTAGGCATGAGCGTCTATTCGAAGGGTATTGCCATCAAGGGTAACTCCGGCTGGGTTACCTGTTAAGCGCTGAACAGAGCTTGCATCAACGGAGAGAGTGTCGCTCACGTCTGCATCGGAGGTCTTATCCAACAGATCGATTACTCGTATAGCGGAGCGGTCTTCATTGACTGATTTATTAATACTCCCAACGACCTGTGGGTCATCATTTGTACCTTGCACAGTGATAGTGACAGCCTGTGTATCCTGCGCTAAGCCATCATCGACGGTAACGGTAAAGGTTAGTTGTAACGCTTCGCCGACAGCCAGGTAATCAAAAGCTTCGGTATCGCTATTGAAATCCCAGTTGAGTGTGCCGGTGGTTGCACCTGAAGCGATAATATCCGCGGGGGAAACCTTCATCATCGCTTCCAGAGCAGCATTGCCAAGCCCGTTATCACTACCGGTGACATTAGTTAGGCTGACAGAAGCTGAAACGCTGTCAGACAGGTCTAAATCCTCAACACTGAAGTTGCCTTCTACGGAAATACCGCTATTGCTCTCTTGAACAGTGGCGAATGTATCGGCAGGTGCTGCGGTTATTACTGGGGCATCGTTAGTGCCATTAACAATAATTTTAACTGTCTGGCGGTCAAATGCGCTGTCGTTACTATCATCAGTTGCCCGAATACGGTAAGTGAGAACTAAGGACTCCTGATCGCCCAGGTAGTTAAATGCTTCGCTGTTGCTATCGAAACTCCAGTTGATAGCACCAGTATCGGTATTATCTCCGATAACTACGCCTCTACTTACACTCAGCATATCCAAAAGATCAAAAGGATTTAGTGTACCGCTTTCACCTTTAATTGAGAGTGAAACAACTTTGGCTGTGACTATGTCAGACAGGTCAACATCGGTGACGCTGAGTGTTCCGGTCACGGTTTGGGTTGAGTTATCTTCAGTGAGTAATACCTTGCTGCTGTCACCAGTCTCTACAGTGATCTCGGGCGCATCATTGCGGCCTTTAATAACGACTTTTGCGTTCTGCTGCACTTTACCGCCGTGGCCGTCGGCCACAGTGTAAGTATATTTGATTACATCAGTTTCACCGGCAGCCAAATATTGGTATACGTCAGGGTCAACCTGCAACATGTTGTTGGCACGGTCAAAACTGATACCTTCATCGTTACCGGAGAGCAGCTCAAGTGTACCGAACTTCACCCGAAGCACATCTGAGGTATCTAAATCGCTAACGTTTTCAAGCAGTGATACTTCCTTGATGCTGCCTAGATCTTCATTCAGGGTAAGTTTGACGATACCGTCAACGGTAGGGATGTCATTGCGCCCGTTGATGGTAACCGTTGCTGTTTGAGTAACGCTTGCCCCATGGTTATCAACAACATCATAGGTGAACTCCACAATCGCTTGTTCGCCGATGGCCAGGTGTTGATAGTCGGCTGGATCGATCAATAGCTTGTTACCATTCCTTGACTGAGAGATGCCTGATGCATCACCGCTGACAGGGGTCAGGTTTTCGATGTGAAGCGTATCGTTCAGATCATCGTCATCGGCACCTTTGAGCAAGTTCAGCTTTTTAATACCACGGACATCTTCATTCAGTGTTTTGGACAGAGGAGTGCTGACTGTTGGTGTGTCGTTACTGCCGTTGATGGTTACTGTCACTGTTTGGTCAACAGTGGCTGCAGGGTTGGCGTCATCGCTAACCTGAAGGGTATAGGTTAGCTCTAGCGACTCACCCAGACCCAGGTAATCGAATGCTTCACTATTACTGTCAAATGACCAGCTAAGGGTGCCGCGGTCGTTGTTCCCATCAATGACAGGTGCGGCGTTAACGCTCATCATCGCTAGTAAAGCAGGACTGTCTATGCCGTTGTTAAAACCTGTCGCTGATACCGATGCAACCGAAGCTGAAACAATATCAGAGATATCGACATCAGCGACTGAAAGCGTACCGGTAATGTCTAATCCAGTGTCGGTTTCAGTCAGGGTTTCAGCGATACTATCGCCAGTCTCTACAGTGATCTCGGGCGCATCATTGCGGCCTTTAATAACGACTTTTGCGTTCTGCTGCACTTTACCGCCGTGGCCGTCGGCCACAGTGTAAGTATATTTGATTACATCAGTTTCACCGGCAGCCAAATATTGGTATACGTCAGGGTCAACCTGCAACATGTTGTTGGCACGGTCAAAACTGATACCTTCATCGTTACCGGAGAGCAGCTCAAGTGTACCGAACTTCACCCGAAGCACATCTGAGGTATCTAAATCGCTAACGTTTTCAAGCAGTGATACTTCCTTGATGCTGCCTAGATCTTCATTCAGGGTAAGTTTGACGATACCGTCAACGGTAGGGATGTCATTGCGCCCGTTGATGGTAACCGTTGCTGTTTGAGTAACGCTTGCCCCATGGTTATCAACAACATCATAGGTGAACTCCACAATCGCTTGTTCGCCGATGGCCAGGTGTTGATAGTCGGCTGGATCGATCAATAGCTTGTTACCATTCCTTGACTGAGAGATGCCTGATGCATCACCGCTGACAGGGGTCAGGTTTTCGATGTGAAGCGTATCGTTCAGATCATCGTCATCGGCACCTTTGAGCAAGTTCAGCTTTTTAATACCACGGACATCTTCATTCAGTGTTTTGGACAGAGGAGTGCTGACTGTTGGTGTGTCGTTACTGCCGTTGATGGTTACTGTCACTGTTTGGTCAACAGTGGCTGCAGGGTTGGCGTCATCGCTAACCTGAAGGGTATAGGTTAGCTCTAGCGACTCACCCAGACCCAGGTAATCGAATGCTTCACTATTACTGTCAAATGACCAGCTAAGGGTGCCGCGGTCGTTGTTCCCATCAATGACAGGTGCGGCATTAACGCTCATCATCGCTAATAAAGCGGGACTGTCTATGCCGTTGTTAAAACCTGTTACTGATACCGATGACACAGAAGCTGAAACAATATCAGAGATATCGACATCAGTGACTGAAAGCGTACCGCTAATGTCTAGTCCAGCGTCGGTTTCAGTCAGGGACTCAGCGATACTATCGCCTGTATCTACAGTAATCTCGGGCGCATCGTTGCGGCCTTTAACCTTGATCCTGACTTTTTGCTCAACGGTACCGCCATTGCCATCGGTAATGGTGTAACTGTATACAACTGTTTCGGTTTCACCCAGGGCAAGATATTGGTATTTAGCTGGATCTACAATAAGCTGGTTATTGGCCTGATCGAAATCGATACCGGTATCATTCCCCCGCACTAGATTCACCGTATTGAAGTCAACATTCAGCACATCGCTGTCATCGACATCTGCGGATTTTTTAAGCAGAGATACCTTTTTCAAGCTACTACGGTCTTCGTCAAGGTTAAGTTTTACAATACCTTTAACCGTTGGGAAATCATTGGTGCCAGCGACAGTGATAGAGACGATAGCAGGTGCAGACTTAGAGGATTTATCCAGTCCGTTCAGACCATTAAAGCCATTATTGTCATCGACATAATATTGGAAACTGACTGTGGCAGTTTCACCTACAGCGAGAGCATTGAAATCACCGCTAAGGTTGAAGGTTCCGTCGTTATTTAAAGAAACCGATAAGTTAGTTGCTAACGCATTGTCAGTGGAGACTCCCTGACTATAAAGGTGATAGGTCAGATCCGTATCTTCAGCATCGGCATCAGTTGCATCTGAAAAAGCCATATTAGTAAAGTTATTGAGACCATCTATGGCTTCAACACCTTTATAGTTCACCTGCGGATTAGTAACGATGGGTTGATCATTGGTGCCGATGACAGTGATAGTGATTTCGGCATTATCAGTTGCGCCTTGGTCGTCGGTCACAACAACTGTAAATGTTTCTGTTTCAGTCTGGCCGCTGTTGAGCGCTTGCACATCAGAAGCCCCTGCATCATTGCCACTATAAAGGGCATAGCTCCACTGGCCTGATGGATCAACGCTAAGTGTACCGTAGTTGCCATTGGGCGCAGAAACGCTCCACGCAGCCGTTGCGCCGTTATCGGGATCAAAAACAGAAAGTTGGCCGGTAGCCTTAATATCGGGAAATTGCTGTAATGGTGCATCTTGCGGAACTAGTTCGTCTATCGCTGGCGGGCCTTGAGGTGGTAAAGCGGTAACATCTTCGATGACTTGGCCCTGGTTTTCGCCTTTATCAAAGTGAATTTCAGGGGCGTCATTGGTGCCAGCGACAGTGATAGAGACGATAGCAGGTGCAGACTTAGAGGATTTATCCAGTCCGTTCAGACCATTAAAACCATTATTGTCATCGACATAATATTGGAAACTGACTGTGGCAGTTTCACCTACAGCGAGAGCATTGAAATCACCGCTAAGGTTAAAGGTTCCGTCGTTATTTAAAGAAACCGATAAGTTAGTTGCTAACGCATTGTCAGTGGAGACTCCCTGACTATAAAGGTGATAGGTCAGATCAGTATCTTCAGCATCGGCATCAGTTGCATCTGAAAAAGCCATATTAGTAAAGTTATTGAGACCATCTATGGCTTCAACACCTTTATAGTTCACCTGCGGATTAGTAACGATGGGTTGATCATTGGTGCCGATGACAGTGATAGTGATTTCGGCATTATCAGTTGCGCCTTGGTCGTCGGTCACAACAACTGTAAATGTTTCTGTTTCAGTCTGGCCGCTGTTGAGCGCTTGCACATCAGAAGCCCCTGCATCATTGCCACTATAAAGGGCATAGCTCCACTGGCCTGATGGATCAACGCTAAGTGTACCGTAGTTGCCATTGGGCGCAGAAACGCTCCACGCAGCCGTTGCGCCGTTATCGGGATCAAAAACAGAAAGTTGGCCGGTAGCCTTAATATCGGGAAATTGCTGTAATGGTGCATCTTGCGGAACTAGTTCGTCTATCGCTGGCGGGCCTTGAGGTGGTAAAGCGGTAACATCTTCGATGACTTGGCCCTGGTTTTCGCCTTTATCAAAGTAAATTTCAGGGATGTCATTGGTGCCTGTAACGGTAACTGAAACGTTAGCTTCTGTAGTATTCTGCCCGTCAGAAACTTCATATACAAAGTTTTCAGTTACCACTTCCCCCTCAGCGAGATCGCCGTGGACTTCATAGTTATTGGCAGTAAATAAGCCATTTTTAAACACAGTGACCTGTACACCGGACTCAAGAATAGCTGTTATAAAATCGCCGGTGAGTGCTTCTCCGTTTACAGAGGTCACGAACAGTTCAGCATTGCTATCGATATCGGTATCGTTTGAGAGTAGGTTGCCGAATAGTTGATTCGATTCCTGCTGGGCCTCGGTAAAAGAAAACTCATCATCACCAGCTACCGGGGCAATATTGGGCGCTGCAAGAAAAGTAGTGCCACCTTGACCGTCGTCGTTATCTCCATTGGTACCCGTGCCGCTACCTCGCAGATTTCGATAGCTATTTGCGTCATCTTGAGACTGGCTTGTATCTTCTTCGGCGGGGAAGAACCCTGAACCATTACCCAGTTCGGTTTCCTGATTACCTGCGGCGGTAGCCTGTAGCGATTCCAGAAGGGCAGAAATGTTAGAGAAAATCAGAGTGCCGCTTGGATCAATTAGCGGCACCATTACGCCATCTTCTTGAATGAAATTGTCGAACGTTAGCTGGGTGCCTCCCTCTAGGGTAAGCTCCAGTGTTTCACCATTAAATGTAATATCAGTGAGATCATTTCGATTGAAAGGCAACATGGCGCGGGCTACACCAGAAAGATCAATCTGTGAGTTATTACTGATCTGAACTTCCTGCTCCTGATCGTTAGTCAGAATGAGGGTAATGGTGCCGTTCATTGAGGTACTCCCAGTGCTGCTTGCTTTAAGGAGAAGGCAGCACAGTTTTTTATAAGGCTATAGAAATCTGTTTGTGTAAATGATCAAACAGGTTTCGGTATGTTTTTTTACTGTTAACTAGAGCACTTTTCTGACGCAGATAGATTATGATCTGGTCAAATCTGCATGGGACTGAGAAAGTCTCTTTCTTCTTTCATAATTACATTCACTATAACGCAATGGATGCTATGTTGCAAAAAAGAGACATCTCATTTTGGGTATCTGTCTGGTTGCCTAAATGTAGTAAAAAGCCCGAAATACGCCGCCTTTATAAAGATTACACCAGTTGTTCAATACTTATTGTTAACGGCTGCATAAATAAAATGTCTCTTATTTGAGTCAGTAAGTTGTGTGGAACTCTTGGGTTCAAAGGTTAAGTTCTTTCATCTGGCGTTTGAACTCTTCCGTGACTTCTCTGGCTTGATTACGTCCTTTAATGGCTGTTGGTGTGATCATCACAACAAGTTCAGTTCGACGGCTGGTTTCACTGGAAGAACCGAAGAAGAAACCAAGGACGGGTACATCCTTAATTCCAGGAACGCCTGCGTTGCCCAAATCTTTGTTTTCTCGAATCAGCCCGCCGAGTACCAGCGTTTCACCACTTTGTACTGCTACTGTAGTTTTAATTTGGCGTTGATTAATAGTTGGTGACTGAATGCCTGACGAGGTAGTAACAGAGGCGTCACTGACATCCTGATTGATCTCAAGCACAACCATTCCACCCTCTTTGATTTGCGGTGTTACTTCCAGTAGAACACCGGTATCTCGATACTGAACTGAGGTTGTGATCAGATTACTGCTGTTATTAGAGGTATTAGTTGTTTCAGATGTAGAGATGGGTACCTGGTCTCCTACTTTTATAGAGGCGGACTGGTTGTCCATTACCATCAGAGAAGGAGAGGAGATAACATTTATTCGGCTATCCGATGCCAGGGCTGTTAACAAGGCCAGAGGATTATTTAACTTGTCCAATACCTGATATTTGAAACCGGTAGAGCTCTGTGGGCTGGTCAGGGATCCGTTGCCAGTATCGCCGTTACCAAAACCGTTCTTAAAGAACCAATCGATACCATATTTCAAGTCACCGGAGAGCTTAACTTCCACGATTGTCGCTTCTACTAATACTTGCTGCGGCAATACATCTAGTTTTTGTAGTGCCAATTCAACGACTGAATAGTCTGCCTGAGTTGCTAGAACCAATAGAGAATTATTTTCCTGATCAGCAATAATACTGATATCCCCAAGGTTTTGTAGAGATCCCTGACGCGCGATAGGCGTTAATTGACCCAGACTGTTAATTGCAGCATTTGGAGTTCCGGGTGCTGCAACCGTAGGAGATGGAGAACGGGGTCCGCTACCCTGGTTCGAAGAGCGCTGACCTTCAAATAGCTGATCAAGCATACTGGCCAGGTGTTCAGCTTTACCGTATTTGACCTTATAAACATGGAGAGAGGTGCTTGCTAAATTATCCATTTTGTCTAGTCGTTCAATCCACTGTTGAGCGCTTTTAAGATACTGTTGTTGTGGAGTAATGATCATAATTGTATTGAGTCGTTCGATGGGTACAAATTTGACTAATCCTGCCATTGGGCCAGATGCTCTGTCACCAAAAATGCTTTCCAGTTCACTCAATATTGTTCGCGTATCAACGGACTGCAGTCGGAACAATCCAATAGACATTCCCCGTAATTGATTTACATCAAAAGTCTCAATGGTAGAAAGTAGGGTGTTTAGTTCAGTTCTTGAGCCGGTCATAATCAATAGGTTATGGGGCTCATCTACCGAAATCCGTGCGCCTTCAGATGCAACTGATTTGAGGATCTTTTCCATCTCTTTTGCGGAGATATAGCGTAATGGCGTTACCAGGGTTTGAAAGCCCTTATCATTACTCAGTGAAAATTGAGGAGCACCTCCGGACAACGTATTACTCTGTGGCACTATTTCGATAAGGCTACCGTTATCCCTTAAGACAGCTCCGTGCATAAAGAGCAGAGAATCCAGAGTCGGTATCAATGCATCGCGGTTAAGAGGTTGGCTGGTATGCAGAGATACTTTTACCTGTACAGCCGGATTGATAGAATAGTTTCGGTTAAGAATATCCCCCAGAATAGTTTTTGCTACTTCATGAATATCGGTGTTATTAAAATTCAGGGTGATATTCCCCTCAGAACTGCCTTTTTCGGTTCTGTTACTGCTATTAATTGCCGGGCGAGCCTGGGATACAATCTCAAAACGCTTGGGAGTACTTTTAGTTTGTGTAATCTGGTTGAGATTACTTATCTGTTGGCGATTACTTGTCGTCGCCATCTGCCTGGCTGCATTACGTTGCTTTATTGTTTGCCCAATCGGTTGGTTTGGTTGCAGGCCTTCTTCAGAGTTAATTGGAGAGGTATTACATCCTGTCAGACCCAGTATGGCGACTAGCAGAGGCAGTACAATCCTTATGCTTTTACTATTCATTACATTCTCCTGCTAAGCCGTTATTCCATTGGTCGTACGACTTTTCCGTACTGACTTTGGTTGATAAACAGTGATGATGACCTACCGCTGTTCTGCGCCCTTGAAGGGCTAGGTTTTATAAGTTGCATTTCGATCTTGCGGCCTTCTTTAGTAAACCTGACGCTTTCTGGATTAATCTGATCGAGGGTCCAGTCACCCAATTTCATGCCGTGTCTCAATGATTCATTTTTTTTCTTACGAATAGCGCTGAAAAGGGCGATGTTCTTATCACCGTTAAGAATGATTCCAGTAAGCGTCCAGTCTTGCTGTGGTGTTCTTTTAGGGCTTCGGGTGGCGGTCATGGCCGTACTTATTTCCTGAGGTCTACGGGTTGAATAAAACAGCGGACGTTCACTGATTTCTTCAAATTGCTCAATTTCAAACTCATTGTCTGACAATGCGGGCAGACTGCTTGGTTGGGAGGCTGTTATTGTTTGATTGACCGGTAGGGGCTCAGGTTCTGTAGCGGGAAGGAAAGCCTGAGCGATAAGTACTAATAACAATATAGCCATCAATGCCAATTGCAGGTAAGTCAGCGGGGTAAGATAGCCTACGGTTTTCATAGCGTATCCGTCCCCGTTGTGTAGCCTGTTAGATTGAACCTAATATCCAAAGGGCGCATGACTTGTCTTTTTGCATAACTGGAGTTGCGCACTGGCGTTGAGCTAATGCTGATATTTTCTACATAGAGCCCGGGACGGCTGGTTTCCAGAGCAAATAGAATTAGTTTAAGTTCATCGATTCCCGCTTTAAGCTGCACTTTAAGTGTCACACTTGGAAGGCTTTGGTAATCATCAGAGGTTTGAGGTAGCCCTTGTGTGCTGACTATCTGACCACCGGTCTGGGAAATTATCTGTTTTAGGTTTTGCTGCAGTTTTGCTGATACCACTGAACGGGTTTCTCCAGCTAGAAAAAAGCTATTAAGAGGAGAGTCCTGCTTGACTTGTTTAAGCAGTGCTTTCTCTCCCTCTTTACTATCGCTTAGCCGTTGATAACGCTGTAACTGATCAGTGAGCGTTTCAATACGTTCATTCTCTAATTGATATTTACTCAGCACAGGGCCTATTAGCAAAAGGTAAATTAACAGCAATAAAACGCCGAGAATACCCCATGCTAAAATACGTTGTTGTTGATTACTCAGCTGCATCATTTATTCTCTCCATCAGTTGTGCAGAGATCATGAAACGCTCTTTACCGGAGCGGGGGTTCTGGGTAACCGGTGAAAAGAAACTTACATCAGTTAGTTGGCCAGAGTTCTGAAGCAGGGCGATTAACTCTGATGCATTACCCGATTCTCCTTGAATTCGTAGGCCACTTTCCTGCATCGCTATCTTGTTAAGCCAGACGGTATCGGGCAGAAGGCGAGTCAGTTCCGCTATAAGCTTTAGTGTAGAGTTTTGTTGTTGTCTGAGTTCAACATAATCCTGTTGTTGCTTAAAAAGGATTTGGCGCTCTTCACGAATATCGAAAACCTCATCAGCCTGTAAACGTAATTGAGCAACTTGATCTTTGAGCTGGTCAATACGATTTTGTTTTTCCATTAAAGGTAGTGAGACAACAGCTACTAATAGCAGTAAATTGATAAGTAAAAGAGAAAATTGAAAACGTTGGTATCTGGCTTTTACCGCCGTTTCTTCAGATTTAGAAAGCAGATTGAAGTTACTTGCTGGTTTGTTTAAGAATTCATGGGGGATCACACGATCAGCTTGTATGTTCAGCTGATTAAGCTGATCAAGAATGGTTTTTAGTTGATCAATAGGTACCAGATAGAGCTCAACACTACACTGCTCAGTTCCAGGTTCGTCAATAACAGCGCCAGTATCATAATAAACCTGGTCAGCTTTGAACGGTGTCACACGATCCATTTCGAAGCGCACTACATTATCAATATAGTTCCGGGCACTTCTGGGAACCGAAATGCTGGTTTTCAGGGTCATATCCTGAGGTAGGGTCAGGGTAACGAACTGGGCCTTGGAAATGACTTTCTTCAGTGCTTCAGGGAGCGTTTTGGAGTCCCAGGGTGAAGATAATAGCCACTGTTGCCCTCCTGAGCTGAGTTTCAGTTGTTGTTCCTGAAATTCGAGTACAAGGTTCAGCCTATCTTGCTGTAACCCGGATCTAACCCGGGCTGGTAATGCCTCATTAAGTTTGCCAAACCACCAATTCAGCCCCTTTGAAAGGGAAGTGGTTGCTTCCTGAAGTCGCTTAGCTGACGAACTCGTTGTTGATCTGTCTGTTGTCATGCTGTTAACCCCCCGGTATTCAGCATTAGTAGGGCATCGTTGGCATCCTGCCGACGGTCCCTGTTGCTTTAATCGTTATTTCACTCGTATCACTACTTTGCCAGCGTTAGAACGAAGGCCCAGATCATCCCAAATCTTATATTTAAACACTTCACGTCCTCTGAAACCTTCCTTAGGAGTATAGGTGACCGTTCCGTTGTTATTGACTGAAACAGCTCCTCCTTTAGTCGGTTGACGTACTATTTTTATTGATGTTGGGTTGATGTTGTTTTCAGCGTCAGTGTCATTGGTGAGAATATTCAGTACGGTTGTACTGTTTTTCGCCACACGAAATACATCCTTCACGGCAGTAGGCGCGGTATTTACAATGGGTGTCGGAATAATATTCAATGTCACAGTTGTTGCATTACTATCTGCTAAACCATCATTCGCTACATAGGTAAAAATATCAGTTTGTGTGCCGCCACCGTGTTGATAGATAAAGCTACCATCGGTGTTGAGTACTACATTGCCATATAAAGGTGGTGTAATCAGGTGCGCGCTAAGACTATCCTGGTCTGGATCACTGTCATTGCTTAATAGACCGCTGCCGGTCGCCACAACAAAAACTGAGGATTCGTCAACGTCATACTGATCAGCCGTTCCAAGTGGTGCCGTATTTGTTGGGCCAGGAGGAGTGGTGATCTCTATAAGTTTAACTAATGCCGCTTGGGCATCGATCAAGCCATGTCCGGTATTACCATCAACACCAGGAACATCAAGATCAACCGCAGTTTCACGGATGGCTTGTTCCATCTTGGCAACTGTTGCTGTTGGGACTGCGCTTTTAAGCAGTGCCATCACACCTGAGGCGTGAGCGACTGCGAATGAGCTACCGCCGACCCATGCCGTGGCGGGGTAGCCTGTTCCGTAGGATAGGTCTGTGGTCTGCACATCGATGCCGGGAGCCGAAACCGTTGGGAATACTGCGGTTATGTCGCAAGGAGATGGCCCTCGACTACTGCTGTTGGCGACCGTCAGAGTATTATCTACTGCACCAACTGACATGACTCCCGGTAAGTTGGCTGGGCTTAGGCTGCTGCTGGAGTTCGGTCCTGAGTTTCCTGCAGCAAAGGTAACAGCGATGCCGGAATCTTTGAGGGACTGTATATCCGCTTGGAATTCAGTATTACAGGTATCGACTGTATCGAGCAACCCCCAAGAATTATTGACAATATCGGGTGCATCATCAGTGTTAGGGTTGCCATCGGGGTCCAGTGCCCACTGGAGGCCTGCGTGCAGATCACTCAGTGATCCGTAGCCTGAGTTGTCGAACACTCGTGCAGCGATCCATTGAGCGTTAGGTGCCATACCAACTGCGGTACCAGAGCTGTCACCTCCGAGAATAAGGCCGGTAACGTTGGTACCATGGCCAAAGCCGTCGGTTGGAGTTGTGCTGGTACCATGCATGTCCAGCCAATCATTACTGCCGCCACGGAAGCGGGTAATCAGATCTGGATGAGAACCATCAACACCTGTATCAATAATCGCGACCACAACACTATCGCCGGTGATACCCTGGCTCCAAAGGCTTGGAACATTAATGCTCTCGAGGTTCCATTCCGGTGGAGAAGGTGGTGTGTAAATCTGTCCTGGCGCTGCCGTCAGGAGGTCAGATCTAAGCGTGTTTATTTGTGGTAATTGAGCTAATGCCTCAACCATATAGGCGGGCAGGGTAAGTGCCACTGAGTTTATTAGCCATAAGTCTTTTATCTGCCCTTGGGCTGCAAAGTCTAGCAACGGATCCAGGTTTTTTCTGGATGTATTAAGTTGCTGACGCAGAGACTTGATGACCTGTGAACGTAATAGTTTACGTAGCTTCTTTTTTTCTGCTTTCGTAAGATCGGTGTCAGCTCTTAATTGTTGACGTATCGCTTTACGAACTTTACGTAGCGCCTTTTGATTTTTTACCTGGTCATTAAATTGAAGAATAACTGCGACGGAGTCAAAACTGCCCGTTGAGTCCAGGCGCTGTTGCAGATCTTCTGACACAATAGCTGCGTTACTAACTGCTGCAAACAGTAGTGCAGAGGAAAAGCAGAGTGGTCGGATAAGTGAGTTCATGCTGATATCTCCGTATTCAGCTACTGCTGACCTTCAAGCCAGAAATTTCCAGTTTACCGATCTGGATACTTACCTTATCGCCGGCTTTTACCTGGCGACTTGGGTTGGCAAAGAAGATGAAGTAGTTTGTGTCTGCCCTGGGCACTCTGGATGCCTGACGTAAGGGGCCTAGTTTTGATGGTGCGGGTACCTGCAAATGATTACCGGTGCTGCTGACAATCAACTGAGGTTTGATTTTTCGGTTAAGGATTTCCTTTGCTTTGACCGGGTCGGTAACACGATAGCGGAAGTCCAGCATATAACCTGCGGCTGAATGGCGTAGAGACATCACTCTGATACCCCATTCTTCCTCCAGAGCTGTCTGTGCTTGCTCTGGTAATATCTCAGATGCAACTGCAGGCTGAAAAAGCTGTACCGCGAAACAGAGCAGTATTAGGTTCAGCCAGGAATTTTTTTTGATCTTGAAAAAGCTGTTCATCGCTTTCCCCCCTAGTAATAATCTCAAACTGTCTCTATTTCCCTGACAGTCTGCTTTATAAAATATACGCAAATAATAGGCCATGTTGTTGATTTTGTTTTGTTTTTCTTTTTAAATCAGTGCCTTAGGTATGTTGTTTTTTGGAGACATTAGTCTTGCTCTGTGATTTAGGTGAAGCATCTCTCATTTGCGACAGGCGTTATCAGCCGTTTTTTTTACTTTTGAGAATTGATCTTTTTTTTTGCCAAAAAAAAAGGGGAGCCGAAAGGCTCCCCTTTGGCAAACAGTTGTCCAGCCTTGGACGCTGCTTGCTGGGGGGGGTTAGTTGGTTACGTTGACACGGACTTTCACCGCAGTAGAAGTAAGACCACCGTCATCACTAACTTTGTACTTGAACACATCAGTACCTATAAAGTTTACTGCAGGAGTGAAGGTGATTTCGCCGGTAGACGTATTGATACCATTGATTGTACCGCCACGCTTAGGTTGCAAAGTGATCACAACAGATGCGGGATCGATTACGCCGGTGGTATCGGTATCGTTCGCCAGTACATCAATCACCAGAGTGATATTTTTAGGCGTAGATACCCGGTCAATTTTACCAACAGGAGGTTCATTCGTTGGAGCCGCTGAGGTCTCAACATTGAAGGTAATACTTCCCACTTCTGAACCACCAACCCCATCGATCACTGTGTAGTCTGCACTATCAACTCCAGCGGTTATCGCTGGTGTATAAGTGAAGCTACCGTTGATAGCGATATCCAGACTACCGCCTAGCGTAGTGGTGACAACTGCCGGTTGAACAGAGAGGCTGTTCATGTCCGGATCCATATCGTTTGCCAGTACACCGGGTGCAGTAACAATGAGTGTCGGATTAAGCCGCAGATCCAGCGAATAGCTGTCATCAGCAGGTATTGGCGGGCTGTTATCGTATGGCAAACCGTTACTCCAGCTCATTGCGCTGATATCTGCATTGCCAGGTAAAGCCCCAGTGACAGCCGTCATATCCAACCGGGTCTCCAATAGACCAGTCGTATTGTTAAGGCCGAAGCTGCCGCTGTAAAGCAGTACATCTTCATCCCTAGCATTAACCCCCGCAAGCGGGTTTTTATTGCCTAAAATGCTCATCAGCAGCTGATTTGCATCCGGATGCGATAATGCATCGATATCTGCAGCGTTGGCCGTGAAGTCAGTGCTTAGATCGCTACCATCAAACATCACTTCCCAGGTTCGGGTTGCCTGACTGAAGCGTATAACATCTTCATCCGTGGCGATGGTCACACCATCGATAATGACATTACCGATAGTTGAAACCTGCAGATCACCGTTAACATCAAGACTGAGTGCATTGATATCTTCAGCACCACTGGTCAGTTGTAACTGGGTACCAGTGTAGGCGATGCTGAAACTGTTACTAGTCAGTGAAGGATCAAATATCACCAGATCTGAATCATCGACAACACCGGTCCCACCGACTCCGGGCACAATGGTTGGCGTGTCGAACGACAGCAACATGCGACCATCAGCAAATACATGCAGAGCATCGATGTTCGCCATGGTTGATCCATTGGAACGAACTAGATTGAAGTCAGAACCATCCAGTACAGTTGCCCAGGTGCCATCGGCAGGGTTATAGCTGACAATATCTCGGTTTTCGACATTACCCAGTCCAGGTACGGCGGTTACTCCGCCAGCATTTAGTCCTCTGAACAGCGAGAAGTAATACAATGGATCAGTACCCGCTGCGCTACCCGAAACTGAGAACTGATTCACCAAACCACCACCGGTGCCACCGGCATTGGTGGTATTCAGACGTCGGTCAAACAGCGATAGTACCGTTGAGCCCTCACCGAGAGTCAGTAGAGCGTCTTTGGACTGTCCGGGAGCCAAATTCACTGAATACTGACGACGAGGGTACGGATATGGATAGCCTGATTCGGCTATCACATCCATGTAGCCCCCCAGCAGCATTGGTGCATGGGTATCCAGATCCATATTGATCATTCGTAATAGCGTAGTACTGCCTGAAGGACCGATATCTGCAGGTAAGCTACCTGTAGTATAAGGCTGGCCATTCACGAGGAAGTATTTAGGCTGATAGTTAATGGTACTGGTCATAGTGCCAGTTGGTCCGTAGTTTCCGGCATCGACTGTTGAATGCAGAACAGGATCGATTGCACTGTAGATCAGTAGGCTTTCTTGATCATAGTTGATGCCTGGATAGGCCGTGGTAGCACTGTCTTTTTGAGTCATTGCTCCATACAGACCCATCTGTACCTGCACTTGAACATGGGTGCCGGACTGATAGGGATAAGTGCCTGGCCTGATATTATTCCAGGTATAGGTGCCAGTACCGCCGCCGGAGTTCACCTGAGAAACAAATGAGCTAACCCGTTGGCGCGACTGAGCATCGGTAAAGGTTACCGGAACACCGCCTATATCAGGCAGGCCTTGTCCAGGAATCATTATCGAGGTGGCAGCACTTGTCAGTGTATTACGCAGATTTATTGTTAGTGAGGTATCGCCTTCAGGCACGATGATTTGTGGTCCAGGTACGGAAGCGCTACTGCAGCTACCTCCGTCTTCTATACCATAACCCCACATTGGAATCCCTATATCAGGTGAACCATCACCCGACGGGACTATTGTTGATGTTGTACCTACACAGATGTCGTAGGTTACCGCTTGAACCGAACCAGATGTCAGCATCAGGGATCCGATTAGCAAAGCGGAGTATCTCAAGGTATTCATAATAAGACTCCTTATCCTTGTTCTCTGATGCCAACCCTAAGGGATTGGTACGCCAGGTGGTTCAATAATCAGCATGGTCATCATGCCGCCTGGGAATATGTCGTTATTGACCAGCTCTTTCTCAGTGTGGGAATGCCACATGAAGAACAGGCCACCGTTCAGGTTCAGTCCACCTTCACCGGGAGGCAGAGACTCCATGGCGCCGAGGAAGGGACTACCGCTGTAAAAACCACCGAAAGTAAGGTCAAGATTTTCCGGAAGCGTAACGGGGACAGGCACGTTGTGGTATCGGCAATCCTCAAAGGATACCGGGTCTGTTCCGTTGCTAGGGCCTGGCAAACCATCACAAAGAGCGCCGCTACCATCGGTATGACCATAGATGTCCCAGCCCATATTTCTGCCGGTCCATTCGAAAATGGCATCGTAAGTTGCGCCAGGTAGAACCTGTTGAGTGTAATCACTAAAGGCCAGGTCAGCACCGACGGTATTTACGTTGACTGGATCACTGGTAAGAACCTGACCGTCACGGGCAACCTGCAAGAAGTGGTTACCATGGGTATGCAGAGGATGCATATCATGGCCAGCTCCGATAATGCGTAACAAGACTTTGTCACCGGGGTGCATTCTAGTCAGAGAACTGTAAGGTTGATGAGGCATCCAGCCGACATTGTTATCAAACAAGGTATCGGGGCCATTACGGCCATTCATAAACCAGAGTACCGGCTTATAGTTACTGGTATCTGGCGTTAGGCCAAAATCCATTGCCTGGTGGATAGAGGGATCCATCTCAGTCAGGAAGTAAAGGTATTCATGATCATAGGTAGTGTCTGCGCTGTTATATGCCTGGGTGTCAGGGTTGACAGCAGGACGTATGATCATGGCACCGGTTAACCCCATTTCAACCTGTAGATCAGGATTTGAACCGCTGTGGTAGAGGTAGGTACCAGGCTTACTGGCAGTAAAGCTATAAGTGACAGTTTCACCCATACTGGCTTCCTCTGTCAGTACTACCCGATCGCCCGTGCCGTCTATACCAAGGTCATTGGAAACTACAGCTGCGATGTTGGTTTGTCCCGGGAACACAATAGATACGGGCTCGCCGATATCTTTGTTCGTCAGGTTTATCGTGACCGCATCACCTTCATGGACAATAATTGTCGGACCTGGATATTGCACTGCTGATGCTGAGTTATCCATATCGCCGTATGCCCAGATTAGAAGACTGTCACCATCAGGTGTGCTGATGGCGGCGTTACCAGCTTCAAGGTTAAAGATTTTCTGGTGGCCATCGGTGGTAGTACCCTCGATGCCGATTATCTCTGCCTGCGCCGTCCAGCTGGCGGCTGTCAGCACCAGAGTGCTGGTCAGCGCGGCAAAGCTGCGTAATAATTTCATAATAGTTCTCCTTGCCTGCTCAACTTAGATAGGTGCGTTGACTATGATTTCGGTCATCATTCCACCAAAGTCTTCATTACCATTGCTCAGATAATTTAAATTACCGGTGTAAAGATAATATTTGCCTGGTGAGACATCAGCAGTATCCAGCATTATGTCGAGCGCCTCACCGCCACCAAGAGTGACGGAATTGGTTTTGTAATACAGTTTTTTACCGGTGGGCCCGATATGCTGTTTCGCACCAACCCCGACTACCTGCATCGGAATACCCAGAGTATTCAGAGAGTAGAAACGGGTGACATTCAGGTTTGACAGACGGACTAATATTTTTTCACCCTGGTCCGCTTCAATATGGCTAGAAACCTTTTGTGTTGTCCGGCCAGGTTTGAATGGCTGTCCATCGGTTAGGTGAATATCAACAGAGGGCAGATCACCTTGAATAACAGTGTCTGGATAACCCCGCCCATTCAGCATCGGGTAGTTATCAGCCATCTCTGCGAAAGGTAGAGGTTGCACTGATTCACTGGCATCATGGAAAGCGGAGTCGAAAGAGCCCATCTGGATTGGTACTTCAACATCGTAGCCGGTGGAACCATCACCATCGTTGTATACGAATTTGTGATATTGCCGTCCTGACCCCACGGGGTACTCCAGTGGAGCCGCCGGGCTATAGTTCTTATTTTGCGCCGGGTGCACATATAGGTTACCCAACATACCCATCTGCATATGCTCAGTTGCCTCTACGTGACAGTGATACATATAGGTGCCGGGTTCTTGCACATTGTAGTAATAGGTCAGGCTTGCACCCATGTTGATGGACACAGCGGTATCCGGTAGACCATCAAAAATTGAAGATGCGTTAGGAAAACCGTGGAAGTGAACGGTATGTGGATCGAACAGGTCTGGCCGCATTACCATGCCTACGTTAGACAGGGTTAGGTAAAATTCTTCCCCTTGGTCTAGTACGATATTAGGGGCAGGGAACTCCGCAGCTAATACACCTTCTGTCATGATTTGATCATCAGGGGTGCCGGTTAAATCAGCAAAGCCGAACATATATAAGGGGTGGGGGCTATCATCAGCCATTTGAATATAACCATCACCACCGGTTAAGTGCATACATTTTGCCGTTGAGTTTTCTCCGGCATCAATATTGTCACCATCGCCGTTCAGGTCGCCGGGACATTGTGAATAGACGGTAGCGCTGGCGATGCCCGCGCTGCTGATCATCGCACCGGCAATAACGGTTCTGACCATCAGACTTATTGCTTTCTTGTTCATGGTTTCGCTCCTTTGAACTTGAGCTGATACCTGTCAGGTTGCGGCCGGTATATCGGCCGCAATGACTGTTATCGGATATCCAGTGGAATATGTTTGAGTGTACGGTTACCGATTCGAACACTTACTTCAGTAACCCCGGTTGGGTTTGGACCTTGGTTTTCAGCGTAGATCCAGCGACCATCGGCTCGATCAAGATCCCAGTCAGCAAATGGAGTACCAGAGGCATTACCATTCATATACAAGCGGATGCGAGTATCGGCAGGGAAGGTTGTCCAGCCGTTGAAGCGCCAGCGCACATCACCGTTGTTACGGACCCGGGCAAAGGCGCGGCGAACAGAAATATCTTTGTTCACCACCACGGTTGCAGCATTAGCGGCAGGGTCGTGAGAAGCCTTGTACTGGAAGCTAAACTGTCCTACTGAACGACGCCCTGCTGGCGTGCGCAGCGTGAACTTTCTAGCGGTTGGTGAACCCCAGGTTAAGACACTACCACCGGTTTCACTGCCAACAACAGGTGCAGCATTACCCCAGCCAGTCGCATCGATGTCGTTACGCAGCAGGTTGTTGATATTCAGAGTAAATGCCTGAAGATCACCTGCAGGACCGGAACGAACAACTCGGCGAATGTCATCTACAGCAACAGGCAGAGGTGTTGCGGTTGGCGTTGTCAGAATGCCGTTGGGTAGTTCCTCTGCGCCGATTTCAGGGCCGCCGTTGTAATAACGTGGTGTACCGTAGAAATCATCATTAACCAGATTGTCGTTGCTAACCAAGATATCGATTAAACCATTATCGATTGCGTCGTTACTGGCGTTGTCAGCCAGGCGATAGTTGCCACGCAGGGCTGTATCCAGAGTTAGCGGGCCAAAGCGAACATCGATGAAATTGCCTCCTTCATCCAAGGCGGCTGCAACATTGATGTTGGTCGTCTGTTCTTGCATAACCAGAGTCTGGCCAGGCTGACCATTTGCAAGGGGATCGGTGAAGACTACATCAGTATTTGCAGCTAATTGATTGCCTGCATAGCCTGCGTTTTCAAGGATATCAGTTAGCAGAGAGTTCTTCGGATTTAGGAACAGTCCAAGATCATCTACAACGGCGATATCGCTGTAAACCGGTGCTTCATTGTTGGCGATGTTAGGTACCAGACTAAAGACCTGTGGAGAGGCCAGGGTATCTATACGCCAGAAGAAACTGCGGTTACGCAGGATAATATTGTTTACCAGCTCTGGATCGGAGTGGGTTTGAGCGGCTGAAGTTGCCAGTGCTGCAGTGTGACGATGGGAAGCGATACCTGCACCCGGTTGAGGTGTAGAGTCGCTAATACCGTTCAAAGCAGGGTTAATAGTAGCAGCAACGGTTGCAGTGCTGTCGTTATAAGCGATGGTATTATGAATCATGCTTACAGCGCTGGCATCATGCATGGAAACACCGCCACCATCACGACCAGCCATATTATTTACAATGATATTGTCATACAGTTTGATGTTGTGCCATAGACTGCTAAGCAAAGGGTTAGCTTCTACATCAGCACCGTTAACAAACGCCAGACTAATACCACCACCGCTACCAGCGCCAGCCTGGTTGCCCATGATCATATTGCCTTCGATCAGGACTGACCCGCTACCTGGTGTTTGTTGAACACCGTTAGCGCCTTCCAGGCCTTCCTTACCACCTAAGAAGATACCACCACCATGCTTCTCCAGACCCTGAGTAAAGGACTGGTTGTAAGCAATTGTGTTATCAGCGATAAGACCGTTGTTACTCAGGCCCTGATGACCAATACCAGCGCCGTTACCGGCAGCAAAGTTACCGCAGATCATGTTGTCAGTGATCTGGTAGTTATCACTACCTGTGTAGAGTGCTATACCACCACCGGCACCACCCATACCACCGTTTCGACTGATCTGGTTGTTGTGTATGTTGACATTGTTGTTGTCAGCATCAACATGGACCAAAGCATCATTGATAGTGTTGGTCAGGGTTGGGTAACCGACGCGGATACCACCACCGAAGTTACCGGAATTGGTGTAGACATCGTTGTTACTGATCTCCATATTTTCGATGTAGCCACCGAGCAGAATACCACCGCCCTGAACGGCGCCAGTAATACCGAAACCATCGATACGGGACTGGCTGGCAGCGTATTCGCCAATGTTACCTAGTACTAGAATACCAGGGCCTTCTTCGTTGCCGAAGACTGGTAGCTGGCCAGCAGTGTTAGCCGCGCCCAGTACCTGACCTGGTAGCAGATCGTATTCAACACCCGCCATGTTGTAGACTTTCTCGCGCCAGGTATCTAGCTTGGCAGCCGGAGCCCGGACAGCGTTTATAGTCGTGGATGCTGCACCGAAGCCTTGCAGGCGTACCGGTTTATGCATAATGACCATTTCATGGTAATCACCTGGATGAACCAGAATCAGATCACCTGGTTGAGTGGTAAGCGCATCAATAGCATCCTGAATAGGCGTATCGGTCAGGCTATTAGAAGGGTAAACGTGAACCACATTGTCACCAGGGGTAACAATGTTAAGGGTTACAGCGTTAACTGATTCAACGCCCGCAGCACTAATAACTTCCAATTGACCGGTAGATGCACCGACGGGAACAACAAACGTAATAGTGTCTGGGCTCCAGCTAGCAACAGGAATATCAGTACCATTCAGAGATACAGTGCCGGATGTTCCGAAACTGTAATCTCTCAGGATAGTCTTAGTCGTAGACGCTGTACTATCGTACTCTGGGTTTGCAACTTCAACAGCCGCACCCTGAGATGTGATAGTCACTGTCTCGCCAATAGCGGCTACAGGACCTCCAAGACTATTGCTGTTAACTGTATAGATACCAGGTGTTGCTGTAGGCAGGGCGCAATCCAGTGGGAACTGGTCTGGACCGGCAAACGCAGATACAGGTATTACCGGAGTATCCAGGTAGGTTGTGGAACCCGCCAGATACTGGAAGGTATAACAGAACTGGCTGTACTGAGGATTATGGAATGGATCTTTCTCTAAGCGACCAGACACCGAATTGAAAACTGGGCTGGCGTCATTCATACAGGCTGTAATCATGTTAGGTGACAGGCCTGTAGGCATGGGTAGATGCACAGAGTAGCTTGAAGGCAGCAGTGCGTTGAACTTACCCCATTCATCGGAATAGGTACGCAGGATCTCACGGCCAGTCCAGTCACGGAAAGAAACAGGTAGCCATGGTGGTGCATACTTTTCACCGAAGTTTGGTGAATTAGGGTCGAACTCGTTAGCAATGTCATCCAGAATACCACCCACTACATGAGCAGCAATGGGTACGTCGGTGAACAGGAAGAAGTCCGCTGCAGCGTTCTTGCCGCGGGTTAGTGCTACTGATTTACGATCACAAAATGGCTTGTTCTGTCCGGCAAATGGTGCTGGATCAGCTGTTGTGCCAACTAGAGGGTTACCATTGCCGTCGGTCTGATAGCTCATGTAAGGAGGAACTATGTGATTGTCACCGACACACTCAGGTGGCAGTTGCAGAGGCGCAGGAGTATAGCTGTCGCCATAGTCGACGTTACGATCCTCTTCTTTCATCAGCTCGTAGCCTGGAGGAGTAACGGCCTCTACGATATATTTTCCAACGGGTAAACCGTCGATTTCTTCGCCTGTAGTCGCATCAATATAGGAATCGAAGGCATAACCACCGTCAAAGACGCCGTTGGTGACCTGATTGAAATTACGCAGACCATCGTGACAGTCCGTTGTAAAGTCACCGCCTTGAGTTGCCAGTTCTGGGTGGGCTGTAAAGTTGTCACCCTGACAAGCGGTTGGGTTTGAGTCATCCCAGCTATCGGTCCAGGTTACCTGAATAGCGTCACCGAGATCGAATGTGCCGTTACCGTTGTGGTCGGTATCTTCTGTACCTGGGAAGTTACCCAGTGGATAGCGGTCAACGTCTGGGCGAACATGTTCAGATGCACCGGTTAATGCGTTGGTGCTGACATTGCCACCGGCAGCGCTATCAATGATGTCATCGTTAAGCGCATCACGGTATAGGTTTAGCTGTACCCGAGGTACACCAGGTTCCCACTCTTCGGCAGCTGCATAGCGAGGGTCATCTTCTGCCCGTGTAATTGCGTAGAAGACCATCCCGGAGACGCCACCGTTTTCTTTGGAAGCAAAGTCGTAGAAGGTTTTACCGAATTCCAGACGGCTTGTCTGGCCCAGGAAACCCTGCATACCTAATGTTAGTACTGGTCCTGTTAATGTCGTCGACAGATTGTTAGCCGTATTAGGGTTAATGGCAGGATCACCAACTGCTGCGCCAACACAAGCTGCATCGCCGGCATCCGCTGCAATATCGATACGTGCTTGAGTACAGAACTGTGGTTGTGGGTTCAACTTATCAAAAGTTGGGTCATCCCAGCCATTATCAGGGCGTACTTCGCCACCGTTATCCACTACATAGGTAACACCTGTCGCTTTCAATGTTGCGAAATCGACTTCGGCGACTATCCAGTGGAAGAATGGGAATATTTCATCGAATGGTGCTTCACCTTCGGTATCGACAGCAAAAGACTGATAAATGGTACCGTTCCTGAAGCGTAGGTTGACAGCAGAGGAGTCAGCCCCAAGATTTGTTTCACCTGGATCGCGAAAACCATTTTGGTTCATGTCGTTAAATATGCTGGTACTGAGCTTGGCGAACCAGCCGAATACTGCAATATCAGCCAGATCGATAACGGCATTTGGTGTATTAGGCACGGTGACCGTCTGCTGTGCAATAACAACATCAAGGTTGGCATCCCAAATAGCTACGCTGTAGCTGCCAGGAGGAATATTGTTAAAGGTGAAGTTACTGTTTTCATCGCATGGTTGGACGTCAATAGCTGTCTGACCACCGGTGCGGTTCAGACCAACCCAGCAACTTGGGAAGGGGTCGCCATTGAAAAAACCAGACTCCGGTGGGCGGGTCATATGGTTGTTCATGACCTGTCCCAGAATTGTCGCGCTACCGGCGTTATCTGTTTTGAATGCAGTATCTTCACTTTCCTTAGTGAAGCCAACAAATGCATGGAACCCTGGAGGGCCGAACTCAGTGAAGTAAGAAGGTTCGTTAGCCGACGGCCAAATGTCGATGACTTTACTACCTTCGATCGTTGAGGTTTGAACCCAGCCTCCGCCTGCAGGCGGCGTGATTAGAATGCCATACTTAGCAGGTGCCAGGTTTTTTATCAGCACGCTACCGTCGGCGGCTGGGTTGATAATACCGTCACCCATTGTCACTACCGAGGGAGCCCCATCGATATCTAAGACGGCATTGCCCTGAGCATCATAGAGATAATCAGTACCCAGAGGGTTACCGAAAGCGTCCTGAGTTACCGGTCCGCCAGTGGCACCGTAACGACCACCCGCTTCTTCAACAACGATATGAAATTGCGTTGGATCAAAGTGGCCAAGATCTGGCTCATTGATACGGGAAGGGTTAACACTGATTGCCGGATTTTCTTCAGGCAGGTCTGGTGCACCGTTGATCGGACTGAAATCTTCGAAGACGAATACTGAGAACTGCGCTGTTGGAATGGGCAGTGCATTTACAATTACCTGAACTTCACTATCGCCAGCCTCAATTTCTGCGCCACCGATGGTATAGCCCTGATGGGGCGTAACGCTAATGAAGTAGCGTTTGGTATCGTCCAGGTTATCTGATACAACCTGAGCAGTATTGCCTATAGCTGATTCGCCTTTAGCTGCTAGTGGTGAGTAGCTGCTATGAAAGCCTGTTGCCAGGGTTTCACCGAGAGGGACTCCAGGTTTGATATCCCAAGTGTTGTCTTCCTCGATAAGCCAGCGGAAACCGTCCACGGGCAAAAAGTTAGCAGGATTCGCAGGGTCCGGTGTTACTACGTTTATATTAACCGGTTGAGCCTGCACCGTTGAAATTGCGAAAATACTGGCGAAGAGCAGAGAGCAGCCAAATGCTGCTTTATGTGCTCCGTCACTGGATTGTCGTTTAAGCTTTTTGAAACAAGACATGGCGTTAAGCCCCCCTCTTGTTAATCTCTGTATGAGTCTTCGTTATTTCGGCTTATGAAAAAAATTGTCCGGATACTGCGACGAAAAATTGGTTAGCCTTGTCTGCTTACTACGCAAAAAACGAACCATGTCTGATGTTGTTTTTAAAAAATCATTTAAAAACATATGCTTAATTGGTTTTTTATGTGTGAAAGTGTTTTTGTTGCTGTTCAGAAACAGTCTATTTCTCTCATTAGCGACAGAGGTAGGAAGAGGTTTTTCTTAACTTTGTAAAAAGGGGATGAGATCAATTAGTGTTCAGGGACAGCCCAGTATGATCGAGCCTGAACACTGCTGCTGTTGATTTTTTCGAGAGGGATTAGATAACTTCCTTTGGCTGCAAAGCGTTGGCCAGGTGCTAAGCTAAGACGTGGGTATACGGAGGTTTCCGGGCTGTTCTCTAACATATGTTCGATACGTTCAATCAGGTAGTCCTGAGAAAAATTACTTCGAATATGCATCATCGCTTCAGTGAGAATACTGAGTGACAGGTAGGTATTGGATTGAAGTTTTAGATAGGGGGTTTTGATTCCACGGGCATTCAGCCAGGCTCTGCTGCGAACGTTGTGGCTAGGTTCACTGGGTAAACTGAAGGGGTGAATCAGCCAGCTTTGATGTTTAATATGCTCGGGAATTTGATCAAATTGCCGTTGTAGCAGAGTCGATGATAGTAATAAAGGGGATTTTGAGTGTGCGAAATCTACGGGTAAATTCTGTAACTCATCGTTTGTCAGCCACAGCAGGTACAAGGTATTAGCATCATTCTCAGGAATGCGAAGAGTGCCTTTTAAACTGCCTGCCAAGCTTATCGATGTGGCGTTTATCGGGTGCTTAAGTGCCGCTGTTCGCTTTGTAATATCATTGGCGGCGAACTGACTGCGAAAGTCCTCTCCGACCAGCTGGATGATATTTGTGAACTGAGGATTTTGCTTCAGATAATGGATAACTCGGCGCGTTTCAAGGTTCATGCCCGCTGAAAAATAGAGGCTGTAATGGCCCGGTTTCTGAACCGGAAGATCGGTGTCTGGAAACAGGCAAGGGAGTTGTTGAGCTTCACAAAAATGATCAATCGGTTGCCAGCTTTCCTCACTCGACCCTCCGACAACGGCGAATACGGGGTTGCTATCATAATACTGCTTCAGCTGGTCAAACCAAGTCGAGGGATCGCCTTTTAGCTCCCAGACATTGAGTTTCCATTTTCGGTAGTTATCGTATTGCCAGTTTTTATGCCAGGGGGAGTATTTTACTCGCCTTACTTCATGGCGTGTCTGTGCGTTTTTCTCTTTAAAAAACTG
The DNA here is from genome assembly GCF_016744155.1 of Amphritea sp. GTDB lineage: Bacteria > Pseudomonadota > Gammaproteobacteria > Pseudomonadales > Balneatricaceae > Amphritea. Next base: position 16,456 of record NZ_JADGEW010000026.1, on the reverse strand, counting down.
ATGGAATGTTGTCAGAAACGCCTGTTTTTTGGCGGGTTCAGTGTTTTCAGTAATGATGGTGGCCAGTTGCAGGTTCTCAGTACCGACACCCGGGGGCTGGGAATAATCCAGACTGTTAATATAGTCGATCAATGCGTCTGTTTGAGACTGGTTGAACAGGTAGCGAGGCATAATTTTACTTAATGGTCTGCCGCTGGCTCCAATACCTTCAGTAATAGCTTTGCGCAGGGTTTCACGGGTGTAGGCTGGCCGTGTATAGAATCCCTCTGTTCGCACGGCGTACAGCTCTTTCTGCCTTACCTCTATCGGAGCAAACAGGGTAGGGCCGGTAATATCTGGAATCTGATATCCCCCTTCGCTGGTGCCTAGACCGCTATGTCTGTGACAGTTGACGCAGGCAAATAGTTCTCCGGCTAATGGTTGACCCTGACTAATGGCTACGGTTGGCGTGCCATCTTTGGAAAGGCCTGATACAAACAGCGAGCGACCTTCCTGCAGCTGGAGACTTTTTTGGCTTTCTTGAGCCTGACTCGGCATTGTTAGCATCAGAATAACCGGCAAAACAGCCCAGTTCTTAAAAGGCTTTAGTCTATTCATCGATAAGACCTGACTAATGACCCATTTTCATATGGTGATATTCGCTAATCAGCTGTTCGCTGCTGGGAAAACCATCTAATCGCGTCCAGGGTTTATCAGCTCTGGATCGCAGATAAGTGACCGGTTCATGGTTCATTTTACTACCACGATAGATGTCAAAAGCTTTTTGAAGTTCGATGCTGTCTTCTATTGCTCCGGTGATAAAAATCCAGTTGTCTCTGGCTTCAAATTTCCTGGCGTATCGTTGTAAAGCGGCAGGTGTATCTTCCTCAGGGTCTATTGATATTGAGATCATAGTAAGCTCTTTCTCTTCAGCCAGCTTACGGTTTACAACTGAGAATGTGGAGCTTAGAACGGGGCAAATCGTAGGGCAGGTGGTAAAAATAAAATTAACCATCATCGGTTTGTCGCTATTCAACAGTTGCTGAATATTCACTGCATCTGATGTCTGATTAACCATTGTCAGTGGAGGGACATTATAAGTTTGGTTGCTGCGTTTGACTTTGTCTTTATCAGAACTTGCCATCATTGCTTTATGTTGTGCATGTGGGTCATCTGATTCAGCGGTCATAGCGTGCTTTTGGTGGCTGCTATGATCCATTTCATCTGCTTGTAATGGTAGGTGGAAAATGGTTAAAAGCGTTGCTGCCAAAGCAATTTTCATTGCTGGTGTTAAGTACGTCCTGTTCATGGCAAAACCCCCTATGAATGCCAGTGTGCTGCCAGCGTTGAAAACGCTAACTCCTCTCTCAGATAGCTGTTTTCCATGCTTAGACGTTGAAATCTGAGCAGTTGCGAAACATTGATCAGTACTTCTTCCTGGCACAAAGGTGCAATTAGAAAAGCATCAATCAGTTGCGCAAATTCAGGGGTAGATTTAACCGGATGTCCTGCAGCGGGCAGAATCCCGATAAGCTTTGCCATAGGTGCTCTGGCATTTAATCTTCTGATCAGTCGTTTAGGAGAAACTCCAGGCTGTGCAACTGAAAAAATTATCAGTTGAGGCTGGTTCTGGTTCAAAATCCTCATCGCAGAGTGTAAGTCTTTGGCGAAAGATAATTGATTCCCGGTGGGTCTTAACCAATTGAAAATTTTCTGTTGGTTAGAAGGAGATGAATCAATAACCAAAATTGTTGATCTCATACCTTTACCCACCGTTCTCATTTTTTACTGATCATCCCCCCGAATGATATTACAGCGGTATAGGCATTCCATGCCTATACCCTGAGGTTTGTATCTTGTCGTGTTTCTACTATGAAAATCACCGTTGATTGAACTTGTTAATCAGATAAAAGTTCTAATCAGTTAGTGCAAAGCAATACCTGTTCCTTAAAGTTTAACTATATGTTTTTTAATGGTTATTTAGATTTATAAATATTCTTTCTTCGCATCTCTGATGGTTAAATATGTCTTCTTTTATCATTTATGCGAAGCGGCATGGGCAGCAGGCCTTGCCTGTTCAAGAACCGTTCGGATGTCAGCTAAGGGTACTGGTTTAGTTATTACTTTACTCACTCCTGCCTGTTGTAGGCGGCTGATAATGTCCAGCTTTTTATCTCTGTTATCATTGGCTTGGCCGGTTAGCGCGATGACAGTCGTTTGTGAATAGCGCTTGAGAATCTCTTGGCTTAAATTTATGCCATCCATGTCGCTGAGCTTTATCTCGATTAATACGATATCGGGCATCCATTGGCTAACAGCCGTTAGCCCATCGGCAGCATTGTCCGTTAACCTGACTTCAAATTCATATTGCTCAAGATAGACTTTAAGGTTGTCAGCAAAGGTGTGTTCATCATCGATGACCAGTATTTTGGCGAGTTTATCGGAAATAGTCGGCAGAATAACTGAAACAGTAGTACCTTCTCCTTCGTGACTAAAGAGTTCAATCTGTCCGTTATGGTGGACTGCGATCCTTTGCGCCATCATTAGCCCTAAGCCCAACGCATGCTTTTTATTACTGGTAAAAGGACGAAATACATTTTTAAGCTGTTCTTTCGGGATACCCACTCCGTTATCACTGATCTCAAGTCGCAAGTGATGCTGGTCGTGGTTTTGCTGTCGAACGGTGATTATTCCGCCATCAGGCATCGCTTCAAGACAGTTATCTAGAATAATCCCCAGTAACTGACGCAATAATGCTGGGTCTCCATTGACTGGAGCGTAGGTTTCAAAGGGCAGGGGTTCAATCACAATATTTTGGTGGTTGGCTTGTTCGCTGATTAATTGCAGGCTCTCTTCAACCAGCCGGTCAAACACGACGATTTGGTTGTCAAAGCGAGATTCAGTTTCAGTAAATTGAATAAACTCACCAATCCATTCCTGCAGCTTATCAACAGAGGCGATAATATTCTCAGACATACGTGGCGAATTATCAGGAACTAAGAGGGCTAATTCAGCACTGGATCGTATGGATGCCAATGGGTTACGTATACCGTGGGCCATCGCCGAGGTCATTTCACCGATAGTGTCCAGTGCTTCAGATTCTACGATCGCTTTTCGCTGTCTTCGAAGGGTCTTATTGGTTTTTCTGACAAGGGAAAACAATACGATAAACAGGATGCTACCGCCCACAATCGCTCCAGACCAGATATAAACCTTGATTTCATAGATACTCTGAAACAGGTAATCTGAGGTCTTATAAAGTTCTACAACAGCGATAACTTCAGTCTGGTCTGAATTCCACAGGGGTACATAAATTTCGATAACCTGTTCCAGGTCTTTTGCGAAATAGCTTAGATCTGTTTTATCATTGCTTTCATTCAGTTCGCCTACGCCTTCCTGTTTGAACTTGAGATGCCCTTGTAACGCTGCTTTTAACTCAATATTATTTTCAAAACTCTCGCCGATCAGATTATGGTCGGATGCCCAGACAATTGTATAGTCGGGGGCATAAATCTTTACCAGAGGCGTATCTGGAAATCGGCCTATGCGCTGAAGATAGCCAGCTAACCAACGCTTACTATTTAGAAATTCTTTTTGATAAGGCGTGTCAGGTAACCGCTCTGTTCCTGCGGCGCTTTGTATAAACTGCTGGGTAATACGGGCATCTTGTCGAAGCATCTTCATCGTTACAATTTCAGACAGTATTAAAGCGCCGGCGGTACTAATTATCATGATGGTAATTAGGCTGAGTAATGTAAAGGTCCGCTCTAGATCGGTTGTTAGATGGATAAACAACTTGTTACTTAGGGATTTGCTCGGTGCCTGAGAGTTAACGGACGCCCCCATCGCTTTACCTTGTAACTCGGTCGGAGGTCGGGTCATTAGTTATCACCGGAATGAAGGGGGTTACTTTTGGCCGAACGGGCGACGTATCCTTTTAGCCCTAGTTTATCTAACTGACGGTAAAGGGTAGCGGTAGACAAACCCAATAAACGTGCAGCGGACTCTCTGCATCCTTCAGTATTTTCCAGAGCGGCTACAATGTGCTGTTGCTTGAATTTCTCTACGGCGGAATTTAGATCCGAAAGTGTACCTGTTTCATCCAGCTGTAAGTTGGCTAAGTCTCCAGATTGTAAAGCTAGGTCTTTAACTCGAATGGTGTTGTCATCGCAAAGCACTGCCGCTCGTTCAAGAATGTTTTTCAGTTCTCTGACGTTGCCTTTGAGAGGCAAATTCATCAGATGATGAATAACATCATTATCAATTTCCATGATAGGGCGTTTGAGTTCACTCTGAAGTCGTTTCAGTATGAGTGAAACTAAAGCGGGAATGTCTTCCATACGCTTTCTTAGAGGCGGTGTTGTTAGATTAACCACATTGAGGCGATACCAGAGGTCTTCACGAAACTCGCCATCGATGACCATCTTGTCAAGGTCACGATGGGTTGCACAGATGATACGTGTATCAACGGGCACCGGCGTATCACTACCGACAGGATAGACTTGGCTATCCTCTAATACACGCAGAAGTTTACTTTGAATCTGTAGTGGCATTTCTCCTATCTCGTCGAGGAAGAGAGTACCACCGGAGGCCATTCTAAATGCGCCTTCACGCGTTTGGTTTGCGCCGGTGAAAGAACCTTTAGTATGGCCAAATAAGTAACTTTCCACCAGGCCGTCTGGAATAGCAGCAACATTAACAGGTACGAATAGGCCGTCATTATTAAGTGACTTCGCATGTAATGATTGAGCGACTAACTCCTTCCCGGTACCACTCTCGCCTTGTATCAGTACGTTAGTGTTAGTCATCGCTACCTTTTCAATTAGCCGCCGCAACTCACACATTTGTGCGCTATTGCCGGCCAGTGTTTCAATGTTTTCTGAGTCATGTTGAAGGCGGTTACGTAAGTTCGCATTTTCGTTAAGCAGCTGTTTGTATTGCAGTGCGTTATCAACTTTATGCTCGATCTCTTGCAAAGGAAATGGCTTGATAATGTAATCATGAGCACCGCAGTGAAATACATCTAATGCTGTTTCAAGTGAGCTGTAAGCGGTCATAACCAGAATGATACTGGCAGGGGCTACCTCTTTGATATATTCAATCAGCTCAGTACCGTTCGTATCGGGTAGACGTAAGTCACTGAGAATGACATCAAACAGATGCTCGGAAAGCTGAACTTTAGCTGTTGCTTTGGATTCTGCTGAGTAGACTTGATGGCCTTTGCTACTCAGAAACTGATTCAGGTTCTCATTGAGAACAGGTTCGTCTTCGATTATCAGTATATTGCTCATTACAAATTTCCCGCCTTGATTCTCGGATTTATTCACTATCAAGCCTATCCCGGCAGCATTGGGCCGGGAAACTGAGTCGTACTTCAGTGCCGCCGTCAGCGGTTCTGGATATATTTATTGTGCCTTGATAACTCTCTACAATCTGGCGTGTGATCATCAAACCCACCCCCATTCCCTGTGTATAAATATCGTGTTGAATCAGTTCTTTATATTTGAGGCCTTTTCCATTGTTTTTGCAGCTTAGCTCGATGCCTCCAGTCGCGGATGTGTGTGCCTTTATCTCAATTTGACCTCCTTTCCCGGCCGCTTTGAGTGCATTGTCACAAACGTTATCGAGCAATAGGCTTAGGTGCTTCTCGCTTATATTAAGCAGCGGTATTTGGCTTTCAATTGAATGTGATATATTCGCTTCCCGGCCCTGCGGACAGAATTTCAGAAGGTTCATAGTGCGCGGGATAATTTCTGCCAAATCTATATTTTTGGAATCCAAGGCTGAGTTTTCTTCCATAATGCCTGATAGTTCTCGCAAAATGTTTCGAATTCTGACCACCAGTTCGAGGCAAGTTTGTAACTGAATATCAGGCTTCTCTCGCTGGCTTTGCATCAGCTCAAGCTGGCTGTAAAGCGAACTGACTGGATTACTTAACTCATGGGTAATTCCTGCTGCAGTCATTCCAAGTCGATATAGCTTTTCAGGTTCGCCCTTTATCTCTTTGTGGTTCAGTGATTCGGTCGGTTCTTTTATAATGATCACTGCCCCTTGAAGCGGGTGGGTGACAGGATAGATATCCACTTCAACATCGGCATTGTTTTGTTTCAGAAAGATGACTCTGTCTTCTGAGCTGATCATCTGATCAAGTGACCAGCGGACGTTGCCGGTGATGGTACGACGTTCATCTTCCTGGCTGCTCATAGAGTCAATCTGACTTAGATTATGGCCGATAGAGCAAACCTTAAGACCAGTATCGTTAGCATCTATTACATTAAGGTCATTATCGACCATTAACATAGCATCATTGCTTTTCTGGAATAGAAGGTTCCAGCCGAGAAGGTCAGGCTCATCTAATGGTCTAGTTGTGCTGGTTTGCATCTATTCCTCCTTGATCAGGCAAAAAACTGGCTGCCATTTCCGTTAATCCGGGTACTGCATACTCCCAAGCTAGCAATCGAAAAGGCTCGCGGGTATTTCCAGGCTGAAGTGAAACAATGGTTGTAAGTTGAATGCTACTAAGATCAGGTTTGTCTGCTTGCGCAGAGATCTCTAGCAGGCGACTGCTTGCGGCATTAAAAAAGCGACGTGTCTGGTCAGTATTGACTCCCATCGCTTGTAGAAGCTCTGGGCGTGCAGCTGCCATATCAATGTTACTTTGGCCAGAATGCGTTGTCAGTAGAGGCTGAAGCTTTATGTAGGTAAGAGGGCTCATCTCCATTAAACGCTGTAGCTCTGAGGTGTTTTTAAAGGGTTGGTTCGTCGGTAAAAACTCACTTTCAGCCATAAGGTAGTCTCGTCGTTCAGCGCCGTTTAAACGCACTAAATCATCGCCATCACGCCAGTCTAGAATTTGGTCTGTAAGCTTGTCTGCTTGTTGCGGATTCTCAAGAATTCCGTGAATCAGTTTGCGTAGTAATGGGTCAGAAATTTTGTTGATATCAGCTTTTCCTGCTTCGCTGTAAATATTACTCGTTAGCTGAAAGTCGGCGTAAAAAACAGGTTCTATTTCTTCTGCATTTTCTGATCCGGGTTGAGTCTGGTGTGTAAACAGGTTGTAGAGTGCAATGTGTATCGCCGCCTCTGCTGCGTAGCGAGCCTGAGCCTGATTAAGCCACTGGCGGGTCGTGTCTGAGCTTTGATGTTGATTAGCCACGAGACTACCAGCAAGTATAGTGAGAACCGTTGTAACCCAAAGAACGCTTAGCAGAGCAATGCCTTTCTGCATGTTGTCAGATCGCATGGCGGTGCCTCCTCACTTCAACGGTCAATGGGAGCCATTCCGGATGCAGTGTGTCGGGTTGATAGATGCGTATGAGTTGGGGTAGTCGGTTTTGATAAGGCCAGCGATCTATCCAGTTCACAGAGCTACCTGATGAGTCGCTGTACTCTATTCGCAGGGTGCTATCGGCCTTTAATGAATGCTGTTGAAGCTGGGATTCATTTTCTATCCCATAAGGGGATATCTGAATATGAATTGCTGCAGGTTCGTCTTGCAATGTTATGCGGTAGTTATACAGTCCGGCATTTCCCTGTAGAGGGGAAAGCTGAGCGATGAATTCCAAGTGATCCTCACGACCGATAAACTCAATGTTGCTGTTGCGGTCCTGACTGGTGTTTATCAGTAAAGAGCTTTGTAACTGCTGTCGTAAGTGCTGGCGCAGCAGAAACTGTTGTTGCTCCGCCTCGTTGTGAGCTGAAATGCTCTGCCAGCTACGAATGCCCTGATAAAAACTGCCATATATCACAGTTAGTAATACGCTAGTGATGGCCATGGCTACCAGCATTTCCAGTAGAGTAAAGCCGGAACCTTTATTTAGGTGCTTATTCATGAGCGGGCACCCATGCGAAGTGTCTTTAACGTGACCGGGTAGTCTTGTCGGTTGCCCCAGCTGACCCGGACCTCAACTTCATAGAGCACGAAAGGTGATCGCAAGGGCTGAGTATCAGCCGTTTCCCACGGCGTAATACTGGCTCGCCAGCGATATCCGGATTCGCTGCCCTCAAGTTCACTTGAGCGGAGCGGATTACTGGCCAGCTGCTCGATAGTGCTTTCAGCCACCTGGATTGCGCTTCGATAGTCGGAGTTTATAGTGGCACTCTTTGAGGCACTGGAGAACAGGTTGAGAATTACACCCAGGGTGAGGGCGGCGATAATCATTGCTACCAGAACTTCCAGCAGAGAAAACCCCTGTTGCCGCTTAGAGCGTTTCATAGCTAACTCCTCCTGTCAGCCAGCTGACCTGGAACGTCGCCTGGCGACGCAGTCCTTTTTCCCGTTGAGTCAGGCGAAGTGTTGCACCATTACTGCCTGCGCCAGGGATAAACAAAACATAGCCGTTGCTGACGAGCTCTTCCTTCTGGTCAATAAAGATTAACTCGGTATCATCGGGCCAGCTAAAGATTACATCGCCTTCAGCATTAAGGAGACTGTTACCTGTGTTGGACAGCTCCAGCCGAAGGATCTCTCCTGTTTTCACAGCACTGTATCGTGCTTGTTTTAAGGTTGTATTTAATGTTTGTGCCTGTTGTTGAAACCTTGCTCCCGCAAAGGCAGCGCTGAACCGGGGAACAATCAGCGCAAGCAACATTCCTGCAATGGCCATAACGACCAGCAGCTCCAGCAATGTAAAGCCGGTTTGTTGCTGTAAATGAGCTGATTGTTGTGCCATTCAATCCCCCTGCTTATTGGTGCTCTTATTTCCAGCTAACGATGTCTGCGTTTTCGCTATCGCCGCCTTCATTGTTATCGGCTCCTAGCGAGAACAGATCGTACTCTCCAAATTCTCCTGGGAATTTGTAGTGATAACTCTGTCCCCATGGATCCAAGCGAATCACTTTCTTCTTCAAATAGGGGCCGTTCCAGCTGCTGATGCCTTCTGGTTGATTAATCAATGCGTCCAGGCCTTGCTCAGAGTCTGGGTAACGGCCAACTTCCAGTCGGTAAAGGTCTAGAGCGGCCCCTAATTCCTGTATCTGCAGCATGGCCGTTTTGGTTTTAGAGCTGTCAAGGTGCTTCAGGACTCTTGGGCCAACCAAACCGGCAAGCAGGCCCAGGATGACCAGAACGACGAGAATCTCTAGTAGGGTAAAACCGCTTTGGGTATATTTTGTGCGCTTACTCACATATCTCTCCTTGGCTACAATGCAATGTCGTTAATACCGATGATCGCGGATAAAAGTGAAAGAATCAGTACAGCTATAATCAAACCCAGCGATAAGATTAATGCCGGTTCCAAAATTTGCAGTAGTTTCTGGGTTTGTGTTTCAATTTGGCGGTCATAGATGTCGGCTGTTTTCAGTAACATATCGGGCAATTTACCGGTTTCTTCACCCACTTGGCTTAGTTGAACGACGAGAGGCGGGACTCGTTTGCTGTTTCTCAGCTGATCAGATAAACGTCCACCTTCTCGCAGATGGGTAGCTGCTTGAGAGATCTCGCTCTTTAATATTCCATTACTGAAGGCAGCGCTGGCCATCTCAATACTGCTAAGCATCGGTACACCACTATTGATCAGGTTACCTAGGCTGCGACAGAAACGGGTGTACTCAATCTTAATATGGAGCGGCCCAATCAATGGTGAATTGAGTCGTAAAGCGTCCCACCAAGCGGCATTTGAACCGCTTGAAATTGTTCTATAGGCGATAATTAGCAGTAGTGATAATGCGCTCAGAAAGTAGACGCCATAATCGATACACATCTGGCTAAGCCACATAACAAAGCGAGTTTCCGGAGGAAGTTCCTTGCTAAACCCGGCGATAATGTCGGCAAATTGTGGCACGACGTAGAGGAGTATCATCAATATTGAAAGCAGCGAGACACCTAAAAGAATGAGTGGATAGAGCAAAGCAGCTGAAACTTTCTCTTTAAGTTGTCGGCTGCGCTCAAGGTGCTGGCAGAGAGTTTCAAGACCTCGTGCTATCTGGCCACTGGCTTCAGCGGCACGAATGAGGCTTATATACAGGGGAGTGAAATAGCCTGGGAATTTCTCTAAAGCTTGACTGAAGGTCTGGCCGCCGTGGAGTTGCTGGCGCAGTTCGTTTATCAGGCTTTGTAAAGCTGTCGAAGGAGTGCCTTGTTGTAGAATTTCCAGGCTGCGATCCAGAGTAATGCCTGCTTCTACCAGATACATCAGCTCTTGAGTAAATTCAAAAATCAGTTCACTGCTGTGTGATTTAATCAGTGATGTCTTTCGGTGTAGCTTCTTGCCTTTAGGTTGATGAATATCGGCATAGATCGGCACCTTGCCATTGGCTTGTAGTTGGTTGACGACCTCTTCACGGTTTTCAGCGATGATACTTCCTTCTGTCAGTTCTCCGCTGCTGCTAATGGCCTTGTAAAAGAAAGTTGTCATATCAGCTCTCCTGAGTAACTCGAAGAACTTCTTTCAGGGTTGTAAGCCCTGCGAGTGCTTTGCTGCAACCATCGGTATACATGGTTTGCATTCCAAGCTTGATCGCCAGTTTTTGAAGCTCTCTGGCGTCGCAGTTCTGCATTATCTGCTGACGGATAGGGTCATCAACAGGCAGTACCTCACAAATAGCAATTCGTCCGCTATAACCCGTATTACGACAATGTTCGCAACCTATAGGTTTGAAAAGGGTACTGTTGGGAGCAATGGTTAAACCGCTATGCTTACTTAATCTTTGCAGCAGCTCTGGCATCGGATGGTATGATTTTGCGCAGTGCGGACATAATTTTCGAACCAAACGCTGGCTGACCACACAAAGGAGAGTGGATGTTAATAGATAGTCTTCTACACCCATGTCCAGTAAGCGGATAATACTGCCAGCTGCTTCGTTCGTATGCAGAGTAGATAACACTAAATGACCGGTTAGGGCGGACTGAATGCATATACGGGCCGTTTCCAGGTCACGCATCTCTCCGACCATGATTATATCTGGGTCCTGTCGAACAATGGAGCGGAGAGTGGTGGAAAAGTCCAAGCCAATAGATGAGCGGACTTGTATCTGATTTACACCTTCCAGCTGATATTCAACGGGGTCTTCTACTGTAATGATTTTGCGTTGTTCTGTATTGAGGCCCTGTAAAGCAGTATAGAGAGTAGTCGATTTTCCGCTTCCTGTAGGGCCGGTAACCAGTATCATTCCATTGGGCTTATTCAACGCTGTTTTCAAGCGAGCAAGAGGCTCCCCGGTCAGACCTAAGCTTTCAAAGTCCAGTGCAAGACTATCCCGTTGTAATAAACGCATAACTACGCTTTCACCGTGCACAGTAGGGATACTGGATACCCTGATATCGATCGGCTGACCTTGTACCCGCAGATCAATTCGGCCATCCTGAGGTAATCTGCGTTCTGCTATATTCATATGTGCCATTATTTTAATGCGGGAGATCACGGCTGCGCTCAGATGCGCTGGGGGCGCTTCAACCTCCTGTAGTAAACCATCACAACGAAAGCGTACTTTGAGCGAATCATGAAAAGGCTCTATATGAATATCGGAAGCGTTACTCTTACAAGCGCGTTGTATTAACAGATTGACCATGCGAATAACTGGAGCTTCACTGGCCATATCCCGAAGTTGCTCTACATCAGCATCATTACTCTCGGCAGAGGTCTCAATCTGATCAGCAATCTTTCCTAGTTGAGACTGACCGTTGCCATAAAACTGCTCGTACAACGAGTCGAGATCTGTCTTGCTGATGACGACTGATTCTACTTGTTCAGCGCCAGAGGCGAGCTTAATGCTTTTAATGACGAATTGGTCGCTGGGATCGAGCATGGCGAGTATCAGCGTGTTGTCTTTAAACGCTAATGGAAGAACTGAGTTTTGCTTAAGGAAATTTTCTGCGATCAGATCGGAGCAAGCTAGGGAAGCGGGGAAGTCTTCGAATGAAACTTGTCGTAGATTTAGGATATCAGCAAAGCAAGCGGCTAAGTCTTCAGCACTTACTTGACCAAGTTTAAGCAGCATTAGTGGCAGGCTGGTTGTTTCACCCTGTTCCTTCACTAACGATAAAGAACGATTAAAAATTTCCGCTGTGATTTTTTTGCGGGACGTAAACCATTCTTGTATCTGCTGATGAATTAACGCGTCATCATTGTTATTTAACACTACGGCATTTCCCATCGCCATTTCCTTTTGTGTTCCATTCATCTGAATCTAAAATACTCAGTAAGTCCCTTACTATGAATATTAATCGTTTGTTTAGTTTAGATGAGAAAATAGGAAATAAACAATGAGAAAATAGTCATAATTTAACTAATTCATATGAATATTTATGATAAAAAAGCGGTTCTTATAATTGTTTTTAAATTTGAGAGTTTTTCTCAATAGTGAGAATTTTATAAAAAAATAGTATAACTATATGATAGTAATGTATTTTTTTTTGTATGCCTCGAAATTGATTGCTCAGATTTTATTGTGGTTCTCATTTTTGCAAAAGAATTCATAGCGTTCTGTCATAGAGAAAAATTAATCTAGGTGTAGCCAGAGATTTTCTAAAATAATTAAAGGTTAGTGTTTGAAATAATATGCTGATGGTTATGTTTTTACTAACTTTAGAGAGAGTTTTGGTGTTGAATAAAAAAGGGGTGATTTGTGCACCTATTTTTACGGTGGATGAAACTCTAAGCTTGTGAGATAGGTTTGTCGGGGAAGGAATTAGTTCTGTTCACACCATAGCCATCCCTGGCTTTCTTTAAAGGTGCAAAGGCGTTTTTTATATTAAAAGTCGTGCCGATAGCCTAAGTTAATGTAATAGCTGTTTGTTTCACTGGTATCGTCTGTCAACTCGCGGTTAGATATCTCTCCACCGGTCTCAAATTCGAAGCGAGTTTTCCGTGTCCATCGATATTCAAAGCGAACAGAGGGGCGGACATACCACTGAGAGGTGCTGTCGTCGGTGTTTTCACGGAATTCTGTTTGAAACCGTGGATTGATTCGTAACTTATCATTGACCGGATAGCGACTGTTAAACGTAAGCCCTATTCGCTGGCTGGTGGTTGCATCGGTCAGACGTATACCAACAATGCCCAGATCGCCCTGTTTAATAAGGTTATTTCCGATCGCTTGAATAAATAGTGAGTATTCATAATCTGTGCCCTCGAAACCCTCAACGCCACCTGATGTTTCACTATCGCCTTGTTTAGTGACTGTCAGATCCCCGCTGACCTGGAAATCATCGGTGATCGGCTGCACCATTCCAAGCGTGGTGGTGAAGCTTCGGGTGGTACGATCAAGCGCGTATTGTCGAGCTTCATCTTCGGTGATGCCTTTTGCCAGTAGTTCGCTTAGAGTATTCACTGACTGGCTCTGAATCGCTGTGGTTGTCATTAGAACAGGACTGAACCGATAATCGACAGACAGGTTGAATGTCTGATCTTTCTTATTTGTCCAGCTGCCTAGAGCAAACAGGGTATTCAGCTCGTTGTAGGAAATATCGTAATCCAGCAGCGTAAACAGTGTTCTACCCGGTTGAAAATAGCGGACTTCGCCACCCACCGCTCGCCGGTCAAGTATGTCTTCGTTTCTTTGTTCGATGATAAATAGGTTGTAGTCCCAGGCATCATTGAAAGTACCTAGATCGACATTCAGGCCGTAGAACCAGCGATCCTGATTGATTTCGTTGTAAGTGGAAGAGTCCACTGGAAAACCCGCGACAGCGTTCAGCTTAATTGTTTCATTGAGAGAGTGTCCGGCCACAAACCCATCAAAGCGCCCCAAAACACCACCAGAGCTGCTGGACTGTCTTCCCAGCCGTAATGTATTAGTTGCCTGCTTATCTTGTAGATCTATATACAGAGTACTTATCCGTGTTTCACTTTCACCTTCGTCGAGGAAATCTTCCTCGTAACCGCCGGAGAACCGAGTACGGATATCGTATTCATCACCCCGGTACCGGCCAGTCAGGTATAGATCGTTTGATAGTGCTTCACGATTAACTGAGGAAGTTTTAAAGTCTTCGGTCTCAGTAGAGAATTCGTCCCGACGGTAGAATTGAGATATGCCGCCATATACATCCCAGCGAGAAGGCTGTTTACGGGCTGTGCTTTTAGTTCTTTCGGTTGGCGTATCTGCTGCGGTGATCATCGCGGTGATACGTTGGCGAACACGTAATGCGTCGGCCCCGTCGGGATATGTTTCCAGATACTGATCCCAGACCGCTTTTGCTTGTGCTTGTTGGCCTTTACGCTCGCGAGCCACGCCGGTAAATTCAAGGGCCTGGCGACTGTGTTGATTTTCTGGCTCACGAAGTATTTTTGTATATAGTTGGATTGCGCGATCATATTCCTGAGCAATCATAGATTGCTCAGCCTGAATCATTATTTTTTCAAGAGGATCGTCGCTTTCTGAGGTAGATTGAGGTGAACGGGAAGACGATATAACAGTAATTGGCTTACTGGGAGTGGGTGGTGTAGAACTTGTCGTTCGTTCTGTATTGTTGGCTTGAGCCAGTGGCTTCGTTGTTGAGGCTTCGCCTGCAGTGGGTAGGTTTTCTGCAGACTCCGGTTCAATCAGGTCTTCTCCAGCCTTAATGGGTGGAGGTGTGCTCAATCTTGTCGCTTCCGTAAATGCAGCCAGTCTTTCGCTATTGGCAACCTTCGTAATCCAAAGATCGGGATGCCTGTTGCGTATCGAATTGGCCAGAACTTCAGCGTCTTTCGCTGTTGGGAAGAAACCGATTCTTACCCTATACCAGGTTGTGTTTTTTACAATTGAAGTAGTGATATAAGCGGGGTGACTCTTGAAGGGCAGCTCGCGTATTACTTTTTCTGCGTCTGACTGTTTAAGCAGTGATGCGACATGAATTGCATACCGGCCACTCATCTGTATAGCTGAGCTTTCAGCGCCCAAGACCTGATCTGCAGCATAACTAGGCATTATGGTGAATGATCCGCTAGCTATGACAGCAGTAATAAGTGTGGATAACAGAGTTTTGGTCGGGTTATGCATTATGTTTTACTCGGTTTAAATGTCGGATTACTGGCATTTAGCTTGCTGAATGCGGTTAGAGGGGTAGATCAGCACTTTGATAGTGCGGTAATCGCTACCCTGAATGACTTCAGATTGAACGGTTTCGTTATACTCCAGAGTCAGATAGGGGCCGCCGGAGAAGTCTCCTTCATAAACAACCTCGTCGAGCAGATCATGATCTTCTGGAGAAGTAGACTCGCGTTGGTCTTGCGAGCTTTCATCAATCACAGCTAAGCGGATATGTCTTATTTGGATCCGTAGCTCATGACTGG
The DNA here is from genome assembly GCF_016744155.1 of Amphritea sp. Taxonomy (GTDB): domain Bacteria; phylum Pseudomonadota; class Gammaproteobacteria; order Pseudomonadales; family Balneatricaceae; genus Amphritea. Next base: position 1,265 of record NZ_JADGEW010000026.1, on the reverse strand, counting down.
GTTCCTGAGGATAATGAGTGATGTAGCGCACTGGGTAATGCATACGGATGATTGCCAAATCAGGGTCGCAGGGCGACTTGCTCCGAATTAGTTCGACCCCTTCCATAATTCTTTCGCCAACGGGCTGTGCCTGAACCAGGCTAATTGGCAGAATAGATGTAATTAACACTATTGATTGGATTAATTTTTTCATTAGTTATCTATCCCAGTCTCGATCAGTCACTCGGTGAAAACTGCTTTTCTCGTGGCAGCTGCCAGCACAGTCGCGCACTTCGGAAAGAGTATCTTTTTCATGCTTATTTTGTCTGAAATCGCTTGCGTGGCAGCCTGCACAATCCGGTTTATAAGTTGGTGTCGGCCATGACAAGGCTTGATTATTATTGGTATGGCAATCATTACAGCTCAGGTTAACTCCGTGGTCACCAGGGTAGGCGCCTGAGCTGTGATTGAAAGAAATGCCAGTAAAGGTGGTTGTGTTATGGCACTCATCACACTGTAGAGAAGTAACAAAGTGGTTACCTGGTTTTCCAGTAGCCGTGTTGCCATTGTGACAGCTGCTGCAGGTGCCCGGTGATACATTGTCGTGATTGAATGATGCGCCTAACCAGGTATTGGTGCTGTGGCAGTCATCACAGGAGTTACTGCTTTGGATATGGTTCGCTGACTTACCCATCGCAATTGAGCCATTATGGCAGCTGCTACAGACTCCATTTACCTCCGCATGGTCGACCCGTATCGCAGGCTCCCAGCCTACGGACGAGTGACATGCATCGCAGTTATTTGACGTATTTATATGAGCCGGATTTTTACCTGTTGCCGTTGTCCCGTTATGACAGGTGATACAGGTAGCTGTAACGCCGCTGTGATCGAAGATCGCATCAGCCCAGTTGTTGGTGTTATGACAGTCATCACAGGTGTTGCCACTCTGGATATGGTTGTTAGATTTGCCCATAGCGATTGAACCGTTATGGCAACTGTTACAGGTGCCGATTACTTCGGTGTGGTCTACCCGGGTGGTTGGAGTCCAGCCGAAGGTGGCATGGCAGGATTCACAACTGTTGGTTGTATTGATGTGATTGCCGTTTTTGCCTGTGGCAATAGTGCCGTTATGACAGCTAGAGCAGCTGCCGGTGACACCGCTGTGATCAAATGTCGCACCAGTGAAACTGTTGGTATTGTGACAGTCGTCACAGGTATTGCCGCTCTGGATATGATTAGCTGATTTACCTAATGCAATGGTGCCATTATGACAGCTGTTACAGGTG
>NZ_JADGEW010000025.1 GCF_016744155.1 Amphritea sp. | reverse complement strand
AACGTCGCTTCGCGACTTGCTCGTGGCTAGGAGAGCCTTCTTTTTACGTAATATGACAACGTGCTTTGTAAGCAAAAGAGCACGCTTAGCCTTAAAACATAAAACCGCCTGACGGCGGTTTTTACATATTCTTATTTACTCATATTTAAAACGGGGCTCGATGCCCAGACAGGCTCTTCTGGAAGAATAATGAAGCTATGATCATTTTTGGCGTGACAAGCCATGCACTCAGCACGCAGTACCGAAAAGGCTTTTTCAAACTTGCCCCAGTCCTTATCTGATAATGCATGCTCAACCGGCTCGATCGCCTTATCCAAAAAGACAGAAGCAGTTTCTGCCCTGTTGGGCCTGGCTCGGGAAACAATACGAGCCAAAGCTTCCATCTCTTCCAATTGATAATGGGCGAAATCCCATTTTTCCTGCTTTGCTGCCCAATATAGGTTTTGATAGCGATCGCCCATTTCAGCCATCCAGTGGGAAGTACCCGGCACTAGCTTCACCAGATTACTCAATTTATCATCAGAAGAACCATCGTGCCGCCAATCATGCATCGATCCTTTCTCTTCTGCGTTGGCCGTAACCATTACGACACTCAGCAAAGCTATAGCTATTATTTTCATGACACACCCCATAATTTCTTATTAGTTGTATCTAAACTATTGCAGCGGGTGTCGCATTTTTCCAATAACTCACAGGGTATATATGTAGCTAAATAGTATCAGATCATTAAAAAGCCGGATAAATCCGGCTTTTTAAAACATTAACTGAATCGATCTCTATGAGAAGCACAACTCTGGTACTGATCAACCGTTATCGATTCGACCAAAAAGCAAAGCTCATGCCTTCCAGTAAATTATCAACGGAAGATAAACACCCCGGCTTCAACATCCACTCCAATCTCTTCTCCCGGTGGATATTTTCCAGCCAGTAGCTCTTGCGCCAATGGGTTTTCGATCCACTGTTGAATTGCTCGTTTAAGTGGTCGAGCACCGTATACAGGCTCGAAACCTACATCTACCAGTTTATCCATCGCGGTCGATGTCAGGGTTAATCTCAATTCACGCTCAGTTAGACGCTTACGTAGACGATTCAACTGTATCTCTGCAATACCACGAATCTGCTCTTTGCGCAGACTATGAAATACAACTACTTCATCAATTCGGTTAATGACCTCTGGTCGAAAATGATTACCCACCACCTCCATTACTGCAGATTGCATCAGCGTGTAATCGTCATCATCACTAAAGTTCTGAATCAGATCTGAGCCCAGGTTAGATGTCATAACCACGATAGTATTGCGAAAATCTACCGTACGGCCCTGACCATCGGTCAGACGGCCATCTTCAAGTACCTGCAGCAAAATATTGAAGACATCTGGATGGGCTTTTTCCACCTCATCTAAAAGCAATACAGAGTAAGGTTTACGACGGACAGCCTCGGTCAGATAACCGCCCTGTTCATAACCGACATAGCCGGGAGGTGCTCCAATTAACCTGGCAACAGAGTGCTTCTCCATAAACTCAGACATATCGATTCGCACCATCGCTGCCTCCGTATCAAACAGGAAGCTAGCCAAGGCTTTACAGAGTTCTGTTTTACCTACACCCGTTGGCCCAAGAAACAGGAACGAGCCATTAGGCCGATTCGGATCAGACAATCCTGCCCGGGAACGACGTACCGCATTTGATACCGCCAATACCGCTTCGTGCTGTCCGATAACCTGCTTATGCAGAGCATCTTCCATACGCAGTAGTTTTTCCCGCTCACCTTCCAGCATTTTGGAAACAGGAATGCCGGTCCATTTAGACACAACTTCTGCAACTTCTTCTTCACCTACCCGGTTACGTAGTAATTGATTTTGCTGAGGCTGATCCTCTACATCTGCAGCTACCTGTAGCTCTTTTTCAAGCTCGGGAATAACACCATACTGCAATTCAGACATTCGACTCAGCTCACCTGAGCGAGTTGCCTGTTCAAGCTCGGTACGCGCCTGCTCCAGTTTTTCCTTAATTTGCTGCGACCCCTGGAGAGCTACTTTTTCAGCCTTCCAAATCTCTTCCAGATCCGAGAACTCTTTTTCAACAACAGAAATATTGGTTTGCAGTTCTTCCAAACGCTTTATTGCTGCCTGATCTTTCTCTTTCTTAAGCGCTTCACGTTCCATTTTCAATTGAATCAAACGGCGCTCAAGACGATCCATACTCTCCGGTTTAGAGTCTATCTCCATACGGATTCGACTACCCGCCTCATCGATCAGATCGATCGCTTTATCTGGCAACTGTCTATCTGTGATGTAACGCTGCGACAACTTAGCGGCGGCGATAATCGCAGAATCACTGATATCTACGCCATGATGGATCTCATAACGCTCTTTCAGTCCCCGCAGGATCGCTACGGTGTCCTCTTCACTGGGCTCATCCACCAGCACTTTCTGAAAACGACGCTCAAGAGCCGCATCTTTTTCCACATACTGACGATACTCATCAAGCGTTGTAGCTCCCACGCAATGAAGCTCACCTCGGGCCAACGCAGGCTTGAGCATGTTACCCGCATCCATGGCACCTTCCCCTTTACCGGCACCGACCATAGTATGCAGTTCATCAATAAACAGAATAACCTGGCCATCTTGCTTAGAAAGCTCATTCAGCACCGCCTTCAAGCGCTCTTCAAATTCACCTCTAAACTTAGCACCCGCAATCAAGGCCCCCATATCCAGTGATAGAACCTTCTTATTCTTCAGCCCTTCAGGCACTTCACCATTGATAATCCGTTGGGCCAGACCTTCTACGATCGCAGTTTTACCGACACCCGGTTCACCTATCAGTACCGGGTTATTTTTGGTGCGACGCTGTAGTACCTGAATTGTTCTGCGAATTTCATCGTCCCGACCGATAACCGGATCAAGCTTGCCCGACTCCGCCTGCTCAGTCAGATCAACAGTGAACTTATTCAGCGCCTGACGATTCTCTTCTGAGTTTGGATCATTCACAGCTTCTCCGCCCCGCATCTGCGTTATCGCCTGCTCCAAAGCAGCTTTAGTCGCACCGGCCTGTTTTAACAGTTTGCCAACACCGCTTTTATCGTCCAGCATCGCCAGCACAAAAAGCTCGCTGGCAATGTACTGATCGCTGCGTTGCTGGGCAAGCTTATCTGTCTGATTGAAGAGTTTGCCCATGTTAGGTGAGAAGCGTATTTCACCATCACTGCTCGAGATTTGTGGTAATTCAGAAAACAGCTGCTGAACCGATGAACGCAACTGATTTACATTGACTCCGGACTGAGCCAGCAGAGGCTTTACTGAACCACCTTGCTGATCAAGCAACGCCAGCAGCAGATGCGCAGGTTCAATATAATTATGATCTTTACCCACAGCCAGAGACTGGGCATCCGCCAGGGCAGATTGTAATTTACTGGTAAAACGCTCGGGTTGCATATTCCCCTCCTAATCGGTGTCACCTAGCCGGTTTTGAGCTTTCATCAAAGCGGACGGCAGGTTTCATTACTTTATCTACTAAGTATAGGTAGCGCAGGAGGTTTTCAAGGGTTATATAAGAATTCACTTATATATTTGTAATGATAATCTAAACAGAATTATTTTGAAGAGGGGCGATCACTTTGCCCGCAACCAACGCAATTACTGCACCCGCGACTACTGCACTTCTTATTAAACGCGCGATAGATATAGCGACTGAACCACAACGCCAATAGCGTAATCACAACAACTAAAACCAACCAGTCAAACTGAGTCATAGATTAATACTCTGCCTACATCCAGATTGATGCAATATTATAAACCAACCATGAACCGAACCAGGCCAGAACAAGCCCCATCATTATAGAAGTACCCGCCCAACGCCAACTTCCGGTTTCTCTACGAATGGTCGCGATGGTCGCAAGACACGGCATATACAGCAGAGTAAATACCATCAACGCCAGGCCCGAAGCCGGTGCCAGATTCTCACCCATTGCCGCTTGTAAACCGGCCATATCGCTCATCTCAGTGTGATAGACCACCACTAAGGAAGCAGCAATAACTTCTTTAGCGATAAAGCCTGACAATAACGCAACGGTTTCCTGCCAGCCAAAACCCATTGGTGAAAACACCGGGGCTACGAAATGACCCAGCTGCTCTAGCCATGGAGTACCCTGACGGGGAAAGCTCTGCAACAGCCAGATAAGTATTGAACCCACCAAAATAACGCCACCAATTTTATGCAGGAAGTCTCCCGCTTTATCCCAGACATGCAAAAACATTGAGCGGGCTGAAGGAAAGCGCCAGGGAGGTAGCTCCATGATAAAAGTTTCATCATGTTGCGCAGGGATAGTTCGCGCCAGTATAGCTGCAACACTAAAAGCCACCAGTATTCCCAGCATATACATAGCAAAAAGCACGGTACCTGCGCTTTCAGCAAAGAAGATACCCGCCAGCAATACATACACCGGCAGCCGTGCAGAACAACTCATAAAAGGATTGATCAAAATAGTAATCAACCGCGCCCGGGGCTCTTCGATAGTCCGAGCTGACATAATCGCGGGAACGTTACAGCCAAACCCCATAACTAAGGGCACGAAGGCTTTGCCGTGCAAACCAATTTTACTCATCAGGTTATCCATCAGAAACGCGGCCCGAGCCATATAGCCACTTTGCTCCAGCAAAGCGATAAAAAAGAACAGCAACACAACATTCGGTAGAAAAACCAGTACCCCACCCACCCCGGCGATGAGCCCTTCCACCAGAAGATCCTTTAACAGAGATTCAGGCATCCATTCACCCACCTCTCCTCCAATCCAGCCAACCGCAGTATCTATCCAGTCCGCCGGGTAACTTCCAAGTGTAAAGGTCGCCTCAAACATCAACCACAACAGCATGACAAACACCGGCATTCCCAGCCAGCGATTCAAGGTAATACGATCTAGCCAGTGATCCGCAGCCGACTGATCCTGATGTTCACTGCTGCTTTTATGTAGTAATCCATGAATGTAACCATAGCGACCTTCCGCCACCATCTCAGCCGGTGATTCATCATGACGACTAAAGAGTAACTTCAGCGCCTGATTACTTATTCGAGCCTGCTCGTCGCTCTGCAGTGCGACACCTTCACCGGCGGACTCAAGCCAACGCAATGCTTGCCAGCGTTCTAGTCCGGTAGCTTCAAGTGAGGCAACCGCCTCTTCGAGATGGGGCTCATAGGAGATCAACAAAGCATCAATCTGCTGGGGTATATTCTCCAACAACAGATCCAGAAGTGCCGGGATATGGGTATTACTTCTACCATCACTGCCAATAACAGGTTTAATTAAGCCCCGACTCAATTCATCCAGATCAACAGCATGTCCTTGCTTTTCTAACTCATCCAACATATTTAACGCGATGACAACCGGCAACCCCTGTTCCATCAATTGAGTCGTCAGCGCAAAGTTTCTCGCAAGGTTATTGGCATCCAACACATTGAGAATAAGGTCTGGAGGGGTATCACTCAGGTAATCACGCGCTACGGTTTCTTCAACCCGACTGTTTGCCAGCGAATAGATGCCCGGTAGATCCACAAAGTGAAAGTCGACTCCTTTCCATTCCCTTTGCCCCTCTCTACTGGTAACGGTCACACCGGCCATATTACCGGTGCGCTGTCGTGCACCGGTAAGCTGATTAAACAGAGAAGTTTTGCCGCAGTTAGGATTACCTATCAGGGCGATGGTGTAGGAGCGAGTAGTCTCTAGCATCAGAGCTGCAACTCCACCTCAATGTAACCCGCTTCTTTGTTACGCAGGCAGATCTGCTGCTTACCGATAAAATAGGTACGAGGATTTCCCAGCAAAGAGGTGGCTGCAACTGAAACCGGAAAGCCGCGTAAAACACCTAAAGCAACCAACCGCTGACGCAATGGTTCAGGGCCGGTTAACGCTATAATTTTTGCTTTCTGTTTGCAGCTCAATTTAGTCAGGGTCATCAGCGCATCTCAAAAGTTAATGAGAATCATTATTATATGATAATCAAAAGCAATCAAGAAATGAGCGCTGGTTTATTGACTCAGATCAGTCTATCCAGATAACGCTGGCCATTCGACCCGTAACGCCCTCACGTCGATAGGAGTAGAAAAGCTCCGGTTGACTGGCGGTGCAATAATTACCACCACCAATCTCCGGCACTCCAGCCCGGTTAAGCCGAAGTCTGGCAAGCTGATAGATATCTGCCAGCCACTTACCTTGATTCATTGAAGGAATAAAAGCCTCGACTGAAGCCTCAAGCAGATCACAGAATTGCTCTCTGACCTCCCCACCCACTTCAAAAGCCTGTTGACCGATCGCCGGCCCCATCCAAGCAATTACTGCCGATGGATCAGAAAAAACGCTCAAAGTCTGTTCCAGTACGCCATCAGCCAGACCACGCCAACCGGCGTGCGCTACCGCGACACGAGTACCTTTTAGATCTGTAAAAAATACTGGTAAACAATCCGCCGTCATAACAATACAGGCCTGACCAGTTTCATCGCTCCAGCATGCATCAGCTTGTTCTACTGTACCCGCATCTGATGCCTTGATCACAGTAGTACCATGCACCTGATTCAGCCACTGCGGCTGTTTAAGCAGCCCCAGCTTTTGTACCAGCAGCCTTCTATTCTTAATCACTGCATCCGGAGCATCATCAACATGATCACCCAGATTAAGCCCGGCGTAAGGCCCTAGGCTAGTACCACCCAACCGAGTGGTCGTTACAGCCCGGATATTATCCGCTGCAGACCAATCGGCAGAGATTAGTTTCACTGATCAACTTCGTGATAATCGGCATCTTTTTTCAAGCTATTGACCAAATTTTGTAGATCATCAGGAAGATCAATTTCCCAGGCCATTAACTCACCGGTCACCGGATGAAAGAGCTCTAAACGTTTTGCATGGAGCGCCTGACGAGTAAAGCGCTTTAAACGCCCCTGCAACAGAGGACTAATACCCTTGGGTAAACGGAAACGTCCGCCATATAGCTGATCACCCACCACCGGATAATTAATATAAGACATATGCACCCGAATCTGATGGGTACGTCCGGTTTCCAATTTCAGCCGTATATGGGTATGGGCACGAAATTTATTCAGTACCCGATAATGTGTCACGGCTTCTTTACCCACACCAACAACCGCCATTTTCTGCCGGTTTCGGGAATGCCTTCCCAAAGTTTCATCGACCGTGCCACCACCGGTCATAACACCGTTGACAATCGCTTCATACTCACGCCCCATTGAGCGGTCCTGAAGCTGCGCCACCAATTCAGTCTGCGCCTGTATCGTTTTCGCTATGACCATCAGGCCCGTAGTATCCATATCCAGTCGATGAACGATACCCGCCCGTGGCACCTGAGCAATGTCAGGACAGTAGTGCAACAAGCCGTTGAGCAACGTATCGTCCCAATGACCCGCTGCCGGATGTACAACTAAGTTAGCAGGTTTGTTGATAATCATAATATCATCGTCTTCATAGATGATATCCAACGGCATCTCGATCGCTTTAAACTGGTCGATAACCTCCAGCTCTGCATCGATCACCAACAGCTCACCGCCCATTAGCTTATCCCGCTGTCGCTTCACCTTACCATCTACGGTGACGCAACCATCCTTAATCCAGCCCTGTAGCCGGGATCGGGAGTACTCGGGATAAAGCTCGGCTACGGCCTGATCCAGTCGTTTACCGATAAGATCATCGGATACCGTCGTACTAAGTTGAACCTGCTCAGTCATGATTTATCTAAGTCTCGGAAAAAATGAAGAAAATATCGGCTTTATAGCAAGGAAAACACAGAGATGCTTTGGCTTGCCTTTAGGTTATGTTTAAATAGGCCGAATTAATTTTGCACAGTATACCTGAAACTAACAGTAGCCGCTGTTATCCAAGGGTAAACTCTCACTTACAGCAGGATATATCTTTATGCGCCTGGCAAAGCTGCTTGCAATTGTTTCTATCACTCTGATGGCCTCTGGCTGTTCATGGTTTGGCGGTGATGAAAAAGAAACACCTGATGTTCCCGAACAGGAGCTGTATGACGACGCCCTGGGATTTCTTGAAGGGGAAAACTACCCGCTTGCTATTGAAAAGTTACAGCTACTTGAAGCGCGTTATCCCTTTGGGCGCTTCTCAGATCAGGCTCAACTTGAGTTAATCTTTTCCTATCACAAGAATTTCGAGCCAGAAGCAGCAAGGGCTACTGCGGACCGCTTTATTCGCCTGAATCCAAACCATGCGAATTTAGATTACGCTCTTTACCTGAAAGGCCTGACCTCCTTTGAGCAAGACAGAACCTTCTTCGAAAAGTATCTACCAATCGATGAGACCCAACGTGATCCAGGCAACGCTCTGGAATCATTCCAAAGCTTCCAACAACTGATTTCGCGGTTCCCGAATAGCCAATACGCACCCGATGCGCAGAAGCGGATGACCTATCTGAAAAACCGACTGGCCACTTACGAAGTGCATGTTGCCCGTTATTATGTAAAACGTGAAGCCTGGGTCGCTGCAGCAAACCGAGGCCGCTATGTAGTGGAAAATTTCCAGGAAACCCCTGCGGTCCCCGATGCTCTCTCAGTCATGGTGCTGGCATATTCTGAATTGGGCATGGCGGACCTGGCAGATGATTCACAAGCCGTATTGGATGCTAACTTCCCCGGCTATCAATCCAATATCAGTCTCGCCAAAAAAGAGTCTCTGTTAAGCACCGCCACTTTCGGACTGCTAGGCAGCAACGAAAAAGCACGCCCGGTTGTTAGAACGACTCAGGCAGCACAACCAGAGCAAGAACGTTCTTGGTTTAGCCGACTGACATTCGGCATTTTTGATAGCGAAGACAAAGAACAGAAACAATAAGCGCAGAAGTAAACTACACGTCTGGATTTACGCATCACATTGATACAAGGCGCCCTTCGGCGCCTTTTTTATTATTGAATTTTTAACGCCCTTTATGTGCCAGCAGAAAACCACTTCACAGCCTCTGCAGCTTTCCCTTAGAATAACCAACAGATCAAGCCACAAATCACGAGAGTAGATAATGGACAGAGCTTCAATTGTTGCAGCAATGCAAGTTAAACCCGAGATCAATACCTCAACCGAGATTGAGTGTCGGGTAAACTTTATTAAGACAACTCTACTGGCCAGTGGCTGTAAACATCTTGTGCTTGGTATCAGTGGGGGGGTTGATTCAACGACCTGCGGACGGCTGGCTCAATTGGCAATAGAACAGCTCAATATCGAAGAGAGCACTGATCACTTTCGTTTTATCGCTGTCCGTTTACCCTATAACGCCCAGCAGGACGAGGACGATGCACAGGCCGCAGTTTCTTTTATATCGCCAACTAAATGCGTGACTGCAAACGTTCAGCCCGGTGCCGATGGAGTACATTCGGCAACTCTGGAGGCCTTAAATGTCGCCGGTGTGGATGCTGGCAGCCCTGCACATATCGATTTTTCCAAGGGCAATGTAAAAGCCCGTATCCGCATGACCATTCAATATGAGATCGCCGGTTTACTCGGTGGATTGGTCTTAGGCACCGATCATTCCGCAGAGAACATCACCGGTTTTTATACCAAACATGGTGATGGCGCCTGCGATCTGGCACCACTGTTCGGCCTAAGCAAACGACAGGTTCGGGCAGTGGCTGAAGCCCTGGGCGCACCGGAACAACTCATTCACAAAACTCCCACTGCAGACCTTGAGTGTGATGAACCCCAAAAGACTGATGAAGCCGCACTGGGGCTCAGCTACGATCAGATTGATGACTTTTTAGAAGGCAAGGCCGTCAGCCCAGAAGTGGAAGATAAACTCATAGCTATCTATAAGTGGACTGAACATAAACGCCAACCGATACCGACGATCTACAATTAAAAAAGGCCTCATGAGAGGCCTTTTTTATCTGATGCTCACATCTCATCTAATGTGCGAAACCTGATGAGCTATACCCGCCCTTCCAGTTGATAAGGTGCAGGGGCGATCACCGGTTGACGACTCAGCAACAGATCGGCCAGTAACCGTGTCGATGCAGGCGCCAGGACCAATCCGTTACGATAGTGTCCCGCATTGATATATAGGTTGTCATAACCCGGTACCCCACCGATATAGGGAATTCCTTCAGGAGACCCGGGTCTTAAACCTGCCCAATGATGCTCAATTTCATAGCCTTCCAGGGCTGGACAGATATTAATAGCCGTTTGATAAAGAGACGCCTTCGCTTCTTCCGTCGTTTGTTTATCAAAGCCAACCCGTTCCAGAGTACTCCCCACCAGTATCCGGCCATCATTACGGGGAATCAGATAGCGTCCCTCCATCAACACCACACGATTAATCAAACCTACCGGTGCCTTAAACACCATCATCTGACCTTTAACCGGCTCAACTGGCAACTCAATCCCCAGCGGGGCTAGCAACTCACCACTCCAGGCTCCCGCCGCGAGAATAACTTTATTCCCGGATAGCGTCTGATCAGCCAATCGTACGCCGGTTACCGATCCATCCTTAGCAATGAGACCCTCTACCTTGCTCTGTTCTATCAGGTTGATATTCGCAGTAATCTCCATACTGCGTCGCAGAGAGCGTCCCAAACGAGGATTACGGATACTGGCAACCTCAGGCATCCATAAAGCAGAGTCACAACCTGACGCTAAACCAGGCTCTTTCTGATACAAGAAATCGCTACTAACCCGCTCCATCGGCTTCTGATACTGACGCCCCCAGGCCAAAGCTTCCTCAGCATCCTCAACACCGACCATAAACATGCCTTTTTGGCGAAGCTCAGGATCCAAACCGGTCTCTTCTAATAGCTGTTGAGCCAGATGGATATAACTGGTTTGCGACCAAGTCGCCAGAGCTGTCACTGGATCGGAATAACGCCAGGGATAAAGGGGTGAGACAATACCACCACCGGCCCAGGATGCTTCCTGGGCGCAATTATTCATATCCACCAGGGTAACTTCAGCACCCGACTGCGCCAGCTCTCTGGCCGTCAGCATACCGATAACACCTGCACCAATAATCAGGTAGTCAGACATAGATGAGCCTTATGGTTTGTACAAAGAGGAATGAGTATATAAAAAACGCGCAGAAGACGCGTTTTATTTCATTTAAGCATGATTTATTTCAATAAAACAGCGAGTTACCAACAATCGGGATCTACAGCGTTTTTTTGCCCTGTATGAGTGAGCGTCATATCTCCACAACGATCACCTAACATGCCGTTTTTAGGTCTTGCCCTAATCGTAAATACAGCCCCTGACTGAACTGTTAATGCTAAATCATAAAATTTAGGCGTGCCATCTTTAGGCGCTTCATTGTAGGGTAACGCCGTCCCTGCATCGTCATAGGCACCGTTCTCAGTATACTCTCGTTCCATGTACTGAGCCAAAGAAAGCAGGTTTGCCTGAGCATCAACCCGCCGGCCATCAGCGACACTTTCCTGGTAACTGGGATAAGCAATCGCTGACAAGATTCCGACAATGGCTACTACGATCAGCAGCTCTAACAACGTAAAACCTCGCTCATGTTTCATCTGAGTCATCTAATCTCTCTCCAGCTCTTACGTCCTTCGCTAAACGAACCATTAAACTCAGGACAGCTAATCGTTGCGCTACTGCTGTTGCTCAGACATGCCCAGGTTTTCCCTGCACCAGTGGAAGCGTCAACTCCTTTTACCAGAGACCCATCGCCTAGATTCACAAATCCTCCAGTATCTTTATCGAACATTATTCCAGAACCATCTGTAGATACCGTTATAGGATTACCACTGGCATCTGTCGTAGGAACATCCGCTAAATCATCGGCAGTAAAGGTCCCGTCATCGTTATAATCAAAGGTTGTATTACTGAGGCGAGAACCAGATTCATAATCTAACGCCAAAACCCAGCTACTGCCGCCACCTTTGCAAGGGTCTGAAGACGGAATTTTCGTCGACACAAGCACCTGGCCTATTCTCAGCACAGGCCGAGTATCAATAAGCTCACCCTCTCCCCCTAGCCCACCTCTAGTGGTTGACCATTCGAGATCTAGATACCAACCTTTATCCGAAGACTGAAGGTGATTATTACTTGTTACCCGTATTCCATTACTACCTATTGAACCTTCGAATAGAATCTCTTGCTTCAACAGTTGTGATCGGTCACTGACAACCACACCTGTATCCAACACTCCATAAAGCGTTTGCACTTGAGGGTTGAGACCTACTTCATTATCTCCACTCAGATGATAGCTGCCGGTGCCAAACAGCACCATATGATTTCCTTTGCTATCAAAAGCGGTATTTATTGGCCCGGTTATTGGCTGACGCACAGCTGAGGCATCCTTAGCCACATAAAACGGTAGTGGAGTAGTCCCGCTCAGCAGGGACAATGGGGGCGCCCAATTACTCGAAACAGCCCCTGTAATATCAAACCGCCAAACATTACCAAGGGTATCACCGGCAATGATACGATCTACAATTTTATCCCGGTTAAGATCGATAACTGAAGGTTGCCCTAAACCACCAGTCGTCGGTACAACAATATCTCTTATGATTGAGCCATCAGCTACATTCAAAATCCATATATGCCCCTGAGCCGCACCATGGGAAAAACCACTTGATACAATGACGCCAAACTTTCCATTCGGAAGAGGCGCGATGAATGGCTGCTGTACTAAAGCCCCCATATCCTGATGTGAAAATTCCCAAAGTACATCATCTTTAGTCATATTTTCAGGGTCGCTAACATCTAGCAACGAAACCCCAGCGCCACCACCACCAGGCGTTACAGCAACAACTGTTTTCCACCCTGAAGTGACCCCTATTGGCACATCTGCTGGCGCAAACCAGGCATCAAATGCCCGAGGAACACCATCAACAAAGTATTTATGACCGTAGTCAGGATAAACCAACTCAAACAGGTTACTGAACACACCGGAAGGCACGTAGGCAAATAACTCTTTACCGCCGTTCGTGCCTAACGTTGCATCAAAGGCATGCAACATTCCATCGTTAGCGCCTACTAACAAAATAGGTGGCTTATCAACATAAGTAGTCGATGTACGATAGGTCAGATATGCCGCGCGAGTCGAGACTGAAAACGGGCTACCCAAGCTGCTAAACCCATAATTCTTCTGGGCTACATATTGAGGAGATGAGTTAACGATATCTCCAAGACGACTACCACGCTCCCTGAAAGGATTAGAAGTATTAGTTAATGTTTGCTCAAGGGTGCGACTACCTCTTAAAAAATCCAATCGCTGCTGTGCTACAGCTTCCGTCGTTGGCGTCCCGCTTGCTGGCGTTGTCCGCAGCATCAGTTTCTGTTCTGCAGACAGGTCCGCCCATTTAAAGTCAACACCACTCGCATTAAGGGTAATACCGGTAATAGAATTTTCTGTCGCATAGGTACTAGTGAAAATCTTCCGATTTATCAAATTAGACTCTGCAAGAGCATCCATAACGGTGGCAGCACTCCATGTGTCTGCCGACGCTAATACTCCTGACGAACTAATCCCTCTTGCAACCAGATCGCCAGACCATAGATTTGAGTCCATCAGTGCATTAAACAGTGCTGAGTTTGTACCTAGGCGAGACGTATTCGCAGTTAACGCAGACGCTGCACCTCGAACTGAAGCGGTAATTGATGCAAAGGCGTCCGTTAGACCATCAACCATTTTACGGGCATCACCAGCAGTATAAAAGTTATCAGTTCTTCTATAATCAGCGCCCGACTCATCAGGATTCAACATATCCGTATTGGTATACCACCACCACTCAGGTAACGGCGCAGTTCGCAGATAGGGATCACCTAAGCTCTGTTCATTACACTCGGTTCCTGTAGGAGTATAAGTGGCCGAGGAACAACTAGGATGTTTACGAACCACAAAGCCACCATATTTGGCGGTCAGCCAAAACTGATTGTTTCTTGTGTTTCGAAGATATTGGTTTTCAAGCACATCAACCCAATAAGTTTGTACAGTTTGTGTACCTGCAAAATCAACTGGGCGAATATCCATAGTGTTGGCATCATAAGCGAGACCTGCCATAAATGCAGAGTTGTTTCGGCCAGAATAGCTGGCAGCCCCAGTATCAATGCTAATGCCTTCCAGTGCGGCTATCTTGTTAGTAGCGGTTCTCACATTAACCGTACTGTCAGAGGTTACCTCTGTTGGCTTGGTCGGCTCATCTGTCCCGCTGGTATTTCCTGGAAGGTTTTTGTCTCTATGGGTATTAACATCCCCGATACCTAAGATTACATTCTTCTGACAGGCGTACTGAATGGGATCGTCCCAAGTGCGAATAACAGGAAAACCATCTACCCATTTAGCAATTTCAGTACTTCCAGGAGAAGAGTTATGTGCAGGGGACTTCGTATAATACTCATCGATACTACTTTGATGTTTATAGTAGCGAAGCGCGGTGTAATACAGCTCACTGACGGGATCATAACTTTTGAGCGAATTATTATTCAGCTGGCCGAACTTATTCAAATAGTTCAGCACACCACTGTCAGATATCGTCGTTCCATAATAGGCTGCGGCACCTGATGCATCACTCGTATCAGGGTTGCGAACCATAATTCCAGTCGTCGCATCCCATTCAGCATTAGGATTTGTAACCTCTCCTGCTGTTGGATCCAACTTCATAGGGCCCACAAACTTTTTACGTGCCCGAAGAACGCCCCCATCACGCCTGATATTTGAGTCATTCAGGTAACCAAAAATACTGTACCTGATCTCCTCGGAATAACGCTGAATCAGCCCTTCCGGCTTCCAGTTACTACCATACTGTTTACAGTTTGATTCGACCCCTATACTGGAATCACACACCGCTACTCGTACAGTGGTACCAAATATATCAACCGAAATAGGGTCATAGGCCAGCGTTCCAGATCCTGAATAAGAAACAACCGAAACTTTATCTACGTAATACTCATGGCCCCCGTGAACATATAAGCGACTGAAATTGTTATAACTGGTATCCGTATTACTGGTTACTGTAGCCTGTTGAGTGCCCGCACTGTTGTAAATAGTCAGCTTGAATTTATCGCCCGGTACACTTTCAAACACAAAGCGGTACCACTGATCAGTCAGTCTAGTCCATGAAACATCACTACTGATAGAGCTGGCAGAACCGCCATTTCGCTTTTCAATTTTGAAGTTACTGCCAGAAATACTAAAGCCATAACCGTTAGCACTGTTATCCGACAACGCTAAACGATCAGACGCACCCGATTGAGTTCCAACCGTTGGCCGATAGATCCAGCCTTCAAACACAAAACCGTCGTAATCTACCGCTGCTGAAAGGCTTTTGTAACCACCATCAGGGTCGTTATTGTTAATTTTTTTAAGTGAGTTACCCCCTGACTCAACAGATTCAGTAGAGCTTTGAACAACTGCCCCGCTGGAGTAATCCGTCCAACCTGAGCTAAAGTCCGTATCATTAAGCACAGTACTATATGAAATCGGTCCTGTTAAGTTCATAAAACCATGCCCTGAAGGCAGGGTAAAATGCATCTGATTCCCCAGCCCGCCGATATCAGTCCGAAAGGTAGCTGTGGAGAAGGGTGTCGCATTATTAACAACGGCAGCTCCATTGAGGTAGCGATCATCAAAGCTGTTATTTTGACCGCTATGCCTCGCTTTCTCAATCCAGGTTTCCGTTGTTGTATCTTTAACCCGATAGCCTCCCGTTAATGCCCAGCGAAACGGGTCTATCGTTTGCGTGGTCGCCCAGTTTAAAAAATTACCGCTCCAATAATTACCAGGACATTTATAGTTCGCTGTCGAGGTTACTGGATAAAAATGCCGATCTGGTTCGGCTGCATCATATTGATAGCGATAACATTTTCCCGAATCAAAATAACCTATACTCTCGCTGTCTTCATTATAACTACCAATATTTGCGGCACTTAATACTGTTGGCCACTCGACAGACGGCACTAGTGATAGGTTACCGGGGACATTACCCTGTCCCAAAAACAGCGGAGTTTGTGCAACCGTCGAAGCTATACTTTGCGACGACAAAGAGCTAAACATAACCATAAACGCAGAGACTACCCAACATCGGCGTGTAGATTCAAAGTGTTTCATTGAAAAGTCCCCCATAGCAGAGTAGGCAAACCTATTCTTCCACTACATAAATTGATTCAAGTAAGACATCTGATTGTCCAGAACGCCCATCTGAAGAGGCCGTTACTTTTATGACAGCACCTGAAGGCTCCGCATCAATAGACGTACTCACATAAATATCAGCCATCAGCTCAGCATTCCAAGAAGGCTCAGCATTGCTTGAAAATGAACCTGCATAAGTGCCAGTACTTGGCGTATCAACATCTAAACTATTATTAAAGTAATTAATACTCGCTTGTCGCTCGCCTTCCAGCAATGCAGCCTCCGCCGCATTAAACGCAGAATACCGGTCACGAAGATTCCCAGACATTTTCTCCTGCATTGTGGTCCCCTGCATGGAACTCACGGCGATAAAAGAGAGTATAAGCATGAAGATAAGCGCGATAATTAATACCGCGCCACGCTCTTTATCTTTAGCTGCCATTTTCCGTTCAATCATCATTACAGTCGATTCCTAAGGGCAACAGTCGTCGTAAACTGATGAGAGATATTCTGTTCACCTTCTATGTCCACAGTGACTCTTACCGCTACAACATCATCCCATTCATTAGCGGCGGTAATATCAGCCGCCGTATTGGTATAATCTAAAGCAGGACCCGCGCCAGACACGACTGCATAAACCAAGGTAAGATCGACTACACCCTCAACTAGCTCCTGATCCGCGGCAACACCATTATCATAATTCACACTACGTAATGCTGATGCTGTCGACGTGCCTGAACCGACATAATAAAGCGTACTGGAAAGCGACGAAATTTCCGTACTTCCAGAACCCAAATACGAATGACTCAGTGGTTGAGATAGTACGGTTTCATTTCCAATAGTAACCCCCCCCGTTCCCCGTTGAAGAGTTGAGGAATTAAGAGCCGCTGTGTTTTGAAACAGGTCACAGCCTGCAGCATCAGACAGAAGAAGAATAGCCCCTGGAATTACCCCTCCGGCAATAGGAAAGCTGGCAGCAGTAGAGCCAACATTGGCTGAAAGTGTCGCGTTTACAGTGTCCGCAGCATGCTTAATTAATACAATATCGGTGTTAGCATTATAAGTATTTAAATCAGCCACAAAAAACTCCCCTGCAGCTGCAACCCATCCTTTTATAGGATCATTCAAATCGTATGCATCTGCCTCGTAGTCAGCATCGCCGGTATTGATAACATCTGTCACTTGACCCCAGCAGCTGCCTTTATTTCCTGTATTGCGTAGATCCTCCGCAATAATCTCCAGCGCAAAGCGACCATTTTCCTGAACACGGGAGAGCGCCTCATTACTGCTAAAACTTGCAGAACTACCAATAAAAACGGCCAAAACCCCTCCCACAATAAACAGCCCTAAGACCAGAGCGATCATCAACTCGATTAAACTAAAACCTTTCTGTCGCTGGTTCAGTAATTGGGCAGGCATCAATTAAAACTCCATCCTATAAATAAAATCGATTAAAGCTGCATCATTCACATCATTCTCTGCTCGAATTCTCGCACGATTATCATTCCAACGAATTCTAATAGTTACGACTCGGTTATTCCTCGTGACCAGCCCAACTGCTCCTGTATTTAGTTGCGCAAGAACTCTCGCATCCCATTCAGCACGATCCCCTCCTGCACCATCATCATAATCGCCATTGAGAGCGGACGCCGGGGCAGCCCTCATCCTGTCAGCAAGGTCATAGGCTAGAAAGGTTGCCTGAGACCTATTATAAGAGCCATGATTGCTTTTTAAGGCGACTGTTTGTAGAGCAGCAACCGAAAGCAGCCCTATAGAAATAATTACAACAGCTATCAACACCTCTATCAGCGATGAGCCTCGTTCATTGAAGCATCTTTTTATTGTATGAGTAGACATTATGGGCAATTGACCTCTAGAACAGCCACTCGGCCGCTTCCATTTACACATATGAAACGACTTTCTGCGTTACTTTGAATCTGTATATCTCCATTCGTAGTCGCACGGCCAGAGCTATTAAACACAAATCCATTAGCCGCACCAGAAACAACGATATCCACAGGCTCCCAAACTCTCACTACAGTAACATCGGCCGGAGTTTCTAAATCTGCACCTGTCAGCGTCACCACAACCCAGCCCGTACTCCAATCTGTAGCAAAATCACATGCATCAAAATTAACACTTGCACGGCACACAGCGGTATCATCCCGGGTATCAAGAGCCTCTGAGCGAGCGAGCTGAGTTGCTGAATTTAAACTATGAGTAACAGCTCTAAGCTGAGTTGACTCGGTTATAGAGTTAAAACTAGGGATACCTATCCCAAGTAGAACACCTAGTACAACAAGGGCAATCATTAGCTCTAATAATGAAAAACCCTGAACCTGTTTAAGCTGCTTTCGCAATGGGATGCTCCTCCGTAAATCTAGCTAACAATTATAAGGCCATTAAACGACTCATAGCATCATACAGTCTAGCTGCTCAATAAATAAGCTCCCAGTCTATAGTCCTCAAAAAGAGTATGATAAATTTTTCAAAGAAACTAAACAGCTGTACGAAAGAAGTAAGACTAAATCTAATAAAACCGCTATGTAACTGATTTAAATCTTATTTTGTGATGAATTAAGGAATATATCAGCCTCTTCTAATGCGTCCCATACTGGAAACCACTAAGGCTTTTTCATCTCCTGAGACTTTCACAGTGAAGGTTCCTGTATCCCCTGTCGTTCCTCTAGGACTTAGCTTGATCTTTAGGCGCTTTTTATAATCAACCAACACACCGCTGGGGAATTCATTCTGACGCAACAGAGTATCCTGAAGATAGTCATAACTATTATCGCCATTGAGATCGAGATAACTGAACACCCCTTCACTCCAACTACTGCCACAGCTGCCACTAGCAACATCCAGAGGACAGAGAGTAACGGGTTGCTGGCGGGTAACCGCTTCGTAACGAGCTTGGCTATAACTGTCTTTTAATAGCTGTACGGTGGAATCAAGTTTCTGCGAGCTGACAAAGCCCGCCAATGATGGCACTCCTACCGTCAGCAAGATTGCTAATACACTTAAGGCCACCAACAACTCTATCAGAGTAACGCCTTTTTCTGTGCGACCATCCATAGCCATTGCTCCATCAAACCTATTACCAACATTCAGCCAGTGCTGCGGTACCACCAGCAACCGATTTAGTACCCGACTGGTCTATTCCTAGCTGCCCACATGCATCATTACTCTGCCCACCTATAGGCGCAGCTAGTAAAACAAACCCGCCATTAACAACACCATGAAACCCATAGCGACTATCCATATCACCATTAGTCACGCAGGCAGAAGTAAAGACGGTATCGTTACCAGCGGTATCTAAGATCGGCCCATAACTCAAGTCAGAAGCATACCGACGCTCCATCTGTTGGCTCATATCCAGTAAACAAAGTCGGGCAGATGCTCGCCAGCTTCGCTGTATGTATTGCAAATATGAGGGGTAAGCAAGCGCCGCTAGCAAACCTACGATGGCAACTGCAATCATCAACTCTATTATGGTAAAGCCACCCGACTTAGGTTCAGGTTTTCGTAGCATCAATCACGCTCCAGATAACGCCAGCTTGTACGGCCATTAGAGCCTGGATCTTGCTGCACTTTGTCAGGTGGACTTTTATCCGAGTCAGATTGATCACCGACTGCCACCCGATAATTGAAATCATCGCCAGCAATTATAGTAGCCCCCATTCCATTACCCAGCTTTTCACCTGATGCAGCCACCTCATCACCATGGGTATCGATTACTTTATCCTTGTCATCAAACTGACCATCCCGGTTATTATCAGTGCCGACATAACTCAGCCGACTACCTGAGTATTTATCTAGTATTGTCTCAAAACTCTCCCCACCGGTTTGGCAGGGGTCAGAGGTATAGCGTTTTGTAGCAAAAGTAACGTTAAGGCCTGTAAGTTGTGGCTCAGCCAGCATTCGCTCTCCCGAGGCTATCCAGTTACCCTTGCCATCAGGAGCCTGAAGATCCATAAACCAGCCCGCCTGAACGCTTTGCAATCTGTTATTTGTCGTTAGCCGAAGCTCGCGGGTGACACCGCCAATATCAAAGAAACCTTGCTGATAGACAGACTGCTCTAACAAAGCCGACCGCCCTCCGATAACAGCTGTATTTTTATCCAGAACCCCATAAAAGGTTTGCAGGCTGTCATCTGCTTTATCGGAAAGTTCGAAATCCTTACCCGTACCGAAAAAGAGAAAGTTATGCCCTTTTTTATCTTCAGACACTGCAATACCTGAAGTAATAGGCTGGATATCATCGGTACTACAGGGATTGCTCTGTGTTGAGCTACGACAAGCCTGAAAGAGTTTGTATGCCAGTTTCCACGCAGAGGAATCCGGGCCGCTCAGATCAAATTTCCACACATTGCCATAAAGATCACCCCCGTAAATAACAGTGACCGTTTCCCCGTCATCACTCACCGGTGATAGGGTCGACATACCGTTTGGTCGATCAAGCCCGACCGGAGCCTCATCTATACCAGTATTGGTGGATAATTTAATCATCTGCTGCCCGGTGGCCAGATCAACCAGATAAATAACTGCGTCTCCGCTAGTACTGGCATGCCCATCCGGTTCAGTGTTGTTATAACCGTTACCGAAAGCCACATACCAATGACCATCCTGAAGCTTAACGATCGCAGGCTGAGCATAGCTATAACCCATATCTGCGTCGTTACTATCGGTAAACTCCCAAGCAAAAATCTGATTAGCCGCTGCCTCAGTAAAATGGCCAGGGTCCGTTATATCGAGCACATAGATTCCCTGCCCACCAGCATTCAAACCTCCGGCAAGCATCGTTCGCCAGACATCATCGATCATCGCATCATTCACCATGGGTGAACCATCAACATAGTAATGATGCCCATACTCCTCATCGGCCAGATGTTTAAGTTTGGGCAATAATACCGAAGGGATATAGGCGAGGAGCTCTTTACCGTCTGACGCCCTAAAGCCATGAAGCATGCCATCATTGGCGCCCACATAGACCATCGGCTCGCGGGCTTTGGTGCTTGTTTTAAAAGTCCGATATGAGGCACTGCTATTAAAGCCCCGGGATGCCCCAATATAGATAGGATTAGAATGAATAATATCGCCAAGCACATGACTTCGGACACGAAGACCCGCAATCTCTTCACCACGGATATACCTGACCAACTCGTCAACCGAGGGGTAACCTAATGCTAGCTGCTCAACAGCACTCAACCTATTCGAGCGAAAGGGGAGCGCAGCAGCCCCCCTGTTAGTGATAACCACCCGGGCTGTCTCTGCGGGAATAGATGCCGACGAGCGCCAGACTGGGACAGAGTCAAAGCCAAGGTCACCGGATATTGAATCAATGACAGCACTATAAGCACTCAGTTCCCCAGACCAGCTAGCCGTATTGTAACTAGCCTGGTAGAGGTTGAGTCCTGTGTTTAGATAACCACTGTTCGCGCTCAAACGGGTTTCTGTGAATGATTTTTTACTAATATCAGCAAAGATGCTATTTAACGAGGCAAGCAGTTCAGATTCATTACCCGCTAGAAAATACTCACCATGCCCTTTGGTTGCCGCACTATTCAACATAGGGAAATTAATATCAAAGCCGATCGTGTAAGTGTGCATATTCTGCACGCCATCTTGACTACTCAGGTCTGTTTCCCAGGCAAACTTTGCCAGGTCATCCAGGAAGTATCTAGGGTCTGCGGGTGCGCTTCCCCCATCGAGGGATGAATCATCATCGGACTTATCCCAGTTGGGTAAGTTACGTCCCGCATCAGCGTCATTAATACCAAGGAAATCCCCATCCTCAGTCGGCTGGCCATCTGAAAGCACGATAGTGAAATTTTTCTGGCACTGACTGGTTATCGGAGATTGGTAGTTACTACTGGTATGTGTAAAGTGGCCTCGCATCCCCCTGAAGTAACGAGTAACCTCGTAATGCGCTTCTGCAACCGGGGCATTACCGCCTTCGCTGTAGCCCTGTAATGTTGCTAAAAGATCGGTCTGACTCGTACCACAGGCTTCATCTATCTGCCCACCATCATTTCCATTCAGCCGTGCCAACCCGATTTTCATCCCCTGTCCCGACTTAATCACCGCTTCAGCTGCAGATTTAGCCTGTTCCATCTTTGACGCTCCTCCACTGCCGGGAGCACTCCCCATACTTCCCGAGGTATCCAGCAGAAGCATCACGTTCGGCTCAGCCGTCTCAATGACACCAATGGGAATCTGACTCAGATTATATTCAGCCGCATCTGCCTGCCAGGCTAATAGCGCCGTCAGTAGTAATGCTTTAAACCTCCCTGTTTTACTCATTATCAATACTCAAATCGCTTACGATATTCACTGACGAGAATCACTTCACTGTTACCTGTCACTCCCGTATTTCTACTCAACTGGCGAAACAATCCAGAGCCTGACTCACCTAGATAGGCGCCTTTGACTGTCTTGTTATCCGCATCATACTGCCTGAATTCAAGAGTCACTCGAGACGGCTCATCGACCCTGCCCGGTTTAGCGGCATTAACATCGAACAGGGTGACCAACTGGGCTTTATTCTCCCAGTCACTGACCGAGTCAAGCTGGGCCAGCTTCTCTTTCAGCAAAGAGCTCTTTGAACTATCAAAAACAAACTCTCTGCTAGTTGTATGCCAGTCATCATAGTGAATCAGGTCGGGCATCTCTCCCTGCTCAGATAACCACTTTTCTGAATAGAGCAACGCCGTTTCTGCTGCTTCAAAGGCGACAGTTTCATCCTGCATATTAGCCGCCATCCGCAGCTGCAATACGTTACTCTGCAGAGAGGTAGAGGCCATCAACGCCATAACCAGCAGCAAAATCAGCGCAACCACTAATGTAGCTCCACGTTGAGCATTGCAAAAATACTGAGCTCTAATGGTCATTAGCTGCCCTCCTTCACTACCAGTGCATTTCTAAGTAACGCCGTCGCTGTAAATATCTGATAAAGACGCCGGTCAGATGTATCCACAGCAGCAAAGGGGGCTGCCAGCTGCTGCGTCTTACCTGTAACCCCCGTTGCGGAACTACTCAGTAACAGATAAAAACGGGCACTGATGATGTTATCCTTATCGGCTGCGGACATGCTGGCTAGTTTTTTATAATTATCCACAAGCTTATCGGCGTCAGCGTCGACTCCGTATTCGATTATCAGCTCTGAAACGCCTTCAACCAGGGCATCGCCATTTTTATAAAGTGCGATACGCCCAACACCGGTAGCGCCGATATAGTAAGCAATACCATCAGCCTCCAGACCCGGCAGATAGACTATTTCACTACGTACATTTTTCTGAACAATGATCAAATCAGAGTGGGTTGATTCAAAAGCAGCAACATCATCTGCGGTATTGAACACCCCCTCGATAATCAGATCACCAGAGACTCCGACACCAGTTTGACGCAGGTCTTTTAACAAAGCATGCATAGCAAAGCGCCCACTTTCCTGGACTTCAGACATCGCATCCTGAAGCTGATAAGTCCGCGCTGAAGCCACATAAGCAGTCAGCATTGCAGAGGTCAGTAGCAAACCAATCACAGAAGCAATCATCAATTCGATCAGCGTTAAGCCGGACTGATAGTTGCCAGTAAGGGAGGCAGACCCCATATCCGGTCTCATATCAGGGCTCATATCAGGGCTCATAATAGGTCTATCTCATAGGTATAACTTCCGGTCGGCTTACCACCCTCACCGCCCCAACTGAGCATGATCTGAATGATCTGGTTATTACGGGTTATCACTGCATTACCTAGGGGAAGGCTGGTTTCAATCCAGCCTAACCAGGTATTCAGATCGTTATAGGCCAGTTTCTTTTCAATGGGGGTAGACGCGGGGTTAGCAAAATTAGCGGCGGTGTCATTTTCCGCGAGGCGATAGAAGTCGTTCAATGCAGCTGTCTTATTCAGGCGCATCCGATCAGCCAAATCACCCGCCATCGCTATCGCCTGCGTTTGCAGGTAAGCACTTTGATTCTGTTCTAAACCACGGACCTGCATAATCATCATGCCAGACAGCCCGATAGCCACAAGCACCAGAGTCACCAGCACTTCAATCAGGCTAACACCCTGTTGAGAGGTCTTTTTTGCAGAGGAGTCAAAGCGCGAGAAACGTCGAGAGACCAGCTGATCAGTGACGAACGGAAAATGAGGAGAAAACAAACCCTGTATACACATCACAACATCCTTGTTGTTTTTGTCTATAGAAGCGCCTACGGCGCTCAACAGGTATTATATTAGACAGGACTGTTACTTTTTGCCAAACGTATTCGACACGGTCAGTACCGTAAAATACTGACCTGACTCAATAAAAAGTTTATAAACCGGTTCAGCTACAGAATTACGAGCTTACTCAACTGAGAGTATTTTAACTTCAAACTTAAGGTTTTTACCCGCCAGAGGATGGTTAAAATCGATTGTCACCATCTTATCATCAAACTCAGCAACAACCCCTGGCAACTCACCATCAGAGGCATCGGCAAAAGAGACAACCAAGCCAGATTCCAGCACCATATCACCAAACTGTTTCCGAGGAAGCCGCTGCATATTACTTGGATTAGACATGCCAAAACCCTGCTCAGGCAGAATATCAATCACCGCCTCATCACCGGATTGCATTCCCATCAGGGTTTTCTCAAAGCCTTCCAGCAATTGACCATCGCCTACCGTAAAAGTAGCCGGTTTGCCTTCAAAATTGGAATCAATTACCTGCCCGTCTTCCAGCTTGATAGCAAAGTGCAGCGTTACTTTAGCATCCGAAGTGATTGTCAGTTGTGGCGTATTTTGTGACATAACACAGACCTTTAGTTTGAATTATTCTTAGTATCAGAAAACCATATCATATCGATAATCAGCATAGCTGCACCGATAGTAATCGCCGTATCAGCAAGGTTAAATGCAGGGAAATAATAACCTTTGTAGTGCAACGAAATGAAGTCGATTACATACCCCTGCACTATTCGGTCGTAAAGATTTCCCAGTGCTCCGCCTAATAGCAGAGCCAGCCCTGCACCCAACCAACGTTGGTGACGCGGAGTACGCGCCATCCACACCAGCAATACAATGCTGACGCCTACCGCTATAGCGGCAAAGAACCAGCGCTGCCAGCCTCCCGCTTTAGCCAGAAAGCTAAACGCTGCCCCGGTGTTATGCAACAGAGTCAGATCAAATACGGGCAACTGGGGATGCGCAACACCATAGGGAAGCAGGCTAGTAGCTTGATATTTAGTAAATAGATCCAGTACTAAAACCACTGCCACCAGCCAGAGCCAGCCAAGCGCTGTTCGCTGAATAGTCATACTTCAGACCTTATGCAAAGCTTCGCTGTTCGCCGTCACCGGCAACGTTATCAACGCAACGTTCACAGAGCTCTTCATGCTCAGCACTGCTACCCACATCTTCACGATGGTGCCAACAACGACCACACTTCGCCTGCTCGGTTTTAACAACGTTTACACTCAACCCTTCCAGTTCAGTGGCAACAGCATCAACGGCTTCTGCAATCGGACGTACAGCCGCCTGCGAGGTAATCAGCACGAAACGCAGCTCATCCGCCAGCTTTTCCAGCTGTTCCTGTAAATCAGGCACACAGAACAGAGTCACTTCCGCCTCAAGACTGCCGCCAATATTGCCAGCGTTACGCTGATTTTCCAGCTCTTTGTTTACCGCAGTTTTAACCGCCAGAACCTGCTGCCAGTAATCACGCCCCAGTTCTGCACCATCATCCATCTTAGTCAGGCCGGTATACCAGGTAGCCAGCTGAACGGATTCAGCCCGATCACCCGGAAGCTCATTCCAGATTTCATCGGCAGTAAAGCTAAGTATCGGAGCCACCCAGCGCACCATCGCTTCAACGATATGATACAGAGCGGTCTGACAGGAGCGACGCGCCACTGAATCGGACTTAGCGGTATACTGTCGATCCTTGATGATATCCAGATAGAAACCACCCAGATCCAGCGAACAGAAGTGCGATATTTTCTGATATACCTGCAGCATCTGGTACTGATCATAATGACCTTCCAGTTCATCCTGCAGACAAGCCGCACGATCTACCGCCCAGCGATCCAGCGCGACCATCTCCTCGGGTGCAACCATATCGGTTTCAGGATTAAAGCCTTCGAGATTAGACAGTAAGAAACGTGCAGTATTACGAATACGGCGATACGCGTCGGCGGTACGTTTCAGAATTTCATCAGAAACCGTCATCTCAGAACTGAAGTCAGTCGAAGCCACCCACAAACGCAGGATATCCGCACCATACTTATTCATCACTTCCTGAGGCGAGACAACATTGCCCACAGACTTAGACATCTTCCGGCCATCACCATCGACGGTGAAACCATGGGTCAGCACCTGTTTGTAAGGCGCGCAACCTTTAATAGCTATACTGGTCTTCAGCGAGGACTGGAACCAACCACGATGTTGGTCAGAGCCTTCCAGATACAAGTCCGCAGGGAACTGCAGACCCTCTGTCTGATCAAGTACAGAGTAATGAGTCACACCGGAATCAAACCAGACATCCAGTGTGTCCAGCACTTTCTCGTACTGATCGGCATCATCACCCAACAGCTCGGCAGCATCCAGATCAAACCAGGCATCGATACCCGACTGTTCAACCTTCAACGCCACCTGTTCAATCAGGTTAGCAGTATCCGGGTGCAATTCGGCGGTCGTTTTATTGACAAATAACGCGATAGGTACGCCCCAGGTACGCTGACGGGAAACACACCAGTCAGGGCTCTGCTCGACCATCGACTCGATCCGGTTTTGACCCCAGCCTGGGAACCACTCAACCTGCTTGATCGCTTCCAGCGCATCCTTCTTCAGGCCTTTCTCTTCCATGCTGATAAACCACTGAGGAGTGGCACGGTAGATCAGTGGGGTTTTGGTTCGCCAGCAGTGTGGATAACTGTGGCTGAATTTATTCTTCAGAATCAGACGATCATTGGCTTCCAGCGCAGCAACGATTGCATCTTCAACTTTATAAACATGTTGTCCGGCAAACTCACCGGCGTTTTCAGTAAATACACCATTAGCACCGACCAGATTCAGCGTACCAATGCCATAAGCGCGGCCGACGTTAAAGTCTTCCACGCCGTGATCAGGCGCGGTATGTACCGCACCGGTACCCGCATCAGTTGTCACATGATCACCCAGGATCACCGGCACCTGCTTATCGTAGAACGGGTGGTGTAGTTGCTGATTTTCCAGAGCAGCGCCCTGACAACGACCAACAACCGCATAATCATCGATGCCGTAACGCTGCATCGCATCTTCAACCAATTCTTCAACCACCAACAGCCGCTCACCACCTGCCTGAACCAGTACATAGTCCAGCTCAGCGTTCAGAGAAACAGCCTGGTTAGCAGGCAACGTCCAAGGGGTGGTAGTCCAGATAACCACCGAAGCGTCACCTTCACCGGACAACTCTTCAAAGCAGTTCAGGAAAGCGGTTTGATCCACCGGCGCGAAGCGCACGTCAATCGCCAGGGAAAATTTATCCTGGTATTCAACTTCCGCTTCAGCCAGTGCAGAACCACCGACGACACTCCAGTAAACCGGCTTATAACCTTTAACCAGGTGGCCATTTTCAGCGATACGGCCCAGCGCCCGGATAATATTGGCTTCGGTGTCGAAGTTCATAGTCAGGTATGGATTTTCCCAGTCACCGAGAACACCCAGACGGATAAAGTCTTTCTTCTGACCCTCTACCTGGCGTGCGGCATATGCACGGCATTTCTCACGGAAATCACCGTAAGAGAGCTTAACGCCAGCCTTACCAAACTTCTTCTCAACATTGTGTTCGATCGGCAGACCATGGCAATCCCAACCCGGAACATAAGGGGCATCGAAGCCCGCCAGTGTACGAGACTTAACGATAATATCTTTCAGAATTTTATTAACCGCGTGGCCGATATGAATATCACCGTTCGCATAGGGAGGGCCATCGTGCAAAATAAACTTTTCGCGACCCGCGCCGACTTCACGAATCTTCTGGTACAGATCCATCTTCTGCCACTGTTTCAGCATCTGAGGCTCTTTCTGAGCCAGATTGCCGCGCATCGGGAACTTAGTATTAGGTAAGTTCAGGGTCGGTTTATAATCGGTCATTGTCGTATCGCTTCTGGATCGTCTAATTTGGCCTTATAAGGCGCCTGTCAGAAAATAGTTCCTGACCTGTTTAATATCGTTATCTATCTGTTGCTTCAAGCTATCCAGTCCATCAAACTTTTTCTCTGGACGAATAAAAGCTTTAAATTCCACTGTCAGTAATTGGCCGTACAAATCACTATCAAGGTCAAACAGGTGTGCTTCCAGTACTGGATGCTGGCCATTTACCGTCGGCCGCATTCCTACATTAGCCACACCCTCTGCCGATAGCCCTTTCCCGGTAACCGTTACCGCATAAACACCTTCAAGAGGACAGTGAAATCGGTGCATCCGTACATTGGCAGTAGGTACACCGATCGTCCGGCCTAACTTCTGACCATGCATAACCCGGCCGGTAACACAGTAAGGACGACCCAACAGCGTTTCAGCCAGGGCTAAGTCGTTGTGCTGCAGTGCTGTCCTGATTCGAGTGCTACTAACCCGCTCGCCATCGACATCAAAGGTCTCAGTATTTACCACCCTGAAACCATAACGCTCACCGCTCTGGCGCAGCATGTTGTAGTCTCCGCTTCGATCACAACCAAAGCGGAAATCATCTCCCACCACGAAATGCTGAACCGCCAGGCCTTTTAGCAACAACTCGTCGACAAACTGATCAGCACTCATTGTGCGCAGCCGTTCATTAAAGGTGAGACACAACACTCTGTCGACACCCTGAGCTTTGAGTAAACGCACCTTCTCATCAAAGCGTGTAAGCCGGGGTGGAGCCTGACTACCCGAAAAAAACTCTCTGGGTTGGGGCTCAAAAATAATCACCACCGCTGGCAAACCGAGCTCCTCTCCTTTACGAAGAACTTGTGCCAACACTTGCTGATGACCCAGATGCACACCATCAAAGTTGCCGATCGTTGCAACACAGCCTTTATGCTTGTCACGCAGATTATGCAAACCCCGAATTAACTCCATGTCACCCCAATCTCATCAGCAAATAAAAATAAGCGCGAAATTATACCCCAGTTAGACCAATATTCGCTATCAATCAACGGGGATATAGGCCGATTAATGGCGCAGATCCCGGAGGCGCATCCCCAGCAACAGCAATACCATCAGATAGATCAGCCCTCCACCAGTAACCAGCATCGCCATCTGCGAGATCCGTTGCCACATATCAAACGCCAGCCACTGCTCCGGACTATCTACAAGCAACAACAGAAAACCTATCATCGCAGCGTTCGCAGCTGCCATGCGTAACAACCATTTTAACCAGCCAGGCTGCCAGCTAAACACGCCTTCTTTTATCAACCCACGCAACAACAACCCGGCATTCAAGAAAGCAGCAAGCGTCGTCGCCAGCGCCAGACCCACATGGTCAAGCGGGCCGATCAAGAGCAGGTTCAGCGCCATATTGACGACCATTGCATAAATACCGATCTTGACCGGCGTTTTAGTATCCTGTCGCGAGAAATAACCCGGAGCCAATACTTTAATCAGCATAAAGGCCATTAAGCCACAGGCGTAAGCCCGCAAGCTCATCGCCGCCATCATCACATCCCGGTCAGTCATCTCTCCGTAATGGAACAACGTTGCAATCAGAGGCTCAGCCAACACCAACAGAGCCATCGCGGCAGGCATACCGATAAGTAATACCATGCGCATTGCCCAGTTCAGCGTTCGGGAAAAATGGTCGGTACTTCTCTTCGCATGCTTACGGGATAAGCTCGGCAGGATAACGGTTGCGATGGCGATACCAAAAACACCCAGCGGCAGTTCAGCTAACCGATCTGAATAATAAAGCCAGGAGACACTGCCAGTCTGTAGAAAAGACGCCAGCAAAGTATCCAGCAGCAGATTTATCTGGCTAACCGAGACACCAAATAGCGCAGGGACCATCAATGTCAGGATACGTTTGACGCCCTCATGATCAAAACCCAGTTTTGGCGAGGGCAGCAATTGAAGTCGCCAGAGGAACGGAATCTGAAACAGCAACTGCACTGAACCGGCAATAAGCACACCCAGCGCCAGCGCCATCACGGGCTGATCAAACAGTGGCTGCATCCAGATTGCTGCACCGATCAACGATAGATTCAGCAATACGGGCGTAAACGCAGGTACAGCAAAGCGCTCGTAACTATTCAGAATACTACCGGCAAATGCGGTCAGGGAGATTAGTAACAGATAAGGAAAGGTAAAACGCAGCATCTCAACGGCCAATCCATATCGCAATGGATCGTTTATATAGAAACCGGGCGCAAAAACAGCCGCGAGTACGGGAGCACCCAACACCCCCAGGGCGGTAATAAACATCAACACCAACCCGAGACTACCCGCCACCCTATCAACCAACTCTTTGACAGCAGAAATATCCTTCAGGCTGCGATATTCCGACAACACCGGTACGAACGCTTGGGAAAAGGCCCCTTCGGCAAACAGACGACGCAAGAAGTTAGGAATTTTAAAGGCGACAAAAAAGGCATCGGCACTACTACCTGCACCAAAATAGTTAGCTACCACCACATCACGCACCAGCCCCAGGACTCGTGAAAGCATCGTCATCATGCCAACCAGCGCACTGGAGCGTAACAAACTACGTGACTTTGTAACCTTATGTTCCGACGCTTCAACCCCCTCTTTTTGAGAGCCGTCCGGCTGCGATTCTTTTCTGCTCAATGCCTTACTTTCCTGCCACCCAGATGGTTTGCAGATGATGATACCCATTAAGCTATTAAAATGCTTGTTCAAACCACGCTTAACACCAATAAACCCGGGCGTTATATATTGACTTATTCTCAATTACCTATTGACACTCAGACCGCAAACATGAATAATCTCGCGTCTTAATTTTCGATGCTCAGATGTTTAACAAAAAACATTTAAGCATCTCTATATCGACTAACTTTTGTCGATTAACTTTTAAATAGTTTAGAGGAGTCGGATTGTGGCTAATTCCGCAGGATCCCGTAAACGCGCTCGCCAAGCCGAGACGCGCCGTCAGAATAACGCGAGCCTGCGTTCCATGGTTCGTACTTACGTTAAAAAAGTAGTTACTGCTATTGAGTCTGGCGACCACGCAGCTGCTACAGCAGCTTTCGTTGCAGCACAGCCTTTAATGGATGGTGCAGTAACTAAAGGCATTTACAACAAGAATCAGGTTGCTCGCAAGAAGAGCCGCATGAATGCTGCTATCAAAAAGCTGGCTGCATAATCTCTCTGAGACGCAACCTGCAATAAAAAAAACCGGCTATGCCGGTTTTTTTATGCCTGGAAAAAGAGAACTAAAAAAGAGAACTTTACGCCAACACCAAATTATCCCGATGCACTAACTCTTCCTCACCCACAAATCCCAGCAAAGCTTCAATACGAGAACTAGGCTGACCGATAATCTTTTGCGCATCCCGAATCCCGTAGTTAACTAAACCACGACCTATCACCTTGCCATGCTCATCAGAAAGAACAACCATCTCACCACGGGAAAATGACCCGGTGACCGCTCGCACACCCGTTGGCAGTAAACTCTTACCCCGTTCAACCAACGCCGTTACAGCACCAGCATCCAAAGTCAAAGTACCACGAGCCTGCAAATGTCCGGCAATCCACTGTTTCCGCGCCGCCATAGGCGACTGCTCCGGCACCAGCATCGTTCCCAGCTCAGCCCCATCCCGCAGCTTCAGCAACACATTATCTTCCCTACCACTGGCAATCAGCGTCACCGCACCGGAGCGCGCAGCTAGTTTCGCAGCACGCACCTTAGTTGCCATACCACCCTGACCCAGAAGACCACCGCCGCCAGCCATCGCCTCTAGCGAACTATCACCCGCCATCGCTTCAGAGATCAGAGTTGCATCAGGGTTAGAACGGGGATCTGCTGTATATAAACCATTCTGGTCTGTCAGCAAAATCAGCGCATCCGCCTCAACAAGGTTCGCTACCAGCGCGCCCAGAGTATCGTTATCACCAAAACGGATCTCTTTGGTCACCACGGTGTCGTTTTCATTCACAACCGGCACTACACCAACAGACAACAAAGTCTTCAGAGTTGCCTGGGCATTGAGATAACGTTTTCGATCAGAGTGATCTTCGTGGGTCAGCAGAATCTGTGCTGTATGGGTGTCATGTCGTTTGAAATTGGTCTCATAGGCCTGCACCAATCCCATCTGCCCAACTGCCGCGGCAGCTTGCAATTTATAAACCTCGTGAGGGCGCTTAGACCAGCCTAACCGTACAATTCCCTCAGCAATGGAACCAGAGGAAACCAGCACAACTTCCACACCATCCCGGCGCAGCTGAGCCAGCTGATCCACCCAGCGACCGATAGCCGCCAGATCCAACCCCTTACCATCATCTGTAAGTAATGCACTACCAATCTTCACAACCCAGCGACGGGAAGTTTTCAGCTTATTACGCGCCTGACTCACTGGTAATTACTCTCTCAAAAAATCGCCCACACTACCTGAGCAACCCTTACTGAAAAAACTGACCTATAACAGGAAACAAAACCTAAGCCTCGCCAAATACCGCTCCGGTAGAGTTAACAGCCCCTAAGTCTTTACGTACTCCACTTCAACGTCATAATCGTCATCGTCGTAATCATCGTCGTCAAAGTCATTTTCGGCACGGCGCTTAGCACGAACCTCTTCACGCATCTGCTCAATCCGCTCCCGCCCTTCACGGTCGATAGATCGGCGTGCAGCAGCTTCCTGCTCAACCAACTCAGGATTCTCCACTAACTGCTCAGCCAACTCATCCAGGAACTTCTGAATATCCTGCACTAACGGCTTAGTACCCATTTTATTGATCGCAGATATCCGATAAACCGGACCTTCCCAGCCAAGGGCATCAACCACCGACTGACAGCGTTCATCCTGCTCTTCTTCAGGCACCATATCCAGTTTATTCAGCACCAGCCAACGCGGCTGAGCCGCCAGGGTAGGGCTGAATTTCTCAAGCTCGCGAACGATGACCTGAGCAGATTCCGCAGGAGTCACGCCATCCCAGGGAGCCATATCCACAAGATGCAGCAAAATACGATTACGCGCCAGATGCTTCAGGAACTGAATACCCAGACCCGCACCCTCTGCCGCGCCTTCAATAATGCCGGGAATATCCGCAATAACAAAACTACGATGCTTTTCAGTACTCACTACACCCAGGTTTGGCACCAGCGTAGTAAACGGGTAATTAGCAACCTTTGGCGTAGCAGCTGACACCGAACGAATAAAGGTAGACTTACCCGCATTCGGCAGACCCAGCAAACCCACATCCGCCAGAACCTTAAGCTCCAACTTGACGTTACGGGTTTCACCCAGACTACCGTTTGTAGTCTGGCGAGGCGCTCGGTTTACACTACTTTTAAAACGCGTATTCCCTAGACCATGGAAACCACCCTGAGCGATCTTTTCAATCTGACCAATCTCGGTCAAATCTGCCAACACCTCATCGGTATCGATATCAAATACAGTAGTGCCCACAGGCACCTGCATGATCAGATCTTCACCTTTCGACCCGGTACAGTTACGGCTCTGGCCGCCCTTACCGTTATCAGCCTTATGACGAGGCTGAAAGCGAAAATCGATCAACGTATTCAGAGACTCATTCGCCTCAACAAATACTGAACCACCGTCACCGCCATCACCGCCATCCGGGCCGCCGCGGGCAACATACTTCTCACGTCGAAAACTCAGGGTACCATTACCCCCCTTTCCGGCTTCGATGGTTATCGTCGCTTCATCTACAAATTTCATTATTCACCTCCAGACACACTGGATCCAGGCGCTAAACATAATGCCACTCAAACCGGCTGTTGAAAGCATACCTTACCAAACAGGATAGACTTTCAACAACAAGCTCAATCAGCTACCAGAAACAAAAAAAGCCCCGCAACCGCGGAGCTTTTTTAAGCATAAAAGCCGTATTAAGCGGTTTCTACAGTGATATATTTACGCTTTTGCGGGCCTTTAACAACAAATTTAACAACACCGTCTGCCTTAGCAAACAGGGTGTGATCTTTGCCGATACCTACATTTGGGCCAGCGTGGAACTTAGTACCGCGCTGACGAACCAGGATATTACCTGCAACAACTACCTGACCACCAAAACGCTTAACACCTAAGCGTTTTGACTCGGAATCGCGACCGTTACGCGTACTACCTGCTGCTTTCTTATGAGCCATTTGTCACTCTCCTACCAAACAGTCTTAGGCATTGATGCCAGTGATTTTTACTTCTGTGAAGTGCTGACGGTGACCCATCTGCTTCATGTGGTGCTTACGACGCTTGAACTTCATGATATGAACTTTCTTAGCGCGACCGTGGCTAACAACCTCAGCTGTAACCTTAGCACCTTCAACAACTGGCGCGCCGATTTTAACATCGTCGCCGTTAGCTACTAGAAGAACACGATCAAATTCAACATTTGAACCCGCTTCTACAGCCAATTTTTCCAGTTTCAGAGTATGACCTTCCTGAACTCGGTACTGCTTACCGCCGCTCACAATTACTGCGTACATTTTAATCTCCAGTTTAAAACCCATCCTGCTACTAAATAAGACGCCTACTTTAAATGGTTGAACCATATGGTAGGGAGCGAATTTGGATAGGTTAGGGCGCGAGATTATATATAAACACCTCTCAGGACTCAAGCATAAATATAGATATTAGTCTGACTTTCTTGACACCCGGATACGCACCCCCTAGCATGCGCCCATACATTTTAAGAGCTTACTATCCGTTCCTATGCTGCCACATCAGTTAAATCCAGTTATTGAACCGCAATTCGAAGCGGTAAACGACTATATTATCAACCACTTACACTCAGGTGTTCCACTGGTTGAGAAAATCGGACACTACATTGTAGAAAGTGGCGGCAAACGCATCAGACCTTTGCTGGTCCTGCTTGCTGCTAATGCGGCGGGTTATAAAGGTGATAACCATATCCCTCTGGCTGCAGTAATAGAGTTCATCCATACCGCCACATTGCTCCACGATGACGTGGTTGATAACTCAGAACTACGCCGCGGTAACGACACCGCCAACGCTAAATGGGGTAACGCCCCCAGCGTATTGGTTGGCGACTTCCTTTACTCCAGGTCCTTCCAGGTAATGGTAGAGATCCGCAATATGGAGATCATGGAAGTCATATCCAACGCCACCAACATCATCGCCGAAGGCGAAGTCCTGCAACTGCTTAACGCCCGCAACCCTGACACCTCCGAAGATTCATATATGCAGGTAATCCTGGGCAAGACCGCTATGTTATTTGAAGCGGCGACCGAGTCCGGCGCGTTACTGGCAGGCGCAGACAAGGCCCAACAGGAAGCGCTGCGCCTTTATGGCCGTCATATCGGCATCGCCTTCCAGATTATTGATGACGTAATGGACTACCTCAGCAGCGCTGAAGAGATGGGCAAGAATGTAGGTGATGATCTGGCGGAGGGCAAAGCAACACTACCCCTAATCCACGCCATGCGCGAAGGCACTGATGAGCAACGCCAACTGATTCGCCAGGCGATCCGCAAAGGCGGCCTGGATGATCTTCAGCCTGTCATGGATATCGTTCACGCCACCGGCTCCATCGATTACTCCCGCGAGACTGCCTGCGCTGAAGCAGACAAAGCGATCAAAGCACTGGACGCGCTACCTGACAGCTCTTTCAAAGACACCATGATTCAACTGGCTGACTTAGCTGTTAAACGCAGCAGCTGAATACGCCGTTGCTCGTTGCTCGTTGCTCGTTGCTCGTTGCTCGTTGCTCGTTGCTCAGAATCATCAATTTCTGCCCAACCAACACAACAACTTTCTTACAAAGCGCTTAACTCAAAAAGCCTTCCACACCTAGCATAGCAGGCTTTATCGAGCGACGTGCAAGTCACGTTCTTTGTGACGTTCGAGCCACGAACGACGGCTCTTACTTATCCCTCAAAACATAAACCGACTCCGCTTCCGCACGCCCACCACAACCGACACTTCGCTCTGTCACAAGCTTTTCCACCTCGAATCTTTCACTATAGAGCTCGCGTACTTCTGGCTCAGATACTGAAAACGGAGGCCCCTGCTGATCATCAAACTCCAGCGTTATCAATAGCATCGCAACACCCTCTGGTAGATTATGTATCAGGCTCTGCGCGTACGCTCGTCGCATATCAGCAGGAAAAGCAATCAGTGCAGCCCGATCATAAACCCAACGAACCTCTGCATAGCTAGCTTCAGGTAACACAAAAAAATCACCGCAAAGTAACTGCAACCCCTCATGCTCTCGAACGGCAAATCCAGCCTCCTGCCGGGCCGGGGCATCAGCACCCAGCTCCGACATAAAGGCCTGACAAGCCAGATCACTCAATTCAACTCCAGTCACCTCATGCCCCTGCTCTCTCAACCAGAGCATATCCCGACTTTTACCGCACAACGGCACCAAAACCCGACCTTCACCAGTAGCCATCAGCACAGACCAGTAGCGCTGCAAAAAACAATTAACCTGAGTCTGATGAAAACCTATTCGCCCAGACTGCCAGCGCTCATGCCAAAACTCGCTCTTCATTTCCCTTTAAATCCCCTCAAAAAGACCATTATCTGCCTGAATTTTCCTTTTTTAATGATACAGACCGTGCTCCCGATCCACTAACCCGGTATAATTCCCCGATATTTTGGCTAAAATAAAAGTGGATACTCAGCACATATGACAAACCCATCCTCATTTAATCGAGAAGAACTTCTTCAGTGCGGTAACGGCATTATGTTCGGCGAGGGCAATGCACGCTTGCCTATAGGCAACATGCTGATGATGGACCGCGTTACTATGATCACTGGTGAAGGTGGTAAATATGGTAAAGGCTACATAGAAGCAGAGCTGGATATTCATCCTGATCTTTGGTTCTTTGACTGCCATTTCCCAACCGATCCAGTTATGCCTGGCTGCCTGGGTCTTGACGCTATGTGGCAAATCGTTGGCTTCTTTCTGGGCTGGCGTGGCAATAAAGGTCGTGGACGCGCACTGGGATCAGGTGAAGTAAAGTTCACTGGCCAGATTCTACCAACCGCAAAGAAAGTTACTTACCGCATCGACCTGTCACGGGTTATCGAACGTAAACTGGTTATGGGCATCGCTGATGGCTCCGTTTCCGTTGATGGTCGCGAGATTTACACCGCTAAAGATCTACGTGTTGGTCTGTTCGTATCTACTGATAGTTTCTGATATTACAAAGCCCGCAACGCGGGCTTTAGTTCAGCTGTAGATCTATAATCACAACGTTTTTACTGAATTTAAAGAGGCATCCTATGAGACGTGTCGTTGTTACCGGAATGGGTATCGTATCTTGCCTAGGTACTGATAAAGAAGCCGTCCTTGACTCACTGAAAGAAGGCCGTTCAGGCATCAAGTTTCAGGAAGAGTACAAAGAGATGGGCTTTCGCAGCCATGTAGCAGGCAGTATCGATCTGGACTATACAGATCTAATCGATCGCAAACTGGTCCGCTTTATGGGCGATGCTGCGGCCTACGCTTACCTCTCTATGGAACAGGCTGTTAAGGATGCCAACCTAAGTGAAGACCAGGTATCTAATGTGCGTACCGGCCTAGTTGCAGGCTCTGGTGGTGCATCTTCTGCTGATATCGTAGAAGCCGCTGACATCCTGCGTACTAAAGGCGTTCGCCGTGTCGGTCCATATCGGGTAACCCGCACCATGGGTTCAACCGTATCGGCTTGTCTGGCCACTCCGTTTAAAATCAAAGGCGTTAATTATTCCATCACTTCTGCCTGCGCGACCAGCGCCCACTGTATCGGCAACGCGATGGAACAGATTCAGCTGGACAAGCAAGACATCGTATTTGCCGGCGGCGGTGAAGAGCTTCACTGGTCTCTGAGCATGATGTTTGATGCGATGGGCGCCCTGTCCAGTAAGTACAATGATACGCCTGAAAAAGCGTCACGCGCATACGATGCAAACCGCGACGGTTTTGTTATCGCAGGTGGCGGCGGCATGCTGGTTCTGGAAGAACTTGAACACGCCAAAGCACGTGGCGCGAAAATCTACGGTGAGTTGGTTGGCTATGGCGCAACCTCTGACGGTTATGACATGGTTGCACCTTCTGGTGAAGGCGCAATGCGCTGCATGAAGCAGGCAATGAGCACCGTTGATGGCAGTATCGACTACATCAACTCTCACGGCACCTCAACACCTGCAGGTGATATCCAGGAACTGAAGGCGATGAAAGAGACCTTCGGCGCCGAGATGCCAGCGGTCAGCTCAACCAAATCACTAACCGGTCACTCTCTAGGCGCGACCGGCGTTCAGGAAGCAATCTATAGCTTGCTGATGATGGAAAACAACTTCATCTGCGCTTCCGCTAATATTGATGAGCTTGATCCGGCAGCTGTTGGCCTGCCAGTTGTCACAGAACGTAAAGACAATGTCGATCTGCAGCGAGTGATGTCTAACAGCTTCGGTTTCGGTGGCACCAACTCGACGCTGGTCTTCCAGAAGTTCGAAGGCTAGTTACCAGATACCTTCTGGCACATAAAAAACCCGCTGATGGCGGGTTTTTTTATGTGCAAAATCTATTTCTGAGCAGCTGCTATTCGTCTACCACTTTCAGATCTCGCATCTGCGCTTCCAGCCATCCGATTGAGTCTTTATGGATATCATCAACACTTCGATCGACAGCCTCCACCGGAGAGCCAATACGCACGGTCACAGTGCCGGGGTACTTCACATAGCTTTTACCTGGCCAGAACAACCCGGCATCATGAGCCAGAGGCACAACAGGTACCTGACCACTGGCCGCCAGCATCGCTCCACCTTTGTTAAACTTACCCAGCTTACCGGTTTCTACCCGAGTTCCCTGGGGGAAAATAACAACATTAATTCCATCTCCCAGACGATCTTTACCCTGTATCAGCAACTGCTTTAATGCACCGCGGCGCTTGCTGCGATCCAATGCGATAGGCTTCAGCATGCCCAATGCCCAGCCAAAGAACGGAATCTTCAACAACTCTTGTTTCAACACCGCACTCTGTGGACGTATCAAAGTTTGCAGGAATAACGTTTCCCATTCACTAGAGTGGTTAGCGACGACCACATAAGCACTATCCTGCGGTAGATTTTCCCGACCTTCTACTCGATATTTAACACCACAACAGAGGCGCAACCAAAACATCGAGAAATAGTTCATCAGAGTAAACAGCTTAAAACGCGGGCGAAATGGCAACATCCACCCCACCAGCAAACAGAAAGCAGCGAACACCAAAGTCACCGGATAAAAACCGATGTAGAAGAGCGTTGCTCGCAGATATAAAAACAGAGAAGGTTTTCTGGTCATCGGCTGATCGCCATCCTTTTCAGCATTAACATCGATTTCTACAGATGGCTTCAAGGACTCACCTTCCAGTGACCACTCTTACCACCTTTCTTTTCCAACACCTTAATCTCTGAGATCACCATGCCCTTATCAACCGCTTTGCACATATCATAGATAGCTAACGCAGCAACAGAAGCAGCAGTGAGGGCTTCCATCTCAACGCCGGTCTGACCCGCCAACTTACAAGTGGCCAGAATCATAACCGAATCAGATTCCGGCTGCGGTAACAGTTCAACAGAAACTTTACTCAACATCAACGGATGACACAGAGGAATTAGATCTGAGCAGCGTTTAGCGGCCTGTATTCCCGCTATGCGCGCCACGGCTAATACATCCCCCTTTTTATGATCACCCGCAGTGATCATATTCAAGGTCTCAGGTGTCATCGTCACAACCGCCTGAGCCGTTGCCTCCCTGCTGGTCACTGCCTTTTCTGAAACATCCACCATATTGGCGTGGCCATTTTCATCTAAGTGGGTCAGACGACTCATACAGTCTCCTCCTGCTTCTTTTTATTGTTTACCGGGTTGGCATACATCTGCTTCAATATTTCAGCTGCAGACGGACTCATCCCATCGGTACGCGCGGAAAACAGAGCCCGTGATGCGTCATCAATCTGATCGCTCTCATCTCCTGCCGCCAGCAGGTTAGAGGGGTGAATATAGTAGTTTTCAATAATCTGCCGATCAATCTCTGCAGCCAGTTCATCCGGATTATCAATACCGGTAATTACATTACCAAAAGACACATGAACATGTCCTTTGTTACCGGTAATACCCGCCACAATACTTTCAATATCTTCAAACTGAGATTTCTGATATTCACCACCCTGCAGCTTGGCGTCCAGCTCTTCAGCTTTTGCTCGGTCGCAAGGGTCGTACTCATAGGAAATTGAGACAGGGACTATTTTGACCCTATCCAGGAACTCCATGAAACTGCGCTGTTTACGGTGCGACATATAAAACATTTTCAAAATAGCAGGATCGGTAAAATCATTACCATCTTTCGCACGCCCCTCTCGCTGAGCTATCCAGACACTTGCTTCGTCATGTACCAATGAGTGGTCAATGTAGGAGGAAAGCTGACCCAGCGCAGTTAAGACTTCACGCCCCTTCGCTGAACGATTGACGATAAAGCTTTTATTTAACCGCATCAGATCGGACACATAAGACTTACGC
The DNA here is from genome assembly GCF_016744155.1 of Amphritea sp. Classification (GTDB taxonomy): domain Bacteria; phylum Pseudomonadota; class Gammaproteobacteria; order Pseudomonadales; family Balneatricaceae; genus Amphritea. The sequence continues at coordinate 28,120 of NZ_JADGEW010000025.1, read as the reverse complement.
AACAGGTTATCGCCAATAGCGATCCGCAGTGTATCGAAATCATTCTGAAACAAAACCCAGTTTATAAATGCCGGGTCCATGGCGATATCCCGATGATTCGAGACAAACAGATAAGCCTCACCCTCCTCAAGATTTTCAAATCCGGTACAGCTCAACCGAGTTGTTGTACGGGCAACCATCTTGGTCATATAACGACCAACGAAATTCTGGAAATCCAGGATACTCTCAATATCATCCGCCTTCTGTGCCAGAAAGATCCGCACCGCAGGTTTCAATAACCAGCCGAAAGCACCTGCCATACGGGGAAACTGATATTGGGTAATTGCAGTAATAAACTCATCATCATGGATCAGCCGATTCAGCACATCGCTTACTTCATTATCATGATAAGGACGGATGTTCTGAAATGGATCGTTTGACGGACTGGCTGCCATTCTGCCTCCTGAGGCACTGCGAATATTTAAGCCGGGTATTTTACAGGGAGATGGGAATAATTTCAGCGTAGATTGCCCGTTCTTTGGATTTAACAGGCTTAGGAGGGTACAACAGGTCTAATCTAGAGTATGTAAACAAGAGCGCGATCAATACTCTGGGGCATGCAAAAGCACAAAAGACTTACTCTCAGCCCCCCAATATTAACCGCCGGTCATATTCATAAACCTAACGACCTGAGGTGTTTCATCATTAAGATCGAAATGATGTTCTTCAGGTTTCAGGTCCATCGCCTTAATAAGGTGCTGTTTCAACACTTCAGTCTCGCCGGGATGATCACGTAACACTTGCCGCAGATCCATCGAATGCTCATTACCCAAACAAAGTAGCAAGCGCCCTTCGACGGTCATTCTTACCCGGTTACACTCACTACAAAAGTTATGACTGTGGGGCGAAATAAAGCCGATCTTACTATGACTGTCAGCCATCCGATAATAACGGGAGGGACCTCCGGTTTTATCTACGGATTCCAGCAAGGGATAAACCGGGCTGATCTTTTCGAACAGCTCATCACTGGAACAATACATCTCTGCCCGGTCATGCTCGGTAATGGCACCTAATGGCATCTCCTCAATAAAGGTAATATCTAAGCCTTTGTTGCGGGCAAAGGCAATCAAATCAAGAACCTCATCGTCATTGCGGCCTTTTAATACTACAGCGTTCAACTTGATTCGTTCGAAACCCGCCTCAATCGCAGCATCAATGCCTTCTAACACTTGCGACAGCCGTCCCGTCCGTGTCAGCCGCTTAAATTTATCTTCCTGTAGACTGTCGAGACTAATATTTAACCGGTCAACACCTAGCCGCTTAAGCTCGGTAGCCATGCCAGGGAGTTGCGAGCCATTCGTTGTAATCAGCAATTCAACAGGTAACTGCCCTAACTGCTCTACCAGCGTTAAGATTCCCTTTCTGACTAACGGCTCACCACCGGTAAGGCGAATCTTATTCACACCTAATTCGACAAAAGCCCGGGCAACGCTATATATCTCTTCCAACGACAACACTTCACTGCGCGGCAAAAACTGCATCTCTTCAGCCATACAATAAACACAGCGAAAATCACAGCGATCCGTAACGGACAGGCGCACATACTCAACCCGGCGACCAAACCGGTCGACTAGTTGATTTTCTATGCTGTTATTCTGTTTTGTTGTCATATCAGGACTAGTATCTCACGATCTTATAGGCAAAAATATACCCGACTATTTTAATCAGTTATTAACTCAATTTTAAGCGAGCTCACAACGCATGTATTTAGCACTCAAACATACACATATCACTTTTGCCGTTTTAAGCATTCTGTTTTTTACGGTGCGGGGATTCTGGATGCTCACCACACCTGAGAAGTTACAACAACGCTGGGTCAGAATTGCACCACATATCATCGACACATTGCTTCTAGCCAGCGCTATCGCGCTTACCTTCACCATTAACCAGTATCCTTTTAGCGAGGGCTGGCTAACCGCAAAATTGATAGCGTTAATTGCTTACATTGTTCTAGGAACAGTCGCTCTGAAAAGAGGAAAAAGCAAAGCCATTCGTACGCTGGCCCTGATCATGGCGCTGCTCTGTGTTGGATATATTGTCTGGGTCGCGCTGAGTCATAACCCCTTACCCTGGTTACTCTGATATTAAGCCTGGGCGTCACTCAGCTCTTCGTTCTGATAGTGATCACGTATCATCCCGACGAGCTGACTTCGCCAAGGTAATTGGCGTATACCAAAGTCATTCAATAATTTATTGCAGACCAGCACCGAAGAAGCGGGACGTTCGGCATCACTGCCCAGTTCAGAAGAGCTGATCGGTACCAGTTTTTCTGCTTTAAGTTTTTCATACTGACCGGCAGCAGCCAGAACCGCTTCGGTAAAGCCGTAACGGGTCGTAATCTCTGCACAACAGTAGTGATAAGTTCCCCAGTTGTCCGCGCCATTGTGAATCTGCTTAAGAATAGCCACAACTACCCGGGCAATATCACCGGCAGAGGTAGGACAACCGCGACGATCATCAGCCGCAAAAATCTCTTCCTGCTCCCTGGCCTGTATCAGGGCCCGCCGCATAAAGTTGTCGCCAATTGTACTGAATACCCAACTAACCCTGAGAATTACATGCTGCGGAAGAGCCGCGCGTAATAACTCCTCCCCCTGCCACTTACTTTCACCATATAAGCCCAAGGGACTGGCTTGATCAGCCTCGGTATAACCACTTTCATAATGCCCGTCAAACACATAGTCAGAAGAGAGGTGAAGCAGCGGAATGGCCAGATCGCCACACGCCATCGCTAGGCTTTCAACCGCATCTCTATTCAATGCAAGACAACGCTCTGATTCAACCTCAACCCGATCGACTGCGTTAAACCCAGTAGTATTGATAACATAATCGGGTAGATGTTGATCCAGTTGTTTCTGGACCTGCTCCCGGCTACTGATATCGAGTTCCGCATCGGTGAAAGCCACCACAGAAAAGAATGGATCACTCCGGGTCACCTGGTTTAAAAAATAGCCTATCTGACCATCAGCACCGGTAATTAATATCTTTGCCGGGGTGGTCAAAAAATCCTGTGTCATTAACTTAAAACTCCAACTGTACACTGCTAAATCAACGATACCATATCAAGCCGATAGCGAAACTAAAAAGCGCATGGAAGACTAAAAGATTACCGGGATATAACAACCGTCCCGTATAAAACATACAGATTTCAAAAAAACCCCGCCTGATGGTGGCTTTTTTTACGCTATAATTCGCGCTAAATAATGAGACACGGAATCTACTCATGCCGTTAGATATCAGCTCCCACACAGGCGATAAACCTGCTGGGCGTATTCGCAAACAAAACGAAAAACTGATTCTGGCGGCGGCTGAGAAGGAATTTGCGGCCTGCGGATTTAAAGGAGCAAGTATGCGAGAGATAGCCGCTCGTGCAAACTTGCCTAAAGCCAACATCCACTATTATTTTAAAAATAAGCTGGGACTTTATCTTGCGGTACTCAGCGATATTATTGACCTGTGGGATGGCACACTTAGTAATCTGACCGCAGACGATGACGCGGCAAAAAGCCTGGCTCAGTATCTATGTAAAAAGATCGAGTTTTCCCGCGACCACCCGTTAGCCTCGCGTATCTTTGCTAGCGAGGTTATCAGCGGCGGCCCAAATTTAGGCAGCTATTTTACTGAAGGCTATGAGGCATGGTTTCGATCCAGAACCGCTGTCTTCGAACAATGGCAACAACAGGGCAAGCTTGATCCCAATATCACCCCAAGCCATCTGATATTTTTACTCTGGTCCAGTACTCAGCACTACGCGGACTTTGCCCTGCAAGCATCTTCTGCGCTGGGCAAGGAAACACTAGATGAAGAGGACTATGAGCAGGCCATCACAACGCTCACTCACATCATTCTGAAGGGCTGCGGTATCTCCCTGGAAGATTAACCAGACAGATAATCCATTATCCAGCGCAATTAAATAGAGCTGACTGAGCTCAACATTCACAAACGATGCGATAGGCTCTATTTCAACTATTGGTTAGCGCAACAACTGGCCAGCCTTTTTAGAAGGTGACTTTTACCAACCCAAACAGACTATAAAACCTCCTATCTCGAAACAAATTTATCCAGTGTCTAACTTTTTGCTTAGTTATTCACAACATATAAGACTTTACTAACCTCTTTAAGCATAGTTATCTTATAGCTGCAGATTCTATTAGCTTTATTTACTTTAGCGAGATGACCCTTTTGACGCAGACCCTATCACTCCCGCGGCTCACCCTACGTGGCATCAGCAAGCAATACCCCGGCTGCCTGGCTAACGACGATATCCATTTGGATATCGCCCCAGCAGAAATTCACGCGCTACTCGGTGAAAATGGTGCCGGGAAAAGCACTCTGATGAAAGTCATCTATGGTTTGGTAAAGCCGGATAGTGGTGAGCTGCTTTGGGATGGACTGCCAATCGAAGTTAAAGACCCGGCACATGCCCGTAAAATGGGTATCGGTATGGTTTTCCAGCACTTCTCTCTATTTGAAACACTGACCGTTACCGAAAATATTGCACTGGCTCTGGGGGACGATGCTGGTGAACTGGAGGCGCTGGCAACAAAAATTCGCACTGTGTCTGAGAGGTACGGTATGGCGATTAACCCTGACAGAGAGATACATACGCTCTCTGTCGGTGAACGACAGCGGGTTGAGATCGTCCGTTGTCTGGTACAAAACATCAAACTGTTGATTCTTGATGAACCCACTTCCGTGCTCACACCACAGGAAGTAGAGACTCTCTTCGTCACCCTAAGACAACTGGCAGAGGAAGGCTGCTCTATCCTTTTTATCAGCCATAAACTAAACGAAGTAAAAGCACTTTGCCATAAAGCGACCGTCTTACGGGCGGGTAAAGTCTCCGGAGAGTGCATCCCCGCCGAGGAAGACACTACCAGCATGGCCAAGCTCATGGTGGGTGATGACACGCCTGTCAGCACTACCTATCCTAAAAAGCTAGGCAGCTCACCCTTGCTGACGATCACCGCGCTGGACCTGCCTAGCGACGATCCTTTTGGCGTACACCTGAGAAACATCAACCTGACAGTGAATGCGGGAGAAATCGTTGGTATCGCGGGCGTTGCCGGTAATGGGCAGGAAGAACTACTAGCCAGTCTGAGCGGAGAACATCTCTGCCGGGATGGCAAAACCATCCGTTTTGCAGAGACAGAGGTCGGTAAACTACCGCCGGATAAACGGCGGCAATGGGGCCTGGCCTTCGTTCCTGAAGAGCGCCTTGGACGGGGAGCCGTCCCGGAAATGAGTTTAACCGAAAACGCACTGCTGACGGGATATCTGACAGGCATGGTGAGTAAAGGAATGGTTGCCTGGAATAAGGCTGAAGCCTTTGCCGATGATATTATCCAACAATATAAAGTCAAAGCAGCCGGCCGCAACGCCCAAGCCGATAGCTTGTCCGGCGGCAATCTACAGAAGTTTATTATTGGCCGGGAGATCATGCAGAACCCTAAAATTCTGATTGCCGCCCATCCCACCTGGGGCGTCGACATCGGCGCTGCGACCGCAATCCACAAAGCCTTAATTCAACTAAGAGATCAGGGTGCCGCCATTCTGGTGGTCTCTGAAGATATCGACGAACTATTTCTAATATCCGATCGAATTGGCGCAATCTGCGACGGCGCTCTTTCACCGTTCAAACCAACTCCAGAGTCATCGATACAAGAACTCGGACGCATGATGGCCGGCGACTTTAGTCAGTCCACCAGCGAAGGGAGTGCAAGCCAATGATCAAACTGGAACCGCGCGGTGAACGCTCCACCACAATGGCTTATCTTTCACCCCTGTTAGCCGCATTTCTGACGATGCTAACCGGCGCAATACTTTTTACCGTACTAGGTATTGATCCCGTTGATGCGCTGATCACAATTCTCTACGTCCCTATATCTGATACCCACGGAATCGCAGAACTCTGTGTAAAAACAGCGCCCATCCTGCTCTGCGCCATAGGCCTGTCCGTGGTATTCAAAGCAAAAATATGGAACATAGGCGCCGAAGGCCAACTGCTGATGGGTGGACTATTTGGCAGCTTCATAGCGTTGCAACTGATTGAAGCTGAAGGATTTTGGGTGCTCCCTCTGGTACTGATCGCCGGGGTAATAGGCGGAATGTTCTGGGCTGGTATTGCAGCCATTCTGAAAGTCCGCTTCAACACCAATGAAATATTAACCACTATCATGATGAACTATATCGCCCTGAATATTCTGCTCTGGGCGGTACATGGCCCGCTTAAAGACCCTGAAGGTTACAACTTCCCTGAGTCTGCACTCTTTGGCGACGCCTCACTGTTACCGATATTGATTGAAGGTACCCGCGTAAACTTTGGCATAGCTCTGGCATTATTGGCTGTCGTTGCGGTCTGGGTACTGATGAGCCGCAGCTTCTACGGCTTCCAGATTAAAGTGATGGGAATGGATGCCGGTGCCGCCAGACTGTCCGGTTTCAAAGAGAAGCGACTCACTTACTTTGCACTGCTACTCAGCGGTGGTTTGGCTGGCTTAGCTGGAGTGGGCGAAGTCACCGGCCCCATTGGACAGCTGATTCCACAGATATCCCCCGGCTACGGCTATGCGGCGATCATCGTAGCGTTTCTGGGCCGCCTGCACCCGGTGGGAATACTGTTCGCCAGCTTATTAATGGCCCTGCTATATATGGGCGGAGAGATGGCACAGATAAGTCTTGGCCTGCCTTTAGCGCTGACCGGGCTGTTTCAGGGCATGCTGCTATTCTACCTACTGGCCTGTGATGTACTTATCGCATTCCGTATCCGCCTCAAGCCCAAAAAAGCAAAAACCTTGCAACCATTAGCGACAGAGACACAGGGATAACGACACCGTGGATATTGATCTGATTACCAATATACTCTACGCCATGATCCGCACCGGCACACCGCTGCTAATTGTTGCTATGGGCGAACTGATCTGTGAAAAGAGCGGCGTGCTCAATCTCGGACAAGAAGGCATGATGCTGATGGGTGCCGTTGTCGGCTTTATCGTCACACTGCTCTCAGGCAGCTTACTGCTGGGCTTCTTACTGGCCATGGTCGCGGGCGTGCTAATGTCTCTAATTTTTGGTCTTATTACCATGGAGCTAAGCGCTAACCAGGTCGCAACCGGATTAGCGCTGACCATTTTCGGTACCGGGCTCTCCGCCTTTGTTGGCAGTGACTTTGTTGGCAAACCGATTGCAGGCCTGGACCCAATCCATATCCCAGTACTGACAGACCTGCCGATCATAGGACGAATGTTGTTTGGTCAGGATCTGGTCGTCTACCTATCATTCCTATTGTTTGCTGCCGTTTACTGGTTTATCAACTATTCCCGCCCGGGGCTGGTACTCAAGGCGGTGGGTGAGAACCCTCACGCAGCCAACGCTATAGGCCTACCCGTAATGAGAACCCGTTATCTGGCAATCATCTTCGGTGGTGCTATGGCAGGGCTAGCAGGTGGTTATCTGTCATTAGCTTACACGCCGCTTTGGGCAGAGAACATGACCGCCGGACGAGGCTGGATCGCGCTGGCACTCGTGGTCTTTGCCAGCTGGAAAGTAGAACGGGTATTGCTGGGCGCATGGCTCTTTGGCCTGGCCAGTATTCTTCATCTGGTATTCCAGGGACTTGGCTTTTCCGTATCCCCCAACCTATTGGCGATGCTCCCGTATCTGGCAACTATTGTGGTGTTGGTGATTCTTTCGAGCAACCAGTCCCGCAGCCGTCTGGTGGCACCGATGTCGCTGGGTAATCCTTTTTACGCCAAGAGTTAAGCTCGCATAAATTACGCCCTGTTTTATCAACCGGGTGAAGCCATGACTGAACTTGCGCACCATTGGGGGGCAAGCTAAAGTCATGATGTTCATCTTGATCAGATTCCGGTATCGATATGGTCCTGGATTCGGCCAGTTAGCAGGAAAAGGTTTAATTGGTCAGTTTTTTGCTTTATAAATAAACAACTGACCCAACGGTCAACTTTTTTAGCCTGTCACAATCTATTCGACTCAACAGGAGAAGGACGCATGAAACGTCGTCAATTTAGCAAGCTGGTTACTGGCCTCACCGCCGGTGTATGCATGGCAGCACTATCTACTCTGTCCGTTCAGGCAGCTGAACCTCTCAAAGTAGGTTTTGTTTATGTCGGCCCTATCGGTGATCACGGCTGGTCTTATCAGCATGACCAGGGGCGTCTGTCTGTTGAAGCAGAGTTCGGGGATAAAGTAAAAACCACCTACGTGGAAAACGTCGCTGAAGGCGCTGACGCCCAGCGAGTTATATACAACCTTGCTAAGACTGGACACGACCTGATTTTCACCACCTCTTTCGGGTTTATGAACCCCACCCTCAAGGTCGCTAAACAGTTCCCTAAAGTAGCCTTCGAACATGCCACCGGCTATAAGATGGCCAAAAACATGGGCACCTATATTTCCACTACGTTTGAAGGGCGCTATGTAGCAGGTTACGTTGCTTCTCAGGTAACTAAGAGCAACAAGATCGGTTATATCGCATCGTTTCCTATTCCTGAAGTTATCCGCGATATCAACGCGACTCAACTGGCCCTCAGCAAATACAACCCGGAAGCTGAGCTGAAGATCATCTGGGTGAACAGCTGGTTCGACCCGGGTAAGGAAGCGGATGCTGCCAACGCGATGATGGACCAAGGCGTGGATGTTATTTTGCAACATACCGACAGTCCTGCTGCTATGCAGGCCGCTGAGCGCCGGGGAGTATACGCTGTCGGTCAGGCTTCCGACATGTCCTCTTTCGGCCCTAATGCCCACCTAATGTCTGTAGTCGATGAGTGGGGCCCTCACTACATCAATACCGTAAATTCGGTGATGGCAGGAACATGGAAGCCTAAGGCTAGTGTTGAAGGCATGAAAGAAGGCGCTATCGTAATCCCTAGTTTCAATGAGAGCATCCCTGCTAACGTTGTTGCCAAGGCAAAAGAACTGATTGCCGGTCTCAAAGATGGCAGCGTTTATCCCTTCACCGGTCCGATCAAAAACAAAGCGGGTGAAGTCATCGTACCTGAAGGGACTCGCCTAGCTTACGACGAGCTGGAAAAGATGAGCTGGTATGTTGAAGGTATCCCTTCTGATATCCCAAAATAACGACATGAGTACAATTTAACACTCTCCCGCTTATATTCCCGCTTCCTTCGAAGCGGGATTTTCTTACTCTCAAAGCGCTGACTATTATGAATATTCCTCTGATCAATATCGCCAGCTTATATACCGATAATGAACCGGAAAAATTGAAAGTTTCCGAGGCTATAGATAGCGCTTGTCAGAAAAGCGGCTTTTTCTATATTCAGGGACACCCCATTAGCAAAGCTCGCATTCAAGAGATGCGCGCGCTATCTAAAGCATTCTTCGCTCTTCCTGAAGCGGAGAAAGTAAAGATTGATATTACCCTCTCAAACAATCATCGCGGCTATGGCAAGATGATGGCAGAACAGTTGGACCCGGAACGTCCCGGGGATATTAAAGAGACCTTTGATATGGGTTTGAATCTGGCACCGGACCACGCACTGATCGGCCCGGACCGCCCCCTATACGGCCCCAACCAATACCCGCAATTACCTGCTGACTTTCAGCAAAAAATGGAACGCCATTACTGGGATATGCTTGAACTGGGTAAGACTGTACTCAGCGCTCTGGCCATGGCCTTGGGTATCAACAAAACATTTTTCGCCGATAAGTTTCAACATCCCTTGAGCGTCCTGCGTTTTATCCACTATCCCGATGTACCGCAGAAAGGTAGTGAAAAGCATATTGGCGCTGGCGCCCATACCGATTATGGCTGCATCACAATTCTCTGGCAGGATGAAATTGGCGGCTTGCAAGTTCAGGATACCAACGGCCAATGGATCGATGCACCTCCGATTGAAGACGCTTTTGTGATCAATATTGGTAACATGATGGCACGTTGGAGTAACGACCGTTACAAATCAACGCCTCATAGAGTGTTCAGCCCCAGCGGAGATGAACGCTACTCAATGCCTTTTTTTGTCGAGCCCGATTTTGATACTGACGTCAGTTGTCTCGAAAATTGCTGTCCATCTGGTGAAACACCTAAGTATGAACCTATTTCAGCGGGCGACTGGATGATCTACTGTTTTAACAACACCTATGCCTACCGAAGCGAAGAGACCCCTTAAAGCGGTCTTCTCCTGTTTCAGACAATAAGATAATTTCCCCTATTTTCTGTACCGACTGATACTTCAAGGGGAAATCGACACCTCTGATGTGAACTAATACAAGAAACTACTTGTCTATTCGCTGTGATGGAGAACTTAAAATGATGACAAAACTAAAGTCTTTTGTAGAGACATTTCTGTCCCCTGACGGCAAGCCAAACAGCGATCCACAGATACTGCTTTCTGTGGTGTCCGCAGCCCTGATGATAGAAGTATTACTAGCGGACTATGAGCTCAAACCAGAAGAACAGAAAACACTATTGGACGTGATCAGAAAAACCTTTTCACTGGATAAAGCCACAGCAGATGAAGTACTTAAGCAGGCCGAGAAAGCCCAGCAGGATGCTACTGATTATTTTCGCTTCACCTCGCAGATTAACGATAGCTGCACGCCTCAAGAAAAAGTGACACTGATCGAAAATCTATGGCGTGTTGCCTACGCTGATGGCGAACTACACCATTACGAAGAGCACCTTGTACGTCGCATTGCAGATCTGATCCATGTCTCACATCGAGATTTCATCACTGCAAAACTCAGAGTAGCAGATACAAACTAGCTCTCCACTTAGCAAAGCTTACTACCCCCACCCTGAAAGTAAAAAACCCGCTAAATAGCGGGTTTGAAATTATTACCGGGTAACATTATCAGTTCGTTTTAGAACGGGATATCATCATCGAAATCATCCAAGCCTGGCGCAGGCTGTGGTGCTGCGTTCTGCTGAGGCTTCTGGTATGACTGCTGTGGTTGCTGTTGCTGCTGCGGCTGTTGATAGTTTTGCTGCGGCGCATTCTGCTGAGGTGCAGACTGAGGCGCTTGCTGATAACCACCGGCCTGAGGCTGCTGATAACCACCGCCACCTTCACCACGACTGTCCAGCATCTGCATTTCACTGGCGACAATCTCGGTAGTGTAACGATCCTGGCCCTGCTTATCCTGCCACTTACGTGTACGCAACGATCCTTCAATATAAACCTTTGAGCCCTTTTTCAGGTACTCACCGGCAATCTCAGCCAGGCGATTAAAAAATACTACCCGGTGCCATTCAGTACGTTCCTGCTGCTGGCCGGTTTGCTTATCCTTCCATGACTCAGAGGTCGCGATTGTGATATTAGTCACCGCATTTCCACTAGGCATATATTTAGTTTCAGGCTCATTGCCTAGGTTACCAATCAGGATGACTTTGTTAACACCGCGTGCCATTGATCTCTCCAATTCTCTTTAACTTTTTGCGACGGTAGCTGCATATTTATTACAGCGAATGCATTGCGCTAAAGCATATCATAAATATTACGGCTGACAGCGTAAAATATCTTCAGATCAGGTGTTGGCGACGCGCATAACTCTTTATACTTGACCCCTTTACTTCAGATACGGAAACCGCATGGACAAGATACTGGTTCGGGGTGCAAGAACCCACAACCTAAAAAATATCGACCTGGATATCCCAAGGGATAAACTGGTGGTTATTACAGGCTTGTCCGGCTCCGGTAAATCCTCACTGGCGTTCGATACTCTCTATGCTGAAGGGCAGCGACGTTATGTCGAATCCCTCTCAACCTATGCCCGCCAGTTTCTGTCGATGATGGAAAAACCCGATGTTGACCACATTGAAGGCCTGTCTCCGGCGATCTCGATTGAACAGAAATCTACATCACACAACCCCCGCTCTACCGTCGGCACCATTACTGAGATATATGATTATCTCCGTCTACTGTTTGCCCGGGCAGGTGAACCCCGCTGCCCAGATCACGATCTTCCGCTGGCGGCACAGACCGTAAGCCAGATGGTGGACCAGGTACTGGCGCTCCCTGAAGGCACTAAACTGATGCTGCTGGCTCCGGTCATCCAGGGCCGCAAAGGTGAGCACTTACATACTATTCATGAACTGCAGTCTCAGGGTTTTGTCCGTGCCCGCGTGAACGGAATCGTCTGTGATATTGATAGCATTCCAGAACTGGACAAAAACAAAAAGCACAATATTGAGGCGGTGGTTGACCGTTTTAAAGTACGCGATGACCTCCAAATCCGGCTAGCGGAATCCTTTGAAACCGCCCTAAACATGACCGATGGCATTGCCACTATCAGCTATATGGATAACGACGGTGAGGAGTTGGTATTCTCTGCCCGCTTTGCCTGCCCTAAATGTGGCCATAGCATTCAGGAACTGGAACCCAGGATGTTCTCGTTCAACAACCCCCATGGGGCTTGTTCATCCTGTGATGGCCTGGGCGTCAAACAGTTCTTTGACCCAAGTAAAGTCGTCAGTGACGCTAGCCTGACCCTGTCTGAAGGCGCCATTCGCGGCTGGGACCGCCGGGCGCTGTATTACTTCCAGCAACTCAAAGCCGTATCCGAGCATTACGGCTTTAACATGGACACCCCTTTCAAAGAGCTTAATGACAAGCAACAGAAGATGATTCTTGAGGGCAGCGGCAAAGAGGACATCGCTTTTCGTTACCTCAACGATCGCGGTGATGTCATCAGCAAATCTCACCCCTTTGAAGGCGTACTGAACAACCTATCCCGACGCTATCGGGAAACCGAATCCGACATGGTCCGTGAGGACCTGTCAAAGTACATCAATATGCAGGAATGTCCTGGCTGTGACGGTAGTCGTCTGCGTCGGGATGCACGACATGTATATATTGATGAGCAGACCCTGCCGGAAATCGTAAAACTCTCCATCGGTGATAGCTGTGACTATTTTGATAACCTTAAACTAACCGGTAAACAGGGCGAGATTGCCGACAAGATTCTTAAGGAGATCCGCCTACGGTTGGAGTTCCTGGTCAACGTGGGTCTTGATTATCTGTCACTGGAGCGCAGTGCCGAAACACTCTCCGGCGGTGAGGCGCAGCGGATTCGATTAGCTAGCCAGATCGGTGCTGGTTTGGTCGGCGTTATGTACATCCTTGATGAGCCTTCTATCGGACTGCATCAGCGAGACAATGACCGTCTGCTAAAAACCCTGATCCATCTACGTGACCTGGGCAATACCGTGATAGTCGTCGAACACGATGAAGATGCGATACGCTTAGCCGACTATGTTATCGATGTTGGCCCCGGTGCAGGTGTTCATGGCGGTGAAATTATTGCCCAGGGCACTCCCGCGCAGTTGATGGCATCAAAAGATTCAATCACAGCTGACTACCTATCAGGCCGACGCAGAATTGAGATCCCGACCACACGTCATCAGCCAGATGGACGTTGGTTACAACTGCATGGCGCGTCGGGAAACAACCTCAATGATGTAGATCTGGACATCCCTCTAGGACTGCTGACCTGTGTAACCGGCGTATCAGGGTCCGGCAAATCAACCCTGATAAACAGTACTCTTTATCCGATTGCGGCCACCGAATTAAACAACGCTACCACCCTAACTCCCGCGCCTTACAAAAAACTCAAAGGGATGGACCAGTTAGATAAGGTAATTGATATCGATCAGAGCCCTATCGGCCGTACTCCAAGATCCAACCCTGCGACCTATACGGGTATTTTTACACCGATACGGGAGCTCTTTGCTGGCACTCAGGAAGCCCGTTCCCGGGGTTATAAGCCAGGACGTTTCAGCTTTAACGTCAAAGGCGGACGCTGTGAAGCCTGCCAGGGTGATGGCGTCATTAAGGTAGAGATGCACTTCCTACCGGATATCTACGTGCCCTGCGATGTGTGTAAGGGCAAGCGCTACAACCGCGAAACGCTGGAAGTTAAATATAAAGGCAAGAGCATCCACGACGTACTGGCGATGACCGTCGAAGATGGCCGCGAGTTCTTTGAAGCTATCCCTGCCCTCTCCCGCCGCTTGCAAACACTGATCGATGTGGGCCTGTCCTATATTCGTCTCGGACAAGCCGCCACCACCCTCTCCGGTGGCGAGGCACAACGGGTTAAGCTGGCAAAAGAACTGAGTAAACGAGATACCGGTAAGACGCTATATATTCTCGATGAGCCGACCACCGGTCTGCACTTCTACGATATTCAGCAATTGCTAAACGTACTCTACCGTCTGCGCGACCACGGCAACACTATTGTCGTCATCGAACATAATCTTGATGTAATTAAGACCGCCGACTGGATCATCGATCTAGGCCCCGAAGGCGGCGTCCGAGGGGGCGAAATTATCGCCACCGGCACGCCGGAAACAGTTGCTGAGGTTAAAGGCTCCTATACCGGGGAATTCTTGAAGCCAATGTTGGAAAAAGCTAAGAAGTAGCTAGACGCGGCTTCGCCGCAGGCTCGTGACTCATGACTAGAAAAAGCGTAAAAATTAGAAAGGCTGATGCTTTGTGCATCAGCCTTTTTTTGTGTCATCTTACACAATTCATCTCATTCACGGTAAAGCTTGCGACAGCACCCTCAATGGCAACCGAGTATCGCTTCAGGTGTTCGCTTTCCATATGCCTCAACCATAACTCACGGGATTCCCAGTTTTCATAAAAGACAAAGACCTGCGGGGTTTGATTATCCTGATGCAGGTCATACTGGATACATCCCTGTTCGGCACGTGTAGGCTCAATCAAACTAATCAGTTCGGCCTTGACCCGTTGAACATCTTCTAATCTGGCCTCAATACGTGCAACGATTGTCAGTGGCGCGCTCATAGAGCCCCCTTTATAAGTTGAGAAATTAATCAGTTAATGTCAGAACCCTTCGAGTACGACCTTACCTATCACTTTGCCACTTTCGACAGCAGTATGGGCTCGCTTAAGGTTGTCGGCATTGATAGGGCCAAAATGTTCACCCCGGGTTGTTTTAATATCACCTGAGTCAATTAGCCCGGCGACCTCATTCAACAGGTCACGCTGTTTGGCTATATCTGGAGTATTAAACATCGAACGGGTGTACATAAATTCCCAGTGCAGAGATACAGACTTCATTTTCAGCTTCATGATATCCAGTGGTAGCTCAGGATCATCAATCAGCGCAATTTTTCCCTGCGGCGCTATAACCTCAACAATGGAATCGAAGTGCTCAGCAGTGCCGTTTAAGCTAACAACATGAGACACTGAGTCCAAACCGATGCGGCGTAACTCATCATTGAGAGGCTTGCGATGGTCAATGACAAAATCCGCACCGCATGCGGTTACCCACTCCTGACTTTCAGGACGAGAAGCCGTGCCAATAACCACCGCATCAGTTAATTTAGCGGCAAGCTGCACGATAATTGAACCGACACCACCTGCAGCACCAATAATCAGCACCTGCTGGGGCTCAACAGCCAACAGATTAGATCCACGTTGCGAAAGCCCTAAACGATCAAAGAGCAATTCCCATGCAGTGATGGTAGTCAACGGCAATGCCGCAGCTTCAGAATCAGAAATTGACGAGGGCTTATGACCCACTATCCGCTCATCAACCAGGTGATACTCAGCATTAGTCCCTGGGCGGGTAAGATCACCCGCATACCAAACCTTGTCCCCTTTACTATAAAATTCCACTTGATCACCAACGGCAACTACCTCACCCACCGCATCCCAACCCAACACTTTATAGTCTCCATTATCAGGCTGTACGTTTTTGCGAATCTTGGTATCAACCGGATTAACCGATATTGCATCAACCTTAACCAGTAGATCGCGGCCCGTAGCTACAGGCATTGGCAGCTCAATATCAACCAATGAATCCTGCCCGGTAACGTCCTGCGGTGTTAGATAACCTATAGCTTTCATTACATCTCTCCTTAAATTGATAGAGACATTGTGACCAGATAGTCTTAAACTTAAAACAGGGTAATTAACTAATCAGTTTCAAAAGATTTTTGATAATGAATACATCAGACTTAAACCTATTTACCAGAATCGCAGACAGTGGCAGCATCACCGCTTCTGCGGAACAACTGGGCATAACTCCGGCAACCGCCAGTGCTGCTTTGAAACGCTTAGAAAAACAACTGGATACCCAACTGTTTATCCGCTCAACCCGCCAACTGCGTCTCACCTCAGAAGGCGAGCACTATCTACTGTATTGCCAGCAAGCATTAGCCTCCCTAGAGGAAGGAAAAGCCTCTCTCCATGCGATCAAGGGCAAGATATCAGGCGCACTTCGTTTGTCGATGCCTTCAGACCTGGGCCGTAACATCGTCATTCCCTGGATCGACGAGATGATGGACGGGCACCCCGAGTTTTCACTGAAACTAAGCATTAGCGATAGCTTGTCGAACTTCTATCTCGACCGAGTAGATGTCGCACTACGCTATGGTGAGCCAGAAGACTCAAACATGATCGCCTTTCAAATTGCGACAATGGAACGGCTGATTATTGCGTCGCCGAATTACATAGCGAGATATGGAGAACCTGAACACCCGAATGATCTGCGCAACCATAATTGCCTGATGTTCCGACTTGGTAGCAGGGCCTTCAACACCTGGGATCTATTTCGCCGTGGAGAGCGCTATAAAGTAGCCGTAAAGGGAGATCGCGAAAGCGACGATGCTGAGATAGTCCGACGCTGGGCTGTCGCGGGGAAAGGCATAGGCTACAAATCGGCATTAGATGTAAACAGTGACCTGCAGGCAGGTAAACTCGTCAAACTGCTACCAGAATATCAGTCCAAACCTTTAAGTCTCTGGTTAATCTGCCCGAGCAGGAAGCAGGTTACCCCAGCCGTGATACTACTGCGGGATTATCTGCGGGAGAAAGTGACAAAGGAGCTGGATAAGAAGTGATTAGTGGCTAGCTAAAGTTCAGTAACAGGAGGCTCATGTGTTGAACATCGGCCTTTTTTATTGCCTGTGGATAACTGTTACGCCCCGATGTAGACGTTGTACATACCTAAGACAGTTTATTTACTAGCCAGCGCCCAAGGCACATCTAACCACTAGCAGGAAACAAGCTGCCGTTCTAATGAGCAATACAGATACCTGCCCAATATTATTTTAAGCGAAAAAAAACCCGGCAGAAGCCGGGTTTTTATTGAGAATCGAAGAGTTTAATCTTCAGAATCTTCTACCGCTACAGCGTCAGCTGGACGGTCAACTAATTCAACGTAAGCCATCGGTGCTTTGTCACCAGTACGGAATCCACATTTTAAAATGCGAATGTATCCGCCTGGACGACCTTCGTAGCGAGGACCAAGTTCGTTAAACAGTTTACCGACAGCTTCTTTGCTGCGGGTACGGGCAAATGCCAGACGACGGTTAGCAACCGAATCTTCTTTTGCCAGTGTGATCAATGGCTCAGCAACACGACGCAGCTCTTTAGCTTTAGGCAGCGTGGTTCTGATGAGCTCATGTTCGAACAGGCTTACAGCCATGTTCTTGAACATTGCTTTACGGTGCGCACTTGTACGATTAAAGTGACGACCTGATTTACGATGACGCATCTATTTATCCTTGCCAAACTGTTAGGTTTAAAACCGCGGATCAGGAAGCGACTTTATCGTCGTTTCTGATGCTCGCTGGTGGCCAATTTTCAAGGCGCATACCCAGCGACAGACCTTTGGACGCAAGTACGTCCTTGATCTCGGTCAGCGATTTCTTACCCAAGTTCGGAGTCTTAAGCAGTTCTACTTCGGTACGCTGAATCAGGTCACCGATATAGTA
This sequence comes from Amphritea sp., assembly GCF_016744155.1. GTDB lineage: Bacteria > Pseudomonadota > Gammaproteobacteria > Pseudomonadales > Balneatricaceae > Amphritea. Next base: position 10,350 of record NZ_JADGEW010000025.1, on the reverse strand, counting down.
GATCTGCTCTGCCTTCAGACAGTTGGCGGAACGTACAGTCAGCTCCAGATCATCTACCGGACGAAGCAGGATCGGATCGATCTCTGGCTCTTCCGGCTCATCGTTAACCTGATCCTTACCACCTTCCAGATCTACGAATACAGCCAGTTGCTGCTGCAAAATAGTAGCAGCACGACGAATGCATTCTTCTGGGTCGATAGTACCATTGGATTCAATGTCTATAACCAGCTTGTCTAGGTCAGTACGCTGTTCTACACGCGCGCTTTCCACTACATAAGACACCAGACGAACTGGGCTGTAAGTAGCATCAAGCATCAAGCGACCGATAGTCCGAGACTCGTCTTCTTCAGAAACGCGCGTATCGGCTGGCACATAGCCACGACCACGAACGATCTTCAGTTGCATGTTAAGGTTTGCACCTTCACTCAAATGAGCGATGACATGCTCTGGGTTAGCGATTTCTACATCCTGGTTCAGCTGAATATCAGCAGCCGTAACAGGACCAGCTTCGCTCTTAGACAGAGTCAGGGTTACTTCGTCGCCATTGTGCAGAGTAACCGCAACACCTTTCAGGTTAAGCAGGATTTCAATTACGTCCTCCTGCACACCTTCGATGGTGCTGTACTCATGCAATACGCCCTCGATCTCTACTTCAGTGACGGCACAGCCTGGCATTGAAGAAAGAAGGATACGACGTAGTGCATTGCCCAGCGTATGGCCAAAACCGCGCTCCAGTGGTTCTAAAGTAACTTTTGCACGAGTAGAGCTAATTTCCTGAACGTCAATATGACGTGGGCTTAGAAACTCGTTTACTGAACGCTGCATAGTTCCACCAATTAAGAAGTCAATATTTTACTTAGAGTACAGTTCGACAATCAGCTGCTCATTGATGTCAGCAGACAGTTCGCCACGCTCTGGTAGGGACTTAAAAGTACCTTCCATTTTCGCAGCATCAACATCTACCCACTCAATAGCGGTACGCTGGGAAGCCAGCTCCAGTGCGTGTTTAATACGCAACTGGGTCTTAGACTTTTCACGTACTGCAACAACGTCACCCGTCTTAACTTGGAAAGACGGTACGTTTACAGACTGACCATTAACCGTAATCTGACGATGAGAAACTACCTGACGTGCTTCAGCACGAGTAGATCCAAAGCCCATACGATAGACGACATTGTCTAAACGCCCTTCCAGCAGCTGAAGAAGGTTTGTGCCGGTCGCTCCAGAGCGACGGGCAGCTTCTTTATAGTAGCTGCGGAATTGCTTTTCAAGAACGCCGTATGTACGACGAACTTTTTGTTTCTCACGTAGCTGTAAACCGTAATCAGACAACCGACCACGACGAGCGCCATGTACACCTGGAACATTTTCAGCTTTACACTTACTGTCCAGAGCACGAACACCGCTCTTCAGGAAAAGGTCAGTACCTTCACGGCGAGACAGCTTACATGTTGGTCCTAAATAACGAGCCATAATATTACTGTCTCCGGATTAAACGCGACGTTTCTTCGGTGGACGACAACCATTGTGTGGTATCGGTGTTACGTCCGTGATGTTGTTAACCTTGTAACCACAAGCGTTTAATGCACGCACTGCGGATTCACGGCCTGGGCCTGGGCCCTTAACAAAAACGTCTAGATTCTTTAGACCATACTCTTGAGCAGCTACACCTGCACGTTCCGCAGCAACCTGTGCCGCGAAGGGTGTACTCTTACGAGAACCACGGAAGCCGGAGCCGCCTGCGGTTGCCCAACTCAGGGTATTGCCCTGACGATCAGTAATAGTAATGATCGTGTTGTTAAATGAAGCATGGATGTGAGCGAAACCGTCAACAACCTGCTTCTTAACCTTTTTACGTGTGCGATTACCTGGCTTAGCCATACTGGAAATTCCTATCGCTTACCATTACTTACGGATTGGCTTTCGTGGACCTTTACGGGTACGCGCATTAGTCTTAGTGCGCTGACCTCGAAGAGGTAAACTACGGCGATGCCGCAGACCACGATAACAGCCCAGATCCATCAAGCGCTTGATGTTCATGGATACTTCACGGCGAAGATCACCCTCAACTGTTAACTTGGCAACTTCGCCACGTACGTTATCCAGTTGACTCTCTGACAATTCTGCAATTTTAGTGGATTCTGTAATCCCACAAGCAGCGCAGAGATCTTTCGCTGTAGTGCGGCCAATTCCGAAGATGTAAGTCAATGAAATTACCGCATGCTTATTGTCAGGAATATTGACGCCAGCTATACGGGCCATTCAATTTACTCCAACTTATTAGCATGTAGCCTGTGTTTGTCACAGGTACTGCAAATTCTTCTATTAATGGAAGGCGCGAGATTCTACACCTTGATCAAAAATAAATCAAGGACTCTTACCTTCCACCCCAGACCAGGCGTTAATTAACCCTGGCGCTGCTTGTGTCGTGGTTCAACTTTGCAGATTACCCGCAGAGTACCGTTACGACGTACGATCTTGCAGTTACGGCAGATCTTCTTAACAGATGCACGTACTTTCATGATCAACTCCAAATAGCAGGGGCTAGCGCAGCAGGCCAGCACCACCACCTTTAAGATTCGACTTCTTCATCAGGGATTCATACTGATGGGACATCAGGTGCGACTGTACTTGTGCCATGAAATCCATCACAACAACAACTACGATCAGCAACGACGTTCCACCGAAGTAGAAAGGTACATTCCAGGCTACAACCAGGAACTGAGGCATCAGAGATACCGCAGTGATGTACAGAGCGCCAAACAGTGTCAGGCGGCCCAGTACGTTATCGATGTACTTAGCAGATTGCTCCCCTGGGCGAATACCCGGGATGAATGCACCAGACTTTTTCAAGTTATCAGCTACTTCCTTTGGATTGAAAACAATCGCGGTATAGAAATAACAGAAAAAGATGATACATACAGAAAACAGTAGGATATACAACGGCTGACCCGGGCCCAGCGCAAGTGCGATATCCTGAAGCAGTTCCATACCTTCAGTTTGACCAAACCATTGGCCAAGTGAAGCAGGGAACAGCAGAATGCTTGAAGCGAAGATCGGCGGGATTACCCCAGCCATGTTGACCTTCAACGGCAAGTGACTCGTCTGCGCAGCATACATGCGACGACCCTGTTGACGCTTCGCATAGTTGATGGTGATACGGCGTTGGCCGCGCTCCATAAACACTACAAAACCCACAGTGGCAATCGCCAGCACAGCAATGGCTAGCAACGCCAGGATATTCAAATCACCCTGACGCGCCGCTTCAAAGGACTGACCGACTGCACCAGGCAGACCGGCCACGATACCAGCGAAGATCAAGATCGAAATACCGTTACCGATACCTCTCTCAGTTACCTGCTCGCCTAACCACATCAGGAAGACCGCACCCGCAACCAGAGTCACAACCGCTACAAAGTAGAAGTTAAGACCAGGAGTAAACGCGATACCCTGATTAGCCAGACCGACCGCCATACCAAACGACTGTATAGTCGCCAGGATAACAGTACCGTAGCGGGTATACTGATTGATCTTACGACGACCAGCTTCACCCTCTTTCTTAAGCTGTTCCAGAGTCGGGCTAACCACCGTCATCAACTGCATAATAATAGATGCAGAGATATACGGCATGATGCCCAGAGCGAGAATACTCATCCGCTCCAACGCACCACCTGAGAACATGTTAAACATGCTCAGGATCGTGCCCTGATTCTGGTCAAAGAGTTGAGCCAGACGATCAGGATTGATACCAGGTACCGGAATATGTGCACCGATACGGTATACAACGATCGCAATCAGAACAAACAGCAGGCGCGACTTAAGCTCGCCTAAGCCGTTCTGATTGCCTGCTGGTACTGGTCCTTTCTTAGCCATTTATTCCTCGACTTTTCCGCCTGCAGCTTCAATTGCAGCCAACGCGCCTTTGGTCACTTTAAGACCTTTAACGGTAACTGCTTTGTTGATCTCACCAGACAGGATCACGCGAGCTCGCTTGATGCTGTCTTTGATGATATCGGCTTTCTTCAGTGCTTCCAGATCAACGACATCGCCGTCAACTTTAGTCAGCTCGTTCAGGCGTATTTCTGCAACGAACGCAGCCTGACGAGAGGTAAAGCCGAACTTAGGCAGACGACGCTGCAGTGGCATTTGACCACCTTCGAAACCTGGTCTCACAGATCCGCCGGAGCGGGATTTCTGACCCTTATGACCACGACCACAGGTTTTACCCAGGCCGGACCCAATACCGCGGCCTACACGCTTAGGAGCATGTTTAGAACCATCGGCAGGACTCAGTGTATTCAGACGCATAACGGACTCCTTATTCGCCTTCTACACGAACCATGTAGTTTACTTTGTGAATCATACCGCGAACGGAAGGTGTATCTTCCACTTCAACGGAATGTCCTATACGACGCAGACCAAGACCCTTAACGCACAGTTTGTGCTTAGGCAGGATACCAATGGTGCTGCGTACAAGTGTAACCTTGAGAGTAGATGCCATCGTTATTTACCCCAGGATGTCTTCAACGGACTTACCACGCTTAGCAGCAACATCTTCAGGAGATGTCATGCCAGCAAGACCGTTGATTGTTGCGCGAACAACGTTAACTGGATTTGTAGAGCCGTAGCACTTAGCCAGTACGTTGTGAACACCTGCAAGTTCCAGTACAGCACGCATCGCGCCACCGGCGATAACACCAGTACCATCAGATGCTGGCTGCATGTACACCTTAGAAGCACCGTGACGGGCTTTAATAGGATACTGCAGAGTTGTGCCGTTAAGCTCAACTGAGATCATGTTACGGCGCGCTTGCTCCATTGCTTTTTGAATCGCAACAGGTACTTCACGTGCTTTACCACGACCGAAGCCTACGCGACCATTACCATCGCCAACAACAGTTAGAGCGGTGAAACCGAAAATACGACCACCCTTAACTACTTTGGCAACACGGTTAACCTGTACAAGTTTTTCTTGTAGGTCACCGTCTTTCTGTTCGTGATTTGCCATTGTCAAACCCCTTAGAATTCCAGGCCGCCTTCACGGGCTGCATCTGCCAATGCTTTAACACGTCCATGGTATCTAAACCCGGAACGGTCGAAAGCAACCTTAGTCACGCCAGCGTCTTTTGCACGCTCAGCGATCAATGTGCCAACCTTAGTAGCCGCATCCGAATTACCGGTTGCATCACTACGCAGATCCTTCTCTACAGTCGAAGCTGCAGCAAGAACCTGACCACCATCAGCGGAGATAACCTGCGCATAGATGTGGCGAGGAGTACGGGTTACACACAGACGGACTGCACCCAGCTCACGCATCTTGAAACGAGCACGGCGGGCACGGCGAATACGAGATGTTTTCTTATCGTTCATGACCCTACCTTACTTCTTCTTAGCTTCTTTACGGCGAACATACTCGTCAGCGTAACGTACACCCTTACCTTTATAAGGCTCTGGTGGACGGAATGCGCGAATCTCTGCCGCAGCCTGGCCCAGCGCTTGCTTATCGGCTGCTTTCAGCACGATAGTAGTCTGGCCTTCCATTGCTGCTGCAACGCCTTCAGGCAGTTCGTATTCGATTGGGTGAGAGAAACCCAGAGTTAGGTTCAGTGCATTGCCTTTAACAGCAGCACGATAACCAACACCCTGAAGAAGCAGTTTCTTTTCGAAACCAGATTCCACACCTACAACCATATTATTAACCAGAGAGCGGGTAGTACCTGCCAACGCATTAGCAGACTTACTGCCATCACGCGGAGCGAACTTCAGCACATTCTCTTCACTGGTTACTTCTACTGACTGGTGTACAGACAGATCAAGGGCACCGTTCTTACCCTTAATATTGATCTGCTGACCATCGACTTTAGCTTCAACACCTGCCGGTAGGACAACGGGACTTTTAGCAACTCGAGACATAGTTCTAGCTCCTAGAATACCGTACAGATGACTTCGCCGCCGATACCGGCAGCACGAGCAGCACGGTCAGTCATCACACCTTTAGAGGTGGAGATGATAGCAACACCCAAACCGCCAGATACTTTAGGTAGCTCGGAAGCACCTCGGTATACACGTACGGATGGACGGCTAACACGCTGGATAGACTCAATAACCGGCTTGCCTTCGAAGTATTTCAATTCAACAGTCATTACTGGCTTACCTTCGCCTTCAACAGCGAAGTCAGCAATGTAACCTTCCTCTTTCAAAACGGCAGCTACAGAAGCTTTCATTTTGGAAGCAGGCATAGTTACAGCTGTTTTCTCAGCCATATGACCATTACGAATACGCGTAAGCATATCCGCAAGAGTGTCTTGCATACTCATGGTTTAATTTCCTTTGTGCAGCGTAATGCGGTAGCAGGGTGCGAATCACCCTGCCCAGACCATCATGCTTACCAGCTTGCTTTTTTCAAGCCTGGAACATCACCACGCATAGCTGCTTCACGCAATTTAATTCGGCTCAGACCGAACTTGCGATAAACAGCGTGTGGACGACCAGTAACTTGACAACGACGCACCTGGCGAACCGGGTTAGCGTCACGCGGCAGCTTCTGAAGAGCTACCTGCGCTTCCCAAACTTCATCTTCTGAAGAAGCAGGGCTTTTCACGATTGCTTTAAGAGCAGCACGCTTTACAGCATACTTAGCAACAGTCTTAGTGCGCTTTGCTTCGCGCGCTTTCATACATTCCTTAGCCATTATTCTACCCTTACTTTTTGAATGGGAAGTTTAGGGCTGCCAGCAGAGCACGACCTTCGTCGTTAGTGCGAGCAGTAGTGGTAATGGTAATATCCATACCACGCAGCTTATCAACCTTATCGTATTCGATTTCAGGGAAGATAATCTGCTCTTTAACGCCCATGCTGTAGTTCCCACGACCGTCAAAAGACTTAGGGTTTAGACCACGGAAGTCACGAATACGAGGAATAGAGATATCAACCAAACGGTCAAGGAATTCCCACATACGCTCACCGCGCAGGGTAACCTTACAACCGATAGGCCAGTTTTCACGTACCTTGAAACCTGCAATTGACTTGCGGGCCAGGGTTACGACAGGCTTTTGACCTGCAATCTGCTGCATCTCTGCAACAGCATAATCAAGCTGCTTCTTATCACCCAGCGCTTCACCAACACCCATATTCAGGGTAATTTTGGTCAGGCGTGGAACAGCCATCACGTTAGGGCATTCCAGCGTATCTTTCAGCTGCTGCTTAACGGATTCATTATAAAGGCTTTTTAGTCTAGACATGGCATCAACTCCTATTACTTAGCGATTACTTCGCCGTTGGATTTGAAGATCCGGACTTTGTTGCCATCTTCCAGAACCTTGAAGCCAACACGATCACCTTTACCGGCAGCAGAGTTGAAGATAGCAACGTTAGATACTGCAATCGTTGCTTCTTTCTCTACGATACCGCCAGCCTTACCCTGCATAGGGTTTGGCTTGGTGTGTTTCTTAACCATGTTGATGCCAGAAACGATCAGACGACCGTCAGCCAGTATGCGCAATACTTTACCGCGCTTACCTTTGTCTCTTCCTGCGATGACGATAACTTCGTCGTCACGAATAATTTTACGCATTATATATACATCCTTTCCTACTACCCTCTCATGCTTAAAAACGCCAAGCCCTTTCGAGCTTAGCGTTTTTGCATAAATCCTGACTTGTGAAAGTCGAGATTTTTATAGCACTTCAGGCGCCAGGGAAATGATTTTCATAAACTTCTCATTACGAAGTTCACGAGTTACTGGGCCAAAGATACGTGTTCCAAGTGGAGCGTCGTTGGCGTTCAATAATACCGCTGAGTTTGTATCAAAGCGAATTACTGAACCATCCGGGCGACGAACACCTTTACGGGTACGTACCACAACAGCGTTTAGGACCTGACCTTTTTTCACCTTACCGCGAGGAATTGCTTCCTTCACAGTAACTTTGATGATGTCACCTACACCGGCATAACGACGGTGTGAGCCACCCAGGACCTTGATACACTGTACTCGCTTGGCGCCACTGTTATCAGCAACATCAAGCATAGATTCTGTTTGAATCATGGGTCTCTACTCCAAAATTCAGACTATTTTTCTTGCTCTTTCGGGCCTAAAAAATAGCCTGCCAGAAGCAAAGGTGCGTTATATTACACCTTTACTGCCTGTTCTTCAATCTTAACTAGCGTCCATGACTTACTTTTTGAAAGCGGACGGGATTCAGCGATAATAACCGTATCACCCATCTGACATTCATTTTGTTCGTCATGCGCATGCAGCTTGGTGGAGCGAGTTACGAATTTCCCGTAGATCGGGTGCTTCTCTTTACGCTCAACCAGAACAGTAATGGTCTTATCAGCTTTGTTGCTGACAACCTTACCGGTCACAGTACGTGTTCGTTTTTCTGCAGCCATCATTAGTTACCTGCTTTCTCATTCAGTATGGTCTTAACACGCGCGATATCGCGACGCACTTGACCCAACATGTGGTTCTGAGCCAGCTGACCAGTCGCTTTCTGCATACGCAGATTGAACTGATCCTTCAGAAGACCTAGCAGCGCTTGCTGTAGTTCTTCAGCGGACTGTCCACGCAGTTCAGTTGCATTCATCACATCACCGTCCGTTTAACAATGGTGGTAGCAACCGGCAATTTAGCCGATGCCAAGTTGAACGCCTCAATTGCCAGCTCATCAGGCACACCGCTCATTTCGAACAGCACTTTGCCTGGCTTGATCTGGGCAACCCAGTATTCAACACTACCTTTACCTTTACCCATACGTACTTCGAGTGGCTTACCTGTGATCGGCTTGTCCGGGAACACGCGAATCCAAATTTTACCACCACGCTTTACGTGACGAGTCATAGTACGACGAGCAGCCTCGATCTGACGAGCAGTGATACGGCCACGCCCAGTAGCTTTCAGTGCAATTTCACCGAAGCTAACAGCACTACCGCGCTCTGCAAGTCCGCGATTGCGGCCCTTCATAACCTTACGGAATTTAAGTCTCTTAGGTTGAAGCATTGATAATTACCCCTACTTTGAACCTTTCTTCTTAGGTTGAGCATTCTTCTGAGCGCGCACTTCTGCAATACCACCCAAAATCTCACCTTTGAAGATCCAGACTTTAATACCAAGCACACCATAAGTGGTGTGCGCCTCATAAGTACCGTAATCGATATCAGCACGCAGGGTGTGCAATGGCACACGACCTTCGCGGTACCATTCGGAACGTGCAATCTCTGCACCACCCAAACGGCCACCTACCTGAATCTTGATACCCTGAGCACCCTGGCGCATAGCATTCTGTACAGAACGCTTCATAGCACGGCGGAACATAACTCGACGTTCCAGCTGACTCGCTACGCTTTGAGCAACCAGTTTAGCATCTAGATCTGGCTTACGGATTTCTTCGATGTTGATGTGAACCGGAACACCCATCATTTTAGAGATAGCGTTACGCAGTTTTTCTACATCTTCACCTTTTTTACCAATTACGATGCCTGGACGGGCAGTGTAAATGGTGATTTTTGCATTCTGTGCAGGACGCTCGATTTCGATGCGGCTCACAGAAGCTGCTTTTAACTGACCTTCAAGGTACTCGCGCACCTTAAGATCGTTTAGCAGCTTATTAGCGTATTCATTCTTGTCTGCATACCACACCGAAGTGTGATCTTTAACAATTCCAAGACGAATACCTGTTGGATGTACCTTCTGACCCATCGTGGTATCTCCTAGCTGTCAGCTACCTTAACGGTGATGTGGGAGGTGCGCTTCAAAATACGGTCAGCGCGACCCTTCGCACGCGGTCTAATGCGCTTCATAGTCATGCCTTCATCAACGAAGACTTCAGAAACGCGCAGCTCATCAATATCAGCACCTTCGTTATGCTCTGCGTTAGCAATAGCAGACTCGAGTACTTTCTTAACAAGAACCGCACCTTTTTGAGGGCTGAAAGCCAGAATATTCAGGGCTTCACCCACCGCCATTCCGCGGATTTGATCGGCAACCAAACGCGCTTTCTGAGCCGAGATATGGGCGCCTTTGTGCTTAGCGGCTACTTCCATTTTCCTAACTCCCGATTAGCGTTTAGCTTTCTTATCTGCTGCATGACCCTTATACGTACGGGTAGCAGCAAACTCGCCTAATTTATGACCAACCATATCTTCGGTGATAAACACCGGAACGTGCTGACGGCCATTATGAACTGCAATCGTTAGTCCTACAAAGTTTGGAAAAACTGTAGAACGACGAGACCAAGTTTTGATCGGACGACGATCTTTGACCTCAACTGCAGCTTCTACCTTTTTCAACAGGTGAAGGTCGATAAAAGGACCTTTCTTCAGTGAACGTGGCACAGCTGTATCCTCTGATTA
>NZ_JADGEW010000024.1 GCF_016744155.1 Amphritea sp. | reverse complement strand
GGTCTGAATGGTAGTACCACCGCCTAGCTGACCCAGTTCGAAGTTAGTTGATGCTGAAGCTGCGCCAGCAGCCAGTGCAGAAGTCAGAGCGATTGTAGTTATTAGTACTTTCATGGTTAGTTCCTCAATATTGGTGCAATCATATATTCATGCTAAGATCTGGTTATTAGTTGAGCACAATTAACTTGCGTACAACCAACTTGCGAGCAATACTATTCTGAATTAGACTAGCGCGCAAGTTAATTGCGAACAATCTATATATAATAATTAGGAATAAACTAATGACTACAGAATTGAATGAGTCTTCGTTGCAGCTAGAAAACCTTACCTGTTTCTCTCTTTACAGCGCAGCAAACGCGATGGTGCGTGCCTATCGGCCAGTACTGGATAATCTGGATCTTACCTATCCACAGTTTTTAGCCATGCTGGTGCTCTGGAATGGCGATGCTCTTAATGTGAAAACATTAGGTGAAAAGCTACACATGGATTCAGGCACAACAACCCCCTTGCTTAAACGCATGGAAGCAAAGGGGCTGGTTTTGCGAGAGCGTTGTAAAGAGGACGAACGTTCATGCATTGTACGTCTGACTCAATCAGGTAAGGCTTTAAAGCAGCAGGCATTGAAAGTATCTGAGGCGATGAGCTGTAAAATCTCTATCTCAGAAGAAGAAGGCATAACGTTAAAGCGTTTGTGCGACAAGTTGCATAGCGGGCTTTCTCGCTAACTCAGAGCAGTCTGGGAGCGCTTTAGACAATCATAAAAAAATTGAAATCTGATAATGATACGATCGAAAAGCTTTGATGAGCAATATCGTTCTAAAAGCAGGGCTTAATCTCAAACGCCTTAAACCATGTGGTTGATTACAGAGTGGTTCTGCTTCCTATAACTTCCTCATACTTTCTGTAAAATTTTAGTTGGTATATGTAATGCCTGAATTAGATAGCCGGTCTGGATACCACTTCAAAGAATTTGTCATCCTGGTTGCGTTGCTTACCTCTATGATCGCGTTAGCGATAGATGCAATGCTACCTGCGTTACCGCAAATAGGTACGGACTTTAATGTAACGGATACTAATGACACTCAGCTTGTAGTGGTCATGGTTTTTGTAGGTCTGTCATTCGGGCAATTTTTCTATGGGCCTCTGTCAGACAGTATTGGTCGTAAACCCACCATTCTAATAGGTATGGGGCTGTTTATTGTTGGCGATCTGATCTCTATTTTCGCTAGTGATTATAATACATTTCTGTTTGGTCGCTTTCTGCAAGGGCTGGGTGTAGCCAGCCCGAAAGTGGTCTCTATTGCACTGATTCGGGACCTTTACGTAGGTAAGGCGATGGCCCGTGTTATGTCATTCATGATGACTATCTTTATATTGGTGCCCGTACTGGCCCCCGGACTGGGGCAGCTCGTACTGATGGTCAGTGAGTGGCGCTCTATTTTTATAATTTTTCTTATACTGGCTGTCGTTTTGAGTATCTGGTTTAGTCTGCGAATGCCAGAAACGCTGGTCCCGGAAAAACGTCGGCCGATGACTTTCGAGTACCTTTTTAACAGCAGTAAAGAAGTGCTGACTCATCCCGTTGCTATGGGTTATACCTTGCTATCAGGTATAGTCTTTGGTGCTTTTATGGGGTACCTCAATCTAGCTCAACCTATTCTCCAACAGCAGTATCAGCTAGCAGAGCAGTTCCCAATCTATTTTGGTGGGCTAGCCGCCGCCATTGGGGTATCGACTCTGGTCAATGCCCGCTTGTTAAGTCGATTTGGCATGCAGTTATTGTCTTTGATTTCGCTAGGTTCAATCGTAACGCTTTCTCTACTATATTTGCCGGTGGTTTACTGGTTTGATGGACATCCACCGTTGATAACGCTCATCTGTTATCTGTTACTGGTTTTCTTTTCGGTCGGCTTACTGTTCGGTAATCTCAGCGCACTTGCGATGGAACCCTTAGGACATATAGCGGGTATTGGCGCTGGCCTGGTTAGTTCACTATCGACAGTGCTGGGGGTAATCCCCGGAGTCATTATTGGGCAGCTTTATAATAATACTCTCTACCCTATGGTGGGTGGCTATTTGATTCTATTTAGCCTGGGACTACTGCTCGGTTTAAGGCTTTATCGGAATACCCCAAGAAACGATGAAAGCGGTGCCAAGAGTTAATGTGGGATCGCCTATTGGGACAGGGATGGATAGCCCATAACTGGCAGTGCCAACGTAAGCGTATACCCAGCTCCATCCCATCTGATAAAAATCCGGCAAGCTTTTACAGCCGTAGATGCCTACGCCGGAATAACGGTTCCGGATGGGTCACCGAGCGTGCGTAGATCATATCAAACCCATTTAACCCTTTAAGCGCATCCGTCAGCGGCTTATCCTCACGCACAGCGAACGACGTAAAACCACAATGGCGCATCGCTGCTAACTGATCTCTTAATACATCACCCACGGCACGCAGGTCATTTTTATACCCATACCGGCCCCGTAAAAGGTACGCCTGAGTATAAGCACGGCCATCGCTAAAGCGGGGGAATTGAAGCGCTATCAAGGTTAAAGAATCTAGCCAGGGAAGCAGAACTTCAGGGTCATCATCCGGATGAAGTATGACACCATACGGTCTTTGTTGGTTCTCTTGGGTCTCCTCTAACGCAAACAGAGACTCCAGTGATAGTATTTGATAGCGGCTGTTTTGATCATCGTTTTTATCCAGGGCTTCATCGTCCATCAAAGACCAGGGATCATCATGCAACACACCAGCGTGACCCTTTACCGTACCGATAGTATTTTTCATACAGGTACCCCGGTTTTCGTCTCAATATTTACTTCTGTGTCACTACTCAGCGCAGCCATTTTGCTAACATTAGTTTGATATACCCGCTCTTTAAACGGCTCAAGGCCGACTCGATTCACCATGCCGATAAACGATTCATCCACCTCTCGATAATCCAGATAGGTTTGCAGTAAGCGGTCTATCGTTTCAGGCACTTCTTCAACCCTGAATGCACGCCCGATAACCTTACCCAGTGAGCTGTTTTTACCCTGCGCACCACCAATGGTTACCTGAAAAAATTCCTCACCCTTTTTATCCACACCCAGTATGCCGATATTACCTATGTGATGATGGCCACAAGCGTTTACGCAGCCGGAAATATTCAACGTCAGATCACCTAGGTCATGCAGAAAATCGATATTATCAAAACGATCCTGTATTGCACGAGTGACAGGCAGTGAACGGGTATTCGCCAGGGCACAATAATCACCACCAGGACAAGCGATCACATCAGTCAACAAACCTACATTTGGCGTCCCTAGGTTGAGTTTTGTGAGTTTTTTCCATAACGAATAGAGATCTTGTTTGCGAATATCCGGCAGCACAAGGTTCTGCTCGTGAGAGACGCGGACTTCAGAAAAGCCATAGCGCGTTGCCAAATCCGCCACAGCATGCATCTGATTGCCAGTGACATCACCGGGAGGCGAGTTGCTACCGGGCTTTGTCGACAAAACAACCGAAGCATAACCTGTTACTTTATGGGGCTGCGTATTCGTCTTCACCCATAAACCAAACTCAGGGTCACGGGCCAGCCAGGCACCATATTCTAAATCGATTGTATTTAACTGTTCATAGGCCGGCGGTTCAAATCCTGTGGCCACGCGCTGGTATTCTCTGGGCGTCAACTCAGCATCACTGTCTTTGATTAGCTCCCATTCGCGCTCAACTTCCTGTGCGAATGCTTCTACCCCCAGCGCTTTCACCAGAATTTTTATTCTTGCCTTGTACTTATTATCCCGGCGACCATGGCGATTATAAACACGCAAAACAGCCTCAGTGTAGGTCAGGATATGCTGCCAAGGCAGTGCTTTTTTCGCCAGTTCATTTAGGATTGGGGTTCTACCCAGCCCGCCGCCAACCATGACATCAAACAACATCTCACCATTCTCATCCCGATAGAGATAAAGCCCTATATCGTGGGAACGAACCGCAGCACGATCACATTCAGACGATGAGATTGCGATCTTAAACTTGCGCGGAAGAAATAGAAATTCAGGGTTAACAGTAGACCACTGTCGGATAATTTCAGCCATGGGACGGGGGTCCATCACTTCATCACCGGCAACCCCTGCAAATGCTTCGGTGGTGATATTACGGACACAGTTACCTGACGTCTGGATCGCGTGCATATCATGATCCGCCAGCAACTGCAGGATATCAGGAACTTGCTCCAGCTCAATCCAGTTAAATTGTATATTCTGGCGGGTAGTAAAATGCCCATAGTTTCGGTCAAACTCATTGGCTATGCGCGCTAAAACCCGCAGTTGATCTGCGGAAAGGGTACCGTAAGGATTAGCCACCCTCAGCATGTACGCTTGTTTCTGCAGGTATAAGCCGTTTTGCAATCTCAGAGGGAGAAACTCCTCTTCACTCAGCTCCCCTGATAGACGTCGGGATACCTGATCGCGGAACTGCCCAACTCGCGCCTGAACCAGCGCCCGATCATATTCATCATATTTGTACACAGCATCAGTACTCGTTTAGCCACTATAGCCGCTCAGGGTATACCGACGCACAAACTAGACACAGGCTCAATTTTTTAATCTTTAATCGATACAGATTATTTTTTCAGTACTAACACTTCCGACAACAGATTCAGTGCGGCAACCCGGGGTTTATCCCAGGGATGGGAATAACTCAGACGCATACAGTTTCTGAACTGTCCCGATACAGAGAACAGCGGGCCGGGGGTAATCACCACTCCCCTATCCAGCGCTTCAGGATAAACTTCCAACGTATCGACCACTTCTGGTAGTTCAACCCAAACGGCTAACCCACCTTGTGGCAGACTTATCCTTAAATCACCAGGCCAGGCTCGCAGATGCGCAATGAGCTTGTCACGCCGTTCTCGAAGTTCGTTGCGCTGACGGCGCAGATGAGCAGTTAAACTACCATCTGCCATAAACTCTGCGACACCCTGCTGTAAATAGCGACTGCTGGTTAGTTGGGTAACCAGTTTAAGGTTGATGATCTTTGCGTGCCAACGGGCACCTGAGATCCAGCCCAGTCGAAGATCACGGGACAAAGACTTTGAGAATGAACTACAGAGGATCACACGGTTATGCTCATCTAACGCCTTAAGAGGATCAGGCACTACCCCCAGGGCGGTATCGGCGTAAATATCATCCTCAATAATGGCCAGATTATGATACTCAGCCAGGGCTAATAACCTGACACGGGCATCTTTCGGCATCAGTGCGCCACCGGGCGTTGCGAACGCGGGGGAAACGACACAGGCTTTAACTTTCCAGCGTTTTAGCACCTCTTCCAGTGCTTCAATATCCATCCCCGTAGAGACCGACGTGGGCACCTCAACAACCTGTAGACCCAAGTGTTCAAGCAACTGCAGTACACCGTAAAATCCGGGTGATTCAACCGCAACAACATCACCCTTTTCGCAAGTAGCCATCAGCGCCAAAAACAGAGCGTGTTGGCACCCGGATGTGATGCACAGTTCGTCAATATCGACCTGCCAGCCTCTGCGCAACATATGCAGCGCTAACTGTTCTCGCAGACCAATATCACCGGCGGGCGTATCATAGTATTGATAGTCATCACCCCGTTGGCGCCGCAGCGCTCTGGCGACAGAACGATTCAGCGTGACGATGCCAGCTGGCAATTCACCCGCATGCAGATCTGGTAACAGATCAAACGCAGCACTACGGCGCATAATATCTAACAGCAACTCACTAACCGTTACCGGTTTAGGCGCTTCAATACGTGAACGACTGGTCGGTTCTTTGACTGTCTTCGCATGTAGGGTTACAAAGTAGCCCGCTTTAGGCCTGGCCTCAAGCAGCCCCTGCACTTCAAGTCGTTGAAGGGCATGCTGTACCGTCGCTTTAGACAGCGAATGCTGTTTACACAGTTCGCGAATTGAAGGTAAGCGATCCCCCATCAGCCAGCGGTGCTCCTCGATACCCTTTAAAAGCCAGCTTTCCAGCCGTTGATAGAGATATTCAGATGCCATCGTGTATCACCTCCCCAAACTGTACCTATTAACTATATTTTTTTTATACCTGTTCCTATTTAAATTACAACCGTAATCTATCGCAATCATCAAATTTAGTAGATTATCCCCGTGCAAAAAATACCTGTTCTGCAAGATCCGACTCCACCACTCGCTACCGATGGTAAGTTTCACGTCCGTCTCACAGAAGGACGGTTTCAGAATCTCAGGCGTTTGACGACCTGGCCGCTCATAGCACTTTACTTCGGCCTGGTCTGGGTTCAGGTTGATGGCCATCCATTTCTTTTTTTCTCATTCGAACAACGCAGCATCATTCTCTTTGGCAACGCCCTGTCCTGGCATGATCTCCCCCTGCTGGCCGGCTTGATGATTGTGGGAGCCACTCTATTATTCTTTATCGCTGTCGCATGGGGGCGAGTGTGGTGTGGCTTTGCCTGTCCTCAAAGTATCTGGACCTGGCTTTTCATTCGTATAGAACAACTGACCGAAGGCCGAGTAAATGAACGGGCACGTCATGATCATCAGCCACTCAGTGGCACACGCAAGTTACGCCGACTGCTCAAACATCTACTCTGGATTCTGTTGGCGTTCCTGACTGCAGCCACTTTTACCGGATACTTTGTTCCTGTCAGGGAGATGATGGCTGATGGTTTCAATCTTGAAATGTCTGAGGCTATGCTTGGCTGGCTGACGATTATGACAGCCCTCACCTATGTAAACGCTGGCCTTGTCAGAGAGAAAATCTGCCTGCATGCCTGCCCCTATTCTCGCTTTCAGAGCGTCATGTTTGATGAAAACACGCTTACCGTCAGCTATGATGCAAAACGTGGAGAGCCTCGGGCAAACCAAAGAAATGCCGATGAAGACAGCGGCGACTGTATTGATTGCGGTATCTGCGTACAAGTCTGCCCAACAGGCATCGATATTCGAAACGGTCTTCAAGCCGCCTGTATCGACTGTGCTGCCTGTATCGATGCCTGTGACAATGTTATGGATAAAATTAACCGGCCGAGGGGATTGATACGCTTTGCCTCCGAACGACAGTTAGAAGGCCTCACATCAAAGTTCCTTAGGCTGAATCTGTTTGGTTATTCAACTGTCGCGCTCTGTGCTATTACGGCCGTTATCTATGGTTTTACCGACACTAAGAGCCTGCTGGTAGAGATTCGTCGTGATCGCTCGGCTCTATTTACCCAGTTGGATGCAGACACTGTCTGCAATAACTATCGGGTTAAAGTAGAACGATTTGCCCACGATCAGGAATTGATTAAGGTATCGCTGTCCGAAAGCCCTAAATTTACGCTATACGGGCCTGACACTATCAATCTGAGCGACAACAACTCGTCCTGGCTGCCTTACCGTGTCTGCATTAGTAATCCGGACAAACAGAATACCAAGCTGGAATTTGTATTCACCGGCAACGGAGTCTCTACTTCAAAGGAAACCTCTTTCCTTTCAAAGTTGATTTAATGCGATCTCATGATGAGGAGATTGAAGATTCTAATACTGACGACACTAGCGGTAATAAGCGCGGCTGAAGTTCAATATTAATTGACCGTTAACAGACTAATAGTTGGTTAATAACTTTTTATATCGCTTACGCTCTAACATCCCCCATACTGGCCATGGCCAGTATGGGGGATGAAGCGAGTATCATAATCCCCGTATCAAGTCATTACAAAGAGGGTGTAGAACCCCTACCCTACAAAACAGCTGTAGAAAGGGCCAGGCTGAAACGTAAAAATCACACAGTAATTGTGAGTAGAGCTTGTCGCTCTACAACAGGAGCAGATACATTTGGGTAACACTCGTGGCAGTATATTTATGGTCCTGGCGATGGCTGCGTTTGCTATTGAGGATATGTTTATCAAAGCCTCAGCGAATACGATGCCTATCGGGCTGATCCTGATGCTGTTTGGTTTGGGTGGGATGCTAATCTTTATATTCCTGACTTGGCAGAGAAAAGAACGGGTGCTTCAGCCTTCCATCATGTCTCGTCCATTGTTGATTCGTGCAGGCAGCGAAGTCGTCGGTCGATTATGCTTTGCCCTGGCCATTACCCTGACTCCACTGTCCAGCGCTTCCGCCATATTGCAGGCGACTCCGTTGGTTGTTTTGCTGGGTGCCGCCATTGTATTTGGTGAACATATCGACTTTAAACGATGGCTGGCCGTACTGATTGGGTTTGCCGGTGTCTTGATGATTATTCGTCCCGGGCTGGACGGTTTTAATCCCGCATCTCTATTTGCTGTTATCAGCACCTTGGGATTCGCCGGCAGAGACCTGGCAACCCGAGCAGCGCCGCCGGTACTCTCCAATATGCAGTTGGGAGTCTATGGCTTTTTTGTATTGATACCCACTGGTTTTATTTTGCAGCTCTATACAGGAGAACCCCTGGTAGTTAATTTTGAAGCAGGCTATCAGATAGTTGGCGCGATTATTTTTGGCGTCATCGCCTATAACTCACTGACAATCGCTATGCGAAGTGGTGATGTCTCGGTCGTTACCCCCTTTCGCTATACACGTTTATTGTTTGCCCTGATCTTAGGCATCATCATCTTTGATGAACGTCCTGACCTTATGACCTTAATCGGCGGGATGATTGTTGTGCTGAGCGGGGGCTACACTCTACTTCAGAGCAGACGTATTGTGAGTGTTAAATAGTCAGTATTTTGATTAGGGAAAGTGCGAATGCTTCATCCAGAAAAACAAGCACTACCTATATAAGGTAGTGCTGTGCAATTAGCACGCCCCCTTATCTAAAGACAGTCCGCCCAGTGATAACTTGTACTTAACCCTCTCCACAGTTTCATCTGTATTGGATATTATTCGCTATACCTAAGCGTTAGAGGAATAGAACTGGTCCAGTAAAACCGGGCTTTCCGGCAGAGTAGAGCCGCCATCCACAGCGATCGTCTGACCCGTAATATAAGCAGCCTGCTCTGATGCAAGAAACAGCATAGTATGGGCAATATCTGCCGGCGCACCCAGGTGACCCAAAGGAATCTGACTGGCCATTTCCCGCAATCCCTGCTCATCTACCAGAGCACCCATAGCAGGGGTCAGGATATAACCCGGCTCAACACCATTTACCGTAATATTCTCTCGGGCGAATTCTACCGCGGCGGTTCGAATAAACCCGTTGAGGCCACTTTTTGATGCCGCATAGTGTGCAGTTTCTGGCATAACGACACGCGGTCCAGTCACAGAGGAAGTAAAAATAATACGCCCGAAGGGTACCTGGCGAAGGAAAGGCAGAGCTGCCTGAGTCAGCCAGAATGCAGCCTTCAAATTAACTGACAAAGTCATGTCCAGCTGCTCATCGGATAAAGTTTCAATAGACTGCATCGGATAAACAGCTGCATTGTGAATCACAATATCTATGCGGCCATAAAGCTCAACAGTTTTTTCTATAAGCTCGTCTACCTGCTGACGATGACCCACATCGCATTGAATTAATACCGCTTCACCACCAGCCTGCTGCACATTATTGACGGTTTCCTGTCCATTTGCCGCTGTCCGAGTGGCAACAACAACCTTAGCCCCAGCGGCGGAGAAAGTATAAGCCAGACCTTCACCGATACCCTGTCCTGCGCCAGTAATAATGGCAACCTTGCCTGTTAGATCAATGTTCATAAAAAGCTCCCACAACACTTTATAAAGCTAATAAAAAAGCCACCAACGTGGGTGGCTTGCGATCAATACTGACCGAATAAAATCATGACTCTTTTAAAAATTTGAGTAGCTTTCCAGTCGCCTCGAAGTCACTTTCGATCACTTTCTCGGCATCCTTAATATCGATCCAATAAACACCTGCGCCCGTCGTCTTAGCAATCTCTAGTGCACGGTCTGATGCCAACGCTTTCTGAGCAATTTCAGAGATACGCTGTTTTATGCTTTCAGACGTACCTTTCTTAACGAATAAGCCATTCCATGCGGTCAGCGTGATACCCGTTTCTTCAGCCAATGTCGGTACATCCGGCGTTAACGTCAGGCGGTCACGGGTCATTGAAGACAACAACTTTGCTTCACCTGATTGCAAGCAAGACACTACAGAAATAGTGTTAGCAGTTATTACGTCGGCATCACCATTGGCCAATGTTGAGCAGTCCAAAGCATCAAAGGGAGCATCAGAACTGAATTTAATACCGGCTTTTTCACCCGCGGCAAAGGCCAGTGCAGTCGGCAGTGCCTGATAACCAAAATGCCCCAGAGACACTTTATTTGTCTGTGAATAGGTCGCCAGCTCAGCCATTGTGTTATACGGCGCATCACTTCTAACGGCCATGGTCATTGGGTAATCCAAAAAGATACCAACAGGCTCGAAAGTATCGCGATCGTAGGGCGCATTGCCACCATGAATCTGAGTTGTTACCAGATCCACTACAAAAGAACCTATCAACAGGCCATCTGCACGGGCACTTGCAACTTCGCTGGCACCAACCACGCCGCCTGCACCGGGTTTATTCACCACTGTCGCTGGTTTACCCGTTTCCTTTGCCATCGTTTCGGCTATCAACCGGGTCAATAGATCTTCAACATCTCCGGCAGGCCAAGGCACCAGGAACTTAACCGGACGGTTTGGGTATTCAGAAGCGGCCTGAACCGGACCGATAGTCGCCAGCAAACCAATGGCTGTGGCAGCCAGACAATGAATTGTTTGTTTTATTGTTTTATTCATTTGTATTACCTATTTATTTTTTGACTATTTTTTAACTACATTTTTTCTAACAGCATTAAGACTGGGATAAGAAACGTGTTGCCTGCTGGCAAGCCATACGGATTAACTCAGGCGCTAATTCCTGTGCAGTTTCAGTTTCCTGGCGGCTGCGAATCCAACCCAGATATGTAAAACCACGGGCGGTGAGGAATAGCTCCAACAATGCTAAATCTTCTTCGCTTAGCTCTCTGTGCTGGCGATAACCACTAATCAGTGCCTCTTTAGCAACCTCATAACAGTTTTCTTCAATGATAAAATAGAGGGCGGTTGCCAACTCGAACATATGCCAGCCAAAACCGGCATCGTCGAAGTCCAGCAGTCGTACCCGATCCCCCTCAGTCATCAGGTTTTCCGGTACAAAATCCGCATGAATCAGGCTGTAATTCTGTGCTGACTTATCCAGTTGCTGCAGCTTAGCCTGTACTTTTTCACGCGCGCCTATCAACAGTGCCTGCTGCTCAGCGGTCAACAGCTCCAGTTCCCAGAACCGCCCCCAGAATGGCTGCTCCCCAACCAGGCCATCACTGTCCCAGGCATGACGTTTAAAGCCTTCCGGAAGCTGCCACTGACTGGATTGGTTATGTAAACGGGCAGCAGTCGCCCCGATAGCAAGATAGATCGAGGTCACTTGCTCTGCATTGTCGCCCAACCCTTCTTCGACAGAACCCAGTTGCTCTCCCTCAATCCAGGCAAACAGATCGATCTGACGTGGCTCAGGTATACTCTCCAGCTGCTCGGTTACTAACAGTTCACCGGTTACTGTCGGTATCACTTCTGGCACCAGAATATCGGCTTTAATAAGCGCTTCCATCCATTGAAGTTCCGAGCGCAATGCCCCATCACTGTGATAACCAGGACGATGCATGCGCAGCGCATATTTCACGCCATCAGTCGCAATCACTTCAAACACCGCGTTTTCCCGGTATTTAATCAGCTGGATATTACGGACATCCAGGTGCCAGTGACGCAGTGCTTTTTCTGCTAGTTGCTGCAGTCGCCCGCACTGTTGCGCCGGGCTTAAGTCATAGAACGAGTTCATACGGCAGACTCCCGGCTAACGATGTCCATCACTTCATCAAGAGTGGCCAGCAACAGGTCGGCATGTTCTGGCTGGAATGGCATCGGCGGGCGTAATTTAAGGATTGAATCGGTCACCCCGATGGTGCTGATCAGCACCCCTTTGTCCCGCATTAGATTGATAACTCTGCGAGCTTCAACAATGGCCGGCGCTTTAGTCGTACGGTCCAATACCAGTTCAACAGCGAAGAACATACCCAGTTCTCTTACTTCACCGATCAGCGGGTATTTTTCCTGCAACCTACGCAGCCCTCGGGTGACGTAAGCGCCAGTAGATAGCGCGTTTTCCATTAAACGGTCTTCCTGCAACGCATCCAGCACCGCCATACCCACGGCACAAGACACAGGATTACCGCCAAAGGTATTGAAATACATTGCGACCTTACTGAATTCTTCAATCATGTCGGCACGCGCAACAAGGCCTGCCAACGGGTGGCCATTACCCATCGGTTTACCCATGGTGACAATATCCGGAGTCAGGTCGTACCATTGGTGTGCCCACATATGCTTTCCGCTGCGGCCAAAGCCAACCTGCACTTCATCGGCAATCAGCACGCCACCTGCCTTACGTACCAACGCGGTGGCCCGTTCCATGAAGCCTTTAGGTACATTCAACAGGCCTTCATTGGCAAAGTCCGGACACACCAGCATCCCGGCAACTTTAATGCCTTCCTCAGTAAATTCATCAATCGCCCGTTGAATACATGCGACATAAGCATCTGCCAGTTTATCTTCAGCAACACCATCTATACCGCGGTAAGAATCAGGAATCGGGAATGATTTAACCCGCTTGGTATGCTTGGCTTCCGGCATGAATCCGGTGCCGATTTCGGCCACCGCTTCAGTATTGCCGTGATATGCAAAATCGGTCACGATCATGCCTTGTCCACCGGTGCAATGACGCGCCATACGCATAGCCAGTTCATTGGCTTCACTGCCGGTACAGGTCAGCATTGCCATTGACAGGCCATCACCAAAGGTTGCTGTCAGACGCTCGATATACTCAACAATATTGTCGTGTAGATAGCGCGTATGAATGTTAAGAGTCGTGGCCTGCTGGTGCAGAGCCTCTACCACCCGAGGATTACAGTGCCCCACGTGCGGCACGTTGTTGTATACATCCAGGTAGCGCTTGCCTTCATTATCAAACAGCCAGACACCTTCTCCACGCACCAGGTGCAGAGGCTGTTCATAAAAAAGCGGCGAGCTTTTTCCCATTGTGTTGTAACGGCGTTGTAATAGTTCGAGATTTATATTGCTTGGCATAGAATCGTCCTGCATCACTTCAGGGTCTCCCCTGTTTGAGTTCTACAGACAGTATCTAAGTAAGAAGCATTAACCGGCATCCATCAAAAGGTGGAGCCGGACATGTTGGTAACAATTAAGGTAGTAGGGAATTACGACTGCAGGTCGAGTAAAACTTTGGCAACCAGTTCACTGCGGGACTGAACACTGGTTTTCTGAAATATATGATGCAGATGGGTTTTTACTGTAGCCAACCCAAGGCTTAGCTCAACCGCTATCTCTTTATTACTGGTGCCACTGAGTAACAACTCAATCACGTCCAGCTCACGCTCAGTTAAGCCGTATTTCTCGTAGATCGAAAGACGCTCTTTGTGGCGTTTAGGCAGATAGACCGACTTCAGACTGTATTCCAAAAACGGTTGCAGCTTGCGCAACAGCTGCAATTCTTCCTCGGAATAGTTACCCAGCCTCTCCTCACGCAGCATACTCAGTACCGCAATAATCTGACCTTCATGGCGAAAAAACATATCGGCCACATAGCGATGATTATTGGGCACCATAAACTCCTGATAGTAGATCGTCTGCTTTAACAGATGCGCGGCCATCTGCGAATCCAGAGTTACCACCAGATCATCAGTATCACTAAATCTTTCAGGATTGAGAGGATCCATCCGCCCGTACGTCGTAGTGTACTGTTTCTCAATATCCGACCGACTGTCGAACACTACGGCTCCCCGATGCTGCATATCTGGTTCAACCAGGAAAAATACGGATTCACTGAGAGACACCAGGCTATTAATCAGCTCCAGTCCTTTCCTCTGAAAGTCGTTTGGGATCTTATTCTTGTTCTGTGACATTTACCTGTTACCAACTGCAGCATGTAAATTAGTGATGTTACAAGCTTGTCAGACTCCTACTAGCAATACAAATCGCCGCTCTAAACCATAAGATTGATTCTCAGCGAAAGCCCTTTCTAGTGTAATCGGTATAAGTAAAACAAATCCGAAGGTTCGACTTATGCTACCTGAAATCTCTACCATTCTTTATGCGTCTGATATTACAGAGGGCAGCAGGCCTGCTTTTCGGATGGCCGTCAAACAAGCTTTAAAAAATGATGCCAGAATTATTTTCCTGCACGCAATCCAACCGATGTTTGATGTTATGGAAGATTACCTACCTGATTCTGCAAACCTTAAACATAACGACCAGTTAATGGTTAGCTATAAAGAGCGAATTGAGCATCGAATTCAGCGCTTTCTAAAAGCTGAACTCAAAGCAGGCTGCAAGCTGAGTCATGCTCCAGAAATAAAAGTTTTAGTGGGCAAACCTGACAAAGTCATTCTTCAGGCCGCAGATAAACTCAAAGCCAGCATGATAGTGATGGGTGATCACGAAAGTTCCGCCGCATCACGTATGTTTTTAGGCTCCACCGCTCAGAAAGTAATACACCAGAGTAACGTCCCGATTCTAATCGTACCGCTTACGCGACATTCAACTTAATCGATTCAGATGAGGGCATGCCTCACAAAGCCTAAACAATGCGGCAGCGTATAAACACATTATTGCCAAATAAAATAACTATAAAACTGGTCTGAAATATCATGAATAATAAGACATTAACGCCGGAATCAGTCCTTGAAGATATCGATCTTCAATCTGAAACCCGACACTTCGGAATCTACTGGTTCATCCTTTTTGCCGCTCTCACCTTGCTCTGTCTGCTGCCTGTTGAAGCATCATGGGTAACAACCCGACGCGGCTGGTTTATCCAGCCAATGTTCGGTACTGGCTTTGGCCTTTTTATCGTCGCTATTTTTGCATTGGTACGCGTCATACAATCCCTACGCTGCAACTACCTGGCGCAGCTTAATATAATTGAAAGCCTGGCTGAAAACCTCAGTAGTTACCGTACTGCCCTTTTTTCTTCAGCCCTGTTTTTTCTCTACATTAATACTCTCTCCATCTTTGGTTTTGTCCTTGCGACTCTGATGTTCGTTACTACTCTGCTATGGCTTTGCCGTTTACTGAACAGGACCTGGTTCATAGCGACCCTATTCACCGTGGTAGCTATGGTACTGATCTTCAGAGTCGGCGTTAGTGTCTGGCTACCCGACGCCTGGCTGTATGGTTTACTGCCGGATAATTGGGCTGACTTCGCCAACCAAAACCTATAATTCAAAGGACATTAACTGTGGATATTTTATTATTAGGCCTTCAAGAAGTCGGCACGTTTAACGTCCTGATGGCCATCGTTATCGGCGCGCTGGTCGGGGTCACTATCGGTTCAATTCCCGGTCTGGAACCTGCGGGCGTTATTGCTATCCTGTTACCCCTTAGTTTCTCTATGGAACCACTCGCCGGGGTATCCCTTCTGCTGGGGGTTTACGGAGGGGCTTGGTATGGCGGTGCAATACCCGCCATTCTGATGAACACACCGGGCACTCCGGTGGCCGTTTTAACCACCTATGACGGTTACCCTATGGCTCAACGGGGAGAAGGTAAGCGCGCTCTGTCCATCGCTTACACATCATCCTTTGTTGGTGGCATTATCAGTGTTTCTTCATTGATACTTCTGGCACCAACGCTATCTCAGGTTGCCCGTCTATTTGGTTCGGCAGAATTCGCCATGCTGGCAGCACTCGGTATGATCTTTGTGGTGTTGGCACACCGCAAACATGTTGTTGAAGCAGCGATGATGCTGGGGGTTGGAATCTTTCTCGGTACTATCGGTATTGATCGTTCATTCAGCACACAAGTCTATACCTTTGACCAGAGCTGGCTGCTTAACGGCATACCTCTTGTTCCAGCTGTTATCGGTCTGTTTGCTATGTCTCAAGCCTTCGTATTACTAGACCAGAAAGGTAACGATTCCCATGTAACTAAGCTTGAAGGCGAGGGTATGTTCTCAGGCGCTCTGACGCTGCTGAAACATAAAGTCACCGTTATCCGTTCAGCTGCTCTTGGCGTTGTTATGGGGCTACTACCGGGTGTTGGCGAGTTCGGCTCGCAGTTTTTTTCCTACACCCTGGCTCAGAAGTTCTCTAAGACGCCAGAAAAATTTGGCGATGGAGCTCCCGAAGGACTAATCGCATCAGAAACGTCAAACAATGCCGTGACGGCATCGGTGCTGATACCTTTACTCGCTTTCGGTATTCCGGCAGATGCATTGATGGCGATGCTACTGGCGGTGTTCATGGTGCATAACTATGTTCCAGGCCCTGCCTTGTTTGCTGAGCGTCCTGAATTCATCTCGGGTCTTTATATCTCACTATTCCTGATGAACATTGTCGTTTTCGTGTATCTATCTGTGGCAACCAAATGGATCGTCAACCTCACCCGCATCCGTGGACGCTTCATTGGTGCTTTCATTTTGGTACTAGGCTTTATTGGTAGTTACAGTCAAAACTATCAGTTATCCGATGCTCTGATAGCCCTTGGCTTTGCAATATTTGGTTATGTGCTACGGCGTAATGATATTCCGGCAGTACCTATTATTCTTGGTCTGGTGCTAGGCCCATTATTTCTGACTCGCTTCCGACAGGCCATGGGGGTTGCTGATGGCGATATTAGTATCTTTGTAACCCGTCCAATCAGCCTGACACTACTCACTCTGATCATACTATCCATCTGCGTCTATCTCTGGAGTACATTTCGCAAGAAATCTTAACGGTTGCCAACAAGCAGTAGTGTAACCAAATCTACCTTGGGCCATGGGCCGATTCAGGGCTGGTATTTAGAGGGAATGAGACTAACTCTACGTTGTCTCATTCCCCTCGATACTCGCCCTCATATTTCAGACACAAAAAAGCCCGATCGACAGACCAGGCTCATTTGTTCTAAATTAATATCGGGAGCGTATCTACGTGGGTGTTATCGCAATTTTTGTTTTTCTACTGATGCACTAATGAATAACTTTCTGCTTGAGAAGATTGAACTTACTACTATTCTGATCTTCTTCCGTACAAATACTCAACAGGTCATCAATAAAATGATGGAGTGCTCGAAGTTCAATCTGCTTAATTTGTTCCTGCTGCTTTTTAGTCAGCATGTGGTACATGGTTGCAGCACCAAAGTCCCCAAAAATGATATTGGCTTGTTCGTCAAACAGCGTGTTATGTGCGTATAAGTCTCCATGGCATACCTGCTTGGAGTGTAAATGAGCAAAAACACCTTCCATTTGTAAAACAATTTTATCAATTTGCTCAATGGATAGTGCCAATCCCTGTGCAAAGTTATCACGGGTGCAACTTTGAAAGCACGGCGGAAGCCCTAAGTTACTATAGTGAGATGGAATAAGGTTCATGATTAACGCTAAACAGCCTTCTTCATTCACTTGCGCCAAAGACTGCACTAGATTTGGATGATTCCCCACTTTTAAACACGCTTGTAATTCGTCTTCTGGATACCCATCGGAAGTAACCTCGCCTTTAAATACTTTAACCGCAATATCATCAGGGAAAGAGACTTGATCTGTATTCCAAACAGCCTTTGAAATAACCCCTGACGCGCCTTGTCCAAGCACTTGTTGTAACCTGAAGCTGGACGACTGTATTTCGGGGACTGATTGAACTTTAACATCTGACTGACTAAATGGATTACCTGAAAACGCAACCCAAGCAAGTTTAGGCAGGCCCAGTAATTGGTCTGGACACTCAACTAGTTGGTTGGCTGAAATACGCACTAATTCAAGGTTTGTAGACTGAGCTAAGGTTTGTGGCAAATGAGTTAAGCGATTGCCCGCTAAGGCTAACTTTTGTAATCGTGGCCGTTCGCCCAAAGCATCAGGCAAGGCTTCAATATGGTTATCCGTTAAGATGAGCCAACGTAACTTGGGGGGTAGTGAGTTTTCTGAAACCTGATTAATTTTATTTGATTTGAACCCCACCATTTCTAAGTTCGCGCATTGACCTAGTACTTCTGGCAGCATTTCAAAATGGTTGTTTGATGCAAAAATAATTTTTAGGTTTTTAAGCTGCGCTAGCTCTTCTGGCAATGAAGCTAATTGGTTGTTGGATAAATCAAGAATTTCTAAGCTCTCAGCCAGAGATAAAATCTCTAAGGGGAATGAAGTTAAATTTTCCGACAACTTTAAGTGCTGAATGCCTGCTAATTCGCCAGATTTTAACTGAGAAAGTGTATGCAAAATAATGAACCCATAGTGAGTTTGATACAAAATTGCGGTTAGTATACAAGCGTTATCGCAGCCCCTCTACAACGAATAACTATATGTGGACAGGTCTTGAATACAGTCTGCTGTAGGGTTTGAGCATCCGCTTCTTTATTACCTCAGCCCTATCGCAATATTCAAATTGAAAAAACGAAGCTGCCTTATTCAGGAAGCTACGTTTCCAGCATTCCGACTAAAACTCAGAAGCCAAATTTACCGTTGTCGTTTTGCCATTCAGCCTTCGCTGGAATGGTTTCAATAGTATCCCAGTGTTCAACAATTCTTCCCTCTTGCAATCGGAACAGATCATAGAACGCAACATGTTCATTTAGGAACTGACCTTCGCTAATACTTAAAACAAAGTTACCTTGCCCTAATACTTTATGGTTTCGACTATAGACCATTGGCATGCCTTGCTCTGCCAAAGCGCCCAACGCTGCACCCAAAGCTCCTAAACCATCACCCACCGCAGTATTATGCTGTAGATAATCCTGCTCACCGGTACCAATAAAATCAGTAATTTTATCCATTTCGCCGTTGATCAGAATAGTTACAACAAAATCAGAAACGGTCTGTTTATTTTCAGAAGTCTTATCCAGATCCAAAATATCGGTCGGTCCATCAATTTGAGTACGACCACTTGTATTCGGCTTTGCCTTTTCAGTTAGATTATCCCAATGCTCTACGATTACTCCCTCTTCAAACCGGAATACATCAAACCCGACCTTAGGGCCAAAGAAGTTATAACTGGTATGCAGTACAACGTATTCACCATCCTGAAAGGCACGCTTAACATCCGCTTTAGCACTGCCTACAGGTAACGCTTGAAGTACGGCCCCAAAGCCGGCTAAACCATCACCTACCGCAAGATTATGCTGAATGTATTTCTCAGGATTTATATAGGAAACAGGCGCCTGATCGCCGGTTTCAATACTCCGAATCAGGCTAACTGCTTTTTCGGTATTAGTCAGATTCATCTCTTTATCCTCCATCGTTGCAAAGCATCCTGCAGATGCCAAAATTGCAGTTGTCATTGCTGCACCCGTCATTAATTTTGTGATTTTTTTATTCATCGTTATCTCCAAATAAGATAGAGATAGATTACTGACGAACGATCACTCTGGCGCGGTGAGGAAGAGACTAAAAATGGTAAATATCGAACCTTTTTCTTTTAAATGCTAAATTTTTAATACGACTAACTAAGAATTGGAGCGACTATAATGCTTGCGAAAACCGGAAGGCGTGTAGTGCGTATGTTTTTTGAAATACTTGACGAAATTGCTAGCGTCATTAAAGCCAAGATCCCACGCCAGTTGCTGAGTGGTACAGCTATCTATGACCAAGCGGCGCTTAGCCTCCAACAATGTGTAGGCATCTATCAACTGTTTAGCGGTTTGACCTGTGCCTTTTTTACAGACCTGATTCAGTGTTTTATAGGTAGTGTGAAGTTTATCGGCATAAAGACTCGCATCCCGAATAGTTGTGAAATTGTTATACAGCAGATCCAGAAACCGATTAAGTTTATCCATCTGTCCAGATGATAGTGTGTTTTGATCGGTTTCATTCCGCTCTCTTCTTAGCATCAACAGCAAACAAGAAAACAGATGCATCAAAATAAGTTCATCTCTGTCAGAGTTAGATAACTCCTTAGATAATTCGTCCATCAACCCTATACAACTGGACAACCCTGCATCATTTGGTTTGATCACTGGCTGGTAGTTAACACCCAGATGGTTCGGTGAAAAGCCAGGCATACGTATGTTATTCAGAACCTGATCAACAAACGATTCTGTGAAAAGTAATACCTCCCCTACAGTGTCAGCATCAAGATCATAGGCATGTACTTGATCAGGATGAACCAAAATAAAACTACCTGCCTCAAAACGGTATTCAATAAAATCGATTAGATGTTTACCCGAACCCTGCTTTACAAAGATAAGATTGTAGAAATTCAAGCGATGAGGCTTTATCGGAGTTGATTCAAGAGCCTGCGCTCGGGTATACAGATCTTTGAGCCTGATCGATTCGATACCGATATTACCGGCTTTCTGATAATTGAACGCTATTTCTGGAAAATCCATGATGGTTAATACCATTACCTAAGCTGGGCTAACTAATCTTATCCTCTTGTTCAAGCCTAATGATATCAATATTTTATTATGAGACTAAATTGAGTAGAGAAAGTGGTTAGCCCTCCAATACCTGTGGTGATCTTAATCTAACTTTAAATAACCAGAGTTCAATACGCTCTTCAGCTCAATACTCGACTTGCCCGGTACCAGAATGTGGTACTGAAAAATTATCTTGTGCTGTAGATAATGTAGAGATACATTCATCTCTGTGAAGTAACAAACGACAACATTTTTCGTCAGCAATCATCCAATTTCGATTTAGTTATATCATCGTTGTAAGCTCAACTATTGATATGTAGAGGATAGAGGATCTGTTGACTGAACATGGAGTCCTTGTCAGCTCCGAGGCCACTAGACTGTGGAGTTGTTAATAGTCCTATCATTGCTAGGCACCTCGTTAAGCACATAAAGTCACTTAACGAGATGAGTAATGTAAGCTAAAACAAAGCGACCCTTAATTCAAAAACGGTCGTTTAAAATCAACCTCAAATATAGAACGACACTATAAGTTGGTCAATTCACAACTTTTAAATTTTGTGGCTTGGCAAGTCTAGCCTCTGGGTGATACGAACTAGATCAGGTAAAGTGTTTACAGACATTTTTTTCATAAGATTATGCCGATGAACCTTTACTGTTGCTTCACTTATCCCCAGTTCAACAGCTGTTTGCTTATTTAATAAACCTTTTAAGATAAAAGGTAAAACCTGTTTCTCACGAAAGCTTAAGGTAGCGTAGTGTGTTTTTATATCTTCAATTTCATTTAGGTTCTCAGATGCTTCTATATCGATCTGAAGGGCTGTTCTTATTGCGCTTAATAGCTCCTCTTCACGAAAAGGTTTAGTAAGAAAATCAACTGCCCCTGCTTTAATCGCTTTCACTGCCATTGGGATATCACCATGACCACTAATAAAAATTATCGGTAGCTCATCACCCAACTCAGATAATTTTTTTTGTACATCCAAACCACTCATCTCAGGCATACGCACATCCAGAATCAAACAACCACGTGCTCGTGTCGAAACTGCATCAAAAAACTCGTAAGCTGATGAAAAACAGGCTACTTTCAATCCGATTGAACGTACCAAACTTCCAAGAGCCTCCAACACTGACTGATCATCATCCACTAAGTAAATAACAGTATCATTCTCATTCATATTTAATATCCCGTGACCCACTGGGTAGTTCAACAGAAAAGGTTACTCCGCCACCTGATAGATTATTCACCACTTCAATACTACCATCATGCGCTTCAGCAATGGTTCGGCAGATAGCTAGGCCCATTCCTAACCCCTCTTTTTTAGTCGTATGAAAAGCATTAAATACTGCTTCAAGCTGTTCGACATCAATACCTATACCTGTATCTGAGACAATAAGAGTAACTCCATGTGTTATCTCATTAAATCGCACGGCTAAAGTTAATACCCGCTTTAAGCATTCGCTTGATATCATCGCTTCAATACCATTAACAGCAAGATTAATAAGCAGTTGCTGTAACTGTACTGAATCTCCACGAATAACAGGCAGGTTATCAGCTATGTCTAGTATTTGCTGCACATCAGCTGATTCTGTTTTTGAACTTAAAATCAGCTGAATGTCAGAAAAAAGACTTTTAAAATCAATTAGTTCTTCAATCGGATCATTTCGTTTCAAAAATGATCGAATCATTCTAATTATCTCTGCAGCACGGTCTGATTCACGTATAATTCTCGTCCAGGCATCTTCACTTTCCTTAAGATTGGGTGGCGTTGCCCGTAACCAACGGAGTCCTGCATTTGCATTTGTCATTATTGCAGAAAGTGGTTGATTTACCTCATGCGCTATATATGCTGCAAGTTCTCCCATAGTGGTCGATCTTGAAACATGAACTAACTCCTGTTGAAGTTGATCACGCGCATCCTGGGCATTTTTCCTCTCTGTAATATCATCAATAATCTGTAATACTACCGGAGGATCATCACTCCGAGCGGGTATCAATGAAACACTGGCAATCGCCCAAATATATCCGCCTCCCTTGCACACATATCGACGTTCAATGTTGTATTCACCACCTTCATGCACACATAATCGGTTGAGGCGATATTGCATAGATTCCCTTTCCTCTGAAAAGGTTAGATCTACCATATTTAGTTGTGTTAATTCATTTTTAGAATAGTTGGTAATTCTTTGGAAGGCGGGATTAGTAGCTAAAATATTCCCTACGGTATCTGTTACTGCGATACCTGCAGCAGAATTTTCATACACTGCTTTCCAACGTGCTTCAGATATCTGTAAATTATTGTGACTTTCTTGGAGTTTTCTACGGCTCTTAATCAAACGTCGGGTGAGTAATGATATATCTTCATTTTGGTCCGATAATTCACTTTGTAATGCATCCCTTGCCACTTTCAATGAAACCAAGTTTTTAACTCTGGCACGAAGTTCCTGTGCAGAGAATGGTTTTACTAGATAATCCTGTACAGATTCCGTAAGTAACTTCACCCGTAACGTATCATCTGATTTAGCCGAAAGAACCATAATTGGTATTTGAGAGAGCTCCCGATCCTCACGTACCTTTGATACTAATTGATCACCACTTAATACTGGCATCATAAGGTCCGTTATCAATAGATCAGGAGGAAACTGCTTCATTAAGCTTAGCGCTTGCGCACCATTTTCCGAAACCAATACTTGATAGTCATCACTTAAACACTCCTCGATAAAGAAACTCATATCAAAGTTATCTTCCACAATCATTAACCTTGGTCGTAGATCAGATGATGACACTTGTTTTATCTGTGTTCTCTGTAACTGATTAGATATTAGATACCCACTAGGGTTTATGGCCTGAACTCCGCTCGCTTCAGTGCCTGTTTGTTTAGCAATATATGCACCAGCTGGCGCTTTAAGTGGCAATTCTACTTGAAAAAGAGCACCACCTCCTGACGCTTCGCTTATAGAGATAGTACCTTGATGAAGCACTACAAACTCTTTCACTATAGATAAACCAAGCCCCGTTCCCTGTTGGTTAGATTCTTGGTTAACCTGATGAAACCGTTCAAAGACATCAGTACGTTGCTCCTTTGGAATTCCAGGCCCACTATCATGAATACTGATTAATACTCTTTGCTCTCGGTTAACAGTAAGATAACAACGAACATAACCACCAGCCGGGGTGAATTTAAAAGCATTTGACAGCAAATTTAAAATTATCCTCTCAAATTTATCTACATCAACTTCGCCAACCATTTCCTCAGGAACTTGTATGTTGTAACTAATCGATTGTTCTAATGCAACACCTTCAAAGTTAGAACACAGTGTTTTTGTTAACAATGAAAGATTAACCTCTCGATAGGTTAATTGCATTTTCTGAGCATCAATTTTGGCTAAATCTAATAATGCATTAACCTGCTTTAATAAGGTTAATGAATTGCGTTGAATAACTTCCAATTGTTGCTTTTGCTTTAAATCCTTTACAGCTCCAGACTCTATTACGGACTCAAGCGGTCCGAGAATCAAAGATAACGGCGTGCGTAACTCATGACTTACTTTGGCAAAAAAATCACTTTTCTCATTATCTAATTGACGAATTCTTTCCACCAGGGATTCTAATTTTTTATTTTTTAAAGCTAATTGAGCCTCTGCCTTTTTCTTATCTGTTATATTTCGACCTTCGGCCAATAAAAAAACAATCTCTCCCTTTTCATCCCGAATAGGAAGCAAAGAATAATCGACCGAAATGAGTTCTGAACCAGCTGATTTCCCTAGTATTTCTATGTCACAGCGGACAAATTCACCCTGAGATGCTGCCTGAACTAAATGATGTTGATATGAAACCGCTTCTTGCGAAACCTGCCACCACTGAGCCTCCCAAAAAGGTTTTCCCTGGATCTCTTCTAAAGCAATCCCCGCACCTTTCAGCGCAGCTCGATTTATTTCCAAAACATTACCCTGAGGATCTAACAGGCCAACAAATTCATAAAGCTCATCGAAAATTATACGTGCAATTTTTTCACGATGAAGATGGAATGAATCTTTAACATTCAACTCTATCTCTTGAATCTTTACAGATGATTTGCTTTTAAACATTTTTTTATCATCATAACTCATAAAAGCCATCTCGAAATATTCTGTTTATGGCTAATTATAGACCATTTTAAAAACCACAGCTTGTTTTGAACCTTATAAAACCTCAACAAAAACTAAACCTTAGTTTATTTAAATAACTATTATGTTTAGTTAAATAAACCATACTCCAATTTAATTATCACTTCAAATAATAGATATTATATAGGCGATACAGACACATCAATCCATTTAAAAATAGAGATGGGTATTAATATGAAAAAAATAATAAGTACGGGCTCATTAATACTTGCAAGTTATGCCTGTAATACAAGTGCAACTCAGGTTTTCGACTTGGAAGGCTTTGGTGCTATTTCTCGTTCTATGGGAGGTACTAGCGCAGCCTATTACACCGGTAATACAGCACTGATATCAAATCCTGCAACGCTGACATATGCTCCCGATGGGGGACAGTTAGAAGTTGGGTTAGACCTTATTACCACTAATATCAAAGCACAGAATAATGGCAATACCGCAAATTCTAGAAATGCATCGAACAACCGAGGGCCTTATTACGCGCCACAAGTTAGCTATGTCTCCCAACATGGTAGCTGGCGTTTCGGTGCAGGTATGTTTGCTAACGGTGGGTTAGGTACCGAATTCGGTACTAACAGTTTTTTATCTAAAACTGAAAACGGCACACAAACAGATCTCGAAAACAGTAGCCGCCTATTAGTTCTCAGAGCCCCTATAGGGTTCAGTTATCAAGTCACTCCAGACTTTTCTATCGGTGCTAGTGCTGATCTGGTATGGACGTCCCTCAATCTGGAACTTCTGTTACCCGCATCGCAAGTCGGCGCTTTAGCAGGCGAAGGCCGCCTTACAGGTAGTTTAGTAGGTCCTTTGGCTGGTTTTGTTGGCGCTGGAGGTGCAGCCCATTTCAGTTTAAGCCGGAATAATCCTATTGGTGGCGGAGTCGATGCTCTTGGTTTAGGAGGCAGGCTAGGTCTGACCTACCGCATTAGCGACAATACCACCGTCGGAGCTATGTACAACCTAAAAACATCAGTTGGTGATCTTGAGGGTCGGGCAACGCTATCCGGTGTTGATAGTAGTGGAAATCTGCTTCCGTTAGCAGGTGATATACGCATTAAAAACTTTGATATGCCTGCCAGCTTAACCCTTGGCTTAGCACATCAATTCAGTAAAAAATTATTACTCACAGCTGACGTCAAACGAAGTTACTGGAGTGATGTAATGGAAGATATCAATGTTAGCTTTAGCGCTAACTCTGGCGGCGCAATCGATATAGCACTTCCTCATAACTATCAGGATATTACCATAGCCTCTATCGGTGCAGCGTACCGCTATAACGATCAACTAACTTTAAGAACAGGGTTTAGCTATGCCGAGCAGGCACAAGATAACAACCTGATTCTGCCCGTTATTCCAGCCTACCTAAAAAAGCACTTCTCTTTGGGGGGCGAATATCGTTTTAGTGAAGATTCAGCCCTTAATGTTGCTCTCTCTTTTGGCTTAAAAGAGGAGGTTCAAACACCATCCTATCTCAGCGGCAATGAACTACTTACTCAAAGTCACAGCCAGAGCAATGCTGTCGTCTCTTATACACAACGTTTTTAATGATTCATAACAATTCTGGAGAACAATAAAATGGCTATACACCCACGTAAGAATTGGTACGAACTAACCAGAACAACCAATTGGACACCTAGCTATGTCACTGAGGAAGAGTTATTCCCCGAACAAATGTCCGGCCATATGGGTATCCCATTACAGAACTGGGAAGGTTATGACGAGCCCTATAAAACATCTTATCCCGAATATGTATCTATTCAGCGTGAAAAAGATTCCGGAGCTTATTCAGTTAAAGCTGCATTAGAACGCGCAAAAATTTATGAAAATTCTGATCCCGGCTGGATCAGCATCTTGAAAGCACACTACGGTGCAATTGCTCTAGGTGAATACGCTGCAGTAACTGGTGAAGGCCGTATGGCTCGCTTTTCAAAAGCACCTGGCAACCGCAACATGGCTACGTTTGGCATGATGGACGAGCTTCGTCATGGCCAGATTCAGCTATTTTTTCCACATGAATATTGTAAAAAAGATCGTCAGTTCGACTGGGCTTGGCGTGCTTACCACAGCAATGAGTGGGCTGCGATTGCCGCAAAGCACTTCTTTGATGACATCATCACTGGGCGTGATGCTATAAGCGTGGCCATCATGCTGACTTTCTCTTTTGAAACCGGTTTTACCAATATGCAATTCCTTGGCTTGGCGGCGGATGCCGCGGATGCAGGGGATTATACCTTCGCTAACTTAATCTCAAGTATTCAAACTGATGAATCACGTCATGCACAACAAGGAGGGCCTGCACTTAAAATATTGATCGAAAACGGTAAGAAAAAGGAAGCTCAACAGAAAGTTGATATTGCTATCTGGCGTGCTTGGAGGCTCTTTGCAGTGTTAACGGGCCCGATTATGGATTATTACACACCACTGGAACATCGTAAACAATCCTTTAAAGAGTTTATGTATGAGTGGATTGTTGGCCAGTTTGAGCGAGCTCTAATCGACTTAGGTTTAGAGAAGCCTTGGTACTGGGAAACCTTTCTGAAAGATATCGATGAACTTCACCACAGTTACCACATGGGTGTTTGGTACTGGCGATCAACAGCATGGTGGAACCCCGCAGCTGGTGTTACCCCTGAGGAACGTGAGTGGTTGGAAGAGAAATATCCTGGCTGGAACAGCCATTGGGGTGAGTGTTGGGACGTTATTACCGATAACGTTATTAATGATCGCATGGAACTAGTTTCACCTGAAACACTGCCTACTGTATGCAATATGAGCCAGATCCCTCTGGTAGGTATTCCTGGTGATAACTGGGATGTGAAGGTCTATAGCCTTGAACATAATGATCGCCTTTATCATTTTGGTTCCGAAGTCGATCGTTGGGTCTTTGAGCAAGAGCCTGAGCAATATCAGAATCACCTGAATTTCGTTGATCGTTTCCTTGCTGGCCATATTCAACCAATGGACCTTGATGGTGCGCTGCATTATATGGGTTTCCAGTCTGTTGAAGAACTAGGAAAAGATGCCCATGACTTCGCTTGGGCAGAGAAATGCAAACCCTCAAACACAAAGTCGGCTTAATCCGCTTAGCCAACGAAGGAGCAATAAGATGTCACTATTTCCTTTACACGCAGCCCTAGAAAAAGACTTCTTGGTACAACTAATTCCTGTAGATGATGCTGACACTATGGATCAGGTTGCCGAGAAAGTTGCTTATCACTGTATCAATCGTCGTGTTAAACCTCGTGATGGTGTGATGCGCGTTTGCCGACACCAAACTACTGTCCCTTTTCCTCGTTCAATGACGGTTGCCGAAAGTGGGCTCAAACCCACTGAAATTATTGATGTGATATTTGAGTAAGGAGTCTCCCATGAACTTTGAAAAAATATGTTCCATGGATGATATCTGGGAAGGTGAAATGGGAACCTTTGAGGCGTCCGATGGCACAGAAGTCCTCATCGTAAACTGTGAAGACAAAGGGGTTAAAGCATATCAAGCGATGTGCCCACATCAAGAAATTCTATTATCTGAAGGTAGCTATGAAAGTGGTGTTATCACTTGCCGGGCTCATCTCTGGACCTTTGATGATAAAACAGGAAAAGGGATCAATCCAGAGGACTGTTGCTTAGCAGAGTATCCCGTAGAGATTAAAGACGATGATGTTTACGTCCATACGGAAGGGGTTACGCCGAATATGGCGCACATCTAAGCAAGCAACCACATTAGAAGCCTATGTTGAAAGTAACTAAGGCCTTACAGTTGTAAAGAATAAGGATAACAAAATGACAACGCTAGGCGATAAAACTTTACACAATAATAACGTCGGCCCAATCATTCGCTCTGGCGATATGGTTGAAGCAGTAATAGAAACAGCAGAAATTGATAACCCAGGTAAAGAGATCAGAGTTGCCGATAAAGGCGCTTATGTACGCATCGAGGCCAATGATGAACTGATCCTTACCCATAAAACACTAGAAGAACAGCTTGGGCGTCCTTTTAACATGCAGGAGTTAGAGATCAACCTTGCATCGTTTGCCGGACAGATTATGGCTGATGAAGATCAAGTCCGTTTCTATTTCGAGAAATCACTTTAAAAGGAGAGCACCATGAGCTTTGAATCTAAAAAACCGCTACGTACATGGAGCCACTTGGCAGAAATGCGCAAGAAGCCAAGTGAATATGACATCGTCTCCCGTAAGCTACATTACAGTACCAACAATCCCGATGCTCCCTGGGAACTAAGCCCTGATTGCCCTATGAACCTATGGTACAAACAGTATAGAAATGCGTCACCCTTACAGCATGACGATTGGGATGCATTTACTGATCCTGACCAGCTAGTTTATCGCACCTATAACATGATGCAAGATGGTCAAGAAACTCATGTTCAAAGCTTGTTCGATCAATTTAATGAGCGCGAACATGACCTTATGATTAACGAGGGATGGCAAAACAAACAAGCTCAATGTTACGCACCTCTTCGGTACCTATTTCATTGCTTGCAGATTTCTTCCGCTTATGTTCAGCAGATGGCCCCTGCCAGCACTATCTCTAATTGCTGCATTTTACAAACAGCAGATAGCTTACGCTGGGTTACCCATACAGCTTACAGAACTTACGAATTAGGACTCACTTACCCTAGTGTCGGTTTTGGTGAAAATGAGCGCCAGCTTTGGGAACAGGAGGCCGGATGGCAAGGGTTACGTGAGTTAATGGAAAAACAACTCTGCGCGTTTGACTGGGGCGAAGCATTTGTCAGTCTCAATCTAGTTATAAAACCCACTATTATGGAGAGTGTATTAAAACCCTTACAAGCAATGGCTCACGAGAATAACGATACGCTTCTCCCTCTTCTGATCGATAGCCAGTTAAAAGACGCTGAACGC
This sequence comes from Amphritea sp., assembly GCF_016744155.1. Taxonomy (GTDB): domain Bacteria; phylum Pseudomonadota; class Gammaproteobacteria; order Pseudomonadales; family Balneatricaceae; genus Amphritea. The sequence continues at coordinate 41,675 of NZ_JADGEW010000024.1, read as the reverse complement.
CATAACCGTTGGGCTAAAGAACTAGCAAAACAAGCTCTTTCCAACGCTGAAAATAATGATGTTATTCAAGCTTGGCTTGATAAATGGCAGCCGTTAGCAGATCAGGCCGCACAAGGATATTTATCAATGCTTATGGGGCCTGATTATTCCCGTGCATATCTGGATAACAACACAACCCTTCAGGCGCACCTCGCGGTCGCTTGACCCCTCCCTTTCCAAGGGAGTTTCCCCTTCAGGGCAACCTGAAGGGGCTTTTTCAGGAGTTATTCATGTACAAAATTAACTACAACAATATCGGCTATTCCTATAACAATGATTCTAAGGATACGTTACTAAGCGCGGCCTTACGCTCTAATATTGGATTCCCTTATGAATGTAATTCAGGTGGTTGCGGCGCTTGTAAATTTGAATTAATCGAAGGCGAAGTTGAAGAACTATGGCCTAAAGCCCCGGGTTTATCTATTCGCGATCGCCGCAAAGGAAAACTACTAGCCTGCCAATGTAAACCTACGAGCGATCTTGAGATATCGATCTCAAACTTGACGATGGAACAACCAGCGTACAAGCCCACTAATTTCAGCGCGAAAGTAATAGAGAGACAATTTTTATCTGAGGAGATGTTTGCCCTACACCTACACACAGATTCTGAAACCTCATTTATACCCGGCCAATTTTTTATGGTGAAACTCGCAGGGATTGGTACAAGAGCCTACTCTGCGGCAAACCCTGTTAACGGGAATAAACTTACATTTATTATTAAAACAGTTCCTGATGGGAAAGTTTCACAGCAACTTGCATACTCCGATGTAGTAGATCTTAATATTGATGGCCCTTATGGCACATCAGGCTTAACACTTGCTGATGAAGAGAAATCAGTTTTCATTGCTGGCGGATCAGGAATTGCTCCCATGCTATCAATGGTTCAGACATTGATAAGACAAGAATATGAGAAACCAATTTTTGTGTTTTATGGCTCACGTATAGAAGATGAATTAATTGTAGCTAAAGAGCTATTTGGGGAAGCCACAAACCTCACCTTAATCAATGTATTATCTGATAGTTTGCCCGGATCCGACTGGCAGGGAGAAACTGGCTATATACATGACGTTTTACCTAAATATTTGGATGACCTTACTTCTACCGAGTTCTACCTATGCGGCCCTCCGGTAATGATAAATGCTATGCAAAAGCTTTTAATGGTCGAAAATGGGGTTTCATTTTCAAAAATACATTTCGACCGTTTTTTTTAAGAGGGTCGAATCAAGTTTTCATTAATCGCCTTTTCCCAACATTTAAGTCAGAAAAAAAAGGGGGTGGGTTAAAAGTTAACTTCATCACCCACCAAATGAGAATCACGTAAAAAGCCTTAGACAGTTACTTCTTCCCAGGCATCAAAAACACTTTCCCTACCAAGACAGAAAAGGTTATCAACTGAATCAACCGTCATTGGCATCCATTCATTCCGCAAACCGCTGCTGAATCATTCAATATAGGCTGACCACATTGTTCTCTCGCATAATCAAATGCCTGGGTGAGGTCTTTAAGCGTTGCGTATCCAGCGGCAATTTGAAAACCTTTTCCTTCACCGGCATAAATTAGCGCAGGAAAGCCTCGCACATTCATGGTCTTCGCCAAGGCATATTCACCACGGGTCATTTCCAGGCTTGAGTCGGAGCGATACTTTTCCAAAAACTCTGCTTTATCAACGCCACAAGAGTGCGCTAATTCACTCAGGGTATCCTCCAGGTTAGGGTTATGGCCATCAACGAATACTGCTTTTTGCAGCTTATGAATAAAGCTACGCATTTTGTTATCTCCAGCCAGTTCCTTCACCACTACGGATGCCCGAGCTGCGGGCTCAGTGTCATAATAAAAGTTATCCGAAGCCAGTAATTCCCAAAACGATTCACTAAAAATTTGCCCGGTTCTTTCTGTTACCTGCTCAGCTGCATTTTTCAGATAGTTCTGAAAGTTTTTATCTGCCAGCTTTGCCTCTGCCCCAGGAAACAAACCGCCGTTAATTGTAATGCTCTCAAGGTCATCTGGTAGAGAATCAAAAAAAGCATCCAGGTCAGGTGCAATGCCATAACACCAAAGGCATAAAGGGTCAGTTACATAGATAAGTTGGTTATTAATCATTTCAGGGCCTAATTAAAAAAAGCCCTGTAAACAGGGCTAAAAGGTTGGAGTAAATTCCTTTCGGAACATACTTATGGGGTTATTCTTCTGGTAATGGCTCGCTTGTTTGTCGACCAAGCCCTTTTGCCATCATGATCATAAATGCCAATCCCCGACGCACTTCCGGATCACGGGCCATTTTTACTAATCCCCATGTTGACGGGGGCTCTTCCATGTTGCGCACTTCACTCCCCGCCATACGAGCCAGGTTGCCGGCATTCCAAATGCCGCCAATCGCTTCTTCATAAACTTTACAGAGTTTTTCGATCATATAATCGTCAGTCATATCAACGACATCTGCTGTAATAGACATAACATCAACAATGCGATTTAAGCGCCGCCCTGCCAACAGTGGTTCAACCTTATCAATCAACTCTTCCAAACCTGCTTGAGCGGCTGGACTTAATTCACGAATGCTATTTGTCTGTTCAAGAGGTAATTCAGTATTATTTGTTATATTCATTTCAATTCACTCCTAAACAAGTCCACGGGCGACAGACCAATAGACGCCTCGATTAAAGCTTTTTCGCATCAGCCCTCCTAACTTATTTGGCGGTGTCGGTTGCACATCAGACTCATAGTCATACCAAAGCGGCATGCCATCTTCCAAGCCCATCTGTGCAATCGCAACAACCCGACCATCGTAAGTGTCAAATAGATGACCTAGACGAATCAGCGACGCTATATTATTTACAATGACCGGGGACTGGCTGTGGCATGATCCTCCCGCCTTACTAACCGGCAGATCCACTGTATCTCCCATCACAAAGACATTTTCCAAGCCATACACTTCCATCGTTTCATGATTGGTTGGCAGCCAGCCTTCATTATTTGGTGCCTTAGAAACGCCAGAATTTATAACTGCATCAACAGCCCTGATAGGCGGAGTCGCCATCAGAATGTCAAAGTCCTCTTCTTTCCCTTCTTCCGATACTGCTATTTTCTTGTCTGGATCAACATGATCCAATGTAAAGCTACGCTGGAACTTAATATCGCGCTGTTCAAACACTGTAGGTAATACATCGCAAGTATCTTTTTGTAAGAAGAGACAGTTACGTAATAGCTGAGCAACCGTTGGGTAGGTATACACAATCTCGACTTTGTCACGCACACCACGTTTACGTAGCAAGTCATCAACCATCAACGTTGTCTCGATAGGAGCGATACCACACTGGTGAGGAACGTTGGCCATTTTAGGGAAATTAACCGTAATAAAGATTCGACCTTTTTCTATGGTCATCAATTTTTTGGCTAAGTTTCTTGCAGGATCGTATTGATAGAAATGATCACCCGCTTCTTTCAAACCTTCGATACGTTCAGGAGATGGAACACAACCGGTAGAAATAATCAGGTAATCATAATCAAATGATTGCCCACTACTACAATTAACCCGACTACCGCTGAAATCGAACTCTGCAACCTCATCCACTACAAACTTTATTTCTGGCCGTAAAAGGCTCTGCTGTGGTCGCCTTAATTCATCTTTAAAGAACTTATTAAAGGCCACATACATAAACGCAGGTTTATAGTAGTGCCACGGTGAATTGGACAACATCATGACTTCTACTTTTTTCGAACTAACCTCAGGATAAAGTTTGGAAACAAGGTGATTAGCGGTCATTGTTCCACCAATCCCCCCTCCTATAATCAAAATGCGCTTTGCCATTTGTAAAGCTCCAGCTTTTTATATTTATTACGGATTTCTTCTACCCAACAAAAACAGAACGAAGGTTCATTCTGTAAATACCCTTTACCTCTTTACTGGCAATTTTTGATATAGCCTATCCAGAGATAGCGAAATTAGTACTTATTTAAAAACAGAACGAACATTCGTTCTTGATCTTAGGAAAGAAAAACTTACGGGTCAAGCCCACGCCATGTATTTTCCCAAAGACTATCCAACATATCAGGTAACGGAGTTTCAATTACATCATCAAGTCTTAGACAGATCATTCTGATTGCTCCACCATATACAATCATGGCGGCTACTAACGGATCCATATCTCTAATCTCACCGTTCTCTATACCAAGAAAAACAAAGCCTCTCATTCTCACAAAAGCAGACGTAGAACATATCGATTTCTCCTCCGGAAGGAACTCTTTATGCCGCGCATGTATGATGAAGTGCATCACTTGTGGCTCATTTTCTGTCAGTACAAAAAGCGTTTTGATGACAGCGTAACAACGGTCATTCACCTTTTTGTGTTTCATTTCCACTTCGTCGATCAAAGTATTTATTCTTTCCAACAAGCAGTTGTAAAGCGCTCGAGCAATACCCTCTTTGTCTTTAAAGTGATGGTAAATAAACCCTATTGAAACTCCGGCCTCAGCAGCCACATCATGAACCGATGTTTTAAAAAAACCTTTCTCTGTAAACAAGAACAGAGCTGCTTTCAACGTTATCGCTTGTCTAGAGGGTAGGTCTTTGAAGAAAAAGGAGGGTAATGAAGTATCTGTCATCATTGCATCGAGCTCAAGAAAGTGTCTATGCGCGACTATAACATTTTCATATCAATGCAAAAAATATAAATTCATCTACCACTACTTACCCTCTAATTTTTCAGACATGTAAGCATATGTTCAATTTGTTCTTTCCGTTTTACTAACCCACATATCACACATGGCCCCCCGTGGCACTTGAATCGGATACACATGCTCTTCAGGGTCAACTAATACATTCACGAAAACCAGGCGGTCAGTCATGCTGAATGCCTTTTCAATGATGCTATCTAATTGGTCTAATCTCGACACCTCCAGACCAACATGGCCATAGGCCTCAACAAGCTTCACAAAGTCAGGGAGAGACTCCATATAGGAGTTAGAATGCCTGCCTTCATAGTTAAGATCCTGTAGCTGACGCACCATACCAAGTGAATTATTGTTCAGACATATTATTTTTACAGGAATATTGTATTCCGAACAGGTCGACAGCTCCTGAATATTCATCTGGATACTTCCATCTCCGGTAATACATACAACATCCTGATCTTGGAAATTCAATTTAACACCCATAGCAGCAGGAAACCCAAAACCCATCGTCCCCAAGCCACCTGAGTTAATCCATCTTCGGGGCAAATCAAACTTATAATGCTGTGCAGTAAACATCTGATGCTGGCCAACATCCGAGCAGATAAAGGCATTCCCCTTGGTAGCCTTGTATACCGACTCAATAACCTGTTGAGGCTTTATACTTGTATCAGGGCGATAAATTCCAATTTGCTCCTGCTCCGCCTTCCAAGCGTCAATTTTCTGTAACCAGTCCACAATATCAATAGCTATTCGGCCTTCCATCTCCTTGGCAACAAGAAACAGAATCTCTTCAAGAAATGAGGCTGCAGTACTGACAATAGGAATATCAGCCCTGATAGTTTTTGAAATTGATGCGGGATCAATATCAACATGAATAATTTTGGCATATGGACAGAACTTATCTGTGGCATTCGTGATTCTATCGTCCAATCTCGAACCGATATTGATAACCAAATCACTTTGATGCATTGCCATATTGGCCGTATAACTACCATGCAAACCCAGCATGCCTAAAAACTGTGGATCACTCCCTGGAAAGGAGCCGAGGCCCATTAAGGTATTGACTACGGGAAATCCCAGTGCCTTTGCAAACTGATATAAGCTTTTAGATGCATCGTCAGATACAACACCTCCTCCAGCCAAGATCACCGGTCGCTGTGCTTTTTTAATCAGTTCAAATGCTTTCTTTATCTGCCCCATGTGGCCACTTACATTTGGCTTATATGACCTTAGCGTAACGGGCTTAGGTGAAACATATTGAAAACGCTCGCCGGGAACGGTCATGTCTTTTGGAATCACTACAACCACGGGCCCTGGTCGCCCCGTAGAGGCAATATGGAATGCTTTTTCTAAAATATTCGCTATGTTCTGAGGGGCATCGACAACAAGACTATGTTTAACAATCGGCAGGGTTAAGCCAATAACATCGGTTTCCTGAAAAGCATCGCTACCAATTTCATCACTGACAACTTGCCCTGCGATAACAATCATAGGGATTGAATCCATGTACGCAGTTGCAATACCCGTCACGGTATTAGTAACACCGGGGCCAGATGTCACCAATACAACTCCCGGGATGCCGGTCGCCCGTGCATAAGCATCGGCCATATGCGTGGCGGATTGCTCATGACGTACCAAAACATGATTTACTGCATCCTGTTTATAGAGGGCATCATATATATGGAGTAATGAGCCACCCGGATAACCATATATATATTTGACGCCTCTCTCAGCCAAATAGCGGACAACGGCTTGTGCACCAGATAACTTAGAACTCTGGTCCGCTACATATTTATTCATCACTAACTCTCTTCTTATTTTATTGGTAACACTGCAACAGAAAGGCCGGGGAGAAGCTGACCTAAAGTTTCTATGCACCGGTACGCCTCTCAACCAAGCTTTAGACTGATTCAGAGAAGTGCCGGCATCATATTTCGAGAATCAAAGCAGTATGCTGGCTACCTGCGACAAGCATTGATTCAGCAGCGCCATGAAATGTCCCGCTTCAGCACCATTAATCACCCGATGATCGAATGACAAACAGAGCGGAAGCTTCTTCCGGGGCTGAAATTCCTGCCCTATCCAGACCGGCTTTATATCTGCTTTCGCAACCCCCAGAATCGCAACCTCAGGTCCGTTAATAATGGGAGTAAAACCAGTGCCTCCCGTAGCCCCCAGACTTGAGACAGTAAAGCAGCCACCCTGCATATCTTCCACTTTAAGCTTTCTAGCTTTAGCCTTAGCTGCCAGCTCATTGATATCCAACATCAGTTCACTGACAGACTTCTTGTCCGCATCCCTGATTACGGGCACCACAAGACCTGCCGAAGTATCGACCGCTATGCCTATATTGACGTAGTCCTTATAGATGATCCGTTCACCATCAGGGTGCAACGAACTGTTAAATTGCGGATACTTGCGTAATGCTTTAGCAACCACCATGACAATAAAGGGGAGTATTGTTGGCTTATTAACTAAGCCGTACCCATCCGGATTAATTGTCGAACGGAAACTTTCCAGCTCTGTAATATCCACTTCATCAAACAGCGTTACATGGGGAATGTTCAGCCAGCAACGGGTCATATGCGCTGAGGTCACTTTAGCGATACCCGACAAGGCCTTAGTCTCAGTCGCTCCAAAGCGGGAAAAGTCCACTTCCGGGAAAGCAGGAATAGCCGTTCCAGAACTGGCTAAACCTGTTTCTTTGCTCATTTGTTGTTTAACAAACCCTTTAAGGTCCTCTTTGAGAATTCTCCCCCGCGGCCCGCTCCCTTTAATGACGGAAAGGTCCGCACCCAGTTCTCTGGCGAGTTTTCGCGTCGCGGGTCCCGCATAAGATGCTCCAATCCTCTCAGATGTTCGTCCGCTACTCTCAGCGGTGACTATTTCAGGTTTCGCCTGAACCTTCGCTACTGGTTGCCTCTCAGCGGCAGATTGTATCTGCGCAATAGCGGGTGCTTTTTCAGAGGTAACTGAAGCAACATTGGCCTGAAGTTCCTCACTAGCACTATCGTCTGTGCGCAGCACACGTAGAAGTGGCACTCCCTCTTCTACCGTTTGCCCCAGTGCCGCAATTATCTCGACAACCTCACCGCTGAAGGACGCGGGAACATCCATCGCAGCCTTATCAGATTCAACCAGCACCAGCGCATCACCCTCTGCGAAGACATCACCCACTGCAACATAGAATTCGATGATATCGCCTTGTCCGCCAGCCTCTGGCATCTTCACAATTTCATCCATTGCGGTGCTTTGAATCACAACAGAATCGGGCTGCGTTTTACTCTCAGCAGCCTTAATCTCGGTGACTGTCTCAGTTTCACTGTCACAATCATCTTCAGCAACAGACTCTTTAGTAGCGTTCTCTTCTGATACACTTATTACAGCCAAAGGATCATCCTTAGCCACACTATCACCCAATTGAACCAGCCATTCGGTGACGGTTCCTTTCACTGAAGAAGGCACCTCCATTGAAGCTTTATCAGACTCAATTACCAGAATTGGATCGCCTGCAGAAACCTCATCTCCGAGTTCAATACAGTACTCAACAATATCGCCAGCACCATCAACATCAGGCATCAAAACTATTTCCGTAGCCATGCATAACTCCTACAAAATCGGGTGCTTCGTGCCGCATAGCAGCTCAAGCACTTACGAATAGCTATTACGAATATTTAAAAAAAGTGTCGCGAGCGCTTAGTTTTACAGCAGTGCTGGATCAACTTTTTCATAAGGGATAGCTAACGATTCTCGCGCGTTATCCAACTCACTTTTGGAGAACTGACCTTGACGATACAAGCGGGTCAATGCAGCCCAAGCGATATAGCGCGCATCTACCTCAAAATGGTCACGCAATGTTGGCCTGCTCTCACTAAGTCCAAAACCATCAGTTCCAAGAGCAATCAACCCTTCAGGGAACCAGCGGGCAATACCATTTGGTAGAGATTTAACAAAATCGCTAACCGCGACAAACACCCCTTTTTCACCGTCCAGTAGTTGCTCTATGTAGTTCTGCTGCGGCTGCTCTGGATTGAGCAGATTGTGGCGCTCGATAGAGAGAGCCTGACGAGCCAGTTGGTTATAACTAGTCACGCTCCAGATATCAGCACTGCATCCGTAGCCAGACAGTAACTCTGCAGCTTGCAATACTTCCTGCATGAGGCTGCCACTACCCAGCAGATGAACTTTATAGCCCTCACTAGGGTTTTGTTTGAAGCGGTACATCCCTTGTAAAACGCCCTCTTCTACCCCTTCAGGCATGGCCGGCATCAGATAGTTTTCGTTATAGAGAGTGATGTAGTAGAAAATATTTTCATTCTGCTGATACATCCGTTTGATACCATCACGGACAATCACCGCCAGTTCATAAGCGAAAGCCGGATCATAGCTGTACATATTAGGTACTGTTGCCGCCACGGCATGTGAGTGGCCATCCTGATGTTGCAGTCCTTCACCATTAAGAGTGGTACGGCCCGCAGTGCCCCCCAGCAAAAAGCCTTTTGCCAAACTGTCAGCACAAGCCCAAATCATATCGCCGACTCGCTGGAAGCCGAATATGGAATAGAATATATAGAACGGAATGGTTGGCACTCCGTAATTTGCGTAAGACGTACCTGCCGCCAGGAAAGACGCCATAGCACCGGTTTCACAGATTCCTTCCTGTAGTAACTGGCCATCTTTCGCTTCGTTGTAAGGCAGTAAGCTGCTGGAATCTACCGGATTGTATTTCTGCCCAACACTTGAATAGATACCAAACTGCTTAAACAGCGATTCCATACCAAATGTACGCGCTTCATCCGGTACGATCGGCACGATATACTTGCCTAATTCAGCATCCTTCAACAACCGCGATAACATTCGAACAAATGACATAGTGGTCGACTGTTCACGCGTAGTACCATTAATCGCTTCTTTAAACAGCGCGAGTTCAGGTGCGACAATTGCCGGGAATTCCACCTTACGCGAAGGAAGATATCCGCCCAATTGCTGACGTTGTAGATGCATATACTTCATTGCCGGGCTGTCATCTGCAGGCTTATACAACTGCCCTTCAGCTAAGGCTTCGTCACTCAGGGGAATTCCGAAACGACGGCCAATTTCAATCCGTTCCTCTGCGGTAAATTGCTTTTTCTGGTGACTCGTATTCTGCCCTTCAGCTGAAGCCCCCATACCATCACCTTTAACTGTTTTCATTAAGATCACAGTAGGTTTACCGGTATTCTGTAGCGCCTGATTAAAGGCCGCAAAGATCTTGCGACGATCCTGCCCTCCGCGCTTAATGCAGCGGATCTGTTCGTCACTCAGCGTTTTCATCAGCGCTTCAAGTTTTGGATCGCCTTCAGTCCAATGATCACGTACTGCGGGGCCATCAGAGACTGTATAAAACTGATAATCACCATCAACAGCACGATCCATCCGAGCCTGTAAGACACCATCCTGATCACGAGAAAACAGCTCATCCCATTCACTGCCCCAAATCACCTTAATAACATTCCAACCAGCACCGCGATAACTACTTTCCAGCTCTTGAATGATTTTTCCGTTACCTCGTACCGGGCCATCCAAACGCTGCAGATTACAGTTGATAACCATCACTAAGTTATCCAGATTATCCCGAGTGGCCATATTGATGGTGCCTAGCACCTCCGGCTCATCCGACTCACCATCACCGATAAAGCACCAGATCTTTCCACCATCCGGATCTTTAAGGCCCCGGTTTTCCAGGTATTTCATAAACCGGGCCTGATAGATCGCAGATGGGGTAGATAACCCCATAGACGCGGTTGGCCCCTGCCAGAAATCAGGCATCCGTCGTGGGTGAGGATAAGAACTCAGACCACCACCAGACTGCAGCTCTCGTCTGAAGTTTTCTAACTGTTGATCAGAAAGACGCCCTTCAACATAAGCGCGGGCATAAAGCCCTGGCGCAGCATGCGCCTGAACCAACAATTGATCCCCCCCATAGCCTGCAGATTTCTTTTTGAAAAAATGGTTGAATCCCACTTCAAGCATTGTCGCTGCTGACTGATATGTCGCAATATGACCGCCTACCCCAGTACCCTTGTCATTTGCCCTTAGCACCATTGCCAAGGCATTCCAGCGAATAATATTTTCAAGCTCTTGTTCTAATCCGTGATTACTCGGATAAGCAGGCTGGTCATTAATCGAGATAGTATTTCTGTATGGGGTATTTAATGTCGCTTCGGTAAGGTCAATGTTCTTACTCAAAAGATAATTCTGCAGCATACGCAAAACATCCCGCCCACGCTGACCACCCTGGGAACTTAATATATCCTGCAGAGCTTCAGTCCACTCTTGATTCTCCTGAGTCAGATCTTCACTATTTATAGACTCAGTCATTTTATTGATGGTATTCATAATATCTTTCCCAAAGGACTAGAAGGCAGGATTATCAAAACTCCCCTACTACCACTATATTAAGTCCCAATGAGGACGATAAAAGTGGTTGTGTGAGCCGATATCTAACGAAAGATACAGCTCACCCTTCATTCGTTTTTTTAAATAATTTAGCACCTAACAATGAGTTACAAATTGCTATTTCTTTTGAAAAAAACTGATTTCTTAGTGAACTTAGCTAAATTAAAACCCACAATTGGCAGCACTAACCCAGCATTCAATTATTCATAATAATTAGGGATTTAATCGCTAACCCTTACAACACCTGAGACAAGAATTCAGCCAATCTAGAGTGGGGAGGATTATCAAAAAAAGTAGTTGGTGTATCATCAACCAGCAACTGTCCTTCTTCCATAAAGAGCACTCGATCAGCAACTTCCCGAGCGAACCCCATCTCGTGTGTTACCACCACCATCGTCATACCGTCCTCAGCGAGACCTTTCATTACATCCAACACTTCACCGACCATTTCGGGATCCAGGGCAGATGTAGGCTCATCAAACAGCATAATATTAGGTTTCATTGCCAACGCTCGGGCGATTGCCACACGCTGCATCTGACCACCTGAGAGTTGTGATGGATAATTATCTATACGTGTCTCCAGCCCTACCTTACAAAGTAACTGGCGAGCATGGCTTTCCACTTCCTGGCGATTGCGCTTAGAGACTTTCAACGGTGCTAGCATCACATTTTCAAGCACACTCATATGCGGAAACAGGTTGAAACCCTGGAACACCATCCCCACTTCTTCACGAAGCTTGTTAATATCAGTGTCTTTGTCATACATATCAGTTCCATCGATGGAAATTGATCCGCTACTGATAGTTTCAAGCTGGTTCAAGGTGCGTAGAAAAGTTGACTTACCCGACCCTGATGGCCCAATAACAACAACCACTTCTGCACGATGAACTATCGCTGATACGGCTTTCAAAGCATGGCAGCCGTTGCCATAAAATTTGTCTATCTGCGTTGCAACGATCATATCGTTGCCTTGATATTCTTTAATCACTGGTCGCTAACCTCTTTTCTAATAGCTTCACCATCCAGGACAAAGTGCCAGTCAGGACGAGATACAACAATGCAACGGTGAACCACACTTCAAATGGAGCAAAAGTACCACTGACAACTTCACGGCCTGCTTTCGTCAAATCGGTTATTGAGATAACAGAAACCAACGATGAATCTTTAATAAGATTGATAAACTGGCCCGCCATCGGCGGTAAAGTACGCTTAAAAGCTTGCGGTAAGATGATATGAATCATCGCCTTAGAATAGTTCATACCGAGGCTTCGGGCGGCTTCCATCTGCCCCGCAGGAATAGACTGAATACCAGATCGTATAATTTCAGCAACATAGGCCGCCGCAAATATCGACAAGGCTGCTGCCCCTGCAGTAAACCTATCAAGCCCGAGAACTGTCCCGATAAAGAAGTAGAAGATAAAGATCTGCACCAGCAATGGCGTACCTCGCACAATCTCTACATAAAGCAAAGATAGGTGCTTCAGTAACGGATTTGAGGAGATCCTTGCCAGCCCGACAAATAAACCAATAATGACAGCAAAAAACAGTGAAACGATCGAGATTTTCAATGTCACTACCAAACCATTCATAATTGGCCCCATACGCCAATCTTCACGGGTAACAATGACATCACCTTCAAATACCAGATCACCATCCCCCACGATTAAATGAGAAAACTCCTGATACGCTCGATCGGGCTCACCGTTGTCAGATGTAACCACAACAGATAAACCATCTGCGCTTACTTTGGCGACACCATCAAAAGGAGCAACCGCAGACTTGGGTTCCATATTCACTAAATATGGAACAACACGCTCCCATCTCCAGTTGTACTCAATGCTTTGACTAGCCAAAACAATGGAATAGCCAAAACTCAACAAAACCGCTAACAGCACGCCGTGCCATAACAGATTACTCGATGTTTTTTCCATTTTTACTCAACCCCTGTAGGGAAGATGCGAGTGAGTCCTTTGCATTTACGCTATCTTTGCGTATTGGTCATCCAATAACCTTCAGAGAGTGCATTGAACTTAATTCGCACCTGCCTAAATTAGTTACTTTATTGTTATTGGATTTTCTTTAACCAGGAGTCGTTGTTGAACCACTTGTCATAGATGCGATCATATGTGCCATCGCCCTTAATCTGACGCAAGAAAGTGTTTAGGAAGCTTGTAAAATCTGGATCACCTTTACGAATTGCCCAACCCAGTGGCTCATAGGTGAACGCAGTGTCCAGATGAGCTACACGAGCCTTATTCTGAGAAAAGAAAATAGCATTCGATGGCAGGTCATAAACCAGAGCATCAGCATTACCATTCGCAACTTCAAGAGCGCCTTCAGCTTCCGATTCAAATAAACGGATAGTCGCATTAGGTATCAATTTTTTAGCCGAAATTTCACCGGTAGTACCTAACTTAGCCGCAATAACATATTTTGGATCATTGAGATCCCGATAGCTGTTAATCACACCCTTATGTTCTGGTTTAATAAGGAGTGACTGGCCTACAACAATATATGGATCAGCAAAGTTAACTTTCAAGTTTCGCTGTGAAGTGATAGTCATACCACCAATAAGAATGTCACATTTATCAGTCAGTAACGCAGGAATAATTCCATCCCATGCGGTATTGACTGGGGTATGTTTAACGCCCATTGATTTTGCAAGCAACTTAGCAATATCAATATCAAACCCTATGTAGTCGCCATTTTTTGCTTTCATTTCGAACGGCATGTAGCCGGCCTCAAAACACACTCGCAACTCATTATCATTGATAATTTTATTCAGCGTTGACTGCTCCCACAGCTCAGAAGAGCTAGCGAATGTTAACGAACTGGCAACCATTAAAATAATACTGGTGAACAATCTATTTAGTTTTTTCATCGCATTTCGCCTTTTATATTTATAATTAAATTAACGCGGTTCATCATTTATAAATGTTCTTACTTTTACCTAAACATCAACGATGGAAACCTGCTAATAAACACACTATTAGCAAGCCCCAATAAGCATTCAGTTATTGATAATCAACTCACCCTCTACTGCTGCACCTTTCATAATGGTCATCGCATTTGGGCTTTGTCGTAACGCAGTCTGACGCAGAGTTTCAAACTGCTCTTCAGTACCATCACCCGTCACCTCAATGCAGTATTGAATCTCAGTAAATGGAACTGACGCTTCAGGATCAATATCTAAGAATCCCGACAAATTCAGTTCTCCTCGTACCGTCACTTTCAGCATTTCCAGCTGAATCTCCATTACTGAAGCACCAACCGCAAATCCAACTAAAATGCAGGCGCCCACACCCGACAAAAGGTATTCCTGTGGATTCGGAGCATGATTACAACCCAGCAACTGCCTTGGCTCATCAATTTCCCAGCTAAAGTCCCGGCTTACTGTATGGGGCCCCACACTCATCGGTAACGCCGTTACTTTTGAACGAGTGCCACTTTGCCAATTAAGCTCTACACCGTATTGGGCAATACCTTCTGCAGGATCATTTTTGATCTCATTTACAAATTCACTCAGTGCTGAAACAGCAATTCCATTACGCATTATTATCTCCAGTTAAATTGAATTTAGTGCTTGTTCGAAGTCGTTAATTAAGTCTGCCGCATCTTCAATACCGACAGACAAACGGATACAACCTGGGTTAATACCCATGTCTTGGCGCTGCTTGGAGGTATAACCGGCGTGAGAGGTGTTAAATGGCAAACTAACCAGAGATTCCACTCCCCCTAGGCTAGTTGCCTGTTTTGGAATGTTTAAGCATTTAAGTAGCTTAAGGGCAGCCTTGTCTCCTCCCATAATTTCAAAAGAAATCATGCCTCCACCGTTTTTCAAGACACTTACGGCGAGTGAGTTATCAGGATGACTTTCCAATAATGGGTAAAAAACACGCTTAACTGTCGGATGCTGCTCAAGGTATTGAGCTAGCTGCAATGCAGAGTTTTCATGCGCTGCCATACGAATTGCCAGCGTTTTTAAACCACGTTCAAACAGAAAACATGCATGAGGATCTAAACTTCCACCATAAGCCAGCAAACGAGGCCAAACCATATCCACCAACTTGCGACTACCCATTACAGCACCGGCAATAAGGTCACTATGTCCGTTCAGATATTTAGACGCAGAATGAATAACTAGATCTGCCCCCATCTCAACGATGCGACAGCTAATTGGTGTCAGGAAAGTGCCGTCAATGATCAATCTAATTTTATTGCGCTTGGCAATTTGAGATAGTCGTTTTATATCTACCAGCTTGAGCAAAGGATTGGTTAGTGCTTCGAAATACAATATCTGAGTGTTTGGCTGAATGGCTGCTTCTATTGCTTCATAATCCCTTGGATCAACATAGCTGACACTCATATTCAATGTCGGCAACTCTTGATTAAACAGATTGTAGGTGCCTCCATAGAGCTCATTCGATGCGACTATGTGCGCGCCTTTATCCATCATAGCCATCACTGTTGCAGTAATTGCAGCCATGCCTGAGCTAAACACCAGTGCAGATTCAGCGCCTTCTAGCGCTGCTAGTTTAGTCTGTAGTGCCCACTGGTTTGGATTACCATATCGGGTATAGATGAACCGGTCCCGGGCATAACCTTCTTCCACTGAACGATATTGCTCATCGTCTAGCAGAAAGGTGGACGTTTGATAGATTGGTGTGCCCACAGCGCCTGAAATAGGATCATCGGTTGTACCAGCATGCACCGCCGCAGTAGAGAAACCGGCTGCAGACCAATCTTTATGTATTTGTGAAGGTCCAGCTTGGCGCGTACGCTTGAGCTCTGAAGTCCAGCGCATGTCTGGCGCAAGTGCACTCTGCCCGACAGAGTCACCTTTTATTAACCCATGTTCTTTTGTCATTCTTATGCCCTGTTACATTTTTATTGTCTGTACAGGGATAGCAAATGGCGAACCAACTATTCAAAATTCTTTTTAAATCATATGGTTACATTTAAAAACTTGTACCTTCTTGTAAATAAAGCAGCAATGTTGTAATTATTTTATTACAGCAGATCACCGCTAAATGCTTATTTTTCTAGTAAATCATCTATAAAACAGTAATATATACATGATGTAATATAAAAATTACACTGTAATGAAATAAATACACACACGGCTGCGCTATGCGATTTGATATAAGATCTGATAAAGACAGGATCGGTATTACCCAGGAAATTCTTACGGCGCTATCGCAACAACGCCTAAGCCTTGCTGCAGTAGAAATGCACCTTTACCATACATTCGTTCAGCTCGATGAAAACACAACCGCCACATTGGATGAGCTAAAAGCAACCTTACTAAATATTGCAAACGTCACCGAAATTATAGAAATTGATCTGCTGCCAGGTGAACGTCGAAGCCAGCATCTTGATGCTGTCTTATCTAAGCTGCAGGACCCCATACTAGACATCGATAGTGGCGGTCATATTCTCCTTGCCAATAGCGCTTCGGCAGCGTTACTGGGACAGGACAAAGCCTCCCTACAAGGCCTGTCCCTAACCCAATTTGTTGACCGTCCCCTACAATCACTTCTACCTGAAACCCCTACAACAATTGATCTAAACTGTGCGGGGCAATCTTTTCTTGCCGATATAACCCCTGTTTTTTCTTACAACAGAGGTGAAAAATCTATCACCGGTTCGGTTCTACTTCTTCAAAGTCTGCGCCGCTTAGGCCAGCAAATTTCGGCTGTCAGCCACACACCCACCGATAACATAACCTCGTTAATTGGCTCATCTGAGGTAATGCAGGTGCTTCTTAAGAACACCCAACGTTTCTCACAACTCGATATGCCGGTACTTATTCAGGGTGAAACTGGAACAGGCAAAGAACTATTAGCACATGTTCTTCACGACAATGGCAGCCGCGGGAAAGCGCCCTTTATGGCGATAAACTGCGCCGCATTGCCAGAAAACCTACTAGAAAGTGAGCTCTTTGGTTATGCCCCTGGAGCCTTTTCTGGTGCACGAAAAAGTGGAAAACCAGGCCTATTTGAACTTGCAGATGGCGGCTCAATTTTATTGGATGAAATTGGCGAAATGTCGACTTATCTGCAAGCCAAGTTATTGCGTTTTTTACAGGAATATAGCTTTCGCAGAATTGGTGGTGAGAAGGAGATATCAGTCAACGTAAGAATCATCAGCGCTACTCATCGAGACTTATTAACCATGGTGGAAGAGAAGTTATTTCGTGAAGACTTGTTCTATCGACTGAATGTGCTGAATCTTCAAGTCCCTGCTCTACGCCAACGCCGCGCCGATATTCCGGCACTGAGTAAGCATTTCACTACCCGCGCAGCTGAACAGGTCAATCGTCCCACGCCGCAAATATCAGAATCGGGCATGGATATGTTGATGAGTTACAACTGGCCGGGAAATATTCGGGAACTACAAAACGTGCTCTTCAGAAGCGTAGCAATGTCAGACGATGCGGTACTAGAACAGCATCACATTCCTATTGATCTAAACCCTGACTCCCATACTGATAGCACTTCAGAGCAATCCTTCGACAGCTGGAAAGCGGCTCAAGAAGATTTTGAAAAAAATCTTCTTGAGTCACTGTATCCCCGCTACTCTTCATCTCGAAAATTAGCTCAACGCTTATCGGTTTCACACAACACTATCGCCATTAAGCTCAAGAAATACGGCATCACATTAGAATAATACGCCGCACTAAGCCACGTATTAACACATAGACAGTATCTTAAGATCGTGCCGACTAAACATGCTGCAGAGCCTGCGATACATCGGCAAAGATATCTTCTATCGACTCAAGTCCTACCGAAATTCTTACAAGACCTTCACTAATCCCATGCTTTGCGCGCTCTTCAGGTGTATACGTCGCGTGGGTCATGCTCGCCGGATGCTGACATAGCGTTTCAGCATCGCCCAGACTCACGGCACGTTTGATCATCTCTAGTTTATTCATGAATATAACTGCTGACTGATAACCCCCTTTTAATTCAAACGCGATCATGCCACCACTGTCACTCATCTGCGCTTTAGCTAACACATGAAATGGATTGTCTTTAAGACCTGGATAGTAGACCGATTCAACCGCTGTATGTTGCTGTATACGCTGAGCCAGTTCAGTAGCATTTTTACAGTGCCGCTCCATTCTCAGCTCCAGTGTTTTCAAGCCCCTTAAGATAAGAAATGCGGTCAGTGGTGCAATAACCGCACCCGTCATATCTTTCAGACCAAACACTCGCACTTGATCAATAACGGCCTTACTACCAACGACTGCTCCGGCAATCAGGTCACCATGCCCACCCAAATACTTTGTTGCAGAATGCACAACCAGATCAGCACCCAGTGTTAGAGGACGCTGTAGAGCCGGTGTGCAATAAGTGTTATCCACGATAACTTTAATCTCTGGGTTATAGTCATGTGCTAACTGGCTGATCGCTGCTATATCCATAACCCGCATATTAGGGTTTACCGGGCTTTCGAAATACACAACTCGAGTATTCTTTGTAAGCGCCGCCTTAACCGCAACAATATCCGTACAATCAACAAACTCAACCTCAACACCAAACTTCTTCAAACCGTGTTGCAGATAAGCAAAGGTACAGCCATACAACGTTTTATCAGCAACTACCTTGTCCCCCTGTGCCAGCAATGTCCACATTGTGGCCGTGATCGCCCCTATTCCAGAAGCGGTCGCTAGGCAAGCTTCACCTTCTTCAAGGTCTGCTAGCCGTACTTCAAGTAACTCTTGAGTAGGATTAGAAATACGGCTATAAAAATGACCACTTTCTTCGCCAGCGAAACGAGCAGCCCCCTGCTCTACACTGTCAAAACAGAAGGTGGAGGTCATATACACAGGGGGGTTAAGCGCTCCCTCATTTTCGGCGGCATTGTATCCCAAATGAATAGCACGGGTTGAAAATGACTGGCTCTTATTTTTGTTCATTGTTTTCTCCACTTAGAACTGCCCTAACAAGCATGTACGTTTTATATCGAGACCTAGCGCCTTAAGGGTTCGGAATAAAACAGTTGAATTAAAAAAAATCACATGGTTAGAATAGCTACTAATGGGTAGCCAAAATGTTCTTTATAAATACTTTAAATAGAATAAATGGTACAGAAACTTAAAAAATACAAAAAAAGTAGTGAATTATGCCAATAAAGAAATTAGACCGAATAGATCGAAAAATACTCGAGGAAATTCAACGTAACGGCAACATAAGTAATCTAGAGCTGGCAGAGAAGGTTAATCTATCTCCCTCTCCCTGCTCCCGTCGCGTGCGCCAACTGCAAGATGCGGGGATTATAGACCGACAGGTAACACTACTTAATCAGGATGCTTTGGGCCTGCCTTTAACCGTTTATATCCATGTTAGTCTAGAGAAACAACTCCCTAAAACCCTGGATAACTTTGAGCACAGTATCTCTGGCTATAATGAAGTATTAGAGTGTGCGCTCATTACCGGCAGCGACGCCGATTATCTTCTTAAAGTACTAATGCCGGATATGTCTTACTATGAAAAATTCCTGCTCAAAGAACTGAATCAGATAGAAGGCGTGTCCAGCATTAGAACCAGCTTTGTCATGCGTCAGGTGATCAGTCGCACTGAACTACCTCTTTCGCACATCAATTAAAGACCTCGAAACAACTAATTTTCGTCTTTCACCATTAATCTAAAAATGGCGCTTAGAATGCATTACACTTGAATTTTGCTAAGAAAAATTAGGTATAGAAACAACTACGATCCAGAATAAACACCCACAGTATAGATCTTAAAAATAAGTTATTCTGATTTTCTCTTGAACTACGTTTAAGGATCATTTGAATGAATCACCTTAGGGCGGTATGAAAGGGATGACATCGAAGAAATAAGCTGAGGTGGCAGCGACTGCTCGTTTTT
Organism: Amphritea sp.; assembly: GCF_016744155.1. Lineage (GTDB taxonomy): Bacteria > Pseudomonadota > Gammaproteobacteria > Pseudomonadales > Balneatricaceae > Amphritea. The sequence continues at coordinate 21,654 of NZ_JADGEW010000024.1, read as the reverse complement.
GCTCTGACATATATTGCTTTTCATGCCAACTGGTAACGACGAATGCCAAACAGAGCTCACAAGAACATTCATACGTTTAGGTATTCATTTAATAACGAATATCGGAATGTGAAGGGCATAGATATGCTCCTTATGCTCTCTATAGTAAAACACGGCTCCGCCTTACGAACAGACGAATACGGCGAAAACATCAATCTAGACATCTTGAAAGGCGAGATTTATTTTCTTGGTTATGACATTGACCTTTTTCAGGTAAATTACGAAAAGGTAAGAATTTACCGAGACAATGAAGATAAGATTTAAAGTTGGGTACTGAGTAGCCTAAGAAAGATGCTAATAACTTCCATATTCTCACCTAATCAATGATCATGCCAAATTCTTTCACAACAGGGCCTTATTCGTATTCTCCCTAATGCTTAAGCGCCCTGGCTAAGGTAATCATACACCTAACTCACTGCCACCTGCTTCAGCAGGCAGCTCAATCCGCCCAGCAGGCGCCCAGATAGAACTAATGACGATGTATAAGTTCTAACACTTAATACTTCCGCTGAATAAAGATGTCGACCCCTTCGCCGGCATCCTTATTCATTATCATTTCAACCGGGCTATCAGCCATTTTTACACTCTAGCCTCCAGTACAGGCAGACTTCCCGATGGCTCATCAGGTAAAGTTTCGAGTTCTGTAAAGCCAAAATCTTCCAGGATGCTGTACGCCGCAGGCAACACCATCAACAACAGCACCGTCGCCGTCATCATGCCAAACACCAGGCTACAAACCAGTGGTACCAGTACCTGCGCCTGAAGACTCGTTTCAGATAGTAACGGCAACATACCCGCCACCGTCGTTACTGACGTCAGGAAAATCGCTCGAAACCGGTCCCGCACAGCTTGGCCCGCAGCATCATGCAAGCTCATCCCTTCCAGGCTGCGGCTTTTTACAAACTCCACCAGCAAGATCGAATCATTAACCACTACGCCAGCCAGCGCTACAAAGCCAATCATACTGGGCAAACTCAGGTCCAGCCCCATCAGCATATGCCCCCATACCACACCGATAAGTGCTAATGGAATATTCAGCAATACAATTACCGGCTCTTTGTAATTGGCAAACTGAAAGCTCAACAGTAAATAGACACCGGCAAGCCCCAATAAAAAACCGCTAACAACAGAACCACTGGTTTCCTGATCATTCTTTACCTCTCCTTCGAGGCTAAAGCTGATACCAGGGTAGCGTTCTGTCAGGAGTGTTAGGTAGTTAAGTTTAATATCATTAATGACTGCAGAGGTATTCGCCAGCGTCGAATCAACATCGCCGGTTACTGTCACCGTTCGCTGATGATTCACCCGGACAATACGGGAGTACTCTCGCTGTGACGTCACATTAGCAATGGCCGTTAACGGGATATCTTCACCGGCTGAATTAAAAATAGTCAGATTTTCAAACTCAGACAACGCCTGAGACGCATCATTATCCAGTTTGACACTAATCTCATACGCTTCATTACCACGGTACACATCACTGACTTTCACGCCTTGGTAAGCTGCCCGAAGCTGAGACGCAAGTTGTTGGGCATTCAAACCTGAATTAAGCGCCCCCGCCTGTAATTCGACCCGTAATTGAGGTTTACCCGGGCGCAGATCTGACATCACATTACTGACACCGGTATAACCGGTTATCCAGCCCTGTAATTGCCATGATGCCTGGTACAGTTGATCAAGGTCTTCACCCTGCAAACGGATGGAAATCGCCTGCCCAGCCGGCCCCATGGAAGGCTCCTTAAACTGCACAGCAATCGCGTCGCTAAACTCTGGTGAATTTTCCAGCCACAATCGTTTCAACTCTACCAGTGACGTATGACGCTTCTCGGCATCCAGCAGATCCAGGCTGATCGTTGCCAGATGCTCACCCTCTTCATGGGCATCCGCATTACTGCTGAAGGTCACTAAGGTATTGCGCACCAGCTTACCATCCGTTTCAGGCGGAAGGCTGGCCAGTGATTGATCGAGACTGACTAATAGCTGACTCACTACCTCTTCCGTACGTTGAAACGGCGTTCCCTGAGGCAGCAAAATACGCGCCTGTAACTGATTACCTTCAATATCGGGGAAGCCTTTAAATTTAACGACGCCGGCCGCCATCATGCCGATAGAAATGATCAGCATAAAGATCGCTAATCCAACACTAAAATAGCGATAGCGAATCGACCAGTCCGCCATCTTACCCACTCGTTCTGTGAGCTTTGCAAAGCCAACTTCAAATCGATTCCGCCAACCCGCTTCATCGGACTCAGACTGACGGCTCAGCGAGTGATGCAGGTGGTGCGGTAATATCAAAAAAGCCTCAATCAGACTAACCGTGAGTACCGCCAGTAATACCACCGGCAATACGCCAAGAATTTGCCCCATATCCCCTTTTAAAAATAGCAAACTACCAAACAGAATGGCCGATGTTATAAAAGAAGAAGCGATTCCCCGGGCGACTTTCTGGATGCCATCAACCGCTGCCTGAAAAGGGGTTTTCCCCTTGCGAAACTCGGTTTCGATACTTTCAGACAATACGATCGCATCATCCATCAGGATGCCGATCGCCATCAGCAGAGCAACCAGCGATATCATATTGATACTAATGCCGAACGCTGACATCACCACCAAGCCACCGAGGAACGAGATCGGTAACCCCATCGCGACCCAGAAGGTGTAGCGCCAGCCAAAAAACATAAACAGTGCCAGAGTTGCCAATAGCAGCCCTTGCCAGCCATTAGTTAACAGCAGCGATAAACGGTCTTTTACAATAGAAGCCGAATCCTGGGTAATCACCAGGGAAGTGCCTTCCGGTAAACGGCTGTTTTCCTGATCGGTAAATTGTTTAACTGCATTAAAGACAGTGAGCGAATCATCACTGCTATTCTTACTTATCTCAATTAGCGCAGCCGGAAGACCATTAAGCTCTATACGCTGTTCCGGTACCTCAAACAGGTCTTCTACCGTCGCGATATCTCCCAACCGTAGTTGCCCACCCTGCTCAGTGGTGAGAATAACCAGGTCTTCCAGCTCGGATACGCTACGGCGGGCATTTTCAATTCGAACCTGATAAGTACCATGCCGTGCGTCGATATCTCCCGCGGGCAGGTCCAGCGCCTGGGTTCGAATAAGGTTAGCGATATCATCGATACTGAGTTTATATTGCCGCAGGGCATAGGGTTTTACACTGACGCTAAGTTCGTGTTCAGAAAACCCGGTCACGGTGGCAATTGGAACGCCCGGCAGTGCCAGCAGCTTATTGCGGTAGTATTCGGCCAGTGCTTTCAGCTCCACCATGGTGGCATCCGAAGAGATCGCCACGCTAACCACCGGCTCGGTACGACCCAATTCCTTAATAACGGCATCTTCAGCGTCAGAGGGGAAATCCGTTATCGCATCAACCGCTGCAGTCACATCATCAACAAACTGTTTAATGTCACCCGACTCTTGCATATCCAGCGTTAGCGTACCTAAGTTATCGCGGGCTTCGCACTGCTGCTCATCCATGAAGCTGATGCCATCGGTAGCATCTTCGAGTCGATTACATATGCCATCTTCCACATCGGACGGACTAGCCCCCGGATAGGCTACCGTAACACTAACCCGGTTCAGATCTACTTCGGGGAATGTCTCTTTCTTAAGCGTTGGTAGTGCTACCAGCCCCAGCAAGATAATCGCCACCATAAGGATGTTTCCAGCGGTTGGATGGCCGGCAAAGAAGCGAATCATTATTCAGCACTCCCGCTAAACACCAGGTCAGCATCAAAGGAGACTGCTTTAAGCTCATCCTGATATTGCTGATCCGTTACCGGGGCCAGTGGCATACCTTTTATGACCGGAATCAGATCATTCACGATCACCTTGTCACCCACTGACAGCCCCTCTGAAATAAGCGCAAAATCTCCCTGGGTAAATAATACTTCTACTGCCCTTATTTCCAACTTCTGCTCAACACCTACCAGATAAACCCGTCCTTCATGGATGGCTTTACGGGGAATCACCAGCGCATCAATGGCCGGAGCATACAGATCCACTGCGGTATACATTCCCTTAATCAGGGGTGGCCGCTTGCCCGGAATGATTTTTTCGTACGGGTTGTCTACTGCAACCACAATGCCCAACGTTCTGCGTACCGGATCGATCGCTTCAGAAAAACGTATTACTTCAGCCTGCCAAACAGCCTGCTTCTGCCCACCAACCAGGCTGACTTTTGCTTTCAAACCGAGTTGTTGCAGCACCTCCCCCATTTTTGCCGTCGACAATGATGCCCCACTGACCAACTTTGCCATCTGCTGAATCGGCAGCTGTGCAGTGATCTCAACCCGATCGGTTGCCAACGCTTCAAATAGTGCAGTACCGACAGAAACATACTCCCCTTTATCCACAGGTACAGAGCCAATTCGCGCATCAAACGGCATATAAAGTTCGGTACGGCCCAGACTGGTTTGCTGACTACGCACCTGTTGTGATGCCCGTTCAATCTGAGCCTGTGCTGATGCCCTGCGGCTAACGTAGGTATTTAGCTGCCCCTGCAGATCAGAGACAGTCTGTTGCAACTGTAACAAACTCTGTTTTTCTGTATCTAATACAGAGCGGGCTATCAGGCGTTTATCCCACATATCCTGGATCCGCTGCAGCTCCTTTCGGCCAACATTTAGACTGTCCTGAGCCAATCGCAGTGAACGTCGGCTGGTTTTTTCCTCTTCATCTAACTGCTGCAGTGACGACATGTTAGATTGTAGATCAGCTTCACTCTGCTTCAGAGAGACCTCCACATCCTCAGGATCAATTCGCAACACCAATACCCCGGCAGCAATACTGCCACCCTGCTTCAAATCTGGATGCATGTAGCTTATTTTGCCACTCACCTCGGCCCTATTTTGCAATGCCACCCCGTGCTCAACGCTGCCATAAGCCGTCGTCGTCGGGTGTATTTTTTGCGAGACAACCTCAATCACGCCCACCTGTTTGGGTACCAATCCGATCTTCTGATGCTCTACTGGCGCTTGATTACGCATCATCATTGCAACAATAAGCGCAGCCAGTGCGATAACTACAAAAAAGATCAACGGTTTTTGAAAGAGTGATTTCATGGATGAAGTCCAGACAGGAGGATAAATAAGTCACTATTAGCAGTATATAGTAACCAATTTTTATGCTGGAAAACTTTACAGTAATTTACATAGTTTTTGTGACTCGAGTTACAGCTAGAAACTAATTTCAGATAAAGAGTATTTAACAGATAGGGATAAACCACTGCTTAAAGTTTCTCGATTAATTCTGATTTGAGTGTTGAAATTAACTTGTCAGTGGCCAGTTGGCTCTACAGCTATATAGTTAAATTCCCCTTTGTTAGATCTTTATTACCCATTATAAGAGGTAGATCATTGAGCTTTGGGTGGAACAGCTGTTTTAATAAGAACCAAGGTTGAAAATATCCAATGGCATACGATCATTTTTCTTTGCCAAAAAATGGTGAAACAGCCTGTTTTACTCCATCATGAAGGGTAAGCGAAGCAATGCTCAATGAGGCTGGTACATGGAAATAATTAGTGATGACTCCATAGAACTCGAGGAGATCCCTAGTGACTCAGAGTCGGAGCAAGTAACCCGTAAGTCATACCGGTTGCCAGTTAAACACAAAAAGCAGTTCTTTCTAAAGATAGATGAGCGCTGTTTTCCATTAGTTGATATCAGTGATAGCGGTATTTGTATCGAAGTACAAGCCGATACTGAGTTCCCCCAAGACGCAATTCTTAAAGGCTGTGAGCTTATCTTAGGTGATAGGAGTTTTGATAATCTTGAGGGTGAAATCGTTCACATGTCGGTCGATGGCGATGGAAACTGGATCAGCGGGATAAAGTGGACTTTAATCGATCAGCAGATTCACCCGGATTTAGAAGAGATGTTAGCTCATCTTCGGAGAGAGTTTTTTGAAAATGTCTAATAGCGAAAACATAGACCTCATGAGTTTATTGTTGAGTGAAGAGGTCACCGACAACATAGAAGAGTTACAACAACTCAACGACATCATTTTCTGTGATACAGAAAATCTGCCTATGAATGGTACTGAGCAAAATAAGGGAAAGCTCATATGGCAAACTGACAATGACAAATTTGCGATTCATGTATGGAAAATCAAAGGAAAAGTCAGTTTAAAATTTATCCCTAAACCTCATTCTGACTGCTCTGTAGAAAGATTAGCAAAGGTTGCTTTAAAAGCGATTCTGGAAGATCTAGAGAAGGCTAAACCATGACTATTATTGTTTGCCCAAAATGCTCCAAAAAACATCGAGCAGATACCAGCCGGATAGTAGCCAAGAAAAAATTTCTCGTGCGCTGTAAAGCCTGTGAGCATAAATTTGTAGTAAACCTTGATAATGGCGAGGCGGCTCAGCCGGTTACGCCTCCTCAGCCAGAAGTGCAGACTCCCTCTGTAGTCCAGACAAGCGGTACTAAAACCCCGCGTAAGATCTGCGTCACTCTCAGCAAAGGAGGTGTCGGTAAAACAACAACGGCGGTGAACCTAAGCGCCGGGCTGGCGATGTCAGGCTTCAAAGTCCTACTTATCGATACTGACACACAGGGTCAGTCCTCTTTTCTCTTAGGAAAAAGACCCGCTGCCGGTCTGACAGAGTTACTGACCGGAGAGCTTCCTCCGAGAGAAACTATCACTCAAGCAAGACCAAATCTTGACCTGCTAAGTGGAGGTCGTTCGCTCGCTGGCGCTAAACGAATTATTGATAAGAAAAGTTTTGGCTCTGAATGGACCTTGTCTGAAGCGCTGGAGAAGGTCGATAAAGATTATGACTTTGTCATTATAGATACCTCACCAGGCTGGGACCAGCTAACCGTGAATGTTCTCTTCTATGCTGATGAGATACTGACGCCTGTTTCATTAGAGGTTTTATCGCTTCATGGCCTTGCTGAGTTCACTAAGAATCTGCACGCCATCAAGAAGTATAAAGAGATAGATCTTAAATATGTTCTACCCACATTTATGGATACCCGGGTTGAACAACCTAAAGATATCTACAGAAAACTGCAGGGTATTTATGGTGATAAAGTCTGTACGCCAATTCGTTACGACGAAGAACTGAGCAAGATTCCATCCCATGGCAAAACCATCTTTGAGTTTCGTCCTGATGGAGATGCCGCTGCAGACTACGGCGCTTTAGTCAGAAGAATAGCCGGGAACAGAAACTTGTTACTAGGCTAATAATAAGTCTTGGGAACATCCCGAGCTAAGTAACACGATGCACAAAGTGCCAGTCCCCCCGAAGGGATCACCTATTCGCTTGGCTTAATTATTTTATAGATTCCATTGCATCTATCCAACTCTGGATGCCATTACCAGACTCAATCTGCTGAATTCCTTTTTGGGTAAAGGTTCCTTCGGTAGCAATGGAGTCACCGATCTCTTTATAACTTAGTTTCGGATTTGCTTCAGCAAATGTGATGGCGCTGCCGATGGAATGAGCGACCATCTGCCGGGCGGTGGTTGGGTCCATACCTTGTTCAGCACTCCAATCAATTAAAGCTTGAATCAAAAAGTAGCTCCAGCCGTGTAAACAGGCATGAGCCAGTGCTGTATCAAATAGCTCTTCAGATGACAGGGTTACAACCTGGCCAAGCGGGGCAAATAACCCCTCAGCGATTGGATTGCTTGGAAAGAGCGGAATCGGTCCTGCATTCACCTCTGCGCTAGTAGATGGGAGTGCGCGTACCAGTTCGGTCTGTCGTAATTCCGGATGCTGCCTAAGCTGTTTCAGGCTGACCCCTGCGATAACTGATATAACTGTCTGCCCGGGCCTAAAGTTGATAGTTTGGAGTAATTCGTCAAGGTGAGCTGGACGAACTGCCAGTAAAATAATATCGCACTGATCTACCAACAGCTGGTTGCTATCGACAATGCTACAGCCACACTCTGAAGCCAGTTGGCGAGCCATTTCCCGGCCTCTGGAAGAGAGCATTATAGGCCGCTGGTCGCCACCATTTCGCAATCCTTTAACACAATAGCCTGCCAGATGGCCGACACCAAGGATACCCAAGTTTGTCATTTATACTCCTTACTGAAACACAAACATCGCAATCATATATGATCGCGGTATTAAGCTAGAACGATGACACTATATCGATCGTGATGTAAGTACTACTGATATACGCAGCAATGCTAAAGGCTATCGGATTCTACCCCATTCCCCTTTTGACAAAGGCAAGAGGATGTTCATCATATGACTCGTTACTGTGCTGATCAGATTGTTTACCAAGTTAACCTTTATACTCTGGTGGACGATTTTCTAGATAAGCGGCAACGCCCTCTAAGCCATCCTCTGAACGCCCCATCTTAGCAATGAGACGTGTCTCCAGATCCATCTGAGTTTCCAGGCCATTGAGATAGGTCTGATTCAACAGTTCCTTAATAGCGCCGTAGGCATTGGTTGGCCCTTTAGCAAGACCCGCTGCCAGCGACTGGGCTTCATCCAAGACACTCTCAGGCGCAACCAGTTTATTCACCATCCCCCAGTCTAATGCCTCTTGGGCAGAGAGTAATCGATTAGTAATCATCAGCTCCTGAGTCTTACGTAAACCGATAAGACGAGGTAGAAAGTGACTGGCACTGCCATCCGGTGACAGGCCAATACCTGTATAAGCCATTGTGAACTTAGCCTTTTCAGAAGCCACTACGTAATCGCCAATCATCGACAGACTCAGGCCAGCTCCCGCTGCAGTGCCATTAACCGCCACAATCACAGGCGCTCTCATATGCCGAAAGCGGGCAATAGCAGAGTGTAGATAGCCGGTAAGCTCGGTAAGCATTTCACCGATATTGTCACGTGATTCGGCTAAACTATTTACATCGCCGCCGCCACAGAAAAACCGCCCCTGTCCGGTGATAATGACCACCCGAACCGCCTCTGAACTCTCACATAGAATAGCGGCATTTAGCAGCTCCTTTGCAAGAGGGATATTGATACCATTGGCATCATCCGGGCGATTAAGGGTAACAGTCGCCACACCATCACTGATCTCGAATTTTATATTTTCATAAACAGTCATCGTGACTCCTGATCTCTATAAAAATGCACAAACATTCTGAGCAGTTGGCCAAAAAAGCAGAACAGCCAAGTTATCAAAGTTTAAAGAACAATGCAGTGCTTGCGCTTGAGTATTTCACTCGCATCCATTTAACATTTTTGTAGAAACCTGGCTAAGAAAAATACGATTAAGGTACCGTCAAGTTAACTTCAGCAACAAAATCATCTTCAAGCGAACAGCCTTAAGCCGTAGCTTCTCTTCATTCATTAAACCCACCGCCCCTGATATTCCAATTGTTCGATGCTGCCCCCCCCTACCAAGATTTAAAAAGTTATAAACAACCCCATGAACACTCAGAAATCTCTGAGTCTGGCACTGGTTTTACCCCCATTTTTCGGACACCTAGTTAAGAGTAGACAATCTACTTTAACGAGGTATCTACATGCCCAATTTACGAGGCAAAAATTCCGCAGAGTAGAAGCGTGAAGCTGTGTCTCTAACTAAAATATTTGTACTCATAAAAATGTCTACAAAGAAAAATAAAACAAATTAATTAAATTTCTAACAGATTGATACATATGTATTGCTCATAATGTACTACGCTAAAATAGACTCTATGTAGTTTGTAGAAGCGAACCACTTACCTCTGTTTTAAGCCGTTCAGGATAGGCACGTAGCTTCAGCACTATTAGAAAAACAATAAAACCTAAAAATAATAGGTGTTTCAAATGAATAAATCGATCAAGGCGGTGACGCTTGCGTGCTCTATTACTCTTGGCCTAACGGCTCCGGTTATCACTCAAGCAGCTGACCAGCAATTTATAACCATCGGTACAGGTGGGGTTACAGGTGTTTACTATCCAACTGGTGGTGCAATCTGTCGCCTTGTTAATAAGAGCCGCAAAGAACACGGGGTTCGTTGCTCAACTGAAAGTACCGGTGGATCAGTGTACAACTTAAACACTATTCGAGCAGGTGAACTGGATATGGGGGTTGCTCAGTCCGATTGGCAGTTCCACGCTTATAACGGTACTAGTAAGTTTACAGATGCTGGCGCTAATAAAAAATTACGTGCAGTTTTCTCCATACACCCTGAGCCTTTCACTGTCGTTGCCCGTGGAGACAGTGGCATCAAAAGCTTTGAAGATATCAAAGGAAAAAGAGTAAACATCGGTAACCCTGGCTCCGGTCAGCGCGGCACCATGGAAGTCCTAATGGGCGCTCTTGGCTGGACGAATGCAGACTTTTCTCTGGCATCTGAATTGAAAGCGTCTGAGCAGGCCAGTGCACTGTGTGATAATAAAATTGATGTCATGATCTACACTGTGGGCCACCCTAGCGGCGCTATCAAGGAAGCAACCACCTCTTGCGATAGTACGCTCGTTAACGTAACTGGCTCTGTCGTCGATGCACTTGTTGCTGATAACAGCTACTACCGTACCGCCACTATCCCGGGTGGTATGTACCGTGGAAATGACGCTGACACTCAAACCTTTGGTGTCGGTGCAACTTTTGTCACATCAACTGATGTTCCTGACAATGTTATCTATGCCGTCGTTAAGGCTGTATTTGAGAACTTCGACTCATTCCGCAAACTACACCCTGCTTTCTCTAATCTTAAGAAAGAAGAGATGATCAAAGATGGTTTGTCCGCTCCGCTGCACCCCGGTGCTGCTAAATACTACAAAGAAGCCGGTCTGATGTAAGCCAGGCGCTTACATCAACTGCATTTAGGGCCACTGTTAGGTTTGTTTGATTACCGACACTCCTGTTGAAACAGTCGGCCCTTCTTCTAATAGGAAACAACTGAGATCACCGTTGTACTTTCCATCACTGCAGTGGAGATATATTTTGTCAGATAGAAATATTCAGACCGATAGCAACTCGCCGCAGTCGTCCGCTGAGGATATTGTTGCTCAAGTAGATAGCGGTGCCCGGGTTCCCCAAGGGGCTGCTAAAACCCTACTTTGGGCAGCCGCCCTTTTCTGGGCTTTGTTTCAGCTATGGTATGCCTCTCCGCTGCCCTTTGTTTTTAACTTTGGCGTGATCAATGACACTCAGGCTCGCGCTATTCACTTGAGCTTTGCCATCTTCCTGGCCTATACCGCTTATCCTGCCCTATCACGATCGCCAAGGGACTCTATACCGATTCAGGACTGGATTTTCGCCCTACTCGGTGCTTTTAGCGCCTCATACCTGGTTATTTTTCATACTGAACTAGCAAACAGGGCCGGTGCACCCACGACGGGCGACTTAATCTTTGCCGTCACCGGTATGGTGCTCCTTCTCGAAGCAACCCGTAGAGCATTGGGGCCACCACTCATGGTGGTCGCCATTGTATTTCTGGCGTATACCTTTGGCGGTCCATATATGCCCGATGTAATCGCCCATAAAGGGGCTAGTCTGAACAAAACCATGTCCCATCAGTGGCTCACGACTGAAGGGGTATTTGGTGTTGCTCTGGGCGTATCCACCAGCTTCGTATTTCTGTTTGTGCTGTTTGGTGCCTTACTGGAAAAAGCCGGTGCCGGAAACTACTTCACTAAAGTATCTTTCTCCCTCTTGGGGCATATGCGCGGGGGGCCGGCAAAAGCAGCCGTTGTATCCTCTGGGCTTAGTGGGCTTATTTCAGGGTCATCCATTGCCAACGTTGTAACAACAGGCACCTTTACCATCCCTCTGATGAAACGGGTGGGATTTCCCGCTAGCAAGGCTGGCGCGGTAGAAGTAGCGGCATCCACTAACGGTCAGTTAACACCACCGATCATGGGAGCCGCCGCCTTTCTTATGGTTGAGTATGTGGGCATCCCTTATATCGATGTCATACGCCACGCAATCTTACCCGCCCTAATCTCATATATTGCATTGATCTATATTGTACATTTGGAAGCGATGAAAGCGGGCATGATGGGACTACCACGTCGCTATAAGCCCACATTGGCACAAGGCCTATTAACCTGGACAGGGATTATTTTAGGGGTCTGCATACTATCAATGGCCGTCTATTACGGTGTCGGCTGGACTAAGGACTCACTAGGCGTCTGGGCCAGCCCCGTACTGGCTGTTGTTATTCTGGCTGCTTATCTAGGCTTACTTAAATTCTGTTCAGGCTACCCTGAACTCGAGCTGGACGACCCCGACTCCCCGGTGCTAGAACTACCTGAACCTGGGCCTACAGTAAAATCCGGTCTCTATTTCTTGTTGCCAGTGGTCGTGCTGGTTTGGTGTCTGACCGTTGAACGGCTTTCCCCTGGGCTTTCTGCTTTTTGGGCAACTGTGTTTATGATATTCATCGTCCTGACCCATAGACCCATTAAGGCTTATTTTCGGGGCCATACTCAGCTAAGTTTAAGCATCAAAGAGGGGATAGAAGATCTGTTTGAGGGTTTGGTAACCGGCTCCAGAAACATGATAGGCATTGGCGTCGCCACAGCGGCTGCAGGCATTATCGTAGGCACGGTCACCCTGACGGGCATCGGCTTGGTAATGACTGAGTTTGTAGAATTCATATCCGGCGGGAACATCATGCTGATGCTTATCTTTACGGCAATCATCAGCCTGATTCTGGGTATGGGGTTACCCACCACGGCCAATTACATTGTTGTATCGACTTTAATGGCACCCGTCATCGTTACACTGGGGGCACAGAGCGGTCTTATTGTTCCACTGATTGCAGTCCACCTGTTTGTGTTCTACTTCGGCATCCTGGCGGATGATACCCCTCCCGTGGGGTTAGCCGCCTTTGCTGCGGCGGCCATCGCCCGAAGTGATCCAATCAAGACGGGTATTCAAGGATTTACCTACGATATCCGGACGGCCATTCTGCCCTTTATGTTTATTTTCAACACCGAGTTGTTGTTGATAGATATACAGGGAATTTTTCACCTGCTAATCGTCATTGTAAGCTCAGTAATCGCAATCCTGGTTTTTGCGGCGGCAACTCAGGGGTTCTGGCTTGTAAGAACCCGCTGGTATGAAACCCTCATGCTGCTGTTGATCGCCTTCTCCATGTTCAGGCCTGGTTTTTGGTGGGATGAGGTATACCCTCCGATAGAAAATATTGCCCCTACTGAGATGATAGCTGTTGTTGAGGGCCTGCAGCCTGATGAAAAATTACGCCTATCGGTCAGCGGTGAAACGATTGATGGCGATTTTGTGAGCAAGGTCATCGAACTACCTTTTCCAGATTCAGATAACACCAGCGGCCGCGTGGAAGCGGCAGGCCTGTTCCTAAGGGATGACAATGGCAGAGTCGTGGTCGATCAGGTAGGTTTCGGCAGTAATGCAGAAGCTGCAGGTATCGACTTTGATTGGGAAATTACGGGGATTGAAGTTAAAACTGACCGTCCCCCTAAACAACTGATTTACATTCCGACGCTGGCCCTGCTGTTTCTGCTGGGTTGGCTACAGGTTCGCCGCCGCGAGCAAGGATAGGTCTCTATGTATAATAAAATATTGGTCGCTCTAGACCTTCAGGACACCCCCGGCAGCGAAGCCACCCTGCAATCGCTTAACGAATATATAACGCCAGGCATGGAGGTTGAATTACTGTCGGTGGTACCGGACATCCAGATGCCATTAGTGGCATCCTACCTCCCGGAAAATATTATGCAGGAGGCACTCGATGCTATGCGGGCTGAACTCACCCAGCTTGCTGACACTAACCTTCCAAAAGAGCTTGATGTCTCCATATGGGTGACAGCAGGCAAAGCCCCAAAGCGAATTATCGCTCGGGCAAAAGAAATAGATGCTGACCTGATACTGATCCGTGCAGCGAAGCATGGCCGAATGGAAAATATGATGATGGGATCAGTCACTGCCAAAGTTGTTCAGGCGGCAGAGTGTTCGGTATTGGTGACCCGTTAAGACTCTCTCACGCACTAAAGTTCCGGTTTCTTTGCCATTTTTGTAGTGCTTGTATCAGTCTTCGTAATACCCCCCCAGCCGATGAAGAGTCTCTTCAAAACGGTTAATATTACTGACCATCTCTTTACTCCCGATGGAGACACACTCTGCTAATAGAGCTTCCGCAAGAGTAATTGACGATGTCAGTGATGGAAAGAAATGTGGGGTGTCGTTTTTCAAACTGAAAACAATGTCTGACCCTAAGGCAATAGGTGACCGTAAACTGTCAGTAATCGCAATAATCTTAGCACCGGCATCTCTGGCGACTCTGATCGCCTGCACTGTTTCTGTGGTATAGGGCTCGAAGCAGAATGCGACAACGACATCATCTGCGCAAATCTCACCCAGCTCACTCAGCAAAGTTCCCTGATAACCCCTGATCAACTGAATATGGGGGAAAGCGATATTGCCCACATAGCTGAAATGATAAGCACAAGTAAAAGTATCCCGAAATCCTAATGCAAAGACCTTCCGGGCATCGATTACCAGATGAGCGGCATCCTGCAGCTTATTGTGAATATCATCCTGAAATAGCTGCTCCAGATTTTTAAAGGCTGAATCAGCAAACTCCACAAAGACCTGATTATCTGCATTATTATTACTCGCCCTCTCCTGCAGATACTGCACACGATCACTGAAATAGGACCCTGGTTGACGAGCATTAACAGCCTCCTTAAAGAGTTGTCTAAAGCTGTCGTACCGGTCAAACCCTGCTGATTTTGCCAAACGGGTCAGTGTTGATGGCGTCACACCTGCCTCTACAGCGCTCTTACGAATAGATAACAGTGCCACATTAACCGGTTGTTCCAATACATAGTCAGCAGCTTTCTTCAGCTGTGTGGAAAGCGTGGAATATTTCGCAGAGATCTCTTTAAGAACACTGCTGGCATCTGGAATAGGTGAATTCATTTTTTGGATCTCGTTTGACGCTGATACACCTGCCAATAGAAGCTATTACAAAACCTCAACATTCAGGCCTGTTGCTATCTTGTTACACAGGATCGCTATGAGCCAATTTTAACCGAGTAGCACATAATAAAACACTAATGACACATTTGTGTTGCGCGATACATTTGTGTCATCTAATCTTAAATAACGACTCAAACGTTTTCTTATTCAAGTATTGATACATCTGTCTCACAAGCGATATCCGCTCTATTTTGAACGCCCCCTTCAAAAACAAACCGGAGCTTTCCCATGTCACCAACCCGCTATGAAACACTTCTCTATCATCGTAAAAATCGTTATGTGGAAATCCGTTTTAACCGCCCACACCGCCTTAATGCAGTCATTGAACAGTTCTATCGCGAGCTGCTGGCGGCCCTGGCACAGGCAGAAGCTGATACTGATGTTCGGGCCATCTTACTTACCGGTGAAGGTCGCGCTTTTTGCGTCGGTGCCGATATGAAAGAGCATGGTGCAGGCGAGCGTACGCAGTACCAACGTCGCCTGTATCTACAACTGGGAAATGACGTCTGTGAGGCGATTTTCCGATCCACTAAACCGGTCGTTGGTGCTATCAACGGCTACGCGCTGGGTGCCGGAGCTGAGATAGCCTGCTCCTGCGACTTCCTACTGATGGCAGAATCGGCCCAGATCGGCTTCCCTGAAGTCAGCATCGGCACCTGTGTTGGCGGTGGCGTGACCCAGTTTCTGCCACGCATGGTAGGCCTTGCCAAAGCCCGTGAACTAATTTTCCTAGGTAATAAAATTGATGGCAGAGAAGCTGAGCGTATCGGGCTGGTTAGCCGTGCGGTTACCGATGAACAGCTACAGAATGAAGCCGCTACCTTTATCGCTGAACTGGCTAGCAAAGCACCTATCTCAATGCAGCTTGTGAAGAAGCTGCTCAATAACTCCTCCTATAATGATATCGATGCTCAGTTACAGCACGAGCTAGACGGTGTATTCATGTGTACCACCACCCAAGATTGGCAGGAAGGCGTTGATGCCTTTCGCGAAAAACGTTTACCCGAATTTAAGGGGTGCTGAGCATGCCAAGCTTACTGCATAAGATCTTGGCACCGGACTCCATCGCTATTATCGGCGCTTCTGCTGATCCAACCAAACGCGGTTTCAAGGCGATGACCGGCCTGCTGAATGATGGCTATGCCGGTAGCATCTACCCGATCCACCCGAGAGCCTCTGAAATCATGGGGATCAAGGCCTATCCATCGGTTACCGCCCTACCGGCTGCGGCGGATATGGCGCTGATCTGCACCCCCGCAAACACTATCCCTTCCCTGCTGAAACAGTGCGGTGAAAACGGAGTCAAAGGCGCTATTATCCTGGCCAGCGGCTTTGGTGAGGTGGACGAAGACGGCGCTCAACTTGAACAGGAAGTGCTGAGCGCTGCACAACACGCGGGAGTACGCCTGGTCGGCCCAAATACCTCCGGTATGTTTAATCTGCATAAGAAGGTTAACCTGCTGGCTCTGGATAATGTTCAGGCCGGTGACATCGGTATTATCTCTCAGTCCGGCAATATACTCCTGGCACTCGCCCTTGAAGCGGAAAGCAACGGTCATATCGGTTTCAGTACCTATGTTGGCCCGGGTAATCAGATCGATATTGGTTTTGCCGACTATCTACAATATCTCGGTGAAGAAAAGAACACACGAGTCGCCACCTTCTATGTGGAAGGCTTTAAGGACGGTCGCCGCTTCCTCGATGTAGCTCGCGAAACATCTAGATTCAAACCCGTCGTTGTCTATAAATCCGGCAGCACCGAAGCCGGACAGAAAGCCGCCAGCTCCCATACCGGATCTCTGGCTGGCAGCTACCATATGACCGTCGACCTGCTACGCCAGGTAGGAGTTACTGTGGTGGAAAACTCAGATGAGATTCTGCCGGTCGCTGAAGGCCTGGGGTTGCTGCAACAGGCCAAAGGCAAAAAAATAGCCGTACTCGCCGACGGGGGTGGCCAAGCCACTATCGCATCCGATCGTATATCCGAAGCCGGTATGGAACTGGTAGAACTGAGTGATGCTACTCGTGATGCCCTGCGTGATATTTTATTCCCTCAGGCTTCACTGGTTAACCCGATTGATGTTGCAGGCAGTACCGATGCCAATCCAGGCCTTCTGGTTGACTGTATGGAGATCCTGAGTAACGACGATAATGTCGATATAGTGTTTCTGGTAGGCATGTTCGGTGGCTACGGAATCCGCTTTGCCAAAGAGCTACAGCAGGAAGAGCTGAACTGTGCCAACGCTATCGCCAATCTAGCCAGCATGACCGATAAACCATTAGTGATCTACAGCCTATACGCCCATGTTAAGCCTGAGCCGCTGGAACGACTACGCAAAGCAGACCTACCAGTCTACGACTCCATCGAACATGCGGTGAAAATTATGGCCGCACTGAGCGAACGAGGTGAATATCTCCAGCAATGTTCAGGCGTAGAACAAACAATAGCTCTAACGGTTATTCCAGAATGCAGCCAGTTGTTCAGTCAGGCCTGTGATCAAAACCGAGATCTATTTGAATTTGAAGCTAAATCCCTACTGCGAAGCTACGGCGTAGATGTGCCTGTGGAATTGATTATCCGCCAGGATGCCGATATCAAAACTACCGCAGAGACCTTCGGCAATACCCCATTAGCTATGAAAGTCATATCCAAAGATATCCTGCATAAATCTGATGCTGGAGGCGTAAAGCTGGATATTAGGGGCAGCGAAGCGATGCAACAGGCCCGGCTGAATATCCTCGAATCCTGTCGTCAATACAATGCCGAAGCGGAGATCGAAGGCGTATTAGTGACACCAATGGCTCGCAAAGGTATCGAAGTGATCGTAGGTATGAGCCGCGACCCGATCTTTGGTCCGGTACTGATGTTTGGCCTCGGTGGAATCTTCGTTGAGATCCTCAAAGATGTTGCCTTCCGTGCTATTCCCCTTAATCGAAATGACGCCCTTTCCATGATTGATCAGATCAAGGCCCGTAAGATTCTGGAAGGCACCCGGGGTGGAGCGGCGATTGATAAAGAAGCACTAGCGGAACTGCTGCTGAAAGTCTCCGCTATTGTCGATGCCCATCCGGAAATATCCGAACTAGACCTTAACCCTGTTATTGCTTACGACGATGGCTATGCGGTGGTCGATGCTCGTGTCATTGTCGATCAAGGGTAAAGCCAATCATTAGCTTCGTACTTAACGGTATAGCGATCAGCGAAACCCACCACCTCTGAGCAAGGGTCTTCCATAGATCGGACTGTGGCGCATTATCGCTAAAGAAGGAATTCAGATAAATACTGAACTACTTACCAAATAAGAGCCTAAGATAAGATTCCCCACTTGAAGCATAATTATGTATTCTTTACATAAGCACTGATCTGTAACACCAAACCTCATCTATTTACTGTATCTTTGACTACTCAGTCTTCCTGACCAGCCATAAACAGAGATTCTTTCATGGATATTGATTTTTCTGAGTTGTCTGCTAACAAAGCATATTTCACCATGACTCAATCAATTTTACCCCGTCCTGTTGCCTGGGTACTGAGCGAAAACGTCGATGGGGGCCACAACCTTGCGCCGTTTTCTTTTTTTACCGCGGTTTGCAATGACCCTCCCATTCTAATGTTCTCTATAGGTAGCAAGACCAATGGGGCTATGAAAGATACCTATAACAATATAATTTCACGCAAGAATTTTGTTGTTCATTTAGCCCATAGAGAACAAGCACAACAAGTAACTCTGACGTCGCAAGAGTTACCTGCAAACGAATCCGAAGTAGGACACGCGGGGCTGTCACTCGTACCTTTCAATAATAGTTCGCTACCCCGAATCGAGGGAGCACGCATCGCTATGAACTGTGAACTTTACGATGTAAAAGAGATCGGCAATGCACCTCATCATCTAGTGTTTGGTCGAATCAAGAACCTCTATATTGATGACAGTGCGGTTGAACTTGATTCTAAAGGTCGCATGAAGATCGCTGCTGATAAAATCGACCCGATTACACGCTTAGGAGGCTCAGAATATATGACGTTTGGAGATATTATTTCAATTTCCCGTCCCTAATAGACTGCTCTTCCCCCATACAAGATTCAGATTCACCGGAGCCTTTACCTCATTATGCAGTTCCGTCTAGTACATAGCTGATTAGCAACGAGTAAATCGACCAGCTGGAACCCCGAGTATCTTTTGTTGTAAACACCCTCCCCTCAAATTTCAGCCACAAAAAAGCCCGATCGTTAGATCAGGCTCTTTCGTTATAAATGATAGCGGTGAGGGAGGATTATTCGTCATTTCACTCCTCTACCTTCGGGCTGTTGTAGCGGGCTACGACGTTGTCTCGCTTCGCTCGGCTCGAACCACGAGGGAACTCACCCTCCCCCTCAAATTTCAGACACAAAAAAGCCCAGTCGTTAGACCAGGCTCTTTCGTTATAAATGATGGCGGTGAGGGAGGGATTCGAACCCACTTATTTCGTGGCTTTTAATCAATCACTTACCTTCTTCTACAACACCGAATGAGGCACAAAGTGTCAGAGTTAAGTGCACTGTAGACCTATTGTTAAATACCGTCAACAAATTGAAAATTATCTTGAAGCTTAATCAGTCCACTTCATCGCTGGTTAGACCAGTGGTTCGCATTTTATTTCTTACAGTTAAAACTAGTCCGTAATACCCAATCAATATAAGGCTCTTCACGCTTATCCATTATTCTTGATTTATGAAAACTAGTTGGACCAGCTACTAAAATCTTAGGCCCACAACCTGCATTGTTTAGGTTTACTCAGTGAGTGATTAGTTAAGAGCGAGACAACGCCACGAGGTCTTTAGCAAATCTACGAAGAGACTAGGGAACCAGCGAATAAGTACTTATCAGTGCTCTACAGACCGTATAGTTAGGTAGCTACAAAGCTGACAACTGGATTTTTTCGCACCTTTCCTCGTCTGTGTAGCGAGATTGTCTTAGATGCATTATTGATGGCTGTCTGGTGTCGTCGGCCTATGCAAAGGGTACTGATACATTCAGATAAAGGTTCACAGTACAGTAGTGATCCTTGTTTACGTTTTTGTGTGCAGCATAATCTTCAGACTAGCACGAGTCGACGAGGTAACTGCCATGATAATGCTGTAGCTGAAAGATTTTTTCAGCTGCTTAAACGCGAACTCATCAAACGACGGGGTTACTCAACACGCTCAGAAGCACGACAAGACGTTTTCGATTACATTGAAATGTTTTATAACTCAGTTAGGAAACATGGTTACACTAGCAACCTGTCTCCAATCGACATTGAAAAACAGCAGTTAAACAAGTAGTAAAACGTCTACGAAAAGCTGGTCGATTCAACTTCAGTGTATTAAAGTGGCTGTAGGCGACCTGTATAACTATTCATTAATAAAGAGAAGAAGGGGGTTCTCTTCTTAACAAATAAGATATATCAGGAAATATTATTTCCTCTGCACTGATATCAGAGCCAGATCACCTACGGTATTGCATCAACGATTAAAATGCATACTGCACCATGCCTTGTAAACGAAGTGCTTTACCTTCATCATCACCCACAGTACGGCGCTGATGATACCCAGCCTCAACACCAAACGTTAATTTATCAGCCGGAGACCAAATATAATTAACCCAAAGGTTTGCTAACTTATCATTATCACTCGCCGCAAAAGCAGAAGGGTCTAGATCAGCTACAATTTGACTATAAGCCGCATTAATTGCTCCAGGACCAACTTTTAGACTGGCACCGATAGTACCTGTGGATGTTTTAATTGTTTCCAAGCTACTAGTAGTAGTATCAAAGTAGGCTGGGTTTTTCTTAGGGTTACCATCTAAGTAGCCACCAACACCTTTACCATGCGCAATACCCGCGCGAAGCGTCAAAGAATCACTGACCGCTAATGAGGTTTCTAACGCGGCACCCCAACCCAAGGCACTGTCCTCATTGACGTTATCATCAAATTTCAAGTGGCGTAATACACCTGAAACGGAGTATTTTAACGCTTGTGACTTATCAGTATAACGCATTGTAAAATCCGGTAGCTTGGATTGAGCTCCTGCGCCCGAAACCACTCCACCTTTATCACTGGAGTCTTCCAATGCAAATGATGCATTACCCTGCGTATATCGCAATTGGGGTTGACGATGAGCCACTGGACGACCACTAGGCCCTGAAAAATCTACAAGAGGAGTACCTGCTACGAAACCACCGAAGTTTGACCATGTTTGACCGGCTAGAACGTTATTCCACTCACCATACGCATGTCGTAGTCTAAATACGCCACCGCTGCCGTAGAAATCTCCTTCCAATACAGTCTTCAAGTTGCCGCCCTCTACTGGGGAAACAGTTTTTAAACCAATCCTGCTTTGATAGACATGTGTTTGAAAGTGGCCATCCTGACCATCAACGTTATCTAATCTTGCTGCCGCACCAAGACCAGATGAATTTCCAAGTTTACTATCAACGTCATACGTCATATCGAGCTTGACGTAACCATATGCGCTGGCTTCAGTATTACCAACTTTAAAATCCATTGCTTGCGCAGGGACAGAACACAAAAAAGCAATACCTCCAGCCACAATAAAACCTGAACTGTTTTTCTTTATTTTTAGAATATTCATTACTACTCCATCATTCACTTCTTAGAACACACTTAAAAAAAGTGTGAGTTTTATTATCAAATCGAAAACGACCAGATAGTTTTTCAAACAAACAAACAAACAAATAAAT
>NZ_JADGEW010000044.1 GCF_016744155.1 Amphritea sp. | reverse complement strand
AAATGCCTGATTCAGAGGTTATCGGAATGTTTGGTGAATATATGTTCAGCCAGCTTGCAGACCGCTATCCTATTTTTATTGAACAGGAAAACACGCTTCGCGGTTTTTTAAAAAGCGTCGATGAAGTTATCCATGTCGAGGTGCGAAAGCTTTATGAAAATCCTAACCTACCCTCCTTTAACTGCATTGATACAGACGATCAGACACTACTCATGGAATACCGTTCTCCCCGCCAGCTTTGCATCCTGGCAGAAGGCCTGATTCGCGGTGCAGCGCAACACTACAAAACAGCCATCACCTTAGAACACCCACGTTGTATGCATAAAGGTCATGATCATTGTGATTTGATCATCCGATTTAAGGCTTGAGGACACAATAAATGAGTCAAGATATCGCCTATCAGGAAGCATACCGTAGAGAAAAAAAAGCTCGTCGCGAAGCGGAGCAACTACTGGAAGATAAATCCAGAGAACTATTCAAACTCAATAATGAACTATTAAATACTAATGACAGGCTAAAGGAACAACAAAGCCTGATGTTACGTAATGAAAAGCTGGCTACTCTGGGAACCTTATCAGCGGGTATTGCCCATGAGATTAACAACCCACTAGCATTTGTTTTAAGCAATATGGAAAGTTTGCGCCGTTATATTCATTCATACAATGCGCTATTAAAGCTCAATCGCCAATGGCAGGAGCAACAAAACCTCTCCCCTTCACAATCAGACCAGCTTCAAACGCTACTGGATGAGCAAGATCTGATATTTATACAAGAAGATACGGAAGAACTACTTACGGATACTGAAGAGGGCCTGATACGACTGCGAGATATTGTACAGAACCTGCGCCACTTCTCTCATAGTCAGGGATCAGAACGGGTTAAAGCCGACCTGGCTGCGGGCCTTAACAGCACATTAAAAATACTACAAAGTGAACTGAATGACAGTATTGCTGTGAACTGTATGATCGACTCCCTTCCCTTAGTTGAATGTAACCCAGGTGAGTTAAATCAGGTATTTCTCAATCTATTAATAAACGCTAAACAAGCTCTGGAGTATAACCAGAATCCACAAATTTTTATCTCCGCCACCAGTCAGGATGATGTGATCATTATTCGCATTAAAGATAATGGCAGTGGTATGGATGAACAGGTATGCAAAAAGATTTTTGACCCTTTTTTCACGACAAAGCCCGTAGGCCAGGGAACGGGGATGGGCTTGTCGATCGTTTACGGAATTATAAAAGACCATAATGGCACTATTAATGTTAAGAGCGCCCAGGGCAAAGGAACTTGCTTCGAAATTAGCCTGCCTATAGCAGGCACATCATAAGCCGCTATGCTTAAGCTTTTCCAGCTGATCCCGGTAGTGGCCTGCTTTTTCAAACTCAAGATTTTTAGCCGACTCATACATCTTGTCTTCCAAGCGGCTCATCGTCTTCGCCAACTCAGCAGTGGTGAGTTTCTTAGGATCAATCTCAAATTCAGCGGCGGGTTCTGCCACCTTCCGGCCGGTTTTGGTTTTACGCCCCGGAATAGCGGATGCTCCTTCCATAATATCGGCAACAGATTTAACAATACCTACAGGTACAATACCGTGCTTCTTATTATAGATGACCTGTACTTCTCTACGACGTTCGGTTTCATCTATCGCCCGCTGCATCGATCCGGTAATCCGGTCTGCATAGAGAATGGCCCGGCCATTAATATTCCGCGCCGCCCGGCCAATCGTCTGAATCATAGAGGTTTCTGATCGCAAGAAGCCCTCTTTGTCCGCATCCAGAATAGTCACCAAGCTCACTTCAGGCATATCGATACCTTCCCGCAACAGGTTAATACCCACCAATACATCAAATTCACCAATCCGCAGATCACGGATGATCTCGACCCGCTCTACGGTATCGATATCAGAATGCAGATAACGCACCCGCACACCATGCTCAGCGAGATAATCAGTCAGATCCTCAGCCATCCGTTTGGTCAGCACAGTGACGACAATCCGTTCTCCTCGACCGGCAACAAGATTAATCTCACCAAGCAGGTCATCAACCTGAGTCTTGGCTGGGCGCACTTCGACCATCGGGTCGAGCAATCCGGTTGGACGTACTAACTGTTCGACTACCTGCCCTGCCTGGGCCGCTTCATATTTCCCCGGCGTCGCTGAGACAAAGATCATCTGTGGCGCCTGAATCTCCCACTCTTCAAATTTCATAGGCCGGTTGTCCAACGCCGAAGGCAGACGGAAGCCGTACTCCACCAGCGTTTCCTTACGGGAACGGTCGCCTTTATACATTGCGCCTAACTGGGGGATAGTCACATGGGATTCATCGACCACTACCAGCGCATCGTCAGGCAGATAATCAAACAGCGTTGGCGGGGCATTGCCTGGATCCCGTCCTGAAAGATAGCGGGAGTAGTTCTCAATTCCAGAGCAATAGCCCAGTTCCCGAATCATCTCGATATCATACAGCGTACGCTGCTCCAGCCGCTGGGCTTCGACTAGCTTGTCGTGATCCCGTAGCTGTTTAAGTCGGCCATCTAGCTCATCTTTAATCTTATCGATCGCGGCGACCAGGGTTTCCCGCGGAGTAACATAATGTGATTTAGGATAGATAGTCACTCTGGGCACACGGCGCAAAACCTCACCGGTCAGAGGATCAAAGTAACTCAGGTTTTCTATTTCATCGTCAAAGATCTCGATCCGCACCGCTTCTTTTTCAGATTCCGCCGGAAACACATCGATCACATCACCGCGAACCCGGTAAGTAGCCCGGTGCAACTCAACATCATTGCGGGTGTATTGCAGCTCAGCCAAGCGACGCAAGATAGCTCGTTGATCCGCCTGGTCGCCCCGATCCAGGTGAAGCATCATTCCCAGATAGGCTTCCGGGTCACCCAATCCATAAATGGAAGAGACCGATGCAACGATAATCGCATCTTTCCTTTCCAGTAACGCCTTGGTCGCCGACAGTCGCATCTGCTCGATATGCTCATTTATCGAGGCATCTTTATCGATAAAGGTATCTGATGAGGGAACATAAGCTTCGGGTTGGTAGTAATCATAATAAGAAACGAAATACTCAACCGCATTATTGGGGAAAAAATCCCGGAACTCGCCATACAACTGGGCGGCCAATGTTTTGTTATGTGCCAAAACAATAGTCGGACGCTGCAACTCAGCAACAACATTCGCAATGGTAAAGGTTTTACCCGATCCGGTTACCCCGAGCAGAGTCTGAGACGCCAGACCCGCATGAATACCTTTAACCAAATTTTCGATAGCGGCTGGCTGGTCACCCGCAGGCTGAAACTTAGACTGAACCTGAAAACGCTGTTTCATAAGTATTCTGTACTGCAAAAAATGGAAGCCGGCTATTATACCTGTAAGAATTTTTTTCTGCTGAATGATCTCACTACAAGCGTAAAACAACTGAAATTGAATAAAGTTGTAACTTTCTTGAAATAAATGCTGTTTTTATCGATTTTCACCGTACAGGGGGATTTTTCCGCAACCTTGTTTCCGGTATTATTTGGCGGTTGAATATACCGTGGCATGGCGCCACATTTTTTCAGAGGAAATGGCTAGGACAATGCAACTCTCCGATCGCGTTAACAGCATTAAACCTTCCCCGACACTGGCAGTGACTAACCGAGCTGCTGAATTGCGTGCGGCAGGCAAAAACATTATCGGCCTGGGTGCCGGCGAACCCGATTTCGACACCCCAGATCATATTAAAAACGCTGCTATCGAAGCGCTAAACAACGGCTTCACAAAATACACAGCTGTTGACGGCACTCCTGCTCTGAAAAAAGCCATTATTGAGAAGTTTAAACGCGATAACGGCTTTGACTACGAAGCTAACCAAATTCTAGTCTCTTGCGGTGGTAAGCAGAGTTTTTTCAACCTCTCTCTGGCGTTATTGAACCCAGGTGATGAAGTAATCATCCCGGCTCCTTACTGGGTTTCCTACCCGGATATGGTGCTGATGGGTGAAGGTGTACCGGTTATCATGACCACCACCCAGGAAGCTCGCTTTAAAATCACACCAGCTCAACTGGAAGAAGCGATTACTGATAAGACCAGACTTCTGGTACTTAACAGCCCATCAAACCCGACCGGCGTTGCCTATACCGCAGCAGAGCTGAAAGCTCTGGGTGAAGTACTGGTGAAATACCCAGAGGTATTGATCGCTACTGACGACATGTATGAGCATATCCTGTTTACCGATGAGCCATTCATCAACATACTTAACGTCTGCCCTGAGCTCTATGATCGCACCATCGTGCTTAACGGTGTTTCAAAAGCTTATTCTATGACGGGTTGGCGTATTGGTTACGCGGCTGGTCCTGCCAAGCTGATCGGCGCGATGAAGAAGATCCAGTCTCAGAGCACTTCTAACCCAACATCCATCTCCCAGGTTGCCGCACAGGCTGCGCTGGAAGGTGATCAGGAGTGTGTTAAAGAGATGGTTCGGGCGTTTAAACAGCGTCATGACTTCGTGTTGGAAAAACTGAATGATATCGAAGGCGTCAGCTGCATCCCCGCCGACGGCACTTTCTACGCATTTCCAAGCTTTCAGCAGGTGATCGACAGCAACGACAAGTTCGAAAACGATATCGATCTGGCGGAATTCCTACTGTTAGAAGCCGGTGTAGCACTAGTTCCAGGGTCCGCTTTTGGCGCCCCTGGTAACATGCGCCTGTCTTTCGCTACATCTCTGGATATTTTAGAAGATGCAATCAGCCGCATTAAAGTTGCGTTAGAAAAATAATACCTCTCTTTTAAAAAATACCGGGCCCTGCCCGGTTTTTTTATATTTTTCAACGCCTGCTTTCTCATCAAGTAATATCTAACTAACTCTCTGCAAACACCTTTCCAATTGCCTTGAGTAAAGGCCCATACAATTCCTTACAATTCTTTACACGACAAATATTGGCATTATCTATTAGTCTATATATAATCATTTTTTAGTTTTAAGACGACCGGTCTAATTATCATGAACCGCCCCAAAAGAAACGAGCATAATCGGGAAAAAATCCTGGAAGCAGGCAAGGAGCTCTTTAACCGTCAGGGATATCACGGTACCGGATTGAAAGAAATTCTGGACGTTTGTAAAGTACCTAAAGGCTCTTTCTATAATTATTTTGAAAGCAAAGAACAATTTGCAGTAGCCGTACTGGAGTACCATCACCAACTGGAAGATGAGAAATGGAGTTCTCGTATCAATGAGGTCTCCGGCAACCTAATGGATAAGTTCCATGCTGCTATAGAGATATTTATAGCGGAATATGAAGAAGACCCTCTGGCTACGGGCTGCTTACTGACTAATTTGATGGGTGAGGTCGGCAATGCCAGCGACTCTTTCAGAGAGACTATTCGGAGCTCTTGTGAGCAAGTTATCGAATGTATTGAAGAAGATTATCTTTTAGCCCAAGCCGAAGGAAGCATGCGTAATGATATTCCAGCCCGTCAGCTTGCCCAGCTATTTTGGGATTCCTGGCAAGGCGCCCTATTACGAACAAAAGTAGAGGCCTCAACGGCACCATTGCGCGAAGTCTCCGACTCACTCTATACCCTATTCCAGCCTCTTGCAGGCACAGAACCCAAATAGTGGAAATACTGATGAAAACCAAACAAATTTTAACCCCACTACTCTTTAGCCTTGCCATCCTGGGTAGCAATACAGCAATCGCCGAGGAACAACAAGCGCCTCAGGGTCTGCCTGCTGAAGTGGTTCATGTACAGAGCAAGCCGCTGATCCACTCTATCGAAGCGGTAGGTACAATGCGTGCAAATGAATCTATCATTCTACGCCCTGAACAGAGCGGTAAAATTCAGCAGATTTTATTTACAGAAGGCAAACCTGTAGTCAAAGGCACTAAATTACTGATACTAGAATCGTCGCTATATCAAGCGGAGCTGGAAGCTGCAAAAGCTCGGGTAAGCCTTAGCCGTATCGCTTACAAACGTGCAGCCAGTCTTGTAAAAAAGAAAGTCGGATCACAACAGAATCTGGACACTACTTTAGCGCAATTGCGTGTTGATCAAGCTCAGCAGGAACTGGCTCAGACCCGTCTGGATAAGATGACCATCAACGCACCATTCTCTGGCGTTATCGGTCTGCGCCAAATTAGTCCTGGTGATTATGTCAACGCCGGACAGGATCTGGTCGAACTGACCGATCTCAACACCATGAAAGTTGAGTTCCGAATCCCGGAAAATCAAATAACCAACCTACATACCGGGCAACAGGTTCAGATTCTGGTTGATGCTCTAAAAGATGAAGTATTTACTGGCACAATCTATGCAATTTCCCCGAGCGTAAATGAACGCAGTCACAATATCGCAGTACGCGCTGAAGTACCTAACCGGAATAACCTACTCCGTCCAGGTTTGTTCGTGCGCATCCAGGTTATCACTGGCACAGATGAACAGGCCCTGATGATACCTGAAGAAGCAATCATTCCTCAGAACAACAACTTCTTTGTGATGAAGGTCGTGGAAGGCACAGTCGATATGGTACCTGTACAGCTGGGAGTACGTCGAAACGGTCAGGTAAACATTCTGGACGGTCTCAATGTTGATGAAGTAATCATTACCGCTGGCCAGATCAAGCTGTTTCCGGGGATGCCAGTGACTCCGATCTTTGTCGATGGCAGTGCTGAACAATCCGCACAACAGCCTGGAGCTTAAACCATGATCCTCTCTGAAATCAGTATTAAGCGCCCCGTACTGGCGATAGTAATGAGTTTGCTCGTGCTGCTGATAGGTGCCGTCTCTTACGACCGCCTGACGGTTCGTGAATACCCGAAAATCGATGTTCCGGTTGTCACCGTAGAAACCAATTACCCTGGTGCCAGTGCATCTATTATTGAAAGCCAGGTAACACAAGTCATCGAAGACTCTCTGTCTGGTATAGAAGGGATCGATTTCATAAGCTCTATCAGCCGCTCAGGTCAGAGCCAGATAACGGTCACCTTTACTCTGGATCGTGACCCAGATGACGCTGCCAGTGATGTGCGCGACCGTGTCGGTCGTGTTCGCGGCGCGCTCCCTGACGACGTCGATGAGCCAATTACAGCTAAAACTGAAGCAGACGCACAACCTATCTTCTGGCTAGCACTTTCATCAGACCGACACAGTATGATGGAGATCTCCGACATTGCCGACCGTCTGGTTAAGGACCCGCTACAAACCGTTAACGGTGTTGCCAGCGTAATGATGTTTGGTGATCGACGCTATGCCATGCGCATCTGGCTTGACCCTGCTCGCATGGCTGCTTATGAAATTATTCCCCAAGATATTGAGGCTGCTTTAAGCAGTCAGAACATTGAGATTCCTGCCGGACGTATTGAAAGCGACCAGAGGGAGTTCAGCGTACTGTCTCGCACAGACTTGAACAGCGTGGCTCAATTTGAAAATATTATTATCCGAAATGACAGCGGCTACCCTGTTAAAATCAAGGATATTGCCCGAGTAGAAATTGCGCCAGAAGATGAGCGTAAAAAGTCTCGCTATAAAGGTGAGCCCGCTGTTGCTCTGGGTGTAGTAAAGCAGTCAACCAGTAACCCTCTGGATGTATCAGAAGGCATTCAGGCGCGCTTGCCACAAATTGAAGCCGCACTGCCTGAAGGCGTTAAAGTTCAACTCGCTTATGATTCATCTATATTTATTGCAGAATCGATAAAGTCAGTGTTCAGTACCATCCTGTTAGCCAGCCTGTTGGTTGTACTGGTTATCTTTTTCTTTCTGCGAAATCTGCGGGCAACCTTGATTCCGGTTATTACGATTCCCCTCTCGCTGATCGGTGTTTTTGCGATGATGCTGGGCATGGGTTTCAGTATTAACACCCTCACCCTACTAGCCATGGTTCTGGCAATCGGTCTGGTGGTTGACGATGCCATCGTAATGTTAGAAAACATTTACCGTCATGTTGAAAATGGGCTCTCCCCTATTCAGGCAGCCTTTAAAGGCAGCAAAGAGATAGGTTTTGCGGTTATCGCTACAACACTGACGCTAGTTGCAGTATTTGTACCAATCGCTTTTTCTGAAGGCCGTACGGGTAAATTGTTCACTGAATTTGCATTGACCCTGGCGGGTGCCGTCGTGGTTTCAACCTTCATCGCATTATCACTTTCGCCAATGATGTCATCGCGCCTGTTACGGCATGAAACCAAGCATAGCGCAATGTTTAATCTGATTGAAGGTTGGCTGCAGCGCTTAACTACAGGTTATCAATCACTTCTCAAGAAAGTACTAAAATCTCGTTTACTAGCTGTTGCGATCATGCTGATCAGCCTGGCTGGCAGTGGCTTCTTTTTTACTCAGTTACCTCAGGAACTGGCACCGATTGAGGATCGCGGAGACATTCTTGCAATGTCGATCGCTCCCGACGGCTCCTCGGTCGATTATGTTGACCGCTATGCCCGCCAGGTAGAAGGGATGATTGGACAGGTACCGGAAGGGGATCGTTACTTTACGATCGTTGGATTCCCTACCGATACAAACTCGATGACCTTCCTTGGCCTGAAACGCTGGGAAGACCGGGAGCGTAAACAGCAATCGATAGCACAAGAGCTCACCCCACAACTATTTGGTGGCGTGACTGGCACCATGTCTTTTGCCATGAATCCGCCATCACTGGGCCAGGGCTTCATCTCTCGTCCAATAGAATTTATTATCAAATCAAATACCGATTATGCCGAGCTGAAAGGTATCGCCGATCAGTTGATGGGGCGCATCCTTCAGAATCCTGGCTTTATTCAGCCGGATGTCGATCTTAAGCTAAACAAACCGGAACTAACGATCGATGTTAATCGTGATAAAGCTTCAGAAATGGGACTGGATATTAGTCTGATCGGACGCAGCATCGAAACCTTCATGGCCAGCCGTCAGGTCACCCGCTTCAAGAAAGATGGTGAACAGTACGATGTCATTCTACAAGTTGAACCCGGACAGCGTCGTGATCCCAGCGATCTCAGCACGATCTATCTGCGAACGAATGACAGTCAAATGGTACAGCTAAGCTCCGTTGTCGATATAAACGAAAGCGTTGCGCCAAAAGAGCTAAACCATTTCGATAAAATGAAATCTGTGACTTTCCAGGCGATTCTGGCTCCTGGCTACAGTGTGGGTGAAGCGCTCGATTATATCGAACAACAGATGGCGGAGATCAGTCCTGAAACACTGTACGATTTCGGCGGTCAATCCCGCGAATTCAAGTCATCCAGTAACAGCCTGATGTTCACTGCTCTTCTGGCTGTAGCATTTACCTTTCTAGTTCTGGCTGCTCAATTTGAAAGCTTCCGCAACCCTCTGATCATCATGTTGTCAGTTCCGCCTGCACTGTTCGGCGGTTTGCTGGCGTTGTATTTCAGTGGAGGCTCACTCAGCATCTACAGTCAAATCGGCCTGATCACACTCGTCGGACTAGTCACTAAACACGGCATTCTGATTGTCGAGTTTGCCAATCAATTGCAGGATCAGGGACGAGCAGTTCAAGACGCCATCATTGAAGCTGCCACACTACGACTGCGCCCGATTTTGATGACCACCGGTGCTACAGTACTAGGAGCAATCCCACTCGCAGTTGCCTTTGGCGCCGGTGCTGAAAGTCGACAACAGCTTGGCTGGGTTATCGTCGGCGGCATGACTTTTGGTACGCTACTAACACTGTTTGTAATACCTACGGTATACAGTTATCTTGGTAAGCGTCTGTTCAAACAGATCGAGCCGGACATTCAACTTATGGAACAAGGATCTGAGCAGTGAAAGTAACTAAACACACTCTGCTAGCCGCAGCGATTAGCTGTGCTCTCATAACCCCCCACGTTAGCGCCGCTGCACTAACAGAGATCTACCAGCAGGCACTGGCTCAGGACCCGCAACTCAAAGCGGCTGAAGCAGCCTCTTTCGCAGGCGCAGAAGCCCTGCCTCAGAGTCGCGCGGGATTACTACCCAGCGTCTCCCTCAGCGGAAACACTACATGGGTTGAAGCTGAAACAGCCGATTTCAACAATCACGGCTACACTGTAAGCCTGAGTCAGCCACTGTTTTCAGCCGCTGCCTGGTTCAATTACCAGCAAGGTATCTCTCTGTCTGAGGCCGCTGAATTACAGTTTGATCAGGCCCAGCAAAACCTCATTCTGCGGGTTGTTGACAGCTATCTGAGCGTACTACGAGCGCAAACTACTCTTGAAACTTCGCAAGCGCAGGAACGTGCGATAAAGCGTCGCCTCGAACAAGTTAATGCACAATTTGAAGTGGGTCTGATCGCCATTACCGATGTTCAGGAAGCTCAGGCATCTTATGACAATGCTCAGGTCTCCAGAATTCTCTCAGAAGGAGACCTGGACAACAGTTTCCAAGCACTTGAGCGACTAACTGGACAACCAATAAGCGATATCGATCCACTGGCAAAGGACTATCCGGTTGAGAACATCTCCCCTATTGCGTCTAAAGACTGGATAGAGAAAGCCCAGGGTGGGAATCTGTCACTGAAAGTAGCACAAGCCAACACTGAAGCCGCTCGAAGACAAGCTCAAGCAGCCTCCAGTGGTCACTTGCCAACCCTTTCACTTACGGCAAGTCATGATCGGGATAAAGGCACTACAGTTAGTAATGACTGGGCGGAAACCAATCAAATTGGGCTAACACTCTCCATGCCGATATTCTCTGGCGGAGCAACCAGTTCTACCAGTCGTCAGGCTGAATACGGCTTGACCCAGGCTCGCTTTAACCAGGACGATACTCTTAGAGGCGTTATTCAGGAGACCCGCAATCTGTTGCGTAACCTGCAAACGAATGTCCTGAGTGTAGCCGCCCGCCAGCAAAGCATTCTCTCTAGCGAAACAGCCCTTAAGGCGACTGAAGAGGGCTTCAACGTCGGCACCCGAAATGTGGTTGATGTTTTACAGGCAGAGCAGCAACTTTATAGTTCTCTACGGGACTACGCTAACGCCCGGTATGACTACATCCAGAACCTGTTCAA
>NZ_JADGEW010000023.1 GCF_016744155.1 Amphritea sp. | reverse complement strand
CAGGGATAGGTCCGTGTGACAAGAGTAAGGTCACTATGCTGTACCAGAGGCCGTCCACCAGCGCGGCGGTAGCTGTCATTATCAGTTGATCGGCCAGGGTTGCATCGGGGCTGACAAACTGAGAAAAAAGCGCGATAAAGAAGATGGCTAATTTGGGGTTGAGTATGGAGATGGTAGCGCCTTCAATTCCGGCCGTCAGAATTGAAGCCTTCTCTCCCGATTTGACTGTAAAGGTTGATCCTTTGCCTGCCCGAATCGCTTTAACGCCAATCCAAGCAAGGTAGCCTGCACCCAGCCAGGTGATTGCTTTAAACGCGATTTCCGACTCAGCCACTAAAATGGCCAGGCCTGAAATGGTCGCAAAAGCCCAGAGGCCGACACCGATAGCATGAAACCAGCTTGCTGCCAGACCATGGCTACGGCTGTTGCCAACCGTCTGTTTTAGAACGACAGCCAGGCTTGGGCCGGGTGACATAGCGCCCAGGCAACAGATGGCAAGTAGTGAAAGCCATGCGGTTAAAGTCATAAAGCATCCCTGGTAAAGAGTGGTTAAAAAAAGAGATATTGTCCCTGCTCAGCGTAATGGCTTAAACCCGACTAAGCTGATAGATGAAATTATATTGCAGACAAGCGATAGGGGCCAGAGATCTTAATGGCGAGACTATCAGAATTTTTATCTTGTCTGGTTTCACTTATAAACCGATGTGTAAGCTTAGCTGAAAGCAGAGGTGTCAATAATGCAAAGTCTGGAAACTGTGTCTCGTTCCTGCCCGTATTGTGGAGAGCCGATTGAGTTGTTGCTGGATTGTACAGAAGGCGATCAGCAATATATTGAAGACTGTCAGGTATGTTGCAGACCGATAACCGTTGATCTGCAATTGGAAGGCCCTGAGCCTGTGGTTATGCTGACTTGCGAAAACGATGCATAATAAAACGTCGTGAAAACTAATGTACTTGGCTATAGGGCGTTAACAATTCACTTAAAGTGCTCATTTACAAATGAGAACGATGCATAAAAAAAACGCCGCATCTTAGGAGTAAGAAACGGCGTTTTCTATCGACTTACGGGGAGTGATATTTAATCAATCAAGCCGTAGTCAGTACGCAGAATATCAACGATCTCTGCTTTAGGGTTTTCAGACAGCGTTAGCTTCTCGCCGGTAATCTTCTCGGCAATACCCACATAAGTGTCAGACACTTTTTGCAGTAGGGCAGCAGGTAAGGTGTTGTCTTTTGCCAGTGCGTAACGCTCTTCCATTCGGTCTTTATTGATCAGGATATCCGGGTCAGGGAAGTAGTTAAGTAGTTCCTGACGGAAGACTTCCTTGGAGTTCTCAACCACTTTACCTTCACGGTAAGAGGCGCCATCCCAGATACGGGATGAATCCGGTGTGCCGACTTCATCCATGTAGATCAGCTTTTCGGTACCTGAAGCATCGGTGACATAGCCGAACTCAAATTTAGTATCAACGAAAACCTGGTCAATTTTCTCAAGCTCGTTGCTGATCACATCGAAGCCTTCTTTGAGAAGCTTCTCGTAAACAGCGATGTCGTCCTGAGTACGGAAATGGAACGCTTCGTGATTATTGACGATGTCATCACGGGTGATGTTCACATCATCAACTTCAGGAACACCAGGGATATCTTTAAGGATACCTTTGGTGGAAGGTGTGATCAGCAGTTCAGGTAGCTTTTGATCTTTCTGTAGCTCATCGGCAATCTGGATGCCACAGAACTCGCGCTCGCCTTTAGCATATGAACGCCACATAGAACCGGTGATGTACTGGCGACAGATCGCTTCAATCATGACAGGCTTGGCTTTTTGAACGATCCAGACAAACGGATGCGGAATATCCAGAATGTGGCTGTCTGCCAGGCCGTTTTCACGGAACAGTTTGAACCAGTGATTTGAAATGGCATTAAGCGCAGCACCTTTACCCGGCACTCCATTCATACCGCCTTCGCCGTGCCAAATACATTCGAATGCAGAAATGCGGTCACTAATCACCATAATGGCAAGTGGTGCATCTGCGGCTACGTTATAGCCTTTTTCTTTAATCAGGCGGCGGCTGTCGGCTTCGGTCAGCCAATAAACGGAACGTACTTTACCACTGTGTACCGGCAGGTCGGTACGGATCGGCAGATCATTGTTTACTGCCAAAACCTTATCAGCAAGACTCATTGCAGACTGTCCTGTATAGCTTAATAGATAGAGAGTAGGGTGCCAGAAAACCGCGGCTTTCGCGACGGGTAGTGCGTTAATAGCACAGGGTTGGGCGTGATAGCAGCGTTCATTATGGAACCCGATGAACGGTGCTATTTATCGTCCGATTCTGGAACGGGGATATTACACAGAATTGTTATTAGCTGCCACTTTTTGTCCCCCCTTGAATGAGTTTACAAAATTGATTTTCTATCGTTGTCGTAAGGTATAAGCGGTATCGTAATTGTATAGCCTCTAGCTGCTATACTGCGGCCTCTGCCAATGAGGTCTATTTGTGTCTTCTAACGAAACGTTGTTTTATCAAGAAAACCCCAAAGCTGTCTGGTTTGTTTTAGCCAGTATCTGTCTTGCGATGTTATTAATCCCCATGACACTTTCGTCAGTTAATATGGCGCTACCGACTATCGCCCTCGAACTGCAGGCTGATGCTGTATTAGTGAGTTGGATACCTTCGGCTACGTTGTGGGGTAGCATCGTCCTTCTGTTACCGGCTGGCAGGGTTGCTGATATGGTTGGCCGAAAGCCGATCTATCTTATCGGTGTGGTGGGGTACTCACTGTCATCCCTGATAATTTTTGCTGTCGATTCCATTGAGTTTTTATTGATTGTTCGTGTGCTGCAAGGCTTGTTCAGTAGTCTTGTATTTGCCACGGCTATGGCGATTATTGCTGCTGTATTCAGCGACCGTAGTCGGGGGACAGCGCTAGGACTTGGCGCAACGTCCGTGTATCTGGGGTTGACCTGTGGGCCGCTTATTGGTGGCTGGCTTACCGAAACTTTAGGATGGCGCAGTGTGTTCTGGGCGCCGGTTGCGCTGGCATCGGTCGCTATAGTATTGGCGATGATCTATGTCAGAAATGATCATGATGCAGAGAAGCCCTCAGAACCTCTCGACTGGAAGGGTTCTCTGCTGTTTGTTGCGCTAGCCACGTTGCTACTGTTTGGCTTGTCAGGCCTGCCGGGACTCTATAACTGGTTGATGCTGTTGGCAGGCATTGGGCTGATCTTTGTGTTTGTGTGGCAGCAGAACAGTTGTGAGTACCCATTGGTACGTTTCAGTCTTCTGGCGGCTAACCGGGTTTTGAATCGTTCTCTGATGGCCAGTTTTTTTATGTATGGCGCGCACTTCCCGGTTCTATTTTTGCTGAGTCTCTACCTCCAATACCTGCAAGGTCTATCTCCCAGTGAGGCAGGCCAGCTGATTCTTTTACAGGCGCTCATTATGGCGATTCTGGCACCGATTTCAGGGCGACTGTCTGATCGTATTGAACCCCGTTTAATCGCCACGCTAGGGTGTGTTTTCTTTGGTATTGGTTTTGCGACGCTAATTTTTCTTGAGTCGGACAGCTCACTTAATCATGTGATTGTCTCGCTGTGTCTGCTGGGAATTGGTTTTGGTTTGTTTTCTACGCCGAACAACAATGCTGCGTTGGGCTCTGTCCCTAAAGAACGGCTGAGTATCGCTTCAGCATTACTCAATTTGTCCCGTACTAGCGGTAACATGTTTAGTATGGCGATTATTATGTTGTTAATGAGTCAATGGCTGGGCAGTGAACAGATCAGACCAGAGCGTTACCCTGACCTGATGATAGTCGTGAAGTTAGGCTTTGCCAGCGCTTGTGCTTATAGCTTCCTGGCCGCCTGGTTTTCCTATAGCAGGGGTAAAGTTACCCGCTAATTGATGCGTCGCTCCAGGCCTCTTTCCGCCATTATCCGGGTGGCTATCTCTTCAATGGAGAAGTGGGTTGTGTTGATATGAGGGAGCTTTTCTTCACGGAACATCCTTTCAACATTGCGGACTTCATCTTCACATTGGTCAAGGGATGAATAGCGGCTGTTGGGTCGGCGTTCGTGACGGATGGAAGCCAGTTGAAAGGGGTCTATGGTAAGGCCGTAGAGCTTATCCCGATATGGCAGTATGGCTTCCGGTAGCTGGTGGCTGGTGAGGTCCTGATCGGTAAGCGGGTAGTTGGCTGCCCGGACACCAAACTGCAGAGCCATATAGAGACAAGAGGGGGTTTTACCGCAACGGGAGACTCCAGTCAGAATAATATCGGCTTTATGATAATGCTGGGTTCTCGCCCCATCATCGTTATCAATAGCAAAGTTAACCGACTCTATTCTGTCCATGTAGCTGGTAACTTCGTTTATAGAATGGGATTTACCTACGCTATACGAGGAGTGGCTACCCAGTTCAAGTTCAAGAGGCTTAAGAAAAGCTGAAAATACATCTATCTTATAAGCACCGCTGGTGGCGATAATCTCGCGGGTGGCTTCATCGACAACCGTATCAAACACAATTGGACGTTGCCCGTCTTCAAGCATCACCTGATCTATCATATCAACAGCGGCAACCGCTTTTTCAATGCTGTCTACATAGGGAAGGGTGACCTTTTTGAACTGTATCGAGCCAAATTGAGCCAATAAACTATTACCCAGTGCTTCAGCGGTTATACCGGTACCATCTGAGATAAAAAAAGCGGTGCGTGTCATAGTGTAAAGAGGTCCTGCTTCATCAAAATGTATTGAAGGATTTCTATTATTACGGCTACAGCCTTCTGTGTATAGCCAGTAAATAGATTAAGCTTAAAATTGATCTACTAACTGCCACAGGCGGTTGAATTAAAGTATGATGCGGCTATAACAAAAGCAGCTTTATTAAGGAGTGCAGCGTTTTGCAGGACTATATCGTTCGTTTGGATCAGGTAGGTATGGATGATATCGACCGGGTGGGTGGCAAAAATGCCTCACTCGGCGAGATGATCACCGAACTCTCTGGTGCCGGTGTTAAAGTTCCCGGTGGCTTCGCCACAACCGCTGCTGCATTTCGGGATTTTCTTAGCCACAATCAGCTGGATGAGAAAATTAACGAAATATTGGCTCAGCTTGAGCCTGATGATATTAAAGCCCTGACTGAAACCGGTAGTTCGATTCGCCAATGGATACTGGAAACACCTTTTCCTGCTTCTCTGGATAAGGCGATCGAACAGGCATTTGCTGAGATGGGCGGTAATGACGATATGGCGGTGGCCATTCGTTCATCGGCAACCGCTGAAGACCTTCCGGATGCCTCTTTTGCCGGACAGCAGGAAACCTTCCTTAATATCCGCGGGCTGGATAACGTTAAAGCTGCTATCCATGAAGTATTTGCCTCTCTCTATAACGATCGCGCCATCTCTTATCGTGTACATCATGGTTTTGAACATCATGAGGTAGCTCTCTCTGCGGGAGTGCAACGGATGGTTCGCAGTGAAACCGGTTCTAGTGGTGTCATGTTTACCCTGGATACTGAATCAGGCTTTCAGCATGTAGTCTTTATTACTTCTGCTTATGGTCTGGGCGAAACAGTGGTTCAGGGTTCGGTTAATCCCGATGAATTCTATGTTTATAAACCGACTCTGCGTCAGGGCGCACCGGCAATATTACGCCGCAGCCTCGGGACAAAAGCGATTAAAATGGTTTACGGCGCTGAGGGTAATACTGCCAGCGCGGTAGAGACCGTTAAAGTTTCGCCAGAACAACGGATGCAGTTCTCGATTTCTGATGATGATGTTCAGGGGCTGGCAAAAATTGCCATGATCATTGAAAAGCATTATGGCCGGCCTATGGATATTGAATGGGCGAAGGATGGCGATGACGGCGAGCTTTATATTGTTCAGGCGCGCCCTGAAACCGTTAAGAGCCGTGATAAGGCAGCTGTCATTGAACGCTATCTGCTGACTGAAACCGGTAAGGTACTGCTTGAAGGGCGGTCTGTCGGTCATAGGATTGGCAGCGGGCCGGTTCGTATTGTCGAAAGTCTGAGTGATATGGACCAGGTTCAGCCGGGCGATGTGCTAGTCACTGATATGACGGACCCTGATTGGGAGCCTGTCATGAAGCGTTCTTCTGCCATCATCACTAATCGGGGTGGACGTACCTGCCATGCAGCGATTATTGCACGTGAGTTGGGTATACCCGCGATAGTTGGCTGTGGTGACGCGACTGAGCGCCTGATCGATGGACAAGAAGTTACGGTTTCCTGTGCCGAAGGTGATACGGGCCGTGCTTATGAAGGGCGTCTGGATTTTGAGCATCAGACCAATAAGGTCGATTCGATGCCGCCGCTACCCTTCGATATTATGATGAACGTAGGTAACCCCGATAGGGCCTTTGATTTCCAGGCGTTGCCTAACGCCGGGGTGGGACTTGCGCGGCTTGAGTTTATTATCAATCGTATGATCGGTATTCATCCTAAGGCGCTGATTAATTTTGACCAGCTAGATGCCTCTCTACAAAGCACCATTCAACGGCGCATTGCGGGTTATCCCAGTCCGGTTGAGTTTTACGTTGCCAAGCTGGTGGAAGGTATTTCAACACTAGGCGCAGCCTTCTATCCGAAGAAGGTTATCGTGCGAATGTCTGATTTCAAATCGAATGAGTATGGGCATCTTATCGGCGGTGATGCTTATGAAGCCCATGAAGAGAACCCTATGCTCGGCTTTAGGGGCGCTAGCCGCTATATCTCTGAATCATTTCGTGAATGCTTCGAGTTAGAATGCCGGGCGATTAAGTATGTTCGTGATGTGATGAAACTCACTAATATTGAGGTGATGATTCCCTTCGTACGTACGGTAGGTGAAGCTAAACAAGTGTCTGAACTGTTGGCCGAAAACGGCCTTCGTCGAGGCGAGAATGGCCTGCGGTTGATCATGATGTGTGAGATTCCGTCGAATGCATTGTTGGCAGAACAGTTCCTGGAATACTTTGATGGTTTCTCTATCGGTTCTAATGATTTAACTCAGTTAACCCTGGGACTAGACCGTGATTCTGGTGTTATTGCTCATCTATTTGACGAGCGAAATGATGCCGTGCGTAAACTACTGTCTATGGCGATTGAGGCCTGTAAAGCCGAAGGTAAGTATATCGGCATCTGTGGTCAGGGGCCGTCTGACCATCCCGATCTGGCGAAGTGGTTAATGGAACAGGGGATTGATTCAGTCTCTCTGAACCCTGATAGCGTGTTGGAGACCTGGTTCTTCCTGGCTAATGACGGTACCGACAGTTAGATATCTAATAAGTTTATACCGTTATCTATGTGCTCTTTGATTACTTATGCGCC
Organism: Amphritea sp.; assembly: GCF_016744155.1. GTDB lineage: Bacteria > Pseudomonadota > Gammaproteobacteria > Pseudomonadales > Balneatricaceae > Amphritea. The sequence continues at coordinate 64,210 of NZ_JADGEW010000023.1, read as the reverse complement.
TTGATAGATTCCTTCAGCTAAACAGTCCCTACAGTCGTCAGCAGATAAAACGGTTGTTGGCGACGGGGCAGGTAAGTGTTGCTGGGTGCTTTGTCACTGAGGGCACGGTTGAGGTTGACCGTTTCATTAGGATTGAGCTGGAAGGTCGCCTGTTGCAAGAGGCTCAAGGGTATTACTATATGCTCTACAAGCCCGCTGGTGTTGTTAGTGCAACAGAGCACCCGGAGCACAAAACAGTCCTTGAGCTTCTTCCAGAGAACCTTCGTGATGGCTTACATTTGGCAGGGCGTCTGGACCTCAAGACGACTGGACTTATGCTACTCACCAACGATGGCAACTGGTCTCGCAGAGTTACTCAGCCTGAGTCGACTATACCCAAAACTTATCATGTCACGACCAAAGATCATGTCGCTGTTGAGGCGGAAGATGTGTTCTCCCGTGGAATCTATTTTAGCTATGAAGGCATTACTACCCGCCCAGCGACACTTGAGCGGATCGATTCTTGTCATTCACGGCTGACGATTCATGAAGGGCGTTATCACCAGGTTAAGCGTATGTTTGGTTACTTCGATAATGAAGTTACTGAGCTTCATCGTGAGAGTATCGGTGATTTAATACTCGATCCGGAACTTAAAATGGGTGACTTCAGACCTTTGACGGCTGCGGAGATAGCGCTGTTCTGATGAGGCAGAGTAGTTTTCTAAGGCAATATGAGAAATTATTATTCTTATGAAGTGTCAGGCAAGCCGTTTTGCTTGACTTGCCTATCTGGTTTTCTTTACTTCAAATGATGAGGCTCTTTCTCTTCTTCAAGTATTTCGTCATCAAGCTGCTTGAAAACAAAAATTCTCGCCATCATAAAGTTAAAGCCCATCCCAACTAATACGCCAATAATCAGGGCAAAAAACTTATGCTCAATAAAAAACGGTACATAAGCTGTCAGTACTGTGTAAGCCCCAAAATTCATGGCGAAGCCGGCAAGCGATGTGGCTAAAAAGGATAACCACTGAGTAAGGTGCTTTGATTTTTCACGATGGGTAAAGGTAATGGTTCGGTTCCATATCCAGTTCCAGGTCGCTGCTGGCCAGAATGAAATCGCTCGAGCAAGGTTATGTCCAAGGCCAAAGTAGATTTGCAGGGCAAAATAAATCAAAGTATCGACTACAAAACCTGTGCCTCCAACGATACCAAATTGAGCAAACTCAGAGATAGTAGGGTATTTGAATCGGTACAAACGGCGAAGATGTCTCAGGTAAAGGAGTTGTTCTTTTAAACTAAGCTTACTTTCGCCATGCTCTCTGTCTTTGAAGTGTATCGGGTGCTCTCCGGGAGCATTGAATTCACCCTTGACCATAATTTCAAGGCCAATCTTATATCCAGTCGGTGTCAGGTGAGCGCAGGTTTCAAATTTTTCACGCTCAAATGCAAAAAAGCCAGACATGGGATCTTTAATATGACAGAGGGGAAGGGCTAGCCAGGTAGCGATTTTTGAATTTAGCAGACGAAAGAAGCCCCAGTCATCGTCAAATGAACCACCATCAATATATCGCGAGCCGACAACGAAGTCGTTCTGACCACTTTCCAGCTTTGCCACCATTGGCTGAACAGCAGTAGAAGGATGTGACAGGTCGCAATCCATGACGACGACATATTTGCCTTTAGCTTCTTCTATACCTCTGATAACGGCTGTAGAGAGGCCGCGCTCTTCCGTGCGGACTATGATTCTGGCAGGGATTCTGTCAGAAATGCTTTTTACCGCCTCATAGGAGCCATCCTGGGAGTTGTCATCAACAAATATGATCTCGAACGAATGACCGTCCAGTGAGCTGGAAACCTGTTCACAAATCAGAGGAATGTTCTGAACTTCTTGATAGGTAGGTATTACGATGGAGATCTTAATGTCAGACATATATCGCTTCAACACTCAGTCAAAAATAGGATAATGCTATAGATATCAAAGCAATATTACAATTCTTTCATCGATACGGATTAATAGGCGAGTGAGCGTTATTAGCTTTAATTCTTTTAGTTTACTAATGATAGCGTCATTAACTTTTTAATTTTGTTAAATGAATGTTCAGTATCAACTGGCATCTCTTGTTATAAGATCACCAACAAATTATTATCCCGAGCATTATAAGTAGTTTGTGAATTGGATTTTTATGACGACATCAGCCCCATCAAAATTGCTTGACGCTCTACTTTTCGTCTATGTGATCGCAGTGTTGATCGCTAGCTTTATGATCGCACCTATGCATGATTATGCGCTCTATTTTGCACATTGGGATCTGATTCTGAGTGGTGGAGATCCTTGGGCAAAAATTGATGCACCAAATGCATATGGTCCGGTTTATAATTTTTTTGCGTTGCCCTATGCACTGAATAGTCAGTTACCGAAACTAATATTTGTCAGTTGCTGGTTAGCCATAGTTATATATACGGTTCGAAAATTTAGCGCACTACAAAATGTAAGTGCTGCTGTTAAGTGGCTATTTGCTGCGTTCTGGTTGTTGAACCCATTCTTCATTGTCAGCACCTCTTTTTATGGTTTTAACGATAGTCTGGTCGCTTTGCTTTGCTTTCTTGGTGTGTTGCTTGCTGTTAAGGGGAGTAGTAAGACATCTTTGCTGATTCTGACTGTTGGTGTTTTAACTAAGATTTATCCTCTATTTTTGTTGCCGTTTCTAAATAAAGGTTGGAAGGATATACGCCGTAATATCCTTGTTTTTGTTGTTATGCTGTTTGTGGCCTATCTGATTACTTACCTTATATGGGGGCCATCATTCCTCGTTGCTTTCGGAAAGGCTAACGGTCGAAACCCAACGTTATTCTCTATTATGATGTTTTTGTACAGTGATTACTTTCCGTTCAAAAGTATTGGCAGTGTACTGATTTCATTGAACAAGCCCCTTGCTTTAGGTGCAGTTTTTTTTGTTTTTATGCGATTCAGGAAAGAAAAGTTAGAACAACATGCAGCATTTCTTGCAGGTTTTACCGCGCTCCTTATGTTTTATAAGGCCGGGCAGCAACAGTTTTATTTGGCATATTTCGCTATTTTCGCAGCATGGGTGGTGATTGAATTTCGAAAAGAATTACCGAATATGAAAGCATTTTATGCAGTGCTTTTACTTGGTTTTTGGATGATGCTGATGGCGGGCGTTGTTTATCCGTTGACCTCATATATGAGCGGGGAATATCTTTGGATACGTCAGGTGATAGGTCTTCCGACCTTTATCCTCTTATGCATTGTTTTCAAGCAATTGATCTTTCCATCTGAATTGAAGAATGTAACTCAGCATGACTCTTAAATCGATTAGCAGAGCCTCTCGGTTTCTGCTGAAGGAAAGCGACTGAATTATCTTTTCAGTTTTTATTTATTGGCAGATTGAAGCGCTGTTGTTCTAGGATGATTAGACAGAGCAGCCCACCAATAACGCCAGCAAGATGCGCCGCAGGATACGGTGGCCATGGGCTTTGACTTAACAGTGCCTGGCCGCTGAACTGTTCCCAGATTACTTTACCCATGCAGATCAGCATGGGCAGCCATCCATTCACTGATGGCTGCTTTAGTGCGAATATCAGTAGACTGATAAACAGCGGGGCAAAGAGTAGACCAGATAATCCTGCGTAGCTGCCGACACCGCTCCAGGGTGATAACAGTAACCCGTTTACGGTTATCAAACCTCCCAGTAATGACAGTAATAAAAGCCCTTTTGAATGCCTTTCCAGATAGCCTGCAGCCAGTGTAAAAGCCAGGATATCCCAACCCAGATGACTGGTTGATGTATGGCTTAGATGCCCGGATATGAGCCGCCATAATTGACCTTCGCCTATCAATGTCTGGTTGAAATAGCCCAGCTGAAAGAGTTCAGGAGACAAGCTGAATGGGAGAGCAAGCAAGATAATGCCGAGGGTTAGCAGCGGTATGGAGGTAAGACCTCCCGCGGAAGCGGGAGGGTTTTGTTTGAGTGATTTATATAGCCAGAGGTTCATAGCTGCCTCAAGATTGCTTACGGTTACGATTATTGCTGTATTGAACCAGTAGCAAGGCACCGATTAATAGAAGGACCCAGTGACCTACAGCGCCAGAACCACTGCCCAGCGATGCTCGGTTGTTCGATGGTGTAAACATAGGTTTCTGGGTGTCAGCTCGTACACTTTTTACCGGCTGCTGCTTCCGTTGTTGGCGGGCACTGTTTTCTGTATCAGTACGCTGCTGATTATTACGTTCTATATTGAGTTGCTTAAAAACTTCGTCCCGGACAACGAGCATGGATGTGTAGTCAGTGACTAAGTCATACTGAATGGCCAGATCGGTAATTGCCTGCTCAGTGTCTTCGTTACTACTTTCCCCAAGGTAATCCATTTTCGATTGCATGTTTTCAATACTGGAAAAGGCCCAGATCCGTTCCAGTTCAGGATGCAAAAGACTCTGTTCAGGAAGGGTTACTTCGGTACTGTAACTTCGACTTTGTTCACCTATTTTACCGGTGAGTGTTACTTGTACTGGGCCTGGCTTGCGATAGTGCCCAGCGATCGTCAACTGTTCGCCTCGGTAGAGAGAGTTAATCTGCTCAGGTGTGAGGTCGGTCACTCTGCCGCCATCAATTTTGAGTTCTACATCCCGTAGTGCCTGATGTGTCATCTTACTGGTGGCCAGCATCAGTTGGCCAACGATGTCATCGGCATTAGAAACACTGATGGCAAAACCGTTGGAAACTTTGGTCATTCCATCCAGCAGGGGACGGTTAGCGCTATTACCCATAACGAAAGTGAACAAACGGATGTCGGCTTTATCCATCAACTTAAGAAAGCGTTTTTTCTCGGTTACACCGACATTAGCGACGCCATCGGTGACAAGTATCATCGCAGTACTACGATCAGCATCAAGGTTCTTTAAACCCTGAGATATGCCGGAATAAAGATCGGTTCCGTTACTCGGTTGATACTGTTCTAGTTGATTCAGTAGTGGGTTGATAATCTCTGGCGTTACCGCTTGAAATCCTTTAGAGAAATCAGTGGCTGCATTGTTAAACAGAACGATTTTGAAACGGTCATCCGCCTGCAATTTAGCCAGCCCCTGTCGTACACCTTCAACCAGCGTGCTGTACTTACCCTGCATTGAGCCGGAGACATCTAGAACAAAGATCCAGTCTCGTCCTCCTTGCACAGCAGCAAGGTCGTCTCCTGGCGTCAGGGTCATCATAAATGTGCCTTGAGAGTCCGCAGATTCTTTGTAACTTATCAGATCGACACTACCGGGCAGGTCTTGTTTCAGGCGCCAGTAAACAACGATATCCTGATTAAGGTTGGCAGCGGGTAATATCCCAGTTGTTTGTTCTACGTTACGGTTCTGCAGCTTTACTTCTGAGCCTCGCTCATCAGATGATAAAGCTCCTGCTGTAAGAGCTCCTGACTGGTTAGCCATGCTGACCTGCCATTGGGTAGGGTTAAGTTGTTGAATCGATGCCTGAGGTTGTTGAGGGAGGCGGATAGAGTCGACCGGATAACCTGAGCCCAGAGTCATGTTGAAACTGAATTTCTCATCGACAACTTCATTTCTGCTCCAGAATGCGTTTTTCTGATCATCAACCCCGCCATCTTCTAATGGGTATACATAGCGTCCGACGCCAGAATCAACATGGGCAGGCTGAATATAAACTAACTTTATCCGCACATCGCTGTTTGGCTGTACCGGGGTGACGCTAATATCGAAAGTTTTATAACTGTCTTTCTCAACCAGCGCGGTTTCTCTACCGGCCTGTTTTTCTTGCTCATAAATCTTCCGTGCCTGCTGCTTTTTAACCACCTCGCCGGTAACGGGTTTACCATCTATCCAGTAAGTGAACTCGCCCACGGCTGCATGTTCGGGTACTGGAAAGCTATATATAGCCTCGAGTGCCTGATTACCTGGATTATGAAATACCTGTTCAATGCTGGTTACCGCGTAACTGTGCTCAAGCACCACATTAACGTGGTGTTCTTTGATGCTCAGATCAGGCTGGCTTGAATTGGCTGGTTTCAATAGTCCCGCCGCGTTAGCAACTGGGGCTATTGAACCGACTGTTAATGCTGCGCCTATAGCAATGGCGCCACTAAGTGATTTGATGTTCATGATGTTCCTCTGTAGATCGGCTGATCAATGTCGGAGGCATCATGGAAGATGAACAAATAGAACAGTAGTTAAACAGTCTGGGTATCAGATAGTGATACCTGAGGGTGAGTAGGTTAAGCCTGAGCTAGCAAAATTACCCCGTTAGCTTTTCCGATAGTTTTTAAACAGGCTGTATTGCCATTGTCGTATCGCCAGCACCATAGTGTTGCCATGCTTCTGTTCCATCGGCAGGGGAGCATCGTCACGAATCTGACTGTTAAACTCTTCTGCGATCCGTTCCATCTTCTTCTGCATAGCGAGATTGGCCTCAGGCGTTAAGACCCCGTTCAAAACGATGAGCTTCTCATGTTGTTTATCAAACCTGGAACGAAAGAAATCCTGTTCTACTTTTGCTTGAAAAAACTGCTGGATTGGGCCATTAGGTAACCAGGAAAAGTTAGGGTCAACCAATAGCTTCACTCTGTTATTGGGTTGGAGCTCTATTATCTTTAGTCGATCAAGCTGTGCCAGTTTGCGGATACACTGATGCTCATCGAGCTCATAATGGGTGACGATGTCAGCATAGCTAAAGCCATTGATGACACTGACCGCAACCAGTAATAGTTCAAGATCTGAGGCGATCTCCTGTTCCTGTTCTCGGGTCAGACGTGTAAGCCGCTGCTGTTCCTTTGCCATGAGTCGAAACAGGCCGGTCAACTCAAGCCCCGCGAGTTCTGCAATGACTTCAAGCCGTTGCAGTGTGAAGTTTTGTTCTGAAAACAGCCGCTTGACGGAGGCCTCACTGAGATCCAATGCTGCAGCGACATCGATGTAGGTTTTACCCTGAGCCTTGAGTTGTTTTTTTAAGGTTTGCACCAGTGCTGCTGTCTGAGCCATAACGGATATCCTGATCGGTTATAAAGTTTTGCATTAGGGAAGGGGCGAACAATTGCCAATACCCAGGGGCATGCTCGAACCTTTGATAGTATTAAAACAGTACTAAATCTCTATGGCTAGATTCTTAACGTATTATATTTTGATATTTATACCGTTATCAATAGAGTTGATAGCATCAGAGCTACCCTTCAGTTAATTAGGTTAAATAGGGTGGGCTCTTTAATGAACATCGACTACTTGATATAAATGCAGGTTAAAGATGAAATTCAGATACACACTTATTCGCAAGGCAGATTGCTGGCGATAAGTTTCATAGGCTTTTTGGAGGTTTACGTGAGTTATCAAGTTCCTGTACAGGTCGTTACTTCCCGGTTACAACTCGATAAAGTGAGTATTGATGACTGGCCTGAACTTCACAAATATTATAGTGATGTTGAATTGACGCGTTATACCACTGGCCGTCCCCTTAATGAAGGAGAGAGCTGGCGAATCGTGGCTGCATTAATCGGGCATTGGGAGATCCACAATTACGGACCTTATACGGTTAAGCTTAAAGATTCAGGAACTGTTGTAGGTGTTATCGGGCTTTGGTATCCCGGAGACTGGCCTGAGCCTGAAATTATGTGGTCATTACTGCCGGGGTTTACAGGCAAAGGTTATGGTCGTGAAGCGGCACTTGCAGTCAGAGATATGGCCGCCGAATATTTGCCTGAACTACATCTGATTAGCCTTATCTTTGAACAGAATCATCCTTCGAGAATGCTTGCCGAAGCGGTAGGTGCTCGGTTTGAAAAGCGGATGCTATTTCGTGACAAGGAAGCGATGATTTATCGGCATATCTCATCGCGGGATTCGCGTAAGGGCGATGCCGGCGAGAATACCAACTAATGCGATCAGGCTTGTAGAAGGGACGGCATCGCCAAGGATCTGTGTACCCGCGAAATAAGCTACCACCGGGATGAGAAAGTTACAGTTAGACAGAAAGCTTGGGCCTGCACGGTTCACTACGATGAAGTAGATAATAGAAGCAAAGCCTGCTGGCATTAATCCCAGCCAGATAACGGCTATGAGTGCATCTGGTGTTGCTGCATATACTAATTCATCAAAAATATTGGCGCCATTGATGACGACCAATGGCATCACTAGCAACAGTGCAGATATCAACATTCCTGCGCCTGCAATTAGCGGATTAAATTTAGGAAGGAGTCTTATCAGTACGGTGTTTAACGCATAACTACTTGCCGCTGCAAGAATGGCTAATGCTCCAAGAAGATCAATGCTGCCAGCTGCAAAAGGGTTGAGTAAAACAGTCACACCGGTAAATGCGAGAATAAAGCCGATGATTTTGTAGCGGTTTAGCTGTTCACCTTCAACAAAGTAGTGCGCAATTAGCATGGTGACGAAAGGCATTATAGCCATCAGTACACCGGTGCTTGCAGAGGTAACCGACTGCTGGCCCCATGTAATAAGCATAAAAGGTAGAGCGCTGCCGAATAGCCCCAGTAGCAAAAAGCTACCCCAGCTCTTGAGATTGAACGGTAAGCGTAACCCCCTTGAATATGCAAACAGGGTAATGACAAGTGCACCTAAACCTATGCGCAGCAAGGTTATGGTGACTGCAGTGAGTCCTCCTTCGATAGCGATTGAGGTCACCATAAAAGAGGTGCCCCAGACGACTATCAGGATGCTAAGAAGAAGCCAGTTGATCAGTTGAGGGGTTAGCACTGTATTCAGACTGTTTCGCTATTATTGAGAGAGAGCTAGTTTATACTAGGTTCTTTGGGAATGCTTAGACTGCCTTACCTTATTACAGCTTATGTCCCGATAGTTAACATTCAACTTTTCATTCTAGGTATTGAAATGAAACAATTTATTATGATCGCTCCTATGGTGTTAGTTGGGCTGTTGTTACTAGTGTCAGGTTATTTCGCGCTACAGGGTTACAATTCGCGTAGCGCAACATCACCTGGGCTTTCAGAGGGTTTGCTAGCCCCCTGTGGTTCTAAACCAAATGCCGTTTGCAGTGAAGTGGGCACCGATAGCGCCCATTTTATAGAACCAATTGGCTTATGTGTTTTGGATCTCTCTTCGGTTGCTAAGGATGTCGAATCATTGGGCGGTAAAGTTGTCCGCTCTGACACTAATTATCTAGCCGCTGAGTTTAAGTCCAGTTTATTCGGGTTTGTGGACGACTTGGAACTACGTAAAGATAGCGTAGCCGGTGTGATTCATATCCGTTCAGCTTCCCGGGTGGGTTATTCCGACATGGGCGTAAACCGTAAGCGGGCAGAGCAGCTTCGGGCATTGCTGGAAGGCCGTGGATGAGCCAGCGAAAATCAGTTGATTACCTGGCAGGGTACTCACCAGAGCTTAAGCAGCAAGCGGATTCACTAATAGACACAGGGAAACTCCCGGACTATCTGCGTAAGCGCTATAAAGGCAATCATACTATCGCCAGTTCCAAAGCGCTTTATCAATATACTTTAGAGCTCAAGAATAGTTACCTGCGAAAATCAGCGCCGCTGAGTAAGGTGGAATATGATGACAAAATTGATGTCATTCACAATGCTCTGGGGCTTCATACCCATATCTCACGGGTACAAGGGAATAAATTGCGGGCGAAAAAAGAGATCCGTATCGCGTCTCTCTTTAAGCGTACTCCTGAGCCTTTTCTGCGCATGATAGTTGTCCACGAGTTAGCTCATATTCGTGAGAAGGAACATAACCGTGCTTTCTATAAACTCTGTCAGTATATGGAGCCGGATTACCATCAGCTTGAGTTAGATCTGCGACTTTACCTTACCTGTCTCGACCGGTTTGGCTCGGTATTTTAATTATGTACAAATTATTATGTCTGATGAACGTTCTATAACCGTTTTTTATGATGGTTCCTGCGACGGTTGTGTGCAGGATCGGATGTACTATGAATCTCTGCAGGCAGCAGATGATGCCACTGTGATTTGGTTTGATATTACCGGGCAAGAACGGCAGCTTAGGGAGTGGGGAATTGATCCCCATAAAGCGTTGCTTGAACTTCATATTCGCGATTCACAGGGTGAAATTCATTCTGAACTTGATGCCTATAGGCTATTGATGCGCCGGGTACCGCGCTTGAAATGGCTTGGCTGGTTGCTCGGCTTGCCGCTAATTCGAGCCGTATCCCGTTACCTCTATCACTGGTGGGTTGAGCGGCGGTTACGCAAGGAGGGGCGCTTATAGAACTAGTGCCTGCTTTTCCCTACATTGCTGCTAAGTCTCGATCGGCATCTGACCGTAGATGTTAGTTTTCTGACAGGATATGTCCTTTTTCAGCCCTGAGGTTCAGGTTAAATTGTTTCTTTCTAATCAAAGGAACAGATTATGCCTATCTGGAAAACAGAGATGAGTGTCGAGCAGCTGCAGTCTTTTACCAAAAACACATTGGTAGATCATCTTGGGATTGAGATCACTGAAATCGGTCCTGACTATGTTTGTGCTTCTATGCCCGTTGATACCCGCACCCATCAGCCGATGGGCCTGCTCCACGGTGGCGCATCAGTGGTTTTAGCTGAGACGCTGGGTAGTGTTGCTGCACAGTTAGCGGCTGAACCAGGGCACTCATGTGTGGGTCTTGAAGTGAATGCTAATCACCTTTCAGGTATTAGCACCGGAAGGGTTTATGGCAAGGCCTCACCGATTCATATCGGTCGTTCAACACAGGTCTGGGATATCCGTATTAAAGATGAAAATGATAAAGCTATCTGCATCTCGCGGCTAACGATGTCGGTGCTCTCAAAAAGATAATCAAAATAGCCCAAAATTTGGGTAAAACGTCTCTAATTCTGTCGTAAATAGATAATTATATAGTGTTTCATTTTGGGTTGTGGTGCTAGACTGCCCTCATACAAAGCTGGCTTAAGAAGCCGGCTTTTTTTGTTTTTTGAAACCTTTATTCAGTCAGAATTTTAGAGAATACGTTTAGTGCGAAATACCCTGTTGCCTTTAATAGCCTTGTTTAGCAGCGCAGTGATTCTTTATCTGGGCATCGGGCTTATGAATATTCTAGTGCCTTCTCGTATGGGATTGGAAGGCATGTCTACCGATACCATCGGTATGGTGCTGTCGATGTTTTTTGTCGGCTTATTTGCCGGTGCGATTTACAGTAAACAGTTGGTTAAACGTGTCGGCCATATTCGTGCCTTCGCAGGTAGTGTCGCGATTGAAGCGATCTGTATTCTTGCCTTTACGCTTGATACCAATGCTTTCCTTTGGGGCGTTCTACGGGTATTGCTGGGCTTTAGTCATGCTTGTTTGCTGACGGCGATGGAAAGCTGGCTGACGGATAGTGCTTCTGAGGAAAGCCGGGGTAAAGTATTAGCGGTCTACAACGCTTGTATCCTGGGCGGCTTATTCGGTGGGCAGTTTCTGATGGGGGTTGCAGACCCCTCCGATAGCACGTTATTCATTATTGTCGGAATGCTCTTCTGCATGGCGGCGTTACCGATACTCTTCAGCCGCGCTCAAGGGCCGGTTATTGAAACGATTGCGCCCATGTCAGTCATCTCACTGTTCAAAATATCACCGCTGGGGGTTGCTGCCTGTTTAATCTCAGGAGCTGTTTATTCTGCACTGTTTAATATGCTACCCGTGTTTGCCGCGGAATATCATATAAGCGGCTTTCAACTTTCGCTGTTTATGGGGTGTGCGATTATAGGGGCCTTTGTATTACAGTTTCCTGTAGGGTTGCTGTCCGATCGTTTTGATCGTCGATCAATTTTACTTGTACTGTTGCTGCTTTCGTCGGTATTGGGTCTCGCGATTATTCCGCTGGCTGAACGGGGAATGATAGTGGGTATCTTTATTCTCAACGGTGTAGCTGCAGGTATCGTCACCTGCTATTACCCACTAAGTGTTGCCGAATCTTTTGATAAGCTGAAAAAGACCGAGATGGTGTCAGCCATGGGAAGTTTACTGCTGGCGTTTGGTATCGGTGGTGCAATCGGTCCTTATGCGGCTTCTGTGGTGATGCAGGTATTCGGTAGTTCTAGTCTGTTCTACTTCCTCGCTATCCTTCAGATTCTATTAGCTCTGTTTACGGCGTATCGAATGACTGTCAGTAAGGCGTTGCCAGTGTCTGATCAGGAAGACTTTGTCATGCAAAACGCCGCGCTTTCTAGCTCGGTTGGCCTGGATCCACGAACGGAATATGTAGAGCCTGATGCTGCTCCTAGTTCTGCAGCAAGAACGGCTGTTCTGATTGCCGAATCTGACCCTGCTGCAGCGGTAAATATGGCACGAGCTTTAACCCGGAACAATCCAGAAAAAGGCACGGAAGTTGCGGCCGCAGTCGCAACAGTACCTGGCATTGATGTTATGCGGCTCTATGAAGTCATGAAGGAGACGGCTCCCTATCAGATTCTTGAGATTACCCAGGCTATCGTTAAAGCTAAACCAGAATTAGCCCCCGAACTGATCTCGCAACTGGCCGTATGGTATCCGCAACAGGTGATAGCAGTAGCGATTGAGGTAGGGCGGGTGTTTCCTGAAATGCGTCTAGAGATGGCGCGAATTGCTGTGGCCTCGGCACCAGAATCGGCTACTCAGGTGGCTGAGTATTATTCAGGGCTGTTAGCAGAGGAATGGGAAGCGGTTCGCCCAGCGGATAGAGATGAGGATACTAGTGAATCCGATGCTATGAACATAGCATCAGAGTTGTGGGAAGCAAATCCAGAGCAGACGTTGAATATTGCGGTAACCGTTGCTGAATCATTTCCTGAAACCGCGGTGCCAATGACCGAAGAGTATATGGCGAATTATGAGCAGGATGCCGTTGAGGATAGCGCTTTGGTAGATAGAGATGGTGATACAGAGGTCGAGGCAGAAGAATATTCAGATGCAGTTGAATGGGTCTCCAGAATGTCTGAAGCTGCGCCGGACCAAGCTTTGGATATTGCTGTAACAGTTGCCGAATCCGTACCTGAAACCGCAGTGCCTATGACCGAAGGGTATATGGCAAATTATGATTCTGACAGTATAGAGGAAGCTGGGGGCTCAGGGAGTTCTGCTGCTGATTCAAGTAATGAAGGCCAGCATTCTGATGCGATTGAGTGGGTCTCCAGACTATCCGAAGCGGCACCGGAGCAGGCATTGGACATTGCGGTGGCAGTGGCTGAATCGGTACCTGAAACTGCGGTTCAAATGACCGAAGGGTATATGGCTAATTATGAAGAAGGTTCTACCGAGGAAGGCGTTACCTCGGATACCGATGATTTAGCAGAATCAGCTGACTATCCGGATGCGGTTGAATGGGTCTCCAGAATGTCTGAAGCCGCTCCTGATCAAGCGATGGATGTTGCTGCTACCGTGGTTGAAGCGGTGCCTGAGTCTATGCTTGAGATTACTGATGAGTACCTATCAGTTTCCGAGGAGGAAGAAGAGGCATTAAGCGAGACTGACGGAGTTTTAGATCCTATCGAGGAGGGGGCGGAAGTCATTGACGATGATGAGCATCAGAAAGCCATTGAATGGTTAACCCGAATGTCAGAACTGTCACCGGAGATGTCCCTAAACCTTGCAGTAAAAATTGTTGAAGCGGTACCGGAGAGCGCAGGCTATGTCGCTGCTGAGGTCTCCAGACTGTTGCATGAAAGTCATAACGAAGAGAATACTGGGATCATAGAAGAACCCGCCAGTGAAATTGAAGATGCGGTTGAGGTGGTTAACAGACTCAGCGAGGCTGCACCGGATAATATCGAAGATGTTGCCATCGCCGTGGTCGAAAATATTCCTGATGCTGCCTCTGAGGTAGTTGATGCGATTAGTGATGGGATGGAGGCTCGTGAGGGCGAGTGGGTTGAGTCCATTGATAAGAACAGTTGAGTGATAAGAGTAAGAGATCAATAGGGTTTAATAACTGTATTTAATTGTATCGATCTCTTTCACTATTTTTTGACCGTTCAGGATGAGCTCTCAAGAGAGTTGGCTAACCTGGATACCGCTTCAGGAATAAGAGTAGGCTCGGTATTACTAAAATTCAGTCGGATGGCGCTATCCTCGGCGATTACCCCTTCAGGGTAAAAGGCAGCTCCGGGAACGACGGCTAATTTGTGCTTCAAGGCCCTTGCCGCAACGTTAGTTCCGCTACCCTTTGTCAGTTTTAACCAGATAAACATCCCGCCCTCAACCCTTTCAAACTGAACCTGATTTCCTAACTGCTTTATAAGTTCTGATCTAAGTTGTTGATGACGACCCCTGTAGCTGTTTCGCAAATGTGCCAAGTGATCAGGGTATTTTGGGTGATTAAGTAGCGCGTTAATTAATGCTTGCTGTGGTAACCCTGTATGCAGGTCAGTCGCTTGTTTAATACGTTCAGCAATAGCTATAAATTCAGCCGGTCCACTCATCGCGCCAAGCCGGATACCCGGAAAACCTATTTTTGAAAATGATTTAAGGCTGATACAAACCTCTGGGCATAGAGGGGTTAGTGATGAGCACTGTTCACCAGAGAAGCGTAATTCGCGATAGGGAGAATCTTCAATAAGAATGACGCCATAGTGGCGGCATAGGTTGGAAACTCTGATTCTAGTCTCTTCTGACCAGGCCTTGCCAGTGGGGTTATGAAAGTCAGGAACTGCATAGAAAAGCTTAACCTTGCCTGTTTTAAAATGGCTTTCAAGCTGAATCAGATCAGGCTTTGACCCAGCCTCGCCAGCCTCGCTGATATGGTACAGCGGATATATCTGAGCGCCTGACAGTTGAAAAGCTTGTAACGCACCAAGATAAGCAGGAATTTCTGCTACTACGCCGTCACCAGGGTTCACAAATGCGCGGGCGATCAGGTCGATCCCCTGTTGGCTGCCGTTACAGATTAACCATGGGTTGTTCTGTTCTGGGTACAGTTTGTTCAATGTTGTTATCAGAGGGGAGTATCCGCGACTGGCACCGTATTGGAACAGCTCTCTATGATCGGCGAGTGATTCGCATGAAGTACGAATAAGATCTACCGGCAGTAAAGATGAAGCGGGTAGGCCACCTGCCATTGAAATCATGTCAGGTTGGCTCGCAGCACTTAGAATTTCTCTTATGTAGGATGGCTTTAGTGAGCCTGCGGGGCTGGAAAATTGCATATTGCAGCTTCTCTGGATGGGTTATTTTGATTGTTTCCAGAGTGTATGCTCGAGTTAGGTAATGTATTTATCCATTTATGCTTTGTATATTATCCATATATGATTTATTTTTTGTCTATATATGCTAATAAGTTATAAATTGAGTCAATATGGCTGCTATACAACAAGAAGCGCGAATTAATGATGTTCTTTATCATATTCATCGGGATCTGAGCGCGCCTTTAACCGGTGCTGTTCTAGCGCGGGTTGCTGCTTATTCGGAGCAACACTTTCACCGGGTATTTCGAAGTGTTACCGGAGAGTCTCTGCATCGATATATTCGGCGGGTTCGATTGGAACAGGCGGCAAATCATTTGATGTTCGAACCCGGCACACCGGTACGGGATATCGCGTTGAAGTCTGGCTATAACTCGTTAGCTTCTTTTACCCGTGTATTCGGTGAACAATTTGGTGTCAGTCCAGGGCGCTGGCGAAATCAGGAACGCCCACAGAGATTGCCTTATAAGAACGACCCTGAGATTGCAGCAGGAGCTAAACGAATCGCTGATTGTTCTCTGCCTTTACCCGATCTGATTGAGTTACCCGACCAGCCGGTTGCCTATATTCGCCACCTGGGTTACGGTCGCTCGATTAAAACGGCCTGGCAAATTTTGCAAGCCTGGGCTGTTGCTGAGAACCGTCCATTTAACAAGCAAGTGGGGCTACATCATTCCAATCCGGCGTTGACGCCATTAGATCAGTGCCGTTACGTTGCCTGTCTTGGTATTGATCGGGCAATTACCCGACGGGGTCTGGTAAACTCACTGGTGATTCCTGGCGGGCTGCATGCAAGATTTAAGTTTAGTGGCCAATATGGGAATTTGTTACCCTGGATCACCCGCTTACAAGACGAGTGGTTGTCAGGGTCCGGGTTTAAAGTGGGTGCTACACCCGCGTTTGCAGAATATCAGCGTAATCAATTTATTGACCCTCAAGAGCGGTTTGAGTTGTTCTATTACCAACCGGTTTCTCTTTATTGAAAAAGGAATATTTAATGAGCATAGAGATTAGTTTGTCCGATAGTCCTGAAGTGGATGAGGTACTAGAACTTTACCGGGGTAATAACTGGTCTGCAGCGGATAAACCGGAAAAACTGATGGCCGCTTTGAAGGCTTCCCACAGTCTGGTAACGGCCCGGGATGGCGGTAAGTTAATAGGGATTGGAAATGCGATCTCGGATGGCCATTTGGTGGTGTATTATCCCCATCTATTGGTTCTGCCTGAATACCAGGGGCAGGGAGTTGGAAAAAAACTGATGCTGGTTATGCAGCAGCGTTATCAGGGGTTTCATCAGCAGATGCTGACTGCTGATGGTGATGCTGTTGGCTTTTATAAAGCAATGGGCTTTACCCGAGCCGGCAAAACAGAGCCGATGTGGGTCTATGCGGGCAATGATCACTAGTCATTAGCGCTTTATTCTTAGATTAGTTACAGCCATTTTATTTTGAACCGGTGACCTCCTTGAGCCATTCTCGATTTGCCCGTTTAGTGCCATTGTTTTTTGTTTTACTTTGGAGCACCGGCTTTATTGGTGCAAAGTACGCTTTACCCTATATAGAACCTTTCTATCTACTCTTTATCCGTATGCTGCTGACCCTGGCCGTATTTACGGGACTGGCGTTGTTGTATCGTTCTCGCTGGCCTTCCCTGCGACAGGGTGGGCACCAAGCGGTCGTCGGTTTTCTGGTACATGCTTGTTATCTGGGTGGGGTTTTTGCGGCTATTAAGTGGCAGATGCCGGCAGGCATTACTGCGATTATCGTGGGCTTGCAACCCTTATTGACCGCTCTGATTGGCTGGCAATGGCTGGGGGAACGCTTGCGTTCATTGCAATGGTTTGGCTTGTTGTTGGGCCTGTTAGGCGTAATAGCTATTCTACTCAGCGGTCAGAACAGTGAAACCCTGATTATTCGGCCAGAGGCTATTGTGGCAGCATTGTTGGCTCTGGTGGGCATTTCATTGGGTACGCTGTATCAGAAGCGTTTTGGCGGGCAGGTAGATCTTTTAACTGGTTCTATCTGGCAGTATCTCGCTACAGCTGTAGTGATGGGTGTGCTGGCCTTTTTCTTTGAAGAACGCCAGATTGAATGGAACCTAACGTTAGTGTTGGCTCTTGGGTGGCTGGTGTTTGGCTTGTCTATCTCGGCAATATTGCTACTGATGTTTATGATCCGCGAAGGGGAGGCAGCCCGTGTGGCCAGCTATTTTTATCTAGTCCCCCCCGTCACGACATTGGAAGCCTGGATACTCTTTGGCGAATCGTTAAATTGGATTCAGGTGGCTGCCATTATGGTCACGGTTTGCGGTGTATATCTGGTATTGAAGCCTCGTAGGGAAGTAAGTTGAGCGTCAGTGTTGGTTTCGCCTTGCGATCTGAGTCATCAACCTAAAGCTTTAACCTTTTTGACGGATACTGTAGCTATCTGCCAATTAAAAGGTCGCGCTATCAAGTTATAGCATGACAAACCCATCGGACACCTTGTGAATATTGAAATTCTGTTTGTCTTTGCTTTGCTATTGATCACTATCGGATTATTTATCTGGGACCGTATTCGTATGGACCTGGTGGCGATGATGGTGGTTGTTGCTTTGGCCGTTTCAGGCATTATCACGCCAGCCGAGACTGTATCGGGCTTTGGACAGTCGCTGGTAGTGATGATTGCCGGTTTGTTTGTGGTGGGTGAGGGATTGTTTCGTACCGGTGTTGCCGCGGCTGTCGGTAGCTGGATTATGCGCATGGGTGGGCAGAGTGAGAAGAAGCTGTTACTGGTGTTAATTCCGGTCGTTGCGGGTATGTCTGCGGTGATGAGCTCTACCGGTGCAGTGGCCCTGTTTATTCCTGTGGTATTAAGTATCTGTCGCTCAGCCAGACTTCAGCCTTCGCGAATGTTGATGCCGCTCTCGTTTGCGTCACTGATCGGCGGCATGATGACACTGATCGGTACACCACCGAATATGGTTGCCAGTACCCAGTTGCAGGTAGCAGGATTTGAACCTTTCGGTTTCTTTGATTTCACGCCAATTGGCGGCATTATCCTGATTGTTGGTACAGTATATTTGGTATTTATTGCTCCCGCGTTGTTACCTGAAACCGGCGTTAGGGAGGCGGTTCACCCGTACCTTAAAGAGTTTGCAGAACGCTACGGCATTCAGGATAACCTTTACCGACTGAGGGTCAGAAATGACTCAGAACTCGTGGGTAAAACCGTCTCTGATGCTCGCCTTCGCACCCAGTTTGAAGTGACGGTATTTGCCATTCGACGCGATGGGAAACTGCTGTCATCGTTGATGCCGGTATTAAGTGAGACTCTCATAGAAGGTGGTGACATCCTGCTCGCATATAGCGAGCCGGAAGGGATAGAGAAAATGTGCATTCAAACCGGATGCATGTTTTTCGGCTTTCCAGATGATGAGCGCACCCGGATGGATAAAGAGTTTGGTGTGGCAGAAGTGATGCTGCACAACCGATCTCCCATTGTTGGCAAAACTATTCAGGGGGCACGGTTTCGGGAGCAGTATAATTTAAGTGTGATAGGTGTCCTTCGGGATGGTAAACCCCTTACCACCCGTTATAACGGAGAGCCGCTCGCATTTGGTGATACCTTACTGCTGGCGGGAGGCTGGCGTTATATAGAAGCTTTGGAAGAACGACATAACTTTGTTGTCTTGGAAACGCCTGCTGAGATGACGGAAACCTCCGCTCGATGGGGGCATGCTCCGATCGCATTATTCATTATGCTCAGCATGCTGGTACTAATGATCAGTGGTGTATTGTCGAGTCTGAGTGCCATTCTATTGGCTGCTGTAGCGATGATACTGACCGGCTGCATCAATATGAATGAAGCCTACCGTTCTCTGAATGCAACCAGCCTGGTGCTGATTGCCGGTATGCTGCCACTGGCTTTGGCGATACAGAAAAGTGGTGCTTTGGATCTTATTGTAAATGGGTTGCTATCGATATTGGGCAACAGCACGCCGATTCTTATCTGTGCCGGGCTCTTTGTGCTTACTTCGGTGTTGAGCCAGTTTATATCTAATACAGCGACGACTGTTCTGATCGCCCCAATCGCGATTGCGATAGCCCAGGGGTTAGGTATGAGCCCGGAGCCTTTTATGATGGCCGTTGCAATTGCAGCATCAACCGCGTTTTCCACGCCAATAGCGTCCCCGGTGAATACCCTGGTATTGGTGCCGGGCAATTACCGCTTTATCGATTTCGTGAAGGTGGGGTTACCGTTACAGGTCATGGCGATGATCATCACTTTACTTATAACGCCACTGATATTTCCGTTTTAGGTCTTCTACATTAGTCTAGTAACACGGTATTATCGGTGCTGAATAATAATATAAATTGATAGGCTTTAAATTCATGAGTGAACGCGAGTATAGAACAGTTAAAGCATCGCAGACGGTACTGAAAGAGTTAATGGTGCCATCTTATGCAAATTTTGGCGGTAAAGTTCACGGTGGGTTCATTCTATCGCTGATGGATAAGATTGCTTATACCTGTGCTGCGTCCCATGTGAAAGGATACTGTGTGACTGCATCTGTCGACTCAGTCGATTTTTTGAATCCGGTTGAAGTAGGGGATCTGCTAACCCTGTCCGCGTCGGTTAACTACGTCGGCAACTCTTCTCTTGAGATCGGTATTAAAGTTATTTCTGAAGATTTTCGCCTGGGTATAGTGAAGCACACTAATACTTCCTATTTCACCATGGTGGCGATGGATGAGGATACCCGTAAGCCTGTCCCTGTTCCGGGCCTTATTCTTGAAGATGAAAAAGAGATTAAGCGTTTCATCGAAGGTAAGATTCGTAAGAGTCTGAAAGCCGGTCATCGGGCAGAGATGCAAAAGATCCGTAAAGGGCTGGATATGATCAAAGAAATTAATGCTCTTGAAGGTGAAAACTGCCGGCTCTATAAACTCTGATTTCTTGTTCCTGATTTCTCAGAGTTTGGTCTTCTGAGCCTGAAAAGAGCTGCAGCTTAATCAGGCTTTTCTGCCAGGCTTTCCAGGTATGCCGGAAGTTGCATGCTGAGCAGATGGTCACGAGTATAGCTGAGGAGGGTCATAGCGGCCGGACTCAGCGATCGACCTTTACGGCTCACCAGACAGATCTCCCTGCGCATTAATGGCTCAGTTAATGGCACAAAACGAAGTTCTTTAAATGAATCAGTGCTAGCCGCGAGAGCGGGCAGTACTGAGATTCCGATCCCTTGTCTGATTAATGCAGCCATACCCGCCGGATTCGATACCTCAAGCATCGCTTTGCGATCTGAAAGCTGAAACTGCCCCGCTTGTTTGAATTGATTCAGCTGGGCACGAATACCGGTATCCACCGACAGAAACAGCAGGTCCTCTTCGATCAACTGTTGCCACTGTATCGTTGTTTCACTACTAAATGGATGGTTAGCAGGCACAACAACACCGTATCGATCGGTTAGCACCGGTTGATAGTTAAGCTCTGGATGGGCTGAATGATTGGCTCCGATACCGAAGTCGACACCGTTATCCAGTACCTTTTGTTCGATCTGCCCGGCGCTATCATCGTGCAACGAGATGGCAATATCAGGAAACTGCTTTCGGTAAGCTTCCACCACCGGTGGCAACAAGCGGCTGATAGTTGAAGGGGAGGCGGCGATAGCCACTTGTCCCTGTTGCTGCCCGGCAACTGCTTTCAGGTCGTTTATAGCGGTATCGAAATCAGAGATCAGTTTCTCCGCTACAGGACGGAACTGTTCACCCTCGTGGGTCAGCAATACCCGTCTGGTTGTGCGGTCAAACAGGGTTAGCCCGACCGATAGCTCCAGCTGCTTTACGGTCGCAGTAAGGCTCGATTGAGTAAGGTGAAGCCGGCTGGCTGCCTGAGTAAAGCTGCCACAGTGAGCAACTTGTGTGAAGGCGCGAAGATGACGAATTGATAGGCTTCTTGACATTTATCGTTTTTACCAATTAATTGATCATATTTTATCGTTTGAATGATAAATGATATGCCCTCATTATAACAAACTAATTTGATACCACTGATCTGACAGGTTGAGAGATGATTCCACGTATAGCTGAGATTGATAGTACCCAGAAGCGCTATCTAGACTTTATTGAAGCTTTAAAAAACAGTCACTTTGATGGTGAACTTAATCCTGATTATGCCAATAGAGTCGTGCTATCTACTGATAACAGTATTTATCAGGTGTTGCCTCAGGGTGTGGTTTATCCTAAGTCAGTTGAAGATCTGGTGGTATTAGCGGGTCTGGCAGCAAAGCCTCGTTTTAATGATATCGTGCTCAGTGCACGTGGCGGAGGCACCGGTACGAATGGCCAGTCTTTGAGTGATGGCTTGATAGTCGATGTCTCGCGGCATATGAATCAGATTCTCGAAATTAACGCTGATGAGCGTTGGGTCCAGGTTCAGGGCGGGGTGGTTAAAGATCAACTTAATCTTGCATTGAAGCCTTACGGGCTGTTTTTCGCGCCGGAGCTTTCTACCAGTAATCGGGCCACTATCGGCGGAATGATCAATACCGACGCCAGTGGTCAGGGTTCATGTATGTACGGCAAGACCCGCGATCATGTGCTGGAGTTAAAGTCTGTTTTTCTTGATGGCACCCTATGGGGCTCTGGGCCGATCGATGATGAAACTCTGGAACAGATTAAACAACGGGATGACCGGGTAGGTGACGTGCATCGGGTCGTTGATCAGGTCTTTACTGAACACCACGAACTAATAGAAGCAAAATTCCCTAAACTGAACCGCTGCCTGACGGGCTATGACCTTGCACACATCCGCGATGAAGAGGGGCGTTTCAACCTTAATTCTGTACTTTGCGGTGCTGAGGGGTCGCTGGCATTCATAGCTGAAGCGAAATTGAATGTTTTGCCAATTCCTAAATACTCAGCGCTGGTCAATTTAAAATACTCCGGTTTTCAGGACTCCCTGGAAGACGCTGCTGACCTGATGTCATGGGGGCCAACCTCAATTGAAACGGTTGACTCTAAAGTGTTAAACCTGGCCATGAACGACATCATCTGGGAGTCAGTCAAAGACTATTTTCCTCAACATGAAGGAGAGCCCAGCATTCAGGGTATCAACCTGATTGAGTATACCGGCGATGATGAAGCGGAGCTACGGCAAAAAATTGATAAGCTGACCGCTTATCTGGATACAGTATCGGGTAACCCTGGGAAAACCTTCGGTTATTCTGTTGTTTTCGGTACGGCGGAAGTAAATAAGATCTGGGGGATGCGGAAAAAATCGGTTGGTCTGCTGGGTAACGCTCAGGGTGAACGACGTCCAATTCCTTTCGTTGAAGATACGGCAGTGCCGCCCGAAAATCTGGCAGCTTACATCAAGGAGTTCCGTGAGTTACTCGACAGTCATAATTTGGCTTACGGTATGTTTGGCCATGTGGATGCCGGTGTCTTACATGTTCGTCCTGCGATCGATATGAAAAACGAGGCTGAAGAGGGGCTGATTCGAATTATCTCTGACGGGGTTGTCGCTTTGACCCAAAAATACCATGGCCTGATTTGGGGAGAGCACGGTAAGGGGGTTCGTTCTGAATATGCGCCGGCCTTTTTTGGCGAGCTCTATCCTCAATTGCAACGTATTAAAGGGACCTTTGATCCCCGAAATCAGCTGAACCCGGGTAAAATCTGTACCCCCATGATTGACGGCGCTGAGCTGCTAAAAATTGATGAAGTGCCTACGCGAGGCCAGCATGATCGTCAGATTCCGGCACCTGCCCGGGATGAGTATAAGCAGGCGATGTTCTGTAATGGTAATGGAGGTTGTTATAACTTTGACCCGAATGATGCGATGTGTCCTTCCTGGAAAGCGACTCGGGAGCGTAAACATTCACCTAAAGGCCGTGCTTCTCTGGTACGGGAGTGGTTGAGGTTGATGTCATTGCAAGGGGTTGATGTTGTTGCCGAAGGCCGTAAAGCCCGCTACGGTTCTTTCATCAGCAGTTTGCCTGAGAGGATCAAAAATAGCTGGAGTAAAAAGCAGGGGCAATATGACTTCAATCATGAAGTTCACGAGGCGATGATGGGCTGTTTGGCTTGTAAGTCCTGTGTTGCCCAGTGTCCAATCAAAGTTAATGTTCCAGATTTTCGTTCCCGTTTCCTGGAAGCTTACTACAGTCGTTATTTACGGCCGATGAAAGATTATATGGTTGGCGGTCTGGAGTATATGATCCCTTATCTTGCCCGCTTTCCGGCGCCGTATAACTGGATGATGAAGAACCGCCTTATTCAATCAGTATTTAAGCGCTGGGTGGGTATGATCGACAGCCCGCCTATCTGCACTAACAGTTTAAAGCAGGGAATGGATGAGCGTAATGTAAAGTTTGCCAGCCCTGAAGAGCTCTCATCAATTGCCCCGGATCAGCGTGAACGTTCAGTCATCATCGTTCAGGACGCTTTTACCAGTTACTTCGAAACTCAGCTGGTACTGGATGTTATCGAGTTGTTACAACGCACCGGTTTCAATGTGCTGATAGCGCCGTTTAAGCCTAACGGTAAACCCTTACATGTGCATGGCTTCAAAGGTGCTTTTAATAAAGCTGCCGATGCTAATACACGGATGTTGCAGGAATTTACCAGCAGTGGAATTCCAATGATTGGTATCGACCCATCCATGACCCTGACTTACCGTCAGGAGTATGTTGATGATGGGACTCGCCTGAAAATAGAGGTTCAGTTATTACAGGAGTGGCTGGTTAAGCATTGTGACCTGCTTAGCTCTAAAGCTGCAGGATTACCGCAGCAGAGCTATAAGCTGATGGCGCATTGTTCTGAGAAGACGTCTGCAGCTGCCTCTATGGCGGATTGGAAAACGATCTATCAGTCATTAGGTCAGACACTTGATCTTCAGGCGACGGGCTGTTGCGGTATGGCAGGGACCTATGGTCATGAAACCGAGCATTACGATACGTCTAGGAAGATCTATGATCTGAGCTGGGCTGAAGTCGTGGCTGATCCAGCTAATGAGGACAGGTTGGTTGTTAGCGGCTATTCTTGCCGTAGCCAGGTTAAGCGGTTGGATGAGAAGCAGATTCCACATCCAGCTCAGGTATTGCTAGGCCTTTTACAAACGAGAACATAAAGAAAGCTCTGGAATCAGGCATTAACAGGCTTTCTTCAAAATCTTAAAGTTTAAAAACCGAAATATTAATCAGTATTTCGGTTTTTTTCTTTTTGAGCTTCTAAATAATGTCGATCCATCTCGCCATATTGACGCTCGTACGACTGTGGGTCTGAACGCCATAGCCTGAAGAGTTTACGGTCATTACTGGCCATGGGGGGCGGGCTGAGTTTTCGACGTTGCAGCGCCTGCCAGGTTACAGGTATAAAGACAACGGCAATAAATAGGATGACAATAATTAGTTTGTATTCTTCAAACACTGGTTGCAGTCTCTTATATGTATTTTGTATATATTAACCTTTAGTTGCTTAAAATTCTGCGGAAAAACACTATGACCCATACCGATGGCAAAACAGTTGATAGAGCAGCAATCTGGAATACTCGTTACCAGAATAAATCAGCAGCGGCTGGCCAGTTATCAGATGAATTACAGGAGAAATTAGATCAGTTACCGATCGGTAGAACCCTTGATCTGGCATGTGGTGATGGAGCAGCCGCACTACAGCTTGCTGCAGCAGGTCATCAAGTTGTTGCTGTTGATTTTGCCAAAGAGGGGCTGAAGCGTCTGCAGGTCTTTGCCGCAGAGCAGGGGAGGATGATTGATACTCATCAGTTAGATCTTAGTGTCACTGGAGCTCTGTCAGCACTGGGCTGTTTTGATAATATCGTTATTCTGCGCTATCTCCCTGACCCTTCGCTATTGCAGCAACTCTCAGCACTAATTGAACCTTCAGGTAGATTATTTATCTCCACCTTTAATTTGGAACATCACCGTCAAACTGGATTTTCGCAGCGATTCTGTTTGAAACCCCGTATGTTATGCGATAGTTTTCCTCAGCTTAAGCTGGTCGAGTACGAAAACGGGGCAGAAGAAGGGAGGCCGTTGGATAATTATCTTTTCCAGAAATAGCTTTCAGGCAAAAGAACCTTCGTCCTATAGTGCAAGTGCAAAAAAGATTTATATCAGCGATGATAGTCTGTAGTGATTCAGTTACCTGTTAAATGTATAACAGTTCAATTTAAGGAGCCTCCTAGTGGATGATTTATTACCTGAACTCTGTGACCAGTTTCCCGATCTGGTGCAGGTTGTAGAACCGATGTTTGGCAATTTTGGTGGGCGAGAGCGCTTTGGTGGCGAGATCGTTACGTTGAAAGCGTTTGAAGATAACTCACTGGTTCGTGAACAGGTCGCTCTACCCGGTGAAGGTCGAGTGCTTGTGGTGGATGGTGGTGGCTCTATGCGCAAAGCAATGCTTGGGGATATGCTGGCCGAAAAGGCATCACTAAACGGTTGGTCTGGAATAATTATTTACGGCGTTATTCGTGATGTAAATGCGATCAGCGACATTGATCTGGGTGTTCAGGCATTGGGGACGCACCCGATGAAAACTGAGAAGAAAGGTCTGGGTGAATTGAATCTCGATTTAACCTTTGGTGGTGTAACCTTTAAGCCTGGGCAGTACGTTTATGCTGACAATAATGGCATTCTGATCTCTCCTGAAAAACTCGAATTAAGTTAGACAAAGCATTTAGTCTTCAAACTTATTTTCAATAAAAGATCATTAAAAAACCTCTGTAGGGCTTCACCTGCAGAGGTTTTTTGTTTGTTGGCACTGATTTTTTTGCTGTTTATGGTACTACCATTATTTAAAGGTATCGGCGAACAGGTTGTTAGACCAGTCGAACATATCGTTAAAGTTGCGAGTGCTCCAGTTATGAGCTTCACCCAAAGAGCCTGGTACGAGAGCCATGGAGCCGGTATCCGGATTGTAGCTGTAGACAGCTGTCAGCCAGGATGCTTTATCATAAGTAATGGGACTGAAACAGGCGGAATTGGTAGTGATATTCTGTAATCGCTCCTCTGTATAGCTCGACTGGCCATGAACTGTGCGGATAATGCTGTCAGCGCAGATCTTAGCCTGGGCATTAGCCATGTGACCCGACTTAGGCTGGCTAGTCCCCTGAGCATCACCGATAACATAAACGTCCTGGAAAAGGGTGTTAGTGGTTGCATAGGTAACTGGATCAACGTCTGCCCAGCGGGATTCACCGGTCAGGCCGCTTCTGCGTAGAATACTTTGCGCCCCATGAGTTGGAATAACATTAATTACATCTCCGCCGAAACTGCCTTGAGTTGTATGCACAACCAGACTATTTGGGTCGTCAGACTCGACAGATTCAACCTGCGCATCTGGAATATATTCAATAATGCCGCCATAAAGGTCATTAAATGCGCTGGTAAAGGTGCTCTTTTCCGCTTGTATACCCGGGTTAGCATCCAGAACGATGACTCGGGGAGGAGTGCTACCACTTCCATCAAGATAACCACTACGTCGACCCAGAATATCAGCAACAACGCAGGCGCGTTCATAGGGTCCAGGAGGGCAGCGATAGGGTGTTTTAGGGACGGTCATGACAAAGGTGCCGGTATCCGGCATTTTATTGATTAAGTTACGTAGTTTATTCGTCGATCCCCCTGCAATCCAAGCGTGAGGGGCGTTTTTATAATTAAGACCAGGTATCTTGTCAAATTGTATACCCGTGGCAACTACCAAACTGTCATAACTGATCCAGCCAGCATTTTTTAGTCTAATTTGTTTCTGGGGTCCTCTGATTTTCAAAGCTTTATCACGAACTACATTAACCCCATATTTAAGTTGCAAATCGTTATATTCAAATGTGAGATCTGCTGTTTTCAATCGCTTATTCAGAATCAGATTACTCATTACGCAAGATACATGATTAGCCCTTGGCTCAATCAAGGTGACAGCGATCTCACCATCACTCCACATGCGAATATACTTAGCGATGGTACAGCCGGCAAAGCCACCGCCCAAAACAGTTACATGGTGAATAGGTTCAGCTGCTTTAGCGGTAGAACCGCTAGTTAAAGCGAGTGCTGCAGCAGAAGCCGGCACCATCTGGATAAAATTACGTCGTGTTAAAGACATTTTGAAACCCTCCAGCCTGCTCGTAGCAAGCTATATCGATATGTACGAATAAGCTCGAATACTTGTTAATCATCACCGCTTTCTGGAAGGGTGGAGTAATACTGGGCTATTCGTCTTATTTGATCGTCGGTATAACCGAGGGCCTGATGATCCATCATATCTTCAGCACGATCCTCTCCTTTCATATCGAGGAGATGATCAGCCTGATCTTTAGCTTCGTCACCACCGAGGTCCGGAAAGGAGCCGCGGGCATAGCCGTTAGTCCCATGGCACTGGGCACACTGAGAAGCAATCATACGGTTCACAGTAGGGTCTTCTGCCATAGCAGAATTCAGAGGCAGGATAACAATAGCTGAGATAATGGCGAGCTTGCTGGACAAACCTGTAGAGAAAGAACTCATACAATCCACCTTGCTTATTGAGTTAAGTTGACGCAGTACTCCATAGTCTGCGTATGACTCTCCCCCCCAACAAGCGGCTACGTCTGTAGCACATCTCAATATATAGGTAAAAAAAGTGTACTTAGAACGGCTTGTGTACCCAAAATGGGTGATTTAGGACATATGTACTCCGTTTTATCCATCAGAAAGAGGGATAAATAGCAGTTATTTAAATAAAAACGGAGGTTATCTTTAAAGCCTTGTTGACGTAAGATCAGTTTCCTATGATTTTTATTAGCGACTCTGGAATATATTTGTGTATAAATTACTGATTTTTGACTGGGATGGAACGGTGATTGATTCCGCTGCGAGGATTATTTCGAGTATGCAAAAGGCCGCCCAGGATCTTAGTCAACCTGAACTAACTGATGAAGCAGTACGTAACATCATAGGCTTGGGATTGCCTGAAGCGATTCGCGTATTGATTCCCGGTGTCGATGATTCTCTGATCCCACAGATGCGGGAAAGGTATGGGCATTATTACCTTGGTGTTGATGAAACACCGACTGAGCTGTTTGAGGGAGTTGAGCAAACCCTGAATAATCTTAAAGATAAAGGTTACCGATTAGCGGTTGCAACGGGTAAGAGCCGAAGAGGGTTGAACAGGGTCTTTGAAGATACGGGTCTGGAATACCTTTTTGAGACGTCCCGCTGTGCGGATGAAACGACTTCGAAACCTCATCCCCATATGCTTGAAGAGATACTTGAGGAAACAGGTTTAACCTCTTCTGATGCCGTTATGATCGGTGATACGGAATTTGATCTTGAAATGGGTGTCAGAGCAGGCATGGATACTATTGCAGTAAGTTATGGTGCTCACCATGTTGACCGACTGACAGCCTATAATCCGGTACTGATAATGGACCGCTTTCCAGATTTGGAAAGCTGGTTAGTTGAAAAGTCCCTCAATCGAATATAAAAATTAAGTCTATATAAGGAGAAGTACGTGGGCTCAAATCCCTGGGAAGCGGAAGACGGCAAGGAAACTGAAGCAGCAAAACCGCAGGAAACCAAAACCAAAGAGTGGCGGCTAATTGAGCGCGCGATGATGGGGATGCAAAAAGAGCAACGCAGCGCTCGTCGCTGGGGAATCTTTTTTAAACTGCTTACATTTGGTTATCTATTTGTGATTTTGGGCATCTACCTGTTTGCCGACTCTTTTACGCCAGATATGGATGAAAGTGGATCCCATACTGCTGTAGTGCAGGTTAAAGGAGTGATCGCAGATGGTGAGGAAGCCAGTGCAGATGCCATCATTTATGCACTGCGAAAAGCGTTTAAGGCTGAAGCGTCAAAGGCCGTTATTCTGCGTATTAATAGCCCAGGGGGAAGTCCGGTTCAATCCGGCTATGTTTATGATGAAGTAAAACGCCTGCGGGCGCTTTACCCTGAGAAGAAAATATACGCTGTTATCACTGATATTGGTGCGTCCGGTGCATACTACATCGCAGCGTCTGCAGATGAGATCTACGCAGACAAGGCGAGTTTGGTGGGATCAATCGGAGTCGTATCGTCTGGTTTCGGCTTTGTTGATCTGATGGAAAAGGTGGGTGTAGAGCGTCGTAACCTGATCGCGGGAGAGAATAAAACTTTTCTCGACCCGTTTTCGCCATTATCTGATAAAGATCGTGCATTTTGGCAGACCGTATTGAATACCACCCACGCGCAGTTTATAGATCAGGTGCGTAAAGGGCGGGGGGATCGACTGAAAGAAAACGACCAACTGTACAGCGGCCTGGTCTGGACTGGTGAACAAGCGGTAGGTCTTGGACTGATCGATGGTCTGGGAAGTAGTAGCTCAGTTGCACGTGATATTATCGGTGCAGAAAAGCTGGTTGATTACACACCTAAAGGGACTCCCTTTGAGCAGCTGGTCGATCAACTTGGAGTGAGCTTTGCAAAGAGTATGGCTACGCAGTTAGGCCTCAATGGTGCTGTGCAGTTGCGTTGAGCGACTTGTTGCATCGATACAATAAAAGGCGGCTACATTAATGTAGCCGCCTTTTTTTGTTTTGGAGTTGCTTAACTCTATGAGCTGCTATCGGTTTGACTCTCTGCTTTTTATAATCTTTTCTCGAAAAAGTTTAGTGTAATTGAATGGTGGCTTGTTTGGATTACGGGCAAGCAGCTCGGAAGCTTTATATCTTCCCATGGCTTATGTTTTTATCTTAGCAGCAGGTTGTTAAATAGCTTGCTACTAAGTTGATCTATAGTGTTATCTGAGCGTACCGCTATTTATCACAACGGTTCTTATTAGAGGTTTAAAGTTATGAGTTATCCAATCGAAGGGTCCTGTCAGTGCGGTGGTGTAAAATATCGCTTGCTCGAAGCCCCGTTGATGGTAATGGCATGTCATTGTAAAGAGTGCCAAAAGCTATCAACCAGCGCTTTCAGTATTACCGCGATGGTGAAAGCCTCCTCCTTGGAGTTTGAAGGAGAGATGAGCGAGTGGAGCAGGCCAGCAGATAGTGGCAATGTCAGTGGGGCTAAGTTTTGCCCTACCTGTGGAAATCGTATCTATCACTTTAATCCTGACGAGCCCGATATGATCAAACTTAAGCCCTCGACGTTATCTGATACCAGTATTATCAGACCGACGGCTCATGTGTGGGTCAGCGAAAAGCAAGACTGGTATGACATACCTGAAGGCGTCAAAGTATTCGAAAAACAGCCTTGAGCATCAGATGAGATTCTAATCAGTGGCTTAAACAGCGCTAAAGACTGTTTGTAGCTGCTGATCTTGAAGCTGGCTGGCAGGGGACAGAGTCTTACGGTTCCAGGGTATATTGCCAAAGTACCAGAAATACCATAACCCAATTCTTGCTTGTGGGTTTTGATTCAACAGTTGTTCCAGAGTCTGGACTGTTCCCAGCTCAACTCCTATGGCTTCTTTATATATCAGATAAACGAGCTTGGAGCAGAACTGACGATCAGAGTTGAAATCAAACCCTGGATGATAAAGCTTACCGATATGGTTTGAGGCTAGCTGCTTAATATTTTTTATTTGATCGTCGGATAAAGGCTGCTTCAAACGGCGAACCACTATCTGTCCGTGTCGAGTTCTTTGGAGGAACCTTCTCAAGGGGGTTTTACAGACAAAGGGGACTTTACTTTCGACTATCATCCACTGATTGTTTTCTTTGATTGCAAAACCGACGTGTGAACTCCAGCTTCCGGTTTCTCTGGCAACCTGCCTGCATACTAAGAGGTCTATTGAAGAAAATATAAGGTCACCCTCGGCAAGCCGGTACTTAACTTGTTTTTCAAGCTTATTAATATCCATATGTTTCATTTGAGGGCTCCGTTTGGTCAGTTGCTTTGTTACCTTGTCTAAGAAATGAGCCTAAACGGTACAGAAAATAGTATTAAGCTGAGAGTCTTCTATCTGGCTGGCAGGAGTGAGAGTTTTACGTTTCCAGGGAATAAATCCCAGAAACCAGCAGCGCCAGAATCTCACCGATGCCTGTGGGTTCTCTTCAAGCAGCTGCTCAAGGGTTTGTGCCTTACCTAGCTCAATACCTAATGCATCTTTATAAACCAAGTGGACAAACTTAGAGCAGAATTGTCGATCAGAATCAAAGTCGAAACCTAGATGGTAAAGTGTGGTTGGAAGTGTTGCGGACAGTTTTTCGGCAGAATGCTTTAATTTATCTATCTCTAGTGAAGACAGCGGTTGTTGTAGACGACGTACCATCACTTCGCCTTTACAGGTGCGGCTGAGGAATTTACGTAGCGGTGTTTTGCACACAAAAGGAACCTTGCTTTCTATCACCATCCACTGATTGTCTTCCTTAATCGCAAATCCCACATGGGAACTCCAACTCCCGGTTCCTTTAGCAACTTGCTTATACAGGAAAGCATCAATTGAGATAAAGATGATGTCGCCTTCTTGAAGAGTAGCGGTGACCTGTTGTTCAAGGCTGTTAAGGTGGGTGTTTTTCATGTTCAACTCCGTCGTTGAGTAATTCGATGGAGTTGATTTTGTTAGTTTCAGGGCCTTTGTTGAATCTATAGGTTAAAAGTATCGTATATGGATACCTTGCGGCTTAAATAACGTTGATGCCTTGGTTTTCCAGCATTCTAATAAGCCTGATTAATGGCAGGCCTATCAATGTATTGGGGTCGTCGCCTTCCAGTTTCTCAAATAACGCTATGCCCAATCCCTCTGATTTAAAGCTTCCTGCACAGTTATATGGTTGTTCTGTTAGTAGATAGTGTTCAATCATCAGGGGAGTCAGGGTGCGAAAATGAACATGGAAAGGAATAACATCGGTTTCGAACTGCCCGGTGAGGCCGTTAAGCAGAGTCAAACCAGTAAAAAATGAGATCTTCTGTCCGGATGCATCAGAAAGTTGCTTGAAGGCATTACCATAGCCGCCGGGTTTTCCAATAATCTCTCCATTAATGACCGCCGTCTGATCTGACCCGATGATCAGAGCGTCTGGGTGATCTGCTTGGAGGGCTTGTGCTTTTGCCTGAGCCAGACGTGCAACATAATGTATAGGCGATTCTGCGTCTAACTGCGTTTCATCAATATCGGGTGATATTGCTTTATACTCGAGGTTTAGCTTATCCAGAATCATTTTTCTGAAGGGTGAACTGGAAGCTAGAATCAGCTGTGTCATGCCTGAAAATCTCCAAAACGGTATAGGTTGCGCTAAGCTGCAGATATTAGCTTGTTTTTTTCGCTTTAAAAGCCTTATTTCCTTTGACAGACAGGTTATTGATCCCTAGAATTGCGCGCTTATGTCGAACGCCCCATTACCAAAGAAAATTGACCCGAGAAAGTTAGCCGATCGGGGAGTACGGATTGAAGGTGAAGCTGAAATTAGCTCTTTCCCGAATCTGGTCACAATGCTGACTGATTCGCAGAGCACAATTTCAGTTGATCTGCAGTTTGATTTAGATGAGTTGCGTATTCGTACGATTAAAGGCAATGCTGCTGGCACAGTTAATATGACCTGTCAGCGATGCCTTGAGCCAGTTGAAATTTTAGTAGAAGCCAATTTTAATTTGGCTGTTGCTCCTACGGAGGAGCATTCAAAGAAGCTGCCCAAGTACTATGATCCTATGATTGTAGGGGAAGAAGATCTGGAATTGTTTGCAATGGTTGAAGAGGAGCTGATTCTGTCGCTGCCGATTGTGCCATATCACGATGATTGCAGTGTGCAGACTTCCTTCGGTGACGAGGCTTCGTCTAACAAAGAAACTGATTTTGATAAACCGAACCCTTTCAGTGTATTAGCCTCACTGAAGGCTGATAAGTGAAATAGGAGCTAAATTCCCATGGCAGTACAAAAGAGCAAAGTAACTCGTTCACGTCGCGGTCAGCGTCGTTCACACGATGCGCTAAGCAACCCGACTCTTTCCGTTGACGCGACTACTGGTGAAACACACCTTCGTCACCACGTAAGTGCAGACGGCTTTTACCGTGGTAAGCAGGTTGTTGCACAGCAAGACGACGAGTAAGCTTGTCAGACAGCATTTGTATCGCGGTTGACGCGATGGGCGGGGACTTTGGTCCCCGCGTTGTTATTCCCGCTTCAGTTGATGCTCTTCAGCGTCACCCTCAGCTGACCCTTCAATTGGTAGGTCAGCAGCATATTGTCACCCCTCTGTTAGATAAAACACTCCAAGAGCTCTCTGCTCAGTCCTGTGCTTCGCGAATTTCTGTAATAGATGCGGCTAACGTTATTGAAAATGACGAGCGGCCATCACACGCGTTGCGTAAGCGTAGTGATACTTCCATGTTTCGTGCGATAACTCAGGTTTCTGAGGGATCTGCACAGGCGTGTGTCAGTGCTGGTAATACAGGGGCGCTTATGGCTCTGGGTCGATTCACCTTAAAGATGCTTCCTGGTATAGATCGACCTGCCATTATTACGGCTATTCCATCTGTAAAAGGTGTCAGCTACATGCTGGACCTAGGGGCAAATGTCGACTGCAGTGCAGAGCATCTGCTGCAATTCGCCATAATGGGCTCAGTAATGACGACGGCGGTTGAAGGAATAGCTGAGCCTCGAATTGGGTTGCTGAATGTTGGGGAAGAGGAGATGAAGGGTAATGAGCAGGTTAAACTTGCGTCCCGATTAATTCGGGAACATGGTGATCTGAACTATATCGGCTTTATCGAGGGTGACGGTATCTTCACGGGCAAGGCTGATGTGGTTGTTTGTGATGGCTTTGTAGGCAATATTGCTCTGAAAAGCAGTGAAGGTGCAGCGCGCCTTATTGGGCGGCAGTTACGTACTAGTTTTTCCCGTTCCCCTATGCGTCGCTTTCTTGCCTGGTTGGCAAGTCCTGTTCTTGCTGAAATTCGTACACATATTGACCCGGCCCGTCGCAACGGGGCAAGTTTATTAGGGCTGCAGGGAATTGTTGTTAAAAGTCATGGTTCAGCTGATCGTACCTGTTTTGGTTACGCTATTGATCAGGCGATAGCTGAAGTAAAGATGGATGTACCAGGTAGTATCAACAGGCGTTTGGAGTCGCAAGCGCTCTGATTCTTAATGCTGTTGTTTATTATGGGATTACTGCTCTAAGACAAACGTTTTATTTCATTCTGAATCCTGTAAACTACGATCTTTGAATTGTTATGCGCTTATCTGTTAATTGAGGTAACAATGTCACAACCCCTCGCGTTTGTTTTTCCCGGTCAGGGCTCACAGCATCTAGGTATGCTGGCAGAGTTGGCGGCCGAATACTCCGTTATCCAAGAGACCTATGCTGAAGCCTCTGAAGTGCTTGGCTACGATCTTTGGAATCTTATCCAGAATGGCCCTGAGGCTGATCTAAATCAAACTGATCGCACTCAGCCTGCTCTCCTGACTTCAGGTGTGGCTTTATGGCGCTTGTGGCAGCAGAAGGGCGGTAAGCAGCCTGCTATTATGGCGGGGCATAGCCTCGGTGAATATACTGCGCTGGTTTGTGCTGGCGCAATAGGCTTTAAAGATGCGGTTAATCTGGTAAAGCTGCGTGGTGAATTTATGCAGCAAGCGGTTCCTGCGGGCACTGGTGCTATGGCGGCTATTCTTGGCTTGGCGGATGATGCAATTCAGGCCGCTTGTGATGCTGCAGCCGGTGAGGAAGTAGTTTCGCCTGTTAATTTCAATTGCCCTGGGCAGGTTGTTATTGCAGGGAATAAAGCCGCTGTAGAGCGTGCGATAGCAGGCTGTAAAGAAGCAGGGGCTAAAAGAGCCATACCGTTACCGGTAAGTGTTCCGTCTCACTGCGTATTGATGAAGCCTGCTGCTGAGCAGATGGCTGTGGTACTAAAAGATATTGAAGTAAAGATGCCTGAGGTGACGGTCATCCAGAACTTTACCGCCAGAGCTCCTGCTTCGGTAGATGAGCTAATTGAGAATCTCCTGGCTCAGCTCTACAGTCCTGTTCTGTGGACTGACTCTGTAGAAAGCATGATAGAGCAGGGTGTTGAAGCTACTGCCGAGTGCGGCCCTGGGAAGGTGCTGTCTGGCTTGAATAAGAAGATTCATCGTCCGTTAGTTGTTGCTGCAATTAATGATGTGGCCGGTCTTGAGAAAGCGCTAAGCGCTTAATCTCTGAAATTAAGGAAACTGAAATTATGAGTATCGAAGGCAAGGTTGCGCTGGTAACTGGGGCGACTCGAGGTATCGGCAGGGCGATTGCGCTGGAGTTGGGTCGTCAGGGAGCGGTTGTAGTGGGTACCGCAACCAGCGACAATGGCGCAGCTTCAATAACGGAATATCTAAAAGAAGCTGACATAAAAGGTGCTGGTTTTTGCCTGGATGTAGGCTCTAATGAATCCGTTGATGATGTGTTGAAGTTGGTGCAGGATCAATTTGGTGCTGTTGCTATCATCGTCAATAATGCGGGTATCACGCGCGATAATATCATGTTGCGCATGAAAGAAGACGAATGGGATTCAGTTATGAATACCAATCTTAAGTCTGTATATCGCATGGCTAAAGGCTGCCTGCGAGGTATGACTAAAGCCCGTTGGGGTCGCATTATTAATGTCTCATCTGTGGTCGCTTCAATGGGTAATGCAGGTCAGGCAAACTATGCTGCAGCGAAGGCTGGCATGGAAGGTTTTAGTCGGGCGCTTGCTCGCGAAGTTGGTTCTCGTAATATCACAGTTAACTGTGTTGCGCCGGGATTTATTGATACCGATATGACGAGCGGATTAGCTCAAGAACACAAAGATACATTGCAGAAACAGATTCCGCTCGGGCGTTTAGGTCAACCGGAAGAAGTGGCTGCAGTCGTTGGATTTTTGGCAAGTGAAACCGGCGGATATGTCACCGGAGACACGATTCATGTCAATGGCGGCATGTATATGTCGTAAAGATTTTCCCTAGGGAATTGTTTTTTTTGCAAAAATGTTGATAATGAGCCGCAGCTCAGTGGAGAAATGTCGCCGACAGGCTTGATTCAGGGCGGCGGATTCTAATAAAATCCCTGTTCACATCTTAGGATGTGGATGTCGATAAAAAATAGGAAGAGTTATGAGCAACATCGAAGATCGCGTAAAGAAAATCATTGCAGAACAGCTTGGTGTTAAAGAAGAAGAAGTAACGATCGAAGCTTCTTTCGTTGAAGACCTGGGTGCAGACTCTCTGGATACTGTTGAGCTGGTTATGGCTCTGGAAGAGGAATTCGAAACTGAAATTCCTGATGAAGAAGCAGAGAAAATCACTACAGTTAAGCTGGCAATCGATTACATCAACTCACATCAGTAATCGACACAACCAGAATACCGAAAAGCCGCAACTATAGTGATATAGTGCGGCTTTTCTTTTATTAAGTGCGGTAAACCAGGAGGAATTTGATGTCTCGCAGAAGAGTAGTGGTTACTGGAATGGGAATGCTGACCCCGGTAGGTAACACTGTCCAGGAGACATGGGCCAATATTCTAAACGGTAAAAGTGGTGCAGCAGAAATTACCCACTTTGATGCCTCGCCGTTTGGCACTCGTTTTTCCGCCTCTGTCAAAGAGTATGATCTTAGTGCTTATATGAGCCCTAAAGATGCACGGAAAATGGATCTATTTATTCAGTACGGTATGGTCGCTGCGATTCAGGCAGTTGAAGATGCCGGACTGGAAGTTACCGAAGAGAGCGCTCACCGTATCGGTGTTGCAATCGGTTCTGGTATCGGTGGCTTGCCTATGATTGAGGCAACCCATGACATTCTTAATAAAAGTGGTCCTCGCAGGGTTTCACCATTCTTTGTGCCTGGCAGTATTATCAACATGATTTCCGGTAATCTGGCAATAAGATATGGTTTCAAGGGTCCGAATATCGCGATCACTACTGCCTGTACTACAGGTACGCATAACATTGGTTTCGCTGCTCGGATGATTCAGAACAGTGATGCTGACGTAATGATTGCCGGTGGCGCTGAGATGGCAACCACTCCTCTGGGTGTTGGTGGTTTCGCTGCGGCACGTGCATTGTCTACACGTAATGACGATCCACAGGCCGCTAGCCGGCCCTGGGACCGCGATCGTGATGGTTTTGTGTTAGGAGACGGTGCAGGTGTTATCGTGCTTGAAGAGTACGAGGCGGCTAAAGCTCGTGGCGCTAACATCTATGCTGAGCTGGTTGGCTTTGGTATGAGCGATGATGCTTATCACATGACCTCACCTCCAGCAGATGGTGCAGGTGCTGCTATGTCGATGGCTAATGCGGTTAGAGATGCGGGGTTGAACCCGGATCAGCTTAACTATATCAATGCCCACGGCACTTCTACGCCTGCTGGTGATATTGCTGAATCTAATGCTGCTAAATTAGTCTTAGGCAACGCAGCAGCAGATGTGCGTATGAGCTCTACTAAGTCTATGATCGGGCATCTTTTAGGTGCTGCGGGTGCGGTTGAAGCTATTTTTTCTGTATTGGCTATTCGTGATCAAGTGGCTCCGCCAACGATCAATCTGGATAACCCGTCAGAAGGTTGCGACCTGAACTATGTAGCGCATACGGCACAAGAAGTGGCTATTGAAGCTGCTATGTCCAACTCTTTCGGTTTCGGTGGTACTAACGGTACCCTGGTATTCCGTAAAATCTGAGTATACGGGCGCGCTGGTCGCGCCCGTCCTCCCTATATGACGTGTAATGTTCTGATTAACGGTCAGTCTGAACAGTCGGTACCGGTAACGGACCGAGGGCTGGCATACGGTCACGGTTTATTTGAAACCATCACACTGAATCAAAATACAGCGATAGCCTGGATTGCTCATCTGACGCGTCTTAAAGCGGATGCTGAGCGCTTGCTTATCCCTTTGCCTGCAAATATTGATCAACTGCTTGAGCAGGACTTGGCTAAGCTCTTAAGTTTGCAGTCTGTAAGCCAAGATCGAATGATACTGAAAATCACTATAACCCGGGGTTGTGGTGGACGCGGTTATGCCGTGGAAGATTCAGTCTCGATCAACAGAATTGTTCAGTTAAACCCTTTCCCCCATTTTTCTGATATGCCTTCTGAGCAAGGCATTAGTCTGAGGCTTTGTGCTACCCGGCTGGCTATCGCTCCTCAGTTGGCTGGTATCAAGCATCTGAATCGTCTGGAACAGGTGCTTGCACGGTCTGAGTGGCATGGTTCCGATTTTCGTGAGGGGCTTGTACTGGATGCTGAAGGTTTCCTTGCAGAGGGAACCATGAGTAACCTTTTCTGGTGTCAGAACGGTATTCTGTATACTCCAGAGCTCGATCGTTGTGGGGTTAATGGAATTGTCCGACAACGCGTTATCGCCATTGCTCAAGAACAAGGTATAACGCTAGTTACAGGGCGTTATACGCCTGAGTGTCTGAATACCGCAGATGAAATATTTGTCTGTAATAGTGTTATTGGTATCTGGCCGGTCATAAACATTGTCATGAATGAAAATGATGCGATGAGCGGCTCCATCGGCCCGGTGACTCTTAAATTGCAGTCCAGATTGGCTGCTGAAGGAATATATTAGTGCGTAAAGTTTTAGTCTCCTTTGTTATCACATTAGTTGTTGTTATTGCTGTGGCTTATGGTGGCTGGCGTTCATTGCAGTCTTACCTGGATGCTCCTCTGAATATAGAGCAATCACATATTGTTATGGTTGAGCCTGGCAGTAGTTTTGGTCGGGTTGCTAGTCAGTTGGCGGCAGAGGGTGTGCTTGAAAAGCCGGACTGGTTCGCTTTCTTTATCCGCCTACAGAAAGCAGGGCCTCTGTTAAAAGCGGGAGAGTATGAGGTTGTTGAGGGGGTGACGCCCAGATCGCTAGTTACCCAATTGATTGAAGGAAGAAGCCTGTCTTATAAATTTACAATCATAGAAGGCTCTACTTTCAAAGAGTTAAGAGAGTCTTTGCAGGAGAATTCTCAATTAAATCAGACGTTCAAAGATAAAACTGATGCGCAAGTAATGGCTTCTCTGGGGCTTGATGGGCAGCACCCGGAAGGGATGTTCCTGGCAGATACTTATCAATTTCAACGCGGGGGTACTGATTTGGATCTGCTCCGTCGTGCCCATTCTCTGTTAAAGTCAGAACTGGATGCAGCCTGGAAAGACAAAGCAGAAAAGCTACCCTACAAAGATTCATATGAAGCATTGATTATGGCTTCAATCGTTGAAAAGGAGACCGGGCTGAGTACAGAGCGTCCGACTATTGCGGGTGTATTTGTTCGTCGAATGAATAAAGGGATGAGGTTACAGACAGATCCAACAGTGATTTATGGTATGGGGGATCGTTATAAGGGCAACATTCGTCGTGCTGATTTGCGCCGGCCAACGCCTTATAATACTTATACTATCTCGGGCCTGCCCCCAACACCGATAGCACTGGTTGGCAGAGAGGCGATAAAGGCTGCGCTGCACCCTGTAGAGGGCAAATGGCTCTATTTTGTTGCTAAAGGTGATGGGAGTCACCAGTTTTCCGCCACGCTGAAACAGCATAATCGAGCGGTTAAAGAATATCAGCTGAGACGCCGGAACGGCTACCGTTCCAGTCCTGACCAGTAGCACCCCGATTAAGGATATGAGCTTGAATACTGTGAGTTTACAAAAATGAGTTCAGGACGTTTTATCACGCTGGAAGGTACCGAAGGGGTTGGTAAGTCAACCAACCTGAGGTTTATTGAATCGGTGTTGAAGCAGCATCAGATTAGTTATCAGCTAACCCGGGAGCCCGGTGGCACGCCACTGGCTGAGCAAGTGCGCGAACTGCTGCTAGCAAATCGGGATGAGCAGGTGGCAGATGATGCTGAGCTGTTATTGGTTTTTGCGGCTCGTGCACAGCATCTTGAGCAGGTTATACGTCCGACGCTGACAACAGGGGATTGGATTTTGTGTGATCGCTTTACCGACGCCACTTTTGCTTATCAGGGCGGTGGTCGTGGGCTCAGTAAAGAGATGATCGGTCAGCTGGAGTTGATGGTTCAGCGAGGTCTGCAACCTGACCTAACAATATTATTGGATCTGCCGGTAGAAATTGGTTTGGCCCGTGCCAGCGAGCGTGGGGAGTTAGATCGTTTTGAGAATGAGCGGTTGAGCTTTTTTGTGAAGGTTCGTGAGGCTTATCTTGAGCGTGCGGCAGCTGATCCACAAAGGTTTGCAGTGATAGATGCTTCTGGAACCCTAGAGCAGGTTCAGCAGCAGATAGCGGAAGTGCTTCACCATTATCTTGAAAGTCAGGAGACGGCCAGTGAATGACGATCTCTGGCTCGACCGTCCGTTAGTACTGCCTTGGCTTAAAGGGCGCTGGACGGATCTATTGGAACTCAAATCACAGAATCGACTTCCCCATGCGCTTCTGATTAATGGCCCTGAAGGTATCGGTAAGGCTTGCTTTGCGCTGGCCCTTGCTAACTTCATGCTCTGTAGAGACCCTCAGGGGACTAGTGCTTGCGGTCAGTGTCGCAGTTGTGAGCTCACGGGAAGTGGAGGGCATCCAGACCTTTACCAGTTATGCCCGGATGAGCCAGGTAAACCGATAAAAATTGACCAGATTCGTGAATTAACAAAATTTATTTATTCGACGGCTCAACAGGGTGGTTATCGGGTCGTCATTATCGATCCTGCCGATAGCATGAACATTAATGCCGCTAATGCATTGTTGAAAATGCTTGAGGAGCCCGGCGAAAATACACTACTGATGTTGCTGACTCACCGGTTAGGTCAGATGTTACCCACCATAAAAAGTCGCTGCCAGCGGGTTGATTTACCACCGGCAGAAGTAGAGATGGCGACTAAATGGGTTGCTACCCAATTGGAAGTAGAGTCGGACGAAGCTGCTCAACTGCTGGTTATTGCGCATAACTCACCGTTACAGGCGCTAGCTTACAAGCAGGATGATCTGCTTGGATTGCGTGCAAAAGTTCTTAAAGGTTTAGCCGATATTCTTAAAAACCGTAGCAGCTCTATTGAAGTCGCTCAGCAGCTGTTTAAAGAAGACCTGGAGCTGATACTTGGCTGGATGTACAGCTGGATGGTTGATATCGCCAGGTTATCTGAAAACGAAGCTGATCCTGAGATATTGCGCCATAGTGATGCCCGTAATATGTTACTGGCATTGGCGCGCAAAGTGAGTAGCCGTAAGCTCTATGAGTATGCTGATCTGGTCCAGGAAGAACGGAAAGGTCTGATGTTTCGTCGCAATCCTAATAAGCAGCTATTGATGGAAAAATTATTGAGTGAATGGTATTCGTTGCCCAGAGGGTAACTAAGCGCCCGAACAAGATATACAGCAGCATAAAGCGATAGTAAGATATAAGCTTGAATCGGGATGAAATTAGTACAAGGGAGGCTCTACAGCCTATGTCAGTTGTGCCACGCATGAGTCACGGGATATTGTCCCTGGCAATTGAGACCAAGGAAGATCTCTATAAATCATACATGCCGTATGTAAAAAATGGCGGACTATTCATTCCTACCACCCGGACGTATCAGCTTGGCGAAGAGGTTTTTATGCTTCTGAGCCTGATCGAAGAAGATGATAAGATTCCGGTCACCGGTAAAGTTATCTGGGTGACACCCCGAGCCGCGCAGGGTGGTCGAATCCCTGGTATCGGAATTCAGTTATCTCAGGATGATGCTACCCTGGTCTCTAAGATAGAAACCTATGTTGCAGCCCAGCTGAATTCAGGTCGACGCACCAATACAATGTAATTCTGAGTTGCCTTCTAATGTTTGTAGATTCTCACTGTCATCTGGACAGGCTGGACCTGTCTGCCCGTAACAATGAACTAACCTCTGTTATCGACGCTGCAGCTGCGCGGGATGTTTCCCGTATGCTCTGCGTTGCGATCGATATGGAACAGCTGCCAAGCATGCTGGAAACCGTAAAACGATTCGATAATGTGTATGCTTCGGTTGGTGTACATCCTCTACATGTTGCTGATGGTATACCTGAACTTTCTTTCTTGATGGAACATGCTGCTGATCCAAAAGTTATTGCTTTGGGTGAAACCGGTCTGGATTATTTTTATTCGCAGGATACGGTGGATCTGCAAAAAGAGAGTTTTATTCGGCATCTGCAAGCTTCAACTGATTCTCGCTTACCGGTTATTGTCCATACCCGTGATGCTCGTGAAGATACCCTGAATATTTTGCGCCAACATGCCGACCCGGATGTAGGCGGAGTGCTCCATTGCTTTACAGAAAGTTGGGAGATGGCACGCCAGGCGATTGATCTGAATTACATGATCTCATTTTCGGGCATCATTACTTTCCGTAACGCCGAAGAATTACGACAAGTGGTACGCCAAGTGCCGCTGGATAATATCCTCATTGAAACAGACGCACCTTATCTCACGCCCGTACCTTTTCGTGGTAAACAAAATGAGCCTCAGTACGTTGTTGAGGTAGCGCAGTGTGTTGCTGATATAAAAGGGCTTCGTATCGAGGAGGTTGCTGAGATAACCAGCAATAATTTTGATCGTCTTTTCAATAAAGCTGCGAGTAAAAGGTAATGCAATATCCTCCTATAGAGTATATCGAACCCGTTTTCAGGCCGCCCAGTGAAGCTAACTCACTTATTTTTCAGGTCACTAATGGCTGCAGTTGGAATCGCTGTACTTATTGCGATATGTATATCGACCCCCAGAAAGCCTTCAGGCCAAAGAGTGAGTCTCTGGTTATAGAGGAGATTATTCGTTGTGGAGAGCAGTTATCGGGGGTGCGCAGGGTATTCTTGGGTGATGGTGACGCGATGGTACTTTCCTTCAGACGCCTGAAAAAAATCCTTGAAGCTATTCGCATTCATCTGCCTTCTGTAACCCGGGTGTCAGTATATGCATTACCCTCTAACCTAAAAAACAAAACCGTAGACGAGCTTCGAACACTGCGTGAGCTCGGTTTGAGCCTTATCTATGTAGGCGCCGAGAGTGGCGATGACGAAGTACTGAGTTACATTGATAAAGGTGAAACATTCCTGAGTACAAGGGATGCACTGCTAAAAGCAAAAGAGGCGGGAATCAGAA
Source organism: Amphritea sp. (assembly GCF_016744155.1). Taxonomy (GTDB): domain Bacteria; phylum Pseudomonadota; class Gammaproteobacteria; order Pseudomonadales; family Balneatricaceae; genus Amphritea. The sequence goes on along the minus strand of NZ_JADGEW010000023.1, from coordinate 21,107 downwards.
CGTCGGTCATGCTAATTAATGGGTTGGGCGGTGTGCGCTTTAGTGAGCAGCATGCGCTTTCGTCTGCTCGCCTGATTAATGCGGTTCAACCAGATTACCTATCGACCCTTGTGTTGTTCTCCAAAAGTGGGCATAAGCGCTTGATTGAAGGTTATGGCGGTGACTTTACTGCGCTGACTCAGCGTCAGTTATTTGAGGAGATGGAGCTTATGATGTCTAATCTGAGTCTTGATAAAACTATCTTCCGAAGTGATCATGCCTCAAATTATTTAGTGTTGAAGGGCGTGCTGAATAAAGATTTGGACGTAATGCTCAAACAACTTAGAACAGCTATTGATACACCGGAACGCGTATTTCTTCGTCAAAATTCCCATAGAGCTTTATAGCTTTCCCGCCTATTTCTTATTGTACTAGTACTTAAGCCTGATCCTATTTCATCAATTTGAAGTAGTTACAATGTAAAAACTATTGCTCTATACTTTCGTATTAGCTGTTCTGTTAAGAATATAAAAATAATGAGTAGGTGATAGATCATGAGAAGGCCAGTTCGAATAGCCGTTACAGGCGCTGCGGGTGCCATTAGTTATAGTTTGTTATTTAAAATTGCCGCTGGCGAAATGATGGGCAGGGATCAGCCAGTGATCCTTCAGTTGATCGAATTGCCCGGCGCTATGGAGTCTCTGCGTGGTGTTGCAATGGAGCTGGAAGATTGTGCCTATCCATTACTGCATACCATTACTCTGCATGACAATGTAGAAGAGGGTTTTAAGAATTGCCATTACGCATTACTCGTTGGTGCCCGTCCTCGTGGGCCAGGGATGGAGCGTAGTGATCTGATCGAAGTTAACGCTGAAATATTTGCTCGTCAGGGCAAGGCGCTTAATGATTTCGCTAACCGTGATGTAAAGGTACTTGTTACCGGTAACCCGGCTAACACCAATGCGCTGATTGCCAGTCGTAATTCACCAGACCTCAGTCCTTCTCAGTTTACCTGTCTGACACGACTGGACCACAACCGTGCCAAAGGTATGCTTGCCAGTCAGTGTGGTGTTACGGCCCGTGATATCCAGAATATCATTATCTGGGGTAATCATTCTCCAACCCAGTATCCAGATTTGAATCATGCCACCGTTTTCGGTGTACCTGCTATGGGGCAGATAGATACAGCCTGGTATCGGGATCACTTCATTCCCCGTGTTCAGGAACGTGGCAGTGAAATTATTAAAGCTCGTGGGCTCTCCAGTGCGGCCTCAGCAGCACAAGCGATTGTTGACCAAATGCATAACTGGACTCAGGGTACTGAGCCTGGTGAGATTGTCAGCATGGGTATTCTGAGTGATGGCAGTTACGGTATTGAGAAAGGAGTTTTCTTCTCTTTCCCTGTGCGCTGTAATTATGGTCGTTATCAGATTGTCCACGGCCTTGATATCAGTGACTTCAGTCGTAAGCAGCTTACCGCGACTGAGTTTGAGCTGCTTGAGGAAAAGGCGGTTGTTGCAGATCTGTTGCCTGAAGAGACAGAAGCCTCTCATATGGACCTGACTATCTGTCTGAAATCCGGCGTAACCCTGTATGCCGATGGCACCGGGCCAAGCGCGGAAAGTAAGTTTATGAATAACAACAGAGTACTATAATTCTGTGTAAGCCCTGTTCTTCCTAATCTTTAATTAGAGATAATGCCCCGACAGATTTAATCTGGCGGGGCTTTTTTATGGGAGAGCCTTTTATAGGATATTTTTTGGAGACGTAGATTGTGGTGGAGATAATCAGTATTAAAACCCACGGGCAGGGGTTGTATGAGATAACAGAGAGGGTGCGCCAGTTGTTAGTTGCCAGTGGTGTAAAAGAGGGGCTTTGTTCTCTGTTGATTCAGCATACCAGTGCCAGTCTGACAATACAGGAGAACGCAGATCCCAGCGCTCAGCATGATCTGGAAAACTGGTTAAATCGCTTGGTTCCCGAAGGTGATGCTATCTATACGCACGTATTTGAGGGCCGGGATGATATGCCCGCTCATATAAAAGCAGCATTAACTGCTACCACATTATCCTTGCCCGTTAAGGGTGGCCAGATATTGTTGGGGACGTGGCAAGGGATTTTCTGCTGGGAACACCGCCATGGTAGCCAGTTGCGACAGATAGCGGTGCATATAGGCTAGATTATTCAGGTTGAATAATCTCTTTAAGGCTATCGTTTTTCGCCAATATGTAACTTCATTCCAACCAGCATCTTTTCCAGATCCAGTAGAATAATAAGTTGCTCTTCGCGATAACAAACACCCTGTACAAACTGACGTTGGGTATCTTCACCAATGAGGCCTGGTGCCCGCTCAGTTTCACTTTCCGGCAAATTAAGAACTTCATCGACACCATCGACTAAAATTCCAAGTACTTCCTGGTCATCAAATTCAACAACCATAATACGAGTATTATGATCGATCTCTCTGTCTTCGAGATTGAAAAGAGTTCTGGAGCTGATAACCGTCACTACGCTACCGCGGAGGTTTATTATCCCTAGAATACCATCAGGAGCCCCTGGAACCGGGGTGATGTCGGTAAAGCGAAGAACCTCTTTTACCTGCATTACGTCGATAGCGTAAAGTTCTTGGGCGATAGTGAACGTAGCCCACTTTCGATAAACTTCTGAGTCGCCTTTTTTCTTATTTAGATCAAAGCTATCTGAGCTAAGTTCAGCCTGAATCTGCTGTAATTGCGCTGCTGCGTCTTCAAGACCCATAGATCACTCTCTTTATGCTATCTGTTTCATCCAGCGTAAACTTTCAGTCGTGCTGGTTGAAGGATTATATTCTAGGCTAGTAATACCGGAGTATCCCATATCATCAAGTGCTTGAAAAATATTGCTGAAGTTAAGCTCCCCAGTTTGGGGTTCGTGCCTTCCGGGAACATCTGCAAACTGGATGTGGCCAATTTTATCAAGGTTTTCTCGCAGGGTTTGAATCAAATTCCCTTCCATGATCTGCATATGATAAATGTCGTACTGTAGCTTGATGTTGGGGTGGTCAATTTCATTGAAAAGGTCAAAAGCCTGACGGCTGTTATTAAGATAAAAACCAGGAATGTCCTGGGTATTGATCGCTTCAACTAACAACTGAATACCTGCTTTAGCGAATGATTCCGCACAAAACCGGAGGTTGTCGATAAAGGTCTGCTTAATCTCAATAGGCTCATAATCAACCGGAGCTATGCCTGATAATATATTGATATTATTGCATTTTAGAATATTAGCGTATTCAATGGCCAAAGATATTCCCTGGCGAAACTCTTCAATTCTGTGCGGTTGGCAGGCAATGCCACGGTCACTTTTATGCCAGTTACCTGCAGGTGCATTCAGTAAGACCAACTGCTGTTTATTCTGTTCGAGAAGGCTGGCGAGTTGAACGGCAGGAAGTTCATATGGAAACTGAATTTCCACTTTTCTGAAGCCATGCTCTGCGGCTAAACTGAAACGTTCCGCGAGTGGAACCTCAGTGAACAGCATGCTTAAGTTAACGGCAAAATCAGGCATTTTCCTTAGCCTCCGAATTATTCTCTTCAGAGTAGGGAGACTGTGTTGGCTTATCTGAGAGAGTGCGATTACCGTTTAACATCTCCAATTGCAGAAGCAGGCCGCTGTGATCAACCTCTTCATAACCTTTGCTTACCAGTTCCTGATATTGATTAAAGGTTTGCTGTGCTAACGGCAGGGTCAGGTTTTCTGAGCGGGCAGTATCAAGAATAGTACGTAAATCTTTTAACTGTACTCTGGAGGTCGCACCGGGATTAAATTCCCGATCAATCATCCTCTGTCCGTGCAGTTCCAGAATGCGGCTACTGGCAAACCCTCCCATCAAGGCTTCACGGACAGCGACTGGATCAGCACCGCCTTCAGCGGCCAGTAAAAGAGCCTCTGCAACAGCGCCGATAGTAATCCCGACAATGGCCTGGTTCGCACACTTAGCCAGTTGACCAGAGCCCGCAGGGCCAATGTAAGTGGCCTTACCTAGAGCTTTCAAAACCTGGAGGCAGGCATCAAACACCGTCTTTTCTCCACCAGCCATAATTGAAAGCGCTGCTTGTTCTGCTCCCACTGTGCCGCCTGAAACCGGTGCATCGAGATAATTGATACCCAATGTCTGGAATTGACGGTAATGCTGCTTGGCCAGCTCCGGCGGAATTGAACTCATATCAATAACGGTACTGCCAGGCTTGAAAGTCAGGTCTGCTTGGGGCGCAAATAAAACCTGATCTACGATGGGGCCGTTTTCAAGCATGGTAATAGTGATGTCAGCGTTGGCGACGGCATCCCGAGGGCTGCTTTTAACAATCGCACCAAGATCAATCAATGCTTCTGCTTTACTTTGAGTACGATTCCAAAGCGTAAGGCTGTATCCCGCTTTCAGAAGGTTTATGGCCATTGGGCGTCCCATCAGGCCGATTCCAAGGAAAGTAATCTTCATCTGGAGAAGCTCTCTTACAAACAGTTAGTGGGTTTAGGTAAGCCTGCGATCTTACTGGCTAGTTTGGCAGGGCTTCCGGGAAATAAGGACATCAGATAGATACTTTTTCCTTTATCAGGACCCAGTTCAGCCGCTACGGCTTTAACCAGAGGACGCATCGCCGGTGACATCTCAAATGTCTGATAAAACTGTCGTAGGACAGTCAGAATTTCCCAATGGGCTTCCGTCAGCTGAACACCTTCCTGCAGGGCTAACTGTTCAGCTGCTTCGGGGGTCCAGTCACCAAGGTTTCGTAGAAATCCCTCAGGATCAACAGGGACAGGTTGATCGTTTATCAAAATTTCGGTCATGCTAAAACCAACTCACGACTTTGTTATATCGACAGCTTAGCTCGACAAATCCGTCGTAATCTATACTGCGAAAATCGGGATTGAGATCATTCAGTCCCCGTGCGGAGCTGTCTTCGCCTAGCAGGTAGCATTGAACGGACGCCGGGAGCCGGGTAAATAATTCTGCGTAGCCTGGCATGGCAGCGTAAACACCATTCTCGATCAACAGCAGGGCATCGCCATCGGAGAGTGACGCTAAACAATTGTTGAGTGCGCTACTTTCCGTCGGTGTTTTGTTAATAGTATGCAGGGTCATATTCAGAAACTCAGGACTTGGTCGTGCTGTTTGATCAGGGTAGCAATACCACTCCGGTCAAGCAGATTAATATTCAGCTCTATATCTTCAGCACGTAAGCCTCGCTGTTGTAGGGCTTCGCTACAAACATGCAGCTGATCGATATCGTACATCTCCAGCATAGCTAGATTGGCTGACAGGTTTTTCTGTCCGATACCAGCAGGATTCTGTGCTGGTAATAATTGAAGCACAGCGTCGTCCATAAATAACAGGCTCAAAGGCTGCTCAAATACAGAGATAGTAAGGGCTACATCGAGAGCGTCACGGGCAGCGCTGCAACCGTAGGGTGCTTTACGATTAATGATCAGGAATGACTTTTTTGTATCGCTCATTATCAGGCCCCAAAAGTTACAACACGATCAGAAACGATACCCGCTTCCACCAACTGCCCAAGCCCGGATAGTACGAAGGGGGGAGTAAGGTTGTGGCTGTTTTTTTCATAACGCCCAGCTTCGTTTTCATCAAGTACGCCGCGTCTGACCGCTGCTGCGATACAAACAACCATATCCAGCTTATGTTGCTCAGCCAGTTGCGCCCATTCACTCGGGATGTTGGTTTCATCCTGAGGAGGCACAGCCAGTTCTGAAGCATTATGAACGCCATCCGCGTAAAAAAAGATTCGATGTATCTGATGCTCAAGTTTCAACAGGCTTTTGCAGTAACGCAGGGCGCTGTCTGCTGCCTGAGAGCTATAGGGTGCACCGGTAACGACAATTGAAAAAATCATAGTATCTTGTTTTCAGTTAACTAAAAAAGCCCTGCAATCTTATCAGGATTGCAGGGCTTTGTGTGGTGTTTCAGTGTATGAAGTGCTTGGGTCAAGCTTTCATATCTACCTTTTTTAAAACAGGCATATTCAAAGGCTTAGTCGTCGTTAAGGAAACCAACCAGGCTAAGCAGATGGATGAACAGGTTGAATATGCTGGTGTAGAGGCTTACGGTCGCCATGATGTAGTTGGTGTAAGTACCATTGACGATATTGCTGGTGTCATAAACGATGAAACCTGCCATCAGTAATACAACTGCCGCAGAGAAAGCCAAATGCAATGCTGGAATATGAACACCAAAGAATGGCAGGGCGAACAATGCCACCATGGAGATCATTACAACCATCATGCCAGCGGCCAGGAAACCACCCATGAAGCTGAAGTCTTTCTTGCTAGTCAGCACATAAGCTGACAGACCAAGGAAGGTCGCCGCAGTCATACCCATAGCGGTCATGACTATCTGGCCACCATTAGCCATAGCTAGATAGCTATTAAGAATAGGTCCTAATGCAAAGCCAAACAGTCCGGTAAATGCAAAAACAAGTGGCAGCGCAGCGGCACTATTCTGTTTTTTATTGATGACAAACGTCAGTATAAAGCCAGCAATTAAAGCGCCAATAGCTAATAGCATAGGCGGGTTAATGATCATGGAAACGCCAGCCATTACCGCACTGAATACCAGTGTCATCGCTAGCAGCGTGTAGGTGTTGCGAATCACCTTGTTGGTCGACAGTACAGATTCCTCTGAACGGACGGTCATTGTATCGATATTACGCATCTTATCCCTCTGAAAATTAAGGCTTTAGGTGCCGTTTAAGTTTAACGGTTATCCTATATATATAGGTTTTTATCAGGATTTCAACCATACAGGTATTACGTGTTAATAAGTATGACCCGATATGAATAAGGAGGTTCATAAGATATTAGGGTGATTTATTGATAAGCTTCGCGGCTTGAGCAATCCAGATAAGCCATAACGATGCCCTCCATCAACATTCTTTTCGAAGATGAACACTACCTTGCTATTGATAAGCCGGCGGGGATGCTGGTTCATCCCAGCCCAATAGAGCGTAGGGCGGCCAATGCGATCGCTTTAATTCGAGAGCAAATGGGCATCAAAGCCTACACCGTTCATCGGCTGGACCGTCCGACATCGGGAGTACTGATCTTTGCCAAATCTTCTGAAGCGGCAAAGAGGCTTAACCTTTGCTTTGCTGAGCGACAAGTGCAGAAAACCTATCTCTGTGTGTGTCGTGGCTATACCGAGGAAGCGGGGGTTATTGATCATCCCCTGAAAGAGATTCTCGATAAGATTGCCGACAAACATGCCGATCCGGATAAGCCCGCTAAAGAGGCAGTCAGTGAATATAGGCGACTGGGGACGGTTGAGCTGCCGATTCCTGTGGGGAAATACCCTGCAGCTCGTTATTCGCTGATCGAGGTTAAGCCAAAAACAGGGCGTAAGCATCAGATTCGTCGCCACCTTAAACATCTTTTCCACCCACTGGTTGGCGATACAAACCACGGTGACGGGAAGCATAATACCCTGTTTAGGGAAAACTTTGGTTTAGAGCGTTTACTCTTGATGGCTACTAAATTGGAGTTCATTCATCCGTTTTCAGGTCAGCCCATTGTTATTGAGGCCCCGGTCACTCCATGGGTTGATAAGTTGTTTGCTGGATTTGGTTGGCAGGGGCTTTATCCCGCACCCTCATCCGAAAACTTGCAGGATAGCGAATTACCGTCAAACTGAATGTGAAGAACCCTTACTGCTAATAAAGGAAAGGCTATGCCTGTAATCTCGTGCAGACGCTGTCTATTAATCCTGATCATGCTATTTCAGTCATTGAGTGTTTTGGCTGAGCATAAGATGATGGTGCTGGAACAAGGCGTACAAATACCCCAGCCTGACTGGTTTAAAGAGAGTTTTCTGGATCTGGGCGAGGATATTGAAGAGGCTGCAGATGCGCAACGCAATCTGGTGCTTTATTTTCATCAGGCAGGCTGTCCCTATTGCTACAACCTTATTACTCAGGTTTTCCGTGACCCTGTCGTTCATGCAAGAATGCAGCAGAGCTATGATCTGATAGCGCTGGACCTTTGGGGTGACAGAAGCATAACGCTGCCCGATGGTAGCGAGCTGACCGAGAAAGAGTTTGCAGTAAAATTGCGGGTTCAATATACCCCAACGCTAATTTTTCTGAATACAGATGGCTCCCCGCAATTGAGAATTGATGGCTATCGGCCAGTTGATACCTTCTTAAAACAGCTGGATCAACTACAAGCGAAGGCTCTGCCTCTAGCTTCACCTGCTGATGAGGTAGGGGCGAAGACACTGGATATCCCTATAGGGAAGCCCGTAGCTATACAGTTTGTCAGTGATGACTGTGATCATTGCCTGGAATTCGACGTCGATATTCTTGAGCGGCCTGATACTCAGAAGTTACTTAATAATTTTACATATATAACTATCGATCTCGGGAGCAATCCGCAGATCATTCTACCTGATGGAACCCGTCTGTCCGCCAGACAATGGGCGTCCAAGTTAGGTTTATCCTATTTTCCTTCCTGGTTGCTGCTTGATGCACAAGGCATAGAGCAGCTACGCATTGATGCTTATGTTCGTGCTTTCCATTTCAATAGCGCATTGGAGTATGTCTCAGAGGGCGAGTATTTACGTGAACCCGAATTCCAGCGTTTTATTAATGAACGGGGTGACCGTTTGAGGGCAAAAGGGCTGAAGTTAGAGATTCTTGAATAATATTCGTCCATATTGTCGGTTTTCTGCTTTTGGTCTATTGTCCAACCGTACAAATTGCGTATCCTTACCTCTTTATATTATTTAGTGATGGAATCACCCCGGATGATCAACAACATCTCCTTTTCTGAGCGGCTCAAGGCTCAGTCTAATCAGCTTAAAATTGGTATTATCGGCGCCATGGATGAAGAGGTCGAACTGCTGAAGGAAACTCTGGAGGGGCGACAGGAATATACCATCGCCGGTTACAGTCTTTATACCGGATCTATGCATGGTATTGAGGTGGTATTGCTCAAGTCTGGTATAGGTAAAGTGAATGCCGCTATTGGCACCACGCTAATGCTGCAAGAGTTCCAACCTACTTGTGTGATTAACACCGGGTCCGCTGGAGGCTTCTCTGAAGAGCTGGAAGTAGGGGACGTTGTAATCTCGACTGAAGTACGTCATCACGATGTTGATGTCACTATCTTTGGTTATGAGCATGGCCAGCTTCCTGGTTTGCCTGCCGCGTTTATTCCCGATAATTTTCTGGCGGATGTCGCCCAGCGCTGTATCTCACGCATGGAGGGTATTAAAACCGTCCAGGGACTGATCGCCACCGGTGATTCCTTTATGAACTGTCCTGAGCGGGTAGCTAAAACCCGTGAACATTTCCCGACTATGAAAGCGGTTGAGATGGAAGCGGCGGCTATTGCTCAGACCTGTCATCAGTTTGATATCCCATTTATTGTAATCCGCTCTCTGTCGGATATAGCTGGGAAAGAATCCAACCTTTCATTTGAGCAGTTTCTGGTTGTTGCCGCTAAGCATTCAGCTGAGATGGTGATGGCGATCGTACAGACGATTGCCGATGAAGCTGCATAATTAATATTTAAAATAACGATAAAGAGCAACGGAAAATGACAAAATCTTTCTATCCACCGCTGCGCACCCTGATGGGGCCAGGTCCTTCAGATGTCAGCCCTCGCGTTCTTGCAGCAATGGCCCGCCCAACTATTGGTCACCTTGATCCTGAATTCATCCGTATGATGGATGAGGTCAAGCAGATGCTGCAGTATGCATTTAAAACTGATAGCCCTCTGACTATGCCGATCTCTGCTCCTGGCTCTGCCGGCATGGAAGCCTGTTTTGTAAATCTGGTTGAGCCCGGTGATAAGGTTATTGTTTGTCAGAACGGTGTATTCGGCGGTCGGATGAAAGAGAACGTTGAGCGCTTCGGTGGCATCGCTATCATGGTTGAGGATGAGTGGGGCAAACCGGTTGATCCGGCTAAGGTTGAATCCGCATTTGCTGCGAATAGTGATGTTAAAATATTGGCATTTGTTCACGCTGAAACCTCAACCGGTGTACTCTCTGATGCCAAACATTTATGTCAGATAGCACGAGACAACGGCGCGCTGTCTATTGTTGATGCGGTGACCTCCCTGGGTGGTTCAGAGTTAGATGTTGCTGGCTGGGGTATCGATGCTGTTTATTCGGGCACACAGAAGTGCTTGTCCTGTCCTCCGGGCATCTCTCCTATTAGTTTCAGCGAGCGTGCAGTTGAGGCGATTGAAAAGCGTCAATCCAAAACACCGAGCTGGTTCCTGGATCAGAAGTTGGTTATGGGGTATTGGGGTGGCGGTGCTAAGCGAGCTTATCACCATACTGCGCCGGTAAACTCACTCTATGCGTTCCATGAGTCTCTGGTGATGCTGGAAGAGGAAGGCCTTGAAAATGCATGGGCACGTCATCGCCATCACCACGACGCTTTACGCGCAGGTCTGGAAGCGATGGGGATCGGCTTCCTGGTAGATGAGCCTTACCGTCTGCCTCAGCTTAATTCTGTATTCGTCCCTGAAGGGATAGATGAAGCGAAAGTTCGTAGTCAGCTGCTGGCTAACTACAACTTAGAGATTGGTGCTGGTTTAGGTGCTTTGGCCGGTAAAGTATGGCGTATCGGTTTGATGGGTTCTGCGTGTAATAAACAGAATGTGCTGCTTTGTCTCAGCGCGTTGGAAAACACGCTATCTGGGATGGGCGCTGATATTGCAAAGGGCCAGGCACTTACTGCAGCAGAAGCGTTTTACGCAAAGTAAGAACGGATAGTTAGAAATAAAAAAGGGGCCATATAAAGGCCCCTTTTTTTGTCTCTTATTTACCTGCGTATATACATACAAATTATTCTGATTGATCTATCAGCGCTTGGAGTGCCTCAACATTACCCGGATGATCCCACTCTCGGGCGCCGACAATGGTTTCAATCAGGTTGCCCTCAGTGTCTAGCAGAAAACTGGATGGCATCCCCTGGATTTTCATATCAGTAAAGGCACGGCCCATGTCATCAAGGTAGACGGGGAGATCAAATTCAAAGCTTTGTTCCATCAGAAAGCTTTCTACCGTTGTCGCGCTTTGGCCCATATTAATAGCCACTATTTGAAATTTATCAGGCTCAAACTGCTGTTGTAAACGCTGCATTGAAGGCATCTCTTTTATGCAGGGTGGACACCAGGTAGCCCAGAAATTTACCAGCACCACACCCCCCTTATATGTATTCAGGTCTTGGCTGTTGCCTTCTATGTCAGTCACCTGAAGTTTGTCATAAAAGCTGTCGGCTGCTGACGCTGCGGTTACAAAAGAGCATAAAAAAATAAATAGCGTAGCCCCGCATAATTGTCGCACGGTTTTCTGAGGTGTTTTAGATGGCATCATAGGGCCCTGAAAAATAGTGGTGTTTCTATACTCATAGCATAGAATACTCTGATGATAACAACAGTCAGCCTCTGGGTGGAGTAGGAAAAGTATGAAAGTTGCATTTATCGGTCTGGGCGTAATGGGCTATCCAATGGCAGGCCACCTGGCGCAAGCCGGACACGAAGTAACCGTCTATAACCGCACAGCTGCAAAAGCTGATCAGTGGTGTCAGCAACATAAAGGGTCTAGTGCTGCGACTCCGGCGGAAGCCGCGCGGGATGCGGAGATTGTTTTTACTTGTGTGGGTAATGACGAAGACCTTCGTCAGGTCGTGACTGGAACACAAGGTGTATACAGCAGTATGGCGCAGGGCGCTGTATTAGTAGATCACACAACGGCTTCTGCAAAAGTAGCCCGGGAGCTGGCAGAAATTGCCTCTAAGCAGGGATTTGAATTTCTTGACGCACCGGTTTCAGGAGGCCAGGCAGGGGCAGAGAACGGTGTTCTGAGTATTATGATTGGTGGCCAAGAGCCGGCCTATAATACTATTGCGCCTGTTATTGATTGTTATGCGAAGTCTGCAAAATTGCTAGGGCCTGCCGGTAGTGGTCAGCTGGCTAAAATGGTTAATCAGATCTGTATTGCTGGCCTGGTACAGGGGCTTGCTGAGGGAGTGCACTTTGCGAAGCAAGCGGGACTTGATGCTTCTGAGGTATTTGATGTTATTCAGCATGGAGCGGCTGGTTCCTGGCAGATGGTTAATCGTCATCAGACAATGATAGATGACCAGTTTGATTTTGGTTTCGCCGTGGACTGGATGCGTAAGGATCTGAACATAACCCTTGATGAAGCCCGTAGCAACGGTGCTCAGTTGCCCGTTACAGCACTGGTTGATCAGTTTTATGCAGAAGTTCAGAAACTGGGCGGAAATCGTTGGGATACTTCTAGTCTGGTTAAGCGGCTGGAGCAGTAGTCGTCTAATCGAACGAGCGGCATGAGTGTGCCGTTCGCTCAAAACTCTGTAATACGCCTTTAGGGCTATTGTACCTGAGGGCGGATGCTCTATAATCGCGCCTTATAACTAATTATGATAAAAACCACATAAAACATCCGTATTTAATATTACGGAGACGAATGAGGACAGTTCTATGGCCGATAAGTATACTATGATCTCTTTTGCACCAAGCGTAGCGCTCGTTGCAATAATGGTAGTGGGTAGTTTTGTTGCACTACATTACCTGCGTAAGTGCATTGCCAAAGATGCAGCTAAAGCATCACAGCGCGCTGATTAATAGATTCGAATTAATAAAAAAGCAGCCTAAGGCTGCTTTTTTTATGTCTGTAAGTTCCAGTTATCTGGAACGGTAAAGCCACGATCAACCTCCAGCCATAATTTCTTGCCTGCATCGTATTCAAGCCGGGCAATTAAAAGGGGAGTAGTAATGCTATCAGTCGTCTTAATCAGCTCTGAAAAGGAGATAGTTTCCTGAAAGCTGCATTGAGCCATCGCCAGCCAGCGTGGTTTCATCAGAACGACATAGCGGCTGTCCTGGTTAAGCTTTTCAAGCTCGCTTGTACGAATCCACCATCCTCGCAGATGGTTCTGGCTGATCGGTGCGGGTGCCCGGTAATGTTGCCACTGTTTATGTGGGTAAAACAGAAAGCCTCGCAACAATATAGAGTGGCGGTCCGGTAGCAGATCTAATGCTATCGCCTGGTTTTTCCCCGCATCAGTGTTAGACAGATTGATCTGATGTGTCGTTAGGCGTTGCCATTTACGGTCCAGCCTGTCAGAGCGATTAGGGCCAATAAAGTCTTTAAGCTGGCAGGTATCAGGGTCGTCTGATGTGCAAAGATAATACTTAACAGCGGCTTCCAGGTGGATTTTAATGCCATCCTGCATCGCCATCAGAAAGTCATATTCACCAACGGTAGTTTTATCTCTAGATACTTGAATATTGCATTTAATATCAGTGGGATGCATAAATAACTTAAGATAAAGTCTTACTAAATCTTCGAAGTAATACCCTAGCCTAAAGCGTGCTTGTTGGCGTAACTTGCTGAGTAACTGTTCTGGGTTATTATCGAGTAGCGCCAACTGCTGTTCAATTTCAGGGGTGTCGAACAGCCAGTCAACGGATAGTTGATCGGGCAGCTCCATGAGTGAGGGGCTACGTATGAGCCAAAACAGATCGCGGACGATCTCTTGTTGGTAGATAGTGCCTGAATCCTGAGGATAATCAGAGCAAAGCTCAGACGGTCTGGTCATATCATTCTGCGCATAAAGCATAGGTTCACATTAACGCGAAAAGCTCATACAGTAATACAATGATTTTCACTTTACTCTACTTTTACCAGGATGTCTCATGGCTCTAAAAAACCGTCCTACAGAATTCAAAGTTCCACTAAACGAACAGGATCGCCATCCTATGATGGGCGAGTCGGATATTAATACTATTTTGCTTAATGGAGCTCAGATAGCGCTGACTAAACTGAAGCGCGCTCAGAGCTTTAATGCCAGGCTTTACTACTATGCTGAAATCAGTGTCTTTCTTGAGGTTAGTTTATCCCGGGGGGCAGGTATCTCTGATACAACTCGGAAGCAACTGGAGGTTATTCATAAAGACGCGACTCATATTCACATGGATGCTAATAAGTTATTGAATATCCTTGAGGTCTAGAATAGAGCGCAGTTAGAATAGGCCGATGAATGATACCTCAGACAACAGCTCTCTGACTGAATTGCATCAGCAGGATACGCAAGACGCCTTAACCGGCTTCGATAGTAAGGCATTTCTATCCCGGCTAACCCGCAGACCCGGCATCTATCAGATGTTTAACGATAAAGGAGAGATTCTTTACGTGGGTAAAGCTAAGAACCTGAGAAACCGGGTTAGTAGCTATTTTCGCAGCACCGGATTGAATACCAAGACTGTAGCGCTAGTAAGCCGAATAGCGGATATACAAGTTACGGTTACCAACAGTGAAACAGAAGCGCTGCTGTTGGAACAAAATCTGATTAAAACCAATCGTCCACCCTACAATATTCTGTTGCGGGATGATAAATCTTACCCTTATATTTTTGTATCTACCGGGCAAGAGTACCCTGCAGTGCGTTTTCACCGGGGGGCTAAACGGCAAAAAGGCCGGTATTTCGGGCCATTCCCCAGCAGTGGTGCGGTTCGGGATAGCCTGGCTATTATGCAGAAAGTGTTTCGCATTCGTCAGTGCGAAGAAAGTTTTTTTAAAAACAGATCGCGTCCCTGTCTTCAATATCAAATTAAACGTTGCAGCGCTCCCTGTGTCGCTATTCCCAGTCCTGAGTCCTATCAGACAGATATTCGTCATGCGATGATGTTTCTCGAAGGGAAAAATAGCACCATTATGACCGAACTGGCTTCGCAAATGGATGACGCTTCAATGTCGCTTAACTTTGAAGATGCCGCGATCTATCGGGATCAGATTTCTAGTCTGCAGCAGGTGCAGGAACAGCAGCATGTTAGCGGCGCGAGTGGTGATGCTGATGTAATAGGTTGTGCCCAGCAATCAGGGGCTGTCTGTATGCATATGCTGTTTGTTCGAGGCGGACGCGTGATCGGCAGTAAGGTATATCACCCTCGATTTAGTATTGAAGAAACGCCGCCTGAGTTGCTGTCGGCCTTTATTGCTCAGTGGTATCTAGGTAGTGGTCGGGAAATCCCCCCGGTTATGATTACCATTGAAGAAACCGCAGACCGTGAAATTCTTGAAGAAGCGCTGACAGAGAAAAGTGGTCGCAAGGTTTCATTGGTGCATCGGGTGCGTTCAGATAAAGCCGGCTGGCAAAAGTTGGCGCAAACCAATGCCGAACAAAACCTGCAAAGTCATCTTGCCAGCAAGCAGAATACTTACAACCGTTACCTGGCGCTTCAGGAAGCGCTACAGCTAGAAGCGGTTCCAAAGCGGATGGAATGCTTTGATATTAGCCATAGCTCAGGTGAGGCGACTGTGGCCTCCTGTGTGGTATTCGATCGTAACGGGCCGCTAAAGTCAGACTATCGTCATTTTAATATTGAAGATATAACCGGTGGTGATGACTATGCGGCTATGCACCAGGCGCTTACCCGGCGTTATACCCGGTTGAAAAAAGGTGAGGGTAAACTTCCTGATATTTTGCTGATTGATGGTGGTAAAGGGCAGGTGACCCAGGCGGTGAATGTGCTCGCTGAACTGCAAATCAATGAGGTTTTGATCTTAGGCGTTGCGAAAGGTAGTGATCGTAAAGCGGGCCTTGAGACGCTAATACTGGGTGATAGTGGTGCTGAAGTGGTGTTGCGTTCTGACTCTCCGGCACTGCATCTGATACAGTACATTCGCGATGAAGCGCACCGATTTGCCATTACTGGTCATCGAGCCCGACGTGGCAAAGCGCGGCGTAGGTCTTCGCTTGAAGGAATCCCCGGAGTGGGGCCAAAACGCCGCAGAGAACTGTTAAAGCATTTTGGCAGTGTTCAGTCTATTGAGACGGCAAGTATTGAAGAAATCGGAAAAGTCTCTACTATAAGCCGCAAAATTGCAGAAGATATATATGCAACTCTGCATCCGGACCCATAACAGCAGCAATAAAGCCGCTAGTTTGCCCCGTTGTAACAGGAAAATAGTACGTCGATGAAAATACCTAACATCCTGACTTTACTGCGTATCATTTTGATTCCTGTATTCGTTATGATTTATTACCTTCCATACGCATGGGGGCCAATGGCTGCGGCCGTTGTTTTTGCGTTTGCTGCAGCGACGGATTGGCTTGATGGTTATCTGGCCCGTAAGCTTAATCAAACTTCGCCCTTTGGTGCATTTCTTGACCCGGTGGCTGATAAGTTGATGGTTGCGACAGCGCTGGTACTTCTGGTTGATATGTATTCGATATGGTGGATCACCATTCCAGCCATTGTTATTATCGGCCGGGAGATTGTTATCTCAGCTCTGCGTGAGTGGATGGCAGGACTAGGAAAGCGGTCTAATATCGCCGTGTCGTATGTCGGCAAGCTCAAGACTGCGCTGCAGATGGTGGCGATCTTTATTATGCTGGGAGCGGTGCCATACTCGTTGTGGTCCTGGATCGGCATTGGTGCACTGTATCTTGCATCAGTACTGACGCTATGGTCTATGTATGTGTATTTAAAAGCGGCTTGGCCGGACCTGACTGACGATATTTGATTAATCGTTATACAGATCTAACTTATTAATCTGATTGCGTTTTTTTCCAGTTGAAAAGTTGTTGACATAAAAGGTGAGCTGTCTATAATACGCACCACTTCTTACGAAGTAGGCGGAATTAGCTCAGTTGGTAGAGCGGAACCTTGCCAAGGTTCAGGTCGTCGGTTCGAGCCCGATATTCCGCTCCAATTACTTTACTTGCACTACTAGAGTAAAGCTTGGAAAGTAAGTAGTTCTTTAGGCGCGGTGGCAGAGTGGTCATGCAGCGGACTGCAACTCCGTGAACGCCGGTTCGATTCCGACCCGCGCCTCCATATTTGTTTAGCCCGGATGATGGAATCGGTAGACATAGGAGACTTAAAATCTCCCGACTGAAAGGTCGTGCCGGTTCAAGTCCGGCTCCGGGCACCATTTATAGACAATCTTCATCTATACTCAGTAAGACAAGCGAAGCGGAATTAGCTCAGTTGGTAGAGCGGAACCTTGCCAAGGTTCAGGTCGTCGGTTCGAGCCCGATATTCCGCTCCAATCGCTTTACTTCTATCATTTCCCCTCAAGTGATTAAATTTCTACTCTTTGAATAGCTCAAGTGTGGTATCCAGCATTCGGTTGGAAAACCCCCACTCATTATCGTACCAAGCAAATACCTTTACTAACCCGCCCATAACCTGGGTCTGAGTACTGTCAAAGATCGACGAAGCTGGGTGATGATTAAAATCAACAGATACCAGTGGCCGCTCATTGTATTCCAGTACGCCCTTAAGGCTGCCAGTTGAGGCATCAAGCATTAGCTGATTTATCTCTTCAACCGACGTTTTTCTTCCCGGTGTAAAGCACAAATCTACCAGTGATACATTCGCAGTAGGTACGCGTACGGCCATACCCGTTAGTTTTCCCTTGAGCTCCGGCATGACAATGCCTACAGCTTCGGCGGCGCCCGTACGGGTAGGGATCATAGAGAGGGCGGCTGCCCTTGCCCGATAGATATCGTTGCTATACGCATCGGTGAGGTGTTGGTCGTTAGTGTAGGCGTGGATCGTGGTCATGATCCCTTCGTTGATGCCTATGCTGTCATTCAGTATCTTAGCTACCGGTGCCAGGCAGTTGGTGGTGCAGGACGCATTGGATATAATCCGATGCTCAGGATTCAGTTCTGAGTGATTAACTCCGTATACGATCGTTGCGTCGGCATTCTTAGCTGGCGCAGATATCAGGACTCGCTTTGCGCCTTGCTCAAGATGCACAGCCGCAGCTTCACGGCTGTTGAAGTGGCCGGTGCACTCATAAACGATATCGATATCAAGCTCAGCCCAGGGAAGAGCGTGGGGATTGGCTTCGCTCAGTATTTTGATTTTATCGCCTGCAACCTCCATGACATCCAGATTGGCACTAACGGGGAAGCTGAAATGTCCGTGCACACTGTCGAACTCAGTAAGGTGAGCGTTAACACTACTGTCGCCCAGATCATTGATGGCGACTATTTGGATGCGTTGGTTTTTGCCTGACTCGTAAAGGGCGCGGAGTATATTGCGTCCTATGCGACCATAACCGTTAATAGCGACTCTGATAGACATGGGCATCTCCTTGTGTGGCTAATGTCTGTCTTTCAGCATAAAACGATTATGAATTAAAACAAAGTAAGTTCTTCATCTCCTAAGCAATGTTTGCTCTTTGAGGCGGGGAGTTGAATCCTATTATATTATTGGTATTAAATATGTATTATGTATTTTTAATATCAAAGTTGAAAAGTAGCATCAAAATTATGACAACGTATGAAAAGGTTTTTGAGGTTGCCGATGGTCTGTTGGCCCAAGGCAAAAGGCCGACTCAGCAGATGGTGCGAAATGAGCTGGGTACTGGCAGTCTTACAACCATCAATAAAGCGCTGAACGATTGGTGGCAAGGTCTTGGGGTGAGGTTGCTCGAGAAAAGTAAGCGCCCGGAAATTCCAGAGCCTGTTTTTGATAGTGCAAATGCGTTATGGCAGCAGGCTTTGGCGTATGCTGAGCATCAGTTAAATGATCAGCGTCAGCAGCTTGAGCAGCGTTATCTGGCGCTGAAAGAGAAGCTCGATGACCGAAACGCGGCAGAGCGTGAAGACTTGCGTCATCTACAGAATATGTCTGACCGCCTCCTTGCTGAGAATCAGCGCTGCCTTGAATCCATCTCAGAATTACAGCAAAAGCAGCTTTCTCAGGAAGAGAGGGAGATGCGACTGGATGCTGAAAATCGAGATTATCGCCGCAAGGTAAAAGAGTATGAAATAACACTGAAGCAACTCGAACAGGGGAGTGGAGTCAATCAGCAGCAAGAATTACTGGAATATCAGCATAAAAATCAGTACCTTGAAGGGGAGTCTTCGAGACTTGAAAAGCATGCTCAAAATTTGCTGGACGAAAACAAGCAATTGAAAGAAACGCTTTTTGATATTGAACGACAAGCAATGAAAGAGAAGCACCAGCTTGAGCAAGTTATAGGGCAGCAGGATCTCCGTTATCGAGAGCTTGAGCAGAGATCTAGCGCAGAATATGCAGACCCATTAATTGAGGCCCGTCTGGGTGAAAAAGATCGTGAGATTGAACGTCTTCACAATCTATTGCAAAGCTTTAACTTAAAGACCTAACTAATTGAATATTTGAGACTATGGATACTTATCTGGATAACGGTTCGTCATACGAAGATATCCTTGCAGGGATTAAAGAATGCGATGCTGAAGGTGCAGTGTGCTGCACTGACGAGGCTGTTTTCTCATTGGCAAAGGTCGTTCTTGTAAAGGAGAAGCTGGCTGGCATTACTTTGCAGTTGGTTGATGAGCAGGGTTACGCTACTCGCCAGGTCACCAGTAAAAAGCCTTCTCAGGACCGGCCCAGTGATAGTCATCTTAGTACGCGTCAGACTGCGGTAATCCGGGCGCTTGAGAAAGTTATGTCACACTGCAGAAAAGAAGGCATTCAGCTTATTGGTTACAGTGATGAGCTGGTTGCTATGCCGGTTGTTGTGCGGGCAGATGACGTGTCCCCAGCGGTTGCATTAGATATTGAAACCCATGGCGTATATCGGGGAGCCGACAGCCTGTTAAATACTGATAATGATCAAGAATAGCTAAAGCAGTCTTTACACACCTAAAGTATCCACTGTAATCCATCGCGTCGCCCGGTATAATCGCCAAACCTCTACGTTTTCAAATGGATCTGAATTGTATATGAGCATGATCAAGATTTTGCTGGTTGATGATCACCCTGTTGTCAGGGCGGGCTTTCAACGCCTGCTAGATAATGACAGTCGGATAGATATTGTTGCCGAAGCAAGTAGCGGTCAGGAAGCCATAGATAAGTATTTTTCAGTTAAGCCTGATATTGTCATTATGGATCTATCAATGCCTACCGATAGCTCAGAAAGCGATACAGCACAGGCTTATGGAGGGCTAGAGGCCATACGTATTATCAGAGCAAAGGACCCGGAAGCTAAGGTTCTTGTGCTAACGGTTATGGAGAGCGAGCCGTTTCCAGCCCATGTGGTTCAAGCGGGTGCCTCGGGTTATCTGACTAAGCGTTGCGCGCCCGACGAGCTTCTCAAGGCTGTTTATGAGATATCAGAAGGGCGCACATACTACGCTGAAAGCATTCGCGAGATGCTTGCTCCAGGCGCTTCTGATAGCAGCTCTCCTTTTAGTAAGTTGACTAAACGTGAATTCCAGATATTCTCCTGCCTCGCTGAGGGACAGTCGGTCGCTTCGATCGCTGAAATGATGTTCCTAAGTCCTAAGACAGTTCATGCTCATCGTGCCAATATCATGCGCAAACTGAGTATTAATAATAATTCTGAACTTGTACATATCGCTATTCGTCATAATATTGTACAAGCCTGAACAATTTGAGTTCAGACTGTAATTGTACGATAGTGAATACAATATGAGGCAGAGCCGATGTATGACCAGGATCAGTCCGAATTAATTATTGAAGCCGATTTTATCTGGCGTGAAATTAACGTCGGTGATCAGATCTATCTTGATGCTGACTTCTACGTTGGCAATCAACGCATGCTTTGCAAGGGTGCACCTTATCAGGTACTAACTAAAATCGATAAAGCCTGTGGTGCTCAGGAGCTTATCGTTCAGTCTTATCAAACCCGTGAATTGATCGCAGTGTCTCCATATTTAGTTTGTAGCTACGAATGCCCGGACCAGCCAATCCTCATTTCCTAAGTCTTTTTTGAACTATTGTTTGGGTTCGCTACTCAGCGAATCCTTCTGTTATAAATACTCCAAATCGCAATTTACGGTTAAGCAGAGCAGGTAATGATTTTACTCTGTTAGCTGTGCGTGCGCAGAGAGGTCTCTGGCTATGATTACCGCCAAAACCTTCAGATTTTTCACGTAGCGCGCATCTGTATTGGATGATTCCAATAACTAGTAGTAAGTCATCGCTTTTGTCTAAACGCCTAAATAAATGCATTATCGATAATTATATGACTACGCATAATATATCCGCCGATTATGTTAAAAAACGGGGCGTAAAATGTCTCTTACGCCCCATACTCTTTATACATAATCCGGCATTATGCGTCAGTTCTG
>NZ_JADGEW010000002.1 GCF_016744155.1 Amphritea sp. | reverse complement strand
CGGCAAACGCTTTTAAGACCAATGACTAAGATTAGATTTCAAAACAATTGTTATTAAAGTGAATTTTTTTCATTTCGAATTTTATAGTTTGAAGATACTTTGCAAGCCATTGAAGTCATAACTATTTTTGCAGTTGCGTTTATAGTAATTCTATTAAAACGCGATCTTTAATATCTTTTTTTAATTACACACCCAATCTTATTTCCGCCATTGTGAAATTCTGTGAAGTTCATAGTCCGATTTAACAAACTATGACAGATAAGCTAAGTAACGAAACTAGGCAACACATACAACAGGAGCAAGTAAGTCACAAAAACCAGGTTTACTGAGACGGCAAAGATTCGCTGAAATGACTAATTACTATTTCACTGTTAAGCACGTCACATTCAGTAACCTATCGAAAAATATAAAGAACCAGAGAGGCTGTCTTATGAAGAGACAAAAACGTGATCGTTCTTCAGTACTTTTCAACCGCGGTTTTCAAGCCGGGCTCGTCGGTAAATCAAGAGACGAGTGCCCAGTCAATATTCTAGACCTACGTAGCCACTGGATGAGTGGTTGGCGAGAAGGTCGGGAAGCCCACTGGAATGGTCAATCGGGTGTCTCAGCTATAAACATTAACCCATCTCTCCACTAACAAACCCACTTTAATTTGGGAAAGAACAAAGAAGAAAGGCTCCCCAGGGAGCCTTTCTTACATTGGTAAAAGCTCCACTAAACTAAGCCTTGGCATTAAGCTCCGCAATCGCTTTAACCGATTCGGTGATCAGCTCGGGGCCTCGGTAGATAAATCCAGAATATACCTGCACCAAGGAAGCGCCAGCTTCTATCTTTTCAGCAGCATCAAAGCCATTGGTAATACCACCCACACCGATAATAGGTAGCGCACCATCCAACTCACGGGCCAACACCCGTATAGCCTTAGTCGAAGCATTTCGTACCGGCACGCCGCTCAAACCACCCGCTTCAGCGGCAACAGGAGAGTCTTCTACACCTTCACGTGACAGCGTGGTATTCGTCGCGATAACACCATCCATCTCATATGATTTAAGCGCGGAAGCGACCAGACCAAACTCATCTTCACTCATATCCGGTGCAATTTTGACCGCCACAGGAACATACTTACCGTGAAGCTGAGCCAGCTTTGCCTGCTCTGTCTTAAGTGCCGCCAACAATTCATTCAGGGAGTCCCCGAACTGCAAGGAGCGAAGTCCCGGTGTGTTAGGCGATGATACGTTAACCGTAATATAGGAAGCTTTATCGTACACTTTGCGCATACAGATCAGATAATCATCCGTAGCATTTTCAACCGGGGTATCAAAGTTCTTACCAATATTTATACCCAGAACACCCTGAAAGCGACTTTTTTCGATATTCGCCAGCAGTGTATCTACACCCTGATTATTAAAACCCATCCGATTGATAATGGCCTGATGCTCGGGAATACGAAACATTCTTGGTTTAGGGTTGCCTGGTTGAGGACGCGGTGTAACGGTACCCACCTCAACAAAACCAAATCCTAATGCCCCCATGCCATCGATGGCTATGCCATTTTTATCCAGACCCGCAGCCAGACCAACCGGATTAGGGAACTGAATCCCCATCACTTCAACCGGCGAACTGAGCTTTTTGCTTGAACAAAGAGAACTCAATCCCAGATTAGCCATCAGGTTCAGGCTATTCAAAGACAGGTCGTGGGCCGTTTCTGGATCGAGCTTAAATAACAAAGATCGGGCAGCTTGATAGAGCATGGGATTCCGTTAGTCGAATTAATGTGCGGGCATTATATGCAAAGCGGCAAGCCCTGTAAAAAAATCAGAGCCGCTCAATGCTATTGAATTTTCCAGAATCGGTAAAACTTATCCGAAAACTACCTTGAATCCCGTTATGCAGGAGGTAGGGTTGCAACAACGATGAAGGAAAGCGAACTCGCCTACCATCCCGGCTTATCGCAACAACATCACGTACCTGTTGCCGATAATGGGCCAAATATTCATCTGAAGACAAACTTATATCAACGACAATGTGCTGCATATTTTAGATCTGATTAGAATTGAAAGATGACACTAAGCCCGGGTATAACCAAAGCCCCCGGCACTTAGAAAGCAGTCGGCAGTATTCTACTGGCAGCTTCGCCCCAATTCCACCAATTCAGCAATAGTTACTGTATACATTGCATAATCCGGCTTCTCTGCAGCTTTAAGCTCACTGATAAGCTGCAGCCAGCGCGCAAGCGGTTGTTCATGCTGAGCAGCCCAACTCTCAAGAACATCATCCCCGGCGGCATATCTGAGTACAGCAGACACGATAATTCGTTGCTGGTTATCAATATCATCACGGAAGGACTCGCGCGCCAGTGACTGCCACTGATTGCCCCGTTCCAGTTCGTTCAACCGGCTATTCAACCAGTGTAGATGTAACCTTTCCCCAACCTTGAACATAGTTTCGGTTACACGATCAACCGGCTGATCGTTTGCACCTGCCACATCGATGATATTCAAAACAGTATACAAACACCGGTTTCCAGCAATCATAGCGGCCAGATCCTCAGGCACACCGGCATCCACATAACGCTCATAAGCTTCATGCCAGTCCTGCTTTGGCTGGCCACAAAGGTAGCGCCCTAACTGACCGGCAATCTCACTGATAGTCACACGATAAAGTTCGACCTCTTTCTCACAGATCGTTTCATTTTCACTGCGATTGACCACGAACCACCGTGTTGCCCTACGCACCAAATACTGAAGTTCATTCATCATCGCCAGTTGTATGTTGGCTTCCACCAAATAGTCTAACGCTTCTATCCGTAACCAAATATTCTGAAGATCAAAAACCTCCCGGGCCAGTACATACGCACGCGCAATACGATCAATTCCTGAACGGGTGGATGAGCGCAAACGATCGACAAATTTAAACCCCATGTAATTAACCATATTATTGGCTAACTGGGTCGAAATAATCTCCCGTTTCAATGGGTGCTGTTGCAGAAACTCCTGATAAGGTTTGATTAAACGTTTGGGAAAAGCGGTCGCCAACTCTCTACCCATATATGGATCATCGGGGGTCTGTGAATCCAATAACTGTTGTTTCAGCTCCCCCTTACTGTATGAGACCAGAACCGCTAACTCTGGACGGGTGAGACCTACCCCTTCAACCTGTCGCTCTGTCAGTGCCTCATCTTCAGGAAGAAATTCAAGTCGACGGTTTAACTGCCCTCGTTGCTCAAGATCCTGAATGTAGCGACGATTTTCCCCCATCCCGTTCACCGCATGGATCTGCTCCAAGCTGATTGCCTGAACCTGACGATAATTATTAATCAGTACTAACTGACTGATTTCACCGGTCATCTCGAAGAGTAATTGGTTACGCTGTTTTTGTGTAAGATCTCCATTCACAACAACATCGTTAAGCAAAATCTTGATATTGACCTCATGATCGGAACAATCAACACCTCCTGCATTATCAATAAAATCAGTATTCATCCGACCAAAAAAGCGCGCATACTCCATCCTGGCCCGCTGAGTAACACCAAGATTCCCACCCTCTCCGATAACGCGACAGTGAAGAGTCCGGGCATCGATGCGTAAACTATCATTAGCCTTATCTCCAACCATCTCATGGGTTTCATCGCTGGCTTTGATATAAGTACCGATACCACCGTTCCACAATAGATCTACCGGGGCGCTAAGCAGACAAGATATCAGTTCATTAGGGGGCAGACGATCCTCTGTAATATCAAAGACATGTTTCATCTCAGGACTAATCTGAATCGATTTAGCAGTGCGATTAAAAACACCACCGCCTTTAGCAATTAATTTCTTATCATAATCATTCCATCCTGATCTCGGCAGATTGAACAGCCGCTCGCGCTCTTGCCAGCTTTGGGCTGCATCTGGAGCAGGGTCAACAAATATATGCAGATGGTTAAAGGCAGCCAGCAAACGAATGTGCTTTGAAAGCAACATCCCATTGCCAAACACATCACCGGACATATCCCCCACACCGATGACGCTAAAATCAGTCTGCGAAATATTGACACCTAACTCCCTGAAATGGCGTTCAACTGAGACCCAGGCCCCCTTTGCCGTAATACCCATTTTCTTATGGTCGTAACCTTGGCTGCCTCCAGATGCAAACGCATCATCTAGCCAGAAGTTATACTGTCGGGCGATCTCATTAGCTATATCAGAAAATGTAGCTGTCCCTTTATCTGCAGCAACCACCAGATAAGGATCATCCTCATCGAAACGTACGACATTGACGGGTGGAATGACTTCTCCATCCACCAGATTATCGGTCAGATCCAGCAGCGCACTGATAAACTGGCGGTAACACGCAACGCCCTCTGACTGCCATTCCTCCCGGCTCATCTGTGGATGAAGGCGTTTGGCAACAAAGCCACCTTTGGCTCCCACTGGAACAATGACTGAATTTTTTACCTGCTGCGCTTTTACCAACCCCAGCACTTCTGTACGGTAATCTTCGTAACGATCGGACCAGCGCAAACCACCCCGAGCGACCTTGCCTCCCCGAAGATGAACCCCTTCAAAACGAGAAGAGAAAACAAATACTTCGAACATCGGACAAGGTTCAGGGATATTGGGGATTTCAGCCGGGCTCATTTTTAACCCAAGATAAGGTTTCGCCTTCCCTTGACTATCTAATTGATAAAAATTGGTACGCAGAGTCGCTTTAATCAACGCAATGAGCTGGCGTATAACTTTATCATCATTCAGGTTTTCAACCTGATCAAGACTCGTCAGTAACCGCTGTTCAAGCAGTAAGGAATCAGTTTCACTCTGCTTCTCAGGATTAAATTTAGCATCAAACAGTGCGATCAACTGCTCAGCAATTTCACTATGAGCTGTCAGGGTGTTACTGATCGCGCTACCTATCAGGGGAAAACGTATCTGTTTCATATAGGCGGCATAAGCCCGTAACAGATCTACCTGTCGCCAGGTGAGCCCTCCCATAAGAACTAAACGGTTAAACTTATCATTTGCGGCATTACCAGCCCAGATCTGCATAAAAGCATCCTGGAATACCTTTTTCATATCTTGTGGGGCATGTCGGATAGCCATACTGCTCTGCAAACTGAAGTCATGTATCCAGACAGTGTCCTGATGGCTATTTATTGCATAGGGATGCTCATCAATAACCCGTAATCCAAGGTTTTCCAAAATGGGTAAAATATCAGAAAGAGGTAAAGGGGCTCCAAGATTAAACAACTTACAATTGTAGCCACTGGTCTTTTTGTCTAGCGCACTGTAAAAACTAAGTGACAACTGGCGATCACTATTCAGCTTCTGCATATGTTGTATATCGACTACGGCAGTCCGGGCAGGAGAATCCTCTTTATAACTGGAAGGAAATCCCCGACCGAACTGATTAAACGCAACAATTCCCCGCTCCTCTCCCAGAGTTTCAATAAGCGAATCATACAACTCATCTGACCAGCTTCTGGCAGCCTGACGGATCTTTTGCTGCAGAGCATCCACATCAATATTCTCAGGAATCGTCTGATCACTGCGTAAAATAAAGTGAGTCCGAGCTAAAATAGATTCAGAGAAATAGGTATTAAACTCAGCACGATTACAATTCAGTTCAGCCAGAAGCATCTGTTCAGCCCGTAATCTAAACTCGGTGCTGTAAACATCACGCGGAGCGTAAACCAAACAGGAAACATACTGACCAAACTTATCCCGCCGCAGGAAAAGGCGAATCTGACGACGCTCGTGAATATGAAGAATGCTTATTGTTGTTTCATAAAGCTCATCAATGCTCGCCTGAAACAGATCATCTCTTGGATGAACTTCGAGAATCTGCTGCAGTTCCTTCCAGTCATGTCCGTTCTTATGCCGTTCAGAGCGGGATAAAACGGCTGTTACTTTCTCTCTAACGACAGGAATCTCACGTGAATTACCGAGATAGACATCTGATGTATATAGTCCGAGAAAGCGACTTTCTCCTGTCACCCTTCCCATATTATCGAAACGTTTCAGAGTAATATAGTCAGGATAGGCTGGTCGGTGAACACGGGATTTACTAGGTGATTTAGTAAATGAGAGCAGCTCGGGAATCAATGAAAACTGAGCTTTTTCGCGAAGCGAATCATCAACCAGCTCCGCCCGACAATATTCATCGCAGTATTTCAGCAGCCCCTGCTGGCTGCCCAGAACGACTTCTAACTTTTTACCGCCCTTTCGAGTGAGCTTATACTCATCATAGCCAAGAAAAGTAAAATGCAATTTAAGCCAACTAACAAACTCCCTTGTTTCCCCTAGGCCTACAGGGCGCTTTTCAGGTTGAATCTGATCATACATCTTCAACAATTCATCAAGGCTATTCTCCATTGACTCAAAATCGCTAACCACAATCCCCACCTGGTACAAAACATCATCCAGATCGATTTGTAGATCATTGAGTAACTCAGCCCCGGTATGGCGATCAATCTCCAGGGTGATAAGGGTTTCATGATGCACACTTTTCGAGCGACTGGTATTACTAAGAAAGCCAGAAAAGAGATTGCTTTCATCCCGTTTCAGACTCAATACAGAGTTATGGACTCCGTGAATACCCAGGTGTCGACGACTTAGCTCAACCCGGAGAGAATCCATCGTAAAAGGTAAATCGTCACTCAGAACCTGAACAATAGTGTGGACAGACTGCCAGCCATGCTGTTCAACATCAGGATTGAATACCCGAATTTTAGGTTGCCCAGAAGAGTATTCCTGGAGAAACTCCCAGGCAGAGAGAGTAGAACCATAGAGGTCGTCACTACGCCAATTAAAAATATCTTCATCGGCTAAGGTGGCATAAAAATGGTCTGCAAAAGCCTGCACCTGAACCGCTCGTTTACCCTGCAAACGGGTTTTAATCTGACGGGAGAGTGTTGCTAATATTGCCGTTCGTGTTTCTCGAATTCCCTGAGCCATGTATACCCCTGAATAAAGACAACCGAGTAAGTTAAAGAGATCTATTTGAGTATAGTAAAAACAACGGCTTATGAAGGCCTAAAATATATCTTTTACCCATATTGTTCAGTTATGCTAGGGTAGCAGCAATGAACACCAAGCCCTGATTCAGAGCGAAAATGTAACTGTTGCCTGTTGTTGATAGTGCTTACCAGAGAAAAACCCGCTTATGTCGTTTCAGTTTCACTCAGTCCGTACCATCACCGCCGGTTTTATTGCACTCATCGCGCTGCCGGTTTTAGCCCAGGTTAGCGTTTCTTCAGACCGTTACTCGGTGGCTGAAGGTGAAGCGCTACGCCTTACCGTTGAAGTAGACCAAAGGGCTTCAGGCCGTCCGGACTTTTCCCCCCTGACCCGCGATTTTCACTTTCTCGGCAGTAAGCAGATGACCGTTTCCAGCTTCGCTAACGGGGCAAATCAATACACAACCCGCTGGAAAATCCTCCTAAGACCTCGGCACTCAGGTGAGCTCCAAATCCCGCCCCTTCAGTTTAATAATGAGTTTAGCCAACCACTGCTAATCAGTGTTGCAGGAGATACGGGAGCGGCTGCAATCATCAGTAAGGATGCTTACTTAGAAAGTGCAGTGGACGGCTATGAGGTCTACCAGAACAGCCAGTTACTCTATAGCCAACGACTATTTCATCTCGACGACCTTCCGCCGATGGCCTCTCTCTCAGAGCCCCTGATCAGTGGAGTAGTGATTGTTCCGCTAGGCGAAAAACTCCAATACACCCGTGAGATTAACGATCAGACCTACAAGGTTGTCGAACAAAACTACGCGCTCTTTCCCGAGCAAGCAGGCCAACTGTCAATTCCAGCCGCTCATTTCAGTGCCGGACCAGGCACCCCTGAGCTAAACTCAGACCCTATCCAGATTGATGTTCTACCCCTGGTGAGTCAAAAAATTCGTGGCTACTGGCTTCCAGCAACCAGACTGACGCTCGAAGACCTGACAACAGCACCCAATAATCTTGCCTTAGGTGAAAGTCAGACCCGTACACTAAAAATCAGTGCCGAGGGTCTATTGGCAGAGCAGCTACCTTCGCTCATTTCACTTCGCAATGAATTGGCCAGCATAGAGATTGAAGATGTCAGTCTGGAACAAAAAACCACTCCCAAAGGGATAGTCAGCAGCCGCACAGAAACTATTCGTATAACACCCGCTGAGCGCGGAGAAGTAACACTCCCGGAGATCACAATTCCCTGGTGGAATATCACTTCGGATAAAAGTGAAAAAGCCAGCCTGCCTCAGATAGTGCTTCGGGTTGAGCCAGCTTCCCCGAAAGCTATCGTAGCCGTTACTCCCGCAGCTCTGGCAACAACAGAAACGACGACCATAACTGAGACAGGTCAGGCTGTGATGGAACTACCGGCAGATAAACCGGCACCGATTGAAAAGAGTGGCAGCATTCGCCTACTAGTATGGTTATTGGCATCGGTAGCCATTATCACATCCCTCGGCTGGCTCTATAGTTTTTCATCCCAACGACGTAAGCAGCTGGCGCCTAAAGTTCAGCAATCTCAACCTGAAACCACCAAAGACAACAGTCCGGTAAACGAGAGCCACAAACTTAATCAAATGATTCAGGAAGAGCAACTTGCCTTCAGTAAAGTGGTGGATGCCTGTAATAAGGATATGCCGCTGGAAGCACGGCTATTGATGCTCGACTGGGGCCGATTGTTCTGGCCCCACAACCAGTTCAACGACAGCCTCGACCTGAGCGACCTGAATAACAGTAAGACTCTGGAGCTGCTGCTGATTGATATGGAAGGTTATATCAACGGTTCTGAGGCAGGTCACTGGTCTGGTGACCTTTTGGCGTCCGCATTGATGCATATCCGGGAAAACCAACTTCAAGAGGTTGTTCAGGAGTAATCACGCCCCGAGCTTAATCCCGCTCCGTTGGTTCAAGCACCTGATGCAGAGCGGATGGCAGATCTGGGAAGGCAAACTTATAACCTGATTTTAACAACCGCTCAGGGTGGACTCTCTGACCTTTAATCAACAGTTCGCTGCCATCCCCCATCAGTAATTCCAGCATCGCAGCCGGTACACGAAACCAAGCTGGACGACTTAGCGCGGAAGCCAGCTCCCGGGTAAATTCATCGTTAGTCACAGCCCCCGGAGCGGTCAGATTATAGGCCCCGGCATACTGTTGCTGAGCCAGCATCGTACTAATAACTTCGACCTGATCATCAATATGAATCCAGGACATCCACTGCGTTCCACGGGCAATCGGCCCTCCAAGACCTAGACGGAAAGCAGGCAGCATCTTTGATAACGCTCCCCCCTCCCCCAATACAATGCCAGTTCGAATCAGACAGACCCTGACGCCGAATGCCTGAGCCTTAAGCGCTGTTGTTTCCCAGAGTTTGCATAGCTGATGAGTAAAATCATCGACGACCTTACCCCGTTCATCCAGCTGAACATCATCACTGCGACAACCGTAATAACCGATAGCAGAACCGCTGATTAGCACATCTGGATTCCGCTCCAGCCGTTTTATCAGATCCATCAGTGCTTCTGTGGTCTCAATGCGACTATTTAATATCTCTTCCTTACGTTCCACATTCCAGCGTTTATCAACCACTCCCTCACCGGCAAGATTGATAATTCCATCAATCTGATCGCCACTGTCTATCTGCTCAAGATCAGTAATAACCGTAACTGAGTCGCCGAACAATTTTCTCGCTTTACTATCAGAACGTGCCCAGATAACCAATTCATGGTTATGTTCCTGAAGCCTTGATACAAGGTGACGGCCTATAAAACCTGTTGCACCACTGATAAGAACCTTCATATTCACCTTCCTAAACATTGCAATCAACGCAATCTGCCTCTATAAACATAGCCCAGTCAGGTATTAACAGGAATAATTATGTTCACCGGTATTGTTCAAGGCACTGCAACTGTTGTTACGACAGTTATTAAAAATCAGTTCATGCAGTTAACGCTAGAGCTTCCAAAAAAGCATTGCGACAACCTCCAAACCGGCGCCAGTATCGCGGTTAATGGTACCTGCCTGACAATCACAGCCTTTACCGACAACCGGGTAAAGTTCGATCTGATTATGGAAACCCTGAAAGTGACAAATTTGGGTGTATTAAAATCCGGCGACAAGGTAAATTTTGAACGTGCGGCCCGGATTGGCGATGAGATAGGCGGACACCTTCTTTCCGGACATATTCACGGCCAGGCAGCGATCAGTAAAATTGAGCAACCTCAGGACAACCGTATCATCTGGTTTGAAGCTGAGCCAGAGCTGATGAAATATATTCTGCCTAAAGGCTTTGTCGCTCTGAACGGTTGTAGCCTGACCATCGGCGAAGTAAAAGACACTCTGTTTAATGTTTATCTGATACCGGAAACCTTAACGGTAACCACGTTCGGTGCATCTTCTCCAGGCGACATGATCAATCTGGAAGTTGATAGTCAAACACAGGCTGTCGTAGATACGGTTGAGCGTTATATGCAGCAACGAGAAAGCTGACTCGTTGCTCGTTGCTCGTTGCTCGTTGCTCGTTGCTCGTTGCTCGTTGCTCGTTGCTCGTTGCTCGTTGCTCGTTGCTCGTTGCTCGTTGCTCGTTGCTCATGATTATCAGCCCCTGCCCAACCAACTCAACAAATTCCTTACAAAGCTTTGATCTATCTGGTATTTCTACATTCAATAAAGAAGGCTTTTATCGAGCAACGAGCAAGTCATGCTCTTTGTGACGGTCGAGCTACAAGTCACGGCTGTTAAGGTTCGAACCACGAACAACGGCTCTTATACGTTCGAACCAAGAACAACGGCTTTTTAAGCTACGAACTACTGCCCTCAACAGACTTTCGTCTTTATCGTTAAGGGTTATTCTCAATACTTGACTCAGATCAGTCTGTAGCCCGTCTTATCACTTTAGAATACCTACTTTGTGATTCGTTTTTATATTAAAAATAAATATAAATGTATCGCTTTAAACAAAGTGAGGAGTTTACCCTTGAGCGCAACACAACCGATTCAGCAGGATCAGCGTCAGTTTATTTCCGGTAATGAAGCTGTGGCTCAAGCCGCACGTGATGCCGGATGTTCAGTTGCATCAGCCTATCCCGGTACTCCTTCAACTGAGATTCTCGAGTTTATTGCGGCATACCCCAATATTTATTCCGAATGGTCGATTAACGAAAAGGTATCACTCGAGGTCGCTATCGGCGCATCTCTGGCTGGAAGCCGCTCACTTTGCGCAATGAAGCATGTGGGTGTAAACGTAGCTTCCGATGCGCTGATGACTCAAACACTGATTGGGGCGGTAGGCGGCCTTGTCCTCGTTGTCGCTGACGATGTTGGCCTCTCCTCTTCCCAGAATGAACAGGATTCCCGTTACTGGGGCCGGTTTGCCCATCTCCCAATGCTAGAGCCCTCCGACGCACAGGAAACTTACGAAATGACGCGGCTCGCGTTTGGTCTGTCAGAACAGTATGAAGTCCCCGTTATAGTCCGACTCACTACCCGTATTTGCCATGTTAAAGGCGTGGTGACTTGCAGTCCCGCAGAATCCTATGAGCCTAAAGGATTCACCAAAGACCCTTCTCGCTTTGTCATGGTTCCTGGTAATGCGAAGAAGCGAATTCCGCTCATGATGGCCCGCGATCAAACGCTTAGTCTGGTCAGTGAGGCACACTCTCTTAACTATGTTGAGAGCGGTAGTGACCAAACTGTCGGTTTTGTCACATCAGGCGCTGCTTACTACCATGTAAAAGAGGCTTACCCCGACGCGCCTGTTTTTAAACTCGGTTTCAGTCACCCTGCACCGATTGAAAAAATTCGTGAATTTTCTGCCACCGTTGAGAAACTGGTTGTCGTAGAAGAGGTAGAACCACTGCTTGAGACCGAACTGAGAGCGGCTGGCGTAAAGGTCTACGGTAAGGATATTCTGCCCCGAATAGGTGAACTGGCCCCCCATGTACTGACCCCTTGCATCGACAAGCTACTTGGAAAAACCTGTAAAGGCGAACTAATTCCAGTTGATGAACTGTTTCCCCGTCCGCCAACGTTATGTGTTGCCTGCCCTCACCTGGGCATCTACTACTGCCTGTCACACATAAAAAACACCATCATTGCCGGAGACATCGGCTGCTATACCCTGGGAGCAGGACATCCCTGGAATGCGCTGGATACAACCATCAGTATGGGCGCCTCCCTCAGTGTTGCTATGGGTATCGACAAAGGGCGCAGTGCTGCAGATGAAAACAAGAATGTATTAGCAGTCATTGGCGATTCAACCTTTATGCATATGGGAATGCAGGGGTTGTTGGATATCACCTATAACAAAGGAAACGTCACTGTTCTGTTGCTGGATAACCGAGCAGTAGGTATGACCGGTGGTCAGAATGCCCCTTCTTCAGGCTTGGATCTTCATGGCGAAGCAACCATGCAAGTCGACTTCCGTAAACTCTGTGAAGCGCTGGGCGTTAAACCGGAACGAATTCACGAGGTTAACCCCTACGAGCTGCCAACCCTGTTTAAAGCGCTGCGCAGCGAAACTAAGGTTAATGAACCTTCAGTCATCATAACCAATCAGCCCTGCGTACTGACCGAACGCTACAGTCAACTTCCTCCTCTGAAAGTAGATGATGATAAGTGTACCGGATGCAGTAACTGCCTTGATGTCGGTTGCCCCGCCATTCTGGTTACCCGTAGAGAAACAGTCATCAAACCCAACGGTAAAGAAAAGGAGCTGTCATTTGTAAACATTGACACCGCCGCCTGTACCGGTTGTGATCTATGTACCAACACCTGTGCACCCGATGCGATCGTTCCGGCATTCAATGTCAACAACATCAATGCTGTTGAGGTGAAATAATGACTGTTGAAAATAAGACAGCTGAACTGAATACGGACATCGTCACCAATATTTTGGTAGTGGGTGTCGGCGGACAGGGCGTGATGACGGCCGCCGACGTATTGTCACAGGCGGCTCTGGCACTCGGGTACGACGTTAAGAAAACCGAGGTCGCAGGAATGGCTCAACGGGGTGGCGTGGTAACTTCCCATGTGCGCTTCGGTAAAAAAGTTCTTTCGCCCTCAATCAAACCCGGCGACGCCGATATGATGATCGGTTTTGAACCGGCTGAAGCGCTACGCTGGCACAGTCACCTCAAACCCGGCGCAGTCGTCATGGTAAATGACTATCCGTTGATACCACCTGTGGTTTCAATCGGCCTGTTTGATTACCCCGAAGACCCACTCGGTCAGCTAGCAAACAGTGCCGTTGAATTGCATCGCTTTAACGCTGGAGAAGCGGCAATAGAACTGGGCGACCGACGACTGGTTAACTCTATCATGCTCGGGGCTATCGCCGACCACCTACCTTTCCCTCCGGAAACCCTGGAAGCGGCATTGCTGAACCGTTTTCAACGCAAAGGAGAGTCGCTGGTAGAACTTAATCGCCAAGCGTTTGCGCTAGGGCGTCAGGCATTCAACCAGGTTGATGAATTAGAAACGGTCTGAACTGGCAGACCATCTCTTAATAAACAGCCAGGTCATTTCTGGATAAACAGAAAGGTCGTTTCGGCCTTTTTTCATAGCCCCCATTGCTTAAAAAAAACAGCGATCTACAATAGCCGCTCTTTTCCTGTCTTATGAGGTTCCATTGATGGAAACCCGAAATATCCGTGCAGATCTGACTCTACTCCTGGTCGCTGCAATCTGGGGGTTTGCCTTCGTTGCCCAGCGTCTGGGCATGGACTATCTAGGCCCGTTCGGATTTAACGGTAGCCGTTTCCTGCTAGGTGCTGTTTCACTACTACCACTACTGTTAATATTTCGCCCTAAACCTGGATCTACCGAACCCAGAGCGATGATACGGGGAAGTATAACTGCGGGTATCTTTCTATTTCTAGGGGCCTCTCTACAGCAGGCAGGCTTGCTGTGGACATCTGCCGGCAACGCAGGATTCATCACCGGACTCTACATCATTATAGTGCCGCTAATGGGGCTACTGCTGGGCCATGTGACCCGTCTCAATACCTGGCTCGGTGGCCTGTTTGCAGTAGTAGGATTATATTTTCTAACCGTAAATCAGTCTGCCGGTGAAAGCTTCAGCATTAACACCGGTGACTTGCTGGTATTGGGCAGTGCATTCTTCTGGGCCGCACACGTGATCGTTATCGGCAAGCTGGCCAGTCAGCTGGATAATCTTCGCTTGGCTATTATCCAGTTTTTTATCTGCGCGCTCCTCAGCTTTATCGTCGCTATTATGTTTGAACAAGATACGCTTTCATTAGCCAATATAGCCCTGGCCTGGCAGCCAATTGCCTATGCGGGTCTGCTCTCTGTTGGCGTTGCATATACTCTACAGGTCGTAGCCCAGCGTGATGCACCCGCATCCCATGCAGCGATCATAATGAGTCTGGAAGCGGTATTTGCCGCTATCGGCGGATGGTGGTTGTTGGCCGAAGATTTCAGCGACCGGGCTTTGATAGGCTGCAGCCTAATGCTGGCAGGTATGATTCTGTCTCAGTTGAATCTTTTTCGTGGCAAAAAGTCATCCAAAAAATCGGTTCATACAACTTCCTAGAAATCTGTCGGACTTAACCAGTCGTAGCGAGGGATAGACTGGGCCTATCAGTTTTTACAGCCGATTGAGGCGAATAGTCATTCTATTTAACGAAATGGCCTGTGAAAAATGACTGACTCAGGCTTTTCCGCAGTAGAGTAGAGTTGCGTTAAGCCCGACAGGCTCCTTCCCCCTCAGGCAATACTTCAAATAACCGACAGTAAAATATAACCGCCCAGCAGTAATAGGGCGGTAAAAAACACCTTCCTAAACAGCTGCTCTGATAAGTGGCTTCGAATGCGTTGGCCAATTAACATCCCTGCAATCGCTGGAATTAAGCCCAATGCAGAAACCATCATCTGCTTTTCTGATAGCAGCTCATTGCCACTCAGACTAACACCCAGTGCCAGCGTCGACAGAGTAAATAACATGCCCATTGCCTGAATTAACTGGGTACGATTAAGGCCTATCCCTTGCAGATAGATAACACCCGGCACAACAAAAGAACCCGTCATCCCGGTCAGTATTCCGTTTACAGCGCCACAAAGTGGTCCTGCCCAGCGCTGCTTATTCTCATCAATAATTAGCTTTAGACCGAGCAGACTTACTGCGGCATAACCAATCAAAACGACGCCCAACAGGGAGGATAGTAAAGAGGCGTCGATGAACGAAAGTGACACGCCTCCCAAGGGGATAAGAAGCGTTGCAGGTAAGAGAAATGCCCAACACCGCCGAACAACAATACCGACTGCGCCCCCACTAAAGGCTTGCCAGAGATTGGTACAAAAAGAGGGTATGAGCAAAAGGCCCATCGCCGTTGGCAGATCTAAAACGACCGTAAGAATAGCCAGAGTCACCGTCGGCAACCCCATGCCCGTAATGCCTTTAACCATTCCAGCCAGCATAAAGGTCAGGCTAATAGTTAAGAGCATCAGCGGGTCTATCGATAGCATCAGCGGGTCTGTTAATGGCATCAATCGGTCCTCTTACAGCAACATCTGTCATCGAATGAATATAAAGCCAAAAGCCTTTATTTAAAGACGCCCAGAAGCCTTCACCGTGAAGTATTGATTTACCAGTGCCACCGGCAGCTGTTTTGCCAACAGATCCATTGTCAGAGCCCCCTGATGACGTAACTGTTCATGGTGCTTGCTACGACTTTCCAGGTAATCTTGTACCCCATGAAAGCGCAGGGCTGAATCCAGGTCTGAAACCCGTGCCGCCTGGGCCTTATCCAACGCCTGCTCACGTAGATCGGCCACCACCACCAAGTGACGACGTGAGAGTAACCTCACTGCCGTTGCCAGATCATCACTGTCCTCATCCCGGGTATTAGTAACCAGTACGACCAACGCCCTGCGGCGTTGCAGTGGCATCAACTCACGGGCCGCTTCAAGATAGTCTGCCGCCTCCAAAGTCGGTTCAATATCATAAGTACCCGCGATCATCTGCCTTACTACAGTGCCCCCTTTGACCGGAGGAAACCAGCGCTGTACACCACCGAAGGTTTGAAAACCCACCGAGTCACCCTGCTCTGCTGCCACATAGGCCAGCAATAGCATCGCATTCAACGCCTGATCAAGATGCCCGGTATCGTCTTCCAGATGGCGCATCCGCCGACCACAATCCAACATAAAGAGAATCTGCTGGTCCCGTTCATCCTGATACTCACGGGAAATCAGTTTATGGTAGCGAGAGGTCGCTTTCCAATCGATTTGGCGCAGAGAGTCACCGCCCCGATACTCCCGCAACTGATGAAAGTCACTACCTTCACCCCGGCGCAAACGCTGCTTGATACCCAGTTGACTCAGATGATGATCCGTTGCCAGCAAAGTGTACTGACTGACGGTTCTAAAATTCGGGTAAACCTTCACTGTCTCCGGCAGAGATAGATACTGCTTTCGCTGCCACAGGCCGAACGGCGACACCGTTACCAGATCGACCCCCTTAAACTCACCATCACCACGCTGATTTGGACGCAGTCGATAAGTCACTCGAGCAGTCCGATCAGCCGGAATAGTTAACTGTGCAGGTAATCCTTCAACCGCATAATTCGATGGATGATGATCATGAAGACTGAGCCATTGGGGTCTGCTACCTAAATTAGTAACCTGCAGTTTCACCTCACTCCATACCCCAACAGGAACACTACCTCGTAGCTCCCGTTTAATTTCGGGCACAGGCTCACGCCGTTGCAACAACAGATCAAGTAACAGCGCGCCTATCACTATTGCGGTAATCAGATCACGCAATGGCGTCAGCGAAGGCCAGAACTGAGTCAGTAACGCCAGCAACAGAATCACTGTGGCTAACAACACTGCTCTGCGAGACGGGGTCATACCCGAGGCGCCTCCACATTACTAAGAATATCCTTTAACACATCATCCGGTTGATAACCTTCAATCTCAAGATCTGCACTGAGCTTAATCCGATGACGCAACACCGCCGGAGCCACCGCTTTAATGTCATCCGGGGTAACAAAACGACGACCCGACAAAACCGCATTAGCACGGCCTGCCCGAAGCAGAGAGATACTTCCCCGGGGACCACTGCCAGCGTCAATGCCACTCCAATCACGGGTCGCTCTGACTATGTTTACCGCATAAGCGATAATCTGCTCATCCACTTCCAGTTTAGAGGTATAGCGCTGCAGACTAAGAATCTCTTCAGGTTGCAGCACTTCTTGGACTGCGGAGACATCCAGCTTATCCGCCACCGCATCACAAGTAATCTGCTGCACCATCTGCAACTCTTCATCCATATCCGGATAATCGATAAAAACCTTTAGAAGAAAACGATCCAGCTGAGCCTGCGGCAACGGATAAGTGCCTTCCTGTTCAATAGAATTTTGCGTTGCCAATACCAGAAACGGCAGGTTCAGTTCAAATGACTGCCCCTCAATAGTTACCTGTTGCTCCTGCATCACTTCCAACATTGCCGACTGAGTTTTGGCGGGTGCCCGGTTGATCTCATCGGCCAGCAGGAAGTTACAAAAGACGGGGCCTTTACGTACCCGGAAGGAGTCAGACTTCCGGTCAAACATAATATGGCCACTAATATCACTGGGCATCAGATCAGGGGTAAACTGAACTCGATTAAACACACCGCCCACGGCAGCGGCCAGACTGCGTACCAGCAAGGTTTTACCCAGCCCGGGCACTCCTTCTACCAATACATGACCACCCGCCAGCAAGGCAATAGTGACATCCCGTATCACCTGTCGTTGACCGATGACTGCCCGGCCGATCTCCTGCTCCAGCTGCCCGAGTTTGCGCAGCACCTTCTCTGACAGCTGATCCTGTCCCTGCGAATCGTTCATCTTAATCCCCGCTGTTTTAACCCACTGGCCAGCTGCTGCAGTACCAGTGATGCTTTAATAAAATCCTGATCTTTATCGATCGAATGATAGAGGCTGCGCTCAACTGCCTGCCCAGCCATACCGGTTTTTTCGCCAATCCATTCGGCCCGCTGACTGTTATTCATCGAGTTCAGACCCGGATGGCGTTTACGCCAGGCTTGCTCAAGTGCCTGACGGTTGCTTTCAAACAAGCTGTAACCTTTATCGATGCGCCAGGCATAATGTGCCGACGCATCAATGTGTTCCATTAGGTTACGCCGCTGCTGATTCTGTAAGAAGAGTCGAGGACCGGTATAGAGAAATAATCGCCAGCCCATCAAGATTAATAACAGGGCCAAAGCCGTCACCAGAAACGGCATCCGCTGCCATAGCAACAGCGGTAGCGGTAACATATCAATACTGTATTGCAGCCAGACTTTACGACTATTACCTACGATTCGACTCAGCAGATAAGCATGATCCAGCTTACCAATACGATCGTTGGTAAACAGCTCTAAATCACTTAGCACCACCACAGAACCCAGACCTGAATTAAATTTCAGATAATGATCGCCAAACTCGGAACTTATCCGTTCTGTCGCCCAGTTATCCGTATCTACCAGGTAGCGATCTCTGCGTACAGAAGCCTTAAGCGCGTCAGTTTCACCTACGACGGATAATGAAATTTGCAGATAACCTGATTCTTCCGAGTCATCTGCGGCTGCATTCTCTGATAGACCACCTGACGCTTGACCTTCTACAACCGACTCTTCTAGTGCAGATTCATCTAGCTCTGTCTCATCAACATCAAGCGCGTACATGCGGATTCCCAGATCAGCTAGAAAACGATCCTGACTCTCCAGATTCATATCCGCTTCATCACGGCCATCAGCGTAACTGTAATGCTGAGGCGACACTATCAAGACCCCACCCGCTTCGATCCAGTCATTCAGGGTATAGAGCTGATCATCGGTGAGGTTCGGTTGCATCCGACGAAGCAGCAGTGCATCTCCCGGTGGTGGCAGATCTGAGATAAGATCGCGCGCCTGAAAGCTCTCCGCCTGATAATCCAATGCCTTCAAATAGTGTTCGGCGGCCAGAAAACGGTTGCGCAGAGCTTCCGGGGAGACCTCTACCCGCTGCTCACGAACCTGTCGTTCGTAGTTGTTAAAAAACCATACCGTATACCAGGACACCCCTGCTATCAGTAACGCCGCCAACACCCAGAGTAAGATACGGTTAGCCATCGACATTGCCGTACACCTCCTGCCATCGATCACAAAGCGAAAGCACGGGCTCTGCCTCAGGTGTTATATGCCCATACGCCATCTCTAACCAGTGTCCGGTCAGGGTGTCGAAATAATCAGCCTCTCCCATGCTACGACTGGCCTTAACTAACTCAAGACACTCCCCCTCGGTGGCACTGACCGGTATATCCAACTGCTCCTGCATCACCAGATAAACCAGTGCGCCGCGATAAAGCAAACTCAGCGCTTCACGAAAAGCGCCCTCAGAGGCTAAACGGCGCGCTTCTACAGCCAGATTTTCCGGTAACTGCTCAGGACGTAGATCCAGACCAAAGAGCTCAACCGGTTGTTTACTACCGCCACGTACAGGTCTTCGCTGGAATCGTCTAAACCATTGCGTATTGCCTGCCACCCGATATAACAGATACACCACCAACGCTATTCCGATAATCCAGATCAGTATCTTGCCAATCTCTGCCGTACCCTCAAAGAAACCTCCCAATCGCTTGAATAATCCCTCTAGCAGGTCGATAAACCAGCGGTTATCTGCATCATTTTCAGCCTCAGGTTTACCGATGTACTTCCAATATTGAGTCTGTTCATAGCGACCAAAGGCCTCATCCTCAAGCACCTTTTCGATAATAGGTTTAGCATCGCTGGCACTCACTGGCTGGGCCGCCTCAACGGGCGTACTTGGAAGCATGAAGCCCAACAGACCCACAAGCAGCAAAGCGACACTACCGTTACGGGCGTGACTTCGGGCTCTTTTTCCTGTCCGCTTTGTCCGCTTAGTGCCACCATTCTTAACTCGTTCGCTGGTTCGGCGAAAATTTATCTCTATATCCCAGCCTTCCAGTTCACTACGACGATTCAGATACAAAGCAAATCCGGCAGCCACATAAAAGGGGGCGATCAGTGACATACACAACAGCCCACCGACTAACTGAAGCCACTCACCAATCCGTCCGGGAGCAAAGATAAGATCGTTAAGATTAGTCCAGCGCAGGTCTTCTGGGACCAGCATGAAAACCACCGCCACAAACGCGGTCTCAAGAATAGTTTCAAGATGAATGCCGATGACTGTCAACCAGGTAGCCGCATGCTGATTTTTCCCCAGCGTCCGCAAACGATCCCGTCGAGGTTTGCCCCGCAGCTGTTCAAGAATAGCCACCGGCAAGGTAAATGACCGGGAAGGATTAAATCGGCGAAAAGTCAGATTAAGCAATAACTGAGGTCTGACTACCGTCCACCACTGACGTAGTACCGTTTTAACCGACAGCTGCTCACCAAATACCGCCCGGCTCATCCAAAACATCAACGGTGGTTCATAGAGGGGCTTGAACCACCACACCAGTAATATCAATAACCAAAGTTGGTCGTGCAACAACAGAAACAGCATCACCCCTAGCGGTGCAGCACTGGCCAGCCATAACAACCAGAGGGGCATGAACCAGCGGCGAGCTAGAGCAAAGCCCAGGTCAATTGCTTCCCAGGAGGTTCGCCGTCGGAGATTAATTTCGAGTTTATCGAGTTCCACCTGTCCCCCTGCCAGCAAAGATAAAATAGAGAATCATCAGGGTCCAAAGAACAGCGGCAGCCAGATATTTAATCAGATTAGGCAGATCGCTGGCAGACCAGAACGCCTCAATAAAGGCGGCCGCCAGCAGCATCAGTCCCGCCCCCATCACCAACGGAACGGCTCTACCAGCCTGCAACCGTATTGCATCGAGCCGACCGTAACGGCCCGGAGTGATAACTCCCCGCCCCAACATCAATCCAGAAGCACCACTAATCACAATAGCGGTTAGTTCCAAAGAGGAGTGACCGCAGACAAAAGGCCAGAAGGTATCGTAATAACCAAGGCTGGAGAGATAACCGGCTACGCCACCGATCACAAGACCGTTGTAAAAGAGTGTGAATACAGTCCCGACACCCGCTAAAATGCCCATCGCAAAGGTGCGAAAGCCGATACCA
The DNA here is from genome assembly GCF_016744155.1 of Amphritea sp. GTDB lineage: Bacteria > Pseudomonadota > Gammaproteobacteria > Pseudomonadales > Balneatricaceae > Amphritea. The sequence goes on along the minus strand of NZ_JADGEW010000002.1, from coordinate 207,648 downwards.
ATATTGTTAAAGATATAAAAGCCAAACATAGCAAAATCAGATTCTGCACTACGCTCAATAGTCCGCCCGGGACGGGCATTGTCCGGTTGATACATCTCAGCCATTTTGCTGACTTCCGCATCACTCATCAGGCTGTAAATGAGACTGTTATCAACGAGACATAGCCCCCCCACCAGCAGTGCAGGCAACAGAAACAGCGCTAATGCGGTCCAGAAATAACCAATACTCAGCCGCAGACTGACTGGAAAACCAACCGCAACAAAGGAGATAAATCGCCACAACCAGGCACCACGACGGGTATAGAGCTGTTGATGGCCTCGCAATACCAACCGATGCAACAGCTCTACCAGTTGCGGGCTATAGCGTCTGGCCCGCGCCAATGCGTAATGGTTACATGCTTGGCGATATAGCCCAGGCAAGTCCGCAGGCAGCTCGTTTGATCCACGTCGAAAGCTAAACTTTTCTAATACCGCCAGTTGCTCTTCTAAACTGTCCCAGACAGATTGATAGCGCTGTTCAAACTGATCCTGCCTCATCGATGCCCTCGCGTCAGCCAGGTCGCATAGCCCAATATTTCTCGTACGCCAGCTTCGCCACGCTTTCCAGTAACAGAGTACAACTGGGCAGCTAATTCAATCTGGCGTTCAGCTGATAGCTGAGAACTACGCTCGGCAAAACTAATCAGATCACGCTGCTCATCCACACTAAGATCAACTGGAGGACGCACTCCCTCTACTTCAGGAAGCTTAACCCTTACCAACTCCTTATCCCGGTACACGACTAAGGTTCCGGCAGCCAGATCGCCAAGCCGCTGAAAGTTGCGATTCATCAGCATCGATAGCAACCCGGCGGCATACATAAAAGGAAGAAAATCAGCCGTACGTAATAGGTTACGGATGAATGAGGAGGAGAAGGAAACCGGTGTACCATTATCATGAATAACCACCAGCCCCATCGCTTTCTTTCCCGGAGAAGAGCCGTTATAGAGCTCAAAGAGCACCGGATAAAACCACTCAATCAAGAAGAACATGATCAGCATTACCGCAGTACCCACACCGCCAAAGAAAGAGAACACAGTGGCAATCAGGCCATACAGAATAATCCTGATTAGCATGTCTATGCTCCAGGCACAGGCACGCACAATAGGACCGGCTAACCGGAGCTCAAGACGAATACCTTCAGGGGTTTCGTGAGCCCTGACAGTATCCGTCAACGGGCTCAATTCATTTTCTGCCGACATCAGTTACAGCCTTAGCTGTAAAAAATATCACGGTAAGAAGCGTACATTGAGGCAACAATCATAGGTATCACCACCAACAACCCCAGACCAAATGGAATCGATCCAATAATAAATAGCAGGATCATAATTAGACCATAGAGCAAAAACGGCAGCATATTTTTCAGACAAGCACTGAAGCTCATTTTCATTGCAGTGATTGCTGATATATCGTTAAGCGCTACCAGAATCGGGGCAAACCAATAGGCCATCAAAACGGGGAAAATAAACAGACAGCCAATCAGTATCGGTACTATCATAGCCGAAGCCATATCCGGCCCCATACTATTGAGTCCATCGCCCAACATGAAGGCTGCGCCGCCTGCAAACATGGCGATAACGACAACCACAACGATCATTGATACCAGATAAAGCAAACCGACTAACACCAGCTGCCCAACATTATTACTGAAACCACTGAACAGATGGCCTATACGAAAATCCCCACCCTCTTCCTGCTCTCGACATCCGAGCATAAAACCCGCTGAGATAACGGGAGAAAGCAGCGTAACCGCCAATGAACCGATTAATGGAATAAAGCTCAGTACCGTCGAAATAATCACCCAGACAATCATCGCAACAATCCAGGCCACCGGGTTTTGCTTAAAGTGACCAAAACCTTCTTTCAGCCAGACCCAACCCCGGGATGCCGACACAGAAACCGGCCCGCTCAGATCACCCTCTTCATACTCTGGCGTCAGATCCGCTTCAGGAGCCTGATAAGGGTTATCTGAGGATTCCACAGGGGCACTGTCATCAACGCTCGCTGAAGAGGATGTGTCGGATGATGCTTCTGCGTTGTCACTGGATGTAGGAGCGGTAAATGCATGCCCGCTTTCCTGTATTGCCAGGTACTTAGAAATGATGATTTTACAATCCAGGCAACGATCATCAACGACCTGTTTAGAACCACATTTAGGACAGGCGGATACAGCAGCATCAGCGGAGTCTTCAGCATCGGAAGCGGGAGACTCACCTTCCATCTCAAAAGCAAACGAAGGTTTAACCACCGGCTGGAGTGCAACCAGCTCTACCTCTAACCCCATAGCGATCAGGATCGTTTTATACTTTTCAGCTTTAGTCTTTTCCAGATCACTCTTAATCAGGGTTTCTTTTCCTGAGGTGACCAATGCGCGTGCTTTCGCTTCACTGCATTTAAACTTCTCAGAAAATGCGGCAATGATACTTTCAAGCTCACGATCGTCTGCAAGCTTACCTGTGAAAACAACTTTATATTGATCCGACATTTGCAAAAGTCCCTGTTGCGCCCGGTTAGATAGGAAAGCTCATTCTAACGCTAACAGAATAATTAACAAGGACTCTACACAAGCAGACAAAAGCATGAAGAACTCATGAAATCAGAGAGTTACTGACTATAACCCTCAGATTCAACGCTGAAGAAGAGTTGATACAGATCACCAAAACAGGGACAAAAGAAACAATTAGTCTGCCACATATTAATCAGGCAAATTGATAGTGAAAGATTTCCCGCCATAGCCATGAACCAGATCATGTGCACGCACAGTCACCGACTCAACTCCAGACTCTATTCGCACGCCTGAAAGGCTGCGGGTAAAGGGTTGCTCTCCTACATGGGGATGATGCAATACCCGGGTACTGAGCACTTTCCCCTGAGAATCAAGAACCTCCCACTTATTGGCGTAATGATCCCAACCACTGTCTTCATGTAAAACAGTGACACGAAATCTGTAGAGGTCATTACCGCTTTTACTGACTGACACATCCACCACATCAGCCTCTCCTGCATAAGAACATAAAGAAAAGGAAAATGCAGAGAGTGTGAGCAGGGATAACAAAACGGAGGACAAAAAATTATTTTTCATAAGACTGAATATAGCGCATATACTTTGAAAATGATTTAAAAACGGATGCAGTAGAGACAAACATACGACCTTTATCAGGCCAATATAATCCGACGTCGATAGGCAACCAGTATCAACAAGACGGTGCAGGCTGCAGCGATTGACAGGGGAAATAGAACAGTGGTGACTGAGTAGGCTTCTAACGCCATAATAGCGAAGATATTTCGTAACATGAACGATAGAAAAAACAGCTGACTTTCCTGATGAGGAAAGGCATGAGCCTTACGAATTGTCGGGCCAAAGCCTAACAGATCGATAACCGTCAAAAGCACTACTGTCCATAGTGGGTCCGAGGTTAAATACCAAAACGGCAACGATGCCAGTGCGACTGAAAAGAACAGCCAATCGGTCCGGGTAATACTAATGTCAGCCCGTTTATAGAATGCCAGAACGGCGACGCCCACGGTTATAGCGCCAGAAATACCAATAGGCCAGGCACCGATACCGCCGTTAGCTTCAAGCTGAGCAAAAAATACGATGACGGTTGTGATTCCCCAGATAAACCATGAAAAAACATGGGGACGCGTCTTTCCTCTGATTATCGAACGTATATAAGGAACAAAAGCAACGAATGTCAGACCGATTGCCAGCCCGCTAAACATCAGCTTAAAACTCGTATCGATCATAAAGCTGACTTCCCCATATTATTCCTTATCACTCAAGCATCTTTGATAACTTAAGGCATTAGGTCAATGCCCATTAACGACAACATAGCCGGCGATATTGACGAACCGACCCTCAAGATCATCGGGCAAGAGATGAGTAACTATCGCTTTCGCTTATCATTACAGCAGATACAAGATACTTAGTGCGTATTCTCGACCCATAACAGGCTAATTGCTTTATAGCAGGGCCGTCCTTAAAACGACATCACTCAAATCCCTGACCTGCTTTTTAAGCATCCTTTACAGCGGATATAAAGCAACCAGAGACAAGCTATTCAGATACCAACTAACTAATGTTAAAGACTTGAGTCACTCAGCCTATATTTGTCTGGTGAATCATGCGCTCTCGTGCATCCCTTGCCGTATCAGGGTCATCCACAGACTTTACTGATTCGATGCTGCGTAAGTAGTCAGGGGATAGCCTCGCCTCTCTGGCACCGATAACAACATGATTCAGATACCAGCCATAGGGCATAAGAGCATCATCAATCTGCAGCGCGTAATAGGTGATCGCCTCAACGCTATCACCACTTTCACTCAGTAGTTGAACAACTTTTTCACCGTAACCGACACCCAGCCCTTCTGCTCGATCCAGTTCCGGCTTCTCAACCGAATCAATTTCAAACAGCACACCGTAGACCCTATCCTCTTCACCCGTATAAAAGACGTCACACTTTGCAGAATTATCCTGACCAGACTTATGGAACCGAAGTGAATGCCCATCGAGAAAATAGATACCTGAGACACGGGCGCCCGGGACTCTTTTCCTCAACCGGGTGACAGACATGTTTGAGCCGTAAGCGAAGTAGTTAATCAACATAATTAATCTCTTAAACCTCCTTCAGAAAGCCAATATCCTCATGGGAAAGTGACCTTACAGAAACATTGAAAATCAGTATAGAGGATACGAAAAGTAAACATAAACCTATGAACTGGCCAAGACCAGATGAACAAGCTTTGAGCTTTCAAAGAAGTTAAAGCGGCCAAACTAGTAGCTAAATTATTGGGGCTTAGCTTGCGACGGAGAGCAAAGCCAGCTTTATCTGTTCCGTTGAATTAGTTGTTATGTTTTTGCCATTGAGCATAGCTAGCTAACGCATCAATACTTGACGAAGATGGTTTCGATGTAAAGAAAACATCACCCTTTTCAAATGCCGCTTTCATCTCATTATTATCCATAGAGGAAAGTACATTTTCATATTCTTTCATGAACCAATCAGGTACTTCTTGAGAGTTAATTACAATCTGATATTTGTTTAATGCAAGACCACCACTTCCAGCTAGCGAAGCACCGCTCTCTTCAATCTTTTGCTTCAAACCCTCTTGGAAAGCTTTACCCGCAGCGATGACAGCCTCATCAGAAACCTCAAGCCCTTTAGTCGACCAAGCCTGGACGGCGTTGCTACCCAGTGCCATTAAACCGAGCTTGTACATACCGTTTTCACCCGTGAAATCGACTAACTCACCGCCTTTTAACTCTGCCAACATTTTTGATTTTGCGGCTTCACTGATCTGTACGCTGTCAGCGTTATCCTTCTTAACCGGTAAATCATTGCCACCTGCGACGGCAATACTTGTACCAGCATCTGCCTGCTGGCTCTGACTTACTGCGAACGATTGCCCGTAACTATGTATCATCATATACACTCCCCCCTATGCTCATCTAAGGTCAGCAATATACATGCCATAGGGAGTGCCAAAACCTAGTACATATAAGGGGTCACATAACGGAGGCAGAGTAGAATGGCGCTAAGGAAAACCTGTCTTCAGCACCTCAGCTTTAGCAGGCTCAGTTACAAGAATTTTTTAAGCGACTCACGCAACCTCTAAAGCTTCCAAGAAATCATCCCGAATAATATCAAAAGACTCTATCCCAACAGAGACTCTGATCAAGTTGTCTTCTATGCCCAATTTCAAACGTTCGCTGCTATCTAGTTCACGATGGGAAGAGACGGCAGGTACGATCAACATTGTTGCGACATCGCCAAGCGATGGTCCATAAGGGATGTTTTCGGCGGCTCTTAAGAAAGTGTTTAAGTTTTCATACCCTCCCTTCAGCACAAAACTCACCATGGTGCCAAAGCCACCATTGAGCAGCTCTTTTGCTATCGCATGATCAGGGTGTGTTGAAAGCCCAGGATAGTGAACTCTAGACACCTTTGGGTGTTCGGATAGAAGACGTGACAGTTTGCTAGCATTGTCTTGTGCTTGTTTCAGGCGTAAATCAAAGGTGTGTAACCCTCTTTCTGCCAACCAACAGTTGTGTGGGCTGGCGTTTAAACCCAATGTTGAAACCGTTTCGTCTAGCTTGTTTAAGAGCGTTTTGTCATTTGCACCGATATACCCAAGATTCAGGTCACTATGTCCCGAGAGCATTTTAGTAACCGAATGTATGACCATGTCTGCGCCATGATCAAGTGGGTTAAATCCGGTGGGCGTTGTAAATGTATTATCAATCACCAGCAATGCACCGACATCCTTGGCGGCCTTCGCCAACGCCGGGAAATCAGTCACTCTTAACATTGGGTTTGATACAATTTCAGCTAAAATAATTTTGGTACCGGGGTGTATCGCATCGGCAAAAGTACCTGAATCTGAAGCATCGAAGAAGGTAGTTTCGAACCCCAGATGCGGCAGTACCTGAGATGTCATTTTCAAAGATTGACCATACAACTGCGTTGCAGCCGCGATGCTGTCACCCGCCTCTAATAAACCCAGAAAAACGGCAGAAATGGCTGACATACCAGAAGCTGTCATCACCCCTCCTTGAGCATTTTCCATCCATGATATTTTGTCAGCCATCACCGCAGAGTTGGGGTTACCATAGCGGGCGTAAGTAAACCCCTTAGCCTTTTTCTCATACACAGCTTTTAATTGATCGACATCTGAATAGTGATAAACCACTGATGAATACAGTGGTGTAGTGAGTGGACTACCAATATTTTCAGGTTCGTTGCTTCGCCTGACTACCGAACGACGTTTATTGCTCATATGCAGATTCGCTCACCAATAATATTTCTCTAGTCATACTTAGATCGAGATTATTAATCTTGAATTAGAAGCTGCCTAATTCATTCTGGATTACGTCTTATCTCTCAAGTTTTCTAGCCTAACGCCTCCATGATGCTAGCAAACTGGTGACCGCCCTAATTGACGTGTTGTTCAGTGGGTTTATCCCGATTCCACAACAGCCATTTTAAGCATGAATACTTGATGGCGCACAGATCGATACCTCTACTCTAGTCTAAATATACGAAACAAGTATTAGAAGATTGCCATGCCTGAACTAAGGAAGCGATTGATCTCTCACGAAACAATGCCCCGCTAGTATATATATCTAAAATAACGGCCTATGAGCAAGCCACCTTATCGCCCTCCCACAATTAGCAATAATCAACGTACCGCAACCCAAACCCTTACTGCTATAATGCGTCCTACCCCCCTTATGACGACCTACCCGAGCCTCTATGCCATTTTCAAACCTTGGATTATGTAATCCGATTCTACAAGCTATCGAAGAATTGGGTTATACATCGCCTACCCCTATCCAGAAGCAAGCTATCCCCATCATTCTTTCGGGTAAAGACCTTATTGCCACCGCTCAAACCGGTACCGGCAAAACCGGTGCGTTTGTTCTGCCGATATTAGAGAGATTTAACCAAGAACGTACCTTACGTGGTAAACGTATACGCGCGCTTATTCTGACCCCTACACGGGAATTAGCCGTTCAGGTTGCTGCTAATGTTGCTGAATACAGTAAACATCTAAACCTAACCTCTATGGCTGTTTATGGCGGTGTTGATTCCGAGCCACAAAAAGAGCGTTTAATCGAAGGCGTTGATATTTTAGTGGCGACACCGGGCCGGTTGATTGACCTGGCTCATCAGCGTGCCCTGCATTTTGATGAACTTGAAGTACTGGTATTAGATGAAGCCGACCGAATGGTAGATATGGGTTTTGTGGGTGATATCAATAAGATCGTTGATCGCTTACCCGAAACTCGCCAGAACCTGCTGTTTTCGGCCACGATGTCCGACGACGTTCGCGATATCGCCGATAACTTTGCAGATAGCAAAGTAAGTAACCCAGCCGTTGAGATATCCGTTTCACCTAAAACCAAAGCGGCATCCACTATCAATCAGTGGTTAGTCACAGTCGATAAAGACACTAAATCTGCATTGCTGAGTCATCTGATTAATGAGCAACAATGGGATCAGGCGCTAATTTTTATCGAGAAAAAACACGCTGCCGCCAAACTGGTCGTCCAGCTTGCTAAGCGCGGTATTGTAGCGGAAGCCATTCACGGTGATAGAAGCCAGGTCATGCGTGAAAAGATTCTGGCCGATTTCAAATCGGGCAAGCTAAAGTATTTAGTCGCCACGGGGGTTGCTGCGCGGGGTTTAGATATTGGTGAACTAAGTCGCGTTGTGAATTACGACATGCCTTTCAAGCCAGAAGATTACATCCACCGCATCGGCCGAACCGGTCGTGCTGGCGCCACCGGTGAAGCGATATCCTTTGTCGCCATGGGCGATTTCAAAAACCTATGCGCCATTGAAAGCCGCCTAGATCAGATAATCGACCGTAAAGAGATTGAAGGCTTCCCGGTTCGAAAAGAGGTTCCGATCTCTGTTTTGAACTTTGTCCGCACCAGCAAGCCACCCATGCCTAAGGCTCGATCAAAAACAGCCTCGTCAAATACCCGAGGCAAAGCCCCCAACAAGACCTCTGCGAAGAGACCTTCAGTCGATAAAGATGAGAACAGACCGAACAAACATATTTGGGGCTAAGGGAGAGTGAGGGAGCACATTGCTCCCTTGATGGAACACGCTTCGATAATCGGCGAGAAAAAACGGCCAACGTGATGACCCTGTTCACCGGTTGTGACTTTAGAGCGTAACGCTGCTAGTAGTGTATTTCACGCGCGTAGTGCGGATCACTATGCAACGCCCAATATCTATCTTGCAACTCCTGAGTAATCGGCCCCAGGCTTCCGGTGCCAACTGTCTGACAGTCAATTCTTGTGATCGCCATTATGCCTCCCGCAGTACTTGTAGCAAACAATTCGTCAGCTGAGCGGGCCGCCTCTGGGGTGAGTTCGCCCTGTATGACTTCGTAGCCAAGCTCATTGGCAATGTCTATTGCGGTCTTGCGAGTAATCCCTTCAAGAACGCCCTCTCCCGGCGTGGTGAGAACTCTATTTTTTACAGCAAATATATTAAACCCGGGGCCTTCGGCAATATTCCCTTTTGCATTCACAACCACAGCGGTTTCACCGCCTTGGTCGTAAGCTTCAAACTGCCCCATTACCAGATCAAGCCAATGGTAATTTTTCACAGTCGGATTAACTGACTCTGGAGGTATCCGTTGCCTTTGGCTCACGATGAGATCTAACCCTTTACCAGGAGGGGTAATCCAAACGAAAGGGACCGCAAAAGCAAAAAAGTGATTTCTACAGGTTCTCGGATCTCGCGAGCCAGGTTCTGGGAGCCCTCTGGTTGTGATCATTTCAACATAGGCGTCCTGCAATCCACTCTTACTGACACAATCGCTTAAGATGCCAGACAGCTCTTCACGGGTGTACGGAATAGACATGCGAAGCGCCTTCATACCGGAAAAGAAACGATCGAGGTGATCATCGAGCCGAAAGAACTTCCCATCGCGGACATGGACCACGTCATATGTCGCATCTGAGTGAAGAAACCCCCAATCAAGCAGCGAGATCTTCGCCTCAGATATCGGCACATACTCTTCATCAATAAACGCAGATCCCTTAGAAAAATCCGGCATGATATTTCTCGATAGTTATTGTGATGGATTCAGCTAAGGGCGCTTAAGCTCTACGCATTCAGAGATTAGGCTATAGTGATCTCCACCCATCTTCCCTACTGAATCAATTAGTTGCTGATTTATTATTCCATTTTCGTACAAGTCATCCTGGACATAAATGGACTTCACATCTAAAAGAACAACGGTGCCGCCCATCGGTAAATCACTAATAGAAATAACTTCTCTTAACGTGCACTCGTAACGAATGGGAGAGTCTTTAACCGAGCGAGGCTGAACTTTATCGCTAGCACAATGGCTGACGTCAGCGAAATCAAATTCGCTTTCATCCATGTTAAGCGTGGTGCTGGTAAGGCTCATTTTTTCTAATAAAGCAGCATTGACTATGTTAACAACGCACTCACCCGTTTCAATGAGGTTTCGTAGTGTATCTTTTTGTACCCCAGTTCGCGGATTTACCTGGGTGTAAAGCAGCACAGGAGGGTTGCAGCTGGCAACGGTAAAAAATGAATACGGCGCTAAATTATCAATATTATCGCTTGAGCGTGTACTCACCCATGCAATAGGTCTGGGAGTAACTCCGCCATTCAGGAGGCGATATTTTTCTTGGTTCTCTAAGTCTGAAACATCAAAAATCATTTGTTTTCCATTTTAGTAATACTGAACGTTGCCGGTATAAACTCCACGCCTTCTTTTACAGCTAAGATCGCCAAAAGCGGCCCAGTGGAACCTAGCCAAGGGTAAAAGCCCCACTTTATTCTTTGTTGAGTATTCGGTTGTTATATTCCGGGTCAAATGCGGTAACTTTCAGCGCAATTTTGAGTATCTTAGCAGTGCCTTCAATATCGTTTTCATCAATATAAACAGTACTTCCGTCAACTAATTGAACCTGCAGTTTCCGATATGGTTTTTCTTTAAGCCATTCAAGGAATACCGACACGAGATTCGCAATCAGAATTTCACTGCTATCAGTACTGACAACTTCAACAGTCTCGTCCATAGCCACCACAAACTGTCGTGTTGCCGGCACCTTTCGGTATTCTATATGTCTCTTTTCAAACAAAGCAATCAGCGTATTTTCAGGGTCAAAAAGGGTTAACTCAAATAGCGTATTTTTATTCATGGATATGACTCGGTAACAATATGATTTAAACATAACCTGTAGAGGCACAAGGCGCGAGCGGTTCAGTTACTCGCACAACTCACTTTGATGAGTTTCACTCAAACTCTTGGTATTCCGGCAAGTCATTTATGATTGAATACCAACTGGCCTTTTGGGATACCCATATATGATTCGCTTCCCTGCTCATAGGGTCGGTATCCAGAGAACCCAAACGCAATATCAGATGTTCGGTACCTTCTCGCTTGGCATAAACCTGAGTACCACAGCAAGAACAAAAGTGACGCACTTTACCAGGAGACGACTCATATGAACTTAGTGACGCCTGACCGGACAAATTGAAGTCACAGTCTTTAACCGCTGCCACACTTGAAAACGCCGCCCCATGTGCTTTTCGACAGGTTTTACAATGGCAATGAACAATATCGCCAACCTCCCCTGTGATCTCATATTTAACCTTACCGCATAGACAACTACCGGAAATCATATACACCTCGACTGGGGTAACTCACACTCATAACAATCAATAACAAGCCGGGCCGCAACCAGCTTGCTTGCAGAGGCTCAGGCCCGAAGAACCTAAGTTGAATGATTTGTTATACCTCTACATAGCAGACTGCCTGTAATTTATTGCCGTCTGGGTCTCTCACATAGGCTGCGTAATAGTTTTCAGCATAATTGTCTCTGATGCCAGGCGCACCTTCATCGATACCTGAATTTGCCATAGCGGCTGCATAGAATGCATCTACTTCAGTGCAAGACTCCGCCAGGAATGCGACATGTGTTCCGTTACCCCAGGTTGCAGGGCGGCCATCATACGGTTGATAAAGATAGATGTAAGGCATTTCACCATCCTTCGCATACGTTGGTGGTTTACCTTCGGGCTTACAAACACGAGAAAAGCCTAGCGTAGCCAATACAGCATCATAGAACAGTGCGGCTTTACTCACATCGTTTGTTCCTAGCGTAATGTGACTAAGTGCGGGGGAATGACTTGCCATAGATCACCTCTGATTTTTGGATGCATAACGCCACCTTATGCGGCAAATTGTAGCGGGCTAAAATAATGAGTGAAGCGAACACAGACTACTGTAATTTATCCGTTTCAAAATCTTGTTATATGTCATCTTCAAAGTGAACTAAAGAGCGTAAAAAAACAATCGATAAAAAAATCCCTCAAGGTACCTATAGTTGCACAATACAAGACCCTAGGCGTCCGAAGCATTTAACGTACAATACCTGAACGAATTATTTATGAAGTGTAATTATGAGTTTTGTAGAGCATTTGATTATCGGTGGCGGTATTAGCGGGTGTGTTATGGCCCGTCAGCTAGCTAAGCACCAGTTGAACTTTAAGTTGGTTGAAGCTCAAGCCACTTTAGGTGGTCGCATTCAAAGCACTGAACAGGGCTTAGATTTAGGCCCGACTTGGTTTTGGCCTCACCAGCACAGTGTCGAATCACTATTGGCAGAATTGCATATCGGTTTTTTTGAGCAATATACCCAAGGAGATTATGTCTACCAAACAGAACCCAATAGCCCTATAACACGAGGTCGAGATCAACAAGGCATGCTGTCTTACCGAGTCAATGGTGGCATGGGCACTGTGATTACCGCATTAAGCAATACCATTCCTGATGAGAATATTTTATTAAACTCTCCTGTTAATCAAATTTCTAAACGAGATAATATTTGGCGGGTGACACTTATCAACGGCGGTGAATTATCTTGCGATCATTTATGGCTAGCCATGCCACCTCGTAAGATAGCGCCTTTATTTCTAGCAGCTGACAACCGTGTATTAAGCGAAGCCCTAGTGGCACACTTGCAAGCGCAGCAGACCTGGATGTCGGCACAAGCTAAATTTGTGGCGGTGTATGCAAAAGCCTTTTGGCGTGACGCGGGTTTATCGGGCCAGGGCTTTAGCCGAGTTGGCCCTATGGTTGAAATCAACGATGCCTGTGGTGCCGATAGTAATGCGCCAGCGGCGTTGTTTGGATTTGTGGGTATACCTGCAGTCAATAGACAACCTTTAGATGAACAGCAGGTTATTAATGCCTGTGTGACTCAGTTAGGCAAGTTGTTTGGCGACGCCGCGCTGTCACCCATCAGCACCCATTATGTTGATTGGGCAAGCAACTCACTAATAGCCAGTGCCGCCGATATATCTGAACCCTCACAGCATGCGCATTTCAATGAAGCTAAGTATAAAGCTGAGTTAAAGAAATTGAATTTGGGGTTGATTGGCGCAGAGTTTTCACAAACCGAACCGGGCTATATAGCCGGGGCTATTGATCATGTAAACAAGCAAGTGTCAGAGTTGTGATGTCTTGTTTTAGGCATAATGCCTACTTAAGCAGAAAAATATAGTTGGCTAAAATATTGAACGGAGTGAAAACAGCCAACTGTATTTTTTCCGTTTGAAGTTCTTGTTATAGGTTAATATCTTTCCCTATGATTGATAGCTAATTAAGTCAACATTTGCCGCTTGTTCACGGATTGGAATTAATGCTTGATAGGCATCAGAATTAAACCAATTATTTAATGCTTCAATACTTGGAAAGCGTATCACTACAGTATCGGAATGCTGATATTTACCACCAGGTACTTCTAGTTGTTTTCCACGAAAGACTAGCTCTCCTTTCCATGGACTTAACGTTACAGGAACTTTGCAACAATATTCAGACCACTTCTCTTGATCTATAACCGTAATATTTCCTATCACATATGCAGCGTTCATCTTAACTCCTAATCGGTTTGACCTATAACGCCGCGTTCAGCGGCTTGTCCCCTGCAATGTATTGTTATGCAAAGTATCCCACTGATCACGGGGCATTCGATACACTCTGACTTCCCGCTCATGAAACTTCTTACTCTGGAAGCTACTAAATCCCGCTTTCTTCGCGACCCGCAAGGATGCAATATGCTCAGGCTCTATTATCACTACTACCGACTTGAACGCCCGCTTATTAAATGCATAGGCCAAGACTGCACGTACCGACTCAGTCGCTAGGCCAAGCCCCCAATAACGTCTAGCAAGGCGATACCCTAGATTCATTTCTTCAGTTCCCCCGACAGATTCAGGACCAACACCACAGAAGCCAATAAGTTCTTTCGACTCTTTATCGATAAGTGCCAAAGGGCCAATGCTATGGGATTCGTAGCACGACAAGCACCATTTAATGAAAGTAGAAGTAGCCGCCTCATCACAAGCACCCCGGACGGAATATTTCATGACTTCAGCGTCGCTCAGAATCGCGGTCAAAGCCGGCGTATCATCCAATGACAGCGGTCGGATTAACATCCTTTCAGTTTCGCAATTGAGCACTATTGTCTCCAAGTGTATAACGCCTGAATATGGAGTTTCGTACCAGCGGCGCGTAACCTCATGCATTCATTTGTTATGTCTTCTTTACAAAGCTCTTAGGCCTTGCCAATCTTCCAAGTCCAGTTCAGGTTTTTCGGAGCGATATCGAGCATAAAGTTCAATACCCCACTTATCCTCCAAAATATCAACTTGAACCCCTTTTTCCTGCAAAAGCACTTCGTTGCCGGAGGCATTAGCTACGTCCCCTACAACCACGCGATTAAATCCTCTCATATAAATTAATGTTGCGCAGATATCGCACGGACTCAGGCTGGTAAAAAGAGTTGTTTGGCTAAAGTCTTTTCGACCAGCATCCCGAATAGCGGAAGTTTCACCATGATTATATGGATGATTTTCCTGAACTAGCGTGTTGTGTCCCTTACCTAATATCTGCCTTGTCGAGTTATCAATTATAACTGCGCCAATTGGACAGCCTCCCTCATCATAGCTTTTTTCCGCGAGAAACACGGCGACACGCATAAAGTCATCATCCGTGAGCCCTCGTACAAAGTTATTATCTATTAGAATAGGCAAGCTTTTGGTCGGCATGTGAGCTATCGCTCTTAATGCCTCTTCACTTTTGTCTGTCTGTTTATCTAAGAGAGCTTTCATATCCCATCCTCAAGAAATTTTCCTTATGTTGGTTAGATATAATAGGAAAATGGGGTCAGAGTACATTTTTCTCTTAACGCCCTGTTAAGGGGCAAATTGTAGTTGGCTAAAATGCGTAGCGAAGCGGAACCAGCCAACTGTTATTTGTCCCGCTTGAACAGCTTGTTATGTGTAAACTTTTAACTGAACTTTGCCGTTTATAATTTCTAAGTTACCAAACTCACCAACTGCCTTAAAGCCTTGATTTGTTTTAATTAACGAATCTATATTGCCATAATCAAATGAACCATTTATATCTTTGTTTGGTTTAACATCACTTTGTTCGGCAAGCCCTGAATATGAAGTAAACCCCGTAAATTGAATTTCACATTTACGGTAGCAAGTATATTCATCAGGTTTTGGATTTAGGTAATGAGGTGAATCAGGCCAAATGCTAGCCTCAATTTTGAATGTGATTTCAGTTGCATTTGAACTCCAACCGAGAACAAACGAGTCATTGAAATCTATACCTTTGAAAGTATCCATATACACGACGATATCCGTTTTACACATAACGCCCAACATAAAGGGCCGGAGCGTAGCGACGGTCCAAGCCCGCAGGGCGGCCTTTGATGTTTTTGTTAGATGGCATTACTGCCATGCCTTCCTTACTTCAATCAAATGGTTTTGTTCTGTAAAAACAAAACCTAAACGTCCAACCCAAATAGCCCCGTCTTTTTTGAACGGTTCATTTGTCAGGTAGGGATGTTTAGCAGCATTAAGGATTTCGGCCTTGGAGCTGTCTTTTTTAGTTAATACGGGAACGACTGCAAGTATTTGATCCAGAGCTTCCCTATTTTCTCTTAGCGTTACTTCTTGGTAAGTTGCCGTAACGCCTGAATCAACAATGGTGTAAACCCAAAAAGCATTACTAGAAAGAAGTGCAAACAAAAGCGAAGTTATGACTATCCGTGATGCTTTCATAGTAGTTCCATCTAACGCTTACATAAAGGGCTGACGCGTAGCGGCAGTCCTAGCCCGTAGGGCGTTCTTTGATGTTTTTGTTAGGCGTTGAACCCAACGACTTTACTGAAAATAAAAAACTAATAGCTAAAGCTAAGATTAAAAAAGAAGGCACAAAAAACTCAGTTGATAAGTAAAGCCAGTTTAAAGCTTGTTGGTTTTCTGAGATATCATAATTCTGAGTAACGTAATTTTCAGTTACCAAAGCTATCGGAAGCCACAATGCATTAAAAAGCATTGCGACTAACATGACAGTGCTTGATCGGTTTTTGAGCTTCCAATGTAAGATGAAAGCTCCAATACAAAAAAGCAAAATAGCTATCAGTGTCGCTATTGCCAAAATGGATTCTGGATCATTCATCATCTGGTACACCTAACGCTTTTGTAATGGGGCGCGTTGCTGCGAAGCAGCGCATTTAGCGATCCAGCCCGAAGGGCGATTATTCACAAACTTGTTAGTAGTCATTTAGACATGCCTCCAACCGCTCTTTCCAGTGAGGCTGAGACCTACTGTTTAATTTTGCACCTGACCAACTTAATTTACGGACAATGTTGTTATTTGCGTGATGCAACGCTATTTCTAGTGGGACGATACCATATGAATTCTCACCATTTACGTCAGCGCCATTATCGATTAAAAACTGAAGGATAACTTCATCACCGTTGTTGATGGCAGATACCAACGCAGAACCATGCTTGGAATCTTGATAGTTAAGATCACCGCCAGCTTCAATACGTTCCTTCACTAATTCAAGGTTTCCAGCTCGAACTGCAAAGATAATTTGTTGGTCTAATGTAAACGCCATGGTTTGACTACTAACGCAAAGCTCACCGGCAAGCATTGCGGAGAGCGTTTTTGTGTAAAATGGAGCTACGCGACATACACAAAAACGAGCGTAGCAATGTTTGTCCGGTGCAGCGCCTTGTTATGCATTTTTGATATTTAAAAAAGACTACTTCCATTTTTTGTTTTAAAATACAGCAAGCCGTTATATTTTCTTTCGATTCTTATGGTTTCTTCGTATTTTCGACTGTGAGAGTAATTAACCCTAAGAGTAAATTCCTGCTCACCCAAGAAGTGGGTATTCTCATCTGGAACTTTTGGTGTTTTGTCTTGGCGCGATGTCGGCTGATAAACAAAATAACGTTCATCATCGCTCTTTCTACAAAAAAGCATGAGGCTAGCGTTTTTGCCAGATTCAATAGTAACTTTATCGTCTACTTCATTCCCATGTGTGTCCCACCAAAGATGACCAACACTCTCACCTGTACTCTTTAAATATAAAATTGCTCTACAGTCTCGCGCAGGATGCTTGTAAAACGTTAATCCTTTCCTGAAACTGGGATGAATTGGTAAACCTAGGATCCGTGATTCAGGAAGATTGATACCGAACCAGCCCACTTTATTCGTAAAGGTGAGTCTATTTTGCTTGAATGGTGTTCCCCCTGATCCAGAGCCATTCCTTTGTAACTTCGGTTGTTTAATAAAGAAGTCAAGCCATAAGCCAATCAAGGCACTAAAAACAGCACCAATTAGTATTGAAGTTGGGTCTAGTCCGGAAAAAAAGTTTGTAACGAATTCCATGTTATTACTCAAGAAAAATCATAAGGTTTACTATCTGCATAACGCTTTGCTAAGCGGCAATAAAATAGCTGGCTAAACTTAGCGAGGAACGAGCTAAAGCCAGCTGTTTTTTGTCCGTTTAAGCAACTTGTTAACTCTTGTACCACGAGTAATATTGAGTGACTACAACCAATAGAACTAGCACAGCATTTAACGCATTTTTACCCCACATTTTTTCTAATGCATTACAAAATTTAAGAACGCCATAAGAAACTGAAAACACAGGAACAAAATATAATGCCATTAACAAACTTGTGACTGCCCACATTATTGTCATAGCAATAAGCATATAAAGACTCATGATTACACCCATAATGATCACGTGAGGACTTTCTGGTAGTGGTAAACCCATCAGTGATGAGTGCATATAAATGTATTGATATGGCAAGGAGGTATATTCAATACCAAGAAATATATCAATCAATGGCATAGCCAAAGCTAGAGCGGATATTTGAGCCATATCCTTTAGGAAAGACAAGGAAAATTTATGTGGTTTTGTGTACCATTTTATTGAGAAAAAGCCTATAAATGAATAAACAAAAGCTTTAGCAAACATAACGTTATGAGATAATTCATAACTAAATACGTATTTCGAAATAATTGTAGCTGCGAGTAATATCCCAGCTGTTACCCCTAAAAGGTTTGCCAAATAATCAACCCCATCAATTGTTTTCAATTTGGCTAATTTCCCAAATTGTTTGCTAAATGATTCATCAACAATCAGAATTTTTTCTTGGTATTGAGGTTTGAGACCTAATGATGATCTTGCTAGAGCTAATGGGATTAATACATAAAGGGTTGCGAGAATAAAATCCATTTAGAGATTACACCTTACTTTGATAAGAGAGTTAACGCCGCGTTAAGCGGACAAAAATTGTGGGTTATAATGTGTAGCGAAGCGAAACGTAACTCACTGTTTTTGTTCCGTTTAAACGCCTTGTTAGTTGTATTTTATAAAAAGTGTAGTATTAACCGCCCAATGGAGTTCACTAGATCTCGGCTATAACTTGCTAACCATTTATTTGACTCATTATCGAAATGTGAATCACTAAAGCCATTTCTTGAATTTCCGATGGCACTTGTAAGTGTGGAGATACTAGTAACCATGTTCTGAGGGAATGGACCGATAGCGTTTAACTTTGCAGTAATGTCATCACGTACAGCTTTTGATAAAGGGATCAATTCACTTAGTTGAGCACTTTGCGGTAAATGCTTATGCACGTAAGCTTTATATAAGCCCTCTAGACATGTGTACGATAGTGTCATCGAATGATTATAATTGTGCTGGTCGATAGCATTATCTATTTTTCTAAGTAGAGTATTTAGCTTTTCTGAGTTCCAATTATCTTGAGGTATCACTGCTTGCGGGACAGGATTACCAGAACCAAATAAATATGATTTGAGTTCATCAGTTTCAGTAGGGAAATGAGGCGAAATAATATCAATAAAGGTTCTAAAAACCTCCAGTCGAATTGACTCATCTAAGCCGTTTAAAATATCCCAATAAAAGTCTTTTCTTGATGTGCTGAGGCGTCGATTATTTCTTTCTTGAATATAAAGAGAATAACCAGGCTGACCTAAGTCGTATTGTTGAATAACTTTGATAAAGTCTCCACCGCTATGGTATGCAGGTGTACCACTTTTATCTAAAAGCAAAAAAAGCCGACTAAATGCGGCGAGCCAATTCACGATAAACCTCCTTATACACCTAACATTTTAATTATGTGCGTGCGTGTTTTGACACCGCAAGACTGCGGAGGGGGAAGCTGTATCTATTTGAACTGAAAGAGTAATTCTGAAGCACATCGTTTTTCATCCCCTGAAAACACGCAAGCACGGTTTGCTATTTTGTGATGGCACGCTTTGTTACCGGCCATATTTCCTATCTGACTGATAATGCACCACTTTTAAGAGTTATTCCAGTACCAAACTGTGCCAGCTTATCAACAGAAAAGTTGTAAACCGTGCCAAGATTCTGGACTTATGCCAATTAACTGTACAAATACGCAGTTAATTCGCTTTTATTATCCACAAGAATTTGAGGTAAAAATACGAGAGCAGGAAAATGAATTCCCCTGCCTTTCTGCAACGAGGTTAGTTATAAAAAAACGCGCCATCAGGCGCGTTTCTATGATTCAAAATCGAATCAGGATTTCTTTACGAACTTAGTCAGAATCACAAGGCGTGTACCGTTGACTCGGCCTTCAATCTGTTCTTGGTTATCCTGTACTAGAGAAATACCCCGAACTGTTGTGCCACGCTTCGCGGTGAAGCCTACACCTTTAACGTCGAGGTCTTTGGTCAGTACGACGTTGTCCCCGGCTTCAAGCACTGCGCCGTTGCTATCGCGATGAATCACTTTCTCAGAGTCATCCAGATGGTCACCGGTGGCTTGCGCCCAGAGCGATGTTTCATCGTCCAGATACAACATATCCAGCAGGTCTTGTGGCCAGCCTTCACTGCGCAGACGGTTCAGCATACGCCATGCCATCACCTGAACTGCTGGTACCTGGCTCCACATGCTGTCATTCAGACAACGCCAATGGTTAGCATCGATGGTGTCTGGGTTTTCAATCTGGCCCTTACAGGTGTCACATACCAATATAGAGTCATCCACACTGCCTTTAGAGCCTGGCGGTACTTCATAAACACTCAGGTTGTCAGTCGCGCTACACAGTTCACATTTAGATTCGCTGCGGTCACGTAAGGCTTGCTCTGTACTCATGATTACTCCGATAGTTGGTCAGGACGCCGCTGTCTGAAAGTTTAGTGCAACTAACGAATACAGGCAGGCAGTGGATCAAAGTCGCGCATTGTATCAGAACAGAGGAAAGCTGCGAACCAGTCCTTCCCAGGCATCAAGGTCAGGTAAGCAGGCCACGGTAGAACGCTAGTTCCGCTTCGAGACTATGAATCTGGTTCTCTGCCTGTCGAAAACCGTGCTGTTCGTCTGGATAGAGATGATATTCAACCGGTATATTTTGACGCTTCAGAGCGTTCACCATAACTTCGGTTTGTTGAGGCACCACCACCCGGTCTTTGCCCCCCTGAAAGAAGATCATCGGACAGTTAACCCGGTCAGCATGTTCTAACGGGCTGCGCTGCAGATAGAGTTCTGCTTCCTGTTCAGGGTCACCGATCAGCCAGTCCAGGTAATGACTTTCAAATTTATGGGTATCCCGGGTTAACGCGACAGGGTCACTCACCCCGTAATAACTAGCGCCCCCCTTAAAGTGTTCGCTATAAACCAGCGCACAGAGGGTTGTATAACCGCCTGCACTGCCGCCGCGAATGAAAACATTGTCGGGATCTATCAGTTCACGCTTGGCAAGATAATCAACTGCCGCCACCGCATCCTGCCAGTCAGTCTCGCCCCAACTACCGGCTAACCTCAACCGGTAATCCCGACCATAACCGGTGCTGCCCCGATAGTTTAGATCAACCACCGCAAAGCCCCGACTGACCCAGAACTGAATCTTGGGGTTATATACCGGATAGGTCGCACCTGTCGGCCCCCCGTGGGTGAATACAATCAGCGGAGGTTTACTACCTGGCCCTTCTGACTCAGATTGCGCTAGCGGTTGTGGCAGATAGAGAAATCCGTAGGCAGATTCATCACCAACCGGATAAGTAATCGGCTGCGGCAGATCAACTTTTATAGCCGGTAACTGTCCACCCGCAATCACTTGAATTGCCTCATGGGAAGGACTGTCGGGTGTTATCTCAATGATCGCGGCGGCATGATCGTTTGAAGCAGCGATGCAGTAAACCTTTTCGTTAAAACTACAGACATGGCGGAACAAACTGTACTCTTCAGCGACTAGCTGTTCCTGCATTGAAGCTGAGCCTATTACCAGCCGCCCTTCACCCCGCTCCATATAACAGGCAACCCAACGCTTTTCAGCCGGTTGGTCTCCTGCCTGCTGAGTTTTTGTCAGTTCATCCCAGGTATATACACCCAATTGCCATTGGGGAATGCCGAAATCGTTTTCACGGGGCCAGAGAGACTCTGTTCGAACGCTCTGCTCACTTAGCTCTCCTGTTCCTGATCCTGAATAACTAGTCCGGCCTCCAGGCTCTCCGCTCGTTGTAAACTTCTCCTCGCATAGATAACGGTATAAATTCCACCAGCCGGTTTTATCACTCAATGCCACCAGACTGTTGTCACTTATAAAACGGGGTTGTTGAATCGCTTCAGGAGATGAACTTCCTGCTAGTATTTTCCGATCGGTCAGCTTGCTGTCAGCGTTAATGCGCGCGCTGTTAAGGCGAGTACTCACCCAGGGCATATGGGGATGGTCCCAGCTTATCCAGGCAAACCGATGGCCATCAGCGCTGAGCGTTGGCGCAGCATAAAAATCATCGCCGCTTGCCAGTTGCGTTACTTTTCCGGTCTTAATTGAGATCGACACCAGAGAATGTCGAGGCTGGGTAGGGTCTGCCATCGCTTGCTCTTGCACCGCAATAATGCGCTGGCGAAAGCGATCATACAGAAGGTCTCCGTAGCGACAATCAGCCTGATGAGTCAGTTGCTGTGGCTTTGAACTAGAGAGAGTCTCAGGGACTGATGTCGATAGTGGTGGATGCTGTTGGTTTGGTTTTTGGCCTGGCTGTTCGTCATTCAACAGCCAGATCTGTTGATCTGCCGCGTTAACAAAAGCTGTCTGCAGCGCCAACCTGCACCAGCTTTTACCGCCGTATTCATACACCCCACTACGTACGTTGAAGCCGGGTGGAATCAGACAGGCTATTTCACCCTGCCAGTTACGGTGAACTAAGACATTTCGACCGCTCTCTAAGGGTCTGAACTCAACCCAATACAGGCCCTGCTCACAGGCATGCAGCTGGCCATATTCCAACCCAGCTGTTACCGCATCCGCAGCTGAGAGTGGGGAATCAAAAAAACCATATCTGGGCATATTCCAGGCCTATCCTTTGTGACTAAAGACTGTGGTAGGTGATCACTTCAGCCTAGCATATCAGCCTTTACAGAATACCTTGGAGTTACGCTCGTTACGGTAGATGGGCTCTTTGTGCGAGGGTAGCTCTGCTTCTTCACGGGCCTTCACAATCAGATCATGATGGGAGGATTTGCTGCACACCGGGTCGGCATTATTGGCATCGCCGGTCATCATAAAGGCCTGGCAGCGACAACCACCAAAGTCTTTCTCTTTCTCATCGCAGGAAGCGCAAGGTTCCTTCATCCACTCGTAACCACGGTAGTGATTAAAACCATTCGACTTGTTCCAGATCGCCTCAATACTCTGTTCGCGCACATTGGGGAACTCTATCGGCAACATACGGGCGCTGTGGCAGGGTAACGCTGTGCCATCGGGGGTCACGGTAAGAAACACCTGCCCCCAACCGTTCATACACCCCTTCGGGCGCTCTTCATAGTAATCCGGCGTCACGAAGATGATCTTGATCTGGTTACCTTCAGCAGCAAGACGATCACGATACTCATTGGTAATTCGCTCGGCTCTTTCCAGCTGCGCCTGAGTCGGCAGCAGATCATTACGGTTTTCATAGGCCCAACCGTAGTACTGACAGGTTGCCAGCTCAACGTAATCGGCTTGCAGTTCAACACAGAGTTCAATGATACGATCAATCTGATCGATGTTATGACGATGGGTTACAAAGTTAAGCACCATCGGATAACCCTGGGCTTTAACCTCTTTGGCCATCGCCATTTTTTGATTAAAGGCTTTTTTAGAACCCGCCAGAAGGTTATTTACTTCCGGGTCTGCCGCCTGAAAACTGACCTGAATATGGTCTAGCCCTGCTTCGCGAAAATCAGCAATCTTACGCTCATTGAGGCCAACACCGGAGGTGATCAGGTTTGAATAGTAGCCTAACTGACGCGCTTCACGGATAAGTTCTATCAGATCCTGACGGACTAACGGCTCACCACCAGAGAAACCTAATTGTGCCGCCCCCAGTTCCCGAGCCTGGGTAAAGACGTCGATCCACTCGGCCGTTGTCAGCTCACCTGTCTTGCTGGCAAAATCCACCGGGTTAGCACAGTAAGGACACTGTAACGGACACTTGTAGGTTAACTCGGCCAGCAACCAAAGTGGCTGGCCGTGGGTTGGGACATTACTTAAGGTCGGTGCCATTGAAGGCTGACCGTTACAGGCTGATCCAGAGTTGCTCACGAGCGTCTCCTAAGAAATCAAGAATATCCCGGTCGATCCCTTCGGCATCGGGGAATTTAGACTGCAGAGCCTGGACAATATCTGCTGCAGTACGCTGCCCATCGACCAAGGCCAATACCTCACCGGCAGGGCCATTCAGTTTCACCATCCCTTCGGGATAGAGCAGCACATAACAGTCCTGCGCCTTCTCCCACTGGAAGCGAAACATGCTGTTGAGGGTGGGCGTCTGGTCCAGAGTAATCTCCGTCACTTCAGCTGGGCCACTCATGAAAACAACCCTTTGTGATAGACCTTTTTATCGGTCACCGTATGGTAAGGAGGACGTTCCATCTCATAGGCCATGGTCATTGCATCCAGCATACTCCAGAGCACATCCAGCTTAAATTGAAGGATATTCAGCATCCGTTCCTGCTGCTCCCGGGTAGTGTAATGCTCCAGGGTAATTTCTAACCCATGAACCACATCACGACGCGCTTCGGTCAGACGATTACGGAAGTACTGATAGCCATCCTCTTTGATCCAGGGATAGTGCCCAGGCCAGCTGTCCAAACGATTCTGGTGGATAGTTGGCGCAAACAGTTCAGTCAGAGAGGAGCTGGCCGCTTCCTGCCAGGTCGCCCGACGGGCGAAGTTTACATAAGCATCCACAGCGAAACGCACACCCGGCAATACATGCTCCTGGGAGAGAATCTCTTCGCGGGTCAAGCCAACCGCTTCACCCAGCTGTAACCAGGCTTCGATCCCCCCGACAGCACCATCATAGCCATCATGATCCAGTACTCGCTGCACCCAGTGACGGCGTACATCGCGATCAGGACAGTTGGCCATAATGGCCGCATCTTTAACCGGTATCGAGATCTGATAGTAAAACCGATTAGCAACCCAGCCCTGAATCTGCTCTTTCGTACAGCTGCCGTTATACATAGCGACATGGTACGGGTGCTGGGTATGATAGAAAGCACTTTTAGCCCGCAGTGCCTGTTCAAATTCATCCCGGTTCATTGGTGGCAGGGGCTTGTTTTTACCTGCTTCGTTAACTTGTGCGTTCATAGCTAACCTCTTACAGCTCTATACTCATTCCGTCATGGGAGATTTCGATACCGTGGACGAAAACTTCAGCCCGTTCCGGTGAATCTTCATCCAGAATCGGATTGGTATTGTTTATGTGGATCAGAACTTTCCGGGGCTTTTCCAGCGTATCCAGAAATTCAATCATGCCACCCTCTCCCGACTGAGCCAGATGACCCATAGTGACACCGAGCTTATCGCCAACACCGGTGGTGAGCAGCTCATCGTCACGCCAGATAGTGCCATCAACCAGCAAACAATCCGCGTCTTTCATAATCGGTTTCAGGTGGGGTTCAATCTGGCCAAGGCCAGGTGCATAGAACAGTTTTTTCCCGCTGCGGGTATCTTCTATCAGGATACCTATGTTGTCCCCTGGGTGGGGATCGTTACGATGCGGTGAATAAGGGGGCGCACTACTAAGCAGCGCAACCGCTGTCAGCTTAAATTCGGGGACCTGAGGAATCACGAAGCTGTTGTTTCCCTCTTCTACCGGGATAGCGTTACGTTTAATGCCGCCGTTCCAGTGTTCCAGCATTTTAAAAACAGGAAAACCGGTGGTCAGATCCTGATAGACCATATCGGTACACCAGACCTCATGGGGACAACCTTCCCGCAACATCAGCAGGCCGGTGGTATGGTCAATCTGGCTATCCATGTAGACAATTGCCGCTATACCGGTATCACGGATCTTACGATTAGGCTGCATCGGCGAGAAGTCTGCCAGCTGCTGACGTATATCAGGTGAGGTATTAAATAGAATCCAGTCTTCACCGTTTGCGCTTATCGCGATGGATGACTGAGTGCGAGCCTTTGCATTGAGCGTTCCGGCACGATAGCCGGCACAGTTGCGGCAGTTACAATTCCACTGAGGGAACCCGCCACCGGCTGCGGAACCTAGAATCTGAATTTTCATTGTTATTATCTTGTCGGCAATTCTGAAGGGGCAAAAACTAAAAAGCTCCACCCTAGGGCGGAGCTTGATAGATTGCTTAGCGGTTAGCGAAGTACATTGTTACTTCAAAACCGATGCGCAGATCTGTGTAAGCTGGTTTAGTCCACATATGCATTACCTCTATTGTTATTAGATTTTCCAGTCTTATGACTGTTATTAATAATATGAAGTGAACGGCCAAACCCATATGGTACTTTGGAACTAAACTCCCTCCTGTTTTAGTCTATAAAAAAACCGCCATAAGGCGGTTTTCTATACTTACTGATTTTCAGAAAAGACAACTTTTAGCAAAGTCTTTGGCCTCATTAGCGGACCAGTCACCTTTAGGCTTCTCTTTCAGCTCTGCACACCATTCTTTCGACCCCACTTCAGGAGAACAGCCCTGCAATGACACTACAGCAACGCCCATAGCGGCGAGCAGACCCAGCTGTTTAATCAGTTTCATATCGTTTTTTCCTTGTTTTTTCCAATAAGAATTTAATCTGTTACCCGTCCCCGCATAACCTTGACCTTACCCCGTTTAGTCTTACTATCCACCCGCTTTCGCTTAGCTGAACGGCTCGGTTTAGTCGCTTTACGCGCTTTTTGCACAACGGTAACCGTTTTTATCAGCAACTGAAGACGATTGAATGCATCATCCCGGTTTTTTTCCTGGGTTCGAAATTGCTGCGCCTTGATAACAATCACGCCCTCCTTGGTGATACGGGAGTCTTTCAGTTGCAATAGACGCTCTTTATAAACTTCAGGCAGTGATGAGGCAGCAATATCAAAACGCAGGTGGATCGCAGACGAGACTTTATTAACATTCTGCCCACCACTACCCTGAGCACGAATCGCACTCAATTCAATCTCATCATCCGGGATAGATACAGTATTGGAAATTTTCAGCACAACTCAACCCATGTTAATCAGCGTAATCCATTATAACAGTCTCAGCTGTTTCAACTCAGATCCTGTGGATGTTTGCGCAGAAATACCGCCATTTTACCATCAGTCTTGATCAGGTGATCGATTATCCATTCCCGCGCCAGACTAATAATCTCATTATTTAACTTAGCGCTAATCTCCTCTGGGGCAGTCTTAGCATCACCGGAGCCAACCAACGTCTGAACCTCAAGATAAAGTTTTTCCAGATGTTCAACAATCTGCTGATGCTCAATCTTATGTTCAGCATAGTGAGGGTAGCGAATCTTTAACTGGATCTTTTCTTCCCGGTCAAAGTGCTCTCGGGTGTAGTCCACCAGCTGACGAAAGAAAACCGGCAGAAATTTTAAATTTTCAGGCTTACTAATCGCTAATTCAACAGAATTAAACAGCGCAATCAGATATTTGTGATCCAGGTCTATCAGGTCATTTCCAGTAGAAATCTTTGGCATCCAAACAACAGGCATTAGGCAAGGTCCTTAAAAACTTATTACAAATAACAACCATAAAACTTAATTATTAATCGACATTATTTAAGCACATTTCAAGCATTTTCTCTGTCATTTATTCCCCTGATCTCTTTGTTCCTGCTGCTTTTCAGCCATCCAGAGGGCAAACAGTTTATAGTTATTACGTCCTTGCCGCTTTGCCTGGTACAGCGCCAGATCAGCATATTCCAGCAATTGGCTCTCATCGCTACTATCACCTGGCGCCAAAGAGATCCCAAGACTCGCTGTTAATGAAAAGCTCTCCCCGGCAATCATAATAGGCTCAGATACAACCTGAATAATTCGTTCAGCCAGCTTGATCGCTGTCTGCTGCATATCACCAGGCTGGTTACCCAGCATAATAACGAATTCATCTCCCCCTACCCGGCTAACCATATCAATACTACGGACGGTTTCATTCAACCGACGGGCAATGGTAATCAATACCTGGTCGCCCACCCCATGGCCATAGGTATCATTAATCGGTTTGAAATTATCAAGATCCATAAAGATGATACCCAGCTGCCGCCCAGGGTTTCGCCCAATAATGGCCAGTTCGTGTTGCAAGCGGGCGGTGAGTGTTCGACGATTGGGAAGGTCGGTCAAAGAGTCACTTTGCGCCATATGTTCCAACTGCTCTTCGAAGGCTTTTCGCTGGCTTATATCGGTAAAGGTACCAATATAGTTCTCCACGTTCCCCGCATCATTACGAAGACATGTAATCGACAGAGCCTGAGGATAGAGAGAGCCATTCTTACGGCGATTCCAAACCTCTCCATGCCATACACCCTTACGCTTCAGAACATCCCATAGTGCTCGATAGAAATCACTGTCCTGGCGGAAAGATTTTAATAACTTAGGGTCTTTCCCAATGACTTCGTCCAGTTCATAACCCGTAATTCGAGTGAATGATTCGTTAATACTGATAATTCGGTTATTCGTATCCGTTACCATTATGCCTTCATGGGCCGCCTGGACGATGCGGGCGCTGATCTCCAAGGAGTGAGCATTTTCTATCAGCACTTTGTTCTGCTGATCGAGGTCTGTTTGATAGCCGCTAAAAACTCGCTGAAACCCGCGAGCGAAGTACCTCATTGTGAGTAAAGCGATAGCCATTATCAGGCCCAGCATAGCCATCAGCTGTAAGCTATCACTTCGCTCTTGCTGACTAATGGCTTGTCGCTGCGTTTCCAACAGCGCCAAACTTGAGTCCGTATAAGCCCCTGCCAATAAAACCCAGTTCCACATAGGTAATGGTTTTGCATATATCAGCTGATCACTAACCGGAGTACCGTCGGCCTGATACCAGTCACTGCGAAAGAAGCCTTCCGTGCCTACGTGATAAGCAACCGCTGCAAGGCGCTTTCGGTCTTCTGCTGATTCCAGCAAAGAGGAGTATTTCCCGACTAATCGACTCACCCCTTTGCCAGCGATGATACCCCCTTTGCTATCCAGCACTGAGATATAACCATCTTCGCCAAACTGAATATTTTGAAGATATTCAATAATGTCATGTTGCAGGTCGTTCTGAATTCTAAAAACATAATCCCCCGCGCCAATCATCCAGTTGAAAGGTTCAAAGCGAGCAATATAGGTGATTTTATCCTGCATATTTTGCTGATCGCCGGGGGGATACCAGCGATAGCGAACATAACCTCTGCCTTCATCCGAAGCGATCACCTGAGTAAAGCGGCGAACGAAATAATTACCTTTGTCATCTTTAAGATCTATTAACGATGTTCCCTCCAGTTCCGGCTGAGTCGGTAGAAGCAGACTTTGCCCCTGAGAGTCACCGACAAAATAGTATCCGCGCCCATTAAAAAAACGAACGCCGCGCAAAGATTCGAGCATAATCTGTTTTAGTTGAGCCTCTGAAATTATGTTTTTGTTCTGCTGATAAATGCCTTCCATCACCTCTAACGCTTGCAACACCTCATCCTGAGCGCGCGCCATGAGTACCTGCTCTGCGCGCTGATACTTAGCTTCGGCATAACCACTGGCAGCCAATACTTCACCCTTCAACCTACGGCTTATTTGCATCTCAATTGATTGTTGGAAGGTATTAAGACGGGCCTCACTATGTTGATGACTGATCGTAAAGAAATACGCCAACAATGCGGCCAGAGAGAGAACGATCAGCGCCATTACCGACCAGAGCGTTCGCATCTGTGATTTATAAATTTTTTTTGTAAATTCCATTCCTGCTCCAGCAAGAAAACAGATCGACTCTAATGATAGAGGCGTTTATATCAGCTTAGTTGGAGTTGAATAGCCTATACAAGGCGGTTCAGGCGTGGACTACTCAAGATGGCATGTTAAGAACGAAAAAGGGCGGCCAAGGGCCGCCAAAGAACACCGACAAATCCCGGTACAAAGTGCTATACCAGTTGCGGAATGCAACCAGCCCATGAATAGCTGGTTACGGTGCGAAGTCTCCAAAACGACGGTAGGAGATTTGCAAACGGGGCAGCATGGCTACCCCGGGAATTGCGTCAGCTATATCGCTATAGCTTCAACAGATCGGCTTAGAAAAAACCTAATGGATTGATATCGTAGCTAACCAACAAGTTCTTGGTCTGCTGGTAGTGATCCAACATCATTTTATGAGTCTCTCGGCCTACACCAGACTTCTTGTAACCACCGAATGCTGCGTGTGCAGGATATAGGTGATAACAGTTAGTCCAAACACGACCAGACTGGATTCCACGACCCATACGATAAGAAAGGTTCATATCACGGGTCCAGACACCGGCACCCAAACCAAACTCAGTATCGTTCGCGATTTCAAGCGCTTCAGCTTCATCTTTAAAGGTAGTTACTGCAACAACAGGACCGAAAATCTCTTCCTGGAAAACGCGCATTTTGTTATGACCTTTCATCAGCGTAGGCTGGACGTAGTAGCCAGAACCAAACTCACCATCGTTTACATGAGCATCACCACCGATCAGGAATTCAGCGCCTTCTTCTCTACCGATATCCATATAAGACATGATCTTATCGAATTGCTGTTCAGAAGCCTGAGCACCCACCATAGTGTCGGTATCCAGTGGATTACCACGCTTGATCTGCTTAGCACGCTCGACAACCTTAGCGATAAACTCATCATACATACTTTCTTGAATCAGCAAACGGGAAGGACAGGTACACACCTCACCCTGGTTAAAGAATGCCAGCACTGCACCCTCTACCGCTTTACTGACAAACTCATCTTCCTGATTCATTACGTCAGCAAAGAAGATGTTTGGTGACTTACCGCCCAGCTCTACCGTAGACGGAATGATATTTTCAGCAGCACACTTAAGAATGTGCGAACCTACAGGCGTAGAACCGGTAAATGCGATCTTCGCGATACGAGTACTGGTCGCCAGCGCTTCACCGGCTTCTTTACCAAAACCGTTAACTACGTTCAGTACACCCGGTGGTAACAGGTCACCAATCACTTCCATCAGTTTCAGGATAGATACCGGCGTCTGCTCGGCAGGCTTCAGAACAACACAGTTGCCTGTTACTAGTGCTGGTGCCAGTTTCCAGGCAGCCATCAGCAATGGGAAGTTCCAAGGAATAATCTGACCCACTACACCTAGTGGCTCATGGAACTGGTAAGAAACAGTATTCTGATCGATATCACCGATTGAACCTTCCTGGGCACGGATACAACCGGCATAGTAACGGAAGTGGTCAACACAAAGTGGCACGTCAGCGGCCATCGTTTCACGTACTGCTTTACCGTTGTCCCAAGTTTCGGCAACAGCCAGCAGTTCAAGATTTTGTTCGATGCGATCTGCAATTTTAAGCAGTAAATTAGAGCGTTCGGTTACTGAGGTAGTACCCCAGGCATCCTTAGCTGCATGCGCTGCATCTAGCGCCAGATTAATATCTTCTTCTGTTGAACGTGGAATTTCACAAAACACTTCACCGGTAACTGGGGTAACATTCTGGAAGTACTGACCTTTAACAGGCGCAACCCACTCACCACCAATATAGTTAGCGTAACGGTCTTTAAAAGAAACAACTGAACCTTCGGTTCCTGGCTGTGCGTAAATCATTTTCTAAGCCTCTTTTTTGTTATACAGCGCACTTCGCGGTGCTGTTTTGAGTACCTGTTAATAGTAATCAGTAGACCCGATACCCAGCCATGCTCCCTTGGCACTGAAAAATTAGTTATTTAGTAGTAATTCTTGAGCTGAAGCACGGAGCCCCCACCCAAACTGAGCACCTTTTCATAAGCAATTGCAGCAGAACAAAGCTATATTCACATCATCGACTTAAAGCCATAACAGGCTTAAGACAACGACCAGTGTCAGTGAGTCAGGATATGAGCATCTAACGGCTCAGTAAGAGGAAATAATGTCTACATACCAGAAGCAGAATGAACAGCTTGTCCCAGAAGGATGCCGTTTAATTTCTACAACAACTCTCACTGGATGTATTACCTACGCCAATAAAAACTTCATTGATATCGCCGGTTACAGCAACGATGAGCTTATAGGCCAGAACCATAATATTGTCCGACACCCTGATATGCCTGCAGCCGCCTTTGAAGACCTGTGGAAGAATCTTAAGATTGATGAGCCCTGGTTAGGGGCTGTAAAGAACCGCTGTAAGAATGGTGACTTCTACTGGGTATTAGCCTATGTCACGCCACTGTACGATGAAGCAGGGAAAAAGATAGGCTATCAGTCGGTCCGCACAAGGCTTCCCGATGAGATAAAAGAGTCCGCTCAACGACTCTACGATCAAGTTAATACCAAGCCCAAACGGGTATCGTTTTCACGGGTTCAGCTTAGTAATAGAATTGTAGCCTCTGCTTTCTGCGGCCTGCTCGGCGTCACACTGGTTAATGTCGCCCCACTGGACAACGCGTTGAAGCTTATTCTGTCCAGCTTGATGACTCTGTCGTTTACCGGGCTTATCTATTGGCTACTATCGCCACTGAGCAACCGTTCAGCGCAAGCACTCAAGATTTTTAACAACCCAATTGCACAAAAGGCGTTGACCGGTCGAATGGATGAGATTGGAACTTTCCAGTTATCAAACCTGGTGCTTGAAGCACGCCTGAGAACAGTTACCGGGCGTGTTGAAGACGCTATTGTAACGGTGAGAAACGTGATGGGAGTGACTCATCAAAGCCTTGACCAGACAACCTCAGGCATTGAACAGCAAAACCTTGAAAGCGATATGCTCGCGTCTGTCAGTACCGAGATGGCCTCATCATCCCACCATGTGGCAGAAAACACCTCTCGAACCTCAGAAGTCACACTTCAAGCCGCTCAGGATGCACTGATCGGCCGTACTTCGGTTAATGACATGATGAAGACAATCGAGCTCCTGGTGGTAGAAGTAGCCCAGGCTGCTGAGTTATCAGATCAGCTGCACAGCCAGACCGAAGAGATCGGCAACATTACCACCATGATCAACGACATTGCCGATCAAACCAACCTACTGGCACTGAATGCTGCAATCGAAGCCGCTCGGGCCGGTGACAATGGCCGCGGGTTTGCCGTCGTCGCCGACGAGGTTCGGACCCTTGCAACCCGAACTCAGGAAGCCACTAATCAGATTAAAACCAGCATCGATGCTATTCAACATCAGGTCGAGCAAACCGCCAGCAGTATGAATAAAACCCATACTCAGGCAAAAGAAAGTATTAGCCGTGCGGAAACCGCAGGCAAGGCTTTTGACCAACTAAGCCAGTCACTGGACCTCATCTCTCAACAAAGCCAACAGATAGCGGTATCTGCAGAAGAACAGAGCGGCACCGCTGAAAGCCTGAGTCGCTCTGTCATTTCAATCCGTGATATTTCCGACAGCAATAAAGACTCCATTGCCCGGACAAACAGTGCCACGGATAAACTCGAGAAGCTGGTGACCGATCTGTCTCAAATTGTAAACCGCACACTGAAACGTTAAACGGCTTGCGGGAAACTGATAGCGATCAGTCAGGTGTAATAAGTCGCTCTACACCAGATTGTCGCTAAGCAGTAACCCGGCAAGCGCCCACATCATCAGGCAGACAAGCCCATCCAACACACGCCAACTAACTGGCCTGCGGAACAGCGGGGCCAGCCAGCGGGCACCTAAGCTGAGTGAAAAGAACCAAAGAAAAGAAAACAACGCCGCTCCAGCCCCAAACCAGTAACGATCATATTCAGGATATTGCCCCCCTATTCCACCGAGTAAAACCACCGTATCCAGATACACGTGGGGATTCAGTAAACTCAACGCCAAAGTAGTCAACAATGCTGAACGGAGGCCAGAAAACTGATTCTCAGACAGATCAAGGACTTCGTCACGAAATGCGGACCTGAGCGCATTCGCGCCATACCAAAACAGAAACAGAGCACCGCCCCAGGTGATTAGTTGAAGTGTCACCTCTGATTGCCCTATTAGTACTCCCATGCCTGCAATGCCTAATGTAATAAGCACCGCATCGATAAAGCTGCACAGAGCCGCTATAGGCCAGTGATGCTCACGTCTGACGCCCTGGCTCAATACAAATGCATTCTGAGCGCCTATCGCAATAATGAGTCCGGCACTGGTCGCTAATCCGGTAAAGAACGGTGTAGGTAAAGAAAACAACATAGAGACTCTTTTTCACATCTATATACAAGTGATAGCAGCATAATAAGTCGACTAACGTTAGTAAAACTAATAATATTTATATTTCATTAGCAAAACTAATATGGTGTGCCATGCTGGATTATCGTCAACTTCAGGCTTTAGCCACAGTGATGGAGGAACAAAGTTTTGATCGTGCAGCTAAACGACTATTTCTGACTCAATCTGCTATTTCTCAACGTATTAAACAGCTTGAAGAAACAACCGGACAGCTTTTATTAATACGAAGCCAACCCCTACAACTGACGTCCGTAGGGCAAAAGCTTCTACGTCATTATCATCAGGTCAGTCTGCTCCAGAACGAGTTATTAAACAGCCTCTATGACGCCCGTGAACAAGGGTTTACCAGACTTACTATTGGTCTCAACGCTGATTCTCTTGCCACCTGGTTTATGGCAGCGATGCAGCCATTACTAGAACAAAGCCCGATACTGTTAGACCTTAGGGTCGATGATCAGGATCAGACTCATCAACTGTTGCGACAAGGCGATGTCTTAGGCTGTATCAGTGCAAGTAGTAAGTCGTTACAAGGGGGCAACGCTGTACCACTAGGTATCAGTCGATATCTTGCTTTGGCCAGCCCAGAATATATTGATCGCTACTTTCCTATGGGCGTAACCGCTGAAACACTGTCAAATGCGCCGGCGGTGGAATACAACGAAAAAGACGACCTCCAGGACACCTTCATCAATAAGTTTTTTCCAGGGGTTCAGGACTACCAGCGCCACCGGGTTCCATCGTCTGAAGCCTTTACTGAACTAATACAACGAGGGTTTGCCTGGGGAATGGTGCCTGATCTTCAGATGAAAGCTCAAATTAAAAGCGGGCAGGTAAAAGAGATTGCGGCCGGTAAGAGTCTTGAAGTACCTCTTTATTGGCACAGTTGGAATTTATCCACTGAACTCGGTCAGCAACTAAAGCAACAACTGGTGAAATACTGCCATGTGCAGTTAGAACAACCTAAAACCTAACCCTGATAACGTATTTTTAAGGCTCTATACTTATCTGGTTTCGGCCATTATCTTTAGCCCAGTAAAGTCGTTTATCCGCCAGACCGAGCATGTCAGTAGAGAGCTCCATACTAGATGCATACTCAGCCACTCCGATAGAAGCCGTTAGCTTTACTGACTCTCCGGTTCTGAGTTTCACCGTAAACTGCTCTATCTTCAGTCTCAACCTTTCTGACAATTCGCCCGCTTTGTGAAGCTCTGTATCTGGCAACAACAAAGCAAACTCTTCGCCACCAATACGTCCGGAAATATCACTTTCACGCAGCTCTTGGGTAATAATCTCAGATATCGCTTTTAGCACAAGATCCCCTGCATCATGCCCATACTGATCGTTAACCATTTTAAAGTGATCCAGATCCAGCATACAGAGACTAAAATGTCGCCCATAACGCTTTGTCCGGGCAAACTCCTCCTCAAGAGATGCTAAGAGTTTCCGCCGATTATTCAACCCGGTCAGGGCATCCGTATTTGCCATCTGTACCAGAGCCTCTTCTACCTGGAACTCTTCAATCAGCATGCTGACAAATGCTGCCATACTGGTGATAAGTTCCAGGTCTTCATCACTGGGTAGCGAGGGTTCCTGGTGGTAGATAGCAAAAGTTCCTTTGAGGCGATGTTTCTTACCAAAAATTGGTTCAGACCAGCAGCTTCCCAGGTTATGACTAAGCGCTAAATCTTTAAAGGAAGCCCAGAACGGATGAGTTTCAATATCTTCAACAATTACACGCTCACGACGGAATGCCGCCGTACCGCATGACCCAACTCCTTCACCTATCTCAATCCCATGAATCGCATTTTGGTAATCTTTTGGCAATGAGGGTGCAGCACAATTCAGTAAGTGTTTACCTGTTTTATCCAGAAGTAAAATACTACATAAAGCTCCCGGATATTGTTCTTCAATACCCGTAAGCACTAGATTAAGCACATAACTCAGAGACTCACCTCTCAGTGCCGCCTCCATCGCACTGCTTCTGAGTTTATCCAATCTCTCGTTATGTCGTTGTTCAGTAATGTCACTACCGGAACAGAGCATTCCAACAACATCACCGCTTTGATCTGTACGCCTTTTATTTCGCCAGGTGATCAGACGTATCTGGTCATTACGGGCACGAATTTTACTCTCGCTCAGATAGAGATCACTATCCGCTGAAGAACTGTTTATGAAAAGATTAAAACCTTTTTTCTCTTCGATACTGTCAATAACAAAATCTTCACTAAACCAGTTCTTTCCCAACAGATCTGCCGGGGTATATCCCAGAACTTCACTGCCTTTTCGATTGATCATCGTGATCTCGCCCCGCTGGTCTAGCGCCAACATGATGGTATCAACCGTATCCAGGTAACTTTGGGCTTTATCCCGTTCCAGCAACACCTGCCGATGGGATACCTTCAAACGTGATAGCCCCATTGCCGAGAAGAAGGTAAACAAAAATCCAAAAAACAGTATCCAGTATTCAACACGGTATCCATCAAGGTGCTGAGATTTACCATTCCAAACCCGTAGTGCCCAGCTACGGCCAAGCACCCTAAACTCTGAGACATATGA
Organism: Amphritea sp.; assembly: GCF_016744155.1. Classification (GTDB taxonomy): domain Bacteria; phylum Pseudomonadota; class Gammaproteobacteria; order Pseudomonadales; family Balneatricaceae; genus Amphritea. The sequence continues at coordinate 171,551 of NZ_JADGEW010000002.1, read as the reverse complement.
TGTTTTATTTATGTCGGTAGGAATAGAACCCATCGATGCAATCTCTACAGAGTTTTCACTGGTCACATCATCAAGCTTCATCGCCACGATATCGTGACCCATTACCTGTTTATCTATCAAGCGCTGGGGCTTAACAACCGCAGCAATAAAGCCTCGAAGTACTAACGCTTCTTGAGTCGGGGCAACGTAATAAACAGGTCGAAAGAAAACGACTGATGAACTAGCCATTTCATCCTGAACAAGGTGAAAAGGAGCGCTCGACAAAAATTTGGCGGAGCCGTCTAACAACTGATCAATCACCTCAGCATTGAGGTTTCGTGAGTAAGCGTCTAAACCGATAACACTGTTGTTTAACGCTAAAGGTTCAGAATAAAGTACTGGATAGTACACTTCACTTTCCGGCGCTTTTACCAGACCATTCGCCTCCGACTTCACCGCCGTTATTCCACTGTTAAACCCCTGCTCAAGTAATAGCTGCTCGAAGAGCGCCCTATCTTCATCGAGCACCCGAGGTATCCAATGAAGTGCATACAGTTCTGAATGTCGTTGAATAACAGGTTGGGTAAAGGAATGAAAATCAGCTCGATTTATCTGCTTACTGTAGGTTACATAGCTTGCGATTGAATCAAGAATCTCAACTGTATTATCCACATGATTTTGTAGATGAGCTCGCTGTTCAGTCGCAGCTAAAGCCATAAGCGACTGCCGCTGCTGTTGCTCGATGCCAACCTTATACTGGTAGGTAAAAACGGTGATAAGAAAACCGGCAACGACAACTAACAGTGGAGCACGATTGCTAATATTCATTATTTTATTGTTGGCTAACATAGACCTGTATTCTGGCTATCCGGATTAGGCTCCTCGCCAGCTCTTCCCCCCACCCCTAGGCGAAACAGATCAATATCCATATACTACCGATATATAATATTTATCTAATATTGCCACTGCCAATTATTTTAAACAAGATATATACCCCTCTCTTAATCCAAAGAATAAGCTCACTGTCTTTCTTTGTAGCCCATTTACAGCCTTTCCATTGGAGATTCATTATAGGACCCGCTTAAACTACCGGATGCATCGGAAAAGTCGCCAGATTAACTGATGACAAACAACTAGGTTGAAACCCGTTAACACAGATACAAATTTACCCGAACACAATCATTTTCAGACATACTTATTTCACTAGTTAATTTTATCTGCCGTCCGTACTAATATATGCTTAATGAAAACCAAGCTTAATCAAATCAAATAATTGAAAGTTTCAACATCTGTGCTCTATAGACGTATAACAAAAATAAAATAGGAAATGACAGTGTTTAAGCATTTTTTACAAGATTACTTGATGATGCTTTTTCTGGCGGTGATTGTAATCGCCATCGGCAGCGACATAGCGGCAGACATATCCCACGGTGCAAGTACAACCCACCTGTTGCAAGAGGCCACGATTCTGCTTATTGCCTTTCTTATGCTTTGCTGGCTAATCTTGGATAATTTTCTCAATCGTCGACAAATCAGGCAATTAAATCAAGACCTGGAAGAAATGAAGATTATGCCTACACCAGAGTCAGAGGTAGTACTCGCTGCTCGTCATCAGCTACGCCAGGCAATTACAGAGCAGTTCAGTGATTGGAAATTAACCTCAAGCGAAAAAGATGTCGGACAGATGCTACTTAAAGGCTACAGTCTTAAAGAGATCGCAGGCTTACGAGGTACCGCTGAAAAAACTATCCGCCAGCAAGCGTCTTCTATCTATCACAAAGCATCAGTACCTGGGCGGCACGCCTTTTCAGCATGGTTTATCGAAGATCTCCTTTAATCAAAAAAATAAGCGCCTTCTTTAAATGATTGCCTCGTTATGCAGAGTTCAACTTATCCAGCTGTTTCAAAAGCGAATGTTTCAGCTGGTGTAGATCGAGAATACCGTCTCTCGCTCCACTTTCATCGCCTTCGCTCTTCAGCACCAGTAAGTTATTTGCGTGAGAGTGTACTTGACGGTGTATACGGTCCACTGCTTCGTATGCAGAGGAGTCGCCATAATATGCCTGCCCCTCATGATAAAACCAAGAGCCGAATCTACAGGCATCACAACTCATTGGCGGAGCTTCAGCTCCGTCATTAAGAGCAGCCTCTACCTGCCTTATCCAGGCCTGATGCTCCACCGCTGCAAACTGAATCTGCTGCTCATGCCTACTTTTAACTTTCCGGTTAAACCACTCATCCGGTGTACGCCATGAACTAATCCACTCAGGAATATTATTTGCTGGCATCGGATAAGCTATGGCATACCCTTGAGCAAGTTCACACCCGAAGTCCAATAACATACTGCCATGAGCAGTAGTTTCAACACCTTCAGCAACAACATTTCGACGAAAGGCCCGAGCCAGACCAATAACCCCTTCAAGAATAGCCAGATCATCGGGATCATCCAACATGTCACGCACAAAACTCTGATCAATTTTTAAAGTATTTACCGGCAAACGTTTGAGATAAGTTAACGATGAGTATCCCGTACCAAAATCATCAATGGAGACCTGAAGCCCCAGCTCAATACAGTCGCGGATTACCTTAGAGGTTTGAACAATATCATCCAGAGCGCTGGTTTCCAGAACCTCTAACTCAATCTCTTTGGGGGGGACATCGGGAAAGTCGCTCAGCATCTTAGTTAGCTTAACAACAAAGTCTGCCTGCTGAATCTGAAGAGCACCGATATTGATACTCACCGGCAATTTCACCCCCGCCTTTCGCCAGAGACTACTCTGTTCGAACACCTGTTTGATAACCCAGTTGCCCATTTCTACACTTAAAGGTTGTTCTTCTATTATTGGCAAGAATTCAGCAGGTGGACGCAAACCCTTTTCAGGATGCTGCCAACGAATCAGCGCTTCAACACCGACTACCTGACCAGTGCTCATGTTCACTTTTGGTTGGTAATAGAGTAAAAATTCGCTTTTATTCAAACCCTCCCGAATCCGTTCGATACTTTCATGCTGTCCACGCATGGACCGGTCATGATCCATATCATACAGATGAAACCTATTTTTCCCTGATAACTTAACCTGATACATCGCTTGGTCTGCCTGACGTAATAGCTGATCAGCATTGATTTCTTCGACTTGAGGAAAAAATGTAACTCCCAGGCTGGCAGTTACGTTGAGTACGACTCCGTTATCCATCACATCAGCAGAGACCGCCTCTAACAGGCGGTGTAGCATCGGTTCGCAAGATGAAACATCCGCTAAATCCTGAAGTACCGCGACGAACTCATCGCCGCCTAAACGAGCCAGAGTATCTCCCTCCCGCAGCGTTAACTTCATACGAGCCGCAACAATTTTAAGTAGCCTATCCCCCGCATCATGCCCGTATTGATCATTCACCTCTTTAAAACCATCCAGATCAATATAAACCACCGCCAATTTTGCATTACGTCGTAATACCTGGTTCATCATCTGCAACAACCGGTCTGACAACAAAATCCTGTTAGGCAGGCCCGTCAATACATCATAGTGGGCAATTTTCTCCAGACGTTTTTGATGCTCTTTAAGCAAGGAGATATCCCGGGCAACACCCAACACAGAGCGAACATTGTTATGTTCATCGAAATCAGGAGTGAGTTTCCAGTTAAACGTCTTATTCCCATGAGCGCCATCTAAAACGAGCTCAATATCACAAGGTTTACCGGTCTCAAAAGTATGCTTAATCGCAGAGTCCCACGCTTGGCACGCCTCTTCAGGAAAACCTAATTCGGTATGAGATTTACCAACAAAATAAGCCGCTTTCAAATCTAAAACGGAAGAAACATTCTCTGACATAAACAGATACCTGGCATCACTATCGAATCGCATGATGACATCTGGTAGCGCGGTTATTAATGTACGCTGCTCTTTTTCACTTCGCTGCAACTGCCTTTCAGCCGTTTTCCGGGCAGTAATATCTGTATGCGTCCCAATCAACCGCCTGGGAGATGAAACCCGACCTTCGGCATCATGAGCTAGCTTTCCTCGCGATAAAATTTCGACCCAGTGACCATGCTTATGCAGCATTCGAAACTCGATATCATACTTACCTACCTCACCTTCCAGGTACTCGGTTACAAATGCCAAGACCTTCTCTTTCTGTAAAGGATCAATCAGCTGCAGCCAAGAACTGAAATCACCTTCCAGTTCATCCGGGGCATAACCTAACATTGACTTCAATCGCGGTGAGGAATACACCTCATCGGTTTCAAGATTCCAGTCCCATAGCCCATCATTAGAGCCATCTAGGGCTGTTTCAAGACGATCACGGCTAGTTATAAGCGCTAATTGAGAGGATTTTAATTCAAAGGCCATATCAACTAGGGATTTTTGTATTACACCCCATTCATCATCTCGATATGTTGGTTCATCAATAGCGCTATCATGACGAATTCCCTGAATAAGCCCGAGGGTTCTGTTTAATGGCTCTTTAATATCCCGGCGGTTGATCCGCCCGACAATCAGCAGGGTGAACAGCCCTATAACAAGTGATAATGCCACTACGTTAAAGTTCAGATTGCGTACAACGGTAACTATTTCATCCTGTATTTCGGCTGCCTGATTGTAAGATTCCAGGTCGATACGACGCATTTCATCGAGTACATTTCTCTTCGTTTCATGTACTTCTAATACACGTTTTTCCAGACTCATATTGGCCTGCTGATATTGAAATAGCGAATCACGATAACGCTTCAGATTCTGACCCAGTAAGCCGCTGGCATTTGCGATATCGGTTGTTGAAGCAGTCAATGTCTGTAAACGTAAAGACATATCATCAACAAGATTTTCTGAGGATAGTAATAGTGAGGAATCCGGGGTATTAAGATGCGCTTGTTCCGCCGTTAACTTGCCTATCAGTAACTGCGTTTCACGCAGCCCTGCCACAAGTACCATCAGTTGATCAAAATGATTGGTTAATTTACCGTCCAGGGTTTCTTTTATTAGAGCACTACCAATCGCTTGTTCAAGCAAAGTAATAGTCGTTTCAGTTTGCTGATCGGCCTCCCGCAGATTGATAAGGGCTGTATTTAACTGGAGGCACTCTTGTATCAGCGAAGTTGCAGTGATCTGGAAGTGACCTAGCGCTCTCCTTAATGCCGGATTTTGAACAGAGTCAAATAGCCTGGACATATTATTTGTTAGTTGTTTCCCCATGTTGTTACTGTAATTTTTCTCGTTACATACACGGGTGTGCCCTTCTATATCAGAAAATAAACTCGATATTTCTCGTCCAAGGTGAGCATTGTCATTTATCGCTGCAACTTCTTTACCGACGATATCACTAGACAAGGTCTCAACCTGAAAGAAGCCAATACCCGCAATTAGAGCAACCGCTGCAAAAGCAGCCGTATTCAGGACAGCAAGACCAACCAGCTTACTGGATATTTTGGATATAAACTTGAACATCGGCAGATAGCTCAGGGCTGCTGCCTCACTAGTGTGGCGCCACGCAATACCAGCGGTTTCAAAGGAACCTTATGCTGATCTAATGCAGTAACATTAACGATTCGTTCACCCTTAGAATTCTTAACCACCGGTATTTGAGATACCGGCGTTCCCTGCATCGCTGTTAATAACATCTCTGCAGCTGTTGCACCTTGCTCCTGGCCTGTTTTCACAACGGCAGCCCAAGCCCCTTGTTCAACCTGATAGCGGTTTCCGCCAAGTAGTGGGCCATCATATACCTCACTTAAATAAGTCAGAACTTCACTATTACCTGAAGCACTATCGCTGTGATTTTTGATGCCCTCCAGGCTGTCGACAAATAAGGTATCACAGGCCTTCAACTGCTCAGCTATACTATCCAGCTGCGCAAAATCACTCACCAGAAAAACGTCATTCAATTTGACCGGGAATGTGGTTTTCTCAGCCTCAACCTGATGCGCTAACGCCCTACCCGAAGGAACATCATTAGTGACAACGCAGGCAGAGCTGATTGAAGGTAACAGCTGTTTAGCAAACGCCAATGACTCACGAACATGTGCACGTTCAAGAATGCCGGATATATGGCCGTTGGGGTAGCCGTATTTAGCCGCATCAGAATTAACACCCGCAAACATTATTGGCGTGCTGACCTGATCTTTAAGAGAGGGAACAACGAACATAGCCTGAGCATTATCATCCACGGTAATAACACCGTCAGGATTAAGCTTATTGAATACAGCTAAAGCTTGTTTAGCTTTTGCCATCCCCCCTGCAGGAGACGCTTTAGTATCCATATAGAAGTAGGTTAAATCAGTCGAATCCGCCAGTGTAGAATCAATGCCTTCTCGTATCTCTTTACACCAAGGGTTATTTTCCTCATAACTCATAACAACCAGCACTTTGTACTCGGCAGCTGAAAAAGGAGATAACAAAAACGATAGCAAACCAACCAATATAACAGCGTACTTCATAGGGGCTTTCCAAGCAGAGATGACATGCCGATATTGTACCCATGCTATTACACCTTAAACAAAGGTTTTCACTGATAAGCTTGAAATTATGGCATTAGAAAAGCTTGACCCAGGAAGGGTAAATAACGATAGTCCTCATACTCTACCTTTTTCAGCTAAACCCTCACTAATCTGGAACACTACATTGCTAAGCTATCGCCACTCTTTTCATGCAGGCAACTTTGCCGACGTTCTTAAACACATAGTGCTGGTCGAGATTCTTGAACATCTAAGCCAAAAAGATAAACCTTTTGGCTATATCGACACCCACTCTGGTGCAGGTCTTTACGACCTCTACTCTGAAACCGCCACTAAACTCGGTGAACATCAGGGTGGGATCAGTAAGCTCAAAGCGGACAAATGGCCCGAGCTGAAAAGCTATTTTGATGCTATCGATGGGTGCAACAAAGATGGAAAGCTACGTTTCTATCCCGGCTCCCCGCTTATCGCTACTCAGTACCTGCGACAGAAAGATAAAGCCTGGTTATATGAGCTTCATCCGAAAGATTACCAATTACTCAAGCAAAATACCGCCAGACACCGCCAGGTTATAGCAACCAATGAGGATAGCCTGAGTAATGTTTTAGGGCTAATTCCACCAGCTTCACGAAGAGGCGTAATGTTGGTTGACCCATCCTACGAGATAAAATCTGATTACGAAGATGTATTCAAATTAATAAAACAGGCCCATAGCAAATTTTCTACAGGTACCTATGCGCTCTGGTATCCGGTAGTAGATCGCCAGCGGATCAATAAATTGGAAAGACGCTTTATTAACAGCGGAATTAAAAACATCCAACGATTTGAGCTGGGTCTAGAGCCTGATTCAGTTGAACGAGGCATGACATCATCTGGAATGATCGTTATAAACCCACCCTGGAAACTGATGGGCAAAATGACTCAGCTGTTGCCCCGTCTCAGCAAGGCGCTGGACACCGGTGATGGTGCACTTTACCGGTGTGATCAACTGGTCGACGAATAGTTTTCTATTCACTGATCAGAACGGTAAAAACCAAATCGTGCAAAACAAAAAAAGGAGCCTTTCGGCTCCTTTTTTAATTAGCTACGTTTAAGACTTAGGTAGCTTGAAAGTCCAGACAGAACCACCCTGGTTCAGATGCTTAACACGCTTAGCAACTTCACCACCCCAAAGCGGTACTGCACCACCCCAGCCGGATAGAACTGATAGGAACTGCTCGCCATCCTGCTTCCAGGTAATAGGTGAACCAACGATGCCGGAACCGGTGTTGAACTGATATTTCAGCTCACCTGTCTTAGCATCAAAACCTTTCAGGTAGCCTTCAGGCGTACCGATGAAGACCAGGTTACCAGCAGTTGCCAGTACACCACCCCAAAGTGGAGCGTAGTTCTGGTAGCGCCATACTTCTTTACCCGTTTTCGGATCCATCGCTTTCAGAACGCCGATATGACTGTCATTCATAGGCGAGATAGTGAAACCTGCACCTAAGTATGCCGCGCCTTTCTTATAGGCTGTTGGCTCATTCCAGATATCCATCGCCCACTCATTAGAAGGCACATAGAATAACTCTGTATCCTGGCTATAAGCCATCGGCATCCAGTTCTTACCACCTAGGAATGCGGGGACAGCACGTACAGATGAACCTTTCTTGCCATCTTCAGTGACCGTTGGGTTACCCGGACGGAACGCCTCGTCGTAAATAGGCCGACCGTTCTTGTCCAGGCCTTTCGCCCAAGTGATCTCATCAACGAATGGGAAGCCACGGATATAGTCGCCGTTAGTACGGTTCAAAACGTACATAAATCCGTTACGGTCAGCCGTTGCTGCCGCTTTAACCGTTTTACCATCAGCCTTATAATCGAATGAGATAAGCTCGTTTACGCCATCGTAATCCCAACCATCATGTGGTGTAGTCTGGAAGTGCCACTTGATCTTACCGGTATCAGGATCGATCGCCAGACGAGATGAGGAGAACAGGTTATCGCCAGGACGCATGTGAGAGTTCCATGGGGCAGGGTTACCCGTACCGATGAACAGCGAATTGGTATCCGGATCATAAGTTCCGCCCAACCAGGTTGCTGCACCACCGCTCTTCCACAGATCGCCAGGCCATGTTTGACCCGCTTTGCCACCGGAGATACCGTTTTCAACCTTCTTGCCATCTTTCCAGATGTAACCCATATGACCTTCTACAGTCGGCCGGGTCCAGAGGATCTTACCGGTCGTCGCATCGTATGCTTCAACCTTACCTACGATACCAAACTCACCACCGGAAACACCGGTAATGATTTTGCCATTAACCACCTGTGGGGCTGCTGTGATTGAGTAGCCCTCTTTGTAGTCAGCTACCTTTTTCTTCCACTTCACTTTACCGGTCTTAGCATCCAGAGCGACTAACTTAGCATCCAACGTACCAAAGATGACCAGATCACCGTAAAGTGCAACACCCCGGTTAATTACGTCACAGCAAGGCATGATGCCATCGGGTAGACGAGCGTTATATTCCCAAAGTTCATCACCCGTTTTTGTGTCTACCGCAAATACCCGTGAGTAAGATGCAGTTACATACATAACGCCATCTTTAACCATGGGCTGGGATTCCTGACCCCGTTGTTTCTCACCACCGAAAGAGAAAGCCCATACCGGGCGCATATCCTGCACGGTATCAGCATTGATCATATCCAGCGGGCTGTAACGTTGCCCCCTTGGGCCCATACCGTTGGATACCACGTCTTCTACAGTCATCTGATCTTGCATGATGTCTTTATCAGTTACGCCTGCCTGAGCGATACCTGATACAGACATTGCCGTTACCAATGCTGTTACAGCAAAACTGCCGCCGAACTTTTTCATTGCAATGCTCCTTGATTAAGGATTGTTCTTATTTTCTGACTATCGAGAGGGCTGGATACAGACCCCAGACCTACCCATATTTTGGGAAAATACCAGCTTTACAACAATTAACCGGGGGAATGAGTTTTATACATACTTAGTACTAATACTTACTAAACAGGTATCAAAACTCATAGGCCAACACGCTGAGCAGAGATAAACCCTCGCCGCTCAAACTCGTCTAATACATCCAACACACCTTCTTCAGTAACACTGTCCAACGCTGAAAATAATGCGAGTGAATGGGCTATCTGTTTCCCACTACAACTGCCGTCACAGGCCTGCAGTACAATCAATGTTAGCTGGTCCGGGAATATGATCTGTTGCGGTGCTTTAAGCACCCAGCGATTATGCCGCCCATCAAAATAGAGCCTGCAGTCAGCATTAAAAATCGGCACCAACTCTGGCATAGCTGCAATCATCACGAATTATCCTTTTCTCTGATGGCTAAAACATCGCATTTTCATAACGCTCATAAAGATGCGCCACACTGCGTACATATTCTTTTCTGGCTACAGCGAGCTGATCAAAATGTTTATCCAGGGGTAATTCAATGACCTCATTCATGCTCAACCCCTGCTCTGCAGCCTGGCTCAGGCGCTTATCGAGCCAACTGAGGTAAGCATGCGTCTGAACAATGGCCACCCTACCTTCAGATACCGGACCATGCCCGGGTACCAGCAGTTTAAAATCCAATGTTTCCAGACGCTTAAGATCAGCTATCCACTGTTTCAGATCAGGCGTATGTGGGGTTGTCAGCGCGCGCTGATAAAACACCATATCCGCCGTAAAAAGCACTCCGGTAGTTTCATCCAGTACAACCAGATCGGCTCCCGCGTGCCCGGTCATGCTGATAAAACGAAAACGATGTTGGCCCAGCTTCAACTGACTTACACTCAAAGGCTGACCGGGTAGATGCACCTCAGTAGAGCGCATCCAGTCACCCACCAATCGATACATATTTTCAGAAAAGGCATTACCCTGTTGGGCAATCAGTTTGCCGGTCTCGGGCAACGCGTAGATAGGACTATCCTGAAATGCCTGATTTCCGAGGAAATGATCGGGGTGATGGTGGGTATTCAGCACATATAGTATCGGCTTATCCGTTACTGAGCCGATAAGCTGTCGTAACTCAGTGCCATACCGTAGAGAGGGACCCGTATCAATAAGAACCACACCATCACCGGTGACAACAAACGCGGTATTAACAATATTGCCACCGTTTGCAGGGCTGAAATCTTCGGTTTTACCTTCAACTACCCAGGTATCTTTAGCGATTTCCCGAGCAGTCAGATTATATTGGAGCGGTGCGCTGTATACAGAGCTACAAAGCACTAAGAGGAAAACAGCAAATAATGATTTCATCAGCGTACCCCCTACAGAGCCTTCTCAAATTCATTACCGTTGTTATCCCGCATCCACAGTTGATACTGACCAGCCTGATCATTCAGATCATCCCTAAGATCAAAGCTAATTACCGGGTTTTCAGCCACCGGCTGAGATAGCTCTAAGCGCGCCAGACTCTCTTTCTTGGCATTTTGCAGTATCACCTGCTGGATATAAAACTCAGGGATCGCATCCGCCAAACCCGTATCCATTGGATGAATAACTCTGAATTTGAATCTGACTCCGCCCTTTGAGGCTAGCGGGAATGACCGACTCTGGGTCTCACCCAGATGACTCTCCCAAAAAGGGCTGCCATTACCGGTAGTACTAGGAGTCGTACACCCACCACCCGCCGCATCAAGATATGCAGAACCCACATGCCACACACCTGATTGTGTGAGCACAGCAGCCCTAACGGCAGTGCCCTGCTGAACCTTAAAACGAAGCGATACTTTTGGAATCACATCTGGATGGGGATAGTAGGTAAAAATATGCTGGATAGGATTGAGATCTGCCCAAACAACAATGCGTTCAATATCGCCTGCCAGTGCTGTAGCGTCTATCTGGAGAGGTACCTGGGTGGGGTTTTCAGCGAATGCTGGAAGCAAAACTTTAACCCGCTCATCAAAGTGATAAGGCGCTGAGCCAATGAACTGCTGACGGGTATAGTCCCACATCGGTGATTGAATTGGATCAGACTCTACAGCCTGAACAGCAGAAACAGCAGAAACAGCAGAAACAGCAGAAACAGTGACTAGTAACGTCAGAAGTAACAACCTGATCATCATCTGTACCTCCATACATCGGTCATGTAGGCCAACCAGCCATTATTTAATACTCAAATATCTATTATTGGACTACATCCTGATACAGCCCCGGCAGCTCATAACGTAAGCCATAACGGGAATATATTTTCTCAATTTCACCACTACGGATTAGCCCGTCAACAACCTCTTCAACGGCGTGACCAAGCTGACGGTAGCTCTGCTTTACCGCCATACCAATATCCCATTGCTGCTTTCCCATCGAAGGAAAACCGTTTTCTGCCAACTGGTAGCGAGGGCTTTCAGCCTGGGTGAGTCGCCAATCTATTTCGGCTCGCATACCCATCACGGCATCGACCTTACCTTCCTGCATAGCAAAAAACGCGTCATGTATCGTTGGATAGTGATGGGTATTTTTTCTCATTCTTCCGCCAAAGGCTGAAGTCAGATAGAAATCTGGAAGACTGTCAATTTCGACACCAATGGGGTGATATTGAAATACAGCAACAGTACCCACACGTTCAAGCTTCTCGCTGTCAAATGCCACCTGCCAGCGCTCACGCTGATAGGGGCCAAAGAGCACTACCTGATCGTTGATAAGAAGGTCTAAATCCCCACGTTTAAATGCATACTCACGGTCATAAGGTACCCGCATCATCACGTCAGCGAGGCGCTTCATCGCTAGCGGATTTTCCTCATTCTTATCGAGGTAGTGGCCTTTCCAGACATTGTTACGGAGATCATCTTCCAGATTTTCATCTGGGGTAATCCAGTGAACTTTCATCTGCAGGCCGAACGCGTCTGCAATACGGCGTCCAATCTCAATATCGACACCTGCAGGCTTTCCATCCTGCTCAAAAGAGTAAGGAGGAAAATTTTTATAGGCACCGATATAGATCGCACCACTGGCAATCACATCATCGTAATAGCGTGCCTGAACCGTACCAATCCAGCTTAGGGCCAATACGGTTATCAGGATAAGGACGCGTCTCGTTAGCTTCACTAGATCAGCCCTGCTTATTCAGTGGTCGCTACGGTTTCTAACCAGGCACGAATAGCCCACAGTGCTTCCTGGCTCAAATATTCAGCCATTTTCGGCATATACACACGGCCATCACGTACCGCACCGTTAAGAACCCGGTATTTGTACCACTCATCACCTTCAATACCCGGCTCAAGATAGCGCAGATCAGGTGCGATACCACCAGAGATAGCTTCTAAGCCATGACAACGGGCACAGTTTTGGGTATAAGCAGAAAAGCCTATCTCAACTGCAACATTATGTTTCTCATATTCTGGCGTATAAGGGTTCTCCTCAAGCCATTCTTCACCCAGTTGTTGTAGTTCATGAGTATCCATTGTCTGAGGCGTTACATCACCATGCGCCATCACTTGAGCAGAAAGCAGTATAGAAAGAGCACCTGCAGTTACAGCACCAAGGGTTTTAGTTGGCATTCTCATCACTTCACCAGTCTTATTAGAGTTTTAGTATTCTTGGATTTTCCGACTTAACCTGTGGGGACGAACAGGAAAAGTCGGAATATCGCTATAGGTGAAATAATAAAACAAGAGGGTAATGCTAAAGAATTCTGCTTTGGTGCTGAAAAACCAGTACCTTGGTACTAATCCAGATTCTCAAAAATAAATTAATTTAATGCTATCAAATAGTTATGTGATTATATATTTCTAAAGAAGCGGCGAAGTAGAGCCATAGTCTCTACTCCGAAGTCTTAACAAACTTCTCACCCAGCACTAACATACAAGGCGTTAGTAATAGGGTTAGCAGTGTTGCAAAGCTAAGCCCACCGGCTATCGCACTGGCCAACTGTGTCCACATCTGTGTTGAGGGCGCACCTATATCAATCTGCCGGTTAATCAGATCAACATTTAAAGCAAAGACCATAGGAACCAGGCCCAATACCGTCGTAATCGCGGTTAGCAGTACTGGCCTGAAGCGTAACTCACCCGCTTTTATTGCGGCTTCTGCCACCTTTAGCCCCTCTTTACGCAAACTATTAAAGGTGTCTATCAGTACGATATTGTTGTTCACCACGATGCCCGCTAGCGCAATGGCCCCTATGCCGACCATAACGATGCCAAACGGCTGCGCCGTAATCAGTAATCCCAGTAAGACACCTGCCGTTGAAAATAAAATAGCACTGAGTATCAGCAAACTCTGATAGAGGCTATTAAATTGGGTAACCAGTATTAGCAGCATCATGAACAGTGCAATTAGGAAAGCCTTAAGTAAAAACTCGCCCGTCTCTTTTTGGTCGGCATCCTCCCCTTTGAAAGTTAACTTAACGCCTTCAGGCAGGGTAATACTGCTCAGTTCTTCCTGTAACTCACTCAGCTTGTCACTGACCAATAGACCCTCCTCAACTTCACTTCCCAGGGTAATCACTTTTACCCCATCAACCCGGATAATTGAGCCCGTTTTAGCGGCGGGTTCGAACTCCATAAAGTTGCTAATAGGAATCATCCCCTTGGCTGTTTTAATACGCAGCTGACTGAGCTGATCCAACTGTCGCTCTCCTTTTGGAAAACGAACCAGTATATCCACCTCATCTTCCGTATAATCGGGTCTGTAATCAGTAAGCTTTATGCCGCTAGTCAGCATCTGTACAGCGCTTCCCAATTGAGAAATATCAGCACCGTAACGAGCGGCATCCTCTCTATTCACTTTCAGTCGCCACTCAATGCCTGGCAATGCTCGGTTATCCTCCACATTCTGAAAGCCACCCAAAGTGTCTATCAAAGCCCTTATCTGCCCCGCAGCTTGATTAATATCTACGATACTTGGACCACTTATCTGTAACTGTATCGGCTTACCTCCTGAGGGGCCTGACTCCTGCTCCCGAAATTCCAGAGACACGCCGGGAACTGCCGAAACTGTTTTTAACCGCATCTCACTGATAATTTCCTTTGCGCTTCTACGGGCAAACCAGTCGGTAAATTGGAATTGAATAACACCGATAACATCCTCACCGCCACCCTGATTAAACGAGCGAGCATAAACAGATTTTAGTTCGGGCATACCCATAATTCGTTCTTCTACCTGTCTGACCATCAGGTCTTTCTCAACCACTGACAGATCGCCACGGGCATGTATATTTACCAGAGCGGTTTCAGGCTCTACTTCGGGAAAGAATTCCACCCCTCGGCCAAAAACACTGTAGGCATACCCGGTTACTATTACCACTGTCAGGGTAAGCAACAGAGTTTTACCGGGGTGCCCAATCAGGTAAGTTAGTAAGCACATGTATCCTCGCTTAAACAAACCTGCCTCAATTACAGTTTCAGGGGTTGCTTGAACCTTATGCCCTCGATACAGCAGCCCTCCGATAACCGGTAGAAATATCAATGCCATCATCAATGACGCCAGTAGACAGAGTGTCACTGTGATCGGAAGATACTTCATAAACTCTCCGACAATACCGGGCCAGAACGCCAAGGGGATGAATACAGCCAGAGTCGTAGCCGTTGAAGCGATCACGGGCCAGGCCATTTGTCTGGCCGCAAAGCTAAAGGCATCAACGGCATTGGCTCCCTCTTTCAAACGCCGATCGGCCAGTTCAATAACGACAATAGCCCCATCGACTAACATGCCGACAACCAATATGAGGCTGAAAAGCACCACCACATTCAATGTCATGTTCATTAGATAGAGAAACAGCAAACCGGTCAGAAATGATCCTGGAATAGCCAGGCCGATCAGCAGCGACGAACGAAATCCTAGAGCGGCAATAATAATCAACATCACTAAAACAATGGCACTGACGACATTGTTGAGCAGGTCATTCAACATCGAACTTATCTGCTTTGACTGGTCGAGAATATAGGTGAAGCGCACAGCTTTTGGTAAACGCTGTTCGGCAACATCAACAATAGCGCGTACCTGCTCAATGGTTTCGATGATATTGGCACCGGAGCGCTTTGAGATTTCCAATGCAATCGCCGGTTGCCCATCTACCCTGGCAAAGCCTTCAGGATCTTTGAAGCTATTTTTGATAGTAGCCACATCGGCAAAGGTCACCACGGTATCACCCTGAACCTTTATCGGAAGGTTGAGCATGTCATCCAGGTTTTCTATCACGCCGGGCACTTTCAGCAACATGCGACCAGCACCTGAATCCATAGCACCTGCCGCGACTAACTGATTATTTCTACTGACAATATTGAGAACCGTCTGAAAATCAATGCGGTAGCTTTCCAGCGCTAAAGGATCAACCAGAATCTCCATCACTTCTTCGCGGTCCCCCCCTACATCGACTTTTAAAACGTTTGGCAACGCTTCGATTTCATCTTTCAGCTTACGGGCAATATTAACCAGTTCACGCTCCCCCATCACCCCTGAAAGGCTCAACGTCATCACCGGAAAAAGTGCAATATTAACTTCATTAACGGTTGGTTCATCAGTACTGGCAGGCAGTTCTGATTTTGCTACATCAACCTTTTCCCGCACATCCTGGAGTGCCTGTTTAGCATCAAATCCAGCATCAAACTCCAGAGTCACTGAAGCATGTCCTTCCCCAGCAACGGAGCGTATCTCTTTAATCCCTGCCACATCACGCAGAGCATTCTCCATTGGGCGTACCAACAGTCGCTCTGCATCTTCCGGCGCGATACCTTCATGGTTCATAGAAACATATATAATTGGAATCGCGACATCAGGATCCGATTCCTTAGGGATAGCGATAAATGCAAAGGCTCCTGCGATCAACAGAAACAGGAGAATCAATACAACGGTACGACTACGGTTGATTGCAGCTTCAATAAAAGATCCCATTACTCATCTCCTACAGCAGCAGTGAAAATTGCAGGAGAGTGCATTACAGAAGCAGCCTGTAGGTTATCTCCCGACTGATAAAAACCCTGACCACGGGTTATGACCCTGACCTTATCCGGCAACCCGGATACCCAGATACCTTCCGTTTCAGTGCGAATGATGTTGACCGGCATAGCAACCACTTGAAGATCAGTGTTCAGCGTTTTAATCGTCAGCCCACCATCACTGTTAAGATTCAACAGTGCTGCTGACAACAGATGCGCTTTAAGCTGCTCTACCGGGATATCAAGACTGCTGCTCAAACCTATCCAACGTTCACCATCAGGGTTAGGCACTTCAACCTCAATTCGATAGCTGCGGGTCTCGTCATCTGCAACAGTAGCGATATAACTCAAACGGCCACTCAGTTTTATTCCTGAAATCAGCTCCGCATTCACCTGCTGACCCAGCTGAAGACTTCCCAAATTTCGCTGAGAAACCTGCGCGACCAGCAACACCTTACTGTCATCGACAATGGTTGCTATCGGGTCTGCCCGGTCAACAAAATCACCTATTTCCAGTTTTCTCTGTTCGAGGATTCCAGCGAAAGGTGCCAGAATGCGGGTATTATTCAGTTCAATTCTGACCTGCTCTAGCTCAGTTTCTGCAACAGCCAGATGCGCTTTACTCTGAATTACATGATTCTTGGCTTTCAAACCTTTAGCCAGCAGCGACTCATTGGCAGCCAATTCACTTTTACGCTGCCGCAATACCGCTTTAGCCTGCAATAAACGGACAGTACGATCATCCGGCGAGAGCTTTAGTAATAACTGATCGGTTAATACCCGTTGACCACGTCGTCCGGGGAGTTCGATGACCCTGCCTGATGTCTCAGCGCGCAATGTCGCAGTACGATAAGGTAAGACCTGCCCCTGTAACACCAACCGTCGGTCTATCTCTGTAGCAATCAAGGTTTCAACCTGAACCGGCACATGGGAATCGTTAGCTTCGTTACCCGGTAACGTTGAGAGATGTTCAGCTGAATCTGTTACTGATGAACTCTCTTCAGTAACACTCAGACTACTTCTGACTTCTCCCGTCATCATCCAGACAGCCACCACGGCAAAAACACCCAGCGCTAGTAGATTGGAACCTTTCATTATTTTTCTCCTGCCTTAGTAGCGAGACATCATTGCATTCAGGTGAACTCAGCACCTGACCTAGGTTGCTGAAGTTCACCTGAACTATTGACAGAGCGATTATCAGAAGGTGTATGCAAGACCCAGGGTTGCACCCCAGGCATTGTCGCGTTCAACAATTGAAGAGTTTTCTATTTCATCACCAAGCCATACATAACTAGCACTGCTCACTATCTGCCAGCTTTCACCCAGAGGAACCATCATCTCTACACCGACATAAGGATTAAAGGCGGCATCGGCCGTGTATGCAGCACGGCTAGCGGTTGCTTCAGAACTACGTACACCAAAATAATAGTCAGCGTAATCTTCATTCATATAGATAATGCCGGCCTTAGGCGTCAGATAAACCTGACCTGCAATATCAAAGCCCTGACTATAGTTAACGTCCGCAACAAAACCTTTATGCGTATCGGATACATCGTGCAATAGTGAGCCACTTACCGCTCCCTGGCCTATCTGATATACCGCTGTCATCCCCAGGTCCACACTCATATCCCGATCTGACATACCGGAAAAGAACTTAGAATCATTACTATCAAAACCTTCCCCTGCAGACGCAAGAGTGGCGTATAGACTCAATGGAGATTCATCATTTCCCAGAACTCGATAGCTAATACCCTCCACTCCAACGCTCAGATCTTCACCCTGATACTCTACAAATAGCAGCGGTGCTGAATCATCTTTGAAGTCTTTATAAGGGGATTTAAATACAGAACCGCCTGCGCCGATTGTAAAATCGCCGGCACTTGCAGACAGAGCTGAACAAGACAGGATTACTGCAGCGGAAATTGGTAATAGAATTTGTTTCATTGATTAGTCTCATCGGTTGTTTGATTTCGATGAGACTATTGTGACGGGAGGCGTGCGCTGACAGTATCGTCAAGCTGTATCGGATTGTATGAGCTATGTAAGCAGATTGTATATGCGAAGGAATTTACAGATCACTACCCGATAGCGTTTAGGGCAGTGACCGTACCAATGGCAGATAGATTTCGATGCGGGCTCCCCCCAAAGTGGATTCAGAGATCTGTATTCGCCCCCCATGCTGCACGATGATCTCTCGCACGATCGACAGCCCCAGACCATGTCCACCTGATTCGCGGGTACGAGCATTGTCTACCCGTTCGAAAGGTTCAAACACTCTTTCTCTGTCTGCATCAGGTATGCCGACGCCATCATCCTCTACGCAGATGACCGCAAAGTCGGTTTGCTGACTAACACTGATTTTAATACGCTGTTGCGCAAATTTATCTGCATTACGGATCAAATTTGTTAAGGCCCGCAGTATCAACCGTCCATCAAACTCAATAACAACCGGCTCAACGGTTTCCAACGTTAACGATTTACGGCTGTTTCGCTCCAGCCCGGTATGCCTCTCCCGCAGCCATTGATTTAATTCGTGAGATTGAAATACTAAAACGTCTCCACCCGAGCGCTCCATTCGCGCATAACTCAATAGCTCATCCACCATCTGATCGAGCTCTGTCAGGTCTTCATCCATACCATTCACAAATTTATGATGCTCGGTAACATCAATGCCATGCTCCAGAAGCTCTAGCTGGCAGCGTAAACGAAATATTGGCGTACGCAATTCATGAGCAACCGCGTTTGTCAGCCGTTTATGACTGGCGATCAACTGCTCTACCCGTTCAGCCATCAGGTTAAACGCCCCACTTAAGCCACCTACTCTATCCCGGAAGCCCGCTGGAGCCCTGGCGGAAAAGTCACCTTCGGCAATGCGTATTGCCGATAGCTCAAGTTTTTTCAGTTTCCGATGCAACAGGTAAATAATGATGCCTAACACCAGCGCCGTTATAAGAAAGAAGCCGACTAAAGACGCCCGGTCAACTAGCTGGCTGGCTTGAAAAAACTCAGAGTCTTTATCCGGCGTTATCTCATAAACTTTATCGTTTACATTTAATTTAAAGTAGAGTCTGTTACTGTCACCCGACATTTCATTAAGTATACCCGGCTGAGGAATCGCTCTAATTTTTTCAGAGTTAAGTATTTCAGGGTCGGTAACTACATCAGCTAAAAGATCATTTAGCTCCGCCACGCGATTCATAGCAACATGCATCCGATCAGGTCCAGCTAGATTATGAATCTCCTGAAACATCTCCATATAACCAATAGTGGTCTGCGCAGTATCAACAGCATCCAGATCATAGAGTAGCGTCTTTGTCATAAAGCTAACCGTGAATAGCAGCGTAATAATCGCAACAATAACGCCGAGATACAGAGTAATAAAAAGCCTGGCCATAATTCCATCCAGATAGTTATTTGAAGGCGTAACCGGCTAAAAGTTACGTGTACTGAATATTCTGACAGCTTTGACCCGCTATCGTCTCAGTCATTTATGTATGGGTTTGTATGGAAGGAAGTGACATAACTAATCCCACTTATTAGAAACCAGCAGATAACCTTTGCCTCTTACCGTAATAATCCGGCTTGGCAGTGAAGGGTTATCATTTAGCTTTTTACGTAGCAAAACAATTTTATTGTCAATCGTACGGTCAACACCGTCGTACTCTATTCCCCGAGTCTGTTTTACCAGCTGATCTCGGGACAACACCTGATCAGCATTCGATGCCAGATACCAAAGCAGATCAAACTCACCGGGGGTAATGTTGACTAACTCTCCCTCTAGAAAACAGCGCTGAGTCAGTGGATTCAACTCCAGCCCACCCAGTCTCAACAAGGAGTCATTGTCATCTGAGATAGCCGTTTTCTCATCACTCTTTTCGCCGGTCGATTGAGAAGTATTGTCCTGTCGGCGCAGCAGCATTCTTATCCGAGCGAGTAAAACCCTTGGCTGCAGAGGCTTACAGACGAAGTCATCCGCGCCCATTTCTAATGCGGCCACCTGATCCATATCGTCATCGCTTGCTGTAAGAATCAGGATTTTACCTTTAAAAAGACTACGAACCTGGCGGCAAACACTCAGCCCATCCATACCCGGCAACATCAGATCAAGAATTAATAAATCCGGTTGAGAACGCTGTAGCATAGGTTCTGCATCAGTCCCCCGATGGCCCACTTCAACCTCGAAACCATTGCGGCTAAGGTACAAGCTAAGTAGCTCTGTCAGCTTCTCATCATCTTCAATCAGCAGTATTTTTTCTGACATCCGGATATATACCTATTCCCTTTTAACACGCCACTGTGTATTCGCATTACCGTTTAACAATCGAAGCTAAGAAAAGTCATTCTACAGAGCTGATCTAACGATCCAATTCAGTGATTCTAACACAAAGAAAACTAGCAGATAGCCTATGGTAGTAGGCGCCCGTTAGCAGATAACTACTTATCCTTCTCAGTACAAATTATCCAGCCAAACAAGCTCCAGCGACTCTCTCATACACAAAGATACACAGCAACGATATTGTCCGTTTCACTATTTCAGCACTATGGCTCAGGTTATCTATTAACAGAGACAGCCCTAGAGGCTTCCACCGCTATTAACAATATGAGATAGAGAAATGAAAATATTAATTGGCTTTATGTTCTGCATTATTCTGTCAGGTTGCGCTGCAAATATGGCAGCAAACGGACAAAATGGTCCTGATCTCAACCAGGTTAAACAACAATACTCACGTGCAGAAGTTGAACAGTTTTTGGGGTTACCAATCTCAGAAACGACAATGGCGAATGGACATAAGGTTGCGATCTACGACGTTGAAGCTAAGACAGATCCAAGTATTGCCCGAGCAGCGGGGCACGGAGCACTTGATCTAATTTCTCTCGGTTTATGGGAATTAGTTGGCGGGCCAATCGAGATGTATAACGGTCGCAGACAACAAGTTAAAGCGAGTTATGACAGTAAAAATCGGTTAGTTGATCTCACTAAACTTAACAGAACTGTTCTTTAAGGCACTTCGGATAGAAAGGTGGCTAGGACGGATCACATATGCGTACAAAGGCAATATAAAGCTCAACTGTCTGTCTCATTTGTTGGTCTTACTTACTGGTCTTATCGGCAAGCTTATTCAGGGCTGCCTGAAAGCCCTGAGCCGCTGAGCGCTGTAACCAGTGATCAGCTTGCTGCCGATCTTGTGGTTTACCCACGCCGGTTTGATACATCACAGAAATAGCGTATTGAGCTTCGGCATCACCTGCCTTAGCGGCCTGGATAAACAGTTCTGCGGCCCGATCAATGTTGCGCTCCACCGCCAGGCCACTTTCATAAAGCCAGGCCAGACGGGTGATCGCCCGAATATTGGGTGGCGTTGTTTCAGCCAGTATTTGCAACCTCTCTAATGCCTGCTCTGTTTCACCATTAATAAGTAACGCCTGTACTTCAGACATTGGGTCTGAAGGGTCGTTATTCTCCAAACCCGCCAGAAGGTCTGCAGCATCGCTATCACCATCCAGAGCAGCCACTGTTAACCAGTAATCGGCCTGTTCCGGGTCTTGAAAAGCGGTGCTATTCAGAAAGATAACACCAAGCTGATACGCTGCTGATCGACTACCCGCCTCAGCAGATTCCCGGTATAGCTTTAACCCTTTCATTAGATCCTGATTTACACCCACACCCTGGGTATACATGTTAGCAAGATTAAACAACGCTTCAGCTTTGCCCGAGCCCCCAATATTCACCCACATCTGCTGAGCCAGCTGATGATTACCCATCTTAAATTCAGCGTAAGCCATGTATAGCTGTATACGGGGTTGAGCATCGACAAACTCATCGGACAGTTCAGTATCAGTATTCGCATAATTGTTAGTCGAAAACAGAGAGATGGCCGCCATTAACATCAGTAAAACTGAGACTTTTCTCATGAAGCGCTCCTTTAGGTTGCTTTTTATCAGTTGCGCTTCTAGATGAAAGATCGGTTATTTAACGACAAACTTACCCACCATGCCTTTGTTCTGCAAACCATTCGCATAGAATTCATAGGTACCAGGCTTTACCGGAACAAAGTAGATTTCGGCACTGCCTTCATCTTCAAACTCTAACTCCGTCAGACCAACCGCTTTGATTTCCAATCCTCCGGCTTCAACTTTTCGCAGGTAGATCGAGGTAAAAAAATCTGGCGCTTGCAGGGCGTATTCTTTCTGTCCACTGGATATGATTTCCAGTTTATAGGCCTGACCGGTTTCCAACTCATAGATTTTCTGTGAAAAACTGTAATCACTCTCTTCGCTACCCATCACCAGATCGGGTAAGGCCTGAGGCTTACGAGTCAGGTCTCCTTTTGCCATTACCGTGCCACTTAAGGTCATCGCCAAGGTAACAATTGTTGCTGCAGCACTACTAGTAAATACTCGAATCATAGCTCTCACCTTTGGATTATCATTGCTTACAGCTAATCCTAAGCCGCTGACATTTTTAAAAAATAGTACTTCAGGACTAATTGATCGGTACTTTTCGCATATTTAATCCTTCTTCAGTACAACCTATTCTGAAAGACTAGTCTGTCGTGAATACTGAGCCCTGAGTTTATATATGCATCTATTAAAATTTTTCACCCTTATCCTAAGCCTTCAACTACTCAGCATAGTAGTGACTGCGGAAGAACAGGAAACCAGAATCGGTTTCCTGGCTTACCATCCTGATCAAGGGCCAGTATTGTCAAATTTGCTTCCAGAACCTGAAGACAGAGGGCTCAGAGGAGCCCAGCTGGGACTTAAAGACAACAACACCACCGGACGATTTCTGAAGCAGCACTACTCGCTAGAATCAGAACTGGCAGAAACACCTGAACAGGTTAGCAAAACCGTCACTCAGTGGTTGGACAGTGGTATCAGACTATTGATAACCGATCTCCCCAAAAAAGAGTTACTCACCGTCACAAAAATCGCCACAGAATATGGCGCCATCATTTTTAATGCGGGGAGTTACGCCAATGAGCTACGTACAGAAGCCTGTCCAACCAATACGCTGCACACCCTACCAAGCCGGGCAATGTTAACTGATGCTCTGGGACAATGGAGTACCGCCCGGCGTCTGCAACGCTGGTTACTGATCAAAGGCTCTCAGCCAGAGGATATTGCCTATTCTGAATCACTGAAGCGCAGCGCTAAACGTTTTGGCGTGAAGATTGTCGCTGAGAAAACCTGGAGTTTTGATACCGATCTGCGTCGTACTGCCCAGCGCGAACTCCCTCTGTTTACTCAGACTGATGAATATGACCTGGTTGTAGTAGCCGATGAACGGGGAGATTTCGGTGAGTACGTCATGTACAACACTTGGTACCCAAGGCCCGTTGCAGGCACCCAAGGCTTATCACCGGTTGCCTGGCACCGGGTTATTGAGCAATGGGGCGCAGCACAGCTCCAGAGCCGTTTCGAGAAACATTATCATCGCTGGATGAATAGCAAAGATTACGCGGCCTGGGCAGCAGTAAGAACCATAGGTGAAGCGGTGACTCAAACCCGTTCATCAGACACTGAAACACTCTTTAGCTTTATCAATTCTGACCAGTTTCAGTTAGCTGCCTTTAAGGGACGCAAGCTGAATTTTCGCAGCTGGAGTGGTCAGTTACGTCAACCGATTCCGCTGGTACAGCCTAGATCCCTGGTATCTCAGCCTCCTTTAGAAGGCTTTCTACACCCGGTTACAGATCTGGACACTTTAGGCTTTGACCGGCCTGAATCCAGTTGCACAGTGTCATTCAATACAGCAGTAAAATAACAATAGGATCTGTTTTTATGAAGCCCTTAAGATTCACTCTCAACTTGCTGGCGATCTCCGTGATAAGTAGTGCGCTACTTAGCTCCGCTGCCACCGCTGAGACCGCATATATTTCCAATGAAAAAGACGATACCTTGTCCATCATCGATCTTGATACGCTGGAGGTCACGGAGACTATCGATGTGGGTGAGCGGCCTCGGGGAATAATTTTTAGTCATGACCGTACTAAGCTTTATATTTGCGCCAGTGATTCCGACACCGTACAGGTAATGGATCTCAGCGATCACAGTATTATCGCTCAGTTACCCTCTGGCGAAGACCCAGAACAGTTCGCTCTGCATCCAGATGACCGCCGACTCTACATAGCCAATGAAGATGATGCATTGGTAACCGTTGTAGATGTTCAAACTCAGGAAGTATTAGCCCAGATAGATGTCGGTGTAGAACCGGAAGGCATGGCGATCAGCCCGGATGGTAAGTGGGCGCTAAGCACCAGCGAAACAACAAATATGGTGCACTGGATAGATACCGAGACCAATCAGCTGGTTGACAATACACTGGTAGATCAACGCCCTCGTCATGTTGAATTTAACAAAGAGGGCAGTATTGTCTGGGCCTCTTCAGAGATCGGCGGAACAGTCTCTATTATCGATGTCGCCAGTCGTAAAATTCAGCACAAGCTCAGCTTTAAAATCAGAGGAATTCATCCGGATAAAATTCAACCCGTTGGCATAAAACTGACCGATGATGGTAAATACGCTTTTGTCGCGCTTGGCCCGGCGAATCATATCGCTCTGGTGGACGCTAAAACCTACGAAGTACTGGATTACTTGCTCGTTGGCAGACGGGTATGGCATATGGATTTCAATGCCGATCAGTCCCGCTTACTCACCACCAACGGTATCAGCGGCGATATATCAGTAATAGACATTGAAGATATGAAGGTCATCAAATCGATAAAAGTTGGCCGCTATCCATGGGGGGTAAGGATCAAACCTTGATCCGGTAAATAACCATGAGCATTGAGATCCAAAACCTCAGTTTCAGCTACGGCCCCCGCACGGCGCTAAAAGAGATCAATCTAACGTTGCGGGAGGGTAACTTTAATGCCTTATTGGGGCCCAACGGCGCCGGTAAAAGTACCCTCTATGCATTGCTGACACGACTCTATGCCCTACAGTCTGGAAACATTACCATTGCCGGACGCAGTATCGCCCAACATCCGGCAGAGGTGATGCGCAAGCTCGGCGTTGTATTTCAACAGAGCACTCTGGATCTGGACCTGACGGTTGCGCAGAATCTCTATTATCACGCAGCGCTTCACGGCATATCCAAACGTCTGGCCACCCCAAGAATTACCGCCGAGCTGGAACGCTTTGGACTCAGTGAGCGCTTGCATGACAAAGTACGCAGTCTCAACGGCGGTCATCGACGCCGGGTAGAAATTGCTCGGGCGCTGCTGCACCAACCCACTATTTTACTATTAGACGAGCCCAGCGTTGGCCTAGACCCCTCTACCCGAATATCACTCAATACTCATATTCGACAACTGTGTCAGCAAGATCAACTCACCGTATTATGGGCAACCCACCTGATTGAAGAAGTTACAGAGGATGATTCGGTCACTATCCTGCATCAGGGTAGAATTCTAGCCAGCGACATGGTCAGCCGATTATGTAGACAGCATAATACCGCCAACCTAAACGATCTGTTTCAGAAACTTACTTGTCAAAAAGATACCGGAGAGCAACAGTGACTCTTAGAGATGGACTGATCTGCTTTAACGGTTTACTGCAGCGAGAGCTTTTACGCTTCGTGCAGCAGCGCTCGCGCTTTTTCAGTGCCCTGGTAAGACCCCTGTTATGGCTGGTGGTGTTTGCCTCAGGCTTTCGGGCCGCGCTGGGCATCGCTATTATCGAACCCTATCAAACCTATATCACCTATGAGGTGTATATCGTACCCGGCTTGTGCGCCATGATCATCCTATTCAATGGCATGCAAAGCTCTCTATCGATGGTCTATGATCGGGAGATGGGCAGTATGCGAGTTTTACTGGTCAGTCCTTTACCCCGCCCGTTTCTACTGATGGCAAAGCTCATGTCCACATCCCTAATTTCACTACTGCAAGTCTATGGTTTTCTGCTTATAGCATGGTTCTGGGGGGTTGAAGCACCGCTATGGGGTTACCTCACTGCGTTACCCGCTTTTCTACTAGTCGCAATGATGCTGAGTGCAATAGGGCTATTTATCTCAGCCAGGATAAAACAGCTAGAGAATTTCGCTGGTGTCATGAACTTCGTGATCTTCCCGATGTTCTTCCTTTCTTCTGCGCTTTATCCGTTATGGAAAATGCGCGAAGCAAGCGAGTGGCTGTACTGGATCTGCGCCTGGAACCCTTTTAGTCACGGGGTAGAACTGATTCGATTTGCACTGTATCAACAGGGAAACAGTGAGGCGTTAATCATTGTCGCACTAGTGACAGTGGTGGCTTCTGTACTGGCCGTCAGAGGTTTTCAACCTCAACAGGGGATGGGAAAACGTTAGTTTCACCCTTATTAGAATAGAAAACCACCCTGCCACGCCCTTGGCGCTTAGCTTGGTAGAGCGCCTGATCAGCACGTTTCACAAGACGTGTACTATCCTCACCGGCCTCCTGACGTATCGAAACACCGATACTACAACTAAGCTCGATCTCAATACCTGACAATTGAACAGGCTTCATCAACTCGTCCAATAAACGACTACTTAGAGCCCTTAATTGTTCGATGTCTTCTTCTGTCTGCAGCCTTACAACAGCAACAAACTCATCACCACCGATCCGACATGCCAGATCAGAATCACGTAAACAACGTTTGAGGCAGTTTGCCACTTCAATCAAGACAGCATCACCAATATCGTGACCATAGGTATCATTGATAGCCTTAAAGTGATCAAGATCAACAAATAGCAGCGCCGTGTCGGGAGCCCCATATCGATCTGCAGCCGCTAAATCACGGTCCAGGCAACTCATCAGAGTACGTCGATTACCCAGACCCGTCAGCGGGTCAGTTTCAGCCATAGACCGCAGTTGCTGTTCGAACTCTACCCGTTGGGTAATATCATTAAAGATAGCAATATAGTTTTGAACTTTACCGATAGGATCCTTATATGCAGTTATCGATAATATTTGAGGATATATTTCACCATTCTTGCGCTTATTCCAGATCTCTCCACGCCAAAAGCCCTGCGTATTGAGCCTCTCCCACATCTGCATATAAAATTCTTTATCGTGCCGTCCTGAAGCCAGAGTTCCTGGCGTATTACCGACCACCTCTGCCTCTTCATATCCAGTAATACGAGTAAAGGCACTATTAACTTTAAGAATGCGATTTTCCGGATCACAGACAGCGATTCCTTCATAGGCTGACTCCACAATAAGGCCACTGAGCTTCAACGACTCGGCAGTCTGGTGCAGCATCGCCTGCTGTTTATCGATATTATTCTGATAACGATGAAATCGTCTTTTTAACCAACGGCTATAAGACTGAGTAATAACAATCGCGAGCAACCCAATGATCGTCAGTACCAGAACCATGTTAACGCTACTCTGCCGGAGTTCACTATCAAGATTCTTCTGCTGCTTTGCTAACAGTTGATTTAACTCATCTTGAAATATCCCAGCTATCAAAATCCAACCTCTGTCATTCGCAGGGCTCACCAAAGACAACTTCTTGCTAGCTTCATCATCTCCTTGCCTATACCAGTCGTAAAACACAAACCCACCACCATTACGAGCAGTCTGAGTTACCAGTTCTGCTGCACGTCTGTTGACAAGATTTAAGTCTGCCAGATAGTTTTCGCCCTCTCTATCTGGAGCTATTCCACTGACCAGTAAATCCCCCTCTTGAGTGGCTATAGCAATAGAGCCAGTCTCTCCAAAGTGGATATTTCTTATATGATCGAAAATTCTGGGAACCAGATCTTGCTCAATCTGATGAATATAGTCTCCGGTGCCGACAATCCAGTTATAGGGCTCGAAAACCTCTGCATAAGCGATCTTCTGTTTCATCTGTCGATCATCACCGGGGGCATACCAACGATAAAAGGAAAAACCAGCACGTTGCTCATTTGACACCGCATCAATCAGCCCGCGCATAATAAAGTGGCCGGTATCGTCTTGATTTTCGAGTAA
This sequence comes from Amphritea sp., assembly GCF_016744155.1. GTDB lineage: Bacteria > Pseudomonadota > Gammaproteobacteria > Pseudomonadales > Balneatricaceae > Amphritea. The sequence goes on along the minus strand of NZ_JADGEW010000002.1, from coordinate 143,309 downwards.
TGATTTTCCTTCGAGATGGGGCGCTGTTGGTAAAAGCACAGCGGTGCCATCCATCTTGTCGATAAAGAAGTAGCCTCGCCCATCAAAGAAGCGAATACCCCTCAAAGCCTCAACCAACATCTGTTTCATCTCTTTATCAGAAAGTTGAAGATGGTAACGCTGATAAAGGGTATTCATTACCGTCAGGGCATAACGAGTGTGCATCCGAGATTGCTGTTCAAGCAGATCAGATGCTCCAGAAAGCATCTGATCAATCATATAACCCGCATCTCGCAACTCAGTTTTCAATCGGCTACGTTGCTGTTGAATGAGAGTTTCGCGAAGCGAGTTGAGTTGATGCTGATGGTTAGCTTTAGTATTGGTATAAAAATACGCACTCTGAGCAATCAGAAGCAAGATGACAATGAGAGAAATACCCCAAAGAAGCTGGGTAGGCAGTCGAGTCGAATCAACCTTTTGCAACATTTAATAGATCCAGGTTTTAGCGACTTGAAAGGTTAGAAATTTCAATTGGTATAGGTTAAATCAGTATACGTTATGTATCTAACAATAAATTGATATAGATCAATACATAAATAAATCATATATGAAGCGCCTATTATAAAATATCAGCCTCCCATAAAACCAGTACTTTAGTACTGGTTTTTCAGTCGTATAGTTGAATATCCATTCGACGCTTCTATAGGTGTAATAGTGTCAGAGGTGGTTTAAGTGAAATGGAGAGGCAAAATCAGGTTATTCATTACACTGATAGCCCTGGCAATGAGCTTTTCTGTAACAGGCTCACCTGAGAAGGAAAGCCCGCATTGGCTGAGTGATTATGAGGACGACCCGTTCCTGTTTAATTTTGATGGCTATCGCATTACCCGGTATCGCAGTCCAACACCAAAAAAGGCAGAAGGCGGCGAGCGAATTAATACCACAGCACTACATGATAAAATCCGGTCAGATCACCCCCCGGTATTGATAAATGTGCAACCGTTGGAGTGGCTACAGGGCATCTTTTTGCAACAGCAGCCACAAGTAGGAATTCCTGGCAGCCGATGGCTGCCGAATGTGGGTCAGGGAGAACCGGAGCAAGTATGGCTGGATTATTTTCGTTTTTATCTGCACGAAAATACTGATGGAAAAACAGATAGTGACATAGTTTTATATTGCACAGCTGATTGCTGGATGTCCTGGAATGCTGTCAGACGAGCTCACAGTTGGGGCTATACAGAACTATATTGGTATAAAGAGGGTATCGATGGCTGGCAGGAAGCTGAACTACCGGAAACGACTCTGAAGCCTGAACCGTTTCCGGTAAACATGCCGTAAAAGTTTTAAACTGGGGGAATACCCCAGTCCCATTACAGAATAATTATAATGGACAATAAACTGCCATTGTTGCAGGCGTCCAGCGGGAGAACAAAGTGTATAAAATTTTAATTGCAGACGACCATCCACTGTTTCGAGAGGCGATTAGCAGCGTAATCGAAAATGGTTTTCCCGGTTGCGAAACACTTGAGACTGAAGATCTCGATAGCGCTTTGGTTATCGCCCAGCAGGAAGAAGATCTTGACCTGATTCTGCTAGACCTTAATATGCCCGGAATGAATGGACTTAACGGCCTGATGAGCCTACGTAACGATTCGCCCACTATACCAGTGGTAATCGTGTCCGCCGAACAGGACAAACAGGTCGTACTCCAGGCAATTACCTATGGAGCGGTGGGCTTTATCACTAAATCATCTCCTCGGGAGCAGATGACTGAGGCACTACAACAGATTCTGGACGGTAATGTCTATCTGCCTTCAGATATCATTCGCTCTGAAAAACCTTCTAATGGCATGCATCGCCGTCACGATGAAAGCAAGATACCACCCGAAATGCTTTCCTCCCTCACCCGCAGACAGCTATTGGTACTTGAGAGAATGTCTGAGGGCGAGTCAAATAAACAGATAGCGTACAACCTCAACATCGCCGAAACCACGGTTAAGGCTCATGTCAGCGCCATTCTGCGCAAACTTGGGGTTCACAACCGCATTCAGGCAGTACTGACCGCTGGTAATGTAGATTTCAATCACTATCTCAAGCGCTAAGCCCTCACACAACAGCTCACAAACAAAACAATTTTTCGGCGGATTCTATCCGCCGGTGAGCAACTCAACGACCTGTCTAAGTCAGATCACATATCTAACTTAAACAACGTCATTAGAAGAACTTAAAAAAACAGAATGATTACTTTAGAAGGTGATTCAGTGTCATCTTAAGCTTCATAGGCCGAACCGGCTTGTTTATTAACAGGTACCCCTGCTCTCGAATAACCTGCTTAAGCTCATTCGTATAATTGGCTGTAATCATAAGCACCGGCACCGGGTCGCTTAATTGCTGATTAAAGTTAATCGCGGCATCCAGACCATTCTTATCGTCATCCAAATGATAATCAGCAATCAATAAACCAGGCACTTCCTGCTCGCTCAACAAGCCAAGCAATTGAGCCTCGTCATGAACCGTCTGAACATGACAACCCCATCCTTCGAGGAGTGTCTGCATTCCCCGGCAGATAGCAGGATCGTTATCGATTAGCCAGATTGAAGCACCTTCAAGCAGGTTATCAGCTACCGGCTGATGCTCAGTTTTTGCCTCTACAGTGTATTGATCTGCAGGCGCCAAAGGCACCTCAACTGAGAACATTGAGCCTTTTCCTGGTATTGAACTAACACTGATACAGTGCCCCAGCATGCGGGAAATTTTATCAACGATAGCCAGTCCCAGACCCAACCCCTTGTCACCCTCGTCCCGGCTCGCCTGCAATCGTTTGAACTCAAGAAAAACATCTCCCAGTTTCTCTTCTGGAATGCCTCGCCCGGTATCCCACACCTCAATCACCAGGCTGTGTCGCTTTCGCCGGCAACCCAGTAACACTGAGCCCCTATCGGTATAACGAATAGCGTTGGTAAGGAAATTCCTCAGAATACGCGCCAATAACTGAGAGTCAGAAGAGATTACTGCGCTACTGGATACATAACGCAACTTAAGCCTCTCACTACCGGCAACCTGTTTATACTCATTAGCGATATTATTAAGCAAACTACTGACCGGGAAAACAGTCACATCCGGCTCGATTACACCGGCATCCAGCTTAGATATATCGACCAGAGTACTGAGCAGTGATTCCACATCATCCAACGAAGCACCAACTGAGTCGATCAGATGACGTTCACTCTGAACGGCTGACTTTTCCTGCAACGCGCTGGTAAAGAGCCGAGCTGCGTTCAATGGCTGCAGCAGATCATGACTGACCGCCGCAAGAAACTTAGTCTTCGACAGGTTAGCTTGTTCGGCATGCTTGCTCGCCTCAAGTAAACGCCCTTCAACCTGCTTTCGTTCCGTGATTTCCTGCCATAGCTGATCATTCAGCTTGGTAAGTTCAGAGGTTCGCTCAACAACACGCTGCTCCATCGTCTGGTAAGACTCTTGCAGTGCCTGAGCCGTTTTACGTCTGTCGGTAATATCCCGAATCAGAACAAAAAGCCCTACCGCTTTTCCCTCAGAATCAAGGTTAGGCACATAGGCTTTTAGCATATACCGCGGCTCACCCTTGGGATCTTTCTCCTCAATTTCAAAGGTAACACTCTCACCGGAAAGCGCCTTATCAATATAAGGTTTGAGTTTTACAAACTGCTCACCGCCATGAACCATAGTAATCGTTTTACCCGTCAGCGCTTCGCGGGACCAGCCATACCAGTCTTCATAGACTTTATTGGTAAATTGATAGCGCAGATCATCCCCTACATAGGCGATCAACGCCGGTACGTGATCGGTAATCAAACGTATCCACTGTTCACTCTCACGCAGCGTCTCGGCGTATTGATGGCGTTCGGTGATATCGGCATAGGTGTTAACGAACCCCCCTTCAGGAATAGGATGGGTGCGAACCTCAATAACCTGCCCGTTACGCAAGCTCTGTTCCAACTCGATAGTGCCATTGCCACTATGATGATTACTAAACGGCGTCAGTAGAATTAACTCACAACGAGATATCAGGTCACTGAATAGTGGCTGCTTATTCAGTACCGTCTCAGTAAAGCCTGAAAGTTCAAGAAAACGCTGATTCCATACCTCCAGGCGACCTTCTGCGTTAATCAGCACAACCCCCTGAGACAGGTTGTCGACTGTATTTTGTAGTACCCGGGATTTATCAGCCAGCGCCCGTTCTCGGCGGGCCGTTTCATTCTGCTTTAGTTCGGTAATATCGGTATAGAGAATAACCAGACCGCCATCGAGAGTTCCTCTCTCGCTTACCTGAAACCATCGTCCATCCTTAAGGCGGTAAAATACTGAGTTGTCCGCCTCGTCACCATAGAACTCTTCTTCTATCAACTGATGTTGATCGGCCAGGCGTCGAATTTCCTGAATTCCCAGGCCCTGCTTTATCGACACACCAATACCGGCCCATACCGACTCAAACTTACTGTTATACAGAACAATCCGGCGCTCACTGTCAAACAACACAAAAGCATCAGAAATACTTTCAATACCATCTGTCAGTCGCTGATGAGCAACTTCGGCCTGCTGCTTTGCCTGACTCAGCGCTGTATTGCTGGTTTTCAGATCACCCAGAGCGACATTCAATGCTGCCGTTCTTTCCCGAACTTGCTCAGCCAATACAACAGAGTGTTCGAAAGCAGCGTATGGATCAGTACGGGTGGTGGCGCTAACCTCGACTCGCTCAATCAGCACTTTGTTTATTTTCTGGAGTTTGCGATTTTCCCGCTCCAGTTCTTCGACGCGATCAGGTAGATCGATGGATTGAGGTTTCACCTCACCATTCATACTTTTCTCCCGATCGCTACAGCGGTAAATGTCTGATTAATATGCATCCCATCAACCTGTTCACCATAGGTATTAAAACCGACCACCCGGTGACGTCTCATAAGATCAGAGATCTGTTCACTTTCTCCTCTAAGCTCAGCTTCAAGCCGTCGAAGGAAACAATCACACCCAAGGGTTAACAGATGTTCTCCCAGAGCGTTTTCCTCCCGCGTCAGTTGCTGATCAAGCAGAGGGGCCATTTCGCCTGGTTGCATCAACGTAAGTACAATACCGTTCTCTACTGCGCAATAAAAAGTCAGACTCAGGTCGTCATTTACGCTCTGTATCGATCGAATAAAGTATTCTTCACCAATACGCACAGCAATCGGATTGAGCGCAAAGACGTGATGGTTTAGTTCTTCCAAAGGCAGACCCACCACCCGCGCATATTCCAGCGCTGCAGGCTCTGCATTGAGTTCCAGAACACGACGTTGATCGCTATCCGCTTCTGTCACGACCAGTTTACTATCTCTGCTTTCCATGTGATGTCCACTAAACACCCTGAATTCACAACTGGTATTCACAAGAATAATGACGGCTGCATCGGTATGAAAAGCACCGTTAAAGTAGACATGCGTGTTAGCAAGACAGATATCATCCCCTGCTGATCCACCGAAATGAGGAATACTACCTAGCGCAGAGTCCAGCGTAATCAATACTTTTTCTTCTTGGGTCGACAGGCCATCAAACAACGTCAGAGCGAAGCTATGATCTTTAATAGGCGCTATCTGCTGCTCCATACAGCGTTCAGACAGATCCTGCACTATGCCCTGAGCATCATAGAAATTGAAATGGTCCAGGCTTTCAATCAACACACCACTAACCGCAAATGCTTCGCGGGAAAAACCCACCGCGGAAATACAGCCCTGAGCATAACCTTCTACGGTAATCTCACCGGCGGTGGTACAACCCGCCACCAATACATCCTTGAACTGCTGTTGCATCGCATCAGCCAGGGTTTCAAGATCATATTCCGCAGAACAAAAAAACAGGACAAAGTTAAGATCTGACCCGTTAAGTTGTTGGTACAACTGCTCAACGGCCCGCAGCTCATTCCGATCGGAGGAAAATGCAGTCCGTAACTCGGGTTGAGATATATTCTGTGATGATTCAATGGTCAAAGCTATGACCCCGCAAGTATAAGAGGACTTTTGAGTCTAAAAGGGATAGACGATTGAAAATAGTATACTTGAGTACCTGCTTGTGAGTAATTAAAACACTGAAAAATCACAGGCTATTGATTTTATTAGATAAAACAAAAACGACTACAGCACTAAAGTACTAAGACGCTAAAGTAGAAAAAGCATCCAGGCCGACAGAGGAAGGGGGTTGCCGGAAGGATGCTTCCTACCAAGACAGCACTATCAGTGCTGCAAAGGGTTTTACCAGCTCAGAGTCGCACCCAGAGCAAAGGTATCAGTTTCAGTGGTATCGATTGTACCGTTATTGGTCTTATGAACCGTGTACTCAGCAACCAATCCCAGATTGTCATTTACCTTATGGAACAAGGCAACGCCAGTCAGATCATCCTGGCCGGTTACAGAACTTCCTGCGGCAGTAGCCTCAGTCTGACCATAAGAAAGCACAACACGATTCGCATCAAAGGTATAAGAACCTTGTACCAGATAACCTTCTGACTCGGCACTGTCTGTCAAAGTGTTGCTGGCAAAGACATGACTGATACCTTCCTGATCAAAACCGGAAGCTGTCAGTGCAAAACCTGCTGCGGCAACCCGCGCACCATAAGAGATACCTTTAGCATCAACACCAGAAGTAACTGAATCTCCTGCTGCACCGCCAACCCAAGCTTTAAGGGCAACACCATCATAATCAGCGCTATACGTTACTTCAGTTTCAAAGCGTGCAGAGTTTGAATCGCCAGCCGCTGTAGTACCGGTTGTATTCGGATCAAGAACACCCACAGCAACCTGTAAACCACTCATCACCGGCGAACGGTAGGTGATCTGGGCCGTTGGATTAGCGTAAGGATAACCCGTGGTGATGTTACCAAAGGTAGTGTTAGACGAAGCGGCAGGTGCAAAACCAACACCCATCAACAGCTCATCACCAAAGATATTAGAGCGCCCGTAAAGACCAAAATCCTTACCAAATAGAACCTGACCAAAATCACCATCGACGGTTGCGTAGAACTGACGAACATCGATCATTGAATCAGTTTTGGTGCCATCTCCATCCTGATTGCTATCGTTGATAGAGACCCAGAAAGAGGAACGACCGCCTACTTTCAAGTCATCTACCTGCTTTGATACATTGAAGCCGATATAGTTAGGCAGAAATCCCATACGAACGCGTGAAGTCTTAGTGCTGGTATCAGCAACTTTATCTTCGCTATCCTGATAGGTGTAGAAAGCATTGAAATGTCCGTCTACAGAGAAAGTTGTGCCATCCTGATCATACAGGCTGATCCCGGCCATCGCACTGTTACTCAATACTACAGCCAAGGCTAACGGCATGCTGCGCCACAGTTTCTTATTATTCATGATGCCCTCTGATTCTTCATCGAAAGTTATTTTTTGTGAGTCAGGGCATTATTGGCGTTAGTAGTAATCTAAAACAGGCAACTTTAGCGCCGTTTAACTCCTAAAAAAGTAGTCGCTACCAGGCCTATCTATAGCTGCACACTTAAAGGATAAGCAGGCGTAAAGCGAAAGTACCTTATCTGTAACTGGCGTTACGGTTACATCTTTAGTGCTGAAACTCTAAAACCATGTAGGACACACTATTCAGGACCTACGACGTATAAAAATGCGAACATAAAAAAGCCCGCTTCCAAAAGGTTGCGGGCTTGTTGCAGAGTAACGATACACAATGAAGGGTTATCGCAACTCAGTTGTTCTCTCACTATCAAGCAACAGCTCCGGCTTGAAACCAACCGCAAATCCCCCCCAGTGCTTACCGTTAACATAGATAGGGAATGTCAGGTCGTTCAACACCTCACCGGTGTCACGAACAAAGGTCTGTAAAAGAAATGGCGCAGTGTTAGTTACACGTCGTATTTCGGCGCGGCTACCTTTAAAGAATCGACGATGACGGCTCTTCACATTATCAATATCAAAGTTACCTGTCATAGGCTCGGACACTTTCAGATGGTGAGCAGGAGCATAGCCATCAAGGCTTACAGCCAAGGCATAGATCAGATCAGGCTTCTCTCTTAAACAGTTATCGTACATTGGCCGCAGGAGGGATTCAAAAGCATCAACATAGCTGACATCAAACTTTTCAGGCAGTTTTCCCTCATTTGTACGCAGGTAATTTTTGTCAAACAGATCAAATCCCTGACTATTCAGTTTTTCCAGCGCTTCCTGTACCTGACGAGACCACTCACGTCCCGCTTGTATGATCTCTTCAAAGCTACCATAGCCAATAATAAAGCGGGACAATAGCTCCTGGGTTTCCTCTGTTGAACTTTCCAACTCACCCGAGAACTCCCGTGAACGCTTCATCTCATCACGGATATCCCCACTGATACCCGCAATTCGCTCTACATGGGTATGCGATGCTTTATTGGTATAAGAAAGCTCATCCAGGGTTGAACTAATGGTCGTTAACTGATTATTAACGCCTTCGAAGTCCTGTACCAAACGTGTAAATTGCTCGCTGGTAGAGCCGATAAAGCCTTCTGTGTTGCGGGTGTATTCAAGAATGTTGGCAGAATTGATCTTAGTATCTTTCACCAACTCTCCCATAACCGAGATATTCTCATCAATCTCGGCTGTCGCAACCTGTACCTGTTGTGAGAGGTTTCTCACCTCATCGGCAACCACAGCAAAACCTCTTCCTGCCTCACCCGCTCGCGCGGCTTCAATAGAAGCATTCAGAGCAAGCAGATTCGTCTGGTCTGAAAACCGTTTAACCATCGACAGAATTTCAGTAATGGTTTCAGAGCTGGCACTGAGTTTTTCAACGGTCACCTGAAACCCTTGGGCTAACTCACTAATATTTCTAACTTGGCCCAACACCTTTTCTAATTCATCGCTTGAGGTTCTGATCTCATTCAGATTATTACTGGTATATTCAGAAATTCTAAGGGTATTACCAGCCACCTCTTCAATAGCCGTAGTGGATTCAAGGCTGGAGACCAACACCTGCTGCGCCTGTTCCTCCTGCTCACTGGTAGACTTATGCACTTCTTGTAGCACTTTGCTCAACTGAGTCGCACTCAGGGCGACCCGTACACTATGGTTACGGGTATCAGATATAATTTTTTTCAGACTGGTTGAAAATCCGTTATAGCTCGACGCCATGGTAGATATTTCGTCATGGGTAAAGTCTGGCAACGTGGCTGAGATATCACCATCTTTGTCCTTTATTGCACTCAGGACGTCGATCATTTTACCAATCGGCCGTAAGAAAATATGGCGCATAAAAAAGATCGTAAAGGTTGCTACCACGATAGCAAAGCCAAATAGAAGCCAGGCCATAAACCGCAAGTTATCTAATTCGGACTGTAGCTCAGACGAGCCACTTTTTAGCACTAACACTTGATCAAGTTGACCCGCGCTGTACCAGATAAGCCCCGCAAACAGCACTGAAGGTAAGAGTAAAAAAAGTACATTACCGACAATTTTGCGGGTGAGTGAGTTAAAGAAATTCCGTTCGACTGTATCGTAAAGACTCATACTCGTTCGCTTCTAAGTTATTGTTAATTTTATTATTTTGTTACGTTAAAGAATATTTAAATGAAAACGCAATTTATAAACAGGAAAACACTACCCATTTCTTGGAAATTCGCAGCCAATAAAACTAAAGTCTTATAAATCCAGGTATTTTCACCGCCATTGGTGCTCCTTAAAGAGAGCCCTGGAAATTCAATCTATTACCTACATCACTCTGAACTGGCGGCCACTGCAGCCCTCTCCCCTGATCATTTAACCAAACTTTAGCCTTAGGGTAGTCAGGATAAAACTTCTCAACTTCTAACCAAAATCGAGGAGAGTGATTCATCTCTCTAAGGTGGCTCAGTTCATGAACTATTACATAATCAATAATGTTTAAAGGAGCCATTATCAGCAACCAGTTAAAGCTCACTACACCTCGGCTATTGCAGCAGCCCCACTTACGTCGATAACTGCGAACAACCACCGTGGATGGTACGACACCCATCAGTCCGCTCCAGTCGTTCACACGCTGCTGGAAAAGCTGAAGAGCCTGCTCCCTATACCAATGTTCAAGTTGTTCAAGGACCGCTTCGCTTTGGGGTTTTCGTATACGTCGCGATAACTCCAGCTTTATCCCGTCTGGCAGAAGCTGGACGCGGGTCTGAGTCGCTCTATCAGAAATACAAAGTTTGAATCGCTCCCCCAACCAGAGTAGCTGACTGTCCTGCTCAAGCAGCACAGGCGCTAATTGCGAAGACCGCCTAAGCAAAAGCTCTTGCTGACGAGTACGAATCCAGTCTGTTTTCTCTACCACGAAGCTATCAATTCGGGCTTGAGCCACCCGCTTTGGAGCCAGGACTCTTATGCTGTCAGGCCTAACCTGAATTTCGATAGTACGGCGACGTGCACTGCGTTGCAGTATATATTCCGGAACATTGTGTTTAATATTCATTTACTTAAGTCTGCCCCACCAGAGCTCACAGAGCTTAAATTAACCTTAATACAGCGACCAATGATCTCCATAAACCTTTGAGTCAAATCAGGGTCAGCATTTTCGGCATAACTGATCTGTTCATAACAACGGGCCAGATCTAGAAATTCAACTGTAAGAGGAGGAAATGATACCGCCAGACGTGTAGCAAACTGATTCACGGTCTCACCACGTTTGCGCTCTAACCCGGCAGGCTTTAACTGTTTATCTAAACGTTCCAGTGCTTTTAATAAAGAGTTCTTGCGGGGACCTCGCCGAAACAGCAAGCTGGCGGCAACCCATGACAGAACCAAACCTCCCGGCACCAAAACCAGCAATAATATCTTCAGTACTGAAATATCACCCAACAACTGTTGCAGAATACCTGACTGTTGCTGATGAAAATTGAGTACCCAGCGGTGCCAGCCGTAGTTCATCGCCTCATAACGAAGTCTTAGTTGCTTCAACAGGGTGCCACTCAGAAAACCGTTACGCATCATCAGGGCATCTGCAAGAAAGGCTGATTCAGAACGAAACAACTGCTCGGCAGGCTGCTCCAGTCGGAGCGGCGCCACCACGGAGGTAGGATCCAGCCGGTGCCAACTTAAGTCCTGCCGGTCCCAATACTCCAGCCAGGCATGCGCCTCATACTGTCTAACTGTTAATGCTCCGTCCAGAGGGTTCATCTCCCCTCCTAGATAGCCACCAACAACCCGAGCAGGAATGCCAGCGGCCCGAAACATAAATACTGCCGCACTGGCAAAATGACCACAAAACCCACGTTTGCTTTCAAACAGAAGCTGATCGATGGGATCAGCGCTTAACAATAGAGGAGGCTCCAGGGTATAACGAAAATCACTGGCGAAGAATTCCAGTAGCTGTTTCGAAAAGTCTTTAGTTACAGCATTTTCAGAATGCCACTTCAACGCTAATTGGCGAGTTTTTTCATTACCCTGTTGTGGCAATTGTAGGTACTCGCTATAACGGTCAGCTGACAGAGCCTCTTTTATGGGACCTTGTTGGGACACAAGCTGATACTGTGCTCTTTGCATCAACGGCTCTTTGCCCACTAAAGTCAGGTCAGAAATGCGGCGAACATTAGTAGGGTAATCCATTGGAATATCAAGCCCATAGCGCCAGGGTTGACCTGTTGCTTCCATCACCACCTGATAACTGTATTTCTGTCCACTAACTGATAACTCAGAATCGGTAGCACCGGCCTTTTTTAATTCAGATCGAGTCCAGCGGCGTCCATCAAAGCGGTCATAGGTAAGTCCCCGCCAGTAGCGCTGATTTTCCGGAGGCGGTAAACCATCAAAACGGGCTCTGAACGCGATCTCGGCTGAACGGGTAAGACGGCTAACATCCCCCGGCGACATTGAGTCAGACAAGCCGGTAAAGCTCTGACCGGTATTCATATCGACCTGCCACAGAGGGCCAATTCTGGGAAAGATCAGAAACAACACCAGCATCATTGGCAGTGCTTGCATATACAGTGTCACAGAGTGTTTCAGAGGCCGCCAGACATCGCTGTTCTGCTGGCTACGATAGACCGTATTCAGGCAGGCGGTGACCACAATCAAACAGAGTAATGCATATAGCGCCATGGGAATCGACTGATGAAACAGAAAACTACATACCGTCAGTAGAAAGGCTACGAAGATCACCACTAAGGCGTCCCGCCGGCGATACATCTCTGTCAGTTTCAGCAGAAAAGCTGACACTAGCAACCCCACCGTCACCGCCATCACCGAACCACTTCGCAACTCAAACAACAAACCAAGCAGCACCAGCAATAACAAACCGAAGCGGACACTCCAGTGGGGGAAATTCCACCGCCCACTGTGCACCATAAGACGCCACCCCACTGTCAGAAAAGCCAGCAGATACAACCAACCGGGCAGAATCGAAATAAAGGGAATAGTCACCAGCAGAATACTGACCAATAACCAGATCATGCTACTGCGAGTTAGTTGAAATAGGGGCTTCACGGTTTCTTCTCCGCGGTTCCTGAATCACTTTCTGCATTCAAAGCAAAACATGCCAGCGCTTCGAGTACCTGAATCCGATGAACCTCTCCCCGGTTAGGAGTGATCTCTAAACCTGGCAACAGCAAACCATACTCTTCCTCCATACGGTGTAACTGTAAAACCCACCAGGTAAGCCTTGATAGTCGGGCTTCCGTTCCCAATTCAGGCCAAAGCTGCCAATTTAACCAGCGGCGAATATCACTCAGCTCAACATAGTGTTTAGCGTGCATTCCCTGCCCACGGGCATAGTTTTTCCAGGCTACCCGCTTGAGTGACATACCCGGCTGATACTGTTCAAGGCCGGCAAATTCTTCGCCTCCGGAGTTTTCTCCCAGACGCTCCTGGGTCTGTTCACCCGAGCCGGAACCCACTAGATCGGGCAGCGACCCACCAGCCACAGGACGAGGATAAACCATAGTCTGCAGGTCTACTTGCAGCCAGGTCCAAGCTCTGAAAAGACCCAGCGGATAAAAGGTTTCAATCAACAGCGCACCCGCCTGAAGAGGCCCACGATGGTGAGTATGCTGATACAGACTAAGATTTAACTGCCGCTGTTCAAGTAGATCAATAGCACGGCCATCACCCTCGGCTAAGCGCAGCTGAATACTTTCATATTGGCGAGTACCACTGGCTGTCAAAGTCAGATCGAATGCGGCCTGTTCTCCGACAAAACAGGCATGTCCGCGAATAAAGTTAATCCTGATACCTGATAGATTCGCATAGGTATGCAGAATCGCTACAACAAACAAACTGCCAAGTAAAAAAGTTGTCGCGAACATAAGATTGTTCTGATAATTAATCGCCAGCAACAGCATAACGAGTAGAAGTAACAAAAACACAAAACCGGCCCGCGAGGGTAAAATATAGATTCGCCGCTGGCTCAAGGTAAGCTGCTTTAACCGTGGGCTGCGGCGCAGGCTCCAGTCTAAGAAGCCTCGCTTAAGTCGTTGCCGAAAAGCTCTTATACTAGCGCCTAACCCTGCTTTTATGTCCGCTGCAATCATAACCCTGCCCTCAGGCCACCACATCCACCTGACTCAGCATCTGTTGAATCAAAGCGTTAGCACCAAAGCCACCAATATCTTCTGCGGCACGTAACCGGTGCCCGGTAACAGGCCCTAGAAGTTGCTGAAGATCTTCTGGAATCACATAATCCCGTCCTTCGATATAGGCCCAGCTGCGACTGGCACTCAGTAACGCCAGAGCGCCACGGGGCGAGATGCCAAAACTGAATTCAGGCGCTTGGCGACTGTGGGCGATCAATCGCTGGAGGTAATCGAGAATACTGTCTGATACATTAACCGCTGCACAGGCCGCGGTTATCCGCTTCAGTTCAGCGTCGCTGATAACGGCAGGGAGATCCTTAAGACGATCACGGGGGTCACCTCCTTTCAGCAACTCCCGCTCGGCTTTATCATCGGGATAACCCAATTCAATCCGCATCAGGAAGCGGTCCAGTTGGGACTCTGGCAAAGGAAAGGTACCCTGTTGAGTAACCGGGTTTTGCGTCGCTATTACAAAGAATGGCTGCGGCAGAGGATAGGTCTGCCCATCAATACTGACTCTGGACTCTTCCATCGCTTCAAGCAGTGCTGACTGGGTTTTAGGGGTCGTTCGATTCACCTCATCAGCCAATAATAGCTGAGTAAAAACAGGGCCCGGATGAAACTGAAAAGTAGCACTGGTAGGCTCAAAGATACTGACGCCTAAAATATCTGCCGGCAACATATCACTGGTAAACTGCAGGCGCTGATAGTCTAAACCCAGTATCTTTGCCAATGCATGAGCCAGTGTCGTCTTGCCCATCCCTGGCAGGTCTTCAATCAACAAATGCCCCTGACTAAAGATACAGGTCAGGGCCAGTTTTATCTGTTCCTGCTTGCCATAAAGCACTTTGGACACTTCTGTTATAGCAGATTCAATCGGCTCTCTCATCTGGGCTCACTCGGCTGTAACGGCTGTATCGCTCAAGTATATATGTACCGGGATGAAAGATGTTAGAGCGGGACAAACAAAAAAAGGCGCTGAGCGCCTTTTTTTTATTAAGCAGAAAATCGATCAGTGGTGATGACCACCTTCACCATGGGCATGACCGTGCTCCAGCTCTTCTTCAGAAGCATCGCGTACTTCAACCACTTCAACATCAAACTTCAAAGATTGGTCAGCAAGAGGATGGTTACCATCAACAATAACGGTCTCTTCGGTCACCGCAGTCACAACAACTGGCTGCTGTCCCCAGGCAGTCTGGGCCATAAAACGCATACCGACTTCGATAGCCTCAACACCTTCAAAAGCTGCACGTTCCACTTCCTGAATCAGTTCTTCGTTTAGCTCTCCGTAACCCTCTTCAGGAGAGACTTCAACTTTGACCTTGTCGCCTACTTTCTTACCCAGTAGTTCTTTTTCCAGACCAGGAACGATATTACCTTTACCGTGAAGGTATGCCAGCGGTTCGCCACCGGCAGATGAATCCATGACTTCATCATCAAGATTAGACAGGGTGTAGTGAATCAGGACAATCTTATTGTCAGCAATTTGCATTGTTCAGACCTCAATAGGATAAGACGTGAGCAGCACTGCTGACAGAGGCCTAGATTAGTGAATTATTTCTAATCTGGGGGTGAGTAAAAATATATCAACCCCTGTTAAGAATTTATCCCCGTTCCAGACCTTCAAATAAGTAATTTACCAGTTCAGCTGCGGGCACTGGCCGGCAACCGGTGCGGTTTTGTCCACTCCAGAGAGGAGAAAAATCACCTACCCCTTGCTCTTCCGCTGCTGCCCGCAGCGGGCCAATAGCGGCAGTAGCCAAGGGAAACGGCGGCGCTGTTGAAGGCATTGCTCCTAACTCCGCCATCACCCGATTAACAATACCCCGGGCTGCCCCGCCCGAGAAAATATTGGTGAGAGCTGTAGGATATTCTGCATCAAGTAGTGCCTGGCGATGAATTTCGCTGATTCGTGACTCATCACAGAGGAGAAATGTCGTCCCTAATTGCACGCCAGCAGCGCCCATCATGAGTGCCGCTTTTATTCCTGCGCGATCGGCGATCCCTCCGGCCGCAATGACTGGTAGATCAGTTGCTGCAATGATCTGAGGCAACAGCGCCATTGTTCCTGCCTGAGTATTCAGATCGGAATTCAGGAAAAATCCCCGGTGGCCACCCGCCTCTAACCCTTGCGCGATAATTCCATCCACGCCCTGCTGCTCCAGCCAACGGGCTTCAGCGACCGTTGTCGCACTGGATAAGATCTTACAGCCACAGTTACGCACCCGTTGAAGCAATTCAGGTTCTGGCAATCCGAAATGAAAACTCACCACGTCCGGGCGATACTTTTCTAACACCTCAGCCATTTTATGATCAAAAGGAGTTCGTGTTGCTCCGGAGGCTATCTTCTCAGGATCAATATCATACTGCTGATAGTAGGGCTGCAGACACGTACGCCATTGCTGTTCCTGGCCTGCATCAGAGGCAGGCATTGTATGGGAGAAAAAATTAAGATTGATGGGTTTATCTGTGACCGCACGAATGCTCTCTAACTCAGCTATAAGCTGATCCGGCGTTAACATTGCACATGGCAAAGACCCCAGTCCGCCCGCTTCAGCGACCGCAATCGCTAGTGCGGCATCCTGAGCACCTGCCATCGGCGCCTGTATCAACGGTAAATCTATACCGAAAAGCTGCTCAATTCGCATCTACTACTCCTCAGCCAACGCCAGTCGGGCACCGAGATATATCAATACAGTCCCACAAATCCCATTGATTCCCCGGCTAACAAATGGATGCTGAAGCCACTGACGAGCCCGGTTAACCGCCAGCGCCAACAAACACTGCCACAACATAGCGATACAGAAATGGATTGCCGCTAATCCTAACGACTGAACAAGTGCCGAACCTGTGGGGTCAATAAATTGCGGTAGAAAAGCCATATAAAACAGAGCTGTTTTCGGATTAAGGGCATTAGACAGAAAACCCTCCCGGAACGAACGCTTCAACACAAAGCTACCTTCTTTCCCCTCTGGCAGGGTAAAGACCCCCTGCCCTTTGAGTAATGAAAATAAGCTTTTCATGCCCAGCCAAATGAGATAACCGGCGCCAATCAGTTTCAAAAACTGAAATGCATTAGCCGATTGCAATAAGATAACCGATATCCCCAATGCAGAAACAGTCGCATGTAGAAACAGTCCACTACAAATGCCGGTACTCGTAGCAAAACCATCCTTCCAGCCGCCCCGGGCACTATTGCGAATAGTCACCATCGTATCAACGCCAGGCGTCAGGGTTAGTAGCGTTATCGCAACGATAAAGGTTATAAGTAGCTGAGTATCCATCATCAAATATCAATCCATATGTAAAAAAATTAAGGTGTGAATTAAGGTTTATTGTTGCCGCAAATTGCCCGATTAGCCTGCCGCTGAAGCAGATAATAACGGCCAGTCACAACCAGCATAATACCACCCAGTACTAGCAGCGAGGCCAGCATCAGTCGGATAGAGATAATTTCATCCGTAAACAGCACACCTCCTAAGGCAGCAATCACCGGCACCAGTAATTGCAGGACGGCGGCCTGTACCGCAGATAGCCCACCTAACGCTCGATACCAGACGGCATAACCAATACCTGAAGCGATCGCACCCGATAGGATTGCCAGTATTATACCTTTTGAAGTTAGATTCATCTCCCCGGAAACAAGAATCAAAATTAGCATCACAGCAACAAAAGGAAGGGTCCTGAAAAAATTATAATGGGTATCTGACAATGGGTTATCGGACTCCCGCCCCATCAGCGTATAAATCCCCCAGGCTATGCCTGCCACGGTCATCAGTATAAAACCCCAAAGCCCTGGTGTATTAACCACCGGTGCCAGAAGATAAACAAAACCACTAAACGCCAGCAGCAATCCCAACCATTCAACCCACAGCAGACGATGCCCTTTAAATAGGCTGATCAGAATCATGGTGATCTGCACAGCGCCAAACAGAATCAACGCGCCGGTGCCTGTATCGAGGTTGATATAGGCGTATGAGAATGCGAGAGCATAGAGAAACAGCATCGTAGCGGCGCCCCAACTCCCTCGCCCCGTTCTATCCTGAGGTGCCCCTTTGCGACGCTGCATCAGGTACCACAGAAGCGACAAAACCAGAATTCCTGAGAGCAACCGAATCACAGTAAAACTACCCGCATCAATACTCTGCTCTCCCAACGCCAGCCGGCAGAGTACCGAGTTACCAGCAAAGGCCAGCAATGCAAAGGCCGTAAACAGGACTGTAGACAAGACTGGCCGTTCACTCATCACCCTTACCTCCTTGATTGTCACCTTTCGATTCTGGCTGATTCGCCTGATAAGCACGCCCCAACTGCCAGAGCATCAATGCGGCGCCACAACCACCGGAACCCAGCACCATCGTCATAATCATAATCTGATAACGCACGGCGATTAGTGGTGAGACTCCTGACAGGATCTGGCCGGTCATCATTCCTGGTAGAGAGACCAACCCTACCGCCAGAAGGCTATTAATCTGGGGGATCATCGCCGTCTGAAAGGCGGTAATCCTGGCTTTAGGCTCTGGCTTGCCTTCCTCCAGTTCTGCATGATAACGCTCAGTGGCAAGGCTAATAGCGTTCATCGTATTGGCAAAATACATGCCTGCCAGAGGGATCACGATCCGGGGTTCATACCAGGTTTCCACACCTATTACTAACACCAGAGAGATGAACAGATGTAAGCCCGTAGAGCTGGCCAGCGCTATCAGCGTTGGCTTCAAATAGCTACGCTGGTAGCCCAACGGGCGAAGTGCAATCCAGCTGGCAATACAAACCATCATTGTCAGAACCGCCGCTGTAATCCAGGGAGAGGGATTATCAAACAGGGCCACCAGCACATAGCCCACGCCGATCAACTGCAGCGTCATCCGGGCAGCAGATAACAGCACTTCAGATGCCTTACCGGACCAGCGAGCATAGACTATTGCGATCAACACAACCGGAATCGCGCACCAGGCAAGCGATAACCATGAGATAACATGCATCCAGACTTTCCTCTGCAAAGCGGACTTTAATCAGATCAGACTTGTATTACAGTAAGCCTATCTTACACAGAAACTCAGGTATCCATACCGATAAAGCCACCGGACTGATGCGCCCAAAGGTGGGCGTAAATCCCCCCTTGGCTGATCAGTTCCTGATGGGACCCCTGTTCAACAATTTGTCCCTGATCCATCACAATCAATCGGTCCATCGCTGCAATCGTCGATAGCCTGTGAGCGATAGCGATAACCGTTTTACCCGGCATCAGATTAGATAGACCACGCTGAATATCTGCTTCCACTTCTGAATCCAACGCCGAGGTTGCTTCATCCAGAACCAGGATAGGTGCATCTTTAAGAATAACCCGGGCAATGGCGATCCGCTGGCGCTGCCCGCCGGAAAGTTTCACACCACGCTCACCCACCTCTGCGTCATACCCTGTCCGTCCGTTCCTATCACTCAACCCCAGAATAAACTCATGGGCTTCTGCTCGCCTTGCTGCGGCGAGCATTGCCTCCTCTGACGCATCCGGATGTCCATAAAGAATATTATCCCTCACACTGCGATGCAGCAGGGAAGTATCCTGGGTCACCATGCCTATCTGACTGCGTAAGCTCTCCTGCTGAACCTGACTGATATCTTGTCCATCAATGGTTATACGTCCACCCGCAAGATCATGAAAACGTAATAACAGATTTACCAGTGTCGATTTACCAGCCCCTGAGCGGCCCACTACGCCGACCTTTTCACCTGGCTTGATATCCAGGTCCAGATGTTCCATTACGCCTTCTGTCTTACCGTAATGAAAGGAGACATCTTCAAAACGAATATTCCCTATATCAACAGCCAGAGGTTCCGCTTCATCCCGGTCAGTTACCTCAAGCGGCTGAGACAGGGTATTCATGCCATCATTTACAGTGCCGATATTTTCAAACAGCGTACTCACTTCCCACATAATCCATTGAGACATGCCGTTCAGACGCAACGCCAGACTAAGAGCAATGGTGATAGCACCCACACTTACCAGACTGAAGCTCCAAAGGTAGATTGAAACACCTGCAATGATGAAAACCAGCAGATAGTTAAGACACTGAACCATCACATTAAGACCGGTGGCTAAGCGCATCTGGCGATATACTGTATGAAGAAAACCATCCATACTTTCACGGGCATAATCCGATTCCCGCTGACTGTGGGAAAACAGCTTTACGGTGGAGATGTTGGTGTAACTGTCGACTATCCTTCCGGTCATCGATGAGCGGGCATCAGCCTGCGTAGCAGAAATATCCCTTAGGCGGGGCACGAAATACCACATCAGAAGAGAGTAAACGAGTAACCAACCTAACAGGGGTAGCATCAGGCGAATATCCGACTGCGCCACCAATACCAACATCGACAAAAAATAGACCGCTATATATACCAGCACATCGAGCAGTTTCATCACCGCTTCACGCACTGCCAATGAGGTTTGCATCACCTTAGTGGCAATCCGGCCGGCAAAATCATTCTGATAAAATGAAAGACTTTGTCGCAGTAGATAGCGATGCGCTAACCAACGGATCGACATAGGGAAATTACCCAGCAGCACCTGATGTATAATCAGCGAGTGAAGCACCACCAATGCCGGTAAGCCCACCAGCAGTATTATCCCAACAAGAGTGAGTGTATCGCCCTCTTCCTGCCAAAAAGTCTCAGGTTGTTTAGTACTGAGCCAGTCAACCAACTGGCCCAGAAAACCAAACAGTGAAACCTCCAGTATCGCCAACACTGCCGATAACAGCGCCATAAACAGAAGGGGCCATTCCATTCCACGCATATAGTAACGACAGAAAGCATAAATACCGGAAGGCGGCTGATCAGGTTCTTGTTCTGGATAGGGATTGGTTAAGCGTTCAAAAAATTGCAGCATTATTAGATCCGAAGACTGTACGCGTTACACAGCGAGTGATAACGGAGGGAAATAATACCCTAAAACAAAGCCGTTACATATGTTTGGAACGGACGGGTAACTTGTCACCGGCTGAAGACAGGTCGGCAATTTTCAATCACCATTTTGAACAGTTAAACGTTAAAACTTAACCTATCTGGGCTAAGCTAAGATAACATATCAATCAATTTTTTAGGTTTTCTTAAATTAGGTTCTGTGAATCATTTATATATTTTTTATATCGCATTCAGACCTTATGGATATGCATGAATGGTTTTTCCCCGCTTTTTACCGACATCACTACATAACCGGGTCTTAATACTGACGCTGGCGGGCTTTCTTATCTCGGCCGTCGCGATTACCACATTGATTTTCCGTTATATCCAAAATGATTCTATTCATCTATTGGTTGAACAGCAGCAAACCATGGTTGATATGGTGTCACGGCAGATGGATTCTGCTCTGCAAAAGAGAATGCTTGCTCTGGAGAAGTTTGCAGGCACGCTCCATTCAAGAACCAAACTGCATTCTAACGACAAAATTCAGGAGGCATTAAAGCAGGACACCCTCTTACAGTCCCTATTTAATGGAGGCCTAGTGGTAGCCAACCGGCAAGGAATTTCTGTTGTAGACTACCCAATGGTACCCAACCGTACAGGCATCGATTTTTCTGGTCGGAAACATATACAAAAGGCCCGCAGTAAGAAAGCATCCGTTATCTCTAAGCCTCTGGTCGGCAAAGGACTAAACACACCTCTTTTTGTCATTAACTCTCCCATAATATCGGCCTCTGGTGAGATACTCGGTTTTATATTTGGCGTAAATGTATTGGCTGATGACAACCTGTTAAAAGAGATCTCACGACAGAATTTCAGCGACGGCGGTCGCATGATGATCATCGATCCAAATCTGAAAATTTTCGTCACTGACACCCAAACAGGCATCCCTCTGGAAAGCTATCTAAAAGATAAACACTGTGAATGTATAGAAGCGATATTAGATGGCAATCAATCAGGTATAAGTTTAGACCTGCTCGGCAACAACATTATCTATGCCTCCGCTGAAATAGATAAGATGGACTGGATTGTCATCCGAACTTACCCGCTGCAAAAAGCGATGGTTACCATTAATCAGCTCACCAATAAGATCGTTCTGGTAAGTCTCGTTATTATTCTGTTAATGGGCTTAATAATCGCCTTTTTCCTAAAACAGCTGCTGACACCCCTGACTCAGGCATCACGAGAGATTCGTAAAATGGCTGACGGCCAACTCTCAGAACACATGCTGACAGTCCGTAGTCATGATGAAGTCGGTCAATTAATCCAGGCGTTCAACCAGCTTCACAGAACCCGCTATCGCTACGAGCATGCCCTTAAAGAGTCAGAAGAGCGCTACCGGCTGACAATGGAAGCAACCGAAACTGGTTTATGGAGTTGGGATTTGACCGATGACTCCATTCACTGGGATAGCCAGTGCTATAAAATGCTGGGATTTAAAGATCAGGCATTTCAGCTTACCCGAAAGTTATTCCGTAAGTTAATGCACCCCGAAGATCAGATTCGTTTCTATATCAATTTCTTGCCACAGATGCTCAACAATCACACCGCTGAAATTGAAGTTAGATTACTTACTAATGATAACAAGTGGCTTTGGGTTCAAAGCCGGGGTAAACCGATCCGCTTCGGGCGGAATAATCATCCACTTTGTATTGCCGGTACTCATCTGAATTTTGAGAAGCAGAGGCAGACTGAACAGCTGCACTTAGCCGCTGCAGCATTTGAAGCTAATGATGCCATCATGATTGTTGACTCAGAGGGTAAGATTGCCAAGGTCAATAATGCGTTCAGCAAGATCACTGGCTACCCCGCTGAAGACACGATAGGCCAATCTCCAGCCCTACTGAGTTCCGGTATTCATAAAGACCCGTTCTACACAGAGATGCGAAAAAGCCTTAATCAAACGGGTAAATGGCAAGGTGAAATCTGGAATCGGCATAAAGAGGGTGAAGTTTATATCGCCTGGTTAAATATCAATACACTCTACAACGATGACGGTAGTATCTACCAACGCATCGCAATTTTCTCTGATATTACCGAAAAGAAACGCACCGAAGAGCTAATTTGGAAACAAGCAAATTTTGACCCTCTTACCAATCTGCCCAACCGCCGAATGTTCATGGATCGCCTGGCCCAGGAGATTCGCCTGGCTTCCCGTTCAGAAACATCTTTGGCTTTATTGTTTTTAGATCTTGACCGTTTCAAAGAGGTAAATGACACTCTGGGACACAATGTCGGAGATCAATTACTGGTGGAAGTCGCAAACCGATTCAGAAAGTTGGTTCGTAGCAGTGATACCATCGCCCGGCTGGGCGGTGATGAATTTACCATTATCCTGCCACAGATTGACAACAGTGCGCAGGTCGATCAGGTCGCCAATAAGATATTGGACATCCTGAAACAGCCTTTTGAGATAAACCAACAATCTCTCACTATATCCGCAAGCATTGGTGCGACTCTCTATCCTCAGGACGGAGAGTATGCCGAACAACTGATCAAGAACGCCGACCAGGCGATGTATGCGGCAAAAGATGCCGGACGCAGTAAACTGCATTACTTTACCCCCAGCATGCAAACTCTGGCGCTTAAACGAGCAACCCTGATCAAAGAGTTACGCAAGGCGATTGATGAATCTCAGTTCCAACTCTATTATCAACCAATTATCGACCTACAGAGTCGAAGGGTTATTAAAGCTGAAGCACTAATACGCTGGAATCACCCAGTTCAAGGGTTACAGACCCCCCATCAGTTTATACAGGAAGCAGAAGAGAGTGGTCTGATTTTAGAAATTGACGATTGGGGGTTCAGAGAAGCGTTACAACAGATCAGTCTATGGCGCTCAGCGCTGTCCCCCGACCTTCAACTCTGTGTAAATACATCGGCAGCCCATTTTGAAAGTAGCTCTGTCAGCTCTGTACCGGAACGCTGGATTCAATTAATCAAGGAATCCGATATTAATGATGCAACGCCTAATAGTTCATCTGCCGATAAATCATTTATCGGAATTGAAATCAAAGAACACCTGTTAACCGAGTCTTCCGTTGAGACCAAACAGCGAATACAACAGCTCAGAGAGGTAAACATACAAGTAACATTGGACAATTTTGGCGCAGGTTTCTCCTCCCTAACCCATCTGAACCAATTGGATATCGACTATATAAAGATTGATAGAGACTTTATTCGCACGCTGCAGTCAGATACGAATAACATGGTTCTTTGCAATGCCATCATAGTCATGGCTCATACCCTTGGACTGAAGGTGATAGCAGAGGGTGTTGAAACCCATGAACAACAAGAACTGCTACTGCAGGCCAATTGTGACTATGTTCAAGGATTCTATTACGAAAAAGCGATGACTGCAGAACAATTTGAACGCTGGTATGTTGAATTTAGCGAACAGAAAATAGCTCTGGCTAACTAATAATTAAAAAACTGAAGGATGGAGGGCTGCTGCTTTAACCTCCAGATAATTATCTAAAAACAGATCAACTACCTGCGGGTCGAAATGGATCCCTGCCTGCTCCTGAAGATAAAACATTACCTGATCCTCAGGCCAGGACTCTTTATAAACCCGCTTCTCCACCAACGCATCCCAAACATCAATGATGGCAAACAGCCTTGCCGCTAGTGGGATTTCTTCCCCTTTCAGCCCTTCTGGATAACCACTACCATTCCACCGCTCATGATGAGAATAGGGAATATCAATAGAGGGCTGAAGAAATTCAATATCCTGCATCATATCCCGGGCAATCACCGGATGCTGTTTCATCACTTCCCATTCTTCCTCATTAAGAGGACCCGGCTTGATTAAAATACTATCGGGGATACCTACTTTACCAGCGTCATGCATCATCGCTCCCCGGCCAATGAAGGTCAGCTCCTCACCCTCAACACCCATTAAACTCGCAAGCTTGACCGTCATTCGGGTAACACGAAGACTGTGCTGCCGGGTCTCCTTATGACGAATATCCATCACCTGCACCCAACCTTCAAGAGTTTGATCATAGCTTTTGCGTAACTTTACATTCACCTCATTAATCCGGTTAAGATCAGAGCGAATCAAAAAGAAAAGCATTAGAGAGGTACAAGCAACAAACGCCAGACCTTTTAAATTCTGGGCCTGCGTAATCCCTTCTGGAGTACGGATCAAAATCGCAACAACCGAATCTGAAAAATAGATCCACAAAGAAGCAAAGATCAAATAGATCAGCACAGTACGGTAATAGGATTTTATCATCAGATACTCCGGTAAAAGCCACTCTCAATTCAGGATTAATTCACCTATATCAGAGTAACAGCTAAACCGATTTTGAAGCCTTTATAAATCACAAACTGGGTACAACAATCAGAAAGGGTGCGAGCAACACTCATATCTACTTTAAAGCTGTCCCAATTTTGTCAAAATCCGTTCGACCAACGACTCTTTTGGTTCTTCAGGAAGAGTAGAAACCTTTTCGGTAATCCCGGATGGCAGCTCAGAAACATAGGAGTCCGTAACATAAGGGTTACTGTTGCCCTGCACTTCGCTAATCATTCTGTTGCGATCCAGTTCCCAGCGATCAACCGGATCCTGTTTATTCCATACCGCAAACAGCTTTTCCTGCTTGGAGCTGATCTTCAAATCATACTGATCACGCATATAGAAATAAGTTCGGGCAATATCTCCCTGCCGCTCCAATGGTGGCTCGACCTTACGGCGTTTAAAATCAACCTCCATATCACAACGACCATAGACTCGGGGCTCGCCTTCCAACTGTGAAAAACTATAGTTTGAACGGTCTCCATTTACCTCGCCAATCGCAGGTACCAAATTATGCAGGTCGGCTTCCATGCTCCGAAAAACAGGATCTTTTTTACATGCTTTACGACCACCGTTCTGCCAACACTGACGTTGATGACCAAAAGCCCAGGCTGGTACCACATGCTCCCATTCGATTCTGCCAGCTCTGTTTGCATTTTTACGTGGTGTATAACCGCAGCTATCCCACTGAGGGACTAGCTTCTTTCCTTCAGTTCGGTAATCACAGCCGCAGTAAAAGCTCACGGGATTGGTCTGATACAATTCCTTTAAAATACGCTTAGATTTACTAAAAGATGAGGGGGGTACAGCGATTGCTGAAATTGAAAATGAGGCCGCAAACAAGACAGCCAAAGACCGTTGAAACATTGAGATTCCTTAGAAAACAGGAATCCCTCCCTATTTATCATCATCCATGATGACGGCTTATAGATTATTTACTGAATATAAAACGGAAGGCGTAACCTACTTACGGTTACCTATACGATAGTTACCCGTCTGATAAAACTGCGCAACCTGCTTACGCTTGCGGCCAATTATCAAAGGGCCATCATCAAAGAAGAGAAAGTTTTTCCAGTTTCGACGGAAGACATCCCAAGTGGTTTCAAGAACATGTTCGCTTTCATAACAGAACCAGATGACAGTCGAATCGTCCCATTGCAGATGCCCTGCCAGAATTTCAGGCAAGCTTGGGTCATCAGATTCCCAGAGCTGTTGCCAGTTATCGGTCTCCAACCAGGTCTGAGCCTTATTCGCCCAGTCCTCCTCATCAAAAAGCTCCGGATGAGCGTTCTGTTTACTAATCTGCTGTGACCATACCTGTTCAGCTCTCGCTTCAGTGAGAGGCTTGATCTGAATCAGATCCTCATCACTGACCAGCATATCTTTATGCTTGAAAATCCAGATCTTTTTATATTCTTCTATCGGCAAATAGCTCATTAAACAATAGCTCATTAAAACTTAGTTCATTAAAACTTGGTAATCGCATGACACCAAAAAGGCAGCCACACTATACCAGAAAGAGATTATGCAAAAAGTACTTGTACATAAAGAGTGATAGCTTAAGGACCCAACCGTCGGGCCTGCCAGAAGTGATCAGCCCAATAAGGGTTATTCAGCTCAGATATCATTACGCCTCGGCTGGTTGAGGCATGCATAAACTGCCCATCTCCTAAATAGATACCTACATGACGAACCTTAACACTGCTGCGATAAAACAGCAGGTCGCCTGGTTCTAAAGTAGTCGGAGAAACTTGCCTGCCCCGCTTAACCTGCCCCTCGGTGGTTCGAGGCAGATCAAGGCCCAGTTGCTGACGGAAAGCCAGCTGGGTAAACGCAGAACAATCCACGCCCCGCTTGTCTGCTCCGCCGAGACGATAAGGTACTCCCTGCCACTCCCGGTAGTGGGCCAGCAAGCGCTGCCTTACCACTTCCCCTTCTATCGAGACTGAAGCAGAAGGTATTACGCGCTGCGGTTGAGAACTGCAACCGCTAAGACAGATCATTAAGATCAGAACGATAGTTTTAGTCATAGTCTCTATTGTATCGGCATGATTGAATATTTTTTGACTCTGCTATCAGCACCGATACACTACACCCCTATTAAGCCCGCTGATTAAAGGAAATACCCATGCTTCATATTCTGCCGGAAACAGCCGGAGACATCATTGTGCTACAAGCGACAGGCAAACTAACATCCGAGGACTATCAGACCACTTTTGTTCCTCTGCTGGAAGAAAAAGTATTAGCTCACAATAAGGTTCGCTGCCTTCTCTATCTTGATCCTGATTTCAAAGGCTGGGAAGTCGGTGCGATGTGGGAAGATGCCAAACTCGGAGCCAACCACGGTAATGACTTTATCCGACTTGCAATAGTCGGTGGCAGCGACTGGCTCGATTGGGCCGTTAAGATCGGTGGTGCCTTTATCACAGGTGAAGCCGCACACTTTACAGAAAGCCAGTTTCTGCAGGCACTTCACTGGATTGATGAAGCCTGAACAACCAATCTAAGAAAAACATGATCCCGATCGGCAACCTTCGCGAAGAAACTGATCGGTTCTTTGAACTTCGCTCACAAGGCTGATCTGGGTTAGCGTTTCATGCCTCTTTATTAGTTATTCTTAATGTATGTTTTCTACCTTAAGAGAGCAAAAACATGAACACCCTCGCCTCTAATATATCTACTCAGTCACAAACAGAGTGGCATAGCTATAGCTCCGAGCAGATAACTGAGATGTTAGACACCTCAGTTCAAGGACTGTCCGACGAACAAGCCGCAGCACGTATGCAAAAGTATGGCGCTAACCAGCTGCCAGCTCCTCCCCGTCGTAGTGGACTAACCAGGCTGCTGGCACAGTTTCATAATGTTCTTATTTATGTGCTTCTTGTTGCCGCCGTAGTTACGGCACTACTGGGCCATAGTATCGACTCCGGGGTCATAGTCGCAGTGGTTCTAATTAACGCCCTTGTTGGCTTTATACAGGAAGGTAAAGCAGAAAAAGCGATCGATGCTGTACGCAACATGCTTTCTCAACAAGCGGTAGTTATTCGTAACGGACACCGGAGTCAGGTCCCGGCTGAAGCGTTAGTCCCAGGGGATGTGGTCTTTATTCAATCAGGTGACCGAATTCCTGCAGACTTACACCTGTTTAAATTAAAAGAACTGAATATTGAAGAAGCACTGTTAACCGGAGAATCCGTTCCTGTTCTCAAACAAACCGACCCCGTGGCCTCAGATGCTGATCTGGGAGACAGAAAAAACATAGCCTTTTCCGGTACGCTGGTTACCCATGGACAAGGTATAGGTACAGTCGTAGCCACAGGTTCAGCAACTGAAATAGGACGCATCAGCACCCTGCTGGCAGAGGTTCACTCGCTAACAACTCCTCTAACCCGTCAGCTAGATAGCTTTGCCCGCTGGTTGACTGGCGCTATCTTACTGATCGCTCTGGCAACCATGATGTTTGGCTACCTGATCAGAAATTACGCCCTCGGGGATATGTTTCTGGCAGCGGTAGGCTTGGCTGTTGCCGCAATACCTGAAGGATTACCGGCGGTTATCACCATCGCCCTGGCGATCGGGGTACAGCGTATGGCAAAACGTCACGCTATCATCCGCCGCCTCCCCGCAGTAGAAACTTTAGGCTCAGTCTCTGTTATCTGCTCCGACAAAACCGGCACACTAACCCGCAATGAGATGACTGTTACAACTGTTGTATCAGCGCGTTGTAGCGCCGATATCAGTGGTGTAGGTTACAACCCTCACGGCACTTTCACCTGCGATAACAAAGACCTGAACCTGCATAATCTGGAAGAGCTGCAACAACTCTGCAAAGCAGCAGTGCTCTGCAATGAGGCTCAATTAATTCAAAAAGATGAAGAATGGGGGATTGAAGGCGACCCGACTGAAGGCGCTCTACTGGTGTTGGGTGCAAAATCAGGCATTAACCTGCAAGAGTTACATATAGAGATGCCAAGGGATGACCTGATCCCGTTTGAATCAGAACACCGATTTATGGCGACCCTGCACCACGATCACATGGGCAACGGGATGATTTATGTAAAAGGTGCAATAGAAGCTATTCTGCCCCGTTGTCACTGGCAAAAAGAGGGAGACAGCAACATTAGTTTAGACGCTGACTACTGGAGCCAACAACAGGAACAGATCGCCAGTCAGGGAAAAAGAACCCTTGCCCTGGCGTTATTAGAGGTTCCGGAAGACCATCGAATTCTGCACTTCAACGATATCAGTAATAATCTGACATTACTGGGAGTGGTTGGCATTATTGACCCACCCCGGGAAGAAGCTATTCAGGCCGTGAAAGAGTGTCACTTGGCCGGGATACAAGTAAAGATGATTACCGGCGATCATGTCGCTACAGCCACTGCTATCGCGTTGCAGATGGGAATCACCGAGGCCCCCCGCGCTCTGATCGGCAGCCAAATTGAACAGATGACAGATAGCCAACTTCAGGATGAAGTTGAAAATATAGAAATTTTTGCCCGTGCCAGTCCGGAACATAAGTTACGTATTGTCAGCGCACTGCAGGCCCGTCAGCATGTCGTGGCCATGACCGGTGATGGTGTCAACGACGCCCCTTCTCTCAAACGTGCTGATGTGGGCACCGCCATGGGTATTAAAGGCACAGAAGCAGCTAAAGAAGCCTCAGAGATGGTTCTGGCTGATGATAATTTTGCCTCTATTACTCATGCTATCGAAGAGGGTCGTACCGTATTCGACAACATTAGCAAATCTATTCTCTTTATCCTGCCAACTAACGGTGGTGAAGCGCTAACCGTACTGGCAGCTATCGCACTAGGAACACTCCTACCCGTTACACCGGCACAAATACTCTGGGTCAATATGATTACCGCTGTAACACTGGCGCTATCACTAACCTTTGAACCAACAGAGCCTGGCGTCATGCACCGGCCACCCAGAAACACCCGTCGTCCAATTCTGTCACCTTTCATGGTATGGCGAATTATTTTTGTCTCACTCTTAATGGTGGCAGGGACCTTTGGGCTTTTTCTCTGGGAACGAAGCAACGGTACAGATATAGACAGCGCACGAACTGTCGCCGTAAACACCCTAGTCGTAATGGAGATTGTCTATCTACTGAACTCACGCTTCCTGACCCGCTCTGTGCTGACCAGGGATGGCCTTCTGGGTAACCCATACGCGCTATACGCGATAGCATTGGTGATACTTTTCCAGCTACTCTTTACTTATCTGCCGATTATGCAGCTATTCTTCCACACGGTTAGCATTGACGCAGCAGCCTGGGGCAGAATCCTGTTAGTAGGACTAATACTCTTTCTAGCGGTGGAGCTGGAGAAGAAACTTATCCATGAACCAGATAATCATGAATAAAGCGATACTAAACACAAAATACGCACGATATTCTCCAAATCACACATCAAATAGTGCATAATTGGTCGTTTGTTATACAACTCTGGGATATCGGAAATGATTAAGCGTCAAACCAAAGCAGAATTGCGTCAACAATTACAGCAGGAAACCCAAGCCTTCTTGAAGAAGGGTGGAGCAGTAGCTGAAGTTGAAACCGGTGCAACAGGCTTGGTAAACGGCTCATACCGTAACGCTGGATTTATTCTTAACCCTCAGCGTCAAGAGCGTACCCCTCTGAATGGTGTACTTGCTCAGATTGATGCACGTAAATCCGAGCGAACTCAAAGAGCGGTGGCGGCACAAAAGACAACCCGTCAGCGCAAAAAAGTGATATACGACGATTTCGGTGAGCCTCTACGCATTATCGTAGAATAAGCGATATTGAAACTTAAGCTTTAAACCATCATTTATTACTGGCTGACTCAATCGCAGAGCCAACCTCAGATCTCCCTCAATATCGTCTACAAAACTTGCTGGCACAGCTTGATCAGTCGCCAGTTTCGCCACATTGAGACCGGTTCTACAGTCTCACCAATAATTATATCTATCCTCTTACCCGTATATAGCGGACTAAGTTTCTCTAATGAATAGAGATGCACAGATGTAAATTCATCTTTGTAAAGTTGCTGAAACGAGACTTAATAAGGAATAAGGCAGGCAAAGTGTCCAAAAAGACACTTTACGCAGAGGATATTAAAAAGCATTAGATACAATATCAGCGGCAATATAAACTAGCCTGTAGGCAGGGAATGCCGACTCCTTTGTTTTCGATCTTCTGACGTTCTAAAGACTTTAGCTACCCCAAGACCTGGGCCTGCCGGTATCTATATGTACAAAACTACTACGGCTATATAACCCCACACCACCCTGTTTCTCATTCCGCGCGGCCCGGTGAAGATCAGTCAGTGAGATTCCTGGCATCCTTACATCGATCGCTTTACCCTGCATATGCAGACTCTTCTTCGCTACCTTTCTGCTTTTCTGACTTAGCATCGCATTGGTTTCAGGAGACCGGTAGCCAGAGATAACTTCAAAGGGCTTATTCACCTCCATCCTGCGTTGAAGATTATGTAGCAACACCATCAGCTGAGGACTCATCTCGCCAACCTGGTCGTTACGATGATCCCGCAACAGATAACTGATCGCCTGCAGGCTATCGGTAACAAACTCTCCCTCACAGAAAAATGTAGTGTTCAGGGTCTCACCTGTATGCAGGTTATTAAAT
This sequence comes from Amphritea sp., assembly GCF_016744155.1. Taxonomy (GTDB): domain Bacteria; phylum Pseudomonadota; class Gammaproteobacteria; order Pseudomonadales; family Balneatricaceae; genus Amphritea. The sequence continues at coordinate 111,887 of NZ_JADGEW010000002.1, read as the reverse complement.
GCCAAAGACATCTCAGCAGGGAGACTCAGTGCTTTATGTGAAGGAATAGTACTGGCAAAAGCTTTCGGAGAGAGAGCGGCACCGGCTGAAAGCAGCCCAAAATTGCGCAAAAACTGCCTGCGCGGATGTCGTAATTTTGTCATTGTCAGAGAATAAACCTAGCTGTTCAAAATTTGGTCAGCCATTATCCGTTACAACCTCCCCTCTGTACAGAATTTAATCAGCAGTTTTTAGTATTCCTTGCTCAACTTGGGCACTACTTAAGAACTGGCTCATCTCCCAACCATCCCGATTATAAATATCATTACGGAAGTTAAGCAGCCCTTTTCGATCGACCCAAGCGGTCCAATAAGTCATATACACAGGCACCGGCTGACGAAGATGAATCTCCCCAGTTTCATCAATAGACAGCCCCTTCTCCAATAGCGATTGCTGCTCTGGGCTATCCAGCTGCAACAACATTTGGGCTAAATCCTGGGCCCGCTCCACACGAATACAACCGGAACTAAAATCTCGTCGTGGATTATCAAACAGTCTCGGAGCTGAGGTGTCATGCAGATAGATCGCGTACCGACTACGGGACATAAACTTTATCCGTCCCAGTGGATTATCCGCCCCTGGCGCCTTCCAAAAGTAGTTGTAGTTACGCCCTAGATACATCTGTTGCGGGTCAACTTCAGTCTCAGGTACCCGCTGACGATTATTTCCCCATCCGTTTACTACCTGCAGTTTACTACGAGAAAGGTGATTAGGATTCTGCTGCCAGTCCGGAATAATGTCTTTGTAGGCAATACTCTTTGGAACCGTCCATGAAGGGTTCAGCACCAGCGCCTTAATCTCGGTGAAAAACACCGGTGTTTTCCTTTTTTTGCGACCAACGATAGTTTTCATCTGCAACAGGTTTTCATCGCCATCAACCAGACGCAAACGAAATTCGGGAATATTAACCTGAATATAGCGCTCTCCGTTCTGGCCAGAAAGCTGGCTTTGGAACTGTTGGTTACGAATTTGATTGAGCTGTAACTGTCCCAGCCTGACAGCTGGAGATACATTTAACATGCCCCGACTCTCGGGCCCAAGAATACCATCGACCTTAGCACCATGACGAAACTGAAACCGTTTCAACGCCTCACTCAAATCGCTATCAAAAAGGTTACGGTCTCGGGTAATCAGTGTGCGGCGGGGATAGTCTCCGAGTAAAAATAACTGATGGCGCAAAATTTTAGTCTGCTGATGACGATCACCCAGGCGTAGTAGAGGGGTTTTTTCGAGTATCGGCCAGTGTCCTTGCAGATTGAGCCGTTGATAGAACAGCTGGGCTTCAGGTAGGTCAGTATAGGTCTGGAATGGCAGACTGAGCTCCCTGCTATCCGGATTAACCAGAGCAGAGAAAATAACAGGATGTTCCACTGCAAGAGCAATAGAGTTAAAACCTAAACAAATACAGAGGAGTAATCGCTGAACCATAAACACTCCTTAAGGCCTTCAAAAGAAGATCTAACACTTAAAGTACAGTCGGTGGTTCAACAAAAAGCAAAAATATAACTCGAAAACTTAGGGAAACGGGATGAACTAAGGCTTGTCGATTAACCAGGGATAGGTTCAGGACCGTCCCCTTGCGATGAGAACAATACCCCTGAAGACTCAATCAACTGATTTACTTCAATCTTCCAAGTGAGCCATAGCACACTATGAACAGCTTTTATTGATAGGCTTTCTGGGATAAAAACCACTCTTTTAGCTAACCTGGAAGAGAGTTTCTGATTAATTCGAGACCCTTAATCGAATTAAGCATCAGATATCCCGTTTCTCTGGCCCAATAACCTTCGCTAATTTAGCACGGCGAATCGCATCGATAGAAAAGACAATAAAGCCCGCCCATACCAGCACAAATGTTGTCAGGCGTTCCATATCCATTGCTTCACCAAATACAAAAACAGCTAGTAGAAAGTACAGAGTCGGTTCGATATATTGCAGTACCGCGATGGTAGATAGATTATTAATTCGCGCCACTCCAAAAGCGAACAGGCCCAGTGGCACAAGAGTCATCGGGGCAGTCAGAACCAACAACAGACGTATATTATCGGCTCCAGATTCCCAATGGGTCTGCCCCGCCATACTGGCCAGATAGAACAAAGCGAAAGGCACCATCAACAGTGTTTCAGCGGTTAATCCGTTGAGAGTATCTATCCTTACCTGCTTCTTGATCACGCCATAACAACCAAACGCACATGCAATACCGATGGTCAGCCATGGAAAGCTCTCCAGGCTCATACAAGCGTATAAAAAGCCAAGTGAGCAGAGCACCAATGCCACCCACTGTAATGGCGTCAGCCGCTCACGAAGATAAATAACACCGATCAAAATGCTTATAAGCGGCGTGAGAAAGTACGCCAGACTGACCATTAATACCTGACCGTTGGTGGCACCCCAAGTATTCAGATACCAACTAATAGAAATACAAGCGGTAGAAAGGAGCAACCAGAAAAAAGTTCGCGGTACCATCAACATTTTGAGAACACGAAACGGAGTAGCTGTCACCCAAAGTAACACCAGCATAAGGGGCACAGAACAAAGTACGCGCACGGCAAAAATCTCCAATGCCTCCACTCCGCGCAAGTGCTGATAAAAGAGCGGCGTTAGTCCCCAGACGATATAGGCAGCGGTGGTCCAGAACAGGCCATTTTGGGGAAGATTGAATCGTCGCATATTTGGATTACAACTATAAATGACAACATTACAAAAAAGGTAAGCACGGCATAAACACATGCAACAAATTGGATCAATTCAGAATTTATGAAGAACCAACAAGACCCACTGATTTCTCATTGATAATTAAACTATGGGCAATATTCCGATAAAAAAAGCTGACTCAGAACTCAGTCTAAATCAGCCATAATAGTGCTATCAAGAACTTGATTGAAGCAAAAGGCTTGTATCAAGCAATTTGGCGATCCACCGCCGCAGCCACCATACGGGTCAGGCTGCTGAGGTCAAATATCGGCAAACCAAATCGCTGCTGCAGTATCGGAGCAAAGTGCGATAAATCAGTACATTCAAGAACGATAGCCCCCACTTCAGGGCTTTCATCCAACATGCTCTGGATCACCGAGCTCAACTCCTCTTCAAATAGATCCATATCTAAATCATCAGTATTTCCATGCAGAATCACTTCAGAAAACTGTTTCTGGTGCTGCATACCGGCAACCATAATAGCTTCGTCTGTGATGCCTACACCCTTTAGATGGTCTTCGCTCAGGGCGTCACTGTTGGCTACAACTACGCCAACTTTCTGGTCACGCTTCAAGAAGCGAGAAACCAACGGTACCTGAATCAGGCTGGACATGAATACCGGAACGTCGACCGCATCAGCGATCTCTTTCTGGTGTAGTGCCAGAAAGCCACAGCTGCCGGTAATCGCTTTTACACCTTCACGTTCCAGTTCTTGAGCCGCTTCGATAAACGGCTTCAGCAATTCAGGATCACGCTCACCGATCAGGCGGTCGATGGTGGCGCCTTTTACTGTTTTGTACAAAATTGGAAAGTCAAAGCTGCCTGGGTGTTTGATGTGGCCAGCAGGTTTGGGAAAGTAAGACTCCAGGGAGATAACGCCCATGGTGAGCCCACATACATTGATACCACCTTTAATAATCATTTAAATATTCTCTCAGTTAAAGCGAGCGGCGGCGAATGGCTTCAGATCTACCGTTGATGCCTGCCCCTGTATGCTTTCTGTAATTAGTTTGCCGGTTATTGCTGCGAAGGTTAGCCCTAGATGGCCATGACCAAAACCCACTTTCACTCGTGGGTGTTGCTCCAGTGCACCTATAACCGGAAGTGAATCTGGCGTCGATGGACGACTGCCTACCCAGGACGATTTGATCGATAGATTATTACCCAGCATCACCTTCGCGTGTTTCAGCATCTCGTCGGCACATTGCGGATTTGGTGGGGCATCAGCGAATGCAAATTCCGCCGTTCCTGCCAAGCGCATACCGTCTTCCATCGGGGTAAGGAAAACCGCTTTATCCAACCATCCTACTGGGCGGCTGAGTGATTTAGCACCGGTATCCAGTGTTAGGTGGTAACCACGCTCACTTACCATTGGGACTTTTACCCCCAGAGTTGCCAGAATCTCTTTAGATGCGAAACCTGTACAGATCACAACTTGGTCAAATTTGGCGGTGCTGTCACTTAGATTTACCAACACTTCATTATCGTTAGGCAACACTGTTTGTACTTCATCCTGTAGTATCTTCCCACCGTTGTTGGTGAAGTAGAGCGCGTAACGTCGGCTTAATTCAATCGGGCTTATCGTGAAGCGAGTATCAGGGTAAAAAACGCCACCCGCATGAAAGTCGGCTAAATCCGGTTCTAGGTCATGAACCTGACGGGCATTAAGAAATTTGAGATTGACACCTTGCTCTCTGCGTTCCTGCAGATCGCCACTTTGGGCGGTGGCAAAACCATCTTCTGTTGCAAAAAGCCCTAAACAACCCTCGGATCTAATCAGTCCCTGAGCATCAGTGAGATCCAATAGTTCTTGATTAGTGAGTCGTGTATGCTCTTGCAGCGATTTAAGTGCCGCCTTACCTTGTACGTATTTTGTTGGAAAGCAGGCTTTAACAAACTTCAAGCCATAGGGTATCAATGAGGGTAAATAGCTGCCTTGCATGGAGAGCGGGCTGGTTTTATCCAGCAGCATCCCGGGCATTTTTCGCATCATTGCAAACTTAGCAAACGGCAAACGAGCGTAATCTGCAAATAAGCCCGCGTTACCGAAAGACGCGCCCATTCCTGGAGCCTCTTTATCAATCAACGTCACTTTGTAACCCGCTTTCTGCAAGTAAAGTGCGGTTGATAGACCAACGATTCCGGCACCTAAAATTCCAATATGTTTACTTTCCATACTCACTTCGTGATGAGATCATCACGCCTCTAAATTTTTAAGCTTTAGCTGCGATTACTTGAATCTCTACCAACAGTTCAGGTCGTGCCAGACGAGATTCCACGCAAGCTCGAACCGGTGGATTTTCGCTATCAACCCAGGTATCCCAGACCTCGTTCATCTGAGCAAATTGGCGGATATCTGAAACCCAGATGTTCGCGCTGATCAGATTGCTTTTATCAGTACCGGCATCTGTTAGGAGCGCATCGATCTGTGCCAAAATCTGACGGGTCTGACCAGCCATGTCCTCGGATGGGTCTTTCGCCACCTGGCCTGCTGTCCAGACCAGGTTAGCAAAGCTCACCAGCTGACTCATACGTTGATTAGAATGTTGGCGTAGGATCATGTTTTACTCACTTTTTAGTTGTTCACAGCTCATAATTTGAACTGGTAGCCAAAGTCACGTAGTTACCCAAGGACAGGCTCTTCTTTTATTTTTCTAGTCGACCAATTGCCTTAAACGATTCAGACATGGCCCTTACTACAGCTAGTATTGACGTCAAACTACATAATTCCAAATCGATAATATTTAGCATATCATCAGATTTTCTTATATTAAGAACATTATCGTCCGACGCTGATTTCACACTAATACCAAAAATAAACAGAACTATCTCTTCAACCAAATTAAACTGGTAGTAGAATGATCGACCCTCCTACAAGGTCGATCAATTTCTAATTTTCCCTCCTCAACTAAAACATGTCGCTTCAACTCATATTTATCGACGGCAGCGTTTTACTCCTCCCCAGTAACAGGCTATCTCTGGCAACTTTAGGAACAAAGGAGCCTTAGCAGCTCGGTTTTTACCTATGCCCACTCTGGTAAGGGGCGCACATCACACAGGAAATAACATAAGAAAAACTTATATAATCAAATATTTTTTAGAATATTCTTCTATTATTAATTTGACTACACTGGATGCATTAGTGACCTTTTGCATAGAAAGTTTGGCTATCACAACAGCATAAACGACTTATACAGCGACTATTCAACGGTTCACCAAGGTCAATAAAAATAATAACTATTCAGGTAACACCATGGACAGACGAATAATAGACATCGGCTTATCAACGTTTCTTATCATCGTTTCTTTGATCATTCTAACCAACGATAATCTCGTTGAAGGCGGTGCAGAAAGTGACCTTGGATCTATGTTTTTGCCTCGTGTCGTAGCAGGCCTGATCATTCTCTTTGCGGCTACAATCGCTATCCAGTCCCTTAGAAAGCTAGCCCAAGGCTCCAAGCCCGAAGGTCAGGAAGTCATCATCACAAATGGTTTCTCCGGTATCTTTATTTATATAGGGATATTTATTGTCTATTGGCTCGTAGTGCCTTATGTCGGATTCATGGTAGCAACACCCTTTATCATGATCTCTGTCGCGCTCCTCCTCGGGGGCCGAAACTGGGTTCCTATCGTTGCAACGTCGCTTATCACCCCCCTACTGATCTACTACGGATCTAGAGAGTTTCTGCGCGTGTACCTGCCAACCTGGACTCTATAAAGGGAGATAATCAGATGTTTGATAATATTATTAGCGGCTTCTCTTCGATCTTAGCAGTGGGCCCGATTCTGGGCATTATAGCCGGCGTCGTCATCGGTATTACTTTTGGCGCCATACCGGGTATCTCTGCCATCATGGCGATCGCTATCATCTTACCGATGACCTTTTATGTCGATCCGATCATCGGTATCACCATGCTGCTAGCCGTCTATAAAGCCGGTATCTATGGAGGTTCGATCTCTGCCATCCTGATCAATACCCCTGGGGCCGCAGCATCCTTTCTGACCGCTCTCGATGGACATGCACTGACCAAAGCCGGTAAAGCAGGCAAGGCACTGGATATGTCGCTGTTTGCATCGGTTTCCGGCGAGATGCTGGCGACCTTGGTACTTATCCTAGTTGCGGCACCCATCTCTCTGATCTCGTTGCAGGCCGGGCCGATAGAAAAAGTATTCCTACTGTTATTTGCCTTTACTGTCATCGGTTCCATGGCTGGTGAGTCTATCCCCCGCGGTCTGCTCTCCTGCTGCCTGGGTATGCTATTTGCGATGGTAGGTATGTCGACGATTACCGGAGCGTCCCGATTCACCTTTGGTTATACCGAATTGATGGGTGGCTTTACTTTTACCCCGATGCTAATCGGAATCCTGGTGATGCCTGAAGTGTTCAATGTAATCCGTCGACGAAAGGTTCCTCACCATGAGATGACTATTACCCACTCCCCCAATCCAGCTGACAACCGAATCAGCTTCAAAGAGTACCGGAGTGTGTTCGGTACCATCCTAAAATCCAGTGGAATCGGAACCTTCGTAGGCGCTCTGCCAGGGCTGGGTTCGAGTACTGCAGCGTTTATCGCCTACGGCGAAGCAAAACGTACCGCAAAAAAACCTGAAGAGTATGGCAAAGGTTCAGTCGAAGGCATTGCCGCAGCAGAATCTGCTAACAACGCAGTATGCGGCTCTAGCATGATACCGATGCTGACATTGAGCATTCCGGGTGACGATGTCGCGGCATTGCTGATGGGAGCGTTCCTAATTCACGGCCTGACCCCCGGCCCGATGATATTCTTCGAGCACACGGAAACCATTTACGCAATCTTCGCAGGCTTCCTGATCACCGATCTGTTCCTGCTAGGTATCGCCCGCGCAGGCTTCAAGTTTTTCGTCAAGATGGCATCACTACGCCGTTACTATATCTTCCCCTGTGTCACCGTGTTTGCCTTTACCGGTGCCTTTACCGCAGGCCAGAACATGGACGATATCCTAGTGCTAATCGCCTTCACCGTGATGGGCTATGGAATGAAGCTGGTTGGATTGAATCCGGCAGTATTTATCATCGGCTTTATTTTGACACCATTCCTGGAGCAGAACCTGGATCAGGCAATGTCCATTGTTGGCACCGACTATCATCTGTTCTTTGCTTCACCGTTCTCCTGGGTGTTTATCGCGCTGTCCGTCTTCTTTGTTTACTCAAGCATGAGAGTCCGAAGTAAAACATCAAAAAAAGCAGCTCCTGACATAGAGAAAACTGCTTGACCAGAAAACACAATTTCCCCTTCACAGGGTCCGAACCTAGTCGTTGTTATGCAACTGATAAAGGCAACATATTCTGTGAATAACGTTAAACCTAAATAAAAAAAACCAAAGGTCGTAACTATGAAAAACCCTAAGAAAACACTGGCAACACTGACAGCAGCACTGGCCGTAACCTTTGCTTCTGGCGCAGCACTGGCTGCATACCCCGATAGACCGATCAACGTGATCGTTCCTTGGGGGGCTGGTGGTGACTCCGACCTAACTACCCGTATTTGGGCTGATGCCATGGAAAAAGAGCTGGGTGTACCGGTGGTTGTTATTAATAAGACAGGCGGTGGCGGTATAGTGGGTACCTCGTTTGTAGCTCGTGCTAAAAACGACGGCTACACTCTTATAAATGCAGGTGTGAGTAATATGATGGTTACTCCGAACTTCAGCAATACGCCATATAATTTCGATAGCTTTACGCCGATTGTAAAATACACCTCTGTCCCGCTGGCTATCGTCGTAGCCAAAGACAGCCCTTATGAAAAATTTGACGATTTTATCGCCGGCGCAAAAAATAATAGAGTGACTCAAGGCTCTTGGGGGGCATCTTCTTCAGGTACCATCATGGCGAATATCATTGCCGATCAGGCCGGCTATAAGGTTAAGTACGTCCATGCCAAAGGTGCCGCTGACTCCATGGTTTCAGTTGTAGGCGGACACATCGACTCAGCAGTCTCTTTCCCACCAGCATTTGGCCCCCATGTTAAGGCTGATCGCGCTCGCGCGCTGGTAATTAACCAGAAAATGGACGCATTCCCAGGCGTACCAACTTTCGCTGATTACGGAATCAAAGGTAGTTTTGGCGGATGGTCCGGTGTTTTTGCACCTAAAGGTGTGTCTCAGGAAGTCGCAGACAAACTAGCTGCAGCTACTGCTAAGGTCATGAAAGACCCTAAAGTACTGGAAGCATACGAAAACATTGGCGCCCTTGTGGACTTTCGCCATGGTCCTGAGTGGATTACAGACCTGAAAGTAACCTACGGCATCTACACAGCCGAAGCATTGCGCGTTAGCAAGAAAAAGTAACTGTCCCTCTGAGAGTCAACGTCAGCACGATACCTCCCGGTATCCCGCTGACGTTGAGTTTTACTCCGAAACATACCTAATTCCAACGTTCAAATCAGAGCCCTCAATCGAAGTCGCCGATAGTTACCAATAAAACAGGCCTGCTCGATCCCTTCCTTAGCGTTTATACGCTCGCTAATTGCTTCTGTAGCAATGCTATCTCATAGCCTCAGAGTTGATATTAAGTGTATTTCTGCTTATAACATAATCTAACGCATGATTTCTAACATCATTCATAAGCAAAACTAATATTCTAAGGTAGAGCGATGAACCTCAAACAGATGGAAGCCTTTCGTGCGGTAATGTTGACCGGCTCGGTTTCTCAGGCTGCCAAGCAGCTATATCGAACCCAGCCCGCGGTGAGCATGATGCTGAGTTCTCTGGAGGAAGATATCGGTTTCCAGCTATTTGAACGGCGAAAGAAGCGACTCTACCCTACTCCCGAGGCTAACTATCTCTACAATGAGGTAGCAGCAATTTTCTCCCGAATTCAGGACCTGAGCCAAACAGTGCAGGACATTCAGAACAAACAGTACGGCTTTCTACGTATTGGTTGTATGCCGGGTCCATCCAACTTCTTTATACCCGAGATTCTGGCTGACTATTTAGAAGAACATCCCAACGTGCAAGCATCCTTACAGACCCGAACTTCCGACTCCGTAGTTGAGTGGATAGCCTCTAACCAATACGACCTGGGCTTAGCAGAGATGTCCATGCACCAGTTAAATGGCGGCAGGAATCAGATGTTCGAACTGCTATGTACCTGCGCAATTCCTGCAAACCACCCTTTGGCAGAGCACGAAGTAATCACACCGGCAATGCTCGACGAAGAGCCGATGATAACGTTGCACCCCGATCACATGATCTTCCACGATTTAATGCAGCTATTCGAAGCCAGCGGACTCCGTATGAACGTATGTTTGCAAACCCGTTTCTTTATACCGGCACTTAAGTTTGTCGAGCGAGGACTTGGTGTGTGCGTGTTAGATCCAATCTCCGCATTCAGCTACACCACCTACGCACAGCCTGGAAAAGTGGTATTCCGCCGTTTTCAGCCCGATGTACATCTACGTGTCGGCCTGATGTTCCCATCAGAAGCACCTTCATCGATGATCACGTTGGAGTTTGCCGAGTTGCTACGCAAGCGAATCGAAGATGTGATCGATAATCCCGAGCGTTTTCTGTGTTGGGGCCAATAAAACTCCAACTAGAATACGAAAGACTAACGGCTCCTTATGGAAATAAGAGGTAAGGGCCATATATCACGTAAGCCTAATTATTTAAGCTGCCATAGAAAAACAGAGACGACAGAATACCTAAGACTTATCAGAACTGATTAACGACTATAATTAAGGATCACACCTTTGAACGGATTCTCTAAATAACCCGGTTGCTCAGGTTTGACCTGCTTCAGATTAAAACCCTCTTTTGCCACCAGCTTACTAAAGCGTGCGTGCCGTCCGCGACCAGGATCGACCAAAATAATCTGGCTCTCAGGCTTACAGTGCTGACAGATAAACTGCGCTAGCAGACCGACATGCTCATCTTCATACAGCAGGTCACTGCCAATCACCAGATCGAATTTACCGATATCGGTTACCGCATCAGCCCAGCCTGTCCGAACAAAAGGCACTTTGGAATCATCATTGAGATCAGTATTACACTGCATAAAGGCTTCCGCCTGAGGGTGGTAATCAGTCGCCGTTATATCGGCCTCGAGATGGTTCAATAGCACACTGGTCAAGCCGATTCCGCAACCAACTTCTAAAATTCGCTTACCTTTATAATCGGTCTGAAACAGGTGATGGGCCAGTACTTGACCTGAAGGCCAGACAATACCGAAGAGAGGCCAGCTGGCAGAGGAGATACCTAACGCTTCAGCTTCGCCCTTATCATCTTCAAATTCCTGGTTACTGCGCAGTGAGCGCAAATGAATGTCGACCTTATCAAACTCATGGGTATCGTAACGGACTCTGACTGCCATACTGTTTCCTGACGGATAAAGTGAATAGCAGATGGCTTGATATAAAGCGGGTATTTCACAAGGAAAATGCTTTGAAACTTCAGGCTACAGGAGATCCATACATATAGCGAACAGAGCTTATAGACGAAAAATGCACCCTAGGGTGCATTAATGTTTAACTAATAACTATAAATATTAGTTAAGCAGTCTGTTTCACTATTTTGTCGCAAATATACTCGCCAATAGGAATAGCTGAAGTAGCCGCGGGTGATGGGGCATTACAGACATGCAGCGAACGTGGACTTTCAGCAAACAGGAAGTCGTGAACCAGTGATCCATCGTTCATCACTGCCTGAGCTCTAATTCCCGCCGGATAGTGTTGCAAGTCTTCCACCTTTAATTGTGGACAGTACTTCTGCACTAACTTCAGGTAACCCGGTTTCCAAAGAGAGTTCTTAGTTTCAACTATACCAGTACCTATATGATCCTTAAGCACCCGCCAGAACCCTGGGAAAGTCACCATATCCCAGATATCACGCAAACTGATATTAATCTTTCCATACCCTTCCCGCTTCCAGCCCTGTACCGCGTTTGGCCCGACAGTAACAGAACCATCAATCATTCGGGTTAGGTGAACACCCAGAAACGGTAACTCTGGATCAGGAATTGGATAGATCAGATGATTCACGATCCGGTTATATTTTTCGGGTAACTTATAGTATTCACCCCGAAAAGGAATGATCTGAAAGTCAGTTTTAATGCCCAGCATCTTCGTCGTGCGATCCGCCATCAGCCCGGAACAAGTAATCAGGAATCGACCTTTAAAACTGACTTTTTGACCATCATGCAAAGCATCAATGATCACCTCATCAGAGGTTTCCTTCAGGCCAATCACCTTATGATTCAGACGAGCATCGCCACCCAAGCCAACAAACTGTTCCGCCATCTTGGTCGTTACCTGCTGGTAATTCACAATCGCGGTATCTTTAACGAGGATCGCACCCATGCCAATAATGTTGGGTTCACGGGCATGTAGCTGGTCGGCATCAAGCAGTTCTACATCGATACCATTTTCATCACAGCGTTTATACAGCGCCAGCATCCGTTCCACTTCCTGATCGGTAGTGGCCACCAGCAACTTACCGCACTGGTTATAGGGCACATTGTTCTCATCACAAAACTTCATTGTCGCGGCGACGCCCGCTTTACAAAACTGTGCCTTAAGACTTCCCGGAGCGTAATATACCCCCGCATGGATAACACCACTGTTGTGGCCCGTCTGGTGCTTTGAATAAACAGCCTCTTTTTCCAGCAACAGAATATTGGCTTCAGGATAACGTTGTTGTAGCTGCCATCCGGTAGACATACCGACGATACCGCCGCCGATGATGATGTAATCGTATGTCATTATTATTCACCCTTCAGAAAACAAAAAAACGACGGAGCCCTTATTACAGCTCCGTCGAAGTATATCAGCGCTTATTGGTGCTCTGAATTACTTTGTAAAATGACCACGTTGACGCAGCAATTCACGACTTAGCTGCGGATGCGCAACAAACTTGTCACGACCATGCAGCCAACAATGGTTCTGAACTACCAGCATAGTGCCAACGGGCAAACGAACACGGAAGAAGTTTTCATCCTCTTCCAAAGACTTACCCATCTCATACAGATAGATACCTTCAGCCATATTCTGTGGCTCAGCAAACTGATCGATAAACAGCATGTGCGGCTTACCGTTTTTGTCTTCTTCAAAAAAGATCGGATGCTCAATCTTGGATTCTATATTTTTAGACTTCGGAGCGCCCCATACAATGTCCTGTTTAGCCAAAGGATGACGATAGAAACGATCCAGTTCAGCCCAGTCATCCACGTGCAGCAGTAGAGATTCTCCGCCTTCCATATTCGCTTCGCCAAGCTTCTGCATCAATACGAAATCAGTACGCTCATTGACGTAAGTACCATCGTTATGAAGTTCCATTCGGCGGTGCGCCTGACGCAGGTAACTATCAGAATTATCATCGTTCAATACCGTGAAACGAGCATAATACTTACCGTACATCGCATCATGATTTGGCATACCGATAAGATGTGAGATCGCCGTAGACAATTTAACATCAAATTCAGTGCGCTCCTCACCCGCTTCTATCTGAGGTTCACCTTCATATTGCAGCAGGAAGGCTCCGGTATCACGGTTCTGAATAGTGTCGTTAAGAAACTTACCCAGGGAATAGCCGGTGATAGCATCAAGCTTGTCGGCAACGGCATAACGAAGAAATGGCTTATATTCCAGCGCCTGTACTGGCCATTCTGCTATCGCCTCAGCAAAAGCAACAATGGTCTCTGTTGTCAGAGTAACAACCTGTAAACGCTTATTCGCGGCATAGGGAGCAACGGCAAAACCTTGTGGTTCAGTCGTTTCAACTTCACGTAATAGAGCTGTCATATTCTTCTCTCCTAAACTGTATCTGTTTTTGTTTAACGAACTCTCTTCAGGTACAACGGCCAGGTACTGGAGTTCTTATCAATTCAATGGGGTGCTATCCGCTTCTGAAACAGGGCCGTATAGATTGAGTCAGTAGCAACGCAGAGCAATAATGTCGACATTTTATCATATCGTCAACATTATTTTTATATACTTCTCTTAACTAATTAATGTCGTTACTTTAGAATAGCGTGATAGATCAAGCATAAATCCTTAAAAAACAGCCAACTAAGCCGAATTAATAATGATTAAATCCCCTGTAGAAGCAGACAACAATCGGAACAACTCTGCCCTAATAGTGGTAGGTGAACTGAAACAGGATATTCTCAACGGCTACTTTCAACCCGGCGAAAAGCTCAAGATGACTCGTCTGAAAGAACGTTATCAAGTAGGCGTCAGCCCGCTGCGAGAAGCCTTGTCGCAACTGTTAATCGAGCAACTGGTGGTGGTTGAAAATCAACGGGGATTCAAGGTGCATCCGGTATCCCGAGAGGAGATGCTAGATATCTACGCCACCCGGGCAGAGATAGAAGCCCTCTGCATCGGTCTGGCAATCGAGAAAGGTGATGATGAGTGGGAAGCTGGCATTATGGCGGCGGCTCATAAAATGCGTAAATTTGGTGACCTGGTAGAAAAAGACCCACAGGAATGGGAACGTCGCCATCAGGCCTTCCATACCTCAATCGCTATTGGCTGCGATTCTCCCACCCTGATGCAGGTACGCCGTTCATTGTACGAAAAAGCATCCCGATACAGAAACCTTTGGCTAAATAAAAACATGGCTGAAAGCACCGTATTTGATGCCAATCAGAAAGAGCATGAAAGCCTGATTGAAGCCCTCCTTGAGCGCGCAAGTATCAACGCACGAGAACTGATACGAGAACATCTTCTGAGCCCCAGCCGGGCACTTGAAACCAGCCAGGGACTCACAACGCTGGATCGCTAAATCCGACGTTAACCGTCACTCAACCGAATGGTGCCACACCGATTAACCACTTATGTGCCCAAACCGCAGTAACGCCATAGAGCACAAGTCCGATAATAATCAGAATCACATCATTAAAGCCAGACTCAGGTGCACCTGGCAATGGGCGCTGTTGACGTCGTTTCATTGATATACGATCAACAACAGCCCAGGCAAGAAAACCACCAAACAGCATAAGATCAGCCAGACTGCCATTAACCAACAGGTGAGACACTGCCCAGAGCTTTACCGCAATTAACTGAGGGTGCGCCACTATTCGCTTTATTCTCCCAGGAAAGTACGGCGCCAGAAATAACACAAACACCGGCAGTAACAATAATGCTGCCAGATGACGCATCCACCCTGGGGTGACATAGATTATGGATGGATCAAGCCGGGATTCTGCATAACCGATAGCAATCAACCACAACCCCAATAAAGAGACCAGCGCATAAAACAGCTTCCAGCCGATCTCGCTGATGGCAACAGCCCGGTTACGCAGTGGCTCTGCCACAATGGAGATGCAGTGAATACCCAGAAAAAGAATCAGACCCAACACTAACGCCAGCATAGTAATTTCCTTTGAAAAATATAGATGTAGATAAACATAAAGAGGCTACATATAACTATCTTTTATATTGGTTATAGCAAACAAAAAGCTTTGACCCCAGTGTCATCAGTCCGTCATATTAAAGTCATCTAAGATACATACATAGAGTCTAGTCTGCTTTCTATAAATCTATTCCACTCACATTTTTTTCTAAGGGTTTAAGAATGAACAAAGATCAACTGCAAGCCGACTCTGCGATGCTCGCCGAAAAAGACTCTGATTTCAGCAAAATTATCGATGCCGGTTTGAGCCGTCGCCGCTTTATGCAAGGTGGCGCGACCGCCATGGGTCTTTTCCTGGCTGCAAACCCTTTGACTGCGGCCATTGCTGCTACAACCAATCCAAAAAGTAAGTTACTGGGTTTCAGTAAAATCCCTACCAGCACGGCAGATACCTTTGTTGTTCCAGAAGGTTATATTGCAAAACCGCTGATTTCCTGGGGTGACCCTATCCTGAAAGGCGCACCGATGTTTGATGAGAGTGGCAGACAACCGGCCAGCGCTCAAGCGGGTCAATTCGGTGACAACACCGATGGCATGACCTTCTTTCCCTTATCTGAAGACAGAGCGCTGCTGGCTGTTAACAACGAATACACTAACTATAAACTGCTGTTTGATCACAAAGGCGACACAATGACCGCCGATGATGTGAAAAAAGCGCAAGCCGCACACGGGGTTTCAATCTTTGAAATCAAGCGCACTGCAGATGGATGGGAATACCGTAAAGAGTCTGAATATAACCGCCGTATCACTGCCAACACCGCAATGATGCTTGCTGGACCTGCCGCTGGACACGACTTACTAAAAACCAGCGCTGACAATACAGGCACCAAGGTGTTAGGCACATTCAATAACTGCGCCAATGGGGAAACACCCTGGGGCACATATCTGACTTGTGAAGAGAACTTCAACGGCTACTTTGCTAAGCCTGGTGTTGCACTGAATGATCATGAGAAACGCTACGGTCTGAAAGATAACAGCAAATATAAGTGGTTCAAATTCGATGACCGCTTCGATATCACCAAAGAACCAAATGAACCTAATCGCCACGGCTGGGTTGTAGAAATCGATCCGATGGATCCCAGTTCTACTCCGATGAAGCGGACCGCACTGGGCCGTTTCAAGCATGAAAACGCAGCAGTCACTATCGCCGACAATGGGCACGTCGTTGTGTACCTGGGTGATGACGAGCGTGGCGAGCATCTGTATAAGTTTGTCACCAAGAACAAATTCAACCCTGAAGACAAAGCGGCTAATCGCAGCCTGCTGGATGAAGGTACTCTGTATGTTTCCCGTTTCAGTGCTGAAACAGGTGAAGTAAAAGGCAAAGGTGAATGGCTAGAACTGACTTACGGTAAGAACGGACTGACTAAAGAGAACGGTTTCAACAGCCAGGCAGAAGTCGTCATCTATGCCCGTGAAGCAGCCACTGTCGTTGGCGCAACGACCATGGATCGTCCGGAGTGGGTTGCGGTTCATCCTAAAACCAAAACTGTTTGCTGCACCCTGACCAACAACAAGAACCGCGGTAAGAAAGACAATCAGCCGGTTGGCGGCCCTAACCCACGTGCAAGCAATAAGTATGGTCAGATCGTTCGCTGGACTGAAACCAACGGCGATAACACGGCAACTACCTTCAAATGGGATCTATTCCTGGTTGCCGGTAACCCGACCATACACAAAGACTTTTATGCCGGTTCTGCTAATATCGATGACGAAAACATGTTTAACAGCCCCGATGGACTTGGTTTTGATAATGATGGCCGTCTCTGGATTCTGACTGACGGCTCATACTCTAACGAAGGTGATTTCGCGGGCATGGGTAACAACCAGATGCTGGTTGCCGACCCTGAAACCGGAGAAGTCCGTCGTTTTGCGACTGGCCCGGTTGCTTGTGAAATCACAGGCCTCACCTTCTCTCCGGATCAGCGTACTCTGTTTGTGGGCGTGCAGCACCCAGGTGAGAAGGATAAACCATCTCACTTCCCTGCTGGCGGAGCCAGTAAACCTCGCTCGACTATCATGGCGGTACAGCGTGTTGATGGTGGTATCGTTGGTGCCTAAATAGGTAATAGAAGAAAAGCCCCTTTTGGGGGCTTTTTTGTGTCCCCAATTTGCCATCTTTGCAAGTATTTTCATCTACACTGCTCTGTTAGTATGGGAATCACTACTAGCTAAAACACAGAGCTAAGTCCCTAACGTGAAACAGATTTTTGATTTTGCAGATGCGTCTCCCCCGCCATGCAGAGTGCTCAGCACTCAGTTTATAAAGCGGCTCGGAACAAAATTACTATGTTAGCCCGCGTGTTCCTTTTTGCTGTCCTGGTGGCAGCCGAAGTTCTGGCGATGAGCTTTGTACAATCCCTACATATCAGCAAAAGCTATTTCTGGCTTGAAATCTTTATTGACGCCGGTAGTGTTGCCACTGTCGCAGTCTTAGTCACTCGCTATCTGTTACGCAAAGGAAAACTAAGACCCCGAGCGCATCTACGGCCAGAGTCCATGCTGCTGCAAACGGGGGTGTTTGCGTTTGGTGCCGAAACGTTATTAATGTTGATCTTCCCTTTGATAATAGTTTCGACCAGCGACCTCCTAATCCTGATCTTAGATGGTGTTCTGTTCGCCACCATGACGGTACTGATTATTCACTACTATCTGGCCGCAGATAGTACGGCCACTTCTCATGCCCCCTCACCTAAAGCACAAAAATTTGCCTTAAGAGGTTTTCTGCTTGCTTCTTATCTTTTCTGCCTGAGTTTGTTTCTGTTATTTCTGGTCAACATTACTCATCAACAAAAACACACCCACACCTCTCAACTGATAGATCAGGAGCAACAACAGCTATATCTAATCAGAGAAAATTTAACGCATAAGGTGTATAACACGGTTCTGGATACGTTAATGCTCGCCCGCCAGGTTAACCTGCAAAACCTACTAATCAATGAGCCAGGTGCTTTATCTGAGCTTACTGCTGATTATCTAAATCTATCAAAAATAAAACCATCCTATGAACAGATCCGTTTTATCGATAGTCAAGGGATAGAAAAGCTCAGGATCAACCAGGACTACCAGGGTCAGCTAGTTGTCAGTGACGCCAAACTTCAGGATAAATCCGATCGTTATTACTTCACTGACTCGTTTAAATTAAACCCTGACGAAATCTATATCTCACCCATGGATTTGAATATTGAGAGAGGACGTATAGAGCTACCTTTTAAGCCAATTGTTCGAACCGCTGCACCCGTCACTGACCCTCAGGGGATTAAGCAGGGTATCGTAATTATCAACCTCAATGCTTCAGAACTGATAAAGCAGCTGAAACTGTCAGCTACCACTTCAATCGGCGAAATGATGTTGCTCAATGACGATGGTTACTGGATTTCAGGTCGAGAGAAAGATGCAGCCTGGGCCTTTATGTATCCCCAATACAAAGACCGCACCATGGATAAGTTCTATCCTGGTGTATGGGAAACGATCAGTTCAAATGAAAAAGGGTTTGTAGAGTCGCCCTACGGTTACTTTATTTTTGAGACGGTAGAAACCAGTCAACCCATCGAAGCCCTTAACAGCTTAGCATCAAAGCAACAGTGGCCTGTATGGAAGCTAGTCACTCTGGTAAGACCTGAAATTATTGAAATGGACCTCAGTGATGCATCACCCCCGCTGACTCTGTTTTTTTTAATCGTCACCCTGATTACCGGCATCGGCACTCTGATGTATTACCGGGTGCAGTATAAGAACATTAAAGCCCAGCAAAAAATTCATCACCTTGCCCACCATGACCCCCTCACCGGGCTCTGTAACCGCAGGTTATTCACCCAAGTATTGGAACTTGAACGGGCTCGCGTTAAACGTAATAAAGGCTCTCTCGCCCTAATGTATCTGGACCTGGATAGTTTCAAATCTATAAACGACGATCACGGCCATGGTGCAGGGGATTATGTATTACAACAGTTCAGTGAACGGTTAAAACTGATTTTGCGTGAGAGCGATACTTTGGCCCGCCTGGGCGGTGACGAATTCGCTGCGATACTTCCCGCCCCCGGTAAAAGGTCACATCTGAAAGTCATAGCCGTACGTATCATTGAAGCCATACAACAGCCCATTATTTACAATGGAGTACCCCTTAACGTTGGAATAAGCATCGGCATAGCCATCCATTTTAAAGGACAACCATTAGAGTCATTACTACATGAAGCCGATCAAGCGATGTATAAAGCTAAATCTGATGGTGGTAACAGTTACTGTTTTGCAGAGATATCTACTGAAGAATATTGAGGATTGAGATAACCATTTCAAGTCACCACTTCTTCTGAGAATTATTCTCAGTTATTACCTATACTGGGACAGATACCAACAAGCCTGAAGCCTTATGAAAAACACTCCCTTATTACTACTGATCTTGATTATCAGCAATATTTGCTTTGCCTCTGAACCTGTCAGTAAAAGCTATTTCGGCGGTCTCGCAATTGAGGGCCATGATACGGTGGCATATCACTCTGCTGAAGTACGCAGCAGCCACAACGAATTAGTAGGTAAGAAAGCTTTCACCGTTGAATGGGGTGGCGCTGAATGGCGTTTTTCCAGTCAGGCTTCAGCAGAAAAATTTGCGGCGGACCCCAGCCAATATAAACCGGAGTATAACGGCCATTGTTCCAACGCACTTAGCCTCGGTGAAGGTCTTGTTCGCACGGATGGTACTGTCTGGGAGTTTTTCGGTGACAAACTACATCTGTTCTATGCTGAACATGGTCGCCAACGCTGGCTCAACGGTAACTGGGAAACTTATAAGCAACAAGCTGACAAAGCTTGGCAAGAAATAACCAGATAGTCTTTTCCCTACCCTTCCCCGCTGATCACATTCTATAATGTCATACAATGACAACCTGGTTATTGCGCTTCTACAGCCTTGCGTTTAAACCTAACAACCTCGATCCCTGGTTCGGGGTTTTCAGGTACCATCCGTGCGAGTACTAGCGACACTCCTCCCATCGCGGCACCGGTAAGAAATACCGCCGCTGGCGAGATGATCCAGAGCAAGCCATAGGCCGCAGGCAACACCACTGCTGCAATATGATTGATAGTGAAGGATACTCCGGCTGTGGACGCCAGGTCTTTAGGATCGGCAATTTTCTGTAAGTAAGTTTTTTGAGCTATCGCCATTGAGAATAACAAATGGTCTGCAATATACAGTCCTACTGCTATCCAGGGGTCTGAAACAACCGCATAGGCAGTGAACACTACAATCAGCCCGATATACTCCGCTGTCAGAGTCTTACGTTCACCCCAATGGCCGATCAGCTTGCCAATTTTAGGTGCAAAAAACATATTCAACGCACCATTCACCAGGAACATAATCGAGATCTCACCAGCGGAAAAACCGAACTTTTCAACCATCAGAAAGCTGGCAAATACCATGAAGATCTGCCGGCGAGCACCACCCATAAACACCAGTGCATAATAGAGCCAATAGCGCTTGCGGATAATCAGTTTTTTGTGTTGTTCAACCTTTCCGACCATACGCGGAAACGCCAACCAGCAGAACAGGGCAATTCCAACCGTCGTACCGCCACCCAAAAGATAAACGGTTTGCATCGATAGTCCATAAATATCCAGTGCCAACCACACTAGCCCAAAAGCCATCAAGCTGGCGAATGAGCCTATTGCCACCATCTGGCCTAACCTATGTGGCGCCTCCTCCTTACTGAATAACTGCAGAGACAGAGATTGATTCATGGTCTCGTAGTAGTGAAAACCAAGCGACATTAACACCGTTGTACAGTACAAGCCGATCTCGGTGGGGAAAAAACCGGTCATCGCTGTGCCAAGGCCCAGCAGTAACATCGATACCAATGCCAGTGTTTGTTCACGCAATACGACTAACAACAGCACCGCGCCGAATGATAGAAAGCCAGGAATCTCCCGCAAGGATTGCAAGATACCTATCTCAACGCCGGTAAAAGCGGCCTGTTCAATGGCAAAATTATTCAACAATGCCATCCAGACCCCCATAGACAATGGCATCGCGGCGGCCATCAAAAAAAGAAACATCTCGGGACGACGGATAAAATTCACTGCAGTTTCTCCAAAATGAGAACAAGAGCTGTCTACACGAGCAATACCTGACAGGTTTACTCAATTAATAAGTTAAGCTACTTTAAAAAACAAAGCATATGGCGTATACAATAAAGCATGACAACTTATATCGAGAAACAGACAGAACTACCGGAAATCCCTAAACACTGGCTCACAGTAAATGGGAAACCGGTTAATCGGCTCGAGCATGTACCTCGCAAAGTAGTTGTACGTAATCTGGATCATGCAGCGGGCTTCTACTCACCCTTCCACAGCCACGGCTGGGGGCAGCTGCTGTTTATCTCCGATGGCTTAATTCAGGTATCGGCTAAGAATGTAGGCTATTGGGTTGTACCGCCGCATCGAGCGGTCTGGATTCCAGCCTTTATTGAACATGATGCCCGCACCATTCACTCGGTACGGATGGGCAATGTATACATATCTCCAGACGCAGCAAAACATTTACCTTCTCAATGCCAGGTTATGCATGTCACGCCGCTGCTACGAGAGCTGATTCTGGAGATGACTAACTTTGAAACACTATATGACGACACTGGCGTTGAAGGACGAGTAGTAGATGTATTTCTTGATCAGTTAAAATTGACACCAGAAGTTCCACTCCACCTGCCCCACCCCACAAGCAAACTACTGCAAGAGATCGCGACACAGTTAAGGGAAAATCCAGCTGATCAACGCTCAATGGAAGATTGGGGCAAACAATTTGGTACCAGCGCCCGTTCACTGGCGCGCCACTTCCGACAGGAAACCGGTATGACCTTCGGACAATGGCGACAACAAGCTCGTTTACTCGCAGCATTAACGCGTATTGCCGAGGGAGATTCTGTTGCCAACATTGCTCAGGACCTGGGCTACAACAGTCAAAGCGCTTTTATCACTATGTTTAGAAAAGCCTTAGGCAAAACACCGGGGAGGTATTTTGAGCTGTGAAGCGCTCAAAACAGTGGCTAGAACGTCGCTTCGCGACTTGCTAGACGCGGCTTCGCCGCTTGCTCGTGGCTAGGAGAGCCTTCTTGATTAACTGGGATGGGTTAATTTGAGTTTAGTGCTTTGTAAGAGGGTATAGTAATCCCCCTAAAAAGAATCTGACCCTTTATACCTTTCTTACATCAACGACCAGCTATACGTAAACTTTACCCTGCAGGTATAGAACACCAAAGCCCGACACTAATACTCGATCTTTCACTACACGACAAAACAGGACACCGCCGCGCTGTGAGGCTTGGTATGCAACTAAATCAGACTTGGATAGCTGTTCTGCCCAATATGGTGCCAAGCCTGAATGGATAGAACCGGTCACCGGGTCTTCATCACCACCGTTTGCAGGCCAAAAGTAACGCGAGATGAAATCGTACTCATTGGACCTAGCGGTTACTACAACATCTAATGGTGCCAACTGCTTAAGCTGTTCAGATCGGTATCTGATCGCTCTAACTTCGTCTTCAGTAGACATCACTGCGAAGTACGCCTGTCGATTTTTTAATACTTGAGCAGGCTTTAAAGACAAACCACTTAACAGCGCTTGAGGTATATCGCTAAGGGGCTCAGGACATTGATTCGGAAAGCTCATCTCTATCCGGCCATCATTTAACTGATTAACACTTAATGAACCCACCTTCAGAGTCAAAAACTCAATCTCGCCATGACAACCTAAATGGTTCAATATCACATAGGATGAAGCCAGGGTTGCATGCCCACAAAAGTCGATTTCAGTAAGGGGAGAAAACCAGCGAATCTCATATTTATTTGAAGACAGAACCTTGATAAAAGCGGTTTCAGACAAATTATTCTCTGTTGCAATCTTCTGCATCAATACAGGTTCAATCCACTCCTCCAATGGGACAACCGCAGCGGAGTTGCCTTTAAACTGATCTTGTGTAAAAGCATCAACGATAAAAATATCAAGTTCCATTAAATGAACCTCTGCTTTTATCTAGCTACTAATATGCTTTATCAACGCTGCTTGTGAATCTGCGCAGTGATAACTGTCTTCTAACACGTCATAGCTGCCATGAATAATCTCTAGCGCACGGTCATTGGTCAGCAGTAGCAGGATGGTGTAATCCTTGGTCACTTCTAATTCATAAAGGCCTGACTTAAA
The DNA here is from genome assembly GCF_016744155.1 of Amphritea sp. Classification (GTDB taxonomy): domain Bacteria; phylum Pseudomonadota; class Gammaproteobacteria; order Pseudomonadales; family Balneatricaceae; genus Amphritea. The sequence continues at coordinate 88,573 of NZ_JADGEW010000002.1, read as the reverse complement.
CCAGCTGTCTGCGACTTCCATCTGCTCCAGATAATCCTGACGGGATACCGCATGAAACTCCAGAGGCACCTGCTCGCTGCCTTTAAACCGAATAGCAGCAAAGGTTTTAGGCACTGAAAGAAAATCGCGCTTAGTCGCATACGCAACCGTCAGAACAGGCTCGCCTTTCGGGCTGTGACTGAGAAAGGAGGAATCCGTACCTGGCTCAATTTCCATTGCCGGCAGTTCAGAAAAGGTCTTTAACAACATGCTATAAATATCCTATAAAATAAATTCAACTTAGCAACCTTAACGAACCAGCTCGCGTACTGTCTGTTCATGGCCGTTATCCTGTAAACCCTGAAAAATTCGTAGCGCGGCATAAGCATCATTCGCAGCATAAAGTAACTGAGCATCACTCAGTTTTAGCAACGACCAATTTGATGTCGATACGCGTTTTGATTTATTAAACTTCTGACCAAACTGAACAGCAATAGCGGCTTTGACGCCTAATTGGCGACGATATCCCAACTTACGATAGACGGTATCCAGATCAAGGATTCCCTTGATCTCAACACCAAATTTACGCCGGATCTGACTACGATCCGATTGGAGTCCAAAGCCTACTTTCACTACCTGCTCCGCTTCCAGCACCTGACTGATAATCGGATACGACTCTTTGTCATGCAGCTGAAAAATATAGGCGGTATCGGCGGTGCATAACTGCACTACGTGAGGCCCATCAGATTTCTGTTCTTTACGGAACACCGGCTTTGATTCAGTATCGAATCCAACAAACGGGCAACTCAGCAGATCCTGCAACGCTGATGACAGATCATCAGCTCCAGCTGGTTGTTGTATATGTTCCAGCGTCATACCGCTAAAAGGAGTAAACAGCGCTATCTGATCTTTCGTCGGCGGCAGCAGTTTCTCTTTCATTTCGGTTAGCTCTTTTTACTGTTTTTCGCTAACGCTTTAGCCCAAACAGAACTGTTATCCACCGAACTCTTGTTGCCAGTCTCTTTGCCCGATGCAGGTTTATCGACAACAAACTGTACTTCCGGCTTGTCGGATGGCTTACGCATCGGATTCTCAGAGGTACCCGCTGCACTGGCAGTCTTACGAAGAGGCTTATCCGTCTCAGGAGCCGTTCCTGTATCTCGCAGTTTATGCTGCAAGCCGGAGAGAAAGTTACGCAGAACCTGGTCCTTACACTCTCGAAAGTTTTGATGTCCCTGTTTGCGGAAAAGGGCACTCAATTCGTGCTTACTCAGACTAACACCGGCTAATCCCAGCACTTCCAAAATATCTTCGGCGGTAAAGTTAAGTGCGATTTTCAACTTCCGGAAGATAATATTGTTGGTCAAGCGTCGTTCCGGAATTGGCTGATCACCTTCCTGTCGACCACGTTTCTCGATGATCAACCCATTAAGGAAGGTGGCCATCTCAAGATCAGGTATAGCAATATACTCAGGATCTTCCTCTTTTTTCATCCAGCTAGTCAGCTGTACCCGGGTAACAGCCAGATCAGCATGGCGAAAAACACCGATCATTTTGGTATCACTGTAATCAAAGGTGTATCGAAGGCGGCGCAGAATATCGTTATTGTTCACAAAAAAGGTCCAGACAAGTGAGAATCAGTCAGGCACTTTAGCATAAATTACACTGATACAGGCTGGATTGTGCACCCCGGAAGCAAAGGAGTGTTCAATTTAATTAAATGAACTAGTAATGGCGGCTTCAAATATCTCATGCCCTTGCTCATAGCGTTCAAATAAATAGCGAAGCACCATAATAATTGTGTGGCGTATTCTAAATAGCACTTAGCAAAGCAACCTGCTGTTGGCCTTTCATAAAGCACATATTCTGCAGCAGAATCACTGACACTGAAGCAGTATTTCAACTTTCCATTCGAGTAAGATACTTCTTTAGCCGCTTTTCATCACAAAGTATCGCACTTATCAGCTATATCTAAGGGGACTGATACAAGCATTGGTAAGTTTTGCTCTCAGCCCTAAAAATCTAAGCCCACAATCATGTTTCGGGCAACAATGATGGTTGCTAAAGTGATCGCAACTATGACAGTACTAATGATCCCTGTTCGGTTTGATTTTAACCAACCAAGAAGACCAATCGATAATATAAACAAAAGAAAGGCTGAGGTTGCTGCAGAAGTACCAAAATTTCTGATTCGTCCAATAGCATCAAGTGCCTCCTCTGTGAAGCTTTCAATTCCAACTAACCGTAAACTGATCGAAACATCAATATACAACGCAATTAAAAACAACAATGTCGTAACAATAAACAGGAGATAGTTAACTGTAGCCACTAAACGCTGATCTTTACCCCGAATAATTTGTACTGCAATAGACAAAGAAAAACCTGCCATCAAACTACTGATATAGGCAACTTGACCAGATCTGAGTTCAAGAATTTCATTCATCATAATGAGGTACCTTTAAACAGTTTGCTTATAGGATATAACCTTTTAGCTCAAGCTAGATCAGTTTGACTAAAAAAACAGCCCTCATAAGAGAACTCTTTCTAAGTGAAGGGCTGCAGGCCATGTACAGGAAAGCTGCAGACGACCTTACATACCAAACCTGATGAAACCAATCAGATAAGGGACTTTATTTCAGTTTGTTATAGGCAAACAGCAGAATAAATGCACCTGCTGTGGCTGTAGCAATGCTGCCAAGACTCAGACCATCCATACCACCCAGGCCGATCAGACTACCAAGGAAACCACCAACGAAAGCACCAGCGATACCTAACAAGGTAGTGATGATAAAGCCGCCACCATCTTTACCCGGCATCAGCCATTTAGCCAGCATACCCGCAATCAGGCCTAAAATTACCCATGACAGAATTCCCATATCTCACCCCATTTTCATATAAATATTAAGTAGTTAGTTTAGCTCAAACTGCAAAGAAATCTCACCTAATTTCTCATAGGCTAAGGTAAAAGGCATATCGGGTGGTATTTCAATAACTCCGGCATAGGAGCTGGTAATCACCCACTGTCCCGTCTCAATAGCCAAACCTCGTTGTCTAAGGAAATTCACTAGCCAAAACAGCGGTATCTGCGGATAGCCGTTCGGATGCTTGCCCTCAATTTTAACAGGCTCTGATGCAGAACCTATCTTCAGGGCAAACTCAATTTCTGATGTACTTAACGCTTCTTCAAGGGTTATTTCAGGGCCAAGGCAAAGCCCTTGATTAAACAGACAGTCCGACAGATGCTCAAGATAACTGATCGAGTCGGGTTCGAGATAGCGGCTCTGAATCAGCTCCAGGGATAATCGGGCACCCGACAACGCCGCAATAATTTCCGCGTCAGTATAGGGTTCTTTACGGCTGGGAAGGGTCTGTCCAAATTGAAAAGCGATCTCCGGCTCTATTTTGTATACACCCTCATCCGTATTCATTGAACAAGAAGAGCTTTTATAGAGGGTTTCAGTATAGATGGGAGCGATAACCGGCACATTTTTTAAACCATCAATGTCGATAGGCAGCGCACACTTCCAACCACCCACACCACCATATGTCAGCCCAATTACCGCTTGCTGAATAGCCAATGCATCATCCACAGTCTCAGGTCGACACTGTGGCTCTAAGGGGCCGGTTAGTCGATTATCCAGTCGACGACTCACTAAGGTTTCTGCTGCCGCCTGAATATCTGCCTGTTGCATTAACTTTCCTATAAATCTCAAAAATGTAGGGATAGATTGAAACTGAATCTTTAGCTTAAATCTACTGCTTAGGTTCAAATATTAGCCCTAATTCAAGTCTATATGTAAATCAGCATTTAACCTTTCAAAGCAAATGAACAGATACACCCTACTGTCGCCCTCTGATTGTTTTTTGATCTATTTGAAAATACCAGGCGTAACAGACACAGCTTCAGCATCATTTGGGAGCCCGACAACCCTCCGATATATATGAAGTCACCTAAAGGTTTATCAAAAGAACTTTGAGAATAATAAAATGAAAAGTATAAGAAATATTATTTGCGCGTTCTTTCTAACCCCCACTATAGCATTTGCAGGGGGCATGAAAGAGAAACCAACTATTGTGGATATTGCAGTCGGAGATGATTCCTTTACTACTCTGGTCACTGCACTTAAAGCCGCAGACCTGGTCTCTGTACTGGATGGCGATGGTCCATTCACGGTCTTTGCACCCACCAATGAAGCCTTCAGTAAAATCCCTGCAGCAACACTGGCAAACCTGCTTAAGCCAGAAAACAAAGAGCAGTTACAAGCCGTTCTAACCTATCATGTAGTGTCAGGCAAAGTAGATGCGGCCACAGCGATGACTCTGTCAAAAGCCGCAACGGTTCAAGGTGAGATGATCGATATCAGCATGAATGGCAAGAAAGTGATGATCAATAATGCCAGCGTTATCGTTGCTGATATCAGCGCACGAAATGGTGTTATTCATGTGATCGACACTGTGATATTGCCCCCCTTCAGTTTTATAACTGATTGGGTGATGTACTTCTAAATTAGAAGAGCCCGTATGGGCTCTTTTGGGTTTATAACGGTAAGAACCTTCCACAGAGGATAAGAGAACTTAATTAGCCAAACCATAAAACATCCGCAACGCGGTGATGAAGAGAAACAGGGCAAAGAGTTGTTTCAGCAGTTTTGCATTGATCGCATGGGCAAGTTTTGCACCGACTGGGGCCATCAACATAGTAGCAGGGACAATCAACGCAAGACCAATAAGGTTGATATAGCCCAGGGTGAGCGGAGGACGTGACTCAACTCCGATGCCATTTATCAGAAAACCTATCGCACCCGGAACACTGATGACTAGGCCCAGGGCTGCGCCCGTCCCAACCGCGTTTATCATCGGCACTCGCAAAGCACTTAAGATAGGTACACTGAGCGTGCCACCGCCGATTCCCATCAGGGCAGAAATACCTCCGATGAAAGCACCGATCAGACCTGAACCAGCCGGACCAGGAAGGCCATCCGCGATGCTAAAGCCCTCTTTCTTAAATGCCATATTCAGTGATACCAACAACGCTATGGAGGCGAACACCGCGGTTAATATATTGCCATTCAGGTAACCACTGGCGATAGCGCCGATAACAACACCAACAATGACGCCGGGCACCAGTTTTTTCAGCAGATTTCTATCCAAACTACCCCGCAGATAATGGGAGCGTGCTGATATTATCGAGGTAGGAATAATCGTAGCCAGAGAGGTCCCCACCGCCACGTGCATTCGTACCGTTTCATCAACCCCCAGAAAGGTAAACAGGTGATAGAGCACTGGTACAATTACAATCCCGCCGCCCACACCCAGTAAACCGGCCATAAGACCGGCAACTATACCAGTCACCATCAAAGACAGCGCTAATCCAACAAGCCAACTGACTGAATAGTCTGCAAAAATATCCATAGCCTAACTAAGTTCCTGAGTAAGATGAGGGGCGGATTTGTTCAGGATAATACCAGCAATAGTAAATTTTACATCTCAGTCCGCCACAACCCTGTCTCGGCCACACTGCGAGCATACTCTGAGAAATCTTTGGGCGGGCGGCCAAGCGCACGCTCAACCCCGTCACTCAGATAAGCGTTCCGGCCATCAAGTACTGTCGTGAACAGATAATCCAACATCCAGGCAACCTCCTTTGGCGCGCCAGATTCTGTTACGCCAGCCACAAAAGCGGCGTGCGGAATTTGAACATAGGCAACCTCGCGATCAGTTGCTTTTGACAGTTCGCCGGCAATATCGGCAAAGGTCATCAGACGCGGGCCAGTGACCTCGTAAATCTCTCCTTTATGCCCTGGCTGGGTTAACGCTGTGATAACCACTTCTGCTATATCGTCAACATCCACGAACGGCTCAGGCACATCGCCAGCGGGCAAGGTAATCTGCCCCCCGAGGACCATATCGATAAACGCACCTTCGGAAAAATTCTGATTAAACCAACTGGCGCGAACAATAGTCCAGTCAACGCCACTTTCCTGAACAATTTTCTCACACGCCTGAGCTTCAGCTTCTCCCCGACCGGACAGTAACACCAAACGCTTTACTCCAACCCGCCTAGCCGTTTCAGTTAAAGCACGTATTGAATTGGTTGCACCGGGAATCGCCAGATCTGGCGCATAGTTGATATAGACCGCTTCAACATCCTTAAGACAACCATCCCAACCTGCTTCATTATTCCAGTCGAAAGATGGCGAAGCTGAACGAGAGCCTTTGCGGAGAGGGACACCTAAGGCGGCTAAACCCGCACAGATCCTGCTGCCCGTCTTCCCGGTCGCACCGAGCACCAGAGTGAGTCCGTTAGTCAATTGATTTGAATGAGTGTTCATAGCTTGCTCCTATGTGTTGATTGCAAGCTATAAATTTAAGGCATTTACCCACGGGAATATTGACGAGCCCGGCCAACCTTTTGACCTCAGACGCCAAGTTTCATCGTCTGGCTATTTGGATTGAAAGCTAAGTCGGTATGAGCGAGGAGTTTGCCCCTGCCAACGTTTGAAGGCACGGGTCAAGGCACTTTGTTCTGAGAAACCGGTCATGAATGCCACTTCAGCCAGGGAGTACCCAGTCTGTTGCAATAGTTGCTCGGCTAGCTGTCTTCGTGACTCATCCACCAGCGTCTGATAGGAATAACCCAGTTCCGATAACCGTCTTTGCAATGTTCGACCACTCATACCAAAGTGCCCTGCTATATCAGTTATAGTCGGTAAACCTTCACTTAAGCACCTTGATATACGGGTAAGAACCTGCTGATCGAGTGAATTATCTTCACTAAGCTTCTCAACTTCAGATCTCAAGTGTGTATCAAAAAATTGGGAAATACTTTCATCACCAAGCTTATTCGGCGTTTGTAAGCTAGTTGTAGAAACTAGCAGTGCGTCTCGGTCTGATTCGAAACTAACCGGACACCCGAAATAGGCTTCATGAGCAGTTACAGACTTTGGCGCTGAGTGTTTGAAATGTACAGCAACCGGTTTGAACACCCGAGTGGATACCTCTCGACTGATCGAAGTAATACTAGCTAAGGTTGCTTCGTTGGATAAACGCATACCCAGACGTCGGTCACCAGTTCGATGAAGGTGAATGAATGCCCCCTGAGTGACCGCTTCAACTTCATAAGTAGACACAGTGGTCAGTATTCGAGCATAGCGTTCGGCCCGATCAAACGAGCCTCGAAGGTGAGTCGCTGACTTCCAGGCAAGACCGAAGGCACCGTAGTCATTACAACACATCGCCGCACCCACTCTAAGGGGTATTGTTGTGCCATTAGCGTCCAGTGCAGCGAGCCTTTCAAGCAGTACGTAATACTCCTTATCCGATAGCATATGCGTCGGATCTACCGGACTTTCAGGTACGATGCCTACGGAGCGCAACAATTGTTCCTTATCGATACTCTCGTCGGCTTCATTAATAACTTTTCTAACAAAAAGCGAGGTTACTTGTCCCATCTGTTTAGGTTATCAGCTTAAGAAACAAATGAAAGCCCGCGTATTGTGTGTCTCTAGGGTTCAGTTAGAGGCATACAAAGGCCAGTGGCTTGTTTGATTGAGCTAACTCTCTTAGGATTGAGATTCTCTATCCTAAACGTTTTCTGGCAAACTCAATGCGCATGCCTCAGCCCTAGGAATCAACATATATGGCTCGTAACACAATGAAAGCTATTGTCACAACTGACGTTGGCGGATACGAAAAACTAGCCTATAGAGAGGTCCCTATCCCTGAAATAATGAAGGGTGAAGTGCTGATTAAGGTGTTGGCTGCAGGCATCAATAACACTGAGATTAATACAAGATTAGGGTGGTATTCCTCATCAGTCACTGAATCCACAAATCAAATTTCATCTAATGAAAACGTCACTCAGAATATAGATGGCGGCTGGAATGAAAAGACTCCTTTCCCCTTTATTCAAGGCACTGACTGTTGCGGGCAAGTTGTCAGCATCGGCGAAGGAGTCGATAACTACCTTTTGGGTAAACGCGTATTGATTCGCCCCTGTATACGAGAGAACGGTTTTAAATCACAAGAGAGTGTCTGGATGGGGTCTGACTTTAATGGCGCATTCGCACAGTACGTTAAGGTCAGGGCGAGTGAAGTATTCCCCGTTACCTGTGACTGGACTGATGCTGAACTGGGTACGATTCCTTGTGCGTACGGAACCTCTGAGAATATGTTGCACAAAGCTGCATTAAACGCAGGAGAAACAGTATTAATTACCGGCGCCTCTGGCGGCGTCGGATCTGCAACAGTGCAGTTAGCCAAACGCAGGGGTGCGAAGGTTGTCGCCATCGCTGGTGACGAGAAGCATCAGGCAGTAAAGGCCATCGGGGCTGATTCAGTATTCGGCCGGTCTGTAGATCTATTGGCTGAGTTGGGCGAGCAATCCATTGATGTTGTTGTCGATAACGTAGCTGGCAGCGGGTTTCCCTCTATGCTTAAACTATTAAAGCGTGGAGGACGGTTCGTGTCATCAGGCGCTATTGCCGGCCCTATGGTTGACCTTGATATGCGCAATTTGTACTTAAAAGATATAACGGTAATAGGCACGACCCTGTGGGACGAACCTGTTTTCCCAAGGATTGTGAGATATATTGAACAGGGGGAGATCCGACCACTATTGGCTAAGACCTTCCCTTTGTCATCCATTGCAGAAGCACAAGAAGAGTTTCTACAGAAAAAACACGTGGGTAAGTTTGTACTTATTCCTCCAACTGACTAGTTTATGGCAGGTTCTTTATTGCTTGTTAAGAACGGCCACTGCTACTTTTAGAGAATTGCATTTTTTAATGCGCTTATAGCGACAATTTTGTCAGCTATTCCCTTCACGTCAAGATATTGGGTACAAAGTAACCTGATTCTCGAAGATACAAAGTAAGTCCACGCTGCTTGTGTTACAATTCAACTTCGGCAAGTCTGAGAGCATCAACGTCTTGCGATCTTATTTCTTAGTCTTTCTTTGGCTTCGCATAAGCTGTTTCAACAGCGACATTCAGTTACTCCCGTAACCTCCTGTTTCTAGCTACTCACCTCGAACTCTCAATCGAGTTTACTTTTAGATCTGGCGATAGCCGTTTTTGACGCCTGTAATTGCTTGCACCGGGAGTGCATAGCAACAAGCAGCCTATGTGGTGTTCATAACCACATCGGCTGGCGAGATCTATTCTGGCTTCACCTTTAGGGTAACTATGACGACGATTAATGAACAATCTCAACCGACTATACTGTCTTACGTAAAAGATCTGCCTAACATATGCTCTCTGGCAGGCTTAGCCTGCACGCTATTAGCCATTTATTTTAGCATTATCGGCGTATTTCATGCGGCAATGATCGGTATGGTTTGGGCTGTCGGCTTCGATTGGGCCGATGGACTCATTGCACGCAGAATGAAAGGCAGAACGGGAAAAGACAGTGCATTTGGAGGCCAACTTGACGTATTGATAGACATTGTCAGCTATGGCGTGGCTCCCGCTATTCTTGTCATGAGCTATGGGAAGTTTGAACCAGCATTCCTTATCGCCGCATTCATAATGCTATCAGCCGCAGCCATCCGTTTGAGTTATTTTAGCACTTATGGGCTTTCTGGCGGTTCAAAATATACAGGCCTGGCACTGGACAATAATAGTTTGATTCTGGTGCTTATATTTGCCTTTGAAAGCGTATTCAGTGTACCAGTGTTTACAGTCATTCTATCTCTCAGCGGGCTGGGGCTTGCTGCTTTAAATGTATCTCAGATTAAGACTCCGAAACTTTCTGGGAACCCAAACAATGTCTATATTCTCGTTATTTATACCCTTGTGATTACTGTTTTTTATGGATTGAAGTTTTTATAAACAACACAAGCATAACCAGAAATAGACAATTAAATTATGTTTTATCAAAGAGTTATAATATGAACGTATACACAGTTGGCACATTCGATCTATTACATGTAGGTCACTTAGCATTATTAGAATATTGCAAAACACTAGGAAACGTTATGGTCGGAGTGGCTTCTGACAAAGTCGTCAATTCATATAAACCCAACGTACCTGTCATTCCTTTAGATCAAAGAAAAGAGATGCTGGAGGCCTTAAGCTGCGTCGACCAGGTACAGCCTTATTATGAGCTTGAATACGTGGAAGCCTGTAAGGACCTGAACGTCGACATATTCGTTATTGGTGAAGACTGGGGCGACAAACCCCATAACCTGGCGGTAGAAACCTATTTAAAGGCTGAAGGAAAGAAGATTATTCAGGTGCACTACAACCCGCGTACATCTTCGACTCAAATTAAACAAAATGTTATCGCTCAATCACATAGAGATCACTATGTAGAGCAGACAATTCTTTGAAAGACTAACGCTCTTTGTGTCCTCTGTGGTGCGGTTATCCCAAATAGCTTGCCACAGACAAATAAGTATCAGGAAACCTCAGGAATAAGCCGTCGCATTGGCACCATCGATGAAAGACTAAATCCCTGTCGATGATAAAAACGCTGCGCGGCTTCATTTGCCTGATCAGTCAACAATGTAATACGCAACACTCCCTGCTTCCGAGCATGTTCGATAGCATACTCTAATAGTTCAGTACCGCTATTCGAGCCACGAAATTCAGGTGCAACCACCATATCTTCAAGCATACAAACCCGACCACCCAACGCGGTAGAAACACTGTAGAGCAGACTAATCATTGCAATGATCTTCCCTTCCTTTCTGGCCACCAAAATATTGCCGATCTCAGGGGTAACTATAATGATTTTTAAGCCACGCAGTTGAGCCTCGACATCCTGCTTAAACTCAGCCTCCTGATCGAACAGATAACCTAACAACTGACAGAGTTCTGGAATATCTTTTTCAATCGCTAGCGTTATAGTCATATCAATACCTGAATAGAGGTTTCTGCTTTTTCTAACGATAGATGGCATAGGTATTCAGCACCCTCTATGACTCACTACCAGGCAGTAGAAGAGAGATCGCAGCCGCTATCGCCAGAAACAGCGCAGAGATCCAAAGACAAGCGGTTAATCCAGCGACCTGAAACAGATATCCAGACAACACTGTCCCTATCAGTCGCCCCATAGCATTTGCCATGTAGTAGAATCCAACATCCATGGAAGCACCATCTTCACGGGCATAACTGACAATCAAATAGCTGTGTAGCGAGGAGTTGATGGCAAAAACTCCACCGAAAAGCAGTAAACCAGCCAGCAGGGCTGTTTGCGGATAGACGTTATTGGTCAGTGAAAGCGCGATAATAACAGGCAACATAACGAGCCCTGAAACCCATAAAAAAGCCTCTCGCCCACCAGGAACACGCCCTGAACGTTTACCCGTAAAATATGGAGCTACTGACTGGATAACCCCATAAGCGATCACCCAGAGCGCCAAGAAACCACCCACTGACCAATGATCCCAGCCAAAAGTGCTTGCCAAATAGACAGGCAGCGCCACCACAAACCAGACATCCCGTGCACCAAACAAGAACATCCGCGCGGCAGAAAGGTAGTTAACCGCCGGACTTTTGGAAAATATCTGGCTGAATTTAGGCTTGTTTTTCGCCTTCCCTAGCTCCTCTTTTAACGACACCAGACTTAACAACCACACTACACCCAGCGCAGCAGCCATAACCAGCACCGCACTCTGAAAACCTAACAGTGATAGCAACACGCCGCCGAGAAAGAAGCCCGCTCCTTTCAACGCATTTTTAGAGCCAGTTAGTATCGCCACCCACTTGTAGAGCGCCCCTTCCGCATTAGCCGGGACCAGTTGTTTAACCGAACTTTTGGCGCTCATTTTATTCAGGTCTTTGGCAATCCCGGACAACGCCTGAGCCAACATTACCCAAGGCACCGTGAGCATAGCAGCAGGCACCAATAGCATACCCAATGCAACCACCTGTAATCCCAGACCGATATTCATCGTCCTGTTCAGGCCGATCCGGGCTCCGAGCCAACCGCCAAGTAGGTTGGTTAGCACACCGAAAAATTCGTAGAACAGAAACAGCAACGCGATCTCTAACGGGCTGTAACCGAGCTGATGGAAATGTAGCACCACCAACATCCGCAAAGCCCCATCAGTTAAGGTAAAGGCCCAGTAGTTTCCTGTCACGATCAGGTACTGCCGCAGCGCGGGTGTCAGTTGTCGAACAGCAGATATCAAAACTTACGCCTGTTCCTGCTCTGCCACCATCCGCACCAGTTCAACGGTCCGGTTGGCATAGCCCCATTCATTGTCGTACCAAAGGAAGAGTTTAAGTTGCGTCTCGTTCACCACCATGGTCGATAGAGCATCGACAATGCAGGAACGCGGGTCGGTTCTATAATCAACCGATACCAGTGGACGCTCTTCATAGCCAAGAATCCCTTGTAGCTCTGTTTCAGAAGCCTGCTTCAGTAACTGGTTTACTTCAGCTTCAGTAGTACCCCGTTGCAACTCAAATACACAGTCAGTAATAGAGGCATTAGCCAGCGGAACTCGTACCGCATGACCGTTCAGCTTGCCCTTAAGTTCGGGGAAGATATGGGTAATCGCGGTCGCTGAGCCAGTAGTTGTCGGAATCAGGCTAGTACCACAGGCCCGCGCCCGGCGCAGATCTTTATGGGGTGCGTCCAGTATCGTCTGGGTATTAGTAATATCGTGAATGGTGGTCATCGAGCCATGTTTAATGCCCAGTTTTTCATGGATGACTTTCACTGCTGGCGCCAGACAATTAGTGGTGCAAGAAGCCGCAGTCACAATCGGGTAAATATCCTTATCGTATAGATGGTGATTAACCCCCATGACGATATTAAGAATCCCATCCTCTTTCACCGGCGCCGTCACTACCACCCGCTTAACCCCCTGATCAAGATAGGGCTGTAACTTCGCTTTGCTCTTCATCACCCCGGAGGCTTCGATAACAATATCGCAACCGGACCAATCGGTATCGTCTATCGCTCGATTCTGAGTGCATTGCAAGCGCTTACCTTCGATAAGCATCTGATTACTCTCAAGACCAGTACCTGCCGTTGCTTCATATTTCCAGATACCGTGAACGGAATCGAAGGTCAGCAAATGCGCCAGGGTAGCAGCATCACCGGCAGGATCGTTGATCTGAACAAACTCCAGTTCAGGCCAGTCCCAAGCAGCCCGCAATGCCAATCGTCCCATCCGGCCAAAGCCGTTTATACCTACTTTAAGTGCCACCCTATGACCCCCTTAACTGCTAATCTACTATTCGTATTTTATAGTACTTTTTATTAAAGCGTTTCAGCTCTGAAGCCAAACTGTGACGTCCACCTGAGTCGGAATACTGCCACTATGTACCAGTTGTTCATCGATCACCACGGCCGGTGTCCGCATCACGCCATAGCTCATAATCACCTGAGCATCAGTCTCTTTTACGACCGTCACTTCAACACCCAGTTCAGTAGCCCGTCTTTCAAGCAGCTCTGCAGTTTTGGTACATTTAGCACAACCACTGCCTAACACTTTGATAGTTTTCATAATACGCTCCTTAGTTTTCATAGCTCTGTCTTGGGGTCATATCACCGGGAACAGAAAATTAAAGATCCAGCCAATCAGGGTGAACGCAATCAGTAGCATGACAAACAAAATCGCTAGCAAACGCCATTGCATCACCTGCTTCAACAAAATAAATTCAGGAAAGCTGGCCGCCACCGTGCTCATACAAAATGCCAGAGTTGTACCTATAGGCAAACCATTGGTGATCAGGCTCTCCATCACTGGAATAACACCGGTAGCGTTAGAGTAGAGAGGGATACCCACGCCCACAGCAGCAGGCACAGTCCACCATTGTCCATCTCCCAGATTAGCTTCTATCCAGCCATCCGGAACAAAGCCATGCAGTGCTGCCCCCAGCCCCACACCAATAATCACCCACTTCCACACCCGGCCAAAGATTTCCAGGGTTTCATCGCGGGCAAACTGGTGCCGCTCGGCCATCGACATTGCATCAGCAGAAACAGAACCACCTGCACTATTCTGTCGTCCCTGTTCCAGCGCCTTTAAGGCAAAGGATTGCAACCAACGTTCTGCCCGAATAGCATCTAGAAAAAAGCCTCCGAGAATGCCCACCATCATACCCACGAGAATGTAAACAAGGGTAAATTTCCAACCAAGTAAACTCAGTAATAGTAGTACGGCAACTTCGTTAATTAATGGAGAGGTCAACAGAAACGCCATGGTAATTCCCACCGGAATACCCGCCGAGGTGAAACCCAGGAAAACCGGAATACTGGAACATGAGCAAAAGGGTGTGACCGCACCAAAACCAGCCCCCATCAGATAACCAGCCCCACGATGCTTACCCGCTAAAAAATCTCGTACGCGCTCCACATTGAGTGAAGCCCGGGCAAGCGCTATCAGATAGATCATGACCACAAGGAGAACAAAGATTTTAGTCGTGTCTTCAACGAAAAAATGTAGCGCCTGACCCGTTTTTGTTACTGATGAAAGTCCAGCCAGATCATATGCCAACCAGTCAGCAAGCCTGGTGAATACCTCAAACATCTGTTCCCTCCTTCCGCTTAGCAGACGTCATTGAGACGATCAGGTCGAACATTCATCTGCTGTAACCGCAGATTAGCCTCTTCGAGATAATCCCTGTTCATCACTGATGTTTCCCACAACACATTCCGGCACCATCTGGACAAATCAGGATTGATACTATAGAAAATCCACTGCCCCTGACGACGATCAGTCAGCAAACCAGCCTTTTTCAATTGAGCCAGATGGCGAGAAACTTTCGGCTGACTCAACTCCAGTGCACTCATTAGCTCGCACACGCACAGCTCTTTTTTCTGTTTGATCAAAAGAACAGATTTAAGTCGGGTTTCATCAGCAATACACTTAAAAAAATCTACCGGGTTCATAATTAATATAACCAAATCCGTATATATGATTAATCATATATACGAAGTATTGAATATGAAAGCGAATCGTTTATGAATATGAAATTTGAGCTCCACCTCTTGACCCTTATCAGCATAATTTGAATCAGTTGATGGTATCCTTTTTTTCCCAATTTATGGCGGTTCTATTAATGCACTCCACAAAGCACTCATCTGAACAACACTCCCTTGAACAAGCGATTCAAGAACAGCTGAAACCTAACCAGCCACGTCAGCTAAAAGAGATTCCAAATGATGAAACGCTGGTGTATCAGATTGAACAAAACCTCTATATCAATCTTACTGATCGCTGCACCCTCGCCTGCCAATTTTGCCCCAAGCATAACGGCTGCACCGAAGTAAAAGGCTATGATCTTGCTATAGAAGTTCGTCCACCAGCCCAACAAATCATCGACTTGATTGGCGACCCTAACAATTACGATAGCGTCGTATTCTGTGGCTATGGTGAACCGACATTACGCCTTAAACCGATGCTGGAAATTGCGCACTGGGTAAAGAAAAATGGGGGAAAGACCCGACTGAATACCGATGGTTTAGGGAACCTGGTTAACAAACGGAATATCCTGCCAGAGTTAAGTGAGTGCATCGACGCACTGTCAATCTCACTCAACGCCCAGAATGAAGCGGTTTATATCCGCCACTGCCAGCCTGTTCTGAAGGGATCTTATGAAGCGATGCTGGAGTTTATTGCGCTATCGCCTGAACATATCAGTGATGTCAGTGCCAGTGCAATTAATGGGCTAGAAGGCGTCGATATTGACGCCTGCAGAGAACTCGCAGAAGCGAGAGGGGTAAAGTTCAAACAGCGGGAGCTCGATGTAGTAGGTTAAGTCTTTCGAACAAACGCCTAACCCTTCCCACTCTTGTTCAAGATTAGCTATTCTCGCTACACCATTGGTCAAACACTGATTGCGGCATAGGTTTCCCCAGATGGAACCCTTGTGCTAAATCGCAGCCCTCTTCTTTCAATAGCTCCAACGTTTCCTGATCCTCGACCCCTTCAGCCGTCACTTCTAAACCCAGGTTATGAGCCAGATTGATGGTGGCGTTTACAATCACCGCATCACTTTCGTCCCGCAAAATATCAGAAACAAAAGAACGGTCAATTTTAAGCTCTTTAAGGGGTAAGCTTTTCAGATAGGATAATGATGAATACCCGGTACCATAATCATCGATAGAAAATTGAAAACCCATATCATGTATACGCTTAATAATCTCCATTGCCGCATCAGGATCGGTCATGATTGAGCTCTCGGTAATTTCCAAAGTAACCCATTCCGGGTTGATACCGGTAGCCCCTTTAATGCCGGATATCAAATCTGGCAACTCTGGGTTATTAAGGTCCTTAGCCGACAAGTTTATTGACAGAATAATGTCCAGCCCCTGTTTATGCCATTTTGCACACTGGGCAAAACCTTCCTGAATAACCCACAAAGTTAAGCCCTGAATCAGACGGGTACGCTCCATCAGTGGGATAAACTGATCGGGACCCAATAAGCCATGCTTAGGGTGATTCCATCTTACCAACGCTTCAGCGCCGCTTATAGAACCGTCAGCAACTTTGATTTTAGGCTGGTAGTAAAGCTCCAGTTCCTGGTTTTCGAGAGCATGACTCAAGTCACTCATCAGGGTTAGTTGTTTCGGGCTATGCGCATCAAATGAGGAGTCATACACCGCACTGCCTTTATTGGAATTCTGAGCCATATATAGCGCGATACCTGCACGCTGAACCAAAGTATCAACATCAGTACCATGAAGCGGAAAGTGTACAATACCAATATTGGCCTGGGCCGAAACCTTAATCTGCTCAATATAAAAAACATCATGCAAAACACGATGAACACTCTCAGCCAGATCAAGCACCTTTTTTTCCGACAGTTGTTCAGTGATTAGCATGCTGAATGTATGATTTTCCAGCCGGGCAATAGTCACCGGAGAGGGAAACGCACTTTCTAAGCGAACCGCGACCTGTTTAATCAGACTGTCACTACTATTACGTCCCAGGGTATCGCTGATCTCTTTATAGTTAGACACTTCAACCAGAAGTACAGAGAAAGCTGTCTGACCACGGGGCGATACGATGAGTTGCTCTACCCGGTCATAGAACAGTTCTTTATTTGGCATATCGGTCAGCAGATCATGGGTAATACTATGACGGGCCTGCTTTTCAAAGCTGTCCGCTTTATCACGCAGTTCTTGGGTCTGGTCCATGACCATCGCGCTGGCTTCATAAGCCAGGACAGTACTGGAATACTGCCCCCAGAAAGCAAATATGAAGGGTACAAGATCCAGTATCCAGAGAGCAAAATTTGTCTTCTGGGCATGCAGCACACTGGAAATACTAATATTGCCAGACTCTAAATAAGCTACCGCAAAGGTTGCCGTGATCAATGCCAAAGCGGCTACAGATATTCCCTGCCAGGCCGTTTTCGAAACCCTTGAACGAAACACTTTGACATTATTATGCAGAAAATCACTGGTTGAACTATTTATCATACTCACAACATGACTCCTTGTCGTAGATCCCACTCCCCTAACCATAAGCCTTACCCGGAGATTAGCAATATGACTTTTTGACAAAAATCACCAAAGTGAGTGAGTCTATTTGTTTTTTCTATAGTAACTACAGAAGAGGACATTACCGCCTACAAAATATGCAAAAAAAAGCCCCTCAATGAGGGGCAGAAAAAAGTCGAGTCTGGAAATACCATTACCCGAAGTTAGTATACAGTCCTTAAAACAAAGAACTGTGGAGACTTCTGTTACACACGATGGCGCTGTTCCCGATTAATTGGGAACACCCCTGCTTACTCTGAAGCCGCTATCAGACTGGCATTACCCCCTGCAGCGGTTGTATCGACACATAGGTGACGCTCCAGGGCAAAGCGCTCTACCGCATTACGCTCAGTAATAAGTGGTATTAACACCCCATCACGTGAAGCCAAAGCAACCCGATAGTCATGCAGAGTGATCTGGCCTGCACTGCTTGCTACCGCAGCCAAACCAGTCACATCCGCCAACGCTTGAGATTCAAGCTGACCACTAACCGCTAATACCGGCAAACCATTCTCGATCGCAGCCTGAAACTCAGCTTCAACACCGGGTGCGACAACCACAACAGCATTCCCTTGAGAAAGCGCCAATACAGCCTGACGCACGGCACTTGCCAAATCAGGACCCAGACAAAGGATCGTTCCACGGGCGTGAGTAGAAAGCAGGTTAAGCTCACCGGTTGGACCCGGCATAGTTTCCGCCTCTTGCTGTAGATCGGCAAAAGAAACATTCAATTCCGGAAACAATGCTTGTAACAGTTCAGACTTATCAGTTCTCGCAACCCAATCGCTGTTATCAAGACTACCCATCGACTTTTGTAACTTGTCAAAACCAACCGTTGCAATCAAATCAGACACTACTTCTGTTACAGGTTCTGTTTTCATAAATCGTTTCACGTACTGTGGGCCACCCGCTTTAGGGCCGGTACCAGACAGACCTTCACCACCAAAAGGTTGAGAACCAACAATGGCACCGATCTGGTTACGGTTTACATAAATATTACCTACTTTGATACGGTTACAGATCTGTGCCACCCGGTTATCAACCCGGGTATGCAGGCCAAATGTCAGGCCATAACCCGTATCATTAATAGTATCTACAACCTGATCGATCTGGTTAGCTTCAAACGTCACCACATGCAATATTGGGCCAAAAATCTCCTCTTTTAGCTCAGCAATACTGTCCAGTTTGATTACGGTAGGTGAAACAAACAGCCCCTTATCCGGCTTAGCTAAAGACTTCAAAACCCGGCCCTGAGCACTAAACTTGCTGCAATGCGCTTCAATCTTATCTTTCGCTAGCTGATCAATAACCGGCCCTACATCTGTACTCAGCACCCAAGGATTACCTATTTGAAGTTCATCCATCGCACCAAACAGCATCTCCAACAGGTTATCGGCAATATCTTTCTGCAAATAAAGTACACGCAATGCAGAACAACGCTGACCTGCACTTTGGAAAGATGAAGCCAGAACATCACGTACAACCTGCTCTGGCAGCGCTGTAGAGTCTACAATCATCGCGTTCATGCCACCGGTTTCAGCGACTAATGGCGCATCTGGAGCCATATTCTCTGCCATTACCCGATTGATTCGTTGTGCCGTCACTGTTGAGCCTGTGAAGCAAACACCAGCAATACGGCTATCGGATGTCAAAGGAGCACCCACAGCAATACCGCTACCCGGTAGTAACTGAATCACATCTTTAGGAATACCTGCCTGATACATCAATTCAACCGCACGGGCGGCAACTAATGGCGTCTGATCAGCTGGCTTCGCCAAAACAGCATTACCTGCAGCGATTGCCGCCAGTACCTGACCGGAGAAAATTGCCAGAGGGAAGTTCCACGGAGAGATACAGGTAATAACACCCCGCGCTTCGCCAGCCGCTTCATTGCGAATAGCCTCCAGAGCATAGAAACGTGCAAAATCCACCGCTTCACGTAGCTCACCAACCGCATCCAGCAAAGTTTTACCCGCTTCACGGGTCGTCAGTGCAAAGAGTTCTGCGGCGTTATCTTCAAGCAGATCAGCAAATTTTTGCAGACATGACGCCCGTTCTTCAGCGCTCTTTTGTGACCAGCTGCTGTACCCCTGTTGAGCAGCGCCAATAGCCGTCTCTATATCTACGGCACAAGTATTGATCACCTGACCTACGCAATCATCGGGCAGCGCCGGATTATGAATAGCAGTCGTTTCTGTGCTTTGGACTTCGCCAGAAATCATAGGTGTTGCCGACCACTGATGCATTTTAAATTTACTTTGTTGCGCTTCTAATGCCGTAACCTGGATAGGATCAGTGATATCCCAGCCACGGGCATTAATACGCTTTTCACCAAACAGATTAACTGGACGGGCGATAGCGCTGCTACTGATAGATTCACCCAATCTTTCAACAGCGGTGAACGGATCACGGGCGATCTCTTCGGGTTTAATCCGGGTATCAACAATCTGGTTGACAAAAGAACTGTTCGCCCCATTTTCTAACAGTCGACGAACCAGGTACGCTAGCAGATCACGGTGAGCACCTACCGGTGCATAGATCCGACAGCGGGTGCTTGCTGATTTCAGTACGGCGTCATGCAGAGATTCCCCCATGCCGTGAAGCCGCTGAAACTCAAATTCTTCATGATCCAGATGACGTGCCAGATGAAGAATACCTGAAACCGAGTGAGCATTGTGAGTGGCGAACTGCGGGTAGATCCGATCAGTCATTGCCAACAGTTTTTCTGCACAACAAAGATAGGAAACATCTGAATTAACTTTACGGGTATAGACAGGAAAACCGTCCAGTCCCATCTCCTGAGAACGCTTAATCTCGGCATCCCAATAGGCACCCTTAACCAAACGCACCATAATCTTACGATCAAGACGATTTGCCAGGTCATAGAGCCAGTCCAATACAAAGGATGCACGGGGACCAAACGCCTGAACCACAATACCAAAACCATCCCAGCCTGCCAGAGCTTCATCAGAGAGTACCGCTTCAATAACATCGAGAGAGATATCCAGACGGTCCTGCTCCTCTGCGTCGATGTTGAAGCCCATATTTGCTTCTTTCGCCTGCAAGGCCAAGGCTTTAGTACGCTCAACCAATTCAATCATCACCCTATCTTGCTGAGCAAACTCATAACGGGCATGCAACGCAGATAGCTTGACCGAGATCCCCGGATTCATCCGAATATCACTGTGAATGCAAGCAGGAGCCAGTTTACCTATAGCATCGCTATAAGACTGGTGATAACGCAGAGCGTCTGCATCGGTGCGTGCAGCCTCACCCAGCATATCGTAGGAATAAGAGTAGCCCTGTTTTTCCAGTTTACGGGCACGCTTAGTCGCTTCGTCAATTGTTCTCCCCAGAACAAACTGACGACCCAGCTCTTTCATAGACTGACCTACAGCCGTACGGACAACCGGCTCACCCAATCGCTTAACCATACCGCGCAGAGTCTGAGTAATACCCTTGTCTTCTGTTGGTGCAATCAGTTTCCCTGTTAACAGCAGTGCCCAGGTGGACGAGTTAACCAGCGAAGACTTGGACTTGCCCAAATGTTCACCCCAGTTACCGGATGCAACCTTATCTTCAATCAGAGCATCTATAGTCACCGCATCAGGCACCCGCAGCAGCGCTTCTGCCAAACACATTAAAGCAACGCCCTCTTTAGTTGTCAGGCCATATTCTGCAAGGAACTTTTCCATCATTGAAGGCGAGCTTTCATTACGAACTGTGGTCACCAGCTGTGCCGCATTAACAGAGATCTGATTGCGATCTTCTACTGTCATACGCGCATTGGCCATCAGCTCACGGATAACCTGGCTCTCTTCAGCCAGATAGTGCTCACGAATGTTTACCCGGAACTGGTCAGTTGTATTTGTCATAATTTCACCTTCAATCGTTACCAGCATCTCAATGTGTCAGAAACACTGCCTTTGTATCTCTCTATTGTAGCCATGGTTAATAAATCATATTCCCTATTATCTTAAACATGATGGTGAATTGTTTTTTATTTATCACATAAATAAAGACTATTTATGTTTTTTATGTAAAAAAACAGGTCATATTTAAAACCAGCCTCACTTTAATCATGGCACAAAAAAGCCCCGCTTAGCGGGGCTTTTTATTTCAGTCAGTATCTACTCAACTTTTCAATTCAGTTTCGAATCGCTCAAAACACTCTTCCGTTTCGCGCGCAGGTGCCGGGGTAGCCAAGGTGACACCAACAATAGCAACAAAAGCAAATAGAATACCTGGGATAATCTCATACAGATCAAACCAACCACCACTTAATTGCTTCCACACCACAACAGTCACACCGCCCACAATGATGCCCGCAAGAGCACCGGCTTTATTCATCCGCTTCCAATACAAAGACATAATCAATGCAGGACCGAAAGCCGCACCGAAACCAGCCCAGGCGTATGACACAAGACTGAGTACTTTAGAGTCTTTATCCAGTGCAAAGAAGGTTGCAATAACAGCGATAACAACCACGGCAATACGACCCACTTGAACCAGCTTTTCCTGCGATGCATCTTTATTAAACAGCGCCTTATAGAAATCTTCAGCCAGTGCAGAGGAAGATACCAATAACTGGGAGTCAGCAGTACTCATCACTGCAGCCAAAATCGCTGCCAGTAAAATACCCGCAACAGCCGGGTGAAAAAGTGCATCAACTAAAACCATAAAAACAGTTTCACTATCACCCAGGCCATCTGGCAGATAACCAATTGCCGCCAGGCCGATCAGGCAAGCACCCACCATAGAGATAGCGCTCCATATCACCGCAATACGCCGAGCAGCAGGCACTGAATCTTTGCTCTTAATTCCTTTAAAACGAGCGAGAATGTGTGGCTGACCAAAATAACCTAACCCCCATCCCAACAACGATAAAGTTCCTATCAAGGTGATAGGTGCACCATCAGCATCAGTAAACATATTTAGTAGTTCAGGGTTTTTAGCGTGAACAGCTGCCAGCGTACCATCCATACCTCCCAGCTCACCGATCGCAATCACCGGTACCAGTACCAGAGCGCCTACCATCAACAATCCCTGTACTACGTCAGTCCAGGAAACTGCCAGGAAGCCACCAAACATAGTGTAGGAAATAACAGCTACAGCACCGACGACTACCGCGATGGTGTAGTCAAAACCAAATACGGTTTCAAATAGCTTTCCACCCGCAACCAGACCAGAGCTGGTATAGAACAGGAAGAATACCAGTACAAAGAATGCAGATACGACACGCAGGCTGTGGCTAGTATCGTTGAAACGCTTCTCAAAGAAAGCAGGCAGAGTCAGAGCATCTTCAGCCACTTCGGAATAAACCCGCAGACGTTGCGCAACCAGCAACCAGTTCAACCAAGTACCGACCAACAAGCCCCCGGCCAACCAAAAAGAACCATAACCCGCTGACATAGCATAGCCAGGTAGCCCCATCAGCAACCAGCCACTCATATCGGAAGCGCCTGCACTCAACGCACTGGGCAGTGGGCCCAAATTACGTCCTCCCAGAACATAGTCAGACAGATCTTGAGTACGGCGATATGCAACAACACCGATCGCCAGCATCAGTATCAGATAGATGATAAAAGTAAGCGTTATCATTAATGAGCCTCATCGTTAAAATATTATTATTTCTTAATCCGGTATCCTTACCGGCTCTTTTTTAACCGCGCTCCCTGTGGCAGCTCAAACAGTTGTCACGAACCGCTCTACACAACCCTATACGTTGATAGAGTCGGTTCAGGACAACTGGGCCAGATTTTTGGCTAAATGAGCGACATAGCTTACCGAACAAGCAAAAGGCTTTTTCTCTATTTATTACACTTAAAAAGTAAATTCGTTTGTTTTATCTAAAAAATCATTAAAAAAAGAAACCCTTAACGCCAGTAGCATGAAACATAAACAAAGATAATGAAAAGCAAAAAAAAACGACTCAGAAGATATTTCTGAATCGTTTTTTGGGACCAAGAACTTATAGCAGATTAACTCAGCTCTAGCAGAACACTTAAGGCTACCGAGAAAATGGCACAATCGATCAGTTTGGTGTTCTGAATATCCCTCAGAGTATGGTGCCAGCGCTCCAGTTGTACTGACTTATTCTGCTGCCAATACTCTAATCGTTGCTCGACACTACTGCCCGGTTCGCCAGATTGCAGAACCTTAAGCGTTAACGCGCGATGCTGATTATCAAGCTCTATACGATAGCTGTTTTTCGCCAGCGCCTGCCAGTGATTAACACTGCTAAACTGACGAATCTGAAGGTCCAGCCAGATCAGATTAAGACTAGTACCAACGCCGAAATAGGTTTTCGCTACCTGCTCGACATCTTCATCGGTATCGCGGGCAACATCGATCACATCCAGCAACCAGTATATATTCTCACTAGCCGCACAGAATGCGGATAACGGTGCTGGCACGCCCGCTCCTGTGTAACGTTCATATTTTTCAGCCAATCGATCAGCCGGAATTACTTTGTGGATCTCTTCATCTGATATCACTACCTGATCAATGGCCGGTTTATAAATTTCAAGGCAGTGCTGAATATCAAGGCCGTCCCGGTGATGACGTAATAGCCATTGGGTGCCGCGAGCCAACAGTTGTACCAGGTCTTTCATCATCGTGACTTGTAACTCAGCTGGAACCTGATTATCAAGCGCTTCTATCTGTTGCCAATGGCTTTCAATATCAAATACCTCGCGGGCAACCATATAGGCCGCGGCGATCTGAGCATAGCTAACACCGATCGCAGCACTGAGACTGTATACGAAAGTGATACCCATTCTATTTATTAAATCATTAGCAATCTGAGTTGCCGTAATCTCCCGGCGCAACCGGTGGTTATGCAACGCTTCCGGAAACTCTTCCAACAAACGCGCTGGAAAAGCAGTCTCCATCTCGCGTGCGAAGCCTTTATCGTCGGTCAGCCATGAGTTTATCAGCGCCTGTTTCAGCTCAATTCGTGCATAGCAGATCAATACAGAGAGCTCTGGCCGGGTTAACCCCTTGCCCTGCTCCTGACGCAACATTAACTGTTTTTCTGTCGGCAGGAACTCAAGCTCTGGATTAAGCTTACCTTCACGCTTTAAGCTCTGCATCAAACGCAGATAGTCATCTAAAGACTCTTTTGCGTGACTTTCTGCAATATTCAGTGCCTGAGCCTGACGATAGTTGTTCTTCAATACCAGAACAGATACATCATCAGTCATCTCACGGAGCAGCTGATTACGCTGTTTCATGGTCATATCGCCCTGATTGACCAACTCATTCAGCAGTATCTTGATGTTAACTTCATGGTCGGAACAATCTACACCACCGGCATTATCGATAAAGTCGGTATTTGATGAGCCTCCTTGCAGCGCAAATTCAATTCGCCCTAACTGAGTAAAACCAAGGTTCCCTCCCTCACCCAGTACTTTACAGTTTAGCTCATGACCGTTCACCCGAAGGTTATCGTTAGCCTTGTCGCCTACTTCTGCATGGGTTTCCTGGGAGGCTTTCACATAGGTACCGATGCCGCCATTCCAGAGCATATCAACCGGGGCTTTCAGCAGCGCATTTAGCAGATCGGTTGGAGCTAGACGGTCAGCAGTAATGGCAAAACGCTTTTTCATTTCCGGAGAGATATCGATCCATTTTGCCGAACGGGAAAAAATACCACCGCCCTTACTGATCAGTTTAGCGTTGTAATCTGACCAGCTGGAGCGGGGCAGCTCAAACATCCGCTTACGCTCAACGAACGAGCTGGCTACTTCTGGATTAGGATCGATAAAGATATGCATATGGTTAAATGCAGCCACCAGACTGATGGTTTCAGACAGCAGCATGCCGTTACCGAATACATCGCCCGCCATATCCCCTATGCCAATAACAGTGAACTCTTCCTGTTGGGTATTTAAACCCTTTTCTCGGAAATGAAGTTTGACTGATTCCCAGGCTCCACGCGCGGTAATACCCATTCCTTTGTGGTCGTAACCCTGACTACCGCCGGAAGCAAACGCATCACCCAGCCAGAAACCGTATTCTTCAGATATAGAGTTAGCAATGTCCGAGAAGGTAGCAGTACCCTTGTCCGCAGCAACTACCAAATAGGTATCGTCTTCATCATGACGAATTACAGATTCAGGATGGACAACCTCACCGGCTACCAGATTATCGGTAATATCCAACAATCCCCGAATATACGTTTTATAACACTCAATGCCTTCTGCCTGAATCACTTCCCTATCCGCATTCGCAGGCATTCGCTTACAGATAAAGCAGCCTTTAGCCCCCATCGGAACTATCACCGAGTTTTTAACCTGCTGCGCTTTTACCAGCCCTAGTACTTCTGTACGGTAATCCTCCATCCGGTCGGACCAACGCAAACCACCTCGCGCCACCTTGCCGACACGCAGGTGCACACCCTCAACTCTTGGAGAGTAGATAAACACTTCAAACTTTGGCTTAGGCTCTGGAATCTCTGGAATCGACTGAGAATCAATTTTAAAGGAGAAATATGCTTTATCTTCACCATTAATCTGCTGAAAGAAATTGGTTCGCAGCGTGGACTTTATCACGACCATAAAACGGCGAAGAATCTTGTCATCATCAAGGCTGCTAACCCCTTCCAACGCTGCCAGAATGCTTTCTTCTATCTTCTTCTCTCGGTCAGGGTCCAGCATATCGGGACGGAAACGGCTGCGGAACAACTCAACTAACTGCTGCGTGATAGCCACGTTACGCACCAGCACATCGGCCATGAAAGGCTGAGAGAAACCGAATCGCAACTGTTTAATATAGCGCGCATAAGCCCGTAACATAGCGACTTTACGCCAGGTCAGCCCCCCGGCGATAACCAGCCGGTTGAATTCATCACTATCCGCCTGACCATCCCAGACTCTAGAAAAGGCTTCCTGCAGAATGCTTTTTACCTGATCAAGTTCTACAACCGCCAACTGCCCATAGCTAACTCGGAAATCGCTGATCCAGTACTCTTTTTCATCCCGATCGGTTACCACATAAGGGTGCTCACTCATCACCTTAAGGCCGAGATTTTCCAACAACGGAATGACTTCGGATAGTACTAAAGGACGGTCAACACTGAACAGTTTGAATTTCAAAATGCCCGTGGATTCTTCGAATGAGCGATAAAAACTCATGGCGATCGAGTCGTCTGATGTCAGATAAGAGATATGCTGCAGATCATATACTGCGTTGCCAGTAGAAAAGTTCTCTTTATAAGCTGCTGTGAAAGCACCATTAAAGCGGTTTGCAAAACGGCTGCCTTTCTCTTCACCATAAGCATCAATCAAGCTAACACTCAGATCATCATCCCAGGAACGGGATATTTCCAGGATTCGCGCTTCAATGGTGGCGATGTCCACTTCGGCCTGCTGATCGGGATCACTAAAAATTACAAAATGTGTTCGAGATAAGATCGACTCAGAAATCTGTGAGTTAGCTTCGTAATCTCTGCCGTGAAGCCCTTTATAGAGCAGATGCAATACGGTGTTTCGCAGCTTTGTGGTATAGAGATCACGGGGAATATAATACAGACAAGAATAAAAGCGTTTACTGGAATCCTGACGAACAAACAGACAGGCCCGACGTCTTTCCTGCATATTGAAAATGCCAAAGCTGGTACGCTTAAGATCTTCAGTTTCAGCCAAAACCAGCTCTTCACGCGGCATATCGGTGATAATCTGAACCAGCGCTTTATGGCTATGTCCTCCCGGCTCAAATCCACATTCTGACAGTATGGCAATCAGCTTCTGACGAACCACTGGAATCCGTAATGGATTAGTCAGGAAAACAGAGGAAGTATACAGGCCGTTAAAACGACATTCGCCGATGACTGCTCCCTGCGCGTCAAACCGCTTAATAATAATCAGATCCCGGTAAACCGATCGATGTACAGTGGAACGTTGCACATCTTTACTGAACATTGCCAGTTTTTCGGCCAGTACAAACTGCTGTTCTAGTTGGCTCAACTCTGCACGTACAGGCGCCTGACGCTGAGTCCCCAATTGAGTCCCGTCTACCGCATCGGTAAAGACCTTCCCCTTACTCTGGCTGACAACAACTTCTTCATAACCCTGAAAAATAAAATTATCATCTAGCAACCAATCGAGTAACTTCCGGGTTTCCTTGATCTCCGGACTGTTTGCATCCCGATTACGCAGTTCCTCTTTCAGTTCCAGAACTTTCTCTTTGATAGGTACGAAATCGTCAACAACTGCTTTTACATCAGCCAAAATGCTCAACAAGCTATTTCTTAGCTCCTCCAACATCTTAGGGTCGGAGTGGCGATCAATTTCAAGGTAAATCATCGATTCCATCGATGAATTTTCATCGCGCTCTTTGGCTGGCTTAATCTGTTTCAGCTTATGAGTTTTGGTCCGTTCACACGCCAGCACACAGTTATTAACACTGAAAATAGCTAGTTCCCGACGGTTTAACTCTATCCTTACAGAGTCAACCAGAAAAGGAACATCAACGTTATGAATCTGGATAACGGTATGATTGGAATGCCATCCATGCTGTTCATAGTCAGGATTAAACACCCGAACGTCCGGTGTCGGTGCCTCGAAGTCCTGCATCAACTGCCAGTAGGACAACGCTGTAGAATAGATATACTCTAACGAACGTCCCTGTAACTCTTCAGGTGCAGCAACACTCAAAAATTGCTGAGTAAAAACCTGCATTGACGAATGCAGGCTTTCACTCACTTGGGCACAAAGTTTTTCGCTGAGCAGTTCAATAATCTGTGGTTTGGACAGACCGACTAAATCATGCATGATGTGTAGACTCCAGATAGCACTCGCTATGACCGGCAGGTACCGGCTTATTATTATTCCTTTATCCGTGCCAATTCGATTTAATAGCTCGTTACAATTTGGCACTGATACCCGTTTTATTCTATCCAATAGTACTCAGGATAGGCCTAAAAACAGTTAAAGATCAGTTGATAACAAAGTATAGGTAAAGTATAGAAGTCTTTTTCACTGTATTTTTGCTTTTCATAGTCGTATCCTTTTTAGAATAAGAATTAAAACAAACGAACAACCAGAACAGTGAAAACATATGGATAATTTGGATAAACTCGATATGGCCATTCTGCGTGAACTGCAGAAAAACGCCCGTATCACTGTCACTGAGCTTGCATCCCGGGTAGGCCTGTCAAAGACACCCTGCCAGATCCGCATGAAGCGGCTTGAAGAACAAGGGTACATTCTGGGCTATATAGCGCTGGTGGATCAAAAAAAACTAGGTACAAAACATGTTGCCTTTGTTCAGGTCTCTCTAAGTGATACTAAGACTCGAGCACTGCAGGCGTTTAATGACGCGGTTCGGGACATTCCTGAAATAGAGCAATGCCATATGATTGCTGCCAACTTCGATTACCTGTTAAAGGTGCGGACAAGAGGCATGGAATCTTACCGGGAAGTACTGGGTGAAAAGATATCATCACTCCCCTATGTCACTCAAACCAGTACCTTTGTAGTGATGGAAGATGTGAAGGATATTGAGTCACAACTACTCTGATGATGAAACAAAGACTCGCTTGAACCGTAAATCTTTAATACTGGCACTAACCGTTGTCCTGATGTGGTCGACGGTTGCTACCGCTTTCAAACTAACACTATCGCTTATCAGCCCTTTGCAGATGCTGTGGATAGCTGTTGCCACCAGCTTCGTGATTCTTTTTACGGCAACGCTGCTGCAAAATAAATTCTCGCTGGCCCGTCAATACATGCAGGAATCACCGGGATATTTTCTTATTCTGGCTCTGCTTAATCCGACCCTATACTATCTGATTCTGTTTGCTGCCTACGATATGTTACCAGCCCAACAGGCCCAGGCGCTGAACTATACCTGGGCCGTAGTGCTCAGCATTATGGCTGTACCTTTTCTTGGGCAGCGATTCACCCTCAAGAACCTGATCAGCATAGTTTTGGCTTATAGCGGTGTGATCGTCATTGCTACTCAAGGTCAGCTTCTGGCTCTTGATTTCAAGAATCCTCTGGGCGTGATGCTCGGCTTGGGAAGCTCTGTTTTCTTTGCGGGTTACTGGATTTTAAATACCCGTAAACCCCGAGATGCGGTGGTCTCTTTGCTGCTATGTTTTGGCCTAAGCTTACCGATACTCAGTGCTCTGATGTTATGGCAGAACGCTTTTATCCTAGTTCCTTGGCAAGCACTCGCCGGGGGTATTTATATCGGCACTTTTGAGATGGGGTTTGCCTTTTTGCTGTGGATGCAAGCGATGCGGATGACCGACAATACCGCTCAGCTCAGTAACCTGGTTTACCTGTCGCCACCATTATCATTGATATTACTGGCAACGATAGCAGATGAGCCGATCATGGCATCAACTGTAATTGGCCTGATTCTGATTATCGGAGGGGTTTTATTCCAGCAGATTCGATTAAAGCCCAGAGGTTTAAAGCACCGCTAATAAGCATAAAAAAACCACTCATGGGAGCGGCTTTTATCATCTGTATACTAAGAGATTACGCGCTTACTTTGGCTTCCATATAGCGGGCATGATCAGCAGCAACACGACAGCCATATACACCAACTTCACCTTTCCAACGCATCCAGGTGACAAAATTACCCACTGCTTCAACCATTTTACTAAATGTAGATTTTGACTCTTTGCCTTGCTCATCAAAATAGCCCATCGCCTGCAGTTCGCCAGCTATACGACGGTCATCACATTCAACACCGGTAAACACCACATTCTTCATTTGTAAGCCCTTTGGCTGATCAAAATTTAGACGTTAGTATAATATCCAATTGTGCGCCGCACAACTCATACAAGTCTTTTCTGATGACCAAAATAGGGTATCAGATCAATAAACCCCCATTTCCAGACCCGCCGCCATGGTCGTACCCAAGGTTTCACATTGATCTAGAAATTGCTCCTGCCATTCTCCCCGACAGACTAAAGGTGGCTGAATCCAGTTCCATCGCAAGCCAGTACAGATCGTTTCAACCGCTCTACAGGTACCAGTACCATCATGCCCTGCACGCACATAAAGAGCGCAAGGCAACCCCTGCTTCTGTTCCAGACAGGGATAGTAACAGCGATCAAAAAAATCTTTCAAAGCACCACTCATATACCCCAGGTTTTCAGTTGTCCCAAGTATAATCCCGTCACAACTGAGAAGGTCTTCCGGGGTCGCTTCCAGAGGCGCTAGCCAGCGACAAGCTACACCCTCGATATCAGGGTGGTTGACTCCATTCACAACAGCCTCAGCCATCAAACGGGTATTTTCAGAGGGAGCATGCGCCACCACCAGCAACTGTTTCATAGACAACTCCTGAAGCCCTCAGTCAGTTGACTATACAATAGCATCAAGTCAGCATAGACAGAGTATACCGCTATAAAAAAACCGCCATGAAGGCGGTTTAACAGAAAAATCAAAACTATCAGAAATAGTAATCCGCTGTCAGCTGAACCATGTCATCCTGCTCAATATTGACTATAGGGTCCTTACTATCTCCGGCATCAAATACGCGGGCATCCAGACTGATTTTCCAGTTTTCACCAAAGCGACTGCTGGCTTCAGCAAAAAGGCTATGGCTTTGATAATCGATGTCATAACCTAAACCTGCCAAAAACTCAGTACTAGCCTCATCATTCAAAGTAATCCGGCTACCAATAAACAGATCATTCTGAAAACTGGCATCGGCGTTTTCACCTCGTTCATCCCAGCCATATTCAGCTAACACACCCAAATCAACAGCGCTTTCAGCTACCCCATAAAAGGTATACTCAACCCCTGCCTGCATCGCAGTATATTGCTCAGCTGATGTGTCACGCCACAGCAATTCCAGCTTCCAGAGCCAGTTCTCGATGGTCGCCTGACCATCAAAACCGATCTGATCCATCTGCTCATAGACGGGCACCAAAATCGGTACAGCGTTATTCACCCCTAATTCAAAGCGAGGATCACGATTAGTACCTTTGAACCAATAAAGGCCGACATCATACAGATCAAAACTCTGACTCCAGCGAACCGCGGTATCAATGTGCTGATCTCCATCATTTGACTCATAACGGGCATTTTCGGTATCAACCACTAAACCACTACGCAGGCGACCATCATTGCCAGCAAAGGTGCGCTCTCTAAATCCTGGCAGTATAAATAGATCAACGATACCCCAGTCTCTCACCAGAGAGAGGTTAACCATCGGCTGACCTAGCTTATCTTCACCATCACTGTCTTCAACAGCGTCGGTCTGATTGATCACATCCACCAAGTGATTAAACTCTGTGACACCCCAAAAAACCCTGCGCAGGCCGGTTCGTAGCTCCCAGTCATCAGCCACATGAATCCAGCTCAGCTCGCGTACATCTCCGTGAGTGCGCTCTTCATCATGCTGATCAACACGGTAGAATGGTGTAAAAGTGACTGTGTCACTACCACCATTCAGCTCCCAGAAGAGTTCAGGCTCAATCGCAAATGAGGTGCCGGTTTGATAATCCTGGCCAGAAAACTTCCCCTCATCAAAGTAGCCACGAAACTCACCCGATAGTTTCCCAGTGGCTTCAAAGAAGACCTCTTCAGCCTGAGCTGTACCACTAAGTAACAGGACCGCTAACCCTGCAGAAAACAGCTGTTTGTTCATCTTATCGAGACCGTTTCAGGGTATTCTTATTAAAGTCAGAGTCATTTAGTCCAGACTGAAACTTGTAGCCAGTCCATTTCAGGTCGGTACTTTTACCATTCTGATGGTTAGTCATTTGCTGCAGATCTGCACGCCAGTATTTACCAAGATATTGTTGGTAACCCTGAAATGTCAGCGTCTTCAGCAAACTGTTTTTACGGTCATAGAACTCAACTTTACTGATACGATATTCATCATGGTCCAACCAGACAACTCTACGAGTGTAACCTGAGTTTTTGTCTACCGGGTACTGTTCTACTACGAAGCATTGCCCCGCTTCACAAGCCTCATCCTGAATATACTTATAGCTATATTTTTCAATTTCGAAAGATGACAGATCTTCAAAAGCGAATTCAGAACCCATAAATGGGCCAGACTTGTTACGCGATGCGATCCGCTTAACTCGTTTCAAGGCAGGTAAATAGAGCCACTGATCATCTGCCCCGACTGGATGCGAGAAACTTAGAAAAGCAGTACCTTTTACATCCCTTGGCTTATCAAAAATAGACAAACTTTTATCGCCATCATTTTCTTGCTCTAGTGATTTGAGACGAATTTCCCGGACACTCTCCTGACCCTGCTTGTTTCGTAACACCATCAACATATCGGCCTGCATATCACCCCAGCCCAGATCACGTTGTTTAGCTTCCTGGGAAATTTCCAGGCCGCGCTCTTCCGGTGTTTGCGCCATCAGCGGTGTACTAACAGCCAAGACCGCAGCCAAAATCAGATTCATAGAACTACTTAACTTCATCAGTCTCTCCTTGCTCAACGGCAATCTTTGTTTCTTCTTTAACGCCATCCAGTTTCATTAACAACGGCGGCAGGAATAAGAAATCTACAATCAGTGCAATCAGAATTGTCAGGGCAGTCAGAAAGCCCATATCCGCATTAATTTTAAAGCTTGATTGCGCCAGTACCATAAAGCCGGCCACCAGCACAAAAGTTGTGATCCATAACGCCCGACCTACACTACCAAAGGCATACTGTACGGCAGCAACACTGTCGGCATTTCTTTCTCGACGTGCATGCAGATACTTGCTCAGAAAGTGGACTGTATCATCCACCACGATTCCCAATGTCATACCTGCCACAACAGACAGACCTAAGCCAACCTGACCGTCAATCAGATACCACATACCAAAGCCCATGGCAGCTGGTGCCAGGTTAGGAATTAGACTGATGAGGCCAAAGCGCACCGAGCGTAACGCGAACCCTAGCAACACTGAGATTAGCACCAGTGCCATCGCTATACCGGACAACATGCTGATAATGTTACGTTGACTGATATGAGCAAACATCAGGTTAGGTCCGGTAATCTGAGCTTCCAGCCCCGGTGCATTGTCGACAAACCAACCCTGAATCCGTGTTTCAAGTAGCACCAATTCATTACTGGTCATGTTCTTAAAGGTACCGACGAGCCTGGTAGAAGACTTATCCACATTTAACTGGTTATTAAGATCCAGCCCATAGGGCAACGACATCTCATACAACAGAAGATACTGCGCAGATAACTCGCGACTCTGTGGCAGACGATAATACTCCGCATCATCCCCGTGCATATTCTTGTTCAAGCGCATTAGCGTATCTGTAATGGTGTTCACATGGTCGGTTTCTGGCTGTGCCCGCAACCACTCAGTGAAATCACCCAGCATTGAAAGATAAGCCGGATCATTGATACCACTGGATTCGCCGCTGTTAACCGAGATTTCCAACTGAGTCATACCGGATAGGTTATCCTGCATAAAATCTGTCGCCTGTCGGAATGGCACAGAGGTATCAAAGTACTTAACAAAGTCGTCATTCAGCTTGTTTTGCGGCAGAAAGACAATCAGGCTGACCATTATCACACTCATCAATGGCAACAATAGTTTACGTTTTCCGGTAACAAACCCCGCCAGCGAACGCATATAGTCACTGTCTTCTTCAGTGCGTACTTTGACCTTGATGGGCAACAACATCAGCAGCGCAGGGAACAGAGTCACTGACAATATAAACGCCAACATTACACCGACTGCCACGATGTTTCCCAGATCACGGAAAGGTGGTGAATCCGAGAAATTCATACTCAGGAAACCGATTGCCGTCGTCACACTGGTTAGCATGATTGGCTGAAAGTTAATCCGCAGACTGTCCATCAATGCCTTTTTCTTCTCAACACCGTGGCGCATTTCGTAGAACATGGTACTTAATATATGAATACAGTCAGCCACCGCCAGGGTCAGAATCATAGTAGGCGCACCCGCAGAAGGGCCGGTTAGATACAATCCCCCCCAACCCGCTAGTCCCATAGCACCCGCAATACTGGCAGCAATGATAACGACTGTAGAAATAGTACCGGTAAAGGTGCGCAGCAGTATCAACATTAACACGATGACCACCCCGAACATGGCGGGAACAAGTGTCGCGTTATCATTCAATGATGCTTCGGCAAAACTGTTATTCATCATGACGATACCTGACAACTTGATCTCCAGGCCAGGATTTTCAGCCATATATTTTTGCTGAATTTCACGCACTTTTTCAACCACTTCAGGCACTTCAGCAACCGGATTCACCCCGGGGAGCTGCACCGTTACATTCACAACGGTGACATGTCCCTGCGCTGAAATCAGCTTACTGAGCATCAAAGGTTCATTCAAAGCGATCGTTTTAATACTCTGTAGCTTTTCAGATGTCAGCTCAACATCTTCCAGCACCAGATCTTCAACGATCATATCGTCTTCTTCAGCCCAGGTGTGCTGGAAGTTGGTAACTGAGTCAACGCGGGTCGAATAGGGTATTTGCCAGGCATCGGTGGTGATCTGACCGACAGCATTCAGCGTTTCTTCTGTAAATACATTGCCATCAGCAGGCGCTATTATAAATGCGACATTATCACTCTTGTTGTAGATATTCTGCATCGACTCATAGGCGATCAGCTGCGGATTATCCGCACTGAAAAACACCCGGTAGTCACTCTTAAATACCAGATTTTTAGCACCAGCTGCAGCACCTACTACTAGCACCAAAGCAGTCAACAACACCCAGATTGGATGTTTGAGGACGAAAACAAATAATTTATCCTTCATACCCTTGCCCATACTGACGAATCGTCATTAATATGTTTTAAAAAACGACGCAAGCGTCGCAGTTTTATTACTCTTCCGCTGCAGCGTAAATAAACACTACAGCGCTTGTTCCTGAGCATCCAGAAGACCTACCTCAGGAGCAAAAACTTCAATTCGAAGCCGGTCCAGTGTTTGCGTGTAATCAAACGCTGAAAATAAAGGTTGCCATTGCAAGCCATCCAACATGAGATTCACATTGGCAAGCAATGCCTGCTCACTCTGCATCTGTGCACGAATGCCGCACTGTTCAAAATCCTTGCTCAACAAGGCAATGGTACCGAACGCTGATGACCAATTGGCAAACGCAATTTGTTCAGGAGCCAGGTTATTCGGGTTATTACACTCACCGTCTGCCAGCGCCTGAGTGATAATACTGATTATGCCGGTGGTCAAACTCGCCTCAAGTTGCAGATGCATCTCACGATTACGCGTCGACGACTTTTCTGTAACCCCTGGTGATTTAGCCGAGATAACCAGCATAAACATCATTGGATACAGACGAGAATAGAGAAGATAAGCAAAATGAATCGCAATAATTCGTTCTCGGGTAGTACCCTCAAACTTTCCGGCACGCATAAACAGCGCCCCAAGAATGCCCATCCCCCTATTACAGAGTCCCAGCAGTAAATCTTCTTTACAGGTGAAATGGCTGTAAACCGTACCTTTGGAAAAAGGCACCTGCTTTACCAGCTTATCCATTGTCAGCCCTTCTACACCCTGCTGCTTAATCAGCAACATCGCAGCATCGAGCAATTCCTTCTCTCGCTCAAACAAGGTGTTTTGATCAATCTGACGTGGGCTCATTCGGGGTTATCTACCTATAATGACGATTCGTCATTATAGGTCTGTTTTTGAACAATGCAAGACTGATCCACGTAATTTTGA
Organism: Amphritea sp.; assembly: GCF_016744155.1. Classification (GTDB taxonomy): domain Bacteria; phylum Pseudomonadota; class Gammaproteobacteria; order Pseudomonadales; family Balneatricaceae; genus Amphritea. Next base: position 52,499 of record NZ_JADGEW010000002.1, on the reverse strand, counting down.
TGTACTTTTGATGATGTAAGTTGAGATTGAGATTTAATCTAGCATAAGGTTACATTGCTCTAAGCCCTGTTTGATAAGGGCTACAGCAATTTTTATTGAGAACGATAATTTGACGTTTATAAATTTAGGATACGGTATTCAAAAGCAGAGTCCAACAGACCTTAATACAATCAAAGCAGTGGAATACTTTGGTAGAGATTACTGTACAAAAAGAAACGCCATTGGTTAAAAAGCTCATGTCTGCTTAATCCCCTCTTTTTAGGTCTGATTTTGTACTACAGGCTAAAATCGATTTACCCGATAGGGTGACAGATCCATCTTCGTAGTGCTGTTTTGCATCAGCTGAATAACCAGTTCGGCCGCCAAGGCTGCATGAGTCAACCCCAGGTGTTGATTTCCAAAGGAAAACAGCAGCTGCGGGCACTGGGGATGTCTATCAATAACAGGCAATGAATCTGGCAGGGTTGGCCGATGCCCCATCCATTCAGTAATGTTCAAAGATGGATTATTCAGTTCAGGCAACAACTTATAACTATTGTGACGCAAAATATTAAAACAGTGTTTAAACGGCCCTAGTTTCAGACCTCCCAACTGAGTAATACCCACGACTCTCAGTCCGCTATCCAGCGGCCCCATGACGAACTTTCGCTCTGCCGAGCCGATCGAGTGATTCAGCATGACCCCGGCTTCTGGAATCGTCAGGTGGTAACCCCGCTCAGCCTCAAGGGGTACATGTAACCCAACCCCTTCCAACAGTTTTTTACTCCAGGCACCTGCACAGACAATTACCTTTTCAAATGAGTAAGGTTCTGTTTCGGTGCCGGTCTTAACTTCTATCTGACTTTCTATTTTGCTTCCGGCCTTAAGGGAAGACTGACCAGTACCGGGCGTAATCTGTTTAACTTCCTCCTGAATAAACGTCCCCCCACGGGCCATGAAAGAACTAAACAGTAATTTGCATAATTCATAGGGCTCACGAACCCGACAAGCTTCTGGAAAATGGAGCGCATGACTGACGGTTTCTTTCAGCGCAGGTTCCAATTCAACCAATCGCTCTCCCTGAACCAATTCAGTTACTATCCCGTTTTCACTCAACCAGCGCTGTTGTTTCAACGCTTCATCTAGCTTCGAAGACGACTCCCAGACCAATAGATAACCCGATTTAACAATCTGTTCACTGGCACCAATATCATCCAGACAGCGCTGCCACGCACCTATAGAATTTTGGTTCAATTGAATCAATCCATGACGGCTACTGGCAAGGGATTCAGGTTTAGCTGCTTTTATAAATTTGACCAACCAGGGAGCTATATTTATCAGGTACTGTAATGGCAACGACAGAGGCCCATTTGGGTTCAACCAAAGCGTCAGCGCAGAGCGTAAAGTTTTAGGAGTAGATAGAGGCTCTATTAACTCCGTCGCCAGAAAACCGGCATTACCGAAAGAAGCACCCAGACCCGGTTCATCTCGATCAAACAAAGTTACCCGGTAACCATTTCGCTGCGCTTCAAGGGCGGTACAAAGCCCAATGATGCCCGAACCAATGACCCCTAAGGAAGCCTTAACCTCTTTACCCTTTTGACCAAATTCAGTGTGCAGCATTCAAATACCCTCATATCATAATCTTACGCCGGCAGTGACTGCTGATAGGCCAGAACCGCAGCCGCTAGGTCTTCTCTGGAATCACCCACAGATTTAAACAGTGTTATCGCGTTTTGAGGATCATTCAGAGCTTGTCTACCTTTGTGCTCACCCCGACAAAGCTGGGTAAACTCAGCGATGATACTGTCTTTAGTGATAGCACCTTCTCGGATCGGAATAATCAGATCACCAGTTTCACTCAAAGCTCCTGCCCGAACATCCACAAATACACTGCACCGCTGCATAGCCGTGTTATCGGTTTCACGCATAACAGGCGTAAAACTACCCACAAGATCGAGATGAGCGCCGGGTTTTAACCATTCACCTTTAATCAAAGGCGAAGTCGACATAGTGGCGCAGCTGACTATATCGACGTTGCGAGCCGCTACTTCCAACTGATTCAGCGGACATACCTCAGCATCCACTCCATCCGCTTTAAGCTCTGCCACTAATTCAGCGGCAGCTAACTCATTTCGGTTCCAGACCCGGACTTTATTAATCGGCCGTACGCTCATATGTGCAGGTATCAGATAGCGGCTCATACGCCCAGCGCCAACCATCAATAACTCAGAGGCATTTTCTTTAGACAGATACTCGGATGCCATTGCCGATGCTGCAGCCGTTCGTAAGGCGGTTAACTCGTTAGCATCAAGCTGGGCTAAAGGCTGGCCTGTCTTCCCGGAAGACAACATATAGTTACTGTTTAACCCGGGAAACCCTCGATTGTTATTGCCAGGAAAAACATTAACCATTTTAACGCCCAGATACTCCCCTTCCAGCCATGCTGGCATTAACAATAAAGTCGCTTCAGGATCATTCGGAACGTTGATGCTATGATGATGGCGAACCGGCGCACATACATCTTTAGTAAAAATATCATTCAGTGCTTCGATCAGTCGATCCCAGGGCAGTGCCTCACGGATCTGAATAGCATTCAATTGCATAACGGTTTCTCTTATAATCCGGTTTTAAGTAATCTTAGCTGGTAATAACGCAGAGCAGTTGACTGAGGCTACTAAGCTTTTGACTCAGACTCTGGTGCATCTTGTTTTAATCTGGATAGTCAGCCTATGAAAGAGAGCCAGGCACGCCGTAATCTAATTGCTCGTCAGAGTGGCGAGCACTTGCACGACTTCGCTCAGATCCTGATTGGCTTGAACGGCAAGATGGAATGTGAATTTGTCAAAGAGAGTGGGCAGATATCATCAGGAACCCTGGCGATAGTCCCTGACAGCGAGAAACACCTTTTCTGTGGCTTAAATGATAATAGTGAGCTGTTAGTCATTGATCTTGCCCCCTTCGACCCCTATATCCAGGCGTTGGAACAAAGCTGCAATATTTCATTCAAAGACACTATTTTACAAAGTCCCGAATTCATTACGCTCTCCCCTGAATTGTTACCGCTGTTAGACTTTGCTGCCAATCAGCTGGCTAAGGGAGATCATCTGATCAATCAGCAAAGTCGATACCAGATTAACTGTCAGCTAATTACACTTTTTATAACCCAGTTATGCCAGCAATACTCATCAACTACGGTGATAGAGAGTAGTCATCGTCGACTCAACAGAAGCGTACTAAACAGTTACATTGATCAGCGTCTTTCAACTCCACCAAACAACCTCGAACTAGCTAACGCCCTAAACCTGAGTGAAAGTCATTTTTATTATCTATGCCAGAAGGAACTACGCCAGACACCTCAACAATATATCATGTCACGTCGCATGAACCGAGCGCGCTACCTATTGCAAAACAGCGATATCCTGCCCGGAATACTGGCGGATGAGCTGGGTTTTTCAGACACCTCTAGTTTCTCCCGAGCGTTTAAACGATACTTCAACATCACTCCCGGTAACGCCCGAAAAATGACAAGCTAGTACCTATTAAGACTCAAGCCTTCACTGCTGCTAGAAGGTTCTCAATCCAGTCTGCACTTTCCGGATACTGATCCGCTAACAGCACAAATTCCTGCCCCCGGGCTACAGCGCTTAACAGGCAATGGGAATGGTCCTGCTGCCACCGTTCAGCTTTTGAGTGGTAGCTAAGCGGTTGACGATCTTCAGGATAAAACCATTTCGGTAGTTGCCACTGACTGGGTTTATCTGAACTTGTTTGAGTCAGTTGCAAACGGGGATCAAACCGATCGAAGATTCCACTTCCTGAAATTTCCTCCAACCCTGCCAGTGACAGATAATTACGGGCCAGATACAAGGTATTACCCTTATCGGGTTCGCCATGCAGATGGGGATGATACTTCAGCCATGGATAGGAATCGTTATCCAGACTATCAACATGCAAAATTTCATCGATCTGCAACCAACCCCAAATAATATGCTTAGGTTTACTTCCAGGAACAAAACGCCAACGGCGATTACTAATTTCAGCATCTCGGAACAGGCCAAAAAACAGAAACAGGTCGCCGGACTCAACCCCCTGTTTGTGAAGATGCCCCTGAGCTGAGCCGTGCTGTCCCAACACAGGCCGCCAGCCAGGTAATCTGGGAAGGTGTCCGGCGTTAAGATCGGGATCAAGATGCGCACCGCTGCTGCCTTTGATCTTTGATCGGGTTAGCTGCGAAACCAACCTGCCGGGATTGACACCCTCCAACTGCAGATCCCGATAACTGATTTTCGACCTTAAGTCAGGAATCGGCAACGTCAGCAATCGCCCATCGGGTAAAATAGGACTGGGACATCCTCCCGAAGAGGAATCAAACCCTTTACGACTGAATATAATACGCATACAGCCCTACAGATGGTTAATCTTGATCCAGACCAGAGTGCCGGGACTTAATTGATAACGGCCTTCCTGAGAGCCGTTGGGGGATTCTTCATCCAGAGGACGGCGACGCAACCAGCACCCGGCGCCATAACCCTGCCCCTCTTCTCGCAGTTCACCGCTAATAACGTACAGTTCAAGGCCATTTTGCGCTTCAGCAAGGGAGGTTTCAGTTTCGGCACGACTGCGTAGCATAAACACCTGCTCATCTTTGTGCCGATGCAGATCCAATTGTTCGAGCGTGTCATTAACCCGACGCCACTGCTCATTATTAGTCTGAATAGCCAGATGAACTGAATCATCGGATTGAAACTGATGCAATTTAACCAGAATCGTACAGCCGCCCTGACTAAAAGGGGCATGACTAAAACCTTCAGGGTTACGGAAATAGGTGCCGGCATTATAGTCGCCAGTCTGGTCAGAAAAAACACCATCCAGTACTAGAATTTCCTCTCCTTTTGGATGCCCGTGAGATGAAAAGGAAGCCCCCGGGTCATAACGAACAATACTGGTCGCATGACCCTGTTCTGCATCCTCTCTGGCCAATGGTTTGCGCCAGACCCCTGACATTGGACTGGCAACCCATTCACGGTTATGGGTATCAATGGAAACTGATTGGGTAAAATCCATATTCAACATAAAAACTCCAGCAGGCTTTCTTCAAACGTCAATGTCATAAAAATTCATCTAATTATTGCCTTTCTAGCACATAAATTCCTCTCTGCAATATTCGCTACGGATAATAACAAGAATAAGCACTATATTTACCCTATTTGGTGACTTCTCCCCTCGGTTAAACTTGACTCCGCAACCCACCAGCGTCACATTGAATATTAATTCTGAACAATTATCTGGTTAGTAGACAATGCACCATCTGAATACCCATGAAATCATTAAGCAACTTGCCGATCTAACCAGTGCACTGACGACCGAAAAAAACCATATTCTGCTGCTGGATAGAATTATCCTTGGCTGTATGCAGCTAACTAACGCGGATGGCGGCACCCTATATACCCTTGAAGAAGGTAATTCTAACGAATTACATTTCACAATCCTTCATAACCGCTCACTCGGAATACATCGTAAACCCAGAGACCTGCCAACCGTCGAAATTTTCAACACGCAGAAGCAGGTTTCAAACTTAGTCGTAGCACAAGCTTTTGCATTACAAAAAACAATCAATATTCCTGATGCTTACTGTTCGGACAAGTATGATTTTTCCGGCACTCGTAAGTTTGATGTACAGCTAAGTTATCGTTCGAAGTCATTTCTCTGTGTGCCACTACAGGACCATGAAGGGGAAATTATCGGAGTACTGCAGTTAATCAACGCGATGGACAAAGATAACAATGTCATTGCATTCCCCAAAGATCAGCAGCATCTGGTCGAGTCGTTGGCCTCTCTTGCAGCCACGGTATTGACTAAACGACGTCTGATTGATGCCCAGAAAGAACTGTTTGAATCTTTTATTAAATTAATGGGCCGCGCAATCGACCACAAATCCCCCGTAACAGGGAAACATTGTGAACAGGTTCCTGAAATTGCAATGCTACTTGCCAATGCAGTTAACAGTAGCCTGGATAAACGATTTCTTGATACACAGTTCAGCGAACAAGAGATGTATGAGCTACGCATATCGGCTTGGTTGCACGACTGTGGAAAAATAACGTCTCCCGAGTACATTATCGATAAAGCAACCAAACTGCATACGATGTTTGATCGTATAGAGTTGGTTATATCACGCTTCCGCGAATACAAGCTCCAACTACAACTCAACCACCTAAGAAGCGCTCAGTCACTTACCGATAATGATCTTGCACAAGCGGATAAACAGCTCCAAGCAGATTGTGTTCAGGTCGATAGGGATATCGCATTCCTACGCCAAAGCAATACCGGAACTGAATTTATGGCCGATGCCGATGTTGAGAGGATTATACAAATATCTGCTATTAGCTGGACTGATGATGAAGGAAATCTTCGCCAACTGCTCACAAAAGATGAAACAGAAAATCTCTGTATTCGCAAAGGGACGTTGTTGCAAAATGAAATCCAGGTGATGCGCGACCATATTAAAGTAACAATCGATATGCTGGAGTCACTCCCTTACCCTAAATACCTGTCGCAAGTACCTGAAATAGCTTGTAACCACCATGAAAGCTTAAATGGTAGCGGCTACCCGAGAGGCTTAAAAGGAGACCAGATTTCATTGCGTGCACGAATTATGTGTATTGCGGACATTTTCGAAGCACTCACTTCACCTGACAGACCCTATAAAAAGGGAATGCTGTTATCGGAAGCGATGAATATTATCGGTCGTATGGTTAAAGAAAATCATCTGGATGCTGACCTGTTCAACGTATTTGTTAACAGTGGGGCCTATCTGGAATATGCTCACAGTCATATGGCCCCTCGTCAGATCGATACTGTAGACCTGTCAAAGCTTCCTGGCTTGAAGAAACGCAAACCTCCATACTTATTAGACTAGCCCGTTCAGCTTAACCCTATATTCCTCTACCCTAGATCGCTATAGAAACTTCGACGTTCTACTTTTCCAGATGACTAAACACTGCGGTCCACTCTGGTCCCGGGTCATTCTCCTGGAACGCAGTAATTCTGTTCAGATACAGCTCAGCCGTTCGGTCATTCGGATACCAGACTAACCATAACTTAAACAGTTCTTGTGCTTCCTGCCACTGACACTGACGATACAAAGTCACCCCTTTGTTAAACTGATCAACCTGTTCAGTTAAATCCGAAGCAGTGGCTCCTGTTATTAACATCGGCTGGAACAGTTCAACTGCTTCATGGCGACCTTTCACTTTTACCCGATCAATCTGCCGATACAAATAACTAGGCAACCGTGAGTGCATATCACCACTCACCAGTAACGGACAACCATAGTATTTGGTCAACCCTTCGAGCCGGGAAGCCAGATTAACGGCGTCTCCCATCACTGTATAAGCCATACGGAACTCTGACCCCATATTACCGACACTCATAGTGCCTGAATGCACACCTATCCCGATCTCAATCTCAGGCAGGCCTTCCTCAACAAGACGTTTATTCAGGCCCGGTAGCTGTTGCAGCATCTGCAGTGCTGAATCCAGTCCATGTAACGAATGGTCATCATCATTTAACGGAGCACCCCAGAATGCCATCACAGCATCACCAATATATTTATCAACAGTGCCCCGTTGCTGATGAATGATTCGAGTCATCTCCGTTAGGTAAATATTCATCATACGGGTGAGCTGCTGTGGTGTTAGCTGCTCTGAAATCCGGGTGAATCCCCTGACATCAGAGAACATTATGGTCATGTCTCTATTTTCACCGCTAAGTTGCACACCCTCGTCCTGACGACCTAGCTCCAGTACGACCTCAGGTGGAATATACTGACCAAACTGACCTGCCAACTGCTGAATATTCCGGGCTTCAAAGAAATACCCAGTTGTTTGCTGAAACAGATAAAGAAGTAGTACTAACAACAAGCTATAGCCTATTGGGATTACCCAAAAAAGGCTCTGCCATGCATATAGATTGAAGCCTATAAGAGATGCGGTCCAAATCACTGTAATCAGCGTAGAGAAAGCTACAGATGTACGCGGAATTAGAATTGATAGAAGCAAGCCACTGATAATCAGCTGAACAATCTCTACTCCCCGTGTATAGTCCGGCTCACTGAATATCCGATCGTCCAGCAGTCCAGAGAGAATATTCGCATGAACCTCCACTCCAGGATAACGACTACTCATAGGGGTTACCCGAAGGTCCAGCAAGCCGGCAGCACTGGTTCCGATCAGTACAATGGCTCCTTCCAGCTGAGCGGCATCAGCTTTGCCAGTAATCACATCGGTCGCAGAAACATAAGGAAAGCTGCCCTGCCCTCCCCTATAAGGCACCAGTAAAGCGCCCGTCTGATCTACCGGAATTGACTGCCCGGCGGCCCGAATCGATACTAACGCCTGATGCTCTCCTGTCATATCAGACTCGAATTCAGGCTTCACTTGTTGCTCATCGAAGAGTGTGAGCCACATCGACAGAGCTAAAGAGGGATAATACTCACCATGATACCGTTGCAACAACGATACCCTTCGGTAAACACCGTCACTATCGACCATCGGGTTATCAAAAAAACCACTGTGCAGTTGCTGACTCTGCAAGGCATCTACGCTGGCAATTAGCCCATTGGCTTCAGGGATTGGTTGTAGATCAAGTGTAGGATTAACGCTAATGACAGCGGTTCCCGGATCGCCCACTAATAACTCACGTCTGCTCCGATCAAACAGATATCCCAGCACCACCGGCCTTTCGCGAATAGCATCCGCCAAACGCTGATCTGGATCTAACTGCTGTAAAATCGATTTCAGATCCAGCACCTGTTTTGAATTAAAGACTAAGTCTTTCAGCTGCTCCAGATCGACACTACTATCTGACTCTGAAAAGACCATATCGAAGCCCGCAATAGCAATACCATAACGATCAAACAGTTGATCTAACAGAAGTGCCAGCTTGGCTCTGTTCCAGGGCCAACGCCCCTGTTCAGCAAGACTTTTCTCATCCACATCCACAATCACGATACGAGGGTCCTGGTCTTCCTTGAGGAATCGTATTAACCGCATATCATAGAGGTCATACTCGAAACGCTGTAACAACGCGGGTCGATTATCCTGGATAACCGGAACCAACATCATCACAGTCAAGAGTAATCCCAATAATGTACGGATTTTACGTTGTTTCATACGTTGCTCCAGCAACAGCAGTATTGAGCTTTATTGAGAGTAGAACATCTTATCTAGTTTAATCATATCCTTAGAGTTGATAACAACGAGTGTGAAACCTCTCATTATCAGCACTGAAGCGATCAAACCGCTATAAGCAGGTTACCGCCTGTGATATAAAAGTATGATTAACGAGACTTATAATAAGACTTTTTCAAATCGACGGAGACAGATGTGAAAATAGAGGTTCTAGGATGTAGCGGGGGTATCGGTCAGGGACTAAAAACCACCACCTTTCTTATCGACGATTCTCTATTACTAGATGCTGGAACCGGCGTTGAACTGCTAACGATGGAACGGATGTTAAACATTCGCGATATTATCATTACCCATGCCCATCTGGATCATATTATCGGGCTACCCCTGATGCTGGCGACAATATTTGATCTCCACCAAAGACCGATCAATATCTACGCTCTACCTGAAGTCATATCCGCACTCAAACAGCATATTTTTAATTGGACGATCTGGCCCGATTATACTGTTTTACCCGAAGAACGACCCATTATTAATATGCACAGTGTGAATATCGGTGAGACACTGTTAATACAGAAGAAAAAGATAGAAGTCATACCTGCGCAACATCCAACCCCCACAGCAGGTTATCTGGTCAGTGATGGTCAACACAGCTTTGCTTTCACAGGAGATAGCGGGATCAATGATGCTCTTTGGTCAATTCTTAACAGCCGAAAGCCTGACCTGCTGATTATAGATGTATCATTTACTGACGAGTCAGAAGAACTGGCTCGCCTCAGTGGTCATCTGACACCATCATTGCTTGCACAACAGATCCAGCAATTAAGAATAGATCCTCGCATAGCGATCACGCACCTGAAACCAGGTATTGAAGATATTATTATGCAGCAATGCCATCAGCTACTTCCGCAACATCAGATCGACCGACTTAACCATGGAGAAGTGATCAATCTGATCTGAAATCGGCTGACATTTATGGAGCTGGACCGCTACTATCAAGCAGCACTGTACCCGTCAGGGTAATATCCTGATTAACCGGACTACTTCCAGTTGCCCCATAGCTGGTGATCGCACCATCAGCCTGAGCACCCACCAAATCAAACGTCATTTGACCGCTCATAGTCGTATCGTTCACACCGACAGAGCAATTACCGCCACTACAGACTCCCGTAAGCTGCATCTCCCCCCCCTGAAGAACATCGTTCAGAGTAGTTGTCACACCAGACTGTTCAGTAAGCTGGTAATTACGAATGCCAGCACCATCGTTCACATTGGCTATCAAACTAACCTGCTCAATTTCCAGAGAATCCCAATTCATCATCACATAGCTGCCGGCATAGAGGCGGCCTGCTGGTGTGGCTCCTACTCCATATCCCACCAGCGCACCAGTAGCACCAGTATCGACTTCAGGAGCTGTTAAATTAGTAGAACCGGTACTGTAGGTATATAAATAGGAACCGCTGCGAGCGGTTTCCAATACGTCTAGCCGCGCCTGTGTAGTCAGGCTATCGGTGTACATAAAGTGAAAAGTATTTTCTAAAGCTTGAGCAGTACCGTTCTCGGTTAGTCCAAAACCAGAGTTCCACCGCCCCCAGCTTAGCTTTGCCCCACCTAACGTCAGATTGCCAACGCCAGTAACAAATCCAACATTATTTCCCCCTGTAAACTCGCAGGGGGAACAAGCGTTAGCAGTCGTATTTGGTTTAGAGTCTATGAAACTGATACCGGTCACCAGATCACCAGTACCTGTTGAACTATCAACATTTATAGCTGAACTACTATTCACCAATACAGACCCACTCCCCGCTCTTCGCCCACTCGCGAGGTTATTTTCCGTAAAAGCAACGGCCGTAAGTGCCCCTGCTGGGCTAGCGCTCCCGATGCCAGTTGGGTCAGGAGCCACTACCTGTTGTGTCTGAGGTGTTGCTGATTGAGATGAATCAATATCGATTCCCTCAAGCTCGGGATCAGCAGCAGGAATAACGCCTGTGTCATCTGAAATAGCATCTAGTTTGTCGGCCGTCGATCCGGGACCGGTCTGACGCCGAGTTTGTAAAACATAGTCTCCAGTTTGCCCTGTTGCGTCCCCTTTTATGATATTGCCGTTATTGCTCAACCAGGCTCCTTCTCCGGCACTCACCACTACACTTTTCTTCTTAGTCGTTACCTCAATAGCTCCCTCAATGGTTTCACAATAGATACCTTCATCTATGTATTCGACACCGTAATGGGTACCCCGAATACCAATAGTCGCTACGGTTGTTTCCAACCTATAATTTTCTTTTTGAGATTTACCAATCTGGCCTGAAATCGTACGCATCCCTCCCTTTAACAACTGAAAAATCGCCTTTCCCTCTTCTGGTTGCTTCTCATCAAAATTGTACTCAGCAATACGAAACTCTGTAGATGGTTTTAAAGCCAACCTAGAGCCATCACTGAAACGTAACTGTAACAGCCCTTTTTCCCCTGTTTTCAACAGGTCATTGGCATACACTTCTGACTGACGTTTCAATACCCGCTCACTACCATCAGCTGCTATGGCTATATTCTCACCCATACTTAAAATCACACTGCCAACAACTTCTGCCGCCGACAGCAAGCCCGAGCTAAGCAGTAATATGCACGTCAATAACAGAGATCTCATACCTTACCTCACTTAAAACTGTATCGCAGACCCAGCATTGCTTGCTGACGATCGTATTCATACAACTCAATATTAGAATTCGCATGGTTTGAACTTATATTGGCTAGCAAGTCCCAATTATTCTCCAATGCCCATTCTAGATTTACATTCAACATCGTAAAGTCATCCTGGCGTTTCACTGCATAAAGCCAGTCTTCCCCTTTATAGCGACTGGATTGATAAGTGATCACCGGAGTTAATATCAGATCAGATCTAGGCTGTAGCTGCACCCCGATATTTGAGCCCCAGAAAAATCTGTCTACTTGAGAGTCTGCAAGTATCCCGGCAGTATCAGGTGTTTCTTCGCCAACAAAAAAGCCGGCAAACCAGACGGGCTGCCAACTTCCCTTTCCGGCCTGAAAATAATTACCCTGCAGATGATATTGAGTAGCGTCTTTCCAACTGGAATCAACATAATCAAGAGAACTAACGCCGGTAGATAACCTTAGCTGAGAGTCTTTATTCGGTGAATGCGTCCAACTCGCGTTAATGCCCAAGAGGTCGCGATAACTTTTGCCATCACGCATATACTTCTGCATTACCCCACCCAGACGGTATCTATCCTTCTTATCCGCCCATGTATGGCCTCCGTTAATAGTAACGGTACCGTAATCCTGTTCAGTCTCTGTATCGTAATAGCGGAAATTACCACCTAAACTAAAATCCAATTTTCTATCTATCTGATACTGGTGGACGATACTGCCCTTAACACGCACTCGATTAAACTGATCGCCTCGGCCAAGTGCATCGTCGGATAACGTAACTAAGTCAGTCTGAGACTCTGGCCCTGAGTTAATATTGTTATCAAATCCACGCCAGATCTCGACAAAGCCAGCAACCTTTGTAACTGGATAAGAGTTTTGCTCAATTAATTGCAGATACTTTGCTATACGTATCTGTACATTTTCGGGAGGGTTAAGTTGCAAAACCTGTTCGAACAGTTGTTTAGCTTTTCCAAGCTGATTCAACAAATAGTAGCCCCGAGCTAACTCAAGTCTGACCAATGGGTTGTCAGGGTCGGTGAATGCCACCCGCTCAAGCGCAAATACCCCTTCACTGGCATTGCCACTATCAATTGCGGCTACACCATACTGAAAATCAAATTCGGGATCACCTTCATAACCACTCAAATAGGTCATTGCCAGCTCATAAGCTTCATTAAAACGACCAGCATCCAGCAGCTCTTTAATCATATCCGCACCGCTGGCCACAGCGTAACTGTTCGTGCTGAAAAGAGCTGTTAGGAGCAGTACTCCTGGCAGTTTAAGCAATGTAGATACTCCTAATAATTCAGTCTGTGAAGGTCAGCTTGCTAACAGCCTACCTTAATCTAACCCCAGTTATTACTAACTATAATGAAGAACGCATACAAAAAAACAATGTTTGTACCGATTTTGGGGAGTGATTAAGTGAGATTTTCATGAGACAACCTCCAAACAACTCTTTGTGCTACAAGAAGCACGAACCTGTTCACGCTATAGTCAGCCAAGCTAACTCTTTATCTTAAAATGACAATGTCAGAATTGAGACCTAGAAACGTTACTCATCACATATTCAGCAAATTGATCTGCCGGCAACGGTTTACTGAAAAGGAAGCCCTGAATCAGATCACTTTGAGTCGCTTGTAACAGGTTAAGCTGAGCAGCTGTTTCTACTCCCTCAATGACGACAGATAGCCTTAACGCTTTGGCCATCGCGATAATCGCTTGCACTAGCTGAATTTCATCTTTATTTTCCGGGATACCGGTAATAAAAGATCGATCCACTTTTAGCTCATCCAACGGGAATTTTTTCAGATAACTCAGTGAGGAATACCCCGTACCAAAATCATCTATAGATAGCCCAACACCTAATTTTTTTAAACTTTCGAACAGCTCAACACTCGACTCAACATCACTCATCGCCAGACTTTCAGTCATCTCAAGCATCAAAAGAGACGGCGGTAACTCCGAACTCTCCAGCGCTTGCTGAACCCTTTTCTGATAGGTAACCTCTTTAAATTGTTGGCCAGATACATTCACCGATACTTTAATATCAGTCATAGCTGAGCTGTGCCAAATTTCAGCCTGCCGGCAAGCTTCATTCAGAACCCAGTCACCAATCGACAAAATCAACCCGTTCTCTTCAGCAAGTGGAATAAACTGAGCAGGAGATATAAATCCTTTTGTAGGGTGTTTCCACCGTATTAATGCTTCAGCCGCAGTTACCTGCTTTGTGATCAGATCGACCTTCGGTTGGTAGAACAACATCAACTCATCGTTTTCCAACGCAGTGTGAAGGTCCGTTTCTAATTCGAGTTTTTCCTGCAAATCTAAACTCGAAGTTCCAGAGTAAAAACTGAAGCCGTTGGTCAAGCCTCCAAGCTTAACCTGACGCATCGCGGTGCCTGATGCTTTGATAAGGTCATCACTTAACAGTCCATCATTAGGCGCTACCGCAATACCAATTGAAGCGGAAATATAGAGATCGTGGTTATCAATTCTATACACTTTACCTAATTCACTGCGTAGCTGAGTCGCTAGTGAAGCCGCATGTTCATCCTGATAAAATGAAGGGACAAGAACACCAAATTCATCTCCAGATAAGCGCGCTACCGTTAACTCTGTTTCTCTGTGGTTGGTCGCTAGCAGTTTATTACGCTGATCAATTACTGATCTAATACGCAATGCAACCTGCTTTAATAGCATGTCGCCATTATGTATTCCTAAAGATTCATTAATTTCACCAAAACGATCCAATCCGATATTCAATAACGCCGTTTTATACCCATTCATCTGATCATATTTCAGCGCCCAGACAATTTTCTCATGTATCGATTTACGATTTGGCAAGCCCGTTAGCGCATCGGAAGATGCTAACTGATCAACATAGGCTTTAACGGTCAGTGTATTTCGCAATCGAAGCTTCAGTTCACTGGCATCTACGGGTTTCGACAGAAAGTCAGTTGCCCCTAGTTCAAGCGCTTTTAATTTAGACCTGGAATCTGTTGAAGAGGTAAGAACAATCACCGGTAGGTAAGCAAACTCATCGTAGTCACGAATACGGCGTAGTACATCAAAGCCACTCACCTCAGGCATAACCAGGTCGAGAAACAAAATATCGGGTCTACGGTGGGTTAGTACATCAAATGCCTCTCGAGAATCTTCAACGCTGATAAAATTACTATATCCAGCATCTTCCAAATGAGCCTGTACGATCTCCATCATGATAGGTTCATCATCAACCATCATAATCAGTGCATCCTGAAACTCACTTCGAGCTCCGGCTTTTCGCATTTGATTCATACTGTTTGACCCGTCCCTATTTTATATCTCGATCTAACAAGAAAGATCATAAGTTTATTCGTCGGTATATTTCATCAATCGTAGAAATCAATGATTCACAATCAGAAACATTCTTAGCCTGTGCGGCTTTTTCAAGCGCTAATGCGACCTCTGTAAATATCGCGAAGCCTACAGACCCGCCCGAGCCTTTTAGCCAGTGAGCAAGATCGGCTAACGCGTTAAAGTCATTGTTATCTAATACATGTTTCATCTGTACTAACTGAACGTCAAGCTTAGCTACAAACTTAATCGCTATTGATCTAAACCTTTCACCCTGACCGGCAAGTTCCGAGGTGACCGTTTCAGGTATAACCCATTGATGCTCTGTCTGCTCCGGCATAGTAACAATCCCATCGGGACAATCTTTAGCCAGATTGATTCGATCAATCATTAAGCCAATGGCAGAGACTAATACCTGAGTACCAGCAACCTCCTGCTTCATGACAGTCTGCTCTAATTGTGCAGCTAAATTTGTTAGACCTGAAAATCCAACTGAGCCAGCAGAGCCTTTAAGCCAATGCGCATGCCCCTTAAGAGCAGTGAAATCTTGCTGAGTAGAACAACTCTGTATCTGCTTATGAACATCATTTACCCGCTCAATAAAGCGAGCAACAATTTTTTCAAACTTAGGATTATCTGTACCTAATTCAGAATAAAGTGGGGTGAGCTGCGAACGGTAGTCTAATACTGAAGCTGACCGGTTAGACGAAGATGAATTATAAGAAACGCCAGCGGTTCCATTATCCAACGCCCTGTCTTCAATGAAATCGTCACTCAGTGGTTCAGCACCCAACTCTTTAACCAATAACTGAATCAGTTTATCGATGTTAATCGGCTTACTCATATAACCAGAGTATCCCGCCTCAAGACACTTCTGCTCAATCCCTTTCATCGCGTGTGCCGTTAACGCAACCACCGGCAAAGTAATCCCTTGCTTACGAATCTCTCGCGCTGCGGTATAACCATCCATTCGCGGCATCTGTACATCCATAAGGATCAAGTCATATTGATTGACCGCTAACTTTTCTAACGCTTCAAGGCCATCCGCAGCCCCATCTGTTTTAATACCTTGCTCTGTCAAAACTAAACTGATTAATTCTCGGTTTTCTATGCCGTCATCAACCACTAGCACATTGGCATCCGGAAACTTCCAGCGCTGAGTCAGAAGAGTAGAGTCTACTTGCTTAATTTTGCCAATCTCTTCTGCACTAATGAGTGCGACCGGGCCTTCAGTCTTAATATTCAGCTCTAAAAAGAATTGGCTGCCTTTCTCCGGCTCACTTTTCGCGTATATCTCCCCCTGCATCGCCTCGGCAAATTTTTTGCTAATTGCCAAGCCCAAACCGGTACCCCCAAAGCGACGGGTAATTGAGCTGTCCGCCTGAACAAAGGGATCAAATACCGCCGTTGCCTGTTCAGCTGTCATCCCGATGCCAGTATCTCTGACTTCAGTTATCAATCTATTCTGCTGTGCATCCATCCGGGTAAGAACAGTCACTCCACCCGCCTCTGTAAACTTAATCGCGTTACCCACAAGGTTAGTAATGATCTGCCTGAAACGGGCAGGATCTGACATCATTGTTTCAGGAATACTCCCCTCAGGCCTATAAGTAAGCGCGATACCCTGCTCTTCCGCTTTTACGCTCATGACCTGCACTACTTCACTGATAATCTGGTATGGCTTAAGAGCCACAGATTCAACATCCAGGTGTCCCGCTTCAACTTTCGACAGATCAAGAATATCGTTTATCAGATTCAAGAGATGCTCGCCGTTCACCATAATGGTACTGAGGTAATGCTCATTATTTTGTTCGTTTTTACCGTAACCTCGCTTAAGCGCCTCAGTAAAGCCAAGAATCGCATTCATAGGTGTACGAATTTCATGGCTCATATTAGCCAGGAAATCACTCTTGGCCCGGTTGGCTTGCTCTGCCTCATCTTTAGAACGGCGCAGCTCTATTTCCTGCTCTTCTAACTGAGTAATATCATCAAAGCTAACCAGTACACCCCCGGCTTTACCTTTATCGGCCAATACAGGAGAGCAGTTCACCATAAAAGTGCGCACTCCGTCCTCAAGCTCCAGCCGAACGGTCTGATTCATCACCGCCTTACCGGTACTCATCGCAGCTAACCAGGGAAAATCATCAGCAGAATCATTCTCCTTATGTTGCCAGGGCAATTTATCCACTTCAAAGCCCATTAGAGAAGATGACGTTCTGCTCAATAGATCCGAAAATGCCTGGTTGGCCAGTACTATTTGAGCTTTTCGATCCAGTACGATCAAGCCTTCCGCCATCGTATCCAATGCGGCACGAACACGGTCAGGTACCGCCTGAGAAGGATCGAGCTGTTTTAACATTTTGGTAAGGTACAAAAAATAAAGTAGGTAAAGGATAACCCCACAAAAAAGAATAAACTGAACGGTCGGCCGTTGATAAAAACCTAGAACACCTTCACCGTAAAGAGGTTTAAATTGGAGTTCTAAGGCTCCCCACTGTTGGCGGCCAGCGATAATTGGTACGGTCATCTGCTGATCGATAGCCTCTTCGTTGAGGCCATCACGCCAATCACTTTGATGATTAGCTATATTCACAACCAAACGATTATCCGCCCGACGAACTCCCGCAGATAACAGTTCATCGTTACGCTCGACAACCAGGCCCAAAACACTTTCAAGACGGATAAGATCCGTTTGTGTAATTAAAACAGAGCTATTAGCAGCAATCGCCTCAGCAAGTGAAACTCTATCCTTCAGTCGAGTACCCAAAAAGTCCGGCAGTATACCCAGAATAATGGCAACTAAAGTCACACTAACCAGCATACTAACCTGACCAAAAGCGATCCTGCTTGTAGTACTACGGACCGAAAATAAGCGTTTTAACCAGCTCATATGTCTTCTTTCCCTGTTTTATCCGAGTCGTCTAAATCATCTTTATCATCTGACTCAACTGGTTCTTTTTTATGATCTACAATGTCATCCAGTGACTCGTTGTCCACATCATCCTCGTTCTTTGCGTCATCATCAGATGAAAGCGTTGCCAATATTGGCAAAGGATCAATAAAGCGCCAGGCAGGCAATGCGGTTAAAACAGAACTAAGAAGCACTCCACTCCGGGCAAGCCAAATGACATAACCGACAGATAAACCTGAAGAGACCGCAATTGATCCCCCTATCAGTGCTGTTTCCAACGCTATCTGTTCATCAGCACCCTTTTCTAAACTTTCCAAACCATCAATAAAGCCCCCCATACTCTGCAGCTGTATAGGTTGAGCAAGAAGGTTTAATACAGATTGAAGCTGCGTCACTGAAATCTGATGTTTAATCGCTTCACTCAATGTTGATGGTAATTCATAGGACTGACCTGCAAGGCTGGCAATAAACTGAGGAGAGTTGAATTTAACAACCACAGCGTTAGGGGCTACCGATATAATCTCAGTAGCTACAGGTTCTTCAGTCACACTGAAAACAGATTCTAATGTGCTTTCTCCTTCATCCAGCGCATCGGGTTTATCCTCTGCGGGGTTAACAAATATAATCTCTACCGGTGGTAGTACAATGTTAATAGTAGAACTTTTTACCTGTTCATCATTACCAACCAAATCCGTATAGCTAATGATGGCATAGATAGCTTTACCACTATCCGAACTGGTTACAGCATACTCTGCCGCCATAGCGCCCGGCACAGGTAAACCGTCTCGGTACCATTGATAGCTAAATGGACCCAGGCCATCGGCATCAGTAATTGAATTATCCAGGGTCAATACTTCACCCGCCTGCGGTGAGCCTAATATTAATATGTTTCCATCTGGAGCCTTATTCAAATGGATAACAAGATCAAAGCTATCGACGGCCGGTGAGCCACCGTTACCATCATCAGCAATCAGCTCGATGCTCAGCGTGCCAGCATCAGCATTAAGTGGAGTCCCTGCAAAGGTGCGGGTCAGCGGGTTAAAGTCGAGCCAGGTCGGTAACGCAGCGCCACCGGCCAGTTGTGCGCTATAGGTCAGGTTATCGCCGACATCCACATCGCCAAAGGTATTTATCGCAAAGGTATAACTAAACAGGTGATCTTCTGTTGCACTCTGATTCGTAATGACATTAACAACGGTGGGGTCATCATTAGTATTGCCAACAACAAGATCAAAATTATCAACTGCAGGTGTACCACCGTTACCATCAACAGCAATCAGTTCAATGCTCAGCGTGCCTACATCAGCATTAACCGGGGTACCCTCAAAGGTGCGGGTCAGTGGATTAAAGTCGAGCCAGGTCGGTAACGCAGCGCCACCAACCAGTTGCGCGCTGTAGGTCAGCGAGTCCCCTACATCGACGTCACCAAAGGTGTTTACCCCAAAGGTATAGGTGAACAGGCTATCTTCTGTCGCACTCTGATTCGCAATGGCATTATCAACGGTTGGGTCATTGTTAATATTACCAACAACAAGATCAAAACTGTCAACCGCGATTGTGCCACCATTGCCATCATCAGCAATGACTTCGATGGTCAGAGTGCCGACATCTCCGTTAGACGGTAAACCTACAAAGGTACGAGTACCCGGAATAAGGCCAAGCCAACTGGGTAGAGCTCCACCTCCAGCCAGCTGAGCTGTGTAGCTCAGCGTATCACCCGTATCCAGATCACCAAAGACATTCGCATCAAAGCTAAATATGAATAGACTATCTTCCGTGGCCGTCTGATTGCCAATAGGGTTATCGACGGTCGGATCATCGTTAATATTAGCGACTGGCCCAACATCCCCACTGTTTAAGACCTCAAGATTGCCGGCCCCATCGGTATAGCTAACAACAACATTGATGAGAGCCCCAACATCAGCATCTCCTAACATATAGTTATCAGTGATAGCACCAGTAATGGTTGACCCATCTCGCTGCCATTGATAACTAAAAGTTCCCAGGCCATCGGCATCCGCTAAGATAGACAGATCAACGGCCAGTACATTATCTTCGGTCGCGACCCCGGTGATACTTACTCCTCCTGTCGGAAGAGAATTTGTACCACCCAGAGAGTCAGTCAGCGTGATAGCATTTAGGCTTTCCTTATTTTCATCAAGAAGAATATCTTCCCCATCAAAAAACAATGAAACGGTTGCCTCAGTTACACCATTAACCAAGGTCGTTTTAGAAACATTTAGGGCATAGATATCATGACGTTCCGCAACTAATGTGTTGTTAGCATAAACACCACCATCACCATCAAATGTCAGTAATACAGTGCCTGCAGAAAGGTTTTCACCCCCGATAGAAACATCATTCTCTATCAGTTCGATACCCATAACCTTATCTTGAAATAGGTCTTCTCCTACAACAATTTCATCTTTACCACTGATAAGCAGATCGCTGGTTCCATTGGTTGATGAGAGAGAAAGATCACCGGGCTTAAAGATGTTAATACCAAAATCTGCTGCTGCACCGCCAGAGACACTAAAAAGAAAGGTGCCTTTTTGTAACGTGGTATCACCGACTACCGTGGACTCTTCCACCAGAGTCATACCGGTAAGGTCTTTTCCCGTTGGATTAGTAAATAAAAGGAAAAAGGTTCCGGCACTATAGTCACCAACAGTATCGGGACGAAAGACAAAAACATCTTCTTTCAACACATCTAGGGTATTGTTACTGCTGATGGTTTTGTCAGAATCCAAAGACATCAGTAGATCACCTTCTAACAGGTCTATTGGCGTACCCGTACCTACACCAATGTCTGCAGTAACATAATGCAGCGCATCAATATTTACCCCACCTGTAAAATTAAAAAGCGCACTCAAGCTACCACTGGTATCTACCCCGTAACCAGTGGCTGTAGGGGCAAAATCGATTACAGTAGAAGCATTCCATGATGCTAAGCCCGTAGCACCTGAATTTGGACTCCCGTCTGTTGAAAGCATCAGATCTAGCACTCCGGACCAACGGCTATCAACAGATTCTGTTACAGCGAAAGCTGTTTCAATTTGTCCATTTTGGTATTCCAGATCCCAATCACCACCCAGGCTATTTGTTCCACTCTTATCGTCACTAGCCGCTATATCAGCACCGGTCAACTCTGCCAGTTGATCAACAAAACTAACACCGCTTTCAGAGGCCGCAAGATTACAGCCGTAGATGAGAATATCCGCATCATCATTAAGATAATCTCGCCAACCTAGTAACTTTTCAGAATATGTATCCAGGCTTTCGCTGTTTAGCGTTGTATCACCGAGCTGAAGAGAACCATCAGACCCGTGGCTAATCAGATGAATAGCATCAATATTTTGATAGCTTTGAAGCACATTGCCGATACTATCAATCCCATTTACTGAGGAGTTAAGGGTAACGATGATGGTAGAACTGTCTTTAACATCTACCTGGCTGATAAGATTTAGATAATCAGGCACCTGAGTATCAACGAAGATGATTTCACGAACCTCGGAAGCTGAACTTAGCCCTGACGCAGAGCTATCTAGAACCAAATTATCGAATGATGGCGACGATGGAAGCTGGGGATCCACAGCTGAAGACAGATAGGGCACTAGCTCATCAAAATGATACTGAGTATCTGTGTTTGATTCATCCGATAGATCGGTAGCAATTGCAAAAGCGGCGGACACCGGATCTGCAGAAAGTAATATACGGGGCTCAGCCTTTTCAAGGAGAAACCTGGAATGCGAATTGTCTGCCAACACTTTTTGAGACACTTACATCCCCTTAGATGCCGGAATCATTTCCGGGCAGTAGAGTAAGACCTGAATCAACACTTGATGAGCCTGGGAGTTATAGTCCCAAAGAGGCCAAGCGGTTATCCCCTTTACTCGTTTCAGCAATCACAGTTACCAGACTCTGCCTACGATAGCGGGCTACCTTTTCTGGCTTAAAACCATAAGTTGATACAGCTAACTCTCTCTCACTGACAGATACATCGTTATAAAATACTCCCAGAGAAACAGAGCCTTCATATGCGCCATAGCTAATATACTCAATATCTTTCAAACCATGATGTCTCAATTCGGTGACAGCTTCTTTCAGCTCATCCCTCTCACCTTTGAGAAGAAGGATATAACCAACCTTGATTCTCTCGTTTGCTGTCTCAGAGGTAAAAGGAATACCTTCACTCTCTAAAAGAGACTGTACTTGTTCGAATTCCTTTTCGGTATAGGGGCCGAGTTTGACCTGTCTGGATGGTTCTTTCGGTTCTGGTTGCTTGATGACAACCTGCGCATCAGTAGTTTTCGCTTTTGCCACTTCAGTATTTGCAACATCAGGGCTATCTGGGATAACAATCACGGATTCAGCTGAGTGATCATCCGAAACAATTATTGGACTATCTTCAATAATGACTTTTTGGGGAGTTTCAGAATCAACCACTATGGCCTCTTCTGACTTCGTTTCTGCAACCTGATCAGTAAACTTCAGATCACACTTAATGCCTGCAGGAATAACATAGTCAGGATTTGCCATCTCCAATTGAACACCAAACGCGCTACTACCTACATCCCCAACGGGATCAATAGCAACAATCCGCGCTTCTATTGCCTGGTCTGAACTCACTTCGGGGTAGATTTCTGCCAGACTATTTAGTTTTAACTGCCCAAAAAACTGAATAGGCACCATCGTTTCTATATACAAAGGATTCAGGGATACCAGTTGAATAACCGGTTGTTCATCTACATATTCACCCCGAAACTTCAGATTCCTCTGGATAACCCCATCAAAAGGACTTCGAATCACACGTTGATCTAACAAAACCTCGGCACGCGATAGCTCCAACTCACGAATCCCTGCCTGCTCTTTAGCCTGTTTAACTGAAGCCGATGAGAGTTTTACAGCTCTCTCCGACTGTTCTTTATCTTGCTGAGATACCGCTTTTGTTTGATATAGGTCGGTGAGTCGTTTATTGGCATAGCGGTCATAAGTCAGATTAATCCGCCCCCCGTCCATGTCCGACTTGATCTCCGCCCGGGCCCTAGCCAAAGACAGAGACGCCTGTTCAACACGATCATCCAGGCGTACTAATACTTGACCCGTTGTAACCCGATCACCACGCTTTACGGACACTTCGGCTATAATTCCTGGAGAATGACTGCCTAACTCAATTTTTTCAGAAGGATTAATAATGCAATCCAGAGCAGGCAAAGCCTCTTTCGGCTCGGGCTCTGCTGCTATTGCAGTAAACGCAAAACAAAGCAATGGTAGTACTGAGATTTTAGGTAAACTCAACTTCAATCCTTTTTAGCCGTTAAACGTTAGCTCACACTTCAGATAGTTTTCGAAACCAATACCCACGCGCTTTAGCAAATAAGTCACTGCCAATACTGCGAGGCAGATGACTAAATCTGACCAAAACTGACTTGGCGGGAATACGATTATTTCTCAACCCTTCTTTAATTATTATCGGCAGTTGCATATTAAACTGAATCATAGGATACATGTTTTTTAACCCGGATTGGTCCTGCATATCAACTAAAACATTCCCGCCATGCGCACTCCCCAGGGCTGCATCGGGTAATTGATATATTGCCTGCGGAACTACCCGCACATGTTCCGGTTCCAGCCGAACCCTATTCCCATCGGCGAACCTGATTTCTGCCTCAACTAAACCAGACCTTACCGCTTCAGCCCGAGCTACATCCAGCACGGCTTGAATACTATATTCATTTGGCTGATAGACGTATCCCAGTAGCTGACCACGCTGCAGATACACACCGATTAAATCCTGCCAGTTCTCTATCACCACTGTTCCGCCCTGATTAGCCCTTACCTCCAGACCATCAATTTGAAGATCTAAGTGATCCTGAGCCTGCTGTTGGGCCTTAATTCTATCCAGCAAGGCCGCTTCCTGGTGCATTCCATCGGCTAACTGAGCACTATGCATTGCCCGGGCCTTCTGGATTTCAACTTTCAGCTTTTCTGATTCAGCCACCAGCGGAAAATTTTCTAGCACCAGTAGTTTGTCACCGGATGAAACTTGTTTTCCTGACTGAAACAGTACCTTTTTCACAAAACCATCGGTTGTCACACGAACATTTGCCTGCTCCGGCAGAATCAATACCGCTTCCGTTACGACTGACGTACGCCAAGGCATAAACATCACTACTGCACTTATCAACAGAATAAAAACGCTTCGCCCGTAATATCCTTTTTTACGCTGTAGCGTCTCAGCCTGCTTACTCGCGTTCGTAAAAAAAACAACAAGCGGTTTTACTAATTGAAGCCAGACAGCCCAAACAGCGATACACAAACCCAGCCAGAAAAAATACCCACTGACCAAATCAACAATAAATGCAATGATAAATAATCGGTAGCAGAGAGAGGCAGGGCCATACAATAACAGCCATCTCTTTTCTTTCGACTGAATAGTCTGCCCTTGCAATCCTACGGGTAAACCAAACACCCATTGCAAAAGAACAGATTGAACATAGCGCTGAGAGCGCATTGCCATATTCGGTATATCCAGCCAATCGGACAAAAAGTAGTATCCATCAAACCGCAGTAATGGGTTGGCATTAAACATCAGGGTAGATATGGAGCCGGTCAGAGCGATAATAAAGCCAATATCCTGCAACCACGCCTGCTCTGAGTAAAGCCATAAAAACAACCCCAGAGAAGCCAGGAACAACTCGGCCATAACACCGGCAGCCGACACCAGCATTCGATGATATTTGTCTGAGAAATGTGAGCTTTCTGATGCATCCACAAATGGAACAGGCATAAAGATCAGAAGCAGAATACCCGCCTTACTAACTTTTCCGCCTAACACCCGCACTGCCAGACCATGAGCTAACTCATGCGCTAGCTTTAATACCGGATAAACCAGCCACACCCCTATCAAATAAACAGGGTCAGTAGCCCTTGCATCAAAGTAACTGGCAAGCTCTGCACTATTTTGATAGCAAAGTACTGCAGCAAAACAAATTATCAATAGCCAAAAAGCAGCAAACACTTTACTAAAAATAACAGGGCCAACAGCAGCTATTAACGTTAGCAAAGGTGCAGGATTAAACGATATTAGGACAAAACTAACGGGATTTAAAAAACGGCCTGGAATTTTGTGCCCATTATCTTCATTTATCTGGCGGCTCTGAAAGCTGTTTTCACTTCCAATAAAGCCTAATTCCATCAGCCGGGCTATTTGCACAGCCAGATCTGCAGATGAAATATCTTCTTCCAGTGACTGCCAAATATCCACCAGCGTTAAATCGCCATCCATGCGCTGCATTATTGCGTAGGTTAGTGGATCAACCCGATATTGCCGGTCAGTCTCCTGTTGTTGGATCAACCACCAGGCGCCACTTTTATCTTTGCGTTCAGAAAAACGTAACCCCGTCGCACAGACCAGCCGCGCACTTGCTAATTGATTCCACAGTTCAGATTCGGTTTTAACCTCTGCCTGCTTCATGGCCACCATTTCCACAGTAGTTCTCTGAACCACTGATAAAAGGGATCAAACAGCGCTATACCCAATGACTGCTGACCCGTGACAATATGTGCGGAGCCTTCCATTCCTGGTTTGATTTTATTCCCAGGTTCTGAGAGCAGATGGGCTTCACTGTGATAGTAACGCTGCCCCTGCTCGGGAGAAAATATCGAAGAAACCGTATCTATTTCAATAGGATATAACTGACTACCTAGCCCCCTGAGCAACACTTCGCCCTGCTGGCCGATTTCAACATAACGAATATCTGTTTCATCGATATTCAAAACAACCCGATAATCACCGACAGGAGCAAGTTCGAATAAAATCTGTCCCCGCTCAACCGCAGAGCCTGCCGCCCGATTAATATCACCTGAGATAACTTGCCCGGTAATTGGCGCTTTCAACGCTAACCGGCTCAACTGCTGTTCGATCAAACGAATATCGATAGCCGCTATATCTCGGTCAAACGCATATTGTGACGCTTCAGAAAAGTCCAGTTTAGCCAGTGCTTGACGGTGTTTTTTGTCCGCCACGGTTCTATCACTAACAGCCTGATCAAGTTTCAGCCGGAGCTCTGTATCATCCAGAGAGACCATCAGTGCTCCCTGTTCAACCAGGTCTCCCGCTTTAACGACAACCTCTTTGATGAAACTATCCACTGGAACGGTCAGAGAGCGTTGAATTTTACCCTCCATAACCACTGGAGCCTTGACTGTTCTATCCACAGGTAGAGCAAACAGCAGAACAATAAACAACAGCGTTATCAGTAAAGGAAAACGGTAGGACTTGAATATCTCAATAAAGGATCTGCTCGATGCTTCAGCTTTTGATAAACGTTCAGATTCTGGTGAGATAAGAGAAGAATTCGATATAGATTGAGTCGGGGTTTGCTGCCGATTAAGCAACCGTAACCATGCCACACCCCATTCCAAAAGCGAGATCTGATTACGTGGATTCACGCTCGAATCAGAAAAGATTGTTACTATGACAAACTGTTGCCCCCCAGAAACTACAAAGGGATGGGCAATAATACATTGGTTGTCTGATGTCCCATCAGTGTAACTGACGACCGTTTTGTTACCCAGCAGTGCTAAAGCGACTTGCTGCTCAGCATTTGTCCGCGAAGCATCATTCAAAGAACCGCTTGCTGGCCACTCACATTGTAAAACATAGTTTTTATGCTCTATTGCAAACAGAGCAGCACTATCAACAGCTGAAAGCATCCGGCAAACAGTGTTCAGCCAATCGCTCAGCATAGCTTCGTTTAGACTACTATTATTCCTCGCGCTTATCGATCTCAAAGTCAGAACTTACCTCTACTCTGTTCCGGCCATTATTTTTGGCCCTGTACAAAGCCCTGTCAACACGCTCAATCAGTCCGTTTCTAGTTTCATCAGGCAACAATTCAGCAACACCAAAAGAGAGCGTTACATGCCCATATACATCACCGGAATTGGCTTTGCGCAGCCGACTTTTCGACACGAGAAGCCGAAGCTGTTCAGCAACAATTTCAGCATTTTTCAAGGGAGTTTGCGGTAAAATAATAGCAAATTCTTCGCCTCCAAACCGGCAAACAAAGTCTCTGCCTTTGATAGACTTTTTTAATTGTTTCGCGACATACTGCAACACTTTATCGCCTATAAGGTGGCCATAAGTATCATTGAACCGCTTAAAAGAATCGATATCACACAGCAGTAGACAGAGCGGTTCTTTATGCTCAACTGACTTATCTATAGAGCTATCCAGGGCAAGATCAAAAGCACGACGATTGGATACACCGGTTAACGAGTCTATATGAGATTCATCTCTAACCTGATTAATAACTTTGCGGATCTCACGCACTTCTTTAAGTACATCAGTCAGCTGGTTACCCAGATGCTGTTGAGACTCAGCAACCTCACGGGTCTCTTCAATGGTTTTCCGGACAGTAGCCAAAGTCAGCTCTGACTTTGCATCTGAGCTCATTAGATCCGCCAAAGAGCTTAACCTTTCTGAATACCCCTGGAGATCTCCATTCGCGGCCCCGCACTCATTGACAACACCTGACACGATTCCCTCAAGCTCTGACCTAATAAGCTCAAGAGCTTCTTCATCCTGAATGTAAAACTTTCGATACAGAGCCCAGAGTCCATCATTTAGATCCGTATCCGGGGCAGAGAGAACAGCCTTAAATTCATCATTTAAAGATTTGCTTCTTCCATCAATAAGATCATAAGCAAGACGATAATTGACCGGCGAGCTGGGCAATTTGTGCTCAGCTAAAACAGATAAAGCCAGCCTTAGATTTGCTCCAGCCTTCTCGTAGCTGTCATCAAAATAAGGGTTAGGTTTGTTTTTCCCCATGCGAGATTTACTTCTTCCGCTAGTGTCAAAATAAGACTATACGTCAATATGATTGAATTGCAGAGAGGCTGCAGCACTCTTTCTCTTTTTATTCTGTAAAAGCAGATAAAACCTAAATTGATTATTAGAAAAGCTCTCTTAAGTAACAGATCCACAGCTATAGAGTGGTTATGAATCTTTTATCATAGCAAGCAAACTCGAGCGCCCCTCGTTTTCAACGTACTCTAAGAACGTACGCGCAATAACTGACATCTGCTTTGCCTGCAAACGGACTAAAAACCACTGAGTAGTAATAGGCAACCCTTGTACTGCCAATTTAGTCAGGCCGTTAGTGCCACCAAACGCAAAGGTATGTTCCGAAATAATAGAGACACCTAACCCTGACATAACCGCATGCCTGATCGCCTCATTACTCTCGATAGTCATACGTACATTCAAGCTAACGCCCCGACTGTTCAAATGATTCTGAATAGCATGTCGAGTGCCTGAGCCGGTTTCCCTTATTAGGAATGGTTCTCGGGCGAAGCGTTCCAGTGATACATCCTTCTCTCTGGCGAGTATGTGATCCATCGGCACAATAGCGACCAGCGGATTAGGTGCAAACTGATGAAGAACCAGATCGCGATTTTCCGGTGGATGACTGAAGACATAAAAGTCATCCTCTCCCGTCTCCATTCGGTTAATAATTTGTTGTCTGTTACCTACTTTAAACTCCACATCAATTTCGGGATAAAGCTTAAGAAAGTCACCTAACAGATGAGGGATAAAATACTTAGCTGTAGTTACAACAGCCAGTTTCAGGGTACCTGTTTTCAACCCCTGCTGATCTGCCAGGTTCATTTCCAGACGGTCGAAACAAGCAAAAACCTCTCTAGCGGAGGAGACAACGGCAAGACCTGCCTCAGTAAAAACCTGCTTTCGTCCTATGTTGTTATATAGCGGCATACCCACATCATCTGCCAACTTCTTCAGCTGCATTGAAACAGTTGGTTGAGTCAAATGAAGAATATTAGAAGCCGCTGTAATTGATCCCTGTTGATAGACCGCTAATAAAATTTCAAGCTGCCTTAGCGTTCCGATGCGTGCGTGCAGTCTGGCCATAGATGAATCTCATATAGATATTTATCTATGCACAATATAGATAATGTCGATTTTTATCTATTAATAAGCTCAGGCAATATAATTTTTTAAGCAAGTAACTTAAGCAACAACAGGACCACAGCCTGGATGGCCCAATGTCTAAAGCACTCTATTGTGAGTTGGTATCTATCGCTTTGATTCTTGTTGCCGGTATTGACCTGATAGTGAACGGCCTACCTGGCGGGGAAATTTTTTATGTTGCTGTAATATTAACCCCCTGTTCACTGGGTTTATGCCACCTCAACGATCGCTTAGCGGCAGTTGTTATCTCCTACATATCCTCATAACGAGTACCCGATGCAATTAGATGTAATTGTCGCATTTTTCTTACGCTGGCTATCGGTCTGAAGTGCGTTATCACACTCGCTGAATACGGTACTCCAGATCTAATTTGGCGACCCATACCAATACTGTCCTTCGGTGCGGTTTTATCTTTTATTGCCTTCCCGCTTTTACACCGTATCGGCAATCTATTACAGGTTGATGCCGCCTCTGTAGCGGCCCATCACGAACCTGGGACTTGGAAAAACAGAGATGATCGGTTACTTGGGTACACTAAACCTCTAGGCTCAGCATACCTACCAGAAGATTATCAATTAGCAGAAACATTCAGTTTAACTGGTATAAGAAAGCACTTCGCCCACGCTGAAAGACCGGACACCTTAATAGGCATAATAATGCGCACCCCTAAACGTTACCGCAGCAGATGAAAGATATTGAAAATCAACTATATTGAAAACATTCTAATTCCTATAATTAGCCGAAAATAACAACTGTCGAGGTTCTATATGAAAGGTATCAAGCAGGTTATTGTGATCGCAAGTCTTGCATTTACTACTGTATCAATGGCTGACACCGCTGATCAAAGCCAGATATACAATAAGCAATATATCTTGGGTTTTCTGGCTGGAGCACAGCTTACCGATAGTGAAATTATCCGCAGAATGGAAATGGAGAGTGAAGTTGAACCACGATCTGATTTCTTTAAGCGAGCATTTAAAACCCGTTTAGGTAAATCAGCAGATACGGTTCCTGCAACTTATTATGCAGGCTTTTGCATACCTGAAAATGAACCCTCTGAGAGCGTTGTTGCCCACATAGAAGAACAGATCGGTCAACAATTACAAACTAAAACCGACAAAGCTCTTGTCATCTATAAGGCGATACAAGCACGCTATCCTTGTTGATGCTTATATATCCTCTTTAGGCAGAGATCTTCGCTTTCTGAGATTTCCTCATAGAAGATCTGCATAGCAAACCTATCGTACAACACGGATTTTGCTTCTTCGAATCAAAGACTGTGTTCTTTTCTATGGGTTGCTTCCTAATGGTCATCCCATGAAATTCTGGCTGAGGATAATAGATAATATACAGTCATATATAAACGCAAACAGGCCTAAGCTTAGGCATTGCTTTGGTCTGGATATCCTTATTAAAGGCAGGGCTTATAATTATATATCTCGACGAATCTACAATTAAGATAGTTAATGTGAACCACCTAAAAAGTAATTGAAAATTATATAGTTAAAGTTTTTTCGTTTTTTGACCAAAACAGTACAATGTGTATAGTTAAGCAACATCAATGTAGGGCTTATAAATAAGCCTATTGGTTGTTATCTCGCCATTCAATATGGAGTCATCCCCTCATATGAACCTGCTATGGGTCGTTCTATTGCCGCTTATTGGCACATTAGTCCCTTTGTTTACAGAACGTTTCGGCCGCAACATTTGTACTTTTTCCGTTGCTATATTACCCGCTTGGTCACTGATCCTGGTGCTCATGTTTGCAGGGGATGTATTTGATGGTCAAGATATTCGGCAATCCATAGACTGGATCCCCGCTATGGGGTTGGATCTTTCATTTCGACTCGACGGACTTTCACTGCTATTTTTGTTATTGATTCTCGGTATTGGACTGCTGGTAATTTTGTACGCCCGGTACTATCTATCGGCTAAGGACTCGATGGGGCGATTCTATGCATACCTGATCCTGTTTATGAGCGCTATGGTCGGTATTGTCATATCCAATAATTTGATTCAGTTATGGCTTTTCTGGGAACTAACCAGCATCAGCTCGTTTCTCCTGATCAGTTTTTGGTCGCATAAGTCTGAGGCTCGTAAAGGGGCGAGAATGGCACTGACAGTGACTGGAGCAGGTGGACTTGCGCTACTGGCAGGGCTTTTACTGATCGGTAATATTGTCGATAGCTATGACCTCGATACAGTATTAGCCAATGGTGATCTGATTCGATCACACGCAACCTATCCAATAGCATTAATACTAGTGCTTTTAGGCGCATTCACAAAATCAGCGCAATTCCCGTTTCATTTTTGGTTACCCCATGCAATGTCGGCGCCTACGCCTGTAAGTGCCTATCTACATTCCGCTACAATGGTAAAGGCGGGGATTTTCCTCATGGCCCGCTTTTACCCCGTATTGGCCGGTACAGATCTATGGTTCATGATTGTCAGCCTAACCGGTTTGACAACCCTGTTGCTAGGTGCTTATGTCGCCCTATTCAAGCATGATCTCAAAGGCCTTCTTGCCTATTCAACGATAAGTCATCTAGGGCTTATTACTCTTTTATTAGGCCTTAATTCTGAGCTTGCCGCTGTCGCGGCCGTGTTCCATATTATCAACCACGCCACCTTTAAAGCATCGTTGTTTATGGCTGCCGGAATTATTGATCATGAGTCTGGTTCACGGGATATGCGTAAGCTTAATGGTCTTTGGAAATATATGCCTTATACCGCTACGCTGGCAATCGTAGCGGCTCTTTCGATGGCAGGCGTACCCTTGTTGAACGGCTTTCTTTCGAAAGAAATGTTTTTTTCCGAAACCCTTAATCAAAGTATGCTGGGGTCTCTGTCCTGGATGATTCCGTTGCTAGCCACTGTCGGAGCTGCGTTCTCTGTCGCCTACTCTTTACGCTTCATTCATGATGTCTTCTTTAACGGTGTGCCAATAGATCTTCCTAAAACCCCGAAAGAACCTCCGCGTTATATGAAGGTACCGGTAGAGATCCTCGTAACGCTTTGTTTGTTGGTAGGAATATTTCCTGCTTATGTTGTCGGTGACCTATTAGATGTCGCCTCTTTCGCAGTACTCACGCATGAAGTCCCCATCCACAGCCTGGCTATATGGCACGGATTTAACATCCCATTATTCATGAGCTTTCTAGCAATGGTTGGAGGTGCAACGATTTACTATAATCGACGCCACCTATTTGAGTTTCAATCACACTTCGATGAGACTGATGCAAAGCATATCTTCGAAGGCATCATTCAATCGATAGTCAAAGCCTCTCAGCAGATTATAACCACTCTGGAAAACGGCTCCCTGCAACGGTATATCTTCTTACTGCTGTTATTCACACTAGTCATGGGGGCATTACCTCTGCTCGATCTGACCCAGAACACGGGTTCTCGTCCTCAAATTCCAGTTGATGGCGTGACAATAACGGGAGCTGTGCTGCTGATATTAAGTACCATCGCAACGGTGATATGGTACCGGCAGCGGTTTATTGCGCTCATATTTCTCTCCGTGGTTGGGTTAATCGTATCGCTGACATTTGCTCAATTTTCAGCGCCCGATCTAGCACTAACACAACTATCTGTTGAGATAGCCACCATTATATTATTACTTCTGGCGCTGTTCTTTTTGCCCCAAAATGCACATAAAGAATCGAGCAACAGGCGTTTAAGCGGAGATTTATTAGTTTCTGGGTTGATAGGCTGTGTCATAGGTACTATCTGTTTCGCCATGCTCACAACCCCTTTAAGCACGATTTCAGACTTCTTCATAGCGAATAGTAAAACCGGTGGCGGGGGCACCAATGTGGTGAATGTGATTCTCGTCGATTTCAGGGGCTTTGACACTCTCGGAGAAATCACCGTACTAGGCATTGCCGCATTAGGCGTTTATAAACTGATTGCAAAAATGCGAATCTATATGCCGACACGTGATGATAAAGGTCGCGCCTGGAGTAATGACCCTCACCCTATGATGCTTGAAATGGTGTCACAAAGCCTTCTTCCTTTAGCACTACTAGTATCCGTCTATATTTTCTTACGGGGGCATAATGTACCCGGGGGTGGTTTTATTGCGGGCCTGATTACATCCGTAGCGATTATTCAGCAATACATTGCACATGGAGTGCTGTGGATGAAGCCCCGAGTCAATATCGATTATCAATGGCTCATTGCAGGAGGGATATTAATTGCGACCGCTACCGGCTTAGGCAGCTGGATCTTTGACAAACCGTTCCTTAGCACTTGGTTCGACTACTTCGGTTTACCCTGGATTGGAAAATTTGAGCTCGCCAGTGCCATGCTGTTTGATTTAGGCGTATACCTAACAGTGGTGGGCGCCGTGATGTTAATACTGGCCAACCTGGGCAAGCTAACCACCAGTGAACGCATACATATTAAGGAGAACGATTAATGGAAGCGATTTATGCGTTCTGTGTCGGCATACTGACCACCTGTGGATTCTTTCTCGTTCTTAGGGGGCGAACATTTACCGTTGTAATGGGGCTAACCCTGCTATCTTATGCAGTAAACCTATTTCTGTTTGCCAGTGGCCGTCTAAAACTCGATGGTGCAGCAGTATTGGGGCAATCAATTGAATACAGCGATCCATTACCTCAAGCTCTGGTACTAACCGCTATCGTCATTGGCTTTGCCATGACAGCATTTGTGGTGATATTAGCCATGCGTTCACGAGCAGATCAAGGGAATGACCATGTAGATGGACACATCCCGGTTCAGTCGACAAAATCCCGTATTTCAGAAAAGAGGCATAGTTAATGCAACACCTGCCTATTCTTCCCATTTTATTACCGATGCTGGCGGCAGCCTTTATGTTACTTCCGCCGTTAAGCAACTCGATCACCCGGCACCGTTTTTTTGCTGTTTCGGTCATGATGATTCTTGTCATAGTATCCGCCACCCTTCTACTCACCAGTCATCAGCAAGGAACGCAAATGTACGTCCTGGGAGGCTGGCAACCTCCTTTCGGAATAGCTTTAGTCGCCGATAGATTATCAACCATGATGGTATTGTTAACATCAGTACTTGCATTGGGTGCACAGCTATATGCCTGCGCTGGTGACGATCATGACGGTATGTATTTTCACCCGTTATTTATGTTTCTGGTCATGGGGGTTAATGGCGCGTTTCTGACAGGGGATATATTTAATCTATTTGTATTCTTTGAGGTGCTGCTCATAGCCTCTTATGCCTTATTAATACATGGCGGCGGTAAACAGAAAACCAAAGCCACGGTGCACTATGTAATTCTAAACCTCGTCGGTTCAAGTATTTTCCTGTTTGCGCTAGGTATCTTATACGGCACTATCGGCTCACTAAATATGGAGGATATGGCAAACAAAGTACGATTGTTAGGCGAGCATGAACAAGCATTGGCTAAAGCCGGTGGGCTGTTATTGTTAGTGGTCTTCGGACTAAAAGCTGCGTTATTGCCGTTACATTTTTGGTTACCTAAAACCTATGCTGCCGCCAGCGCCCCGGTTGCAGCGTTATTCGCTATTATGACCAAAGTAGGTGTTTATAGTACTTTACGGGTTCATACGACCATTTTCGGCGAAGATGCCGGAGCCCTTGCCGGCATTGCAATACCATGGCTGTGGCCATTGGCGCTCATAACTTTAGGGATGGGAGCCATCGGCGTTCTTGCCAGCCCGAGTTTAAGGTTAACCGCAGCCAATTTAGTAATCGTATCGGTTGGGACACTCATGCTGGCGATTGCTATGCAGCGTGAAGCGGCTACTTCAGCAGCGCTTTACTACATGATTCATTCCACCCTGGCTACAGGGGCACTATTCCTGATCGCGGACCTCATTAGCAAACAACGAGGCAAAGCCGAAGATCGCTATGTTGTTGCGCGTAAAATGAATCAAGGAAAGGTCATTGGTGTAGCATTTTTCATAGCAGCACTCACGGTAGTAGGCATGCCACCATTATCGGGCTTTGTGGGTAAGATACTTATATTGCAAGCGGCTCAAGGCATGACTGAAATGATTTGGGTGTGGCCGGTGATTTTATTAGCGGGGCTTGCATGTCTTGTAGCAATATCCCGCGCGGGCACCACTGTTTTCTGGCGCACTGCAGGAGAAAGTACTAACTATGTACCGATTTCCCGACTCAAGCTTATTGCTGTTGCATTTTTACTCAGTGCATCACCGCTGCTAGTTATGTTTGGCGGCCCCGTCACCGCTTATACTGATCTTGCGGCGGCTCAACTGCATGATAATAAGGCTCAGTCAGTTTACGCGATACTTCCAGAAGGGGATAAATAATGAAAACTAAACCGCGTTTTCGCTTATTACCCATGCCTCTACACTCTCTTATACTATTTGTCGTCTGGCTGTTACTCAACAATACAGTTGCCCCCGGACATTTATTATTAGGTGCGTTTTTAGCTATAGGTATTCCTCTTCTGACATCAGGCATGCAAGATGCACAACCCGGCTTTCGTAAACCACTAGCAACCCTTCGCTATGTATTCATGGTGATTGGAGACATTATTGCGGCTAATTTTGAAGTAGCAAAACTGGTAGTCGGTTCGTCTAAAAAGTTGAGTCCCGCATTTATTGCTGTCCCTCTGAATATAGAACATGAGCTTCCGATTACCATTCTTGCCAGTACGGTATCTTTAACCCCCGGTACCGTTAGCGCTGAAGTTTCCGAAGACAAAAAATGGCTCTATGTACATGTGCTCAACCTGACGGATAAAGATGAGCTTATCGCCTCAATCAAACACCGTTATGAACGACCTCTTATGGAGATTTTCGAATGCTAAGTACTGCAATTTTGATTGCCACCATTCTGGTTTGCTTATCGTTAATCCTTAACTTGTGGCGGTTGTTTAAAGGGCCAGACAGACCTGACCGCATTCTGGCACTGGACACCATGTACATTAATAGCATTGCGCTGATCATATTATTTGGTATCTCTTCTAGTACAACCCTATATTTTGAGGCCGCATTATTAATTGCCATGCTGGGGTTTGTTAGTACAGCAGCGATGTGTAAATACATTTTACGCGGCGACCTTATAGAGTAAGCGGCCACGTAATAACACGATAACGAGACTAGTTAGGACAAGATAATGGAATTTTGGATTGAATTAGTGGTATCAGCATTTCTAATCCTGGGAAGCATTTTTGTTTTCGTAGGCTCCCTGGGTCTTGCAAAGCTGCCCGACTTTTACACTCGCCTTCACGGCCCTACCAAAGCGACTACACTGGGAATGGGCTGTCTGCTCATAGCATCGATGATATTTGTCACCTATCAGCAAGGTTATCTAAGCGTACATGAACTGCTCATTACGCTGTTTTTGCTCATTACTGCGCCTGTCACTGCCCATATGCTGGCTAAAACCGCCATGCACCATGAATTAGAGATACTCGACAAAACCTCAAACAAGGCTCTGTCACAGCGTGCCCGAGAGCGAATGTCTCCATAGCCACATCTTCAAGATCGACTAATGGCAAAACAGGCATACCTCCAGCGCCGTTAGTATCCGATTTAATGGGTGTCTACAGGTTAGAAATAAACACTAACAGTGTGGAAAGAGCTTCCCCCCAGTATGTGTACCTGAGTAGAAACGTTCATATGGATATTTTCGTTTACTCAAGGCAAAGCTAAAAGCATCAGGGCCTGCATCTACTAAATACAGGCCCTATTATTTCACTGCGTCGTAAGCGCCCTTTCAACCCAATCCAAACGATCCTGGCCGAAATAAATCTCATCATTGACGAACATAGTAGGGGCACCAAAAACGCCCCGCTCTGCTGCGGCCTCAGTGGCTTGGATCAGCGCTTGTTTATTTTCAGGTTGTGCCATTGCTTCCATCACCACCGTTGCATCAAAGCCTGCGCCACTCAGCACTTCAGATATAACCTCAGGCGAAGAGAGATCTTTACCTTCCCCCCAGGCCGCTTTGAACATCGCACGGTTATAATCCTCAATCCGTCCTTCGGACAGCGCCCAAAAAGCTCCCCGCATAGCGCTGATAGTACTGAAAATAAAATGCGGATTAAGTTGATAGGGAATATCGTAGTATTCTGCATGACGGGCAAAGTCTTTCTTAAGCCATTCCCATTTAGCTGGCACCGTTATCGGTGACGTATTGCCATTGGCTTTAAACACACCACCCAACAACATCGGCTTGTAATTAATGGTGGCCCCGTTTTTTTGGCAAAGCTCTGCCAGTCGGATAAACGCAAAGTAAGATGCCGGGCTGATAAAATCGTAATAAAAATCTACTGTTTTACTCATTCAAGATTCCTCAGTTATATAGAGTCGAATTGATTACCACTGTTCTGTATAAGGTCTGACATCCTGTTCGAAGGTCCAGGCGGTTTTAGGCTGGTTATGAAGTTGCCAATACACCTCTGCCAGATCATCCGGCTGGATAATACCGTTCTCACCTTTGCTGGCGAACAGATCAGGAAGAAACGCTTTTGTTGCTTCGTTTTCAATCAAGCCATCAACGATCACATGGGCCACATGAATCCCTTGAGGACCCAGTTCACGAGACATACTTTGTGCCAACGCTCTTAAGGCATGCTTACCCCCGGCAAAAGCGGCAAAACCACTACTACCCCGTAAACTCGCTGACGCCCCGGTAAAAATAATGGTTCCTTGCTCTCGAGGCAGCATCTTTTTTGCCACTTCACGCCCTACCAGAAAGCCGGCCAGGGCACACATTTCCCAGACTTTGCGGTATACCTGCGTCGTGGTTTCAGTAATACCAAAGCGAACATTACCTCCAACATTAAATACCGCCACCCTCATAGGCCCCAGCTCAGATTCCACCTTTTCAATCAACGCCATTACCTGTTCTTCGTCCCGTGCATCTGAATGCAGTGCAGTAACATCTGAACCCAGTGCCCGAACATCACTGATCAGTGTATCCAGGTCACCACGGCGTCGGGTGGCAACAATATGATACCCCTCAGTGGCAAACCGCCTCGCTATTGCCGCACCCAGATGATCTCCGGCACCGATAATCAATGCGATAGGTTTTTCGATTGCTGTCATACCTTGCTCCTTATCTGCATGCTGCATTTTCTAATCATTGATAAAAGTGTAGAGATTAAACTACAATAAATATAATCGATTATTTGTATCGTAATGATAAGCACAGGTTATGACATGGAATTTCAACAGTTACGCTTGTTTCTGGCTGCTG
This sequence comes from Amphritea sp., assembly GCF_016744155.1. Lineage (GTDB taxonomy): Bacteria > Pseudomonadota > Gammaproteobacteria > Pseudomonadales > Balneatricaceae > Amphritea. The sequence continues at coordinate 14,215 of NZ_JADGEW010000002.1, read as the reverse complement.
CGGAATCAGAAAGTTTTACCCGGGGAGCTGAGCGAGCATTTGTGTCCCAGCCAGCACTGTCCGCCTCAATATCTAAACTAGAGGCCGAAGTGGGAGTAAAACTTTTTACCCGTAACAAGCGTAATGTGGTGCTGACACCCGCAGGGCGTAAGCTATTACAACGAGCAAAACTAATCGTCGGAGAGTGTGCCAGAGCTAAGGATGAGCTCAAACAACATGAGGTGCAGCGCAGGCTAAGACTCGGTGTCATTAACACCTTGTCTATTACTGCGGTAGCCCGATTGATAGAGCAATATCGTCGTGAGAATCCCGATCTGAAACTGGACGTCTTTGATTCCAGCGCGACTGAGATGCTCAAGTTAGAACGGGATAATCGTATCGATCTGGCACTCACAACCATACAAAAAAACCCACAGGCTAGTCGCAGGTTCCTGTGTTCTAAGTCGCTATTCTCAGAACCTTATCTGGTTGCCATGTCCCGTAGCCATCACCTCAGCAGATCAAAAATCATCAGCATCGCAGACCTAAACAATGAACTATTTATCGGTCGCAGTCACTGTGAGCACCGACTGGTTATTCAAAACCTGATAAAACAACATAATGTACAACTGAATATGGCCTACATAACGAATCAGGACGATCGCGCACTGGCACTGGTAGAAGCGGATATTGGCCTGACGATAGTACCGGCACACTACGCTTCTTCCCGTATTATCACGATTCCTCTGGCCGAAGACCGGAACCAAAGATCGATTGGTTTTGAATGGGGTGAAAACGAAAACATGAATGAAATTACCCAATTTGTTGATTTCGCCAGTACCGCCTCCTGGGCTTATAACGAGACCTGAGTAGGAAGCCCTAAAGTCACCAAACATAAAGTTTATTCTGTTGAACCCAGCTACAATCAGCAGAGACAGCTGCACATTAGATTATAACGAGGCAATGATGAGCGAATATCTTCCCCCTAAAGTTTGGACGTTTGATAGTGAAAATGGCGGTGCCTGGGCAAGCCTAAACCGGCCCACCGCAGGAGCAACCCATGAAGCAGTGCTGCCCGAAGGCAAACAGCCTCTGCAGCTTTATTCAATGGGAACCCCCAACGGCCAGAAAGTCACTATAATGCTCGAAGAGCTGTTGGCGGCGGGTGAAACGGGTGCTGAATACGATGCACACCTGATCAGAATCAGCGAAGGAGACCAGTTTTCCAGTGGCTTCGTCGGCGTCAATCCAAACTCCAAAATTCCTGCGCTACTTGATCGGTCTGCAGAACAGCCTATAAGAATCTTCGAGTCCGGGGCAATACTCCTCTATCTGGCAGAAAAATTTGAACATTTTCTGCCAACAGAGCTCTCAGAGCGTACCGAAGTTCTCAATTGGCTCTTCTGGTTGCAGGGCTCCGCGCCTTATTTAGGCGGCGGCTTTGGCCACTTCTACGCCTATGCTCCGGAGAAAATGGAGTACCCTATCAATCGTTTCACAATGGAGGCCAAGCGCCAGCTCGACCTGTTAGATCAGCAACTGGCAACCAGCCAATTCATTGCAAGTGATCATTACAGTATCGCTGATATAGCCATCTGGCCCTGGTATGGCAACTTAGCACGCGGTCTTCAATACGATGCTGGGGACTTTCTGGATGTAAAGAGTTACAAAAACCTGCAACGCTGGGCAGAAGAAGTCTGGCAACGCCCCGCAGTGCAACGTGGAAATATTGTTAATAAAACCTGGGGAGAGCCATGGCAGATGCTTCCGGAACGGCATCATGCATCGGATATTGATAACGTGCTAAAGCTAAAGCCTTAATAGGGGCCAGAGCACTTTCCAGGCATTGTCGAGCAAAGCCGGGAAAGTGCTGCTACTCCAAACCTTAACATTCGCAGTCTGGCGAAAAATATTAACAACTATATCAGCCCGTTATAGCCCCCACTCTAGGCTTGTTTTCTACTTGTTTAATAAACAGAGCCAGTACAATCAAGACCATCGCGGTCACTTCCAACCGATCTATACTCTCTCCCAATAAAACGGCTCCCGTGAGTAAAGCAACGACTAGCTCAAGAGATCCTGCTAATGCATTTTTATCTGCACATGACCTTGGGGCACCTAACATAAATAGAACTTGAGGAATTGCCGCAGCCACTAGCGCGATACCTAGCACTGACAATAACCCGGTTAGTGAAACCGGCAACACTTGCGCAGGCGCAATCCATATTGCTAACGGCAAAAGCACAATAATATGACCAATGGTGATCCAGGCCATTCTATTGGTTGTATGAATATACCTCTTGGGGTTAGACAGATACTGAACCTGCGTAGCAACAACCAAAGGAGCCAAAAAGCAGGCGCCAACTGAAAGTAGTGCTCCGGCAGGAAGGGTTTCAGGCCTTACTGTCAATGACGCCGCTATAGCCACTAATGCCGCCGAGATCAAAGCGTTTTGTGAAGGTACCCGGCTAAAGAAAATCCAACCAATCAAAACACTGAAAACCGGGTATGTGTAGTAAATGAGGATGGCGGTGGCCGCCGGAAGTGTCTCCAATGCATGAAAATAGCCAAAAATGGAAACCCCGCTGGCGACTCCCAGTAATAAGGTTCGAAAAGCTTCAGGCCAGTTTGCTTGTGGAGTGTGCAGGAAAAAAGCGAAAAAGAGCGCAGGCAGAATAAACCGGTACAGACTCACCATCTCTGCACCGAAACCCTCCTTAAATAATAGTTGTGCAAAAAATGGATTTAGCCCGTAAAAGAAAGCAGCCATTAATACTAAGTACTGGCCATTGATTGCTGGTTTGTTGTTCATATTAATATCATTCCATTGGTTATGGCTGGAACGATAGTTCGCTTCTGATTAAATAAATAGTGAATAATTCGAGTAATTGATTAATAGTATGCATCTATTGAGAAAGGTTTTTGACGCCTTATCTGTGTCAGTGCCATGAGGTAAAACGTGAGATTAGACATAAGGCATTGGGAAATGCTCAAAGCAATTAACGAAACAGGCACATTAAGACAAGCAGCTTATATGCTGGGCATAACCCAGTCCGCCTTGAGTCATCGGCTTGCTGAAGCGGAAAGACGTTTAGGAGGATTGTTATTCGAAAGAGAGGGTCGCAAGCTTCGACAAACATCTGCTGGCCGGGCAATGACACAGACGGCTAATCAGATCATTCCAGCTCTACAGCGTGCCGAATTTGATTTTCAACAGATGACTAATAATGAAATCACTGTCGTTCGCTTTGGTGTCGCTGCCTATAGCTGCTATCACTGGTTGCCTTCCTTTCTAAAAGTGATGTCTAAAAAAGAGCCCGGCATTCAACTGGAACTGGTAGCTTCGGCAACACAAAATCCATTACAAAACATCCAGGAAGGCAGGGTCGATGTTGTGCTAGCCCCCGGACATCTGGCGATCCCGGGTATCGATTCGATGCCAGTTTTACAGGATGAACTCGTTTTAGTAACACACTCAAAACATGAGTTGGCAACAAAACCTTTTATTGAAGCGACAGATTTAGAAGGTGAAGAATACCTGACCTATAGCAAATCAGCACAGCCGGGCTTTGAATATGAGCGGTTTATTCGCCCCTCAGGAACAGTGCCTCACCTGGTAACAGTGGTAGAAGTGACAGACGCCATTGTCGAATTGATAGCTGCCGGATTTGGTGTGAGCATACTGTCGAGATGGGCAGTCCAATCAGCTATTAAAAATAAAAGTGTTTCGGCCATACAGGTGGGCAAAGATAGCCTAGACCTTGATTGGTCTGCATTGATACGCGATTCCGAACCACCTCAGTCTGCGGCAAGAGTACTGTCGAGCAGATTAGCTGAATGGTTTTAGTGAATCGATCGCCTTTCCTAAACATTTTACCCTTTGATGAGAAAGTGAGTTAGAAAGATGTAAAAATCGGCTGAATAGATCCCAAAAACAAAAAAGCCGAATCAAATGATTCGGCTTTTTGCTACTGAGGCCTTTATAAAGAGATCAGCATAAATTTTGGTAGGACTAGTCAGATTATTCCCCTGCGGGCCATCGCCGCAAGCTCCAATGTTGTCTCGCTACGCTCGGCTCGAACTTTCAGTTCTCATCTACCTGAACCAGATAGCAAAAAGCCCCGCATTCGCGAGGCTTTTTAAATTTGGTAGGACTAGTCAGATTATTCCCCTGCGGGCCATCGTCGCAAGCTCCAATGTTGTCTCGCTACGCTCGGCTCGAACTTTCAGTTCTCATCTGCCTAAACCAGATAGCAAAAAGCCTCGCATTCGCGAGGCTTTTTTGTATCTGGTAGGACTAGTCAGATTCGAACTGACGACCCCTTGCATGTCGAGCAAGTGCTCTAACCAACTGAGCTATAGTCCTAAAGTGAGGGCTATTATAGGGTTTTAGCTCTTCGACGCAACCCCCTTTTCCCAACAATCGTCCTGTTAGATAAGATCCAAGATCTCTCGGTGATAACCGATAAAACTGGCCTTGTACAAAAAACAAACAATACTTAACAGATATGATAATTATCAATTTTTCTTTGCTGCACTGCCGAAATTAGCAATTTACAGACCATATACGCAGCATCAAAACACTATTTTTTATAAAATTATTAGAACATATTATTGATAATTAACATAAGTTCGAATGATAACAATTCAATACCAGTGTTAGTGTAATTGAATCCACTAACAATAAAACATTCAGCAGGAGAACCGTTATGTTGATTGGTATCCCTAAAGAGATTAAGAATCACGAATATCGTATCGGTATGACACCCGCAGGTGTCCGTGAACTGATTGAAAATGGCCATGAAGTTATCGTTCAGCGTGATGGCGGTACTTCGATTGGTCTGACAAATGATCAATATGAAGCGGCCGGCGCGAAACTAATCGACACTCCAGAGGAGATCTTCGCTGCTGCTGATATGATTATTAAAGTAAAAGAGCCTCAGCCTAATGAGTGCAAGATGCTGCGCCCTGGTCAATTGCTGTTTACTTACCTACACCTGGCTCCGGACCCAGCACAAACTAAGCTGCTGGTTGAATCTGATTGTGTCGCTGTTGCTTACGAAACCGTAACCGATGCTAACCGTGGCCTTCCTCTGCTGGCTCCCATGAGTGAAGTTGCTGGTCGTATGGCCATTCAGGCAGGTGCTCATGCACTTGAAAAAGCGCAGGGCGGTCTGGGTGTTCTGCTGGGCGGTGTACCGGGTGTAGCCCCAGCTAAAGTAACCGTTATTGGTGGTGGTGTCGTTGGCATTAACGCTGCACGAATGGCGATGGGGCTGGGGGCTGATGTCACGATTATAGATCGCTCTCTGCCACGTCTTAAAGATCTGGATGCCCAGTACGGTCCACAACTGAAGACGCTGTACTCAAACGCTGAATCTGTTGAGCAGGAAGTTGTGAACTCCGATTTGGTGATCGGGGCGGTTCTGATTCCAGGCGCTGCTGCACCTAAACTGGTTACCCGTGCAATGCTGAGTAAGATGAAAAACGGCTCGGTACTGGTAGACGTTGCTATCGATCAGGGCGGCTGCTTTGAAACATCCCATGCAACGACTCACCAAGAACCAACTTACGAAGTAGATGGAGTAATTCACTACTGCGTTGCTAATATGCCCGGCGGCGTCGCCCGTACCTCTACTTTTGCTCTAACCAATGCGACTTTACCTTTCGCACTTGCCCTGGCAAATAAGGGTTATCGACAAGCCCTGCAGGATGATCCACACCTTCGTAACGGACTCAATGTACATCGAGGTAAAGTTACCTATGAAGCGGTAGCCCATGATCTTGGGTACGACTTCCAGCCCGCAGAACAGGCAATCGCTGAATAAGATACCTATTCAAGCGCCACTACTCGTTAGTGGCGCTTTCATTTATACAGAAACAATAGTTGTTGTTAGTCCCTTATAAGCCTTCGGTAAAACTCCCCCCTCCCCAGATTAGATTTCCTTCCGCTCCAGATAATGGATAGTTGTACCACTGCAACGCTTGATCAGAAATATTATCTGTTTCACCAGCCAGCCAGGACCGATACTCCGAGAAGTAGGGATACGCGGTATCGATACCAACCCCCTCCAAAGGCCAGCGCCAATCAACGGGAACCATTAAGCCAAATGGATAGCCATTCTGATCAATCATGCCGTCATAAGGGTTCACCTCAAACAGGTCAATATCCAGCCGGGTATTCATCACATAAAGGAAAGGCCGATAATTAAACTCCCCTCCGGCCAGCGCTTGTGATGAAGGGTTTAGTTCAGGGTTTGTAAGACTAATATCGATTGATGTCATTACACGGGGCTCCGTCAGCTCACCGTTATCATAGACATTAGCAAAGCCAGATAACGCTGACCGAGTATTATGGAATACCAGTACATCGTCTGACTGATCGTAATAAGAGATTTGCGAAGCCCCTGAGTCAAGATTGTTGTAAGTAACCTTGACCGAAGCATCACCCACTACGGCGGGAGTACTATTATATGTTGCATTACGACTATCCAGATTGCCATCCAGGGATAAATAGAGCCTATGGTTATAACCAGCCCCCCGCGCTAGCGGAATAAAATCCAGGTGGATAGTTTCCAGCTGCTGCTGTGCGTTATAGTTTTCTTGCACCCGAAACTGAAGCACCATATCGTTATAATCGGCATCTCCTGGATTAGGATACAGATCCTCAAACGCCAGCGTCGCCCACTGACCAGTACTACTGCCGGTATCATAAGTTGCGATACCAGGATAGCTAACGCTAAACCCGCCACAGCCACCCTCACCCCCAACCTGAGGCACAACGACCAATACCAATTCCCCACTATAATCACCCGCCTGCTGCGCTGAGATAGCACCTAACATAACTTCTGCATCGATACGGTGTTCTGCCCCATGACCTTCTGTAGCGGTATTCAGTACCGGAGACTGAAGATCAAAAAGGTATTTAGGAATGAGTACTGAGTTGCTGTTTTTCAACGCTCCCGACTGTATCTCAACCCTGACAGGACCGTTACTTTCGAGATAAAACTGATCTCCTCCAGTATATTTAGCTCCCGCCTGACCTGAGATATCAGTCGTTGCAAGCAAGAAATCATCAAGACCGGTCAGGCTAGCAGTCTGTCCAATAGTCATACATACCGACGCCTGATCATCAACATTTTGATTATTAGCAACACCTCCCCTTCCATCGGCGAAGAGATTTAAAGAGGCCAGCATCAGCACTATAAAGACTCTGGAACTATTCATCACTCTACCCTCCTGAGATTAACTGCCCAAAACTTTTGGCCGAATCATTATTAAGACTTCTGTCTCCTGAAGAAGCTGTTGTTTCTGGCCAAACAGATTACCTACCAGCGGAGCATCTTTAAGCCCGGGAATCCCCTCACCATCCCGTCGGGATTTCTTCTGCAATAGCCCTCCCAGCACCAAATAATCACCGTCCTGGACATGCACAGTATTAGAGATTGAATGAGAAATAATTCGAGGTACTCCCTGATCAGACTCAGTAAAATCACTTACTGAAGCATTAATAATTTCAAGTTTTATCTGCCCACCTGCCGCTATCCGAGGCACTACTTTCATATTCACGCCATAGGTCAACTCTCGTCGACGGCCCGTATCCCCACCGTTAACAAATGGAAGCCATACCGTATTCATAGACGAAAATATCGCTTCTTTTCCATCCAGAGTGACAATACTAGGCATCGCTTTAACCTGCGCCTGTCCCTGAGTACGAAGAAAGTTCAACGAATCTGAAAGCGTCCGCATGGGCAAAGCTCCGAGTGATAACAGAGATGAAACGGAGGGATCAGATTCTCGCTTGTAACCATCCCATTCAGCTGTTCCCAAACGACGCAGCATCGAAGTATTAGGGTCACGTCCGTAACGGTTCCAGTCGACGCCAAGCAGCTCCATTGCGTCACTACTGACTTCAACAATATGCATTTCCAGTAATAGCTGGCGCGGTTTACGATCATAATTATCCAGATGACTCCGAATTTTACGCAGAGTGTCCGGTGTTGCGGTTATCGTCAGGTAATCCGCTTCATTGTGCAGACTTATAAACTGCTGAAAATAGGGGGTCAGGGATACGGCTAAATCAGCAGGTTTCGTGTGTCTTGGACGATAGTGACAACTGATCGCCAACTTATGAAATACGGGCGAATCGGGCCGAGCACTACCCACTAAAATATGTCGCTCCATTTTACGAAATGAGATATCTCCACCGCTTAACATAACTTCAAGGGCATCATCAAAACTGACACCGGTAATATTTACCGTGATCAATCCATCAACATTTTCACCTATCACGACGGGCACACCACTCATGACGCTTACTTCCACCAGCGCATCACGGAGGGGCATCTCGAAAAAAGCCAGATCTAACTTACGAATATGACCTGTCTTCATCCCCCGGGGATGCGGTACGCATTGGGCTCTTGGACTCTCAGAAACGGTCGATTGCTGTTTATTTTCCAGACTGAGCTGTTGGCGATTAATACGATACGCGGCTCTCTGCTCCGAAGTCACTTCATCCTGAAAGCGTTGACTAAGACTGGTTTGTAACTCAGCCTGTGACATAGCAGAAGGCGCTTCTTCAATGTGTTGCTGTAAGCTGGCCTGGTTAATACAACCGGACAACGATATGCAGATCATCAAGCCCCACACATGCTTTTGTATTCTGTTCATCATTGCACCCTCACAACTGAGTCGGTATCTCAAGCCACTCTACCTGTTCACCTCCTACTACCTGTGCCAAGTACTTAACGGGCTGTACATCTCGCTCATCTTTGTATTTTTGGTTAAGAATCACCATACCCCGCTGACTGGGCTCCAGCTTTAATACTGCGGGGGTAAATCGGTACTCGCTCAGGAGACCTTGGTCCGCGTTCTTTGGAAAGCGAATTTCAACCGCCTGATCCTGATTATTAACCAGCATCACTGACGCAGTTGCATATCCGCCACGTCGTACTTTAAGTACCGGATCACGTAATAGAGCGACGCCTTCAGGTAAAGGTTTAGCATCACCCTGCATACCTTTAGCCATTTCAGTTGTCACGTTAACCGGGCTGCGCCAAGTCGGCTGATGTCGACCACCAAACCGGTTACGCACCATAGCCTGATAATTCCCAGCAGGTAGCGGTTTAGTCAGCAGTCCGAACACTTCTACTTCTGCACCAGGAAAGACCCTTGAAGCCTCATCACCCCTCTGCCAGGCAGACTGAGTTTTAAGTAACACCCTGCCCAGTGGTTTATTATCAGCACTGCGTAATTGTGCTTTTGAGCTCAGCCGATAATCCCGGTTTGAATTGTTAATAAACCGACCTGCAATATAAAACTCACCCTCCTGCTCAATCAGACGCAGATCACTAAAGCTAGAATTGATCCGCGACTTTTTCCCCGCCACTCGTATATTAAGAATGACGGCATAACGCACATTCACCACGACACCTTTTGCATCCGGCGCACGGGCTTCTTCAACCATAACGGCAGTGTGATAACTACCATTGGCCCAGGGCGGGATAGTCACTTTGCCGGTCACTTCCACCGACTCATCTTTTTTCACGCTAAATGTTGGATTATCAAGTTGAACCCAACTGGAAAGCTTTTCCTGATCACCATTAACCTCTACAAACCCCATATGACCGGTAAGCTGCTGCTCCATATCCCAAGCTGTTATTTTCACCTGGCCAGCGGTTTTTCCAAATACCTGAAAGCTGAAGTTCTCAATTACTCTGGGAGAACTTTCCAGCTCTATCATCATCGGCGATACAGCAAATTCTGCAGCAAAACTTCGCGCAGTGAACAACCATATAATCAGTAGTACCCTGAAATATTTCATGCTAAGTCCCCTGCAAGCGACATTTGATTACACCAATAATTTAGAAATATAGTAGTGGCGACCCGAAGGCCGCCTTGCGGCCACTCTTACAACGCTGCGACAGTCAAAGTAATGACCGTAGAATAAGCGCCGGCTTTCTGAGCAGAAATAGCGCCAAGTGTTGCTGATGCTGCAACGGTGTGGGTTCCGTTGTGCACTGAGTCGGCAGTGGTATCAAAAGTAGTACCACCATCATCCATCGAGTAACTGGTAGAAACAGAATCTGTACCGTTACTCAGATCACCACCTGAGAGGCTGACTCGTACCTGATCATTTGATTCCAGATTAAAAGAATCAGTACCCGAATACACAGCACCAGCAGCACCATCGGTATCTGTGGTAGACAGAACAAAATCGTCCAGCCCGGTTAAAGCGGCATACTGGGAAACAGCCATACTGACTGTAGCGGAATCACTGTCCAGATTTGCTGCTAAGGCATGGCCGCTAATCAGCGAAGAAACTACAGTAACGAGCAGAACTTTTTTAAACATTTTCATGGGAAGATCCCCCTAAGTTATAATTTGCTGTAAAAAGCGAACTGACTGTCGCACTTTACATACAGGACTATACATAACCCATGCCAAGTAATTTTTATTAATATATTTCAACAGCTTACAAAATAACGATACTTTAGTAGCCGAAGGTTGTTACATAGGATGACGTATCAGCTGTTACAGTTGTTACAGCATTTGTTACACCTGAAAAGACTATAAAAATGACATAAAAAAGCCGCCTTATAAGGCGGCTCGATAAAGAGAGTAAAAAATCAATTAACTGCCAGCTCTTTCATACGACGCCATAGTGTCATACGGCTGATTCCAAGAGATTCAGCCGTTGCTGTACGGTTACCCTGATGTTTATCCAATAATTGTTGCAGCTCAGTCACATCTAACTGCTGCAATGGTTTGAGGCGATCAGCAGACTCTTCCTGCCGTTCCGGACAATCTATGCAGATGATATGCTGCGGTAGCAGGTCTATATCAATTAATGTCTCACGCCTATCACACATAGCCGCAAGGTACTGTGCCACATTATATAACTGACGAACGTTGCCGGGCCATGAGTACCCTTTCAACTGATTCTGCAACCGTTCAGTAAAGCCTATCTCTTCAGGCAACATCAGCTGATTCAGAAAGAAACGTAGCAGCGGAATAATATCGATCGGCCGTTGGCGTAGCGGAGGAATATGCACCGGTAAAACCTCAAGGCGATACTGAAGATCAGGCCTGAACGCCCCACTAGCTACCGCATCTTGAATAGACTGCGATGATGCAGATATTAACTGAACATCAAAACTATACTCATGATTCCCGCCCACCGGTCGAAAGCGCCGTTCCTGCAATACCCTGAGTAACTTAGCCTGCAGTGCCAGGGGTAATGTTGTCACTTCATCAAAAAATAAAGTACCTCCATCGGCTTCCTGCAACAAGCCGATCCGATCTTCTACGGCTCCGGTAAAGGCACCTTTTTTGTGTCCGAACAATTCAGCTTCCATCATCTGATCGGTAAAATTGGCACAATTTACAGCAACAAAAGACTTATCTCTTCGATGGCTTTCAAGATGAATTGCCTGTGCCGCCAACTCTTTACCTGTGCCGGTTTCACCCGACAGGTTTATCGGCGCATTAGCATTAGAAAGACGCGTTAACTGCTGAAACATCTCCAGCATTTTGGGGTCCTGGCTGAGCATGCCATGAAATAATACGCCATCGCTATTCGATGATTGATTATTCAGTTTCTGGATATTGAACAATTGATCGATACTGTGTAACAGCTGCCGCTCATCCCAGGGCTTAGCAATAAACTGATGGATAACCCCTTGATTAAACGCCTCTGTAATCTGATCAAAATCGGCATAACCACTAACGATATAGTGCTGCGCTGATAAACCCAGATCTGATATTTTTCGTAACAGATCAGTGCCGAGAACCCCTGGCATCCGCTGATCACATATTATGAGCTCTGGTTTTTCCTGCTGCGCCAGTTGTAATGCTTCTTGCGCTTCTGAAGTTGAAAAAATCACTAACCCCAGTTTTTCAACGCTCGGCCGCAGTAATCGTTTCAAAGCCCGTAAAATAGCAGGATCATCATCAATCAATAGTATTGTCCCTGCCATTTAACTAGCCTCCTGCCGTACAAACACTTCAAACTGCTCTTCAAGATTCTGCTCCATCTCTGAAAGACGCGCAATCACTGAGCTATCCAACGTCTGACCGGCTCCCAGCAACAGAACATCTTGAATCGTCAGCAGGTCTCGGCTGAGCACCATTCCAGAAATGAGCGCACTGGTCGCCAGGCATTGCTCATGCTCTACCTCTCCTTCTGCAACTAACTGATCAACAACTGAACACAAGAGATCAACAATTTCAGCATTGTATCGTTCGGCGGCGAACTCTTTTAAATACGCAAGCGCTTCATGACTACTGTAAGAGCGTTTCTGATAGAGCCCTGAAATCAGCTCTACATAGTCATTAACGACGCAGAGCAACTGCGCACTGTAGCTAATCTGTTCCCCTTTAAGCCCCTTTGGGTAACCCGAGCCATCCAGATACTCTTTATGCTGAACGATAATTTCACCCGCAGGAAACAGAGGAGCAACCAGTACTGTAGCCGCCTGTGCCCTGAGGGGGTGTTGTTGAAACTGCCGTTGATTTTCAGCCGGAAGCGTTACATAAGCCTGATTAATCAGTTCATCCGCAAAACTAAGCTTGCCAATATTACGAAGCTGCCAGGCAAAATAAAGCTGCTTCAAAGCTTTACCCGTTATAGGAGTCAGTCTTGCTGTTCTAATTAAAAGGCTATTAAGCTGACTCCCTTTATGACTGTCCTGCCCCAAACGGCGAGCGGTAATTGCAGAGAACATTCGAACCATGGCTCGATAGCTCGAAATCAGTTTTGCATTACTGGCTTCCAGTTGTTCGGTGCGCAGTTTAACTTTATCTTCAAGCCCAGCATTAAGCTGTTCCAACTCTTTCTTTTTCTTCTCAGTCAGCTGTTGCAGTGATGCGTTTTGCTGTCTTAACTGGGCCAGTTCAAATCCCTTACAAACCACCTTAAGCACTTCTTCATCCTGCCAGGGCTTCATCAGAAAGCGGCTTACTTTGCCTTTATTAATTGCATCAATGGTGCTCTTAGTGTCTGAAAAACCAGTAATTATAATTCGCTCAGTCTCAGGCCAGCGCTCAGCCACCTTCTGTAAAAAAACCTCTCCGCCGATTTCTGGCATCCGCATATCGCTGATAATAATATCCACTGTCTGCTGTTCCAGCAGCTCCAACCCCGCTGTTGCGGATTCAGCTGTTAACACCTGGCAGCGCAAAGGCCTGAGTAACCGCTTCAGTGAATTAAGTACCTGTTTCTCATCATCAACCAAAAGTATTGAACGATCCGTATATTCCATAAATACTTCCTTTTATGTTTCAACCGTTGGATGTTGCCATTCAGAGATAGTTTTGCGTAGCTGGGCATTAGAAAAAGGTTTAGACAAAACGGCATCAGCACCTATCGCCAGAGCATGATCTAACTGCTGACCCGCCAAAGCTGAAACTACCAGTATGCGAATATCAGAATTTTTCTGCTCATCTCTGATATACCTGATGACAGCAAATCCATCCATACCCGGCATGCTCAGGTCCAGCACAATCATGGCAGGATTTAACTGTTCCAAAAGCAGCCCTGCATGAAAACCATCTGCTGCACTGTGTATATTCAGGTGCAATGGTTTCAATGCTCTGGTCATCGCTCTAAGCACTGCAGGTTCATCGTCAATCAGTAGGATACTCGTTGATACTGGACTGAACTCTTCCTTCAACTGATCAGGAATTGGTATCTTGTTTTGTTTAAGAAAATCAATAAAATCAACAGTCTGAATTCGATTATTACCCCGACCAGGAAGTTTAAACCCTTTAAGTTTCCCACTATTAATCCAACGGATAACCGTTCTCTGAGTCACATCTAGATAATTAGCGATATCTCCGCTGGTAAGAGTTTTCATAATACACAATCTCTTATTTGCATTAGACTCAGCATAGACTACATTTAAGACATATGTGACATTTGTGACATTTGTGACATTTGTGACATTAAATGTTGGGGCGAAGTTTATGAAAGGTGTTATTTTTAATATTCTTGAAGAGCTGGTTGAACAACGTTGCGGCATGCAGGCCTGGAACGATATTTTATCCGAGCTGAGTAATGACGGAATCTATACCGCCGGAAAGAGCTATCCCGACGAAGACCTAATGGCGCTGGTTAGTGCTGTTTCAACCAAACTGGAAATGCCTGATTCAGAGGTTATCGGAATGTTTGGTGAATATATGTTCAGCCAGCTTGCAGACCGCTATCCTATTTTTATTGAACAGGAAAACACGCTTC
>NZ_JADGEW010000022.1 GCF_016744155.1 Amphritea sp. | reverse complement strand
GAGACAGGCTGACTCGCATTTTCTACTGGTTTTAATCAGCCAACCAAACTGTAGTTATTGCCGCCTGATTGAAGAGGAAATTCTCAAGCCGATGCAGGCAAGTGGCAGGTATGATGATCGATTGCTTTTTCGAAATCTGATCATCAATGACGGCTACAAGTTAATCGATCTAGATGGGCATCAATTATCAGCAAATCAGTTCGCCTTGCGCTACAACAGCTCATTAACGCCCACTCTCCTATTCATCAATCCAGCAGACGGCTCCGAATTAACTGATAAGATGATCGGCATAACCACGGTCGATATGTATGGCTTTTACGTCGATAAAGCGATAGATAAGGCACACCACCAACTTCTCAGCCTACGCTGATAATCTTTTCAACCAGCCCTGTTCTGCGACCCTATATCTCTTTACAATAGCCTCTCTTTTTTATCCGATACTAAGGGCTTATTTCATGTGGTTCAAAAATGCCATCTTTTACCGTTTTAGTCAGCCGTTCAGCTACACACCTGAAGCCCTGGAAGAAAAACTTACTGAAAAAGCATTTGTACCTTGCGGTAGCCAGGAACTGAGTCGCTTCGGATGGGTCAGCCCTGCCGGTGATCTTTCTGAAATGCTGGTTCACGCTGGCAATGGCTTTATGCTAATTGCAGGCCAGAAAGAGGAAAAAATCATTCCTTCTGCCGTTATCCGTCAGCAACTTGATGGCCGGGTAAAGATCATTGAAGATGAGCAGGCTCGCAAGGTATACAAAAAAGAGAAAGATCAGCTTAAAGATGAGATTATTCTTGACCTGCTCCCCCGCGCTTTTAGTAAATATCAAAAGACCTGGGCGCTGATCGCACCCGCTCAAAACCTCCTCATCGTTGACGCCAGCAGCCATAAACAGGCTGAAGACCTGCTAAGCCACCTACGGAGTCTGTTAGGCTCTCTGCCGGTCGTTTTACCCGACGTTAACCAATCACCTTCTGCAGTAATGTCTCAATGGCTAGAGCAGCCACAGGATCGCTATACCGGTCTTGAACCGATGGATGAATGCGAGCTGCGAGACAGCGCAGTAGAAACAGCGGTAATCCGTTGTAAAGGACAGGATCTGGACAGCGATGAAATTCGCCATCACCTGGAAGCGGGTAAGCGGGTCGTTAAACTGGCACTAGAGTGGCAGGAAAGTATTAACTTTATTCTTCAAGATGATCTCTGCATCAAACGTATCAAACTTTCAGATCAACTGAAGGAAAAACTTGATCAGGAAAGCTCCGACGAAGCCTTTGCACAATTCGATGCTGAGTTTGTTCAGATGTCTCTTGAACTGACCCGGTTAATTCCGGCATTAACCGAAGCTTTCGGTGGTGAAGCTTTGCGCCCATAAACGCATACAGCTGAAAATCAAAAAGCCGTGCAATTGCACGGCTTTCTTGTTTTTACAGTAGCTAGCTTACTCTGCGGCTTCACCCACCACAGTTAGTCCCAGACTGGTCCAGGCCTGCATACCACCACGGTAGTACTTCATTTTCTCTTCAGGATAGCCCGCAGCTAACAACGCCCGTCCCATGGCTGGTGTTTGACCACACCAATAGCCATTGCAGAACATTACTAACATTTTAGCCGCGCTGAAATCATAGTTTTCTCCCTCAACCGCTACCCCAAAATCATCCATGGCATCTTCCATATCATCCTTTTCTTTCATCAGGGTAAAGGGATAATTAACTGAACCTGGAATTGTCAGACGAAAATGCCAGCCCTCCGTTCGGGTATCAACGATCATAATATTCTCGTCTTCTTCGGCCTCGATCATGTAAGCAGTAAACTCTCGCTCGCCCAGAGTTTCTACTTCATGTGGTGCAAAAGGATTCATTGCCTGTGGCATACCCCGATAAGTCGTGTTATACAGCTCAGAAACCTTATTCTCTGGGTTCTGATTGCGCATCACTTCAACTTTTTCGCCGTCATGTGTCACATTAAAAGACAGTAACTCTGGCGATATCATCGCTTTTTTTCCTTCGGCCATCACCAAAGAAGAACCCGCGATCATCGTTCCAAGCAGGACACCTGCAAACACTTTCTTCATCATTTTCTGCACCAGATATATAGTTAATTATTATAAACACCAGGATCAAAACAAATAGTTATAAGCTAATCCCTATCAGTTATATGCTATTTATACAGTAATCAAATTACCAGGTCACCTAAGCTAACTAGTGATTTAGTCTGATACTCTTCACTACAAAAAAGCATAGATAGATTAATCTGATGAACGACCCCATTGCAGTAAGCTATTGAACTGCGCTGATCACTGTGTAGACTACGCCCATCAAACAGGCTAGGTAGAATGATGAGTAAAACTTATAGCGTTAAAGAGATTTTCTATACCCTGCAGGGTGAAGGCGCACAGGCCGGTCGGCCTGCAGTATTCTGCCGATTTACTGGCTGTAACCTCTGGTCAGGCCGGGAACAGGACCGCTCTAAAGCGATCTGTGATTTCTGCGATACTGATTTTATTGGTACCAATGGACAGAACGGCGGAAAGTTTGAATCCGCTGAGTTATTAGCCCGGGAGATAAAGCATTTCTGGCCTGGGAACGAAGGGCGTCCCTATGTGGTTTGTACCGGTGGAGAGCCCCTGCTACAACTTGATCAGGCTCTGGTAGAAGCTTTTCACCAGGCAGGCTTTGAGATTGCCGTAGAAACCAATGGCACTATTGAAGCACCCAAAGGTATCGACTGGGTCTGTGTCAGCCCGAAAGCGGATGCAGAACTAGTCCTGAAACATGGCGACGAGTTAAAGCTGGTATTTCCTCAACCCCTGGCTCAGCCAGAAAGATTCACAGAGCTGAACTTTAAACACTTTTACCTGCAACCAATGGATGGCCCAATGCAACGCATCCATACTCAGGATGCCATTCAATACTGTCTTAAGCAGCCCCTGTGGAAGTTAAGTTTACAAACCCACAAGTTACTTGGTATTGACTGAAACAGACTTGAGGCCGTAGGGACTATTACGCCACAGAATTAGTAACACAACAGGCAGTTGCATCAAAATACCGTAGAGCAATACAGCAAGAGACATTTCTGGCTGTTGTAGCAGAGCGCCTGTCACCAGCAATCCTGTCCCCGCATTCTGAATACCCGTTTCAATCCCCAGCGTCAGTGAAATTTCAGTATTCTGACGTAAGAGATACCGGGCAATTAATGCGGATAAAACTATAGCACTACTGGCCATTATCAGAATAACAGGGCTGAGGGTTGGCATCAGGTCTGGCAATGCCGCCCTGTTAGCCCAGCTAATCATCGCAACAACAGCAAACATAAATACCAACGACAGAATTTTTACTGGACGATCTATCAGTCGGCACACTTCTGGCCAGATACTGTTGACCATCATGCCGATAGCTACAGGTAACAAAGTAACCAAAATCAATTTCATAATGGTCGCAAAAAGCGGCAACTCAACCAACACCCCCTTACCCAGAAAATGCTCCATACTGAGCCAGGTAAGCCAAGGCAATGTAAAAGGTACAATCAAGCTACTCAGTGCAGTCAGTGAAATAGATAAAGCGGTGTCCGCCCTGCACAAGTGGCTTATCATATTAGACGTTGCACCACCGGGTGCAAAAGAAACGATCAAAAGCCCCACTGCAAGCAAAGCTGGTAATCCAGTCACCGTTACTAGCAAAAAGGTTAGCAAAGGAAGAAAAATTAGCTGCAGAATAAGACCTGCGATAACAGGCTTAGGCCGGTGCATTAATCTGGAAAAATCCGTTACCCGAAGAGTCAGTCCCATACCCAGCATAATGATAAACAATGCAATCGGTAATAGGATCGAAAGCGCGTTGCCACCTTCCATTAAAAATCTTCCTGCAGATAATTTAGATGACGCTTATATTAGGGTTAGCTGAGAACCATTTCAACCGCCAGATTACAGGGAATTAAAGGGCTGCCTCAATCTACCCACACAAGCTGTGGATAACGTTGTGGGTACCCTCAATATTCAGCGCCACATTACCCGGGAACCAGCCTTCCCAGATAAACTGGTTAAATTTTAACCAGAAGTAATTTTCATTATTTATCAATCACTTATAAAGCATTGATCTGAGTCAAAAGCAAAAACTCAACTATTTATCCAAGATTTGTTTCAATTCAGCGTCATTACTGTGGCTTAAAGAAGTCAACTACTTTTTTGAAAAAAATCACTATAAAAAAACAACGACAAACTGGTTAATTCAATCTGATCCACTTACCATAGGCGCTGGCATAAATTCGGACCCAATTTTACTATGCAACCATCTTCTGATAACCAGTCTCAGGCTCAACGAATAACCCTTATTGGTGCAGCTATTGATGCTGTACTGGGTATTTTAAAAATCATCTTTGGCATGCTGGCTCATTCGAGCGCATTGATCGCTGATGGTATCCATTCCTTATCCGACCTGTTAACTGATTTCCTCGTGGTCGGCATTATAAAATATTCTCATCAGGAACCCGATGAAGAGCACCCTTGGGGCCACGCTCGATTTGAAACAATCGGCACCGTTATTCTCGGTTGCATACTTGTTGCCGTCGCCGGTGCTATGGCGTTTGAAAGCATCTCTATTCTTATGAAAAGCGAAGTTATACCGCTTCCTGAATGGCCGGCGCTGGTCGTCGCTGCTATCTCAGTTGTCGCGAAAGAAGCTATTTTCCGTTACACCCTGGCGGTTGGAAAACGCATTAAGTCCGATTTGATCATCGCTAATGCCTGGCACAGCCGAACCGATGCATTCTCATCTATCGTCGTCTTTGTCGGCGTAGCTGGAGCAATGACAGGCCTGGTCTGGCTTGATGCCCTGGCAGCCGTTATCGTTGCTTTTATCGTGGCTAAAATTGGCTGGGAGCTGACCTGGAAAAGTATTCAGGAACTGGTAGATACCGCCCTTCCCGAGGAGCAGATAGCCGCTTATACCGATGTCATCATGAAAGTTGAAGGCGTCCTGAGTGTGCATAGCTTTAAAAGTCGCAGTATGGGGAGCCAGAGTCTGTTGGAGATGCATCTGCAGGTAGCGCCGCATCTCAGCGCCTCTGAGGGTCATTACATCGGTGATAAAGCTGTCATTATACTGATGAAAGAGTTTGAAGATATTGGACACACCATTTTCCATATAGATACTTACGACGATGAAGTTGAACTTGATGGTTCTCATAGTCTCCCCGTTCGTACAGAGATCAGCCGTTTGCTATGGGAGCACCTGGACGAAGCTGGACACTCTGAACTGGGTATCAGTCGACTGGGGCTTTTCTACCGCAACGACTCAGTAGAAATTGAACTAATGCTATTGGACAACCCTGCAAACCGAAATATTGATCTTAATAAACTGGAGTCTCAGCTCAACGAGTTATTTCATCAGCACTCATGGTTCAGAAGCATCCACCTCTGGCAGGGAACTCAAGCCACCAAATTGTGATGAACTATAATCGGCCTGCAAGCCCACACCAGGTAGAAATTGAGATAAACCGCAGCCGGTTTATCTGTCACATTCAGCCGGTGAGTAATCGGGCAGAAGCCGACAGTTTTATCTCAACGGTACGTCTGCGTCACCCCAAAGCGAACCATAACTGTTGGAGTTATATCGCCGGTAAGCCCGATGATGTTCATCAATGGAACTCCAGTGATGACGGTGAACCTAAAGGAACGGCGGGACAGCCTATGCTGAATGTGCTGTGCCATAACAATATAGGTAACATCTGCGCAGTGGTCACACGCTATTTCGGGGGAATTAAACTGGGGACAGGCGGACTAGCTCGGGCATACTCTCAAGCGGTGCAGGAGGCGCTTAGAGAGCTACCAACGGACTTAGTCGTCCCAACCCTTGATATAGAACTCCGTGCACCCTACAACCTTACTGGCGAGGTTGAGCAACTGATAATTAAATTCAAACTCAGTCACTGTGAACGCAATTTCGACTCTCAACTCTACATTAAGGCTAAGCTGGCCTCTTCTTTAGAAGCAGAGTTCAGGCAAGCCCTGACAGCTTATCAGCACCTTGTAGATCTAAAAATCAGTTAAGCCCATTCCGAAACACCATCCTGTGAGCCATTTCCAACGCCTTACTGCGCTGTTCATGGCAATAACTATCGGGAATCAGATCGAGAATCCGCAACCGGCTGAGAATATCCTTAACAATAGCGTTAAGGCCGATCAGATGAACATCCCGGCCAACCTGCTGTGCCTCCAATATCATATCTTCAATGGCCAAAGCCGTTGATACATCGATCAGAGGTACCCGACTAAAATCCATTAGCAACGCATCATGCGGACGGCATCCCTCTAGCTTTGTCGATAATCCTTTGGCCGCGGCATAACTAATCGGTCCATCAAATTGATAAAGCACTACCCTGCCCTTAGTTTCAGCCAGTAACTGACGCTCTCGCTCAGTCAGTCCTTCATCATTACCCGCATGGCTATCTATCACACGGATACTGTCTAGTTGATTATCTGATAGCCGTTTCACGGTAACAACGTTGGCGATAAACACACCTACAAATACTGCTGTTACAAGGTCAACCATAACGGTTAGCACAAGCACAGTAAGCATTAGACAGGATACAAAAAGGGGCGCCCGGTGGAGCCGCAGCAGAAATCGCCAGTCGATAATATCCAAACCCACCTTAAGCAGAATGCCCGCCAGAACAGCATGGGGAATATTTTCTGCCAAAGGTGCCGCACCTAATAAAATGCCGCTAAGTACAATCGCATGAAAAGCACCGGCTAACGGCGTACTACCACCCGCCTTAATATTTACAACGGTACGCATGGTCGCTCCCGCCCCTGGCAAACCACCAAACAAGCCGGCAAAGACATTACCAATACCCTGGCCAATCAGCTCTCTATCGGAATCATGGTGCGTTTTTGTCATGTTATCGGCAACCAGAGAGGTCAACAGAGAATCAATAGACCCGAGCACCGCCAGCATCAAGGCCGCGAAAAACATCTCACTGAGTATCTCCATTGAAAACATGGGCATCATCAGTTCGGGTAACCCGGTTGGAATCTCGCCGATAATGGCAAGATCTCTGTCGCCATGAAACAGCTGGTAAATCAGCGTTCCGGTAACCAGAGCCAGTAGTGTCGGCGGGACAATTAAACCTAGCTTCTTAGGGCAAAACATCACTATAGCCAGAGTCACTGAGCCAAGTAATAACGCAGCAGAATCTACTTCTCTTAGATACCGCGGTATCTCTTGCAAAGCGACTGCGGCACTCGATGCACCGGGAAAACCAAACATCGGCCCCAGTTCAAGCAAAATGATGATAATACCAATACCTGTCATAAACCCTGAGATCACGGGAAAAGGCACCAGAGTGACATATTTACCCAGTTTCAATAGGCCAAAAGACATCTGCAATAACCCGCCTAAAATAACAACCGTAAAAGCATAGAAAGGTCCGTTTTGCGGATCGATGGCAACAAACTGGGTGAATACTGACGCCATCACTACGGTCATTGGCCCTGTCGGTCCTGAAACCTGACTGGGGGTGCCGCCAAAAAGCGCGGCAAACAAGCCGACAAAAATTGCTCCATAGAGGCCAGCAATAGCACCCGCCCCCGATGAAACGCCAAACGCTAGTGCCAGAGGCAACGCCACTACAGCAGCGGTGAGACCGCCTAACAGGTCACCGCGAATGTTATTAAAATGGAGTCCATGAATAAGTGACATAGCAAACCTAGCCTAAGGTATTGTTTTTACGGAGTAGATTTCTAAGTTACTGCAAAACTGATCAGTTTGCATACAACTAATCAAAAATATTAATATACACTTTGAATCAATCAACACTTAGTCGAATTTGCGCATTACTTTGAAACATTTATCAAACATTTGTTCGAAAAAAATAGATTTTAGAGTCTCAAGTATCTTCCACCCACATTAAAAAATGTTATCCTTATTTGGCTTTTTTTGTAGCACGTAATGATTTCCGCGAAATAACCAGAGAGGTTTTATGAAGTTCGCAGACAATCCCCAACAAGCAACGGAATATCTCCGCCAGGCAATTCCGTTGATGATAAAGAACCGCGTTCCACCGAATCCGTTCAACTACGCCCTCTGGTACGCCTATGTTTCCAACGCTCTGCCTGAACTTAACAAGCAGATGGACAAAACCCTGGAAATTTACGGTACTTGCCCAAACTTAATCAGTGAAAAACTGTTTCGTGACTTTCTGATTAACGATGAAGTAGAAAACGCTGAAGTTATTCAAAACGCTCTACTCTCTGTTATGGGCGATCTTGAAAGCAGCGCTTCATCAACAATGCAGGACACTGAAGCCTATAATGAAGTATTGCAGGATAGCCTGAGTGCGTTAAAAGATAGTAGCGATGATCAGTCTCTTGAAACTATCATTCAGAAGCTGACCGTCAATACAGTAACTATTAGTGAAAGCGCTCGTCAGTTCCAGAAAAAAATTGACGAAGCACAGGCAGAAATCAGTACTTTAAAGCAGGAACTGGATAAAAGCCGCCAGGATGCCACTGTTGATCCTCTTACAGGCTTGTATAACCGCCGGGTGTTTGATGCTGAAATCAGCCAGATGGCGGCAGACTCAGAACCTGATGTTTCTCTGATTATGGTAGATATCGACTTTTTCAAAAAATTTAACGATAACTACGGGCATCAGATGGGCGACAAAGTGCTTAAATATGTCGCTAAGCTGATAAAGGATGAGTGCTCAGAACCTATGATACCGGTGCGCTTTGGGGGAGAAGAGTTTTGCATACTCCTGCCCGGCATGAGTGACGCTGAATCGGCTGATCTAGCTGAAAAAGTACGTCTGAAGATTTCCGCTATTCGTATCAAGCAAAAGAAAACCGGCGAAGCCATTAGTTCTATCACCGCCTCTTTTGGCGTGGCGCGTTTAGCTCCTGATGAAACACCAGAAAATCTTATTGCACGAGCTGATGCTGCACTTTATAAAGCCAAAGATTCAGGTCGGAATAACGTACAAATCAGCCACTGATATTTTCAATTATCAATTTATGATTATTTACAAAGCGCCTATTGGCGCTTTTTTTGTCTTTCTGTCACTGCTTTATTTTATTTAAATTCAGACAAAAAAATCCCCGGTCTGCAGAGCAGCCGGGGCTAATAGTCGATGAAGGTCACTTAACTCACAGGTTCACGCATTGTTACAAACTCTTCCGCAGCGGTCGGATGAATACCGATAGTTGAATCAAATACCGCTTTGGTTGCACCAGCTTTCAGAGCGACAGCAATGCCCTGAATTATTTCGCCAGCATCGGGGCCTACCATATGCACCCCAATTACCTTATCACTATCACGGTCAACCAACATCTTCATGAAGGTTTTCTCGTCACTACCACTAAGAGTGTGTTTCATTGCTCTGAACGTAGACTTGTAGACATCAACATTTTCATAGAGTTCACGACTTTTTTCTTCAGACAAACCAACCGTGCCAATATTTGGCTGACAGAACACCGCTGTCGCAATCAGATCATAATCCACCTGTTGATTCTGACCATCGTAAAGGTTACGTACCAACGCCATACCTTCCGCCAGTGCGACCGGGGTTAGTTGAACACGATCAATCACATCGCCGATGGCATAAACCGAAGGTTCAGCCGTCTCAAACTTGTCGTTTACAACAATCGCACCGTTCCCCTTTTGCTCCAGATTGATATTTTCCAGTCCGAGATCCATCACGTTTGGCACACGACCGGTTGCATACATGATGGTATCGGCTTCGAGAGTGGAACCATCGGTCAGATGCGCCAACAGCGATCCATCGGACTGCTTTTCGATCTTTTCAATATTGTTATTAAAGCGTAGGCTGACATTTTTCTTGGCAACTTCTTCAGCAGTAAATTCACGTACTTCCTGATCGAAGCCACGCAGGAACATATCACCCCGGTAGATCAAAGATGTTTCTGCGCCAAGGCCGGCAAAAATCCCTGCAAACTCGACGGCGATATAACCACCACCGACCACGATTGCACGTTTAGGAAATTCATCCAGGTAGAAAACTTCATTTGAGCTAATAACATGCTCACTACCCGAAAACTCTGGCACATAAGGCCAGCCGCCAGTAGCAATCAATATCCGCTCAGCTGTGTAGACTTTTCCAGCAACTTCAACGCTGTTAGGCCCGGCAATTTTTGCCCGTCCATCTATCAGGTTCACCCCTGAATTAACCAGCATGTTTCGGTAGATGCCATTCAGACGTTCAATCTCTTTGGTTTTATTATCCCGCAGAGTCGGCCAGTCAAAACTGGCTTTGCCAACGTTCCAGCCAAAGCCAGCCGCATTTTCAAAATCTTCACTGAAATGGGAACCATAGACAAATAGCTTTTTCGGTACACAACCAACATTGACACAAGTACCGCCCAGATAGCGATCCTCAGCCATACCTACGCGAACACCCATAGCTGCAGCCATACGTCCGGCCCGAACACCACCGGAACCGGCACCGATTACAAACAGATCAAAATCATACTCTGCCACAGGAATCCCCTTAAACATTGTTAACTATTAACAAGCAGACGGAAATAACGCCCTAATCTGCTATACACAATTCTACCGGGCCTAATCTACCTGTTGTCGCGCCTTGATGCCAATAAAGATAGGCAAAAGCGGTAATAGGATTTTTCAATGCCAAATAGTGGACATACACATATCCGCTTAACATACCCTCAAGGTATAAACGCTTGTAATGCCAACTGATAATAGATTGTAATGCCAACCGGCAACAGATAGGAATGAGTCCTACCTTGTCAAATCCAATTGCACTTTCCACCGCTGAAGGTTAAGTTATGCGCCTCACAACTTTATATCTGATCTACCTGGATTTACCATGAAACTTATCTCGTTTAATACCAACGGTCTGCGCGCCCGCCCGCATCAAATCAAAGCTTTGATCGATACACACCAGCCAGATGTTATCGGCATTCAGGAATCCAAAGTACACGACGATGAGTTTCCTGTAGAGATGATTACGGAACTTGGCTATCACGTCGAGTACCATGGTCAGAAGGGTCATTACGGTGTCTGCCTGATCTCTAAACAGCCTCCCATTACTCTGGAAAAAGGTTTCCCAGGTGATGATGAAGACGCACAGAAACGTATGATTATCGGAGAGTATGAGATTGAAGGCACGCGAGTGAAGATACTCAACGGTTACTTCCCCCAGGGTGAAAACATTGCTCACGAAACTAAGTATCCGGCAAAGCGAAAATACTACCTTGATCTGCAGGCCTACCTCGAAGAAAAATGTGACCCTAGCCAAGCGTTAGTTGTAATGGGCGACCTGAACATCTCCCCTGAAGATATTGATATCGGTATTGGCGAAGCGAACCGCAAACGCTGGTTAAAAACCGGTAAAGCCAGTTTCCAAGTGGAAGAACGGGAATGGTTAGCCCGTCTGTTAAGCTGGGGACTGCAGGACACCTACCGTAAAATTCATCCAAACCGCGATGACCGCTTTAGCTGGTTCGATTATCGTAGCCGTGGGTTTGAAGCTGAGCCTAAACGGGGTCTGCGTATTGATGCAGTCTTAGCCACTCAATCACTGTTCGACCGCTGCAACGATGCGGATATCGACTATGAGATCCGCAGTATGGAAAAACCTTCTGATCACGCCCCTATCTGGGCTCGTTTTGACTAAAGGTTAGATTAAATAGTCTACTAAATGACTGATTAAAGCACTCGATCAAGCAATATCGAAAAGGGCCTCTAAGGCCCTTTTTGTTTATTCTTTAATTGAACTTTCAAACCCTGGAGGTTTAACCACCAGCAAGTCAGAATGAAGCTGATCCAGAATACGTTCAACAGTACTTCCCACCAGTATGCGATCTAATAACCCCCTGGCGACAGCACCCACCACCAGCATATCGATATGTGCTTCATCCACATACTCCAACAGCCCTTGGTAAGCTTCTTTCTCTTTCAGGCTCACAGCCGCACTTGCTGTACTCAAACCAAAAGGTTCTAGCAGGTGATCTAGCGCAGTGACATGCTCTTCTCTGATCTTACGCTGCATCCCTTCGAAATCGGTGACCAGATGCTCATCGAAAATAGCGGAGTGAGGTAATACATTAAAGCTATGGACAACTTTGAGATCACCTTCAAGGGTCTGAACCATTCTTCTAGCCCACTCCAGAATAGTGGTATCCATAATCGCCGGACTATCACACTCATGGAACGGGTCAACTGCAGCCGCCACATGCCCACCGTCAGACCAAGCTTTCTGTTTAACGAGAAGGAGTGGCGCAGGACATTCCCTAATCAATAACCAGTCACTCTGATCAAATATATAGTGCCCAAGACGACTGTGCTGTTCTATCTGGTGTAGAACAATGTCCGGCTCAAAACGTAGTACCTTACGTACAATGTGCTCAGCATGATGCCGCTGCCAACAAACATCCAGATCCACCTCAATCCCAAGGCTCTCAAAAGGCTCAACTAACTGCTCCAGCTCAGCTTCAGCCTGATGCATATAGCCATGTTCAGCTCTGATTAAAGACTCTTTATCAAGCAGATAACTATTGCGTAAAGAGCTGTTGTAACAGCAGCGGAATAGTTCGACCTTTGCTCCACTTCCTTCAGCCAGACGCAATGCTTTCTCCAGCAAAAGCGTACAATCCCTGCCCTGTTCAACATTCACCAGAATTTTTCGGATATCCACTGACATACCTCCTCTCTGCCATTAATAAGTATCAACAATCCCTAGCACCCCTCTGAATACTGGGTTTCAGGGAACACATTGAACTTATCCGCACCTTCATAAGTAAGCATGAGTCAGAGCTAAGATTTTGCAAATTTATTCTTTTGATCCAGACCAAGGTAATCAATCTTAGTTTTTGAACTTTTCTCTTTATATTATATATAACTAATATATAATATATGAAATAGCACTCACTCAATCCTATCTTTGAGGTAATCATCATGACTCTTAATGCCGCACTGCGCCTGTTGGCGGGAAGCGTAATTCTGATAAGTTTAGCGTTAGGCACGTATATGAATCCTGCCTGGTATTACCTGACAGGGTTCGTTGGTCTTAACCTCCTGCAGTCAGGCTTCACGAAGTGGTGCCCTGCTATTAGCTTTTTTCGTATGCTGAAGTTAACAGAACAAAGTTGCGACACGGGTATGAGCATTCATCAGGGCGTCCATATTATTGCAGGGGCCGGCGTTCTGCTTACAGTAGCTGCCTTTATGTTCTTTGCTGCCCCCCAGTGGATTCTCTATCTAACAGCTGTGTTTGGTGCCAGCCTTCTTCAATCTGCATTTACAGGCTGGTGTCCCGCTTTCACTATTGCCGGATTGATCGGGTTCAAAAAAGCAGCTTGATTAAATAGCTACTATTGGCACTGACTTCCTCTGTTGGATGCCCTGAGTTTAAAATGCCGCTATTAGCGGCATTTTTTTATCATATCAACCCTGTATTACCCAATCCGGTAACTGAGAACCTTTCCCTGCTGTCCCTCCATGTTAGGATAGGCGCATTAGGCAAAGGAGAGACTAGGTGCTGCTTTACAATCTGCAGAAAATTCTAAAGCTGATGCTTCCAGGCTTAATTCTGCTACTACTTTCGCCTGTCATTCATAGCCAGCTAAACAGTCTATCTTTTAGCCAGCAACAATTGCTGGGCTACGCCCCCTCTCTACTTGCCATCATTTCACTAACGTTGTGCATCAGTTTTAATCAGGGCCGCTTGCTACTCTCAACGCTAAACCTGTTAGGGTTATTCTTACTCGTCCAGAGCCAACTACAAAGCAGTTTGAATCAACCTGGCAATTTCGTACTATTCAGCATAATCAGTCTCCTCTTTCCTGCTCTGCAACTATTTATCAGTTTTATGCCTGAGCGCGGTTTGAGTCTCCGTTGGATGTTTAAATACACCCCTATTGTGCTCTTCGGCTATGCGGTTCTTTGGCTTGCTGCACAAAACAATATGTTAGCTCAATGGCTTACCTCCCTGCCTATGGGACTTATTCAGATGTTTTCCGACCCTTACCTGATCAGCCAATGGTCAGCTGCCATCTTTAGCCTGTCAATTTTATTGGGAGTATTAATCCTCTGGTTTCGAGGCACGCTGGCCGATGCTTGCCTGGTATTGGTGACACTGGCTATCGCAATGATGCTTGCCCTGTTCAGTGAACCCTATATATCAGCAGTCAGTTGTAGCCTTTCTCTGATACTGATCCTTTTTACCGTTCTTTTTAATTCTTACAGCATGGCGTTCATTGATGAACTTACCGGCCTGCCGGGCCGCCGGGCTCTGGAAAATACATTGATTAGTGCCGGCCGTCGTTACACACTAGCCATGGTAGATATCGATCACTTTAAAAAATTCAACGACACATACGGTCATGATGTCGGTGACCAGGTTCTAAAGATGGTTGCCAGCCAGATGCGTCAGGCAGCAAGCGGCTCTACCGTTTACCGCTACGGCGGCGAAGAGTTCACCATTGTTTTTAAACGTATGGACGAAGTCAAAGCGATTGAAATAGCAGAGAAGGTAAGAACAGCCGTTGCTGAATACCCTATGCAGGTCCGCGATAAGAACCGCCCCGGTGATGAAAAGCAAGGCCGCAAACAACGTAGTAGAAAGAGTAGAGACAATGGCACAACCCAGGTCACTATTAGTATCGGTTTGTGCCAAAAGACTAACGACCATAAAGATAGCCAGGCCGTTATTAAACAAGCAGACGAAGCGCTCTATCTAGCCAAACAACAGGGCCGGAACCGTTCCGTTGCCTGTCATATAGCTCAACCGCGAAAGCGCAGAGCTACCACCTCAACATGAATAAGTTTCACGCATAAAATCGGTTCTGCTGCCGATAACCCCTCTAGTATTATGGGAATTGCGCTTTTATGTAATTCTTAAACTTAAGCGGAGGGCCCGATATGGAAATCAAACCGACACAAAACCAACCAGCAACAGAGACTAATCTTGCCACTAAACAGTCGCAGGTAACGCTCGATAAAACAGTACAGAACAAAGCCATCCTTCAGGCATCTCTGGATGTCAGTATATCCTCTGGCAATGACTCACTGGCGCTGTTATACAGCAGTGTAGTCAGTGAGATTAACAAAGTCCTTGAAACCGACATGGGGCCTTCTGCGATACAGAAAGCCTACGACTCAGGGATAGATATGAGTCCTGCTGCGACAGCGGAACGTATTGTCGGGCTGAGTGCCAACTTTTTCAATAGTTATCAGGACCAGCACCCTGAGATGGATTACGAAACTCAGGTACGAAGCTTTGTTAAGTTGATTGCCGGCGGTATTGATCAGGGCTTTAGTGAAGCTCGTGAAATTCTCGGTGGTTTGCAGGTTCTTGAAGGTGATATCGCAACTAATATTGATACCACATATGACCTGATACAAGAAAAGCTCACCGCGCTGGTTGATACACTGCTTAACCCTGAGCAGTCGGAGGGAGAACCTGAGGTATCTGAATAGTTTATCTATTTCTCCGCCTATAAAAAAACCGGACTATGTCCGGTTTTTTTGTCACTAGATAAATGCCATCTTAAAAAGCGTATCGAATCCGTCCATACACATTACTCGCATCCTCAAACTGACCGAAAAAGGTATGTGCTTTCTCACCCCCAAAAAGGTTAGCCCCAACCACCATATTCAGATGATCACTGTAGCGATAAGTAACTGAAGGCCGAATAAAATGATCATCATCACTAGGCGAATAGAAGGCAAACAATGACCAGGTAAGGTTGTCTTGCCACATGCGATAGTTTAATCGCGTGGTATAAAGATAACGATACTGTGCAGGATTGTACGCTGAAGCTGAAGCAGCCCTCAGCGCTGAATAATCAAGTGTCTGTTCCAGATAGTATTGTAACCCTAAGGTTAACTTTGGCAGTATTTCTCGCTCATATCCCAGTAGAAAGCGAAACTGATCGTTGGGCATCATCGGGTCGTTACCTGCACCGTCCTCTGCCATATGCAAAGCCAGTTCAGCATTCGCTAACCCTGTACCAAGAGTGCCGCGGACACTTGCACCTAATACATCAAGTCGAGTGAACACTGGCTGGCCGTTTACATTCAGAGCGTTTGGTTGCTTCTGAAAGCCTCGATAACCGTATAAGGCCCACTCAGTGCTATCAACACTCCCCGCGATACGGGCCGCAAATTCTCCATTGGCAAAACTATTTGCCGGGTCTTTTGCATCGATACGCCCAGTGGGTGCGGCAACATTCTCCCCTGCCTGAGGCGAAAACCATGAGAATCGTTCACCGTTGATATATCTGTCTGAAGTAAACACCGGTATCCAGACCAGCTCCAGACTGGCTGACTTGCCGTAGTAACTCGCTTTTGCCGCGGCCACCGGCGCTTTTAAATATTCAGTATCACGTCCGGCAAAAAACGATTGCCAATCCTTTGCAAACAGGTCGTTAAGAAACAACAGATCACCTGTACCCCAGGTGAGTATCTGCTGTCCTAGTTTAACGTCGGTGCTCTCTGAAGCACTGAAGGTATAAGAGGCCTCTCTAAGATCGACCCGCATTCCCTGCCCTACCCCATCCGCATACAGATCAGCCTTAAGAGCATAACGGTTATCACCGATAAACCCCGTTGTTTCCAACCGTAGGCGAAGATCAGCCAGCGTCGTATCATCCAGCGCAGCAAATTGCTCATTAACGGCAGTGTCTTCCTGCAACCGCCCCCCCAGACCCGCTTCGATAAAACCATGCCAGCTACTGCCACTTTGCTCTTCAGTCCAACTATCGTCACTCCAATTGTCATCACCCCAGCTGTCATCACTCGGGGTCTCACTGTCTGATCCTTTAACCGTCTCCTCAGCGAGAGCAACAGGCGTTGAAAACACCATAGCGGCGATTAGCGGCCAGTATTTTGTTGCCATCATCGACATTATCTCCGGTCCGGTTAAAGTGGCTGTGGACGCTTCAACCACTGACGCGGTGGATTACGCAGTGAGCGTTCAGTAAATACTGAGCTTTCCATACCCAGATCATAGCGGATGAAGCGAAATTCCATAGTGGTACTGGCACCGCTGATAAGATCACTTACTCTGGACTTAGTCACCGTAGGAATACCTTGTACGTCCTCCGTTGCCAAAACCTCTACCCGGCGATAGAGCTTGTCGCTACTATCGTAATACTCAATTTTCACGGGCAACATGCTGATCTTCTCAATCCATACCTGATACCGGCCAAACTCGACTGAATTAGCATCTTTGGGCGTATTTTCTACCAGATAATGCTCTTCTGTCGTTTCAATCAACTGATGATTATCTTCGTCAGGATTGCGGCCTGAAACATCTTCATAAAAATAGTTTGAACCCACAAAACTGGTGCGTTTATCTCCAGCAGAGATCCGCTTTACCAGATCAAGCCCCGGGAGATAGAGCCAGCGATCATCATCTGTCTTAGCGTGCTTCTCAACCAGAAAAACAGTGTCACGAACATCCGCTGGGCGGCTAAACGCGACCAGAAACTGCTGATCTCCACCATCCTCATGATCACGTCGCAGAATAGTGAACTGGCGCTGCTGTTTACGTCCCTGAGCATCCTCAATCAACATTCGCGCTTCGGAACGGCCATCTTCCCCCCGGTAGTATGCTGCCAGAGTTGCTTGGTTAATAATGGTCTCTACATCCGTCAGGTCTTCAGCCCATACTGGTGTGGTAAACACCATCGTCAAAGTTATCGATAAAATTGAAATCAGTTGCTTAATCATGGTGCATCTCCTTCAGACCTGGCTTTACGCCAAACAAAGCATCTTTGTTACTAATCAATTGCATTACCGCAGGCAACAGCATGACAGTCACTGCTGCGGATACCGCCATAATAGTTGCGAGAAAGAAACCAACCGTAATATAGGGCACCAGTGGTGCAAACAGTAACGGGGTAAAGCCAATGGCAATTACCACGGCGTTACGACTGATTGCCCGGGAAGGCCCTTTATATACTTCGGCTACGGTCTGCTCCCAATCTCCACATTCCCGATATATCGCCCGGGTGCGCTCGAGGAAGTGAATTGCAAAGTCTACGGATAAACCCAGTGTCAACGCTGATAACACCGCAATCGGCATATCATAGTCTTTGCCCACCAAGCCAATCAGCCCGTATATAAACAGTATAGTGACGGTCAGTGGCAGCATTGATAACAGACCGATCTTCACGGAGCGGAACAGCAACATCATCATCACCAGTACCATCACAAAGGCGCCCATCAGGCTATTCAGCATGCCGTTAACCATCTCATCCTGCCATACTACATTGATGTAGGTGAGTCCCGCCCAGTTAAGCTCCACGCCTTCTGGTAATGGGTGTGCCTTAACATACTCATCAACAAGCGTCAGGACCTGACTCA
This sequence comes from Amphritea sp., assembly GCF_016744155.1. Taxonomy (GTDB): domain Bacteria; phylum Pseudomonadota; class Gammaproteobacteria; order Pseudomonadales; family Balneatricaceae; genus Amphritea. The sequence goes on along the minus strand of NZ_JADGEW010000022.1, from coordinate 58,063 downwards.
TATCCTGATTATCGCCGCTGCTTAGTTGCAGCCACAGTGTAGTAGAGCGATAGTCAGGCGTTACCATATGCCATAGATCATCGGGGCGGTGTGAGCCCTGAAAACTCAATACCGTCTGAGCCGCTGCCGTCGCTGATGGCGGTAAACGGTAATACTCAGCTTCGCCTCCCTGTAGCTCGCGATATACAGTTTTCAGCAGCGTAGGCAATCCATTACTCTTACCGATATATTCAGAGCTATCAAGATAACTCTGAAGCTCATCCAGGTAAGTTATTGCTTGTGGCGTGAGGAAATATTTGCTGTCCACTTGCGCCTTTTCTGTAAGATCGAGCAGTTCAAGCCATAAATCTTCATTGGCAGTATCATCGTAACTCAGTTGATCAAATTCATTTATCAGTGCATTGGTATATTCAGTGAAGCTTTCATTTTCTACACTGGTGAGAGTTTGCTGTAACGCCACACCGGCCTGCGAGGCTCTAAACACCAGCTGTTGATCTAATCCGTTTTTCAGATCCCCGGTTTTATCCAGAACAAGAAACGCATTATAGGTACCTGGGAAATGGTGATTCATAACCCGATCGGCCACCCGTAACGGGTGATCTGGCTTAAACCAACGTACCGGATTATCATTTATCTGAATCTGGGCCACCCCATAAGCACTACCGACAACGATCAGCGTAAACACCACCAGCAAGGTCTTAGCACGGGCAATAGAGAAACGTCCGGTAAAAATCAATAACCGCCCTAAAAACGAGCTGTCATCCTCTTCAATGCTATGGTTTTGCAGTTGCGCCATCCGCTTTGACGAAAGGCTAACGATATAAGCGGGTACCAGTATGATGGTCAGCAGGAAGGCTAGCATAATGCCAAACGCCACATGCAGACCGAAAATCTGCACCGGAGGAATAGGCGTAAAGGCCAGCGAAGCAAAGCCAACCGCAGAGGTTACTGAGGTAAACAGCATCGGCGTGAACAGATGCGTTAAAACCTCTGACAATGCTTTCTTGGGGTCATCTCCCGGGCGATACCGATCAGCAAATTCAGACAGTATATGCACTGAATCGACCACCGCGATTGGCATTAAAAAAATAGGGATCATCGAGCTCATGATATGCACGGTATAGCCTTGCCCAATCAACAAGCCCATCGTAATAATCACAGAGCCCATCGCCACTAGCATCGGCGCTGTAATCAGAAGGAAGCTACGGAAAAAGACCCACATCAGGATAAAGATCATCAGTCCGGCCAGGGGAGCAGAGATCGCCATCTGAATAAACATCTCAACACCAAAAGTGTCTTCTGCCACTGGTAAGCCTGAGATGTAATACTGGTTATTACCGCTGAGCTTCTCAATCTCTGCCTGAATCTCCCCTGAGATCCGGTAGCTTTCGGACTTCTTAGTGATCGGTATATAGATACCTGCAGCCTCACCATCACCGGAAACCAGAGTGTTATTCAACAGGGGCAAACGCTCAACGGATTCACGAATCAGATCAATGCCGGCCTGATCTTGTGGGACTTGCTTCATCATCCATTCAAAGCGGATAGTACCAGGGCCTTCCTGGCTAATATTATCAACCCGGTCCAGAGACATCATATCCTGGCTGACGACACCTTCCATATGAACAATCGAATCAGACAGCTGCTTCAATTCAGATAGGCTCTCCCGGTTAAAGACTCCCTGCTCCGAATTATTGACGACTCCGACAACGATCATATCGTGCAAACCGAATCGCTGCTTCACTTCGTCATGGAAAACTCTGGCCGGATTATCATGCGGCAGCATATTTTCAGGATCGGTATCCACCTGAATAGAGGGGATCTGAAACCCTGCCAGTGCAGTCAGCAATAACACCCCGATAAACACCCACTTAGGGCGATTCATGGAGAGATTCATCAGTGTCGATTGGAGCATCTGCAGTTCCTGTTTCACTTATAACTAAACGTTCAATTTAGATATTATATTAGAATATACTAATATTTAAAAGTACTACATTAGTAAATTGAGATTTAGCCGTCTCTACAGTAGAATGACCTATGCATTGTAGGGAATATAAAGATCCATCAGAGCTCTACAGGATAATAAGAAAAGGCGGTAAACAGATTGAACACGGCTCCCCAGCAGATGACGCCCGAAACACTGGCGATGATGAAAGAGAACTCCAGTAAGGCTGCTCAACTTATGAAAGCTTTAGGCAATGAGAGTCGTTTGCTGATTCTCTGCTATCTGGATGGTAAAGAACTTTCGGTAACAGAACTTAATGAGTGCCTAGATCTGAGCCAGTCTGCTCTGTCACAACATCTGGCAGTGCTACGCAAAGATGGCCTGGTCAATACCCGGCGTGAATCACAAACAATCTACTACTCCCTCTCAGGTGATACCGCTACACGTATCATTCATACGCTACACGAGATGTTCTGCCCGACCGTTTAATCCTTATATAAAAAAACCACCGGATTATCGGTGGTTTTTATCTTTGTTCTGGGCATTAAACGTAATTATATCAGTGCTGTAACCGATACCGTTGCCAATCTTCAGTTGGCTCGTTCAACATCATCTCCATCTCTACAACATCCTCTTCCATATTATAGTGGTTTTTAAACCCAAGCTTCAAAGCCAGTCCCTGCATACTTTTATTAGAGGTTAGTGTTGATCCCACCAGTAACAGGGTACCCCGGGCTTTGCAGTAATCAATCGACTTCTGCATCAGCACGACACCCAAGCCTTCACCCTGAAGGTCATCACGAATCACCACCGAGAACTCTGCGCGAATATTATCGGCATCGGTCACCGCCCGCACTACGCCGAGGGTTTCCCATCCCGCCTCATCCTTACGGGGGGATGTCACAATAAATGCCATCTCACGGTCGTAATCTATCTGAGTCCAGTTAGCCAGCTCCTGATGAGTTGGCACCCCCCGACTATAAAAGTAACGCAAACGTATCGACTCAGGACTGAGGGTATTATAAAACTCCAGATGATTAGGTTCATCCTCACCACGGATGGCGCGTACAACAGCCTTACGACCCGAATTACGCAGGGTCACATGCTCACTCAGATATTCAGGATAAGGTGATATCGCCAGAACCGAGGGCTCACCCAATGAAACTGAAACATCAACCGCCAATACACCACGGCGATTGATCAGCATCGGATTAATCTCCAGTCCCTTAAGATTAGGCAGATCTACAACCATTTGCGATAGTTTAATCAGCAGGTTACTCAGTTGCTCTAGGTCCCGTTCCAACTGCTCGCTATTTTCACTCAATACCGAATAGATATGTGAAGTAGTAATCAGCTGGCGCGCCAGGCTCAGATTCAGTGGCGGCAACATCACCTGCCGATCCGCCAGTACATCTACGGAGTAACCCCCTTTCCCGAAGACCAGCAACGGACCAAACACATCATCCCGGGTGATGCCCATATTGATCTGCAGCGATTGGAAGCCACGTTTCATCTGCTGCACACAAAAACCCTGCACATCATCTTCTGGAAAACGCTCCCTGACCCGATAAGCTAACTGGGTAACCGCCTGCTTAACATCTGAACAGGAGAACAGATCCAGCGCGAGATCTTTCCAGCGAGGGTTGTCTTTGTTGTCATAATTGAACGGGTAAACATTTTCCCGGTGCATCACTTTAACCGCAACAGCTCCACCAAGCTTTTTAGCTATCTCAACAACCCCTTCAACATCATCTGCATAATGGGTATGCGATACCGGAATGTCGTACTGATCCAACAGATCAGTGGCTTCATTATGGGTTAGATAATCACGCCCTTCTGCCAACGCGTCAGCGATCAGCTTTTTGGCCCGCAGATGGTTCTGTTCATTCTGATCAAGAAACGGTGCAGGGGTTTGTCTCATCACTTCCTGATTACGACGAAACTCAACCATATGCATGAAAGCGTCAACCGCTTCTTCAGGTGTAATAAAAGTAGTAATGCCCGCAGTATTAAAATGATTTCTCGATTCAATCGCTGTGCTACGCCCCATCCAACAGGTGAGAATATTGCGTGGGGTATTACGCGCGACTTTGATTACCTCTTCCGCGGTATCTACCCCTGGTGCTAAACGCGTTGGCGCATGTATTACCAGCACCGCATCCACATTAGGATCTTTCGTCAATAACTGGGTAACTTTGGCAAAACGTTCCGGCGTTGCGTCAGAGTGCATATCAATAGGGTTTTTCAGGTTCCAATGATCGGGTAAAACCTCTCGCAACGCGGTGACGGTCTCTTCACAAAGCTCAGACAGCTCGCCCCCGCTTCGTAACAACTGATCGGCAGCCAGACCATTTGGCCCCATACCGTTACAGACTAACGCCAGACGCTCACCTCGCATCGGTTTCATCCGCGTCAGGGTCTCCAATGCGTTATATAATTGATCGACGGTATCTACCCGTACCACACCGGCACGGCGTAGTGCGGCATCATAGATAAGGTCCTCATCTTTGATCCCCAGAGCGGGCTGATTCTCTTTATCTTCGTCGAAGACCATATTGGATTTAAGTACCAGCACCAGTTTGTTCCGCGATGCAGCCCGCAACGAACTAAGCAGATTTCGTGAGGAACCGACCAGGTGATCCAATTGAATAAGGATTGACTGGGTATAGGGGTCCTGAGCGAAATAATCAATAATAGAGGGAAGATCAACATCTACCCCTTCCCCCAAAGTCAGAAAGTGGGAAAAACCGATCTCCTGACCATTCGCCCAATCGATCATCGCAGTCCCTAGCAGACCCGACTGACCCACATAACTGACCTTACCTTTGCGTATATTCAGGTGAGAATAACTGGCATTCATCTTGTGGCCTGACACCAGCATACCCATACAGTCAGGGCCTAATATACGGATACCATAAGGCCTTGCAGCCTCCATTATCTCATCCCGCATACTTCTGCCCAGCGGCTCACTGGCTCGGGATAAGCCTCCCGTTAAAATCATAGCCGCCTTGACCATATTTGCACCCAGTTTGCGGATCAGTTCCGCAACTGACTCTCGTGGGGAACAGATAATCGCCAGATCTGGCATCTCAGGCAATTTTGACAGCCCTTTGTAACAAGTCACGCCGTAAACCTGATCATAGCCGCGCTTATTGACCGCCATCAGTTTGCCCTGATAACCACTATCCAGCAGGTTCTGGAGGACAATCCCCCCCATACTGTTCTCTTTTTCAGATGCCCCGAACACTGCTATCGATTTAGGCTTAAAAAAACGTTTGAGATATTGTGTACTCAAGAGACTCTCCGATGACCTGAGAACAGGTCGCAGTGACCCGATCTAACTACTACCTCTATTCTACATTACGCAGGTGCAGCATAAACAGTATTAATCAGCTTTTGTGACTGAAGTCATAAAGCCAATCAAAGTATCTCTATACAGGCCTATAAACACCGTTGAAACTATTTTCTGTTCGGTGCCAGCACCTCTATAACAAACGGGTAGATCCTCCCTTGCATTCACCGGTATGCCCGAAAAACCGCCTAAGAGAGTCATTAGTAGAAATTACAGTGAAGTTTCCAGAAGATTTCGAACCAATAACAGTCAATCAAAAGAAAAAGGCAACCGTCAGAATGAACCGGGGTTTAATGCTCATCCAGTAAAGAAAACGATATGAAGGTGGTGAATAGCCCAAGCGTTATAACCACTGGAGGGATCGGCAAAGCCAGCATTAACAATCCTGATCCCAGCCAGAGACGACGAACACAGCGAAGCCTTGCGCGATACGCAGAGGTAAATTTACGACGAAAAAAATGTCGACTATCCGGATATTGATTACTCATCCACTCGGGTAGCAGCAGGTACAAATAAAACCTTAACAGTGCAATTCCCATAACCATCCCCATCTGTAAAGCTCACTCTTCAGCTTATCAAAGATTGGGGATTTTGCTGGTTATGTATTAAAAAAATTTAGATACAGCGCGTGAATCAGCTGCTCGCATCTAACCGTTTAATAATCTGCTACCCGGTAGAGAATGGCATCCCGGTAACCGGTAATAACTCGTATCAGACCCGAAAGCTGATGATTCAATTCGATGTCACCGCTATCAACGATCAGAGGACGTCCTTCTAACTCTTTTATCTTGCTCTTAGTCGCCACCAGAATGATATTTTCCCGCCCCAGTCGCTTGAGTAGTTCTGGGCTAATTTGCTGATTACCCCGACCAATAATATGCCCTTGCCCACCGATAACCGTTATCACCAAGCGGGTCTTATGACCCTCGGTCATTGCCAATAGTTGCTGGGCGGTCAGATCATTGCCGATCAACTCACCATTTTCAATCAGATCGACACCCAGCAGCGTATTTTCAAGCCCTAAATTCTCCATCAAAGCCTGAACAGTTGAGCCCGACCCCATGATGTAGCGAACATCGTCCTCCATCGATTCTGCAAAATCTGCGGCGATATCATCCAGCACCAGCTCTTCTAATTCCCTGCCACCATTTTTAACGTGCTGAAGGTAACGCCCCTCTTCCGGTACCAGAAGTTCACCATAGTATTTGGCGCGAACCCGTCCCTCACGAAAGGCAACTTCATCTATATCGCGTACTTCCTGATCCGCCAGGGTGACTAACTCTCCACGCACCAGCATAGCAACGACTTCACCCGCAGCTTTGGGCGTCACTGCATACACTCCAGAATGAATTTTCACCCCCGCCGGAATTCCCAATACCGGTGTAGAGTCACCGATGGCATGACAGATATTTCTTGCGGTGCCATCGCCTCCTGCGAACAGGATGAGGTCGACACCCAACGCAGCCATTTCTCGGGCTGCCCGTTCGGTATCTTCAGCAGAGGTATGTCCGTGATTAATAGAACCTATAACCCGTGGCTCAAACCCTGCAATACGGGCACTCTCTTCACCCATTTCGCCAGGATAGGTTATCAACTCAACCTCCAGCCCTTTTAAAGGTTCCAGAGCTTGCTGGGTTCGCAGATTCGCTTTGGGCTCTGCTCCCAACGCTAAAGCCTGTAGCGCGGTGGCTTCACCGTCACTACCTTTCAGCCCCACACTGCCACCAACACCCGCCAGTGGATTAATAATTAAACCTAAACGAAACATTTACAGCTCCTGTCCGAAGTGATCGAGATTGCCTGTCTCAATCAGAAATTGCTGGTAGACAAATGCAGCAATGATCAAACGAGTATCTTCATCCAGATCAAAAAACTTAAAACCATGATTATAAACGCTGCCGGACTCAACCGAGGTTGAATGAACATTTCGCAGCTCAACAGGCACCAGCAATACCTGATCAATATCGCCAATTTTCAGACGGGTGGTTAAATAAAAAAAATCACCTACATTACCCAAGGCCTGAGGCAGTTGAAGGCAAGCACCGCCCATACTGATATCAATACAGAGAGCACTGGCAGGCAGACCTTCCCTCTCCGCCATCTCATCATGATCATCCATTGAACAGCTGAGCCTAACCGAAACCCGTGTATGTTCACGAATGCGTTTCTGATCAACCTGCTGCGGATACTCTAATACCCAGTAGCCGAATGGTTGCTCGTGTAGCTTCAGTATTTTGCAGTTAAAGTTGCAGATACGGTTGCCACTAATCAAGCGCAGACTGGCAATATTACCTTCATTAATTGATGAAGAAACACCGTTTTTTAGCGACGGCGCTGAAATCATAATGCCATTATTCTCGGAATAGCCTAGTAACTTAGAAGTAAAACGTGCTCGGGGGGAGCGGATATCAACCCGAACAGGCTCACCAATCTGAAGTCGCAATTCAGACAGAGGTTTATCAGTTTCAGTTGATTCAAGTTGCAAGGTCATTAAACCCAATCCATTAAGGAGTGTAAGCAGATCATTATCCAATAAACTTATAGTGCAACAAAGCGTTATTCGAGAAGAAACCCAACAGCTTGTAATTGGTCTGCCAGTAATTTATCAGGTTTAACACCCTGTAACTGGGCTGCAGCAAACTCCCTGCGCACAGGGTATTGTTTACGCAACAGGTCAAAGTTCTTAGGCTGAGCCTTTTTATCCATTAGGGAATCCATGAAACGGCTATGATCCGCTTCCGGCTGATAAACCCGATGCACGATATCGGTAAGATTTTCACTGCCATCCAGCATTATCTGGAGTTCATTACCCGCATCACACAGACAATCAGCGAGGTCGATCTCAGGCTTAACACCCAAATGCTGGCAAAACGCAGTGTAGAGCATCCATGTACCCCTGATTTTGCCATCAAGGCTGTAACCTGCAATATGCGGTGTTCCAATCCTAACCTGTTGCGCCAATGACTCATCGACTGTCGGTTCTTCTTCCCACACATCCAGCAGCAATGTGACATCAGGCCGCTGTCGATGCCAGTTCAGCAAGGCTACATTATCGATAACGGGCCCTCGACCGGCGTTTAGCAATATTGAGTTAGGCTTAATCACAGGCAGATTATTAGCATTAAGAAGATGATAGCTGGGATGATCTCCATCCCCTGTCAAAGGTGTATGCAGACAGATTATATCGGCCTGTTCTAATAAACACTCAAGCGCGACAAAGTCCTGTTCTCCCGTCTCTGCCCGAGGTGGGTCATTGAGCAATAATTTCACCCCTAATCCTTCCAGCCGTTGCTGCAAGCGACGACCCACATTACCCACGCCAACAATGCCCACTACCCTGTCCTGAAGCTCAAAGCTCTGTTCTGCAGCAACCATCAATAGAGTACTAATGACATATTCAGCAACCGCATCAGCGTTACAGCCGGGGGCACTGGTAAAACCTATGCCTTTCTCATTCAACCAGCTTTTATCGATGTGATCTGTACCAATCGTCGCAGTACCAACAAAACCAACCGGAGCGTCTTTTATAAGCTGCGAATTAACCTTTGTTACTGAACGCACTAGAAGTAGGTCAGCATCCTGAAGGTCAATGCTTTGAATAGTTCTTCCCGGCAGTTTACGAATGCTGCCAAAGTGACCAAATAGACGATCCACAGAGGGAATATTTTCATCTACGACTATATTCAGATTGGTTAGCTTCAAAGAAGACTCCAAAGGTTAAAAATCAGCTGGTTTAGGGGCGAAACGCCGATTATAATTGCCCGCCTTACGGTTTGACATCATTTTCAGGCAAATTTAATTCAGGTTACTTTTTGATTATTCGTTGGCGCAAACAAAAGGATTATTTCATAGTCCGACTCTATCAGGATCTGATGGGGGACTGGGTGCTGAGCGAATCCTGGGGAAATACCCTAAACAACAAAGGTGCCGTTAATCACACCATTTTTCATTGCTACCATGAAGCCAGCACTCAGCTTAGAGAGATAAGTCGGCGCCAAAAATCACTGGGGTTCAAAAAAACGGTATCCAAAGAACAGCAGAGAGAGCTCGATTTCGGCTAATCTCTCAGACTCCATCCTTCTATTGTTAATAAATTAATTACTCTTAGCTGTTGGCATCCTTCCACAGCAGCGATATATTTCCCTCCTATATAACAAAATTACAAATAGCAGTGACAGCGGTATCCGATAAGTGTCCGCCAATTTGAGATAAGAGAGGTCTTATGAGTAAGTTTGATTTTGCCCCAATGCCCGACACAGACGGATTTTTCGGTAACTATGGCGGCCAGATTCTCCCACCTGAATTGATCAAGGTTATGAATGATATCAATCAGGCTTACGAAGAGATCTGCAAAACCGAAGCGTTTCAGAGCGAATTAATGCAACTGAATCAGGATTATGTTGGCCGTCCCAGCCCGATCTATCATGCCAAACGCCTGAGTGACAAACTCGGCGGTGCTCAGATCTTTCTGAAACGCGAAGACCTGAATCACACCGGCGCTCATAAGATAAACCACTGCCTGGGCGAGGCCCTGCTGGCCAAGTTCATGGGCAAAAAGAAAGTCATCGCCGAAACAGGTGCCGGCCAACACGGCGTAGCGCTGGCGACAGCCTGTGCGCTGGTGGGTATCCCTTGTGAAATCCACATGGGTCAGGTTGATATCGAGAAAGAACACCCTAACGTTACCAAAATGAAGATTCTGGGCTGTAAACTGGTCCCGGTTACTCGAGGCACCGCCACACTGAAAGATGCAGTCGACAGCGCCTTCGAAGAATACCTGAAAAACCCAGATGAGTTTATCTACGCTATCGGCTCAGTCGTAGGCCCTCACCCATTCCCTAAAATGGTGCGAGATTTCCAAAGCATCATCGGTCGTGAAGCCCGTCAGCAATTCAACGACAGGCATGGTAAAAACCCCGATATCATCACCGCTTGTGTCGGCGGTGGCTCAAACGCCATTGGTCTGTTCACCGCATTCCTGAATGATGACGAGGTGAAAATCGTCGGTGTTGAACCTGCAGGTTTAGGGCTGGATACAGACAAACACTCAGCGACTATGACCCTGGGTAAGCCAAGCCAGATCCACGGCATGAAATGCTATGTACTGGAAACGGAAGACGGCGAACCTATGCCGGTGCATTCTATCGCGTCAGGACTAGACTACCCGGGTGTGGGCCCTCAGCACTGCTATCTGAAAGATATCGAACGGGTGGAGTACGACTCAGTCACCGACGACGAGTGTCTCAACGCCTTTATGACCCTATCCCAGGTTGAAGGTATCATCCCGGCACTGGAAAGCGCCCACGCCGTCGCTTGGGCGATGCGCGTTGCACCAACCCTGGATAAAGATAAGACCATTCTTATCAACCTGTCCGGCCGTGGTGACAAAGACGCCGACTACGTGGCTGAGAAGTTAGGTTTATAGAAGCCGTTTCTATTCAAATGAAAAAACGGGCAACGCCCGTTTTTTTTAAATTAAATACCCGACACGCGTCTCTCCAAATTGACAAAAGCATTCAATTATTCTCGATTGCGATTAAGCTTCTAAACCGTCATCATATAGCCCGTTTTTAACTGTTAACGGTATAGATACAAGCATGAGCAATTTCACCGACGTTTCCTTTCTGAACACTGTTTTTGGCAATCAACTGGGCAACAGGGATAACCCTGACTGGGAGAAAGCAGGTAAGCAGCTGCATTTGATCCAGGAGGAACTGGCTGAGCTGGTTGAGGGTATTCAAAATAAAGATATGTCTGAAGTACGAGATGCCGTTGCAGACATCCTGGTAGTAACCTACGGCATGGCGCATGTGCTGGGTATCGACGCAGATAAAGACATGGCGGAGGTTCAAGACAGCAACTTGTCAAAACTCTGCAAAACTGAGGCAGAGATTGAAGAGACACTGGCTTTTTACCGATCTGAAAAAGGCCTAGATGTATACAGTGGCGGTGAGCTGCCAAAAGCTTTCATCAAATCATCAGAAGATCAGACCGGTAAAGACGGTAAATTCTACCCTGCTCATAAGTTTCTCAAGTGCATCAACTGGCACGAGCCGAAGTTAGATTAGTCGATACGGCAAACCGATCAGATAAAAAGCGGCGCCAATCGCGCCGTTTTTTTTGCTGTTGTTATAACCTTAATCACTGCATTTTATTGTAGCGATCGTGATTAAAGATATAGTCGCCACCACCTGCCGCCTTATGGCAAGCGATACAACCCGTTGGCATCCCTTTCGCAACTCGCCCGGCCAATGGTATCCCTTTTGGGTTATTCATCAGCGAACCGTCCGGTGCATATTTAGCGTAGAACCAGTTCTTGTTGTCACTGTCGTAACCCTCTTCTCGCTGGAACATTACGGTGACCGCCTGGAGATACTTACCTGGACTATTGATAACATCATCAATCGTCAGCCCATCGCCACCGTAGTTTCGCTTAACGACCAACTCACCACTGACTCCCATCAGTGTCGCTTTCTGCTCTATCAGCTCAAGAATCATTCCATGGGGAGGTGCCCCGGTATAGGGACGGGTCATAATAGAATCATTCCCCGCAAGCTTATGCTCAACCATGAAACTCCATAGATTATTCGCGTAACTAACCGAATCCTTATTACCAAAAGGCTCCTCTGCAACTACGCTGCTCCCCCACAACAACGATGCTACTGCTAGCGCTATTACTGTTTTTCCGATATTCATCTGAAAACTCCTCATTAATTAAGCTTCTGAAAGCTCAGTTTCAGATAGCTCAAATACTTAAAAAAAGAGTAGCTTCTATTTCTGAAAAATAGCTGAAAAGGCGATTAGTGAAGCCCTGAAACAGTGGGGTATGACAAGCCTATTTAGCTTGATTGAGACTTGGCATTCCCGCCAGTCTCACTTTGTTTTAACAGGCCGTTTCGCCTTGGTAACGGTACGCTTTTTGCCACTCACCGCTTTCTTCGTCTTTGTACTAGCCTTACCACGAGTACGTGTCGTGCGTTTTTTGGCGGGAGGGCTTAACGCTTTCAGTGTATCGGGAATAACCACCTGAGCGGACTGCGCGATCAGATCACGAAGTCGTTCTGTTAACGGCTGCATAAAATGGCTATAACTGGTTTCCTGTTGGCTGATCCGACTCAGTTCTGATTCCCACAGAGCTGTCATATCCGGAGTAGTTGCGCTATCTGGCAAACAATCAACCAGAGCGCGGCCCACTGCTGTTGAACGGATGGTTTTACCCTCACGCTGGATAAAGTTTCGGGTGAACAGCAGCTCGATAATCCCTGCCCGTGTGGCTTCGGTTCCCAGACCATCGGTTTCTTTCAGTACTTTGCGGATCTCGGAGTCTGTCACATACCGACTGATCCCGGTCATCGCGGCAAGCAGTGTCGCATCCGTAAAATATTTAGGTGGCTGAGTATTTTTTTCTTCCAACAAAGCATCAGTGCAGCGTAACGACTGCCCTTCTTTTAACAGAGGCAGCGTACTCTGTTTCGCTTCTGATGATGACAGTAGCTGTTTCCAACCGGAAATCTGTGTCTGGTGCGCCGTTGCGATAAATTCACCACCCGCGATCTTCAGCTCAACCCGGGTATCATCATATTCATAGGGCGCCATAAACTGGGCCAGATAGTAACGACTCACCAGTTCATATAACTGAGATTCCTGTTGACTCAATACCGCGAGATTAGCCTGTCGTGTCGTCGGTATAATGGCATGATGAGCACTAACCTTTTTATCATTCCAGGCCGATGATCTCCGCGAAACTGTAATCTGTGGAAGAAACTCTTTTAGCTTCTGGTGATTTGCCGTGATCGCATTAACCACATCTGCTGCCTGAGCATGATGCTCTTCAGGAAGGTAACGGCAATCTGAACGCGGATAAGTCAGTAACTTATGTCGTTCATATAAGGCCTGACAGGTATCTAGTACCTCTTTAGCACTCATACCAAAGCGCTTTGCCGCTTCAATTTGCAAAGCAGACAGGCTAAAAGGCAACGGCGCATTTTCCCGCTTACGTTTCTGGGTAAGCTTTACCAATTCTGCCAGCTCCCCTTTGATCCGGGTTATCACATTCTCGGCTAGCTTCTGGTTTAAAACCCGTCCCTCTTCATCCTGATGGGGCTGACAACTTTCACTAGGTTTCCAGCGAGCTTTGAAGCTCTCACCTGCTTCAGTTTCAACCACCGCCTGCACTTCGAAAAAGGGTTTGGAGACAAACCCGTCGATCTCATTATCACGTCGTACTACCAGGCCCAGCAACGGCGTCTGCACCCGCCCAACAGAAAGCACTCCATTGTAGCCGGCCTTTCGCCCCTGAATACTGTACGCCCGGGTTAAATTGATACCGTATATCCAGTCAGCGCGTGAGCGCGCCAATGCCGATGTAGATAACGGTATAAAATCACTGTTAGATTTTAAGTTATTTAGCGCGGTTGTGACGGCTTTAGGGTTAAGGTCACTGATCAGAACCCGCTGTGCAGTTCGCTTTTTAGTGGCACTGGCACCCAGATAATTAATCACTTCGTCCACGAGCAGCTGCCCTTCGCGATCGGGATCTCCAGCGTGTACAAGCTGTTTAGACTGACGAATTAAACGCCGTAGAACGGTTAATTGAGAGCGAGTCTTGCTGCGGGGTTTAAGTTTCCATTCGTCGGGGATAATCGGCAGGTGTTCAAATCGCCAGGGCTTAAAGTCGGGATTATAGTCGGCGGGGTCGGCCTGCTCTAACAGATGCCCCAGACACCAACTGACGCAGTCACCATTACCTAATTCAATATAGCCATCCTGTTTCTTATGGGGCCTGGGCAAGACTTCAGCTATCGCCCTGGCAAGGCTGGGCTTTTCTGCAATATATAAGATCATATGAAAGACTACTGGTTAAATATACAGATAAATTATCTTAATTAACGGGCAAGCGCCAGTTGTAGGCACAAAAAAAGCAGCCAATTGCTGCTTTTTTACATAAACCAGAAGCTATGCAGTTACATAGGTCTGTTCCAGGTAATGGATAATGTCAGATGACTCATACATCCAGCGAACTTCTCCATCTGTTTCGTCGATACGCAGGCAAGGTACTTTTAACCGGCCCCCGCCTTCGAGTAGCTCATTTCGATGAAGTTCTACTTTTTTCGCATCACGCAGCTCGATATTCAAACTGTTACGGCGCAGGGAGCGGCGTACTTTGACGCAGAAGGGACAAGCTTCATACTGATACAGGGAAAGGTTAGCCGTACGCAGATCCAGTGCACGCTGCAGCTCTGGCTCTCTTTTAAGACGACGAGGGCTAAAGATAAAGTTGAACAGCAGTATAATCCTACCCAAAAACCAACGAATAAATGACACTATAAAAACTCCTGGGTTAACGGCTAATAACGGCCTTGTATTTCGCGCGGTAGTATACCACTATCCACTTAAATCATATCCTTAAAAAAAACACGGATTATACAATAGCCGTTTAATTGTATAATGTTACATTCTTACTCAAATGCACGGAACTAATCTTTCGGTTACAGGTCTATCCTGACCAGCTTTACCTGAAAACCATATTTCGGTTTTAGGGGGGGGAAAGCTGAACTGCATATTTTAAACAGGAACAACATGAATTTGTTAAATCGACTCCCAAGTAAACAATTAGTCACTTGTCTTTTTGCCTTACTGCTTGCCACTTCAGCGAAAGCCGCCAATTACATCAGCGATGATGTGTTCACCTTCTATCATGGAGGCCCCAGTACGGACTATCGGATTACGGGACGCATACGTAGCGGCACCCCGATAACCGTGCTTAGTCGTAATGAAAAGACCAATTTCATTAGGATAAAGACCCCCAGCGGTAAAGTGGGCTGGATCAGCGCAGACAACGTCTCTACTGGTACTAGCATGGCTCAACGGTTCCCCAAGCTGGAGGAACAACTGAAGAGCAATGATAATAATCTTGATAGCCAGGTTCAGGAGATCAGCGCGCTGAAACAGCAAAATCACACCCTGGCAGGAGAAAATCAAGGAAATGCCGCCAAGGTATCGGCCCTTGAGGAACAGATTGTTAGCCTTAACAGAACTATTAATGGTATGGACGAGAGCAACCTGATGCGCTGGTTCACTTACGGTGGTTTAGTCGCTTTTGGTGGTTTAATACTAGGTCTGATGATCCCTTATCTACCCAAACGCAGAAAACGTCACGATACCTGGTAAAGAGCTCTGGTACTTCTCAGTAACCGTGAACGCATTAAAAAAGGGTAGCCAATGGCTACCCTTTTTTATCTACCTTTTATAAACCGGGTCAATCTGACATTACTAATAATTAGTTTGAATGGGTCTGTTCATCAAGATTCACGACGAGCTGGTCATCGGTATCCCTTAACCGTCGGCTCAGATCTCGAGCCATATTCATAAACATCAAAAGGTATTGCTCAGGATCGGTCTGATAAACAGAAAACAGCTGGTCCGCCTTAATTTCTACGACACGACAAGTCTCCAGCGCTTTAACAACCCCGCTGCGAGGATAGACGCCTAACAAAGCCATAGCGCCAAAACACTCACCCGGCAGGAAGGAGCGTATCTGATGACTCTGTCCTGATTCACCCAGTTTAAAAAGGGCTGCGCTGCCCGTCTCAACGATAAAAGAGGAATCACCACGCTCTCCTTCAAGAAAGAACGGCTCTCCAACTTTACGCTCAACGTAATGACTACCCTCAAGTATCTGCTTGACGATATCTTCACGCAATCCACCAAAAACCGGCATATCTTTTAGCCGGTGGATCGGAATATTCTCTGGCACAACGCTACCCGTTCATCTCTGTATCACTACCATTTTAAACCAAGAATGCCACAACGATAACCTCTACCTATCTAAAACATTAAAAAAGGCAATTGGTCTTGTGTTTCTTAACCTGTTTCAATACATTCAAACAGATTTAAGGAGAGCAATATATGCAACGAATTACTATATTTGGCCGTAAAGGCTGCGGATTTTGTACCCGAGCTAAACAATTATGTGAAATGAAGGATATCGACCACCGCTACATCGATATCCACGATGAAGGGATCACCAAAGAAGATCTTGAGAAAACAGTCGGCAAACCTGTTGATACTGTACCTCAGATCTTCCACGGTAAGGAACACATCGGCGGATTTACCGAGTTTGCAGCCTTTGTTGATGCCGAAGAAGCTAAGGCTTAATCAGCTGATTACTTCAGAAGTCCCGGCGCATGCCACAGACGCCAGCTTAACCCGCTGGCCCGCTCTGTACGTCGGCGACTTCCTCTGACTAGCGCCTGAGATGTTGCCTGCAGGGTAAACTTTGATCTGGCACGGGTGATACCGGTATAGATCAGCTCTCGAGTCAACAATGGCGTGTCTTCTGCGGGTAATATCATCACTACCTGATCAAACTCAGACCCCTGACTCTTATGTACTGTCATAGCGTACACCGTCTCATGTTCTGGTAACCGACCCGGCAGCACCCCTTTCATCTCCCCATCTGATAGCTCGAACCAAACCCGTAAGCGGCCATCCTCATCAGCAACCGTAATACCGATATCTCCGTTGTATAGGCCCAACTGATAGTCATTACGGGTAATCATTACCGGACGGCCTGTGTACCAGTTCCCAGAAAGGCTAATCAGCCCCTGTCGCTGCAAACGCTCTTCCACTGCCTGATTAAGCCCTTCAACACCATAAGCCCCCTGCCTAACTACCGCCAACAACTGGATTTGATTGAAAGCTTTGAGCAATAAGCTCGGCTCAGAGCCCTGTCGCAGGCATTTCAGGTAGACTGAGTATCCTGCGCACACTTCTGACACCATCTCCCCATAGCCCACATCTGAGAGCGCCATAAAACGAATATCGCGCCAACTCTGATCAAACAGTTGCATCGCCTCAATACCTTCACCCCTGTTAACCGCCCTGGCCAGATGACCTATACCGCTGTTTTCATCAAAACGGTAACTACGGCGCAACAACGCCAGAGCATCTGCAACAGGACTGTCTCCCGGCTCTGATGCCGGAACGGGCAATTCACATACTTGCTGAAGATAATCCAGTTGCTCTGGGCTGTAACATAGTCCTGGCCGCTCTTCTGAAACCCCTTCCTGACTATCCCAGGCACAGATATCACCCAGTACACTGCCCGCCTCAACCGAGGCCAGCTGATCCCGGTCGCCAATCATGATCAATTGCGCTTGCGGAGGCAGTGCCGCTAGCAGACGGTAAATCATCGGCAGATCAATCATTGATGCTTCATCAACCACCAGCAGATCCAAATGCAGCGGGTTCTCAGCGTTATGGCGAAAGTTCTTACTATCCGGACGCGGCCCCAACAAACGGTGAAGTGTGACGGCTTGGTTAGGAATCATTGCGCGAATAGCATCGCTAACCGGGAGCGCTTCCTGTGCACCAGCCAGGGACTCACTCAACCGGGCAGCAGCCTTTCCAGTTGGAGCCGCCAACTTAATCAGAGGCGCACGCTGCATCTGCTGACTGAATGACTCAGCATAGAGCGCTAGTAAACGTGCAACAGTGGTGGTCTTACCGGTTCCCGGACCACCACTGATGACGCTGAAACGACGGCTAATCGCTATCGCAACGGCCACCTGCTGCCAATCTATTTCACCGGCTAGCCTATCAACAAACAATCGCCTTAACCCTGCTTTGATACTGTCCCGGTTCAGTGGGATCGGGGCCGTTAATTGTTGGATTCGTCCCGCGACTTCGGTTTCGTAAAGCCAGTATCGATAGAGATAGAGCCGACCATTACTCAGCACCAATGGCGCTTCCTGTTGTCCATCCGAAATTACAGAAAAGCCAATCAGAGCGTTCCTGGACAGCTCCTGCAACAGTTGTTCAGCTGGTTTACGCAAGACAGAGGGCCAGTTTTCCATTAACGAACTCCAGCTATTTAGCGGCAGACAGACCTCTCCTCGACCCAACTGCAAACTCACCAACGCCGCCAATAGCGGTAAAGTATCACTTACCTCAGTCTGACCGCTGATCGACAACTCCTCATCCCTGATAAAGCGGGCGAACTGCACATCCAGCGGACGAACCAAATGCTGTTGACGTAACTGTTGCAGCAGCTGCATTAGCACCCCTCCCTGAATAACTGGTCTAACTGCTCAACCAGCTCTATTGCTGGTCGACAGTGGAAAACGCCACTCCCGGCAGAGTCAGCTTTCATCCCCCGTAAAAAGAGATAAAACACACCTCCGAAATGTACCTCATAATCGTAATCAGGCAACCTGGTTTGCAACAGGCGGTGCAGAGCCAGGGTATAAAGCTGATACTGAAGATCGTACCGATGCTCCAGCATCGCGACTTCAAGAGCCTCAACAGTGTAATCTTCCGGCTGGCTACCTAAGTGGTTCGATTTGTAATCGAGAATATAATAGCGCCCCTGATATTCAAATATCAGATCGATAAATCCCTTCAACATCCCCTTTAAATCATCAAACACCAGATCGCCTGCCGGCCTAGATAGCGAATCACTCTTGCGTATAATTTGGTTTAACTTACCTGCATTAAGCCCTTGAGATGGAAGCATAAACTCCATTTCAATCAATCTCTTAGCATTTGTGATATCCGCCAAGCACGGAGCCTTCTCTGTCGCTAACCAGGTAGATGATAATGGGGTATAAAGCACATCTTCGAGCAGCTGTTCCAACACCGGAACCCAGTGCTCTTCGTAACCAGCGACCTGGCATTTCTGCTCTAACAGCGCTGCAAGGTTGTTCCGATAATCAGTAAAGTCGATCTCTTCAAACAACTCATGAAGAAAGGTACCCGCTTGAGCCCCTTTATGAAAATTGAAAATATTGTGTACCGCTTCATCCTGCTCAACCGCTGGCAGATCCTGCTCATCTATAACCTCCAGATCCAATCCCGGAAGCGGCGGTGCTGTGCTGTGATGACTAACAAGCGCGGAATAACTAGAGATACGCCAGTCACGCCGCAACCGCCGATTAAACTGTCGCGCCTCATACTCCGGAAGCTCGGGTTGTGGCAGATCAAACAACCCGCGTTGCTGCTCGCCCTGGGGCGGCTCAGACAGCGCAATTGATCCGGTTTCAGACAGCTGACTCAGCCGCGCTTGCAGCTCTTCATTACTGTCTGCGCCATTTAATACCAGGTAGCCAAGGGCGGTTCGATGCAAGCCACTCTTTTTTGACCGACCATCAGCAATGTTTGCCAGACCGATATAACAGCCATAAACAGAACGGGTCAGCGCAACATAGAGCAAGCGCAGATCTTCAGCCAGGCGCTCTCGCTCAGCTAAGGCCAAACTATCACTGTCTTTGCTATCGAGGTGATAACAAAGCTGATCTTGTTGATTATGGAACAGCGGCTCACGGGCCTTGATAAAGGTACAGGCGAAAGGCAGGAAGACCAACGGATACTCAAGCCCCTTACTCTTGTGTACGGTAATGACCGTTACCAGGCCGGAATCACTTTCAAGGCGCAAACGCTGTTCATCGCTCTCACCATTGGGATTCAACAACTGATCGCTATACCAGCGCATAAGCGCAGCGACACCTTCTTGCTCCATACTGGCGCGTTGAAGAATTTCCCCCAGATGCAAAAGGTCGGTCAGACGCCGTTCTCCTTGTACCTGCCGTTGTAACGACTCTGCCAGCTTACGGCGCCGTATCAGCCGACGAAGCATGGGCAGTACCCCGAGATCTACCCAAGCTTCCCGGTATTCGGTAAACTCCGCCACCAGCTGCTCCCAGAGCTGCTCATCGATACTCAGCCTATCTAACCAGGCGGCCGGATAGTTCATCAACCCAGTGGCTAACGCTGCCCGAAGGCGGCTTTCATTCTGTGGTTCTGCTACAGCCAACAAAAGCAGTTTCAGGTCATAGGCTTCCCGGGTACTGAAAACACTATCCCTGCCACTGAGGTAGACACTGTGAATTCCCCTGTCGGACAATGCCCCCATGACCGCCGCAGCTTCCTGACGATTCCGCACCAGCACGGCGATATCTTTAGCCTGCAGTCGCTGATCTCCGATTAGCGCTTCACCTTCAGACGCAGCCGTCAGTTTAGTATCAATATCACAGGCACAGGCACCCGCCATCTGTTGAAGGTAGTCTTGTTTACTAAGTACCGGCGCATCACAAAACCAGAATTGCAGTGAAGCCGGCGTTCGGCCATACAAGGTAAACGGCGTCTTATCTGCTTTCCCCCCCTCCGTTACCGGCAGGAAAGGAATATCATCGTTGTAAATAAAGGGAGCATCGCAACCGCCAAAGAGCTTGTTGACCCCCTCTATCATCGCTTTCGATGAACGCCAGTTAGTGCCTAGCGTATAGTGTTCGGTTACTGCTCTGCGCGCTTTGATATAGGTGAAAATATCTGCACCACGGAAACCATAGATCGCCTGTTTCGGGTCGCCGATCATAAATAACCCGCGCTCCGGGGTATCTGGATACAGGGTGCTGAAAATACGGTATTGCAGCAGATCGGTATCCTGAAACTCATCGATCATTGCCACCGGGAACTGCGTATTGATCGCCTTCACTAGCGCTTCACTGCTGCCCCCCTGCAATGCGGCATCCAACTGACTGAGAAGATCATCAAAGGATAACAGGCGATAATCCTGCTTTAACTTATTGAACCGCTGCTCCACCTTTTGCAAGGTATAGGTCAGCAACAGTTCTCGCAGAGGTAAACGATGCTCGAAATAGCTTTCACAGAGCAGGAACAGCGGATGTTCGGGGATTTTCTTACCCGCTGGTGTTTTTTCTTCTAACAATGACTGACAAAACTTGCCAATCTCAGTTTCCGGTACATTGTTTGTATCCCCCAGCGCATACTGGTCAATGGCCGCCAACCATTTGGGAACAGAAGTCTTACGATAGCTGTTTTTATTGATCCCGGAAGCCTGAATCAACTCCGCCAGATCAAGCTGCTGATCCTGCACGTAGCTCAGCCATTGCTGCCGAAAGCCCGCCAGCCACTTTTGACTCGCCTGCCACAGCTGCTGCAAATTATCGGTTTTCAGTTCCGGGATAAGCTGCACACCGGGACGCCCCAGTAGAGGTCTGAGTGCCGCCAACAGTGAATCAGGCCCCGGCCAGATCGCCTGTATCGCTTCACTCAACTGACTATCCGTTGGATAGATAAGTCCGCGCCAGCAATCTAACAAAGCCTGACGCAACAGTGGCCCCGCATCAGTAACCAGTTCAGTCTCAAACAGACTGCCGCTTTCAAACGCGTGCTGGCGCAGCATCCGCTGGCAAAAACCATGGATGGTAAAAATCGCCGCTTCATCCATCTGTCGACCAGCCAGTTCAAGCAACCGTGCAGAGCGGGACAGATCACTCTGTTGCTCATAAAGATCCTTCAGGAAGGGATCTTTAGTTTCAGCCCCTCTGAAGACCTGACAGGCCTCCTGAATTCGATTTCGAATCCGGTCACGAAGCTCTTCTGTCGCCGCCTCGGTAAAAGTAACCACCAGAATCTGATCCACACGCAATGCCGTCTCAGCCTCAGTACTGCCCAACAATAAACGCAGATACAGGGCGGTAATCGTATAGGTCTTACCGGTGCCGGCACTGGCTTCTATCAGTCGGCGTCCGGAAAGCGGAAAACTAAGTGGATCAAGCAGCTGAACCTTACTCATCATCCGCCTCCCCGTCACTCTGCAGCAGTAACTCAGCTACCGGCTGATAGAGCAACTCAGATAACGCATTAAATCGGGGGCCCAATGCACTGAAGTCCGGATAGACTCGGCTGATATACAGATCACGGGATTCACCCATTCCCGTAAAGGCATCGATATTAAAACACTTCACCGCCTCAGCCACGCCCTTCTCTTCGCCTTTCTCAATAGTCTTAGACTCAAGAACCCATGCCGTATCGGCAGGCAAGGGTAGCGGTTCACAATAGCCTTGGCGATATGCATTCAGCCATTCCTGAAGGTAATCCATTGCCCGTCCTTGCTCCAAAGGTTCAAACCAATGCCTGCCATTCAAACCAAAAAAACTAGACTGGAGGCTTCTGCCACTGGCACAGAGCACCAGATGCTCCAGCCAGAGATGAATAATATCCCGGCCCTTCGCGTTCGCCGCCCGATAACGAACCAACCCGGTAGAATGCAGACCGGTTAGCCAGCCACTGAGTTTGATACCTACCACCACTAACTGACACTCAGCCCGATCTGGCTTATCAAGATGGGGCCTGATCTTTTCTGCCATATCCTGGCAGTCGTAGCGTAGTTTTCGTGTCTGTAGCTGAGCGGCAATACCCACCGGTAGTAGCCCCGAGGCCTCAATACGATTAAAACAGTGATCCAGACCGTCTTTGATAGCGGCATCAAGCAACTGCTGTTTCAGTTGGTAAGCGGTTAGGCCATCTAACTGAAACGGCTCTTCATCTTGCTGCTCAATGGTCGCATCATTAAAGAAAACTTTGAGCCTGCGTTGAAAGAAAAATCTGATGGGATTACGTGCGAATGCCAGCAGCTCAGACAGTTCCAACTCTACCAGGGGTTCTGCGGCCAATGGAGTGGTGATAAAGCTTTGCTCAGCCTCTCCCTCATCTTTTAACAGAGGCAGCCACTCACTAGCATAACTAAACAGAGGCGAGTCCGGCGTGAAATACTGCTCATTGAAAGGCTGTAACGGATGCTGAACTAACAGCGTTTTATGCAGATCCTCTGCTTCCAGGTGATGCTCAAAACAATAGCTCTGCTGACAATACTCCAGCAGTTCACTGATCAATACCGAGGGTACTTTGGGACTGTTGTCCTGAACGCTACGTCCAATGTAGCTGATATAGAGTGTTTGCCGGGCGGAAAGCAACGCCTCAAGAAACAGATAGCGATCATCATCCCGTCTGGAACGATCGCCCCGGCGAGGAACGTCTGCCATGAGATCAAAACCCATAGGCGGTATCGCGCGTGGATATACGCCATCATTCATCCCTAACAGACACACCACTTGAAACGGAATGGAGCGCATCGGCATCAAGGTACAAAAATTCACAGCCCCCATCATAAAACGCTGACTGGATTTACTGTTACCCAGCTCAGTGGTTAGATAATCACGCACTATCGCCCAACTGAGAGGCTCTGCATAACAACTATCACTGAGCTGCTGCTGGAGCTTCTCCAATACCTGGCGAATCTGCATAAGCAGAATTTCATCTTGCTCATCGGGTTGATAAGCGCGCTGCAGAATCTCGTTAATCACTTCAAACCAGTCGGCTACCGGCTGATCCGCTTTTAAACCATCACTACAGAACTCAAGCAGCTCGACAAATTCAGCCAGCTGCCCCAGATCCTCCGCTTCAAGACCTTCAATCTCGGTATAGGGATCAATCCCCTGCCACAGATCTTCGGTCTGTCCCAGCGCAAAGCCCGCCAACATTCTGCGCAACCCAAAACGCCAACTGTTCTGCTCAAAAGAGGGCAACCCCTGCTCCTGGCGTTGAGCGGCATCTATTCCCCAGCGAATCTGACAGGCTTCAATCCAGCGACAGATGCGGTCAAAGCGATCAGCATCCAGACTAAACTTGCGCAGCACCGCAGGAACTTCAAGAATTTCGAGTACTTCGGACACCGTTACCCGACTCTCCGGCATCCCTAACAGACGAAGAAAACTCTGTAGCAGCGGACTTTCCTGCTGCAGTGTCCGGTCAGATATTGAAAAAGGGATATAGCGTTGATAAGGAGCATTGCCAAACACCGCTTCGATATAGGGCGCGTAGGCAGCTACATCCGGCATCATCACGATGATGTCCCTGGGTGACAGTTCAGGCTGTTCATCTAACATCGATAACAGCTGATCGTAGAGCACCTCAACTTCCCGCAACGGACTATGCGCACTGTGTAACTGCAACGACCTATCCTCAGCTTGCAGTCGCTGCTTCTGACCACTATCCAGCACAGCATTGGCAGAAGGATCTTCCAATTGCAAAATATCCTGCTGTATCGAACTCAACAGACTGTTGCGGCCAAAGTCTTCAAACAGCTCAACCTCAGGGGCACCCAGATCTTGTATCTGATATAGGTAATCCCTTCCCAGCTTGCCCATCGACGCCAGTATCGGATTGCCCTGGCTATAATAATTCTCAGTGGTCATACCGGGTTTAGCTAACCAGCGCTGATTTAATCGAGCCAGATATTTAGGATCAACAATATCGCCCCAAAAGTAACGGCAGGGATTAGTCACCAATAGGAAAACATCTATTTTCTGACCTAGGGCTTGCAAGGCTTCAACAAAATTTTGCGGTAAGGCAGAGATGCCAAATACAAACAACCTGGATGGCAGGGACGCAGAATCGAAATCACCACGATTAAGCGCATCTACAAAACCACTGAACATATTACCCCGGTGCCAATGGGACAGTCCCAGACCCAAAATATGTTGCTGCAGCAGCCGCCATAGTATGGGCTGCCATGGCTGCGAGTCGGAGATATCCGGCAAATCATCACCGGCTTCCCAACTGGCGATCCAATCAGGACGATAGACCAGATACTGGTCGAATATATCCGCCACTTTCCCACAAAGCTGATAAAGCTTAAATTGGCCCTGATCCTCTTCGAGATAGCGCTGTAAAGGAGCAAACTCTGGCTGGGTTAATTGCTGGGGCAAAAGTTCCATCAAGCCCCAGGTCAGCGCTTCTTTATTGAATGCTGAACGGGCCGGTACATCTTTGAGTACTGAGGTAAAACTGCTCCAGAGGAAACTGGCAGGTAGTGGAAAATCTATATTAGCGGCTATCTGTAGCTTATCAGCGAGCTCGAGCTTGAGCCATTGGGCCATACCCGGACTTTGCACCAGAATAGTTTCGGGCTGAAATGGGTCTTCAATAGGGTGACGACTAATCATCTCAACCAGCAGGTCTTTCTGCAGATCAAGCTTATTCGAATGATAGATCTGAAACATTCAGCCAGCCCTGTGTAATCCTTTGATTTTACTGACTGTAAGAATACCTGATGCAGCTAGACGGATGAACCTGTTTTATCCGCTATGCAAAAAGATCGTCGGATGCGGGAGAGGCCTCACTATGCTCCAGAGCTTGAGACTCAGCAATCTCCGACTCTGAGGTAATAACGTCAGAACTAAGCTGATCTGATTCTGTCAGTTGCCATACCTGCTCTGCAGACTCGATCTTTACCACGCCATCAAAACGCTTGCATAGATAGGTAACCGCTGTATCAAAGTCTTCGATGTCACATAACATAACACCACCACGGTCGGTTTCAGTGGTAAACAGGTAACTCTTCATTGACTCATTCCATCATCGGTTTATAAGCTGCATTGCACACTAGTTTCCAGCTTTGTACAAGCCCTTCTGGCTAAGCGGCACCTATCAAGTGATCAGCTTAAGTTTTTGAAATAGACTGCTACTGAAAATTTTAGTCTAAGCTAATAACCAGATATTTTCTTGACGAATTAAGAATCCCGACCAATACTGAAATCCCCTGTTTAAGAAGACGCGTTTAGAAAGTAAACGCATTGTTTTAAAAGGCTCATATTTAAGATTGGCTTAAAGATCGAGTTAAAGGTTGACTTCTAAAACAGGTCTCCCCAGTAACGTATTACTCATCAACAATGTATTACTCATCAACACTTAATGGGCCTCTGACTTTTGTCAGTGGCCCTTTTTTTATGTTTCTTTTTAGCTTACTGGTGTGCCAAAAGATGCTGATTTACCGGTTTCCGGTAAAACAGAATAACGACAACAGCCCAGATAACGACCGGTATCATAAGCGTATTAAGCATCTGCCACCCCAAGCTAGATTCTAACCAGCCTGAACTAAACGCTGAAACGGTTACCATGCCGAATATAAGAAACTCATTGGCCGCCTGACTTTTAGCTTTTTCCTCGGTTCTGTATGCAGAGGTCACCAACTGGGTCGCGCTGATAAACATAAAGTTCCAACCAACACCCAATAAAGCTAAGCCCCCCCAGAAGTGCCACTGGCTTACTCCATTCAGATTGAGGACTATACAAGCCAGCATAAACACAGCACCCAGAACCATCATTGGTAATAAACCAAATCGCCGAATCAGAACCGGCGTAATAAATGAGGGTAGAAACATACCTAATACATGCCACTCAATAACCCAGGCAGCGGTACTGAAATCAAAACCACAACGAGCCATCGCTACCGGAGTGACCGTCATAATCAGATTCATTACCGCATAACTGATCATGCCGACCGTCGCAGCCACGATAAATACCGGCTGCAGAACGATATCCAGTATAGGTCGGCTATTATTCATCTCATGGGCCGAATTCACTTTTTGCGGCGCTATCCGAATAAAAGAGAGTAAGACCAACGCAATAACATAGAGAACTGCCAAGCCAACAAAGGCACCCGTAAAAACACTATCATCCAACCAGTCCCGACTACTGATAGCCAGGTTCGGCCCCAAAACAGCGGCGATTACACCCCCTGCCATCACCATGGAGATCGCCCGGCTTTTTTGATCATCCGGACAAGCTTCTACAGCCGCAAAGCGATACAACGTACCAAAACCAATACCGATACCCAGCAAAAAGGTACCCAGACAGAAGATAAAAAACTGTGACTGCTGGAGAGCAAAAATACAACAAAGGGCACCGACTATGCCAACGGAGTTACCGAGATAGAAGCCATTTTTCCTACCAATGCGCGCCATGATCAAAGAAGCAGGAATAGTCGCACACATAAGACCGACAAATTGCATCGCCACCGGCAAAGTAATTAACCCCGGAGAGGGAGATAGCTGCTGACCAATCAGCGCATTGACCGAGATAAGCAGTACGTTACCGGTTGTCAGTAAAGCCTGACAGAGAGATAACAAGATCACATTACGATTCATAAAAATTCCGTCTATTTATCGCCGTTCATAGATTTAGCGGCCGCTCTATTCAGACGTCCCCCTGAAGCACCGACTTATCAATATAGATCCCACCATCTGCATCTAACACTCCGCATTGCGATAGCAGGTGACGGACTCCATTATGCTTAAGGGCGGGTTCAATCGGGTCGAATGCACGCCCCACGAACGGCAACGACTCAAGCCGACTTCGTTTCCATCGACATTCATCTGATGCTACCCAACTTACACCACTTAGGCTCAGACTGAGATTATCGAGATAAGCTTTCGAATCGCCGTTCATCCACAGCGCGGTAGCATCGAGATAAAGATAATCTTCAACGTTATACTCTAGGTACTGCTGCCAATAGTCAAAATATGTACCGCAGCGCTTACCTAGCAAACTTTTAAAACGTTCGGCAGCATGTTGATATCGTTCCAGTGCATCTGACTTGGAACAGATCAGAGTGGTGTACTCGCAGGTTTGTTCACCCTCAAAGCTATACACTTTTTGTAACTGCAGGTCACTTTCGTGAAACAGCAGTAACCAGCACAAAGGCAGTTGATAACCTGAGCTGGCAAGTAATTTATGATCCCCTGCACTGTTAATACTGGAAGGTAATGTTTTATGGCTATGAAGACTGGTTCGTTGAAACATAAAAATCCCTGAAACACTAAGCCCGCAAAGCTAAGTTTGAAACACTAGCTCAACATAAAAAGCGCTATGATCAAACTCAGCGTTGATTACCGTCAGACCCGAAAAAGAATAAACGATTACAAGATGTACACTTTAGACGCGTAATACGAAAACCAAATTACGCAGTTGCAGCAAACGACATTATATCGGCATAAAAACTAAAAGCATCCGTTTCTCTACCTCTGAGGCACAAACTCTTTAGCTATCCGAGTAATTATTCAGGCATCGCCTCAATCTGTAAGCGATCCTGAGATCCAATACGGATAATCTGCCCTTCAACCGTGGTAAAACTTCGCTCATTCAGCTCAGACTTATGTACCCGATAAAGCTGAGGCTCATTGGTTCCTGGGGATGTCAGGGTGACTTGGAGTAACTGATGCCCATCAACCCAATGATAGATAACATAGCCCGATGTCCCGACAAGAGATACGAGCAATAGAAGAATCGCAATAATACGAAAAGGCTTATCTGAAGCCTGATTCACTTCAACAGGCTTTAAGCGTGGCTGAGAAACAACTCGTCTGCGCTTTAAATAGATATAGGCCGCCAGAATTACCAGCAACGTCAGCACTACTTTAGTTACCATAAACTGTACACCCTCACCCCTTTGGAAGGGCCATTGTCCATAGCCCCGCATAAACTGCAACAGCATAACGGCAAAACCACTCTGATTGCCGATAAATACTCTAAACCTTAACAAGTGGTAGTTTAATCACCCGCTATAGGCATTGCATCAGTAAATCTATGAATTAGCACTTCGCACTGCAACAAAAACCTGTTTTACTTACTGATAGGGAGCAAAATAAATTGTAAGTGGTCGTTACCTGCATTCAGGTTTTCACCTACATCTGCTTCAACAACACTATTTAAGGCCAACTTGTCTCACTTTTTGGCCTTAGCTACATCCCGATAAAAGAGGAATTACAAATGGATGAACTGCACGGTTACTACCTGGAAGATCTGGAAATTGGCATGAGTGCCTCATACGCCAAAACTATTTCTGAATCCGATGTATATATGTTTGCCGGTATCTCTGGGGACAACAATCCAATCCACATCAACAGTGAATATGCAGCCACCACCCCATTCAAAAACCGTATTGTTCACGGTATGTTTTCTGCGGCCCTGATCTCTACGGTTGCAGGTACCCGTCTGCCAGGACCTGGTGCTATCTATATCGATCAGTCTATTAAGTTTAAAGCTCCGGTATACATTGGCGACACAGCCAAAGCTACCGGAACCATTGAAGAGATCGATGAGAAACGTCGCCGGGTTAAGATGCGTACCGATGTACATGTCGGCGAGAAGCTGGTTGCTACCGGCTACGGTATCTTTATGGTTGATAAACGCGGCGCATAATCAATAACGCCTTAATCAGCACTACTTAGCTGATACAAAAAAAGCCTGCTTATCGCAGGCTTTTTCAATTCTCTGAAGTCAAAAAATATATCAACCGTTATTGGCAGAGAAATCAAGCATTCGCTGAAGCGGTCGTCGGGCATCATCGATCAATAACTCATCGACAATAATCTCACCACTACCCTGCTCCAACGCCTGAAGAACATTCTCCAGCCCGTTCATAGCCATCCAGGGACAGTGCGCACAACTTCTGCAAGTAGCCCCGGAACCACCTGTAGGCGCTTCTATGAACTCTTTATCGGGGGCAGCCTGACGCATTTTATAAAAAATAGCCCGGTCTGTAGCCACTATAAACTGCTTATTAGGCATATCTCGTGCAGCGTTGATAATCTGCGTTGTTGAACCAACCATATCAGCCAACTCGACAACGGGATCCGGTGATTCAGGGTGAACCAATACCGCAGCATCTGGATAAACTTTTTTAAGATCTAGCAGACGCTGCGCTTTAAACTCATCATGCACTATACAAGCAGCATCCCACATCAGCATCTCGATACCGGTCTGCTTCTGCACATAGGCACCCAAGTGTTTGTCCGGCGCCCAGATAATCTTTTTACCTTGATCAGCCAAATGCTCAACGACTTTAAGGGCGATACCAGAGGTCACCACCCAGTCCGCTCTCGCCTTAACGGCAGCAGAGGTATTGGCATAAACTACCACTTCATGATCGGGATGGGCATCACAAAAAGCGGTGAACTCATCGGCAGGACAGCCAATATCCAGGGAACAGTTTGCTTCAAGCGTCGGCATTAGAACCCGTTTCTCAGGATTCAATATCTTTGCCGTTTCACCCATAAATTTCACGCCGGCCACGATCAGCGTTTTCGCTGGATGCGTATTTCCAAAGCGAGCCATCTCAAGAGAGTCGGAGACACAGCCACCGGTTTCATCGGCCAGTTCCTGAAGAATCTGGTCGGTATAATAATGCGCAACCAGACAGGCATCCTTCTCTTTCAGAAGTTGCTTAATACGGTTCTTGTATTCATCCTGCTGCAGTGTATTCAGCTCACCGGGAAGGTGTTCTCTAGCAAAATACTCCTGGACCAGAATACGATCTGACAGCTCTTCTTTATTTAACATCAATAAATATTCTTAATTGGGTAATGAAACAGTAACGGGTTTGAAACGGATAGATATTATACCATCACTGCTTCACTGGAAATGTTAAATCTACGCAATGAGGGCTAAGCTGCAACAAAAAAGGAGCTGATTATCAGCTCCTTTTGTCCAGACAGGTAAAAATACCCTAATCACTTACTCCGGGCATGTAAGGAGTAGGATCAGAAACTCCTGCATCCTTAAAGCCACTTGCTCTGAGTCGACAACTATCGCAGACACCACAGGCTCGGCCCTCATCATCCGCCTGATAGCAGGAAACGGTCAGGCCGTAATCAACGCCCAAACGCATTCCTTCTTGAATTATCTCAGCTTTAGTCAGGTCGATCAGCGGCGTTTCTATACTGAGTCGCTCACCTTCGACGCCTGTTTTGGTCGCCAGATTAGCCATGTGCTCAAAAGCGGCAATATATTCTGGTCTGCAATCAGGGTAGCCGGAATAATCAACTGCATTCACACCGATAAATATATGTTGCGCATGCAGCACTTCAGCCCAGGCCAGCGCCAAAGACATAAAGACGGTATTACGGGCAGGTACATACGTAACCGGAATCCCCTCCTCTTCATGATCTGGAACCTCGATGCTGTTATCAGTCAGTGCAGAACCACCAAAATCTTCCAGATTAAGACGCACAATACGGTGTTCTTTCACTTTAAGATCCGCAGCAATTCTCTTCGCCGCAGCAAGTTCAGTCTGAGAGCGCTGACCATAGTCAAAACTCATCACATAACAGTTAAAACCACGTTCGGAAGCCATCGCCAGCGTAGTCGCTGAATCAAGACCACCGGATAACAATACGACGGCATTGTTGGAGGGAGTACTCATCTTCAAACCTTAAGGATTTTTCGGTTGTTATCGTTTCAAATAGTCGCGCGCCAGATTGGCGGCTGAACTCTCAGGGTAGCGGGAGACCGTATCATTGAACATTTTATCAGCTTTTACCTGATCACCCATCTGATGGTAGATCACACCTAATTTATAAGATGCATCAGCCGCTTTCCGATGTTGAGGAAACATCTGTAACACTCGTTCGAAAGCCGCTTTGGCCGGTTCAAGCTTCTGCTCAGCAAGATTCACTTCGCCTACCCAGTAATACGCATTCGGAAGCCGAACACTCTCTGGATAAAGCTCAATAAACTTATCAAATTCCGCTAAGGCAGCAGGAAAGCTTTTCTGTCTTACAAGAGAAAATGCCTGCTGGTATGCCTGCGCATCGGTCGGTGTGCTATCAGCTGCAGGTAACGGCACCGGGGGAGTAACAGTTGCACTCCCTGCGGTAGAGCCACCCACTCCAGTCGAAGATACAGAAGGTGCAGATCCATTCGTTGGCAGGCTTTGCCCGGCAGCTATTCGGCGATCAAGGTCACGATACCGATCTCGCTGCTGCTGCTCCATCTGCCGAATTTGATATTGCTGCTGCTCAACCATGCCGCGAAGTACGCGCATCTCGTCCTGCAGCTGTTGCAATAACATAATATCATTACCACTGCCCTGAAGCGGACCAGAGGTATTGTATATCGACGAGGAATTAGGACTGTCTTCTATCTGTAATTCAATGACAGGGACAGGATCCGCTGCAAAGGCACCGGCGCTTGAAAGCACCAGTACCGCAGCAAGACTAGACGTTTTTCGCATAAATACTAATAACCAATGGCAGATTAGTATTGAAGTTCTACGCGACGGTTCTGAGCCCAAGAACTATTGTTGTGACCCATTACCGCTGGCTTTTCTTCACCGAAACTAACCAGCTCAATCTGACTGCTTGAAACGCCATTAACTGTCAGTACGCGAGCAACTGCCTGTGCACGGCGCTCACCCAGAGCGATGTTGTACTCACGAGTACCACGCTCATCAGCATGGCCTTCAAGAACAACGTTAGCTGAAGGATTAGCTACCAGGTACTTCGCATGTCCACGCAGTGCTTGAACAGCTTCAGCCTTAACCTGAGACGTATCAAAGTCAAAGTAGAAGATAGTTGCCAGGTTCTTAATATCTTCCATTGAAGTACCAGACATTGAAGTACCAGAAGTCGCTTCAGTAGTAGTCGCCGCAGGTTCGCCGCCCATGCCACCCGTATCTGATGTGTTTGTAGTACTACAACCTGCTGCCCAAACGACCGTCAGAGCCAAAGCAGTGGCCTTGCCAATATTCATAGCACGCATCGAAAACTCCTAATATGTTTTATAAAATTTAATACAAACAGAACCTTAATATTGCTTAAAGTAAAGCTTGCTAAGCCTGATTGCAATAGCCACACCACAATCGGATGGCATTTCTAACTATTTGATTTAACATTGTACCTTAGAGCAGTCACCTTGTACCTAAGTGCAGTCACTACTCAAATAAATACAGATTTCAGACGCCTTACTGAAATGGCGACCAAGCAGGTTCACGAACATCACCCTCAGAGGAAGGCAAACGAAATTTCACCCGCCCATCCAATGACACAGCAGACAAAACTCCACGTACACCTTCCTGAGTGGCATATAAAATAATGCTGCCGTTTGGCGCAATAGTCGGAGACTCATCCATAAATGTTTCCGTCAGTAGATCCACACGACCTGTACGAAGATCCTGAACCGCTATATGGAATGAACCATTGTTCTGATGCACCATCGCGAGAAAGCGCCCATCCTGGGTCAGACGCCCCCGGGCATTATACTGCCCTTCAAATGTCAGTCGCGTGACATCGCGGGTCGGCAGATAGATTGAATAGATCTGCGGCTGACCACCTCGATCAGAAGTAAAGATCAGCGACTGTCCATCTGGCGACCAGGATGGTTCAGTATCAATACCAAAGTGATGGGTGACACGATTTAGACGACGTTGCTGCAGATCGAGAATATAGACTTCAGGATTTCCATCTTTAGACAGCACCAGTGCTAACTTTTTCCCATCGGGCGACCAGGCAGGCGCTCCGTTCAGACCGCGAAATGACTGAACTTTTTCACGCTTTCCTGTCGCCAGGTATTGGATATACACCGCAGGACGGCCCGATTCAAATGACACATAAGCCAGCTTACTGCCATCCCGTGACCAGGCCGGAGACATGATCGGCTCTTTCGACTCCAGAATTGTGCGAGGGTTATGACCATCTGCGTCAGCCAGCATCAACCGATAACGATATACTTTTGGGCGCGGTTGCTCAGCGGTGACATAGACGATACGCGTAGAAAAGGCTCCCCGAACACCGGTAAGCGCCTCGAACACTTTATCACTAATATAGTGACCAACAGCGCGAAGGTTTTTTCGATTTGCCTTAACCACTTCACCAAGAACGCGCTCTTCCTTAAGGATGTCATACAGCTCAAAAGCAACATTTAACTGCCCGTCAGCCTCACTCACCCGGCCAATGACAATAAAATCACTTCCACTAATACGCCAATCCCTGAAATACAGAGAGTCTCTATCCGAAGGAAAGCTCAGCATGTTTTCCCGTGGCATCAGCTTAAACATGCCACTGCGGTATAGATCATCGCTGATCACCTGGGCTACATCTTCCGGCAACGCCTGAACACCACTCCAGGCAAAGGGGACAACCGCCACCGGAGTAGGCTCATCCACACCCTGAGTAATTTCAATAGTTAGTTCTGCCCGTGCCAACAGGCTGAAGAAAAACAAAAAAACAAAAATAAAACTACGTTGCATCACTGATCACCTGCGTAGATCTGACGGAATAAATTCCAGATTAAACTTTCGGTAGTACCTGTCAAACAATACCGGATCCATTTCCTGGAGTTTAGAGAAGCGCCCTACTCGCTTTACCGCGCGAATGGCACTCTCATCAAAATGACTGTTACCACTACCTGTTACTACATAGACATTATCAACTTCACCGGTCGGCAACAGATGCAGCGCCAGCAGCACCTTCATGCCATTTCGAGCACTCGGTGGGCGACGCCAACTTTGTTCAATTTCAGCAGCAATATAATCACGGTAACCCGCAACACTCTGCCGATCTTGTTCTGCCTGCATCTCTCGCTCTTCTTCGGCCATTGCAGCGTCCAATTCAGCTTCTCGCTGCGCTTTTTCCTGCTGCTCGGTCTCCTGTCGTTCCTTTTCAGCCTGTTGTCGCTCAGCCTCTTTGCGTGCATTTTCCTGGCGCTCTTGCTCCTTTCGCTTGATCTCTTGCTGACGCTTCTTTTCAGCCGCTATCCGTGCCTTCTCTTTCTTCTGAGCTTCTCTTTTAAGCGTTTCTTTCTTTTTCAGAGCATCCTTTTTCTTCGCGTCTGCCCTCTTTTTTGCATCGGCTTTCTTTTTATCATCTGCCCTCTTTTTTGCATCTAGTTTCTTCTTCGCGTCTGCCTTCTTTTTTGCATCGGCTATTTTCTTAGCCTCGGCTTTTTTGCGGGCTTCCTTTTTCTTTTGTGCTTCAGCCTGCTTTGCCTGCTGCGAAGCTTTAACTTGTGTTTTAAGATCAACCATCTGGGCTTTAACATGACGTGGTGTCAGTTGGCGTTGATCCTCAGCATAGCCGAACCAGCTATAGAACAGGGCACTCAGAATCACTGAATGGAGTATCAGCGCAAGCAGTGCAGGTAAGAGGTAACTTCGTAAATTCACAATGGCTTACTCTGTTACCAGTCCGACACTTTCAGCACCGGCTTTCTGAAGCAAAGTCATCAACTGAATAACGTGATCGTAATCAACCCCCTTGTCCCCCCGAACCAGTAAAAGCTTCTTAGGGTTACCGTTGAGGATCTTACTGACCCTCTCTTCTACAACTTCTCCGGTCACAGGTGCAAGAGGGTCCCCTCCCACATCAATAAAATACTGACCATCCTTATCAACGGTCACTATCACAGGCTCACTATCCTGAGTATCTACCGGATCGGAGCTGGCCTTTGGCAACTCAACGTCAACACCCTGTGTCAACATAGGCGCTGTAATCATAAAGATAACCAGCAATACCATCATCACATCAATATAGGGTACTACATTGATGTCGGCATTGAGCTTACGCTTCTTTTTTGCTCTGCGAATCATAATATTAGCCTGCTACAGATCAGCTAGAAGCATGTACACGTCGGTGCAGCACACTGGAGAATTCATCTGCAAAAGTTTCATAGCTGTTCATCAGCGACTCGGTTTTAGCAGAGAACCGGTTATAGGCGATGACCGCCGGGATAGCTGCAAAAAGACCAATAGCTGTCGCAATCAGCGCTTCAGATATGCCCGGAGCAACCGAAGCCAGCGTTGCCTGATGCACATTAGCCAGCCCTCGAAAAGAGTTCATAATCCCCCAAACAGTACCAAATAGGCCGATATAGGGGCTGGTAGACCCCACTGTTGCTAAGAATGGTAGATGTTGCTCCAGTTTCTCTTCTTCCCGCGCCAGCGCCACCCGCATACTCCGCTGAGCACCTTCCATTATGGCATCACGATCAACACCTGATTGTTGACTCATGCGACTAAACTCTTTCAGACCGGCGCGAAAAATATTCTCAGCACCGTCATCGCTATCCGGGTCGGCATTTACTTCCCGAAACAACTGACTCAGGTCGACACCGGACCAGAATCGATCTTCAAATTTACGTAATTTTTGTTGCGCCTGACGCAAGATAAAATGACGCTGAAAAATCATTACCCAGGAAATAACTGACGCCATTAGTAGAATCAACATAACCAGTTGAACCACTACACTTGCGTTGACGACTAAGCTCCAGATCGACATTTTATCCGGCACGTTTTAACCCCTTCTATGAAAAGCTGACAAACTGGTTCTGATAGTAGCGAGATCAGCGTTGAAAATCTGCATTTTTCCTGACATAAAATGGTATTTACAGGGATTCAGCTCAGCCTGATCAGCCATATTCGTCGATTGGATGGTTTGCAATCGTTTAAGTTCAATATAACGCAGATAAGAATAAAAAAACCGCCAGATTGGCGGTTTAATCTTATTGTAAAGGGCTTCAGAAAGAAGCGGCCTTATTGTCTGTACGGTGTAACTCATATTGAGACTGACAACCAACACATAAGATTGCCACAGGGTTCGCCATAAGACGATTCAGCTCAATCTCCTCGTCGCAACTGCCACAACAGCCATAGCGGCCATCTTCAATTCTCTGAAGAGCATTGCGACACTCAATGATTTCTTCTTCAAGCTGTACAATATGAGACAAAACGGTTTGCTGCCCCACCGCGACATTGACCGCTTCAGCACGATCAAGCACCTCCGAGGATGCAACAAGACTCAATTCAGCCTTTTTATCGCTCTGCTCGGCCTCCAGGTCAGCTTGAAGCTGCTCTTCCAGAGACTGTACTTCGCGCTTCAGGGTACTTAGTTGTGAATCACTCAGGCAGCAGGGTTTCATGTTATTCACCTTTTAACGCTTTAAACATTATTGTTTTATGCTTACAGCTTAAAAGTTAAACCCTGAAATCAGTTTGTGCTTTGATATAAATCAGTTATCGCAGGCAGATCCCGGTTCTATTGATCCCGGTCAGGCAATTCAAGACCAAAATGACGATAGGCGTTGTCGGTCACTACACGTCCGCGGGGGGTTCTCATCAGAAAGCCCTGTTGAATCAGATAGGGCTCAAGCACATCTTCAATAGTATCTCGTTCTTCACTGATGGCCGCAGCCAGGCTATCAACACCCACAGGACCACCGCCAAATTTCTCAATCATGGCCAATAGTAAACGGCGATCCATATGATCAAAGCCATGCTCATCAACGTTCAGCATATTCAGCGCTAAATCAGCCATCTCCAGAGTTATCTTGCCATCGCCCTTCACCTCGGCATAATCCCGGGATCGGCGCAGTAAGCGATTGGCAATACGCGGAGTACCTCTAGAACGGCGGGCAATCTCAATCGCCCCTTCATGATCGACTCCACTACCTGACAGTCGCGCAGAACGCTCTACGATAGAGGTTAAGTCATCTATATTATAAAACTCCAACCGTTGCACAATACCAAACCGGTCACGCAGCGGTGATGTCAACAGACCAGCACGAGTCGTCGCACCTACCAACGTGAAAGGAGGCAACTCCAATTTAATTGAACGGGCGGCAGGACCATCGCCAATCATAATATCAAGCTGATAGTCCTCCATCGCTGGATACAAGACCTCTTCCACCGACGCGCTTAGCCGGTGAATCTCATCAATAAAAAGCACATCCCCAGGCTCAAGATTAGTCAGCATCGCAGCCAGATCACCGGCCTTTTCCAATACCGGACCAGATGTGGCTTTAATACCGCACTCCATCTCATTGGCAATAATATTGGCTAACGTAGTTTTACCTAATCCAGGAGGACCAAAAATAAGCGTATGATCCAGCGCTTCTTTACGCTTTTTAGCGGCGCCAATGAAAATATCCATCTGCTCACGCACCACTGGCTGGCCAACATATTCCTGCAATGTTTTAGGTCGGATTGCACGATCTTGCACCTCTTCCTGAGGCGCACTTACGGGAGAAACAAAGCGATCAGCTTCGATCATAGTCTGTACTCTACTTATTCAACTTTGTTATTAACCTTGCACCATGCTTTTCAGCGCTGCACGGATCAATTCTTCGCTATTTGCTCCAGGCTTAACCTTCTCAGCCTGGGAGATCGCTTTAGTAGCCTGAACCGGCTTATAACCTAATGCCACTAAAGCGCTTTCCGCTTCTGCTCTATAATCAGCTGAAGCTCCCAGAGGGGCAGCTCCCATCTCACCACTCAACGTAAATTCATCAGCATCAGTGATATGGAAGTCCTGTAATTTATCTTTCATTTCGACAATCAGTCGCTCAGCTGTTTTTTTGCCTACGCCCGGCAAACGCACCAGCGCAACCGTATCCTGATGCTCAACTGACTGAACAAATTCATTCACACTGATACCCGATAGAATAGTAAGAGCCAGCTTCGGCCCAACACCATTCACTTTAATCAAAGTACGAAACAGTGAACGCTCAGAACGATCATAAAATCCGTACAGCAACTGAGCATCTTCTCTCACCACCATATGAGTATACAAGGTGACCTGCTTACCCACCTCAGGCAACTGATAAAAGGAATTCATTGACGCATCAACTTCATAACCCACGCCGTTAACATCTAAAACCAGTTGCGGCGGATGTTTCTCCAGCAGCTCACCCCTCAGTCGTCCTATCACTATTATTTCATCTCCCGATTAACTTTATCTTTGGGCTCAAGTTTATGTCCCTTCATAACGAACTCAGGTAACTCAAGTCCGGTGTACATCGATGCTAAACGAACGACCAGCGCAACAGTAATAGAGACCAGCATAAGCACTCCACCATCAACAATTTCGCTGAAAACTATATATACGATTGCGCCCAACATGGCACAGGTTGCATAGAGCTCGCCATTTCGTTGCAAAATTAGTGGAATCTGCCCGGTCAGAATGTCACGAATCATCCCTCCAGCACAGCCGGTAATCATCGCCATCATTACAGCAATAACCGGAGGCATTCCCAGTGCTATCGCTTTCTGAGCACCCAATACAGCAAACAGAGACATTCCCAGCGCATCCAGCAACAGCATCAACCGGCGCGGATATGACAGATAACGACACAGAATAAACGCGCTGATCGACGAGATAATGGCTGTCCAGAGGTAAGCCGTATCTTCAACCCAGATAAGCGGGTGATCGTTCAAAGATATATCACGGATGGTACCTCCTCCCAGCGCCGTCACTATACCTAGCACCACAACACCCAGAATATCCAGTTTTTTACCCCGTGCAGCCAGTGCGCCCGTTATTGCAAATACGGAGACTCCCGCCATATCAAACAGGTAAATCATCTGCTCCATGGTGATAAAATCATTCAACGCAATCGCCCTCCGCGACTGCCTTTAGCACCCGCCATCATTATCAGGCTACTACGGGTGTGAGCATGACAGAGAGCGATTGCCAGCGCGTCGGCTGCATCTTCCTGGGGCAAGCCTGGCAACTTCAAAATAGAGCTCACCATATGCTGTACCTGTGACTTTTCCGCAGACCCCTTACCGACAACGGCTTGCTTAACTCTTCGGGCGGCATACTCAGCCACCTCCAAACCCTGATTGACCCCGGCTACAATTGCTACACCGCGAGCCTGCCCCAGCTTAAGCGCTGAATCTGCATTACGCGCCATAAACACCTGTTCAATCGCCATCTCCTGAGGACAGTACAGCTCTATAACTTCAGTTACGCCGGCATAAACCTGCTTCAACCTATCAGGGAGCGTATCGCCCTTGATACGAATACAGCCGCTGGCCACATATTCATTCTTGGCCCCAACGGAATTGATAATACCGTAACCGGTAATCCGCGAGCCCGGATCTATCCCTAAAATCAACATAACCGCTTATCAATCCAAAAACACTGTTTATTTATACAGAGCACAATACCCCAGAACCGGGCATAAAAAAAGCCGTGCAGTGCACGGCTTTATAATTAACTGCAAAATACCTTAAGGAGTTTTGCGTAGCTTGATGTTTAATTCACGTAGCTGAGCAGCACTTACCTCACCCGGCGCATCCGTCAATGGACAAGAAGCACTCTGAGTTTTAGGGAAGGCGATAACTTCACGAATAGAATCGGAACCGGTCATCAGCATGAGCAGACGATCCAGACCGAACGCCAAACCACCGTGCGGTGGTGCACCGTATTTAAGCGCGTCTAACAAGAAGCCAAATTTATCATCTGCTTCTTCAGCAGAGATACCCAGAATCTCGAGTACTGTAGACTGCATCTGCTGATCATGAATACGGATAGAACCTCCACCCAACTCACAGCCATTCAGAACCATATCGTAAGCACGGGAAAGCGCATCCAACGGATTAGCCTTAAGCGCTTCCGGACTACAGCTAGGTGCTGTAAATGGGTGATGTAACGCGGTCAGACCACCCTTATCAGTCTCTTCAAACATCGGGAAGTCAACGACCCACAAAGGCGCCCACTCGGCCTGGGACATCTCCAGATCCTCACCTACTTTAATACGCAGAGCGCCCAACGCTTCAGAGACAATCTTCTCTTTATCTGCGCCAAAGAAGATAATATCGCCGTTCTCTGCACCCAGACGCGTCATGATAGCCATCGCTACCTCTTCGCCAAGGAACTTAACAATCGGAGACTGCAGACCTTCAGCACCTTTCTCAAGCTCGTTTACTTTGATCCAGGCAAGACCCTTAGCGCCATAAATACCAACAAACTTGGTGTACTCATCAATGATCTTACGGGTCAGCTTAGCGCCACCCGGAACTCTTAATGCAGCGACACGGCCGCCAGGATCGTTAGCAGGACCAGCAAACACCTTAAACTCAATCTCTGCCATGAGATCAGCAACATCAACCAGCTCCATAGGGAAACGCAAGTCAGGCTTATCAGAGCCAAAACGTGACATTGCCTCAGAATATGGCATACGTGGGAATTCACCCAGCTCAACGCCTTTCAGCTCAAGGAAAAGCTTACGGATCATCTTTTCAGTGATGCCCATAATTTCCTCTTCATTCATGAAAGAGGTTTCGATATCGATCTGCGTAAACTCAGGCTGACGATCTGCCCGTAAGTCTTCATCACGGAAACATTTAGCGATCTGATAGTAACGATCAAAACCCGCTACCATCAACAGCTGTTTAAACAACTGCGGAGATTGCGGCAACGCAAAGAAGTGACCCTCATGAACCCGGCTAGGTACCAGATAGTCACGCGCACCCTCTGGCGTCGCACGGTTCAGGATCGGCGTTTCGATATCCAGGAAGCCATGGTCATCCAGGAAATTACGGATAGAGTTGCTGACTTTTGAGCGAAAACGTAATTTTTCCTGCATCTCTGGACGACGTAGATCGATAAAGCGATGACGCAGACGTACATCTTCACCCACCTGCTGATGTTCATCCAACTGGAAAGGAGGTGTTTCTGATTTATTCAGAATTACCATCTCTTTACCTAATACTTCGATCTCACCGGTCGGCATATCCGAGTTAACGGTACCTTCAGGGCGGTGACGAACAGTACCTTTAATCTCAACCACAAACTCATTACGGCAGCTATTTGCCAGTGCAAAGCTCTCTTCGCGATCAGGGTCAAACACCACCTGAGTAAGACCTTCACGATCACGAAGATCAAGGAAGATTACTCCCCCGTGATCCCGACGACGGTGGATCCACCCGGTCAGTGTAATATCTTCGCCGATATGCTCTTTTCTAAGATCGCCGCAATAATGACTGCGCATAGTTAAATGTTCCTGTTACTTAGCACGCTGAATCAATGTTCATTCAGACAATTAAAAATCAGTTTCCGGACTAGTCCTGACTATTCGCCAGGTTCTTTTTCTTTCCGGTTTTAAAATCAGTTTCATACCAGCCACTACCGGACAATCTAAAACCAGGGGCCGATATTTTCTTCACCACATCTGCAGACTTGCATGCAGAACATTCTGGCGCTGGTGCAGATATTTTCAGCACCAGTTTTTCAAACTCATTGCCACATTTGCGGCATTCAAAATCAAAGATAGGCATAGCTAGCAACGTTTCCTCGGAAAACAACGTTCCTTTAAAAAACAGCACTACAAACACAAAGAGCCCATGCTTATGTTCAAGCACAGCCACCTTACTAAGAAAAGCGCGAATTATACCTGAAATATCGCCCACTGACAGGGGCAATTAGGCCATTTTAGAAGAGAAACTAGTTCAGTAGATTACTGGCTACGAAATTAACCTCTTGAGGCATCATCATCTGTAATTTGTGATGAATTTCCTGAATCTGTGCATCGGTATAAGGCGTTGCAGGAAGCGCGCCCCAAACCGGCGCAGGCCAAACAGCATCTGTCTCATAGCGAACTATATGATGCAGGTGCAACTGTTTCACCATATTGCCTATCGCCGCTATATTCATCTTATCCGCATCAAATACATCATGGAGATTTTCCGCCAAAAACGAAGATTCATGCAGTAACTGAGCCTGATCCGCCAGTGATAGGTGATATATCTCGCTAACGTCTACCCGCTTAGGCACAAGAATAAACCAAGGGAAATTAGCATCATTTAAAAGCAACAAACGCGATAGAGGAAAATCGCCCAGCGTTATGCAATCCTGTTCCAGACGAGAGTTCAGCTCAAATTCTAACTCCAGCTCATCCATTCCTAATCTCCTAAAGTAAAGATATCTACAATCATGCTATCTTGAACACAATGTGACTGCTGATGTGTACATTTATCATATAGTTTTAGCTTTATTATCGGGCAGTTAGATAATAATCACTGTTCAGAACAGTATAGGACAAAATGCCGCAATTCAATTTCCACAGCGCAATAAATGAGATCGGAGAGAAACAGTGGAATAGCCTCTGCCCGATCGATTATCCCTTTTTGCGGTACGAGTTCCTTCATTGCCTCGAACAATCCGGTTGCGTTACGCCAGAAACGGGCTGGCAGCCTTGCCACCTCCAAATTACAGAAGGTGAACAGACCCTTGCAATCATGCCCCTTTATCTTAAAAACCACTCCTATGGCGAATATGTATTCGACTGGAGCTGGGCTGAAGCCTATCAGCGAAACGGCATCGATTATTATCCAAAATTAATCACCGCTATACCCTTCACTCCCTGCTACGGGCCGAGACAACTTTTCGCTACTCATCTGGATGAATCTGAGCAACTGGCACTTACCCGGGATAG
The DNA here is from genome assembly GCF_016744155.1 of Amphritea sp. Classification (GTDB taxonomy): domain Bacteria; phylum Pseudomonadota; class Gammaproteobacteria; order Pseudomonadales; family Balneatricaceae; genus Amphritea. Next base: position 15,134 of record NZ_JADGEW010000022.1, on the reverse strand, counting down.
TCTTTCAGCTATTAAACAGCTGGCATCTCAATACAACGCATCCGGGTGGCATGGACTGTTTCTTGAAGGACAACTACTGGAACAACAAGAGTTCAGTGAACTGAGTTATCGTCTTGGCACTCAGTATCACTGGTTTAACCATAATTTCAGCTGTTTCGAGGATTTTCTTGACACTTTCAGCTCCCGAAAGCGGAAGAACCTGCGTAAAGAGCGTAGCAAAATAACCCAACAGAATATCCAGCATCGCTTTATCAGCGGTGCAGAGTTAACCGATGACCTCTTAGATCAGTTTTACCAGTTCTATCAGATTACCTATTTAAAGCGGGGCCGCCAGGGTTATCTGAACCAAACTTTTTTCAAACTGCTTAGAGATACGCTGGCTGAACAATTACATATTTGTTTTGCTTTTGACCTCAACTACAGCGATAAAAACCCTGTCGCCGCAGCGATGTTCTTACAAGGAGAGTCGACGCTATATGGCCGCTATTGGGGCGCTCAGGCTGAATATGACTCTCTGCATTTTGAAACCTGCTATTACCAGGGGATTGAATACTGTATTCGCCACAAGCTGCAACGATTCGATCCGGGGGCTCAGGGAGAGCATAAGATTCAGAGAGGCTTTGAGCCTATTGAAACCTGGTCTGCTCACTGGCTTGCCCATTCAGGATTCAACGACGCGGTACAACGCTTTACCGAGGAAGAAGAACAGCTTCTTCGACAGGACATGGAAACTCTGCGGCAACGACTGCCTTTCAGAAAAGAATAGACAAAAATCAGGGATGTAAATATAGAACCGGCGCTGACTGTTCATCTCCTCTCAGTGCACAGAATTCTTGTTGAGCTCCATTCCTATATTTCACCAGCACATTAAAGCCCATGCCGGGTTCATGATTCAGGAATAACAGACGTTCCTGTCCCGCCGGTATACGAAATGCCTGAATCCGTGACTGAGTATCTGAACTACCAAAATCGAGTTGAATAGACTCAATCACCTCTTCGCTGCTGTTATGAAAAGTAACCGCGAGCCCCTGCGCTGAGTGAAATATTTGAGAAAAGATAAAACCCAATGCCAGTGACACGACGATAACTATCATCAAAACCCACTGTCTCCTAGGCTTACCAATACCTTCTTCTGCTTTAGTATCCATCATTTAACTTGCCCATCATCCGTGACTTCCAATTTATAAAATAGTCGATCTTAATCAAAGCTAAGCTATTGCCAGTCAGCATAATAACTTTTCATAAATGCTAATTTAGCATAAACTAATATATATAAATATAAGCCTCATAATACAGTGATATCTGATCGCTTTTTAAGACAGGCTTCGTCAGCGATCAAGGGGGTAGTCAGTAACGGTGAATTTATAACCCGGAGATATATCATTTACTTATTTATAAGAAGAAAGTTATATAAGAAATCATCCAAAACGGTTAGATAAAAGGTCATCTCCGGCCTAGTATTATAGGTAGCAGGCAGCCGTACATAATTTCTTATGAGCCTTTCAAAAAGCATAGAAAGCAAACAGCATTAGAATAACAAGGGGAATGTAATGCTAACTTATGAAGAGTGCCTCCACTTGAGCGACCTCACACAAGATGAAGTTGAAGCGATCGCTGAACATGAGCACACCGACCCGATCATCGCCATGGCAATAGGCAATTACCTATGTACCCATCAGGGCGAAGCTAAGGTGAAGAAAATAATCCTTGATGACATTGCTAATGCGCAACTCAAAGGGGATAAAGCCCACGAGGAATTGCTGCGTAAAGTACTGAATCACTTCATCAGTACACATCCAGAACATTCTGGTCAGCCAGCTTAACAAGCGCGTAAATATGCTATTTTTTAAGCCCGCTACTCACTTTGGGTAGCGGGATTTTTTAACAAAATCCCTCGCAAGCCTCCGCAAAACAAGCATCTACGTCAAACAACACAAAGTTTATTCCGAATAGGTCTAATCTTTCTCTCTTTATTCGCTTTTTTTCCTCTATAGTTGACCCTCGTGGCCGATAAACCTTTCATAGCACAGAGCAAAACGGGCTTTGTATGGGATCAATCGAAAAAGAAAACAAAGAGTTACGCCGATCGCTTCATTTGCTTACCAATAAGGTCGAGCGAAATGAGGCTATTCTTCGTTCATTCTTTGAAATGGAGATTCGATTGTTCAGCTGTAGCTCTCTTAACGAGCTACTTGATCTAATTCTGATTGAATTCCGTGAGCATTTCCGGCTTACAGCAGTTAACCTCATATTGTTAGATCCAGAAAATGCTGCCCGTGATCTACTGGATGATTACACACCTCCGGAGCCAGGACATTCACTGCGCTTTGTTAATAATCAAAGATTATTAACAAGCCTGTTTCCCACACCTAAACTGAGAGTCGGAGAACTCAGCGCCCCACTGAAAAGTATCGCTTTTCCAAGCACTCCCTCAGTTCTAAGCAGCGCGCTACTACCTCTGGTTCGTCATAACTGTCTCATTGGCAGCCTACATCTTGGAAGCAACGATCCAACACGATATAGCGAGCATTTTGACTATGACTATATCGGTCATATGGCGTCGGTCATCTCAGTTTGCATCGAAAACTGTATCAACCAACAGAATCTGAAACGCCTCAGTATTATCGACATGCTGACTAAGGTGAATAATCGCCGCGCCTTTGACCAAGAAATCGTTAAAGAACTATCCCGAGCCAGCCGCCACAAAACGGCGTTGAGTTGCCTGTTTATCGACTTGGATTTCTTTAAACTGGTTAACGATAATTTTGGCCACCAGATAGGTGACAAAGTTTTACAGTCAGTGGGGATATTGCTCAAGAAAAACCTGCGCAAAACAGACTTTATCGCCCGCTACGGCGGTGAAGAATTTGCTATTCTACTGCCTAACTGTAATTCGGAAAAAGCGATAGAGATTGGCAATCAATTACGGCAAAAAATTCTTCATATGGTGATTCATGATAGCGAATGCAAACCATTCAGAATCAGCGCATCTATCGGCGTAACCTGCTGCACACCGGAGAGTTTTGCCTTTGATGATCTGGACGCCCAAGCTCATGCACTCTTGAAAGCAGCCGATGAAGCGGTGTACCAAGCGAAGGACAGAGGCAGAAATCGTATTGAATACTGCCCTCTCCCGAATATGAAGCCAGAACTCTTCAACACCTTGAGCCCCAGCCTCAACGGGAACTAAGCTTACTGCATATCTTGCAGCAACTCAGAATAAAGATCGATATAACGTTGTTTCTGTTGTTCACCAAAAAGCGGATCATCCATTTTCGGTAATTCTTTGATCAGGGTATTCCATTGCTCATCACTAGCAATCTCATCCAGAAGCGGAAACAGAGTCCCCTCTTCCAAATTCAAATGTTCAACCTGGCGATCAAGAAAACTTTCAAGCTTAGCTGCAAATTGATCCATCGGTACAACGGCGTCATTTAAAATACAATCTACCGCCTCTATCAACTCTTCTGCGCTTAGCTTTAACTGCTTGTGCTCCTTACCACACTGAATAATTGCCTCATCCAGCTCCGGACAACCTGAGTCCTTAAAGTATTCATACATCTGATCTTCAAGGGGATGATGGTAAGCATCTGCGTAGTTACTGATATAATCAACCGCATCACTAAGCAATACAAAGTTTGGCATTTCACCCTGTTTCAGTTTATCCAGCTTATAACCCAACACTGCCAATAACTTATTCAGGTTTACATGATCCTGATGTAACTCATTCAATACAGTCATAACGCCCTCCTTTGAGAACAAATACTATACCTCAGCTTTGCGTCTTGATCTTGACCGGAGTCAAAAACACCCTATTCAAAAGCCTAGCCATTGGTTTAATGTCACCAGCGAAGCAACCTTAAGATCAGTTAACTCGGGCCAGTCTCGGTCAGGCCGTTGATCCACATGGACCGTCGCCAGGCCTGCGGCCCGCCCAACTTCAAGGTCATATCTAAAGTCGCCTACCATAACCGCTTCACCTGGCTCAGCACGCCAGAGGCCAAGCAATATATTAATACCTTCAGGGTTAGGTTTAGCCATCGCTTCATCCCGTCCCAGTACAGCAGCATTACTGAAAAGATGCTGAACACCCATCTTCTCAAGGCAGAGCAAAGCAACATCCCGTTTATTTCTAGTCAAAATACCCAGGTGACAACCTCTTTGCACAAGTGAGCCCAGAAGCTCTTTAATCCCCTCTGCCGGAACAACCTGCTCAGCATAGAAATACTCCAACAGATCAAGCTGGTGATTCAGACGCCGCTGTTCGGGATCAGGCTTAGCCTCGATAGTCGCCAGAATATCGCAGCCCGCAGGAAGCCCAAGTTCCAAACGTATATGTTCAAAATCATGTACCGGCAGCGTCAGAGTCCCATCCAGATCAAATACCCAGTATTTAGCGCCTCGAATATGCTCAATCATCAGTGAGACCATTTTTCAGATTCATCTGTTCCGGATTCAAGTGCTCGGGAGTCAGATTTTCTGTCAGCAAATCAAGGCGACTACGGATATCCCGAAGCATCTCGATCCTCCCAGTTGGATTGCCATTCTGGGCGAGTAACAAAGACTCAAGCCCGGAGATACTATCTTGGGAATCTTTCAAAGCCTGGAGCATATTTCGGGATCGTTTCTTGGCACTATCAGTCATCTGATCAACCCGATTCAGCGTTCTTCGCACCTGCCCATCAAGCTCATCAAGGTGTGTCACAAGCTGCAACATTCCTGAACCAAATGCATGATCCATCTCCCCTAACCGGTGCTCAAGCTGAGCTACGGCTTCACGAAAGCGACTGACGAACAGCTCACCCTCTCGATCCATAAACATAGCTAATAATTCTTCAGGGTACAGCGCCCGGGACCGGGCATCGGCACGCATAGCGTATTCACCTCTCTGCGTACAGTAAGGTCGCTTAGCACCTGGGGCAATTTCTATTCGAAAAAAAGGTTTACTACTGATGTTTTCAACAATCAGTTCAATATCAACTATAGGGTAGCAATCGGTAGCTTTATTGATGAGACTCAAACGCGAGCCATCATCTACATCACAGCCGACCACCCGGCCACGCTGCAAACCATCTTTACTGGTATATTCATCAACACCAACAAGAATGGCACCGCCATACAACGAATTAGCAAAGGAGACCAGATCACGGCTTTTGATGCCATTGATTTCACGCTTGAAATCAACATCAATTCCTTCTGGCTTTGCCAGAAGACTTTTAGCCCGCTGGCTTATCCCTCTGTATTCTCGTTGTACGGACATCGGGCAAACTCCCGGCCTCAGGCATAGACCTCATCTGAAAATGGATCAACAGGCTTTTCCAGCTTCTGATCATCTCTAAAATAGAGAATCCGGCCCTCAAACTTCAAGCCTTTAGAGGAAAACCAGCGCAACACCTCTTCGCGCCCCTCATCTATCTGAAAACTGCTATACCAAGCGGCTGCTATCCGATAAAAATAAACACCAAACAGCGCGGCGGATGCTCCTAGAAAAAACTCTGAGCCAAAGCTGATTAACAGCGTAGCCAGACCCGCAAGCCATACTCGGCTGGCACGGGAATGTTTTAATGCATTAAACGCCGAATCATATTGATCCTGATACTTCAGATAGCGGCGAAAATTCTGTTGCAGTTCAAATTTATCCTGTTCGGAAATCGTTCTTGGCATTTTATTATCCTTTAAATACAGGCCTTAGCCTGCCAGACTTTTACTCAATACTTCATATACATCACGGGACAGGTCGCCGCTGGCACTAATTCTTTCCAGCTCAGCCTTCATCATCGCACTACGCTCAGCAGGAAATTTTTTCCAGCGAGTTAGCGGTGTTATTAACCGGGACGCAATCTGCGGGTTTTGCTTATTCAATACAATAATATGATCTGCAAGAAAACGATAGCCACTGCCATCAGAATTATGAAAATTCAGCATATTCTGAGCACAGAAAACGGCAATCAAGGAGCGAATCTTATTAGGGTTTGTTGCATCATAAGCCTGATGCTCTATTAGGGCTTTAACCCGCACCAGAGCACCCGCTTTAGGATCACTTGCCTGCACACCGAGCCACTGATTAACCACCAGCGACTCATTCTGCCAGCGCTGATAGAACGCCTCGAGCACTTCCGTGGCAGCATCCTGATTCTCTGAATGAGCTATCAGAGTCAGTGCAGCCTGACTGTCAGTCATATTATTCGCCAATTCAAACTGCTGTCGCGCCAACTCCAGATAATCTTCCTTCTCAGTCGCCATCAGATAAGCCAGAGACAAGTTTTTCAAACTTCTTCGCGCCACAGACTGCGCGTCAGGACTGTAATCTTCAGTCAGATTGTTGTCTTGGTATACCTGAAGGAAAACAGGCTCAAGCGCTTCGGCAATAGAGCCCCTGATAAAACGACGAACGTTGTAAATAGCTTCAACATCAATCTCGTCAGCCAGTTCACTCAGATACGCCTCTGAAGGCAGTGTCAGAACCTTAGCCACCATCGCCTTATCGAGACGCTGATTACTCAGCACTTCCCCATATGCATTGACCAAAGCCGGATCAAGTATCAACTCTTTACCCTGCTGATAATCACCAATCAGCTCAGACATAATACCAACAGCCAACTGTTGAGCAGCATCCCAACGATTAAACCCATCGCTGTCATGCTGCATTAAAAACACTAACTGCTCACGGCTATAGGGGAATTTCAATTTAACCGGGGCAGAAAATCCCCGCAGCAACGATGGAACCGGTTCAACTGATATGTTATCAAAAACAAAACTTTGCTCAGTTGCCAACAACTCAAGCACTTCTGTCGTAGCCCCTCCATTTAGAGGGATATCATCTCCCTGAGGGTCAAGCAGACCTATCGCTACAGGAATGAGAAAAGGCTGCTTCGATGCCATATCTGCAGAGGCTGGACAACTCTGATGCATATGCAGTGTGTATCGTTGATTTTGAGCATCATACTCACCGGTGACAGAAACCTTAGGCGTTCCTGACTGGCTATACCAAAGCTTAAAACGGCTCATATCACGGCCGCTAACATCCGCCATCGCCTGCACAAAATCATCCGTAGTTACCGCCTGACCATCATGACGATCAAAATACAGATCTGACCCTTTACGGAAGGTATCGGCACCTAACAGCGTATGCAGCATACGCACTACTTCACATCCTTTCTCATACACTGTCAGCGTATAAAAGTTCGAGATTTCGATAAAAGAAGCTGGACGAACCGGATGCGCCATGGGGCCAGCATCTTCCGCAAACTGAGCGGTACGTAGTAGGGTCACATCCTCAATACGTTTAACCGTACGGGAATTCATGTCTGCAGAAAATTCAGAATCACGGAAGACTGTAAAGCCCTCTTTAAGACTTAACTGAAACCAGTCCCGACAGGTGACTCTGTTACCCGACCAGTTATGGAAATACTCATGCGCGACAACTCCCTCAACCCTCTGAAAACCCGCATCTACTGTGGTTTGAGGATGAGCAAGAACACAGGAGGTATTGAAGATATTCAGGCCTTTATTTTCCATCGCCCCCATATTGAAGAAATCGACCGCGACGATCATAAAGATATCCAGATCATACTCGCGACCATAAACCTGCTCATCCCACTGCATAGAATGCTTCAGGGAGGTCATAGCGTAATCCAACTTGTCCAGATCTTTTGCTTCAGCAAAGATTTTAAGCACTATCTGCCGCCCACTGCAGGTAGTGTAACGATCTTCAATACACTGAAGATTCCCGGCAACCAAGGCAAACAAGTAAGCCGGTTTAGGAAATGGATCCTGCCAACGAACCCAGTGTCGTCCGCCCTCTTCATCCCCGCTGTCGATCAGATTTCCATTAGACAGAAGAACCGGATAGAGCTGTTTATCGGCAACAATAGTCGTTTCAAACAGCGTCATCACATCCGGACGATCCTGATAAAAAGTTATCCGCCGGAACCCTTCTGCTTCGCATTGCGTACAAAACATGCCATCGGATTTATATAGTCCTTCCAAAGCCGTATTATTCTGCGGTTCGATTCGCGTAACACACTCCAGAGTAAAAGAATCGGGTAACTCAGGAATAGTAAGCTGCTCACCCTCTCGTCGGTAATCCTGTGCGCAGAGCACTTCGCCATCGATACTCAGTCTTTGCAGGTCAAGACTTTCGTGACCATCAAGCACCAGAGGCCGTTGCCGATTTACACTAGCCGGATTACGACTATAACGGACCTGTGAGCGAACCAGTGTTTGCTCCTCCTCCAACTCGAATCGAAGGTCTGTTTGCTCTACCAGAAATGCGGGAGCTTCATAATCCTTTAAAAAGATAACACTGGGTTGCTCTATAGCTGGCTGATTCATTCAAAATCCTGCAATGACAATTAGACAATTAACTAACAGATCTTAGCCGCTGAACTGAACTTCATAAGCGGTAAACTTTCTAAGGTTTATCACACCGGTGTCCAGAATCAAATATTGACCTTTAATACCCTGTAGAACACCTTCAACAACTGGGTTCTTATCAAAGTTAAGACTGGTTACCTTGGCTGGATAATTAAGTACAGGATAGTTCAGCTCCAGCACTTCAGCATCAGGTAGTCTTTGAATCGCCTGGAGGCCAAAGCGATTCTCAAGTTCAGACAGTTCTGAGCGGCACAGCTCAAACAGCCTATCCCGTTCAGCGATAAGGTCCAGCGGATCAACCTGCCCTTTGAGCATTGCACGCCAGTTGGTTTTATCCGCTACATGCTCACCAAAAACCCGTTCTACCAAGCCTGATTGAAAACGTGTATCAACCCGGAGAATCGGTAATGCCTGAATAGCACCCTGGTCTATCCAGCGAGTCGGCACCTGAGTACCACGTGTAATACCGACTTTAATACCTGAAGAGTTTGCAAGATAGACATAGTGACTTTGAAAACAGAACTGCTCTCCCCACGCAGGATCTCTGCAAGTACCCTGATCAAAATGGCACTTTTCCGGACTCATGATACAGAGATCACATTGCGGTAGCTTTTTAAAGCAGGGGTAACAGTGACCCTGTGCGAAACTTTTATTGGTCTTGCGACCGCAATGAGTGCAATGAATCTGTCCTTGATAAACCAGTTGAATAGATTGGCCCACATAGCTATTCAGGTCGATTGACTGATCACCCAGTTTCAACCGATATTTAACTTCAGAATCAATCTCTGCGGGCATCTTCTGTAATGCCCCTTGTGCGATAACCTGCATCAGTCATCGCTCAAAATTTTAAGAACTTGAGGTTCGAGAGGATCAGCTCCGTGCTGAGACCCATCTTTCTTAGTCCGATTGATATAACCAGTTCGCTCATGTTCTGGCAGTTTAGTCTGATCATAGGCAATCACGGCACGAAGGCTAGTTTCACGCTGTTCACTGGTAAGTCTGTCACCGTTTGGCCACTTACCCAGCTCTACTGCTGTTTTCAGACTCTGGTATACATCGGGCGTCATCGCCTCAATCATCTTTTCAAAATTCATTACATTTCCTCCGCGGTGAGCGGCAATAATATCATAGGGAAACGCCGCTCATCGACGCTGTATAAAGCTAACAATAGGTACAAAACAAAGGCCAGCAACCAAACCGATCAAGTGAGCCGTATTCGCTATTGAACCCAGTCCCAGAGACTCAAGGGCACCACTGAAGCCCAACACCAACCAGAACATCATAAATCCCATCAGCGCAGACGGTAAACCTATCATACGGGATGGGTTTACCTTGTCCCAAAGCCAGGCAAAACCCAGCAACGCAAAAACGAAGCCCGACATACCGCCAAACATTGGCCCACTCACCCAATACTGTGCAACATTTGAGGCCAGTGCCGAAAACATAAACAAGCCGAGCAGCGAAGGCCAACCGAGCAGCAGCTCGATCCGCCGCCCAACCACCCAGACCCAGAGCAGATTAAAGACAATATGTGCCAGATTAAAGTGCATAAACGCCGGACTAAAAAAACGCCAGATTTGTCCATCAGTTAGGCTTGAAATCAGGTTTGCGTAATAGACCTGATTTCCCTTTATCTGAATTTCAACAATAGTAAACCAACCCATTAACTGCAGGTTTTCACCCAGAGAAACCATTAGGGTGATAATGACGCTGATAGCGATCAGAAACAGAGTTAACTTAGCACGCAGAATACCTCTGATACTGTTCTGCTGCCCTTGTTTCTGAACCTGCAATCCAGAGAGATCAGCACCCTCTTTCCACTTTTGAAACAATTGAGCAATCTGCTCAGCATTAACATTGTAAGGCACCAGCACCAGCTGCTCTCCATCTTGCTCAAGAACCCGATGAGGAATTTTGTGTTGCCATAGAATAGCGGTAAAACCACTCAGATCCTCATTAAGAGGAACACGGAATACTTCATTCATAGGGAGCTAATACGCAACAATAAAGCATCAAGATTCATCACGAATCTCCTTCAATACATCCACCCAGATAAACTTTGCAGGGTCGAGCACTGTTTCCTGATCCAAGCGATAAGCGACCAGCTTGCCAAACTTAACAGCGCTGTAGTCGATACAAGCCACATTCGGGGCCACTGGCTTTGGCTCACCATCACACCAGTAATGACCAACGAATAGAAGAGGTTCAGCCTCACTGTAATAGAGCAAATCCTTATGATCCTGCTCAGTCAACGGGTAGCGTGCGACATGCTCAGGTAACGGATCAGGTTGAAACACAACATCAATATAGTGCTGGGGCTTATCTGCCCAAAACTTTGTCCGGAAAAATCGCCTTTTAAAGCCATCTTTGCTCACCATCAACTCATTGTTAGGCATCTTCAGGTGGGTACCTCGCAACAGCCTATCCATTGTTTCCCACTCTGGGGTTCCGTAATGAGCTGAACGATGAAGGTAATCATCATCAATCTGATTTCCTCCCTGAGCCTTAACGAATTGATCTATATGAGCCTGAGACCAGCAAGCATGAACCACCCTGAACGGCTCATAGTCGAGAAACAGAGGCATCTCCATAAACCATTGGAGAAAATCTTTCTGATCCTGAGGATGGTTAGCAAATTGTTCCAGCGTTTCATTCAAAATTCGCGAGTGACGGCGATTATGGGTTCGCAGATATTCCATGCCTGAATCGGGTCGTCCTGGTGTCAGGTATGACAGATAGTTAAACTCATGATTACCCATCACTATCTGGGCATGTCCACCCTCAACCATCTCCCGGACAATATGCAGCGCTTCACGAATACGTGGTCCACGGTCAACAATATCGCCGAGAAAAATAGCCTGACGCTGTGGGTGCTGATATACCCCAGCTTTGCGACTATAACCCATTTTTTGTAGCAACAATTCAAGGGACAGAGCACAACCATGCACATCACCGATCAAATCATAGCCCTTGTACGCTTTTCTCATAGCAGTTCCGGTTAATCGATCAACGGAGTGGCCCAACCGAGTTTTTCCCGGCAGGTCTGGTAGAAGTTATGGCTAAGAGGATGAAGCAATTTAAGCTTATGGGGCTTCTTATGAATGGTAATGGTATCCCCTGGTGCGCAGCTAATATGCTTCTGGCCATCACAACTGATAGTTGGATAGGTTTCATTCCCTTTGCTGATTACCAATTTAAGCTCACTATTGCCATCTACTACGATCGGACGGCTGGACAATGTATGCGGGAACATAGGCACTAGAACCAGAGCATCCAAACGTGGATGCATTATTGGGCCACCGCCCGACAGCGCATAGGCGGTTGAGCCGGTAGGGGTCGCAACAATAAGTCCATCTGAGCGCTGGGTGTAAACAAACTGACCTTCGATATAGAGTTCAAATTGAATCATACGAGCGGACTTGCCTGGATGAAGAACGCAATCATTGAGTCCCGTAGACTCACCGATAGGCTCACCATTTCTTTTAACCACTACATCAATCAAGAAACGGCGGTCAACCGTATATTGACCTTGAAGCACTTCACCAACTTTCGCTTCGATTTCAGCCGGCGAAATATCAGTTAAGAACCCCAGACTACCTCTGTTAACACCTAAAACAGGCACATTAGATTGTGCAAGATTACGCGCTGCACCTAACAAGCTACCATCGCCACCTACCACAATAACTAAGTCGCAAATCTCACCCATCATCCGCTGAGTACTGGTTTGCTGACTATGCCCAGGCATTACCGAAGCGATCCTTTCATCCAAAATAGGGGTCAGCCCCTGCTCATCAAGAAACCGAATCAGGTGCTTAAGAGTATCTAGAACCTTGGTACTACCCAATCGCCCGATCAAACCAATATTTCGAAAGTTATCCATTGCCATTTTACTGAACCTTTATGATGACTCTGCAATCACATCTATCCGATTGTTTTTAAAACATTATACTCATAATTAAAGCGTTTTAACTGATTTCTCTGCTCTGCCTAAGCTTTTTTAACAGGGTTTCACGCATCCCCCTAAGCCCTTGCATACCGCCAGTGTGTATTAATAGAACCCGACACCCCCGCGCCAATTCACCCCGTGCAACTTTACGCTGCAGCGCCAAAAATGCTTTCCCTGTATACACCGGCTCCAGCTCAATTCCTGTCGCTTCAAAAAATTGCTGCATGGACTCAGCCAGTTCAGATGTTACCTTAGCATAGCCACCTTCATGACCATCGAGATCTAGCTCCCAACCACCAGGATCATCAACTCCTGACTGCTGTAACAGTCGACGAATATCCTGATACAAAAAAACACCCCCTTTCAGAACAGGCACACCTAATACCTGCAGCCCTTTTGGCTTACTTGCAATAAGCCCTGCAAGAGTCCCTCCTGTTCCACAGGCACTGCAAACAACGTCATAATCAGAAGCCACACACAACGATAGAATTTCACGGCAACCCTTAACAACCCATTCACCTGACCCACCTTCAGGTAGCAGATGATAGTCTCCATATTTTGCTCGCAACTGTTGAAGAAATAGCTCATCGCTTTTATTGCGATACTGCTCTCTGGATACAAATTCCAGAGACATTCCCCAGTTTTCTGCATCGACTAAGGTATCCGATAGCAGTGACGATCGCTCCCCCCGTATAACTGCAACAGTCTCAACCCCCTTCTCTCTGCCGGCATAAGCAAGCGCATGAATATGGTTAGACCAGGCCCCTCCGAAACTGAGAACACGTTGACACGCTGAATCCTGGACAGCCTCAAGGGCATATTTCAGCTTAAACCATTTATTGCCGCTAATCAGAGGATGCACCCGATCTAGGCGCAGCAGATCTAAACGGACTCCAGCCTTTTGAAAATCGGGTAGCTCTACAGGAACAACCGGAACCTTGGGATTTACAACACAAGAAGACTCATTAACATTCATAAATCGGTAAAGTACCTGTCACTTTTTCGTCATAAATAAGAAATATGATATCCGCCAGAAAACAAGAGGATAATAGAATGGAAGAGTACACAGAAGAACTGTTACTGGAAAGCCTGAACGAAGAGTATGAAGATGACATTGACTGTGACGAAGGAGTCGATATGTAAGGGATTGCTAGCCCTGATTAACTAAAAAGGACTTCACACAATCGCCCCCGGACTGCTTGGCATTATACATAGCCATATCGGCTTTTTGCACAAAGTAATCAACCCGATCGATGCCCAAACTAGTAGCAACACCAACGCTCATAGACACAACTATTTCGCTGCTACTTTGAGAGTTAGGTGAGTAGGTGCATTCAGCATTAAACACCTCTCTAATACGATTACCCAATAGCATCGCCTCATCCAGTGACGTATTAGGGAGCAGCACCATAAACTCATCGCCACCATAACGGAATGACTGATCAGACCCCCTCATTCCGTCTGTTAGTATGCTACCAATCTGACGAAGGATCTGATCGCCTTCAAGATGCCCAAGGTTATCATTAACTTGCTTAAAACCATCGAGATCTATGCATACCAGGCTCAGCTCTCCGCCATACCGGCTTGTCCGAACCATCTCTCGGGCAACCTGCACATAAAAATGCCGTTGGTTAAACAAACCGGTCAGCTCGTCAGTAATAGACTGCTTTAATAAAGAGGTTTCCAGTGCCTTCTGGCGAGTCATATCGTGAAAGAAACCAACACTGCCCCGATACTGCCCCTCTTTCATCAACACCGCCGCAGACAGCCGAATAGGCACCCGCTCACGCTTACAATTAAGTACGTAGGTTTCATACCCTTCGACTCTGCCGGCTCCCTGCAACTCACTATCCATCATAAGCTGCATGATTTTCCTGGCTTCACCTTCACTTGGATAGATTTCACGAATACTCATCTTTCCTATGACTTGCGTAGCGTCATACCCCAGCAGACTTTCAGCCGCCGGATTGAACACAGAAATAATTCCGTGTCTATTTATAGAAATGACAGGATCAGGACAGATCGAAATCAATTCTGCTTGATTAATATTCATGTGCATTTAATAGTGACCGCAACAAAAGAGCCAGTATCCCCAATAAGATCCTAATAACAACAAACCGGAGGAGAAAAGTAGCTGACGTTTATACCACAGTATCAGCCAACAGCATTATTCCCAATACTCAAAGTGACATATATAGAAACATTGAATACAGACAAGACCCTAAAACATAAGACGAAAAAGAGCTAAACCATTAAGGGAAAAGTATGCAGCACGAAGAGTAGGGTATTTATAAAACGAAGATAATCTAGAAAAAAGCATAGCAATGACGGGATTAGACCGCGAGTCATTACCTTGAAAGATGAAAGATAGGTATTCAAAACCTTCATCTTAAAATAGTGGCGGAATGGACGGGACTCGAACCCGCGACCCCCTGCGTGACAGGCAGGTATTCTAACCAACTGAACTACCACTCCGCAGTGGACGGGACTCGAACCCGTGACCCCCTATCCCCACAGAAGTGACAGATAGATAATCAAACCAACAAACACCACTTCACAGTGGTTGAAGCTTTCACTTCGGCTTAGTGGTGGGCGTGGAGAGGCTCGAACTCCCGACATTCGCCTTGTAAGGGCGACGCTCTCCCAACTGAGCTACACGCCCACTAAGCAGATGGCTTATATACGATCTTTTCAGCACTTCGAAAAGAAAGGAAAATAGTGGCGGAATGGACGGGACTCGAACCCGCGACCCCCTGCGTGACAGGCAGGTATTCTAACCAACTGAACTACCACTCCGCAGTGGTTGAAGCTT
>NZ_JADGEW010000021.1 GCF_016744155.1 Amphritea sp. | reverse complement strand
TACCGCTGAACTATTTGGTATAAAACTTGATGAACTCCCTTTTTCTCTTCGCCCTATTCTGGAAGGTATCGCCCGAAATGTTGGCCAAAACGGCGTAACCGCTGAGCAGGTTCAGGCGCTTGGAAGCTGGACAGAACATCAAGGCACAAAGCCGATCGAAATTCCTTTCACGGCAGGTCGCGTCATAATGCACGACCTCAGTGGCACACCAGCCCTTGTCGACTTTGCTGCTATGCGTTCAGCGGTTCAGCGCATGGGCATGGACCCTGCGATAATTGAGCCTTTGGTACGCGCAGACCTTGTTATCGATCACACAGTTACAATGGACAATACAGGTAGCCCCGCTTCTCTCAAAATCAATGGAGAACTGGAGGCGGCCAGAAATAAAGAGCGTTATGCATTTTTGAAATGGGGCGCGCAGGCATTTGAAACAATCAGGATTATTCCTCCGCAAACCGGCATTGTTCATCAGGTTAACCTGGAGTATTTGGCACAAGGCTATCTCAACATTAAAGGGCTGATGGTCCCGGATACCCTCATTGGTATGGATAGCCATACGCCAATGGCTAACGCTTTAGGTATCGTGGGCTGGGGCGTTGGTGGCATTGAAGCCGGAGCTTCCATGCTTGGCCAACCCATGCAAATGCTGGCCCCAGAAGTGGTGGGTGTTGAACTCACAGGAGCATTAAGAGAAGGTGTCACCGCGACAGACCTGGTACTAACGATCACTGAAATGTTGAGAAAATATCCAGGTGGTGTTGTTGGTAAATTTGTTGAATACATCGGTGAGGGGTGTGCCAATCTTTCCCTGCCTGACCGTGCGACCATTGCCAATATGTCGCCTGAATATGGCGCAACCATGGGCTTTTTCCCATTTGATGAAATCTCTGCCGATTATCTGAGAGCAACGGGTAGGGATGGAGATCTGCCACTCGCTTTTTATAAAGCACAAAATATGGCTTGGACGCCAGGTCAGTCTCTTCCACGCTATACCGATCTTCTTCAGCTTAATCTATCCACTGTTGAAACTTCTGTGGCTGGCCCTAAAAGGCCTCAGGACAGGCTGCCGCTGGCTGAGCTTGGCAACGTTTTTAGAAAAGCGTCGACTGAAGGAGAACGCAAGCCTGAAGTCGTTAACGTTACTCCAATGAAAGCAGACGAAGCAGGCATTTTCGCAGCGTTACCTGAAAGGGAGTTAAAAGACGGCGATATCGTGATTGCGGCAATTACGGCCTGCACCAATACATCTAACCCTGGCTTATTGATTGCGGCTGGCTTGCTTGCCAAGAAAGCAAATGAGCTTGGGATGAAAGTACCTGATGGCGTTAAAACATCTTTGGCACCGGGGTCACCGGTTGCAACCGACTTTTTAACCAAGGCGGGACTGCAACAGCATTTGGATGCACTAGGCTTTAATACCGCCGGTTATGGGTGTACAACCTGCGTGGGTAATTCTGGCCCTCTGGCACCGAGCATTGAAGCAGCTTTGCAAAACCACGATATTATCGCTGCATCTGTTTTATCCGGTAACCGAAATTTTGAAGGCCGCGTGCATCCGGATGTTGATACCAACTTCCTTATGTCACCACCGCTGGTCGTTGCCATGGCAATTGCGGGCAACGTGAATATTGATGTGACCAGCTCACCAATTGGTCAGGATGCAAAAGGAAACGATGTTTTCCTTAAAGATGTCTGGCCCAGCAACGCTGAAATTACTCAGACCATGCTTGAATGTTTGGATCCGAAAGCCTTCAGAGAAACCTATGAGAATGCGCTCGACGGCCCTGATACGTGGCGGAACCTGGAATCACCTACCGGCCCTGTTTATGACTGGGATCCAGATTCGACCTACATCCAGGAAATCTCTTTCTTCGACGGTTTCTCACTGGAAACACCACAAGACGCGTTAAACAATATTTCAGGGGCACGCATGCTGGTGATGTGTGATGACAACACAACCACAGACCATATTTCTCCGGTAAGCCGTATACGCCCGGACTCTCCTCCTGGCGAATACCTGATCTCACAAGGTGTTGCAGAAGGCGACCTGACATCGCTTGGGTCACGCCGAGGCAACCACCACGTGATGCTGCGCAGTATTTTCGGCAATGCTAAAGCCAGAAACCTGATGCTACCTGGCACCACTGGCGCGGTAACGAATTATCACCCGTCTGAAGGTGAACCTGCTCAAATGTCCATTTACGACGCCGCTGCGCGTTACCGTGAAGAAGGCACGTCCACCGTTGTCTTTGGTGGCAAACTTTATGGCACTGGTTCGTCACGGGATTGGGCCGCCAAAGGGCCTGCTTTACTAGGTGTCAGAGCGATTATTGCTGAAAGTTTTGAACGTATTCACAAATCTAATCTGGTGGGAATGGGGGTTTTACCGCTTCAATTACCGCAAGGCGTCACACGCGCTTCTCTCAATTTGGATGGTTCAGAAACCTTTGACTTGGATGGTATTAATACACTTAAGCCTAGAAAATCTGTGGAGCTGACCATTCGCAGGGCGGATGGTTCATCTCAGCAAATAGAGTTGCTTTCGCGTATCGACACCTCATCAGAGCTGGATCAAATACGTCATAAAGGCATCTTGCCGATGGTGTTACGAGATATTATCGCCTCGAATACATAACGGAACAGGTAATAGTGATGGCCGGGCTCAACCGGTCTCAGAAACAGGGCGGCGATAATCAAAGCTCAGATCGATTCTTACATCGACAAAACATCTAATGTGATCGCAACTGCGTAAACTTTAGATACTGACAAAAAAACCGCCGATAGGCGGTTTTTTTATTTACTTAAATTACGTCATCCACACTTCTAAGAAGTCGTGTTTTAAGCCTCTTCCGCGTCTTTCAAACGCTCCTGACGCTCCCTCTCCTCCTGCATCACCGCTTTGATCTCCTCCAGCACGGTATCTACGTCAGCACTCTCGGCGTCACCATCATAGAGACCAGTCAATTCAGTTTCAGGCTTTAACTCGCCCTCTTCATACATCGACCACATCTCTTCACCAAAGCGAGACAAACTTAACTGCGGTGAAAACTGCGAATAGTAACGGGTCATATTATTAACATCACGAAGCAACATCGATCGCGCACTGTTATTTGCTGAAGCATCAACCGCCTGAGGCAGGTCAATAATAACCGGCCCATATTCATCAAGTAACACGTTAAATTCAGAGAGATCGCCATGAACAATACCTTCACAAAGCATTAGCTTCACGTAATGCATCATCACCGTATGATCTTCGATCGCCTGCTCCTCTGTTAACAGCACATCACCTAGACGAGGTGCAACATCACCTTCATCGTCTATAACGAGCTCCATCAACAAGACACCATCAATACAACCGAATGTCTCAGGCACTCGCACCCCTGCACGATGGAGTCTGGCCAACGCATCCACTTCAGCGTTCTGCCAGATCTCTTCCTGTTGCTTACGACCATAGGCGGAGTTCTTTTCCATAGCCCGGGCGCGGCGACCACTACGCACTTTACGGCCTTCCTGATACTGAGCAGCATTTTTAAAACTACGCTTCACAGCATCTTTATAAACTTTGGCACAACGTATTTGACCGGAACAGTTGACGATATAGATATCAGCCTCTTTGCCACTCATGAGACGGCTAATAACCTCATCAATCAAACCTTCATCAATCAATCCGTGTAGAGATTTTGGTGCTTTCATGCAAACCTATTCAATTGATACAAGATGACAGCCCAGATTGGCAGATACAAACTCCGATGATTCTAGCACTTTTGAGCCGTAAAAGGCCCTTGCAACCGGAGATAACACAATCAGTAAGCACCAAACGGGTAAATCACAGTAAAAAATTAGGACCTATAATCAATAGAACAGATATTAAATCTGATTGCGACAGGCAGATTACGCACAAAGCACCAGGCAAACCAGAGGCAAGGTCTATCAATGCTTCGACTTTTATCTCATTTCCATAGACCTCATTAAAACTCAGAATGGTTACTCACGAGTTCATTTAGCCATCTTGTGTGCAATACTGTTAAACAAGAATAGATCGATATCTCCTTAATTTTAATAGGGAATTGTTCGTGAAGACACCTGATAAACCTATCAATGAAACGGATCGAATTAATACGCTTCGATCACTCAAGATTCTCGACACCCAGGCAGAGGAACGCTTTGACCGACTAACCAGACTAGCGGCCAGAATGTTCGATGTTCCGATAGCATTAGTCAGCCTGATTGATGAAGATCGACAGTGGTTTAAGTCTGCCACTGGCCTCGATGCAGCCGAAACCCACAGAGATATCTCTTTCTGTGGTCACGCTATTCTAGGCGACGAAATATTTAATATTCCGGATGCCACTCAAGATGAACGCTTCGCAGACAATCCACTGGTAACAATGGACCCAAGCATCAGGCTCTATGTCGGCTGCCCCTTAAAAGCCCACGACGGCGCCAAGATGGGTACTCTCTGCCTGATAGACCAGAAACCAAGAGAACTTAGCAAAGAAGACCTGCAAGCCCTGAGAGACCTTGCAGATATGGCAGAGCAGGAACTGGCGGCATCTCAGCTAGCGACGCTCGATGACCTTACAATGATATCGAATCGCCGAGGCTTTGCGATGCTTGCAGAGAAAGCTCTACAGATGTCAGCCCGCAATGGCCTGCCCGCCTCGCTTATCGCCATAGACCTGGACAAATTTAAGCAAATTAATGATCAATTTGGTCACGCCGAAGGAGATAAAGCACTCATTGCTTTCACGGATATACTCAAGAATACTTTCCGAGAATCAGATCTGTATGCACGTATGGGAGGGGATGAGTTTTCAGTTCTGCTAACCAACACCACAGAGGAACAAGCCCTCGACTCAATGATGCGTTTACGCAACCAGGTAAATGACTTTAATGAGAAGTCAGGCTTTCAATATCAACTGGAATTTAGCGCCGGCATCTGCCCTGTTGATTTCAGCAATAAACTTGACCTGAATAGCCTGCTAGAAAAGTCTGACCAACTGATGTACAAAAACAAATCAGACAATTAAAAACCTATTTATGAGATTAAGTATCGTACGCAAGCCACTATTTAATATAGATAATATTTAAAACACCCTTCCTCATACTCTTACTCATTACAATACGATGAAACAAAAAAAACCCGCGATAGACGCGGGTTTTTTTATAGCCAATGAGCGTTATACCATTGTAGGATCTGGATCCATACCCATCAACGAGCGTCCAAGAACCTGCTTACAAACATCATAGTCAGTATAAGCATGTGCTGCAGTCATATTACAGTCACGCCACAGTCGCTGAATTTCATTATCGTGAATCCAGGTAGAACCACCAGCCACTTCAAACAAACGGTTAACAGCTTCAACACACATCTTGATCGCATATGCCTGGTTAGTACGCCAGAAAGCAAGCTCAGCATCAGTTGGGTAGCGGTTTTGCTCACCAAACTCTTTGTGCTCATCCCAGGTTTTTTCCATGAAGGCACGTGCAGCCATTACCTGATGAGTTGACTCAGCCAGACGCATAAGAGGTGGAATTTCCTTACCGGAAGCAGCCATTGTATAGGCACGAGTACGGTTCGCTGTCAGCTCTTTAAATACTGTTAGCATACGCTCTGCAATACCTAGCGCCATAGAAGCGAAACCACAAGCAAAGTATGGACGGTATGGGGTGTAGTAGATCTTGCTGTCAGGGTACAGACCGAAACCAGCAGATTCACCGGTCATCATCGCCTTAGCTTTCTCAATACGGTGCTCAGGGATAAATGTGTTCTGTTTAACATTTAGAGTCTTAGTGCCTGACGGCTTCATACCCGCAGAATACCAATCATCGATGATTTCGTAGTCATCTTTATAAATGACACCGAAGCTGTAATCTTTTGCACCGGTTTCTTTGTTGTCGCGCAGGAAGCCAAGGATAGCCCACTCTGCGTGATCACAACCTGAACTCCAGCGCATATCACCATTAAATATTACGCCACCTTCACACTCTTCTGCTTTACCGAACGGAGCGATCGAGCTGCTTGCCGTTGCATCAGGGTTTTCACCCCAGAACTCATCCTGAGCTTGTTTAGAGAACATAGCCATCTGATGGCTATGAGTGATAAGCAGGCTAAACGCCCATGCTGTACCGCCACAAGCACCGGCAAGCGCTGCAACACAATCAGTCACTTCAGGCAATGACAATTCCAAACCGCCAAAAGCCTTAGGCTGAAGCGCACGGTGCAGATTGATTGATTTTAGAAGACGAATATTCTCGTCAGGTACTTTACGTTCCTGTTCAGCCTGTACAGCATTAGCAGCGATTGCAGGTAGAATTTTTTTCAATTCAACTAACATTGGATTTGTTCTTTCCATCGTTCAGTACCTTGTGTGTATTATTCTGTTGTTACAACACAGCGTGCTCAATAATCTCTTGCTGAACATACTGTCTTAATGATGCATTCATTATTGTTCACAAGTTAACTAAATAAAAGGGATGTTTCATAGGCTCGCTTGTACTTTTGATAGTTAACATATGAATTAATATTCCACTTTTATGCCTCATTCCATAAATTTATTTATTATAACTTATTGTTTTTTAACATTATAATAAAACGAGCATGGATAGGGTTATAACCAGTTTGCACAAAGGGTAGAATAATCCATACTTGAGTTGCATCGGCATCCGATCAATATCTGGATCTGTGCACTTGCTTCATTATCTAACTTTGAGGCTGTCTATGAGTAGTCGTTCAACACCGCTTGCCCAAAGTCCGTCAGGCAACCTGGCTAATACTGACACCATACCCAATATAGATATAGGCCACGCCTACGATGAGCATTATGTAGATGCAGAGATCCATTATGCACATCATGAGAAGATGGCGGATTTTTTTGGCCGAAATATGCCCGTGCATCATCATGATAGGTTTTATCAGGTGCATGTCATTCTTAATGGAACGGTGCGCGTACACCTGGATGAAACAAGTTACACCGTTAAAGGACCGATGTTTTTCTTTACACCACCAACGATTCCCCATGCCTTTGTCACTGATAATAATGCGACAGGCCATGTAATAACTGCCCGACAGCAGCTGGTATGGGAGTTGATGGGAGCGATGATCCCTACAGGTCTGGCCAGCAAAAGCTTTATGACTAGCCCTCTTTGCGTGGCTCTTGAGCCGGCAAAAGATCCAACTGCAGAACGCATGCTACATCTGTTAACACTGATGGCAGATGAAAATGACCATACCAGCATGGAACATACCTTGGCACTTAAAGCGTTATTACAGTTAGTGTTGATTGATATAGCGCGACTGTCTGACCAAAAACAACCTAAACAGAAAACCCGGAAAGAAGATGTACGGATCTTTCACCGTTTTAATGAGCTGATAGAAGCCCATTTTTGTGAACATCTGACGCTGACTCAGTACTCTGAAATGATCAGTGTTACCGAAGCTCGCTTAAATGAGATCTGTCGGCGCTTGGCTGGCCTTCCATCAAAACGATTGATTATGGAAAGATTAATGCAGGAAGCCAGGCGACAGCTGACTTATTCAGTAGCGCCCATTACCGAAATCAGTTATCAATTAGGCTTTAAAGATCCGGCATACTTCGCAAGATTTTTTCGCAGAAATGCAGGCGTGACAGCAAGCGAATACAGAGAAAAAGTTAAATAGCCTTTATAAATAACAACTTAAAATCATTAGCCCGCTTTATTGCTAGTTTTATATAATGGTTTAAACTATGAAAAGTACAATTAAAGCAGTGAAAAATATATGTTAACTGTCAGCATTGAATCTATAATTAGTTAACATATGAAGTTTCTCGTAGCTTGGCGCAGACAGAAACATAATAATCAAAGCGACTCCTATTAATAAAAGGTGACCTCCATGTCTCAGACAGCATTTGACCCTAAAGATTTCCGCCGTGCGTTATCTCAGTTCCCTACTGGTGTAACTGTTATTACCACTCTGGACGCTGAAGGCAACCCTGTTGGTGTAACAGCCAGTAGCTTTAACTCTGTGTCAATGGATCCAATCCTGGTGCTATGGAGCATAGATAAGGGCGCTCACAGTCTGTCAGCATTTGAGAACGCAGAGAACTTTGCAGTTAATGTTTTAGGCAAAGATCAGGTTTCCACCTCTAACAACTTTGCCAGCCGCGGCGAAGACAAATTTGCCAACGCTGCGTATTCAGCTGGACTGGGTGGTTCCCCAATTCTGGATGAGTATGCTGCACAGTTTGAATGTAAAACCTGGGCTACTTATGACGGTGGCGACCATCTGATTTTAGTAGGCGAAGTGATTAACTACCGCTACAACGACAGTGTAGAACCACTGGTTTTTGCCCGGGGTAGCTATGCCGTCTCCGCACAACATCCAGAAATGGTTAAGGCTTCAAGTCCATGTGAAAAGACCGCAGCAGAGGACAACTTTGTAGGCGACTACCTACTCTATCTCCTGCGTGGAGCTTACCAGAGCTTTAGCGCCGATCTTTATCCAAAATTGAAGCAGGAATGCGGCATCAATCCGGAAGAATGGCGCATTATGGCCAGAATGATCAGCTGTACTGAATCAAAAATAAGCGACCTAACCGAGATTGTAATGCAACCCGAAGTAGCCCTGAGACAATCTGCCGACTGGATGGTAGAAAAAGGCCTGGTTGAATTTATCGACAATGAGACCCTGAAGCTAACCGCTCAAGGAACTGAAACAGCTACCAAGATGCAGGCATTGGCTATTAAAGAAGAAGCCGCCCTGCTTGCTCAGATGCCAGCAGATCAGGCCGAGCACCTGAAAGCCAACCTAAAAACCCTGATTGAAAAGCTTGGCTAGATAATGCTTTAATGCAAGCAACTGCCAGTGGATCATCCGCTGGCAGTTTTTTTTCACCTAACCCTCCCTTATCTGTTAACGATCAGCGGTTAACTCTAAACTTCCTCAGCAAAACAGCGTAAAATGGCCGCCTTTAAATACCACCAGGCCGGAGCTGTTATGAGTATCGAAGATATCGATAAGCCTTTAAGTAAAGATGATGAAACCGCCCAGACCAAAAATGGTTTTTTGGCACTTGTCTCTAAACTGGTGTTTGAGGAAAAACTACCGGTACGTTTCATGTACAAAACCGTCCCTGCTCATCTGAATGATACCGGATGGCGAATGTTTACCGGCTATGAAACTCCAGAGTTTCTTGAAGATGAAGTGACCAACCTATTACCTGTTGATGTGTCAAAAATGACCGGACTCGACCCTTCACTCACAGAGCTGGTCGAATATAACGCGGGAACGGTTTGGGAGCGCACCCCGGAATCAGAAGGATGGGAACGCGTTTATGACTTTAAAATTCCAGCCGATCAGGTAGATGTTGATATCACTAATGATGTCGACGATTTCAAGCATTAATCAAAATCAGATCAGAAAAAATTAAAGCCTTTCTCTTGAAAGGCTTTTTGGTCTATAAAAAAGTGAATCAAAGGAGGTTATCTGCTCCCTACTTAACTTATCAACCTAGTCGCTGCTTCTCTATTCGGTCCCGATAAAGCTTAGCCATCGACTCATCAAAACAGCAGAATATCACCTCATTCAACCTATAACTTACGTACAACTCCGATATGGTTTTAACCGCTATGCCCACCGCCTCTTGTTTAGGGTAGCCGTAAATACCACAGCTAATGGCCGGAAAAGCGATTCTTTGAATACCTCTATCCAGGCACAGCTTTAAAGATTCGAGATAACAGGATTTCAGCAACCGGGCTTCATCACGACCACCGCCCTGCCAGATAGGCCCTACCGTATGAATTATAAAGTCTGCAGACAGATCATAGCCTTGTGTAATGCGCACCTCTCCGGTCGGACAACCTTCAATACTACGACACTCCACCAATAATTCCGGCCCAGCTGCCCGATGAATAGCACCATCAACACCTCCACCGCCCAACAGCGAGCTGTTAGCAGCATTGACAATAGCATCTACTCTCAAAGCAGTGATATCGCCAACCTCAACCCTAATCACT
Source organism: Amphritea sp. (assembly GCF_016744155.1). Lineage (GTDB taxonomy): Bacteria > Pseudomonadota > Gammaproteobacteria > Pseudomonadales > Balneatricaceae > Amphritea. Next base: position 72,108 of record NZ_JADGEW010000021.1, on the reverse strand, counting down.
ATCTACTTCTCCTATTTTAATCGCTTGATAAGTCCAGCACTGGACACCACTACTCCAGTAGTCTGCCGCAAGCCCAGCCTTCAGGCGTAACTGACTGAGAAACTGCTCAGGTTTATTCAGCTGTTCCCAGACAGAAGGAAGAAAGGTTGATCGATGGCCGTCCGCTTCAAATACCAGCCCATCGACACCCGGCCTTAGCTTGGCAATAAGATCCGTTTCACTACTGACCGTTAACGGCGCCATCGGTGTCAGTACTGAAATCTCATATTCAATACTCTCTAATTCAGACTCACTAACCGGTTGAAATCGCTGATCACGAAAAGCTGCCAGGTAGCTATTACGTAATACCGCCTCAACAAGCGAGCTGTTTACATCAAGATTACCAATACAGCCTCTTAGCTGCCCATCAACCTTTAGCGTTACAAAGCAGGCTCGTGGTTTTTCGAGCGCCGCAGGAATTCGAAACTCAATAGAAAGCTCAGGCTCTTTACCTGCCACTCCACGGGCGACCGTACCCCGCGCAAGGGTCAGCAACATCTCCTGCTCTTCTGCGCTATAACACTCAATAGAAGGCATAGGATGAGTACCCCACTACTCTATTAGAATCACCGGCTGTGTCCCCAGAATTACAATAGCTAAGAAACTCCGCCTGAAGCCCCTGTTCAGCTGCATAGGCCAGCCAGCCATTAAGGGCATAACAACCACAGGCTTGCTGCGGCTTAATTACAGGCTTGAGCTGATTAATCTGCTGGAGAGTTGCCTGATCAATACGACTAGCTTCATCATATTGATGAAAATGACTCAGATCGCTGCTAATTAATATCAGCGTACCAGGCTCGCGCAGCACTCTGCCTATCAGCGCAGCAACTTCTTCAACCGGAGTCTGCCCTACCAGAATAGGCAAAACCGCATACCCACCATCAAGTAACTGCAGAAAAGGCAGTTGAACCTCCAGGCAGTGCTCACGGGCATGAGCAACATCGTTCACCACCACCAGGGTTTCATCGGTGAGTGCAGTATTCAGATCACGGTCCAATCTAAGCTGCCCGAGCGGTGTTCGCCACAGGTCAGCACTCATCACCGCCATACCCAGCAAAGGGACTCGATGAGCAGGACCGAGTAAAACGATACGGGATATCATTGGTAGATAAGGCCTAATGCGGTTATAAGCGCTGGCAGCAACGCCCCCCGAATAAACCAAGCCAGCATGGGGCACCATGATAGCGACGGGCATGCAGCCTTGCTGCGGATTATCAACCAGTAGCTGGCTCACCATAACAGCAAGCTCATCAGGGTTTTCCGGGTAAAACATGCCTGCCACGGCAGACTGCTTAATTCTCATATACACTGATCCTATAAAAGACAGCAATACACTGAGTATAGTCCTGAGCCGGACGTTAAGCCCTATGACAATCTTGAAGCCGCAACACCCAACTAGTTACTGGCACCCTGTCGAAGAAGGGCGTGTGCAGTGCGATATTTGCCCCCACCAATGCAAACTAAAAGAGGGCCAGCGCGGTCTATGCTATGTACGAGGTAATGAAGCTGGGAAGGTCGTGCTCTATAGTTACGGGCGCTCCAGTGGTTTCTGTATAGACCCCATTGAAAAGAAACCATTGAATCACTTCTTGCCCGGCACACCGGTGCTCTCCTTTGGTACAGCTGGTTGCAATCTCAGCTGCAAGTTCTGCCAGAACTGGGATATGAGCAAATCAAGACAGATGGATACTCTGGCCAGTCATGCTTCTCCAGAAATACTTGCCGACGCCTGTGTTAATACCCGTTGCCGATCTATTGCCTACACCTATAACGACCCAATCATCTTTATGGAGTACGCCATCGATGTAGCACAGGTGTGTAAGGAGCGAAATATTAAATCAGTGGCTGTATCAGCAGGCTTTGTAATGCCTGAGCCAAGGATAGCGTTTTTCAGTCATATGGATGCGGCTAATATTGATCTAAAAGGATTCAGTGAACAGTTTTACCGCAAGTTTTGCGGTGGGCACCTGCAAAATGTACTAGATACGCTGACCTATCTAGTTCATGAAACCCGTTGCTGGGTAGAGATTACCAACCTGATAATTCCCGGTGAAAATGATGATCCTAATGAGCTTCAGGCGATGTGTGACTGGATCAGGGATAATCTAGGCGTATATATCCCCTTGCATTTCACCGCATTTCATCCAGATTATAAAATGCTCGAGTACCCTCGCACGCCCCTGGAAACCCTGGAGCGCGCCCGCAGAATAGCATTAGACAGTGGCCTTAAACATGTCTATACCGGTAATGTAGCGGCCATCGACAGCGGCTCAACCTATTGTAGTCAATGCGATCAGTTATTAATTGAACGGTCTCAATATCAACTGGGACTTTGGAATGTGGATGAGGAGGGCTGCTGCTGCGCCTGTAAAACGCCACTGGCAGGGAAATTTGAAGCCCTTCCGGGTAACTGGGGTGCGCAGCGTCAGCCGATACGCTTTAGCTGAAGCAGCTGATAACTATTCAGAATATTGGTGTAGGAACTGCCTAACCTCTACTACTTGAGTCAACGATCTCATCTCCTGCAGCATCGGCATCGCTTGAGGGTACTCACGGGACATCATCTTCAGCCACTGCTTGATCCGCCCATGCACAAACTTGGGTGCCAGCTGCAGCTCAACCATATCCATAAACTGCTGCAGTAGTACCAGCATCTCATCCCAGCTCAGGTGATCAGGATCGTCGCCCCGCTGCAAGGCTTTGATACGCAAACCCAAATCTGGCGCAGCCACCAGTCCGCGACCAATCATTACATCATCACAACCACTAACCTCACGACAACGCTGATAATCCTGCCAGCTCCATACCTCACCGTTCGCTGTAACCGGAATAGACAGATGCTCTCTTATCCTTGAAATCCACTCCCAATGTGCCGGTGGGCGGTAACCCTCCTCTTTCGTTCTGGCATGAACCGTAAGACCACTAGCCCCGGCGTCAGCAATGGCTGATGCATTTTCAAGTGCAAGGGATTTATCACTGTAACCTAAGCGCATCTTGGCCGTCACCGGGATATGATCCGGCACCGCCTGACGCACCCACCAAACGATCTTGTGCACCAGCTCAGGTTCATTTAGGAGAATAGCCCCACCTTTGCTTTTGTTGACAGTCTTGGCCGGACAGCCGAAATTTAGGTCGATGCCATTAGCCCCGATACTCACTGCTTTACGTGCATTTCCAGCCAGAATTTGGGGATCACTCCCCAGCAGCTGCAATACCACCGGAGTACCCGAGCTGGTACGACTATCATTGAAAAGCTCAGGACAGATTTTACGAAACACTTTAGCAGGCAACACCCGTTCAGAGACCCGAACGAACTCCGTGACGCACTGATCTATTCCACCGACCCGGGTTAGCATCTCCCGCATCGGGGCATCAACAACACCTTCCATCGGCGCCAGCACTATCTTCACGTTCGCATCCTGATGCTAGAAAACAGATTACAATAACCCATTATCATATTGATATATAAAACAAAAAACCCGCACCGATCTACATCAGGCGGGCGCTTTAGAGCATAATACTTCAGATAGCAGCCAGCCCCAGCTGCAGATCCCGCTTAATATCTTCAACCGACTCCAGCCCAACTGAAAGGCGTATCAGATTATCTTTGATCCCAGCCTCAGCCCTGGCCTCAGCACTCATACGTCCGTGAGTAGTGGTTCCTGGATGGGTAATTGTACTCTTTACATCACCCAGATTAGCGGTGATAGAAATCATCTTAGTCCCATCAATAAAGCGCCATGCAGCCTCTTTATCTCCTCTGACTTCGAAAGCAAGTACACCACCAAATGCCAGCTGCTGATGCTTAGCCAAAGCGTGCTGCGGATGATCTTCTAATCCGGAGTAATAGACTTTATCGATTTCAGGTTGCTGACTCAGCCAGAGCGCCATTTCCAGTGCGCTCGCACTATGAGCCTTCATGCGCAGATCAAGTGTTTCCAAGCCTTTCATAAAGACCCAGGCATTAAACGGACTCAGACAAGCCCCACCGGTACGGATAAAGCCATAGACCTCTTCCATCTCTTTATCACGCCCAACAACAACACCGCCTACACAGCGTCCCTGTCCGTCCAGATACTTAGTAGCCGAATGAACGACGATATCAGCACCCTGCCTCAAAGGCTGTTGCAGTGCGGGTGTACAGAAGCAGTTATCGACCACTACTAGCGCATCAACATCATGCGCCAACTTAGATACCGCCTCAATATCACCCAGTTCAGCTAACGGGTTAGACGGCGTCTCTAAAAAAAACATCCGGGTCGCTGGAATTATCGCAGCAGACCAAGCATTAATATCGGTAGGATCCACATAAGTGACACTGATACCGGTGCGGCTGAGATACTTATCAAAAAGCGATACTATCGACCCAAATACGCTGCGTGAACAGATCACATGATCGCCCTGCTGCAGCAATGAGAGACAAGTACTAAGGATGGCAGCCATACCTGAAGATGTTGCTACAGCACGCTCAGCGCCTTCAAGCGCAGCCATACGTCTTTCAAAAGCCTGCACCGTCGGATTGGTAAAACGGGAATAGATATTCCCCTCTTCTGATCCGCCAAAACGCGCTGCAGCTTCACGGGCAGTAGAATAGACAAAACTGGAGGTCGGAAAGATGGCATCGTTATGCTCACCTTCATCACTCCGATGTTGCCCAGCACGGATAGCAAGGGTGCTGAATTCATAGTCAGCATCCTCAAACTGTATCCGCTCCGGACGTTCAAAATTGGGCTTGGACATCTGCCATAGTTCCTGTAAATAGTTCCCGGAAATAGTTTCCGTAATTACAACACGAACACTACCTACTTAGCCTAGATCGTCGCGTGCAGGTCAGCATTCTGATTGGTAGACGATTTTTTACTGCCGCCTTTAGCATTATCATTCCGCTCATCTTCGATGCGCTGAAGATAAGCATCATCAATATCACCGGTGATATACTGGCCATCAAACACAGATGCATCAAAACCTTTAAGGGAGCTATTACCTGCCAACAGGCAATCTTTCAGATCATCAAGGTCTTGATACAACATCCAGTCAGCCCCGATCTCTTCACCCACTTCGTCATCGGTACGACCATGCGCAATCAGCTCTTTAACCGATGGCATGTCGATGCCGTATACATTGGGATAGCGAACCGCTGGCGCTGCAGATGCAAAATAGACTTTCTTCGCACCCATCTCACGAGCCATCTGAACAATCTGCTTAGAGGTAGTACCCCGAACAATAGAGTCATCAACCAGCATTACAACGCGATCTTTGAACTCAAGTTCAATTGGGTTGAGTTTACGGCGAACAGATTTAGCCCGCTGAGTCTGACCCGGCATGATAAAGGTACGGCCGATATAGCGATTTTTAATAAAACCTTCACGAAACTTAACGCCCAGATGGTGAGCCATCTCTAACGCTGAGGTGCGGCTGGTATCAGGAATCGGAATGATGACATCGATATCATGATCCGGACGCTCACGAACAACCTTCTCGGCCAGCTTCACCCCCATACGCATACGGGATTTATAGACGTTAATTTCGTCAATAATCGAATCTGGACGAGACAGGTAGACGTATTCAAACAGGCATGGATGCAATTCAGAGGACTCAGCGCACTGCATAGTTTGCACATCGCCGTCCTGAGAGATAAAGATAGCCTCACCAGGAGCGATATCACGCACCAGGGTAAAACCCGAAATATCCAAAGCGACTGATTCGGATGCCACCATGTATTCGAATCCGTCAGAGGTTTCCTTCTGACCATAAACAAGCGGACGAATACCATGAGGATCACGAAACGCGACAATGCCATACCCGGTAATTACAGCCACTACTGCATAACCACCACTACAGCGACTATGAACGGCTTTAACCGCGGTAAGAATATCATCAGCCGTCGGAATCAGCTTACCGATCTGCTGTAGCTCATGAGCCAGGATGTTCAACAGCACTTCAGAGTCTGAAGTGGTATTGATATGCCGCAGGTTCTCTTTACGCATCTGCTCGCGCAGATCCGCTGTATTGGTTAGATTACCGTTATGAGCCAAGGCGATGCCATAAGGCGCATTCACATAAAAAGGCTGGGCTTCTGCCGAACTAGAACTGCCCGCCGTAGGATAGCGAACGTGACCAATACCCATGTTGCCCATTAGGCGCTTCATGTGACGGGTACGGAACACCTCGTTTACCAGGCCATTATCCTTACGCATAAAGAAGCGATCTGCTTCACAAGTCACCATACCGGCGGCATCCTGGCCTCGGTGCTGTAGCACTGTCAATGCATCAAAAATAGTCTGATTTACATTAGATTTGGCTACGATGCCAACTATACCGCACATTTAAGCTACCTCAGGTATTAGGTTAGATACAGCAAGTATAAATTAAAAACTGATTAACTATTAGTTCCACTAAGATTCCAGATCATCTGGCCAATCTCAGCAGCGGTGTCTCGGGTCCAGGATTCCATCAGTAAAAAGTGAGGAATCAACTGAGACTCAGACCACCAGATATCTTGAGTAACCGGTGTACGCACCAGTAACGCAGAGATTACAATTACAATCAGAGCACCTCTGATAACACCAAAGCCGATGCCTAAAACCCTGTCGGTATTGCTCAACCCGGTCGCACTGACCAACATATTAATGAGATTGTTAATCACAGCGCCGACCATAAGTGTGGCGATAAAGAGAAGAATAAAGGCTGCACCAATGCGTAGCGAGGGAGTCTGGAGAAGATCATCCAGCAGCGTACTCAATGACGGGGCAAATAATCGAGCAACAATAAAGGCGGCAACCCAGGTGACCAGCGATAGCGCTTCTTTCACAAAACCGCCACGCAGGCTATATAGGCCAGAAATTGTAATGATGCCGATAATTGCCCAATCGGCCCAGTTTAGTACCATTCCAGATCTCTACTTCAGGGTCTAAAATTAAGAGCCGGATTCTACCAGAGCTATTACCGTAACCCAACGTTTATCGTGTAGTAAAACGGACAATAATGCCATCCAGATCGAACTCTTTGTGGATATTCTGCTGCAACTCGGTCAGTCGAGTTTTCTGAATATCCGGCCCAACAAAAACTCTCACCAGATCTCCAGTCTTACGAATATAGACCTTATAACCCGCTTTAATCAGCTTTCGTCGCAAACCCTTTGCATTATCCTCATCTTTAAAGCTGGCTAACTGAAGACTCCAGGCAACAGGGACACCCTGCTGATCGAGCGCCGGCGGGTCTTCGTGCTGCTTAATTACTGGCTGTTGCTTTGCCACCTCTTCGGCCACCTTCTTAGGCATTACCGCAATAGTAACTGGCGCTGAAGGCTGTGCGGGGGTAGTAGTATCCGGCAGCTGTTTATTTTCCTGGGTTATCGTCACCAACTCTGGCTCAAACGGCGGTGGTGGAATAGCACTTTCGAGCTGACGCTCTCGATAACCAGCACCATCAAAAAAAATCGGGATCAGGATTACTGCTGCCAAAATAAGTATTAACGCGCCGGCAAGACGCTGTTTAAAGCCGTCATTCACTATTCTTTATCATCCATATTTAGTGCTGTTAATGCAGCGCTTACGGTAAAAAACGAACCCGCAACAATCACTCTATCACCGGGCTTAACGTCTGCTTCAACAGCCTTAAGTGCAAGTTGAACAGTATCATAAGCCGACTGAGGAGTAACCTTAACCCCCTGCTGATTGAGTTTTTCACTCAGCGCCTGTGCACTCTGCCCACGGGGAACATCCAATCCGGCCAGATACCAGCTATCAACTATCGGCTTAAGATAACGTAACACCTCATCGATATCTTTATCAGCCAACATACCCAGAACCATTAGGGTTCTACCTTCTACAGGTTTAGAGCACAACTGCTCTGCCAGATACTCCGCCGCCTCAGGGTTATGAGCCACATCAAGAATATAATCGATTCCGCTAATAAAAACGGGCTGCATCCGCCCCATCAATGAAGCTGACTTAAGACTGAGACCAAGGGAAGCTGACTGGGGCATCATATCCAGTAGCTGCAGCACTTGTATAACAGTCGCCGCATTTGCCTCAGGCAACGTTAGCGCAGGAAGACCGGAGATTTCAAACAATGATCCATCTGCCTGCTTACCCTGCCAAATCCAGCCCTTACCTTCCTGCTGAAGAAGATCAAAATCCCTACCACGCAGATAAAGCTCAGCACCTATCTCATTAGCGTACGTAACCAGTTGTAGTGGAGGATTTAGATCCCCACATACTGCGGGACAATTTTGACGATAAATACCGGCTTTTTCGTAACCGATCTGCTCCCGATCATCCCCCAGCCAGTCAACATGATCAATCGAGACAGTCGTCACAACAGAAATTTCAGCATCGACAATATTGATGGCATCAAGCCGGCCGCCAAGCCCCACCTCAAGCAACATAACATCGGGCTGCTCAGACGCAAAAACATGCAATGCTGCCAGAGTGTTATATTCAAAATAGGTAAGCGGAACGCCAGCCCGACACTGCTCAATAGCCTCGAAAGCCCGGACAATCAAAGTATCGCTGACCGGCTGACCACCGAGCTTGATCCGCTCGTTGTAACGCAGAAAGTGAGGCGAGGTGAAGCAGCCTACTGATTTACTCTGATCCCGAAGTACCTGATCCAGCATCGCAATCGTAGAACCTTTACCGTTAGTGCCTCCGACAATAACAATACGACTGCTACTGAAATCCAGCGCCATCTTATTAAACACTTTACGCAGGCGGTCCAGCCCCAATTCGATTTTATCGACCGGGTGACTGCTTTCGATCCATTCGAGCCACTGCGGCAAGGTATTAAAGTGTACTTCGGACATAGTGCGTCAATTTATTCCAGACAATAAAAAGGCCGCCAAAATGAATACAGCGGCCTTCTTTAAGGGTTAATATCAGACCGAATCAGAAGCCGGTGCCGAAACTGCAGGAAGCCCCTGCATCATGCGCAACATCGAGGAAAGTCGCTCACGCAACTCACCACGACTGATGATCATATCTATCTGACCATGCTCAAGCAGAAACTCACTACGCTGGAACCCTTCCGGTAATTTTTCACGAACCGTCTGCTCAATAACACGAGGGCCTGCAAAACCAACCAGAGCACCAGGCTCACCTATATTGAGATCACCCAGCATAGCCAGTGAAGCCGAAACACCACCGTACACAGGATCGGTCAGAACAGAGATATAAGGAACACCTGCCTTCTTCAGCTTCTCAAGTGCAGCACTGGTTTTAGCCATCTGCATCAGCGAGAATAACGCTTCCTGCATCCGCGCACCACCACTGGCAGAAAAGCAGATCATTGGGATCCCCTCTTCTAGCGCAATATTGGCAGCGCGTACAAAACGCTCGCCGACAACAGCACCCATAGAACCACCCATAAATTTAAACTCATAGGCAACTGCAACGATCGGCAGTCCATTAACCTCACCACGCATGGCGATCAGAGCATCTTTCTCACCGGTCGCTTTTTGTGCGGCGACTAAGCGATCTTTATACTTCTTGGTGTCACGGAACTTCAAATGATCAACCGGCTCAATTTCGGCACCGATCTCACGTAATGTGCCTTCATCCAGAAACGCATTCAAGCGAGTCCTTGCCGTTAGGCGCATGTGATGGTCACACTTAGGACAGACATTAAGATTTTTTTCCAGTTCCGGGCGATACAGTACAGATTCGCACTTCGGGCACTTTTTCCAAAGACCTTCTGGAATATTGGTACGCTTCTTTTCAGAACGCACCAAAGAGGGAACAATTTTATCCAGCCAGTTACTCATTATTACTCCAGCTTCTGCCTACGGCAGCCTTATTTATCCATTGCCTGACGCATACTAGCAGTTATCGCTGCAACTGCATCAGGGATCTTATCTTGATCGCCGGCAAGCTCGGCAATTTTATTAACCAATACGCTGCCCACAATGACTCCGTCAGCGATTTCTGAAACAGCTCGAGCAGACGCATCATCACGAATACCAAACCCGACACCTACTGGCATATCAGTATGTTGGCGAATCATTTGAAGCTTTTCTGCCACCTCTGGAACATTCAGCGATGCGGAACCTGTAACCCCTTTGACTGATACATAGTAGACGTAACCGCTGCCAGCGGCGCAGATCAATTTAACCCGCTCCACCTCTGTTGTCGGTGACAGCAAATAGATCACGTCGATATCAGCAGCCTTCATCAGCTGATTAAACACCCCAGCTTCTTCTGGAGGCAGATCAACCGTTAAAACACCATCCAGACCCGCTGCTTTGGCTTTCTCGGCAAACACCGAGTAACCCATTACCTCAATAGGGTTAAGGTAACCCATCAATACAACAGGGGTGGTCTGGTCGGTCTGACGAAATTCAGCGACCATATCCAGTACATCGGTAAGACGAGTACCATGCAACAGGGCACGCTCGCAGGCCAATTGGATAACAGGACCATCTGCCATCGGATCAGAGAACGGGATACCCAATTCCAGAATATCAGCACCAGATTCAACCAGCGCATGCATCAATGGCACCGTTACTTTAGGATCAGGGTCACCCGCTGTCACAAACGGAATCAACGCTTTACGGCCCTGGCTTTTCAGATTATTAAAACACTCAGTAATACGACTCATCTTAATCTTCACTCAGTCAGGGCTAAAAGTTAATGCCATCGATTTCAGCAACAGTATGAATATCTTTGTCGCCACGGCCTGACAGGTTAACCAGAATAATCTGATCTTTGTCCATTGTTGGCGCCATTTTCATCGCTTCAGCCACTGCATGACTGGATTCCAGTGCCGGCATAATACCTTCCGTTAGTGTCAGGTGACGGAATGCATGCAATGCTTCATCATCGTTTATCGCGGTATATTCAGCCCTACCTATATCCTGCAGATAGGAATGCTCAGGCCCTACTCCCGGATAATCCAGACCTGCTGACACAGAGTGTGTACCAATAATCTGGCCACCGTCATCTGACATCAGACAGGTACGATTACCGTGCAGGACACCCGGAGCACAACCGGAACTCAACGGCGCTGCATGCTGTCCGGTTTCAATACCATAACCACCCGCTTCCACCCCTATCATCCGCACATCTGCGTCTTCGATGAATGGATGAAACAACCCAATAGCGTTAGAACCACCACCCACACAGGCGACCAATGCATCCGGTAGCTTGCCTGTCTGAGCCAAACACTGTTGACGGGCTTCACGACCAATAATGGACTGGAAATCACGCACTAATTTGGGGTACGGGTGAGGACCTGCAGCGGTGCCAATGATGTAAAAGGTATTATCAACATTGGTAACCCAGTCACGCATCGCTTCGTTCATCGCATCTTTCAATGTACGAGTACCCGAAGTAACGGAAACCACTTCAGCGCCCAGTAACCTCATCCGATAAACGTTGAGTGCCTGACGACGAATATCCTCTTCACCCATATACACCGTACATTCAAGACCCAGTCGGGCGGCAACAGTTGCGGTCGCAACACCGTGCTGACCTGCCCCTGTCTCTGCGCTAACCCGAGGCTTGCCGGTGAACTTAGCCAACAGCGCCTGGCCAATAGTGTTGTTTACTTTGTGTGCACCCGTATGGTTCAGGTCTTCACGTTTCAGGTAGATCTGAGCACCGCCCAGCTCCCGGGAAAGACGTTCCGCATGATAGAGCGGAGACGGTCTGCCTACATAGTGGGCAAGATCGTAGTCAAACTCGGCCTGAAACTGTGGATCTCGCCAAAGCATTTCGTAGGTCTGTTCCAGCTGCTGGAGAGCAGCCATCAATGTTTCAGACACATAACGTCCCCCGAACTGACCAAAATGGCCGCCGGCATCGGGCATTTGCTTTGCGATCGCGAGATCTTCTTTAGTTGGCACGAGATACCTCATTCATAAATGATATTATTTTTGAACAATCTTTCAGACCTTTGGCCGCTTCTACCCCACCACTGACATCAACAGCATAGGGCTTAACCTGACCAATCGCCTGATTCACATTACTCTGATCCAATCCACCTGCGAGAATCAGCGGCTTATTCAGATCAGTTGGGATACGATCCCAATCGAACGCCTCACCGGTACCGCCTGGCACTCCAGCTCGATAAGCATCCAGCAGCACAGCTCTGGCTGTGGCAAAGCGTTCAGTTTCAACCACTACATCGATATCCGGAGACATGCGCAGGGCTTTAAAATAGGGTCTTTCAAACTGGTTACAATACTCCGGCGACTCGTCACCATGAAACTGCAACAAATCTATTCCGGTCTGATCGAGAACCGCTCTTACCTGCTCTGGTGATTCATTTACAAACAAGGCCACTGTAGTAATGAATGGCGGCAGTTGCTTAATGATTGCTTCAACAACAGCAGGCTCAACAGACCGGGGGCTCGGCGGATAAAACACAAAACCCAGAGCATCCGCGCCAGCATCTATTGCCGCCAACGCATCCTCCAGTCGGGTAATTCCACAGATTTTTACGCGAGTTCTCAACACTTGGATCAGACTACTTTAAAAGAGAGTAATAGTAACAGATAGCAGGGCTTGAGGTTAACCGTTTTGCGTCAGGAAATAAGGCCCCAGTTCTGATTTAGGCAAATCATACTGTTCTGGATATTTCACATCGACAAAATAAAGGCCGTAAGGTGGTGCAGTTACACCGCCTTGAGAACGATCCCTAGCTTCAAGCACCTGCTGAGCCCAAAGCGGCTCCGCCTCACCGGCCCCGATTGCCATCAACACACCGGCAAAATTACGGATCATGTGATGCAAAAATGCGTTAGCTCGGACATCGATCACTATCAGATCACCTGCACTATAGAGATCCATCGCTTTCACTTCACGAACCGGACTATTAGCCTGACAAGCAATCGCCCGATAGGAGGTGAAATCATGCTTGCCAATCAGATAACTTGCTGCCTCTTGCATCCGCGACAGATCCAGCTCTTTATGGGTCCAGGTAACACCTTTACTGAGTAGTGCAGGCTTTACCGGCGAAGTATATATCAGATAGCGATAACGCCTCTCCATAGCGGAAAAGCGTGCATGGAAACTATCATCCACACGCTTTGCCCATCGAATACAGATATCATCTGGAAGCTGGGTATTTGTTCCCATCACCCAGGCCCGGTCGGGACGCTCTGCAGAGGTATCGAAATGTATTATCTGATAGGTACCACTGACACAAGCGTCGGTACGCCCTGCACAAATAACTTTAACCGGCTGATTTGCTATCTTAGACAGCGCCTTCTCTACTGTTTCCTGAACAGATGGAACATCTTTCTCTTTCTGCGTCTGCCATCCACGATAGGCGGCTCCAGCGTACTCAACACAAAGAGCATATCGACTAAGCCCTGAATCAGCCGCCTCAGATTGGCCGGCCCCTGAATAAGAAGAGGCGACCGAAGTCGCCTCTTGCTGATTGTCTAACTGGGTTTTATCCCGTTGCATATTACGTATTATCTCAACTGTTAATTGGACCTAGCAGGCTACTAGCTTCTGACTTCTGGGCATCACTACCCTCTTTAAGAATCTCCTGAAGGATATCTTTAGCGCCATCAAAATCTTCCATATCGATATAGGCACGCGCCAGATCAAGCTTTGTCTCAACTTCATCGGCACCTTCAAGCAGGTTCAAGCCCTCTAAAGAATCATCTTCAGCATCATCAGTTGCATCCAGGCTCAAATCATCACTGCCCGCATCACTCAACAACATTTCCAACTCAGAATCGAGCTCGGCGTCCAAGTCATCAGCAACAGACGAATCAGATTCAGGTGCAGATAGTTCCTCTTCATCCAGAACAATCTCATCATCGACCGCTTCATTTAGCAGCGCTGCAAGTTCAGGATCAAGATCAACATCGGAAGGTGCTTCAGAAACAGCGACTTCTTCCACGTCCGATTCTTCGATTCCAGCAAGCAATTCAGAAAGATCGCCGTCAATATCATCATCAGAGACGTCAGATTCCTGACCCAGAAGCTCCTCAAGATCAGCAAAGTCATCATCAGACTCTTCTACAGACTGCTCAGAAGGCGCCTCATCTACTTCATCAGTACCGGCCAGAAGCGCATCAAGATCATCGATCTCAGACTCATCTTCAGCCAGCATATCTCCCAGAGCCTGCTCATCTTCTGAATCATCAGAAAGAGCTGTATCTGTATCAGCCATATCAAGATCGAAGTCAAGATCCAGCTCATCCTCAGACAGGCCGTCAACATCTTCAACCAGCTCTTCAACTTCAGGCTCAGCCGGAGCGACATTGAATTCAATGTCATCCACAGCATCATCACTGTCTTCAACCCCAGCCAACAGATCCTCAAGACTATCAAGCTCAGGCTCTTCTTCAAGATCCGCTAAGCTATCGGCAAGTGGGTCGGTATCAAGGTCATCCAGGTCCAGAGATTCTGTATCTTCACCGAGAATGGAATCCAGTGCATCATCAACATCTTCGGCTTCTTCGACTTCTTCGACTTCTTCAGCAAACGGCTCAGCCGGCGCATCATCAATCGCATCATCAAACCCAAGATCGAACTCATCTTCATCGACAATCTGCTCATCGATCTCATCAACCTTATCCAGGTCCATATCGAGATCGAGATCCAGATCGTCAAGATCGCTCTCTTCTTCAATTTCTTCAGGCTCAGCCGCGACAACGACGGATTCTTCCGGCTCTTCAGGCTGCTCATCAACAATGGGAAGAGCTTCAGGAACAGGCTCAGCCTGGGACTCTTCTTTCTTGCCACGACGTAACAGAAGCAACGCCAGCAAGAAAGCAACTAACGCACCGCCTGCAGCACCAATATAAAGACCGAACCGCTCTAGCAAGCCTTTTGGCTTAGGCTCAGATACTGGCGCGGCAGGAACCGCTGCAGACTGCTGTTTTGCAGCATCCAGCTCAGCCTGAAGATCAACCAACTGCTGATCTTTAAGTTCCACCAGACGATGCAGACTTTCCATCTGCTGAGCCAGGGCATCAACCCTGCCAGAAAGCTCTTCATTTTCACGTTTAATCTGGTCAACAGTTTCCAGTGCCGAAGCAAGTTCCGTTTCCAGTTGTTTATTCTTTTCAAGCAGCACTGCGTCAGCAGTACTGGTATCAATTTGGGCCGCCTGATCCGAAACAGTACCTGTTTCAGCTGTAGTGTCGGGAGAGACTATCTTAAGTTGCCCCTCGGCCGTTTTGGCTGCAACCTCTTCACCCTTTTTTCCAGCTACCGCCTTTTTGTCATCTTCAGTAGCTGTTGTATCCATCTGCTTAGGCGCAGCTGGATTCACTACTCCCTGCTTCCACATCTGAGTCTGACGCCAAAACTCTTCATTGGCTTGCTTCTGACTCAGGGCCTTAATTTCGTCTTCTGAAGGAAGATCAAGAACAACTCCAGCCTTCAGCTGATTAACATTGTTATTACTAAACGCTTCAGGATTCTTTCGCTGCAGCGCCAACATCATCTGAGCTTCGGTGATAGCACCGTTGGGCTTATGACGCTTAGCAAGATCCCACAGGGTATCGTTTACATCTACATATACCTGCCCGTCAGTCATTCGGGTACGAATATTGTTAGCCGGCTTTTGCGGAGCCATCGGCTTAGCAGCCACTGGCGCAGACGCCGGAGTCGCAGCAGACCGAGCTGGCTGAACAGCAACCGGGGCTGGCGTAGGATCATAGACAGGAGGATCAAGCAGAACCGTATATTCGCGCACTAACCGACCACTCGGCCAGTTAACTTCGACAAGGAAGTTCAAGAAAGGCTCTTTCACCACCGCTGACGAAGTCATTAGGATGGTTCCGCGCCCGGAAGAACCAGGCTTAACCTCAAATTTCACATCAGAGAGGAAACGTAATTTCTCTATTCCAGCCAGAGCAAAATCATCGATATTCGCCATGCTGGGTTGAATCTGTTGTGGGTCAACTTCACGCATCTGAAGAAGCTGAATCTCTGCTTGAAGAGGTTCATTCAGTGCTGATGTTATTTTGATTTCACCGAGACCCAGCGCATATGCATTGGATGTTCCTAGTGCACCTGCAATTGCCAAACTTAGGGCTAATTTGCGCAGCATATTTTTGCTTCCTTAATTCCCCGGTTCTGAATTTGATAAAAAGCGTCAATATTCAGAAAGTTACGTATCCAGTATTATTGGCCAAAGTATTCATTAAAACTGCTGTTTAATCAACAACTCAGATCGACCTGAAACCGCCAAACTTAAGAATTAAAAATAGAATTTAGGCCCGCCGATAACATAGAAATCCACCAGCTCAAGCCTAAAAAAACACTATTCACCTTATTATTCAATAAGTTAAGACTTAGCTACCCTTATAACAAGTCAGTAAAATAAAATCAAAGCAGATCAATATTTGCACTACCTAAGTTGGGGACTGTCTTTACCAACTTCTTGTTAAAAACATTTATAAGGGATTAATTGACCTGAATCACCCCACCCAAAACAAAAAAAACCGGCTATATCAGCCGGTTATCTTTGAATCGAAATAAATCAGTCTTCCAATAAGATCCGTAACATCCGGCGTAATGGCTCAGCCGCCCCCCAAAGCAACTGATCTCCTACACTGAAAGCATTCAGGTATTCATCGCCAATATTCATCTTTCGCAGGCGACCAACAGGAACATTCAGAGTGCCGGTGATTTTAGCCGGAGTCAGCTCACTCGCTGTAATATCACGGTCATTAGGAATCACTTTTACCCAGTCGTTCGCTTCAGCGATCATGGACTCAATTTCATCCATCGGCAGGTTCTGTTTCAGCTTGATAGTAAAAGCCTGACTGTGGCAGCGCATGGCGCCGATGCGCACGCAAGTACCATCAATAGGAATCGGGCTATCGTTCAAGCCCAGAATCTTGTTGGTTTCAGCATAGGCCTTCCACTCTTCCCGACTCTGACCGTTATCCAGCTTGGTATCAATCCAGGGAATCAGTGATCCCGCCAGAGGCACACCAAAGTTGTCCGTTGGCATTGCCCCCGAACGAATGGTCTGTGCAACCTGACGATCAATATCAAGGATAGCGCTGGCCGGATTAGCAAGGTCAGCAGCGACTGAGTCTTTAATCACACCCATCTGAGAGATCAGCTCACGCATATGACGTGCACCGCCACCCGACGCTGCCTGATAAGTCATTGAGGTCATCCACTCAATCTGCCCGGAATTAAACAGACCGCCCAGCCCCATCAACATCAGAGAAACGGTACAGTTACCGCCAACATAGGTTTTTACGCCGTTAGCCAGGCCATCTTTGATGACATTCATATTCACCGGATCAAGCACGATAATCGCATCGTCTGCCATACGCAGAGAGGAAGCAGCATCGATCCAGTAACCATTCCAGCCAGCTTCACGCAGCGCACCGTAGACCTGTTTCGTGTAGTCGCCGCCCTGGCAGGAAATAATGGCATCCATCTGTTTCAGTTCATCAATGGATGTTGCATCTTTCAGTGCAGGAATATCTTTACCGATATCCGGACCTGCCTGACCTACCTGGGACGTTGTAAAAAAGACCGGCTCATCGATATAGTCGAAGTCACGTTCTTCCATCATGCGCTGCATCAGCACGGAACCAACCATTCCGCGCCAACCTACAAAACCTACACGCTTCATCTGTTCCACCAAAAACTAGGAATAATTTAAACAACAAAGCCGCCACATATGCCTGCAGCAGCTTGTCATGGCTTCGGACTCTCCGAAGCCATTCAATTATGCAACAATTTAGTCACATAGACTATCTGATTTAGGACGATTTATAGCCCGTTAATGACCTAAAAACCGTTTTTATGCCTGTAACGCGGCAATTACCGCATCACCCATTTCAGATGTTGAAACCTTCTGCATACCTTCAGACCAGATATCACCGGTTCGCAGGTTCTTATCAAGAACCGCGCTAACCGCAGCCTCAATACGATCGGCAGTCGCCGCTTCATTAAGCGAGTAACGCAACATCATGCCGGCAGACATAATAGTCGCCAGTGGATTTGCCAGATTCTGACCCGCAATATCAGGCGCTGAACCATGGCAAGGTTCGTACATACCCTTACCGTTCACATCCAATGAGGCAGACGGAAGCATACCGATAGATCCGGTCAGCATCGCCGCAGCATCAGAAAGAATATCGCCAAACATATTACCGGTAACCATCACATCAAACTGCTTAGGTGCACGTACCAGCTGCATCGCCGCGTTATCCACGTACATATGGCTCAGCTCAACATCAGGATATTCTTTAGACAGCTCTTCCATAATCTCGCGCCACAACACAGTTACTTCTAGCACATTGGCTTTATCGACAGAACAAAGACGCTTATCACGTGCGCGTGCCGCTTCAAACGCAACACGGCCGATACGACGAATCTCGTTTTCATCGTAAACATAGGTGTTGTAACCCTCTCGGACACCACCCTCTTTCACGCGTACACCGCGTGGCTGACCGAAATAGATACCGCCGGTTAGTTCACGCACAATCAGAATATCCAGACCGGACACTATCTCTGGCTTCAAAGTAGAAGCGTGAGCCAGTTGCGGGTATAGAATTGCCGGACGCAGGTTGCCAAACAACCCTAGATTAGAACGAATGCCCAGCAGACCTTTTTCCGGACGGATCTGGAAATCGGGATTGGTATCCCATTGAGGCCCACCCACCGCACCGAGTAAGATAGCATCGGCTGCATTGGCCGCATCCAGAGTCGCCTGTGGCAGAGGCACGCCATCCGCATCGATCGCCGCACCACCCACCAACGCTTCAGTCAGCTCTAAACCCAAATTATCTTGCTCATTTACCAGCTCCAACACACGACGGGCCTGGGCAACGATTTCAGGACCAATGCCGTCACCGGGTAAAATCAGTACATTCTTAGACATCACTTTGTTTCCTTAAACTGAACTGCAGAAATAATTCTGCAGCCGGAATTTCATTATTAGATTACTTAATTGCGCCAAACAACCATGGCGCTTGTTGACGACGTTTCTCTTCGTAAGCACGAATATCATCGCCATGCTGCAGCGTCAGGCCGATATCATCCAAACCGTTCAGCAGACAGTGCTTACGAAAATCATCGATGCTGAACGACATCTCTTCACCGGATGGTGTAACCACCAGCTGGCGGTCCAAATCAATCGTCAACTGATACCCTTCGGTTGCAGCCGCTTCATTGAACAGCTGATCAATTTTATCGTCGTGCAAAACAATCGGCAGTAAACCGTTCTTGAAGCAGTTATTGTAGAAGATCTCAGCAAAACTTGGCGCGATAACCGAGCGGAAACCATAATCATCCAGTGCCCATGGGGCGTGCTCACGGCTAGAACCACAGCCAAAGTTCTCCCGGGCCAGCAAAACACTAGCCCCCTGATAACGAGCCTGGTTCAGAACAAACTCTTCATTTAGCGGGCGGCCTTCGCAGCTCTGATCCGGCTGACCTTCGTCCAGGTAGCGCAGCTCATCAAACAGGTTCTTACCAAAACCAGAACGCTTAATCGATTTCAGAAACTGTTTAGGGATAATCATATCGGTATCGATATTGGCCCGATCCATAGGAGCGGCGATACCTGTGTGCAATGTAAACTTATTCATGTCGCTCTCCGCTACCTTATTTAATCAATTCACGTACATCGATAAAGTGGCCAGTAACCGCAGCAGCGGCTGCCATCGCTGGGCTTACCAAATGGGTACGCCCGCCAAAGCCCTGACGACCTTCAAAGTTACGGTTAGAGGTAGAAGCACAATGTTCACCATTACCCAACTTATCCGGATTCATCGCCAAACACATAGAGCAACCTGGCTCGCGCCACTCAAGCCCCGCCGCAACGAAGATCTTATCCAAACCTTCCTTTTCTGCCTGCGCCTTAACCAGACCAGAACCCGGCACTACCAGCGCCTGAATAATATTTTCAGCGACTTTGCGCCCTTCAACGACCTTGGCCGCATCACGCAAATCTTCAATACGGGAGTTAGTACAAGAACCTATAAAGACACGATCTAACTGAATATCTGTAATTTTCTGATCAGCCTGAAGACCCATATATTTCAAGGCACGGTTGATGCCGTCTACCTTAACCTTATCTTTCTCAGCATCTGGATTCGGAACCTGGCCGGAAATACCCACAACCATCTCCGGTGAAGTCCCCCAGGTAACCTGTGGCTCGACATCTGCTGCATTGATCTCAACAACCGCATCAAACTCAGCATCAGTATCGGAAACCAGACCACTCCATTCAGCAACAGCGGCATCCCAATGCTCACCTTTCGGTGAGAATGGGCGACCTTCAAAGTAGTCGATAGTGATCTGATCAACAGACACCAGACCCACCCGCGCACCGGCTTCAATCGCCATATTACACACTGTCATCCGGCCTTCCATCGACATGGCGCGGAATACATCACCGCCAAATTCGATCGCATAGCCTGTGCCACCCGCTGTACCGATCACGCCGATAACATGCAGCACAACATCTTTAGGCGTCACGCCAAGACCAAGCTCACCATCAACCCGGACTAACATATTGCGCATCTGCTTAGTGATCAGACACTGGGTTGCCAGTACATGCTCTACTTCAGAGGTACCCACACCGTGGGCTAATGCGCCCAGAGCACCCAGAGTCGCGGTATGCGAATCACCGCAAACAGCTGTGCTACCCGGCAGAATAGCGCCCTGCTCCGGCGCCATAACGTGAACGATACCCTGACGATGATCATTCATCTTAAATTCGAGAATGCCAAATTCGTCGCAGTTTTCATCCAGCGTTTTCACCTGAATTTTAGAAACCGGATCGACGATCTCATCAACACCACCGGAACGCTCAGTCGTCGGTACGTTATGATCCGGTGTTGCGATATTGGCATCAACACGCCACGGCTTACGACCTGCCAGACGCAGCCCTTCAAACGCCTGCGGTGACGTCACTTCATGTAGCACCTGCCGATCGATATAGATCAGAGAACTACCGTCTTCATTCGTCCGCACCAAATGCGACTCAAAAAGTTTGTCGTATAACGTTTGTCCAGCCATGGTCTTTCCTCACTACATCTTTTTAACCGGCTGCTCTGCTCACAGCCTTTTCTATGCTGCAATCCTAGTGCAGCAACACCCAGAAAACAAATTCATAATTTTTATAGTTTGCATTCCAAACTGGAATCCATAAACTATTTCCAACATCACAGGAAAGACATTATGGATACGGGTTCATTACAGGCGTTCGTTGCCGTGGCAGAAACCGGCTCATTCTCCCGCGCCGCCGAGCAACTATTTCTTACTCAGTCAGCCATGAGTAAGCGAATATCGATACTTGAGCAACAACTGGAGAGTCGACTGTTTGATCGGATTGGCAGGACGGTAAGCCTGACTGAGCCTGGCCAGGAACTCCTGCCCCGGGCGCGAAAGATCTTATTAGAACTGGAAGATGCCCGACGTTCCCTGAGTAATCTTAGCGGCGAAGTCAGCGGCACACTTTCTGTTGCGGCCAGTCACCATATAAGTCTGCATCGCCTGCCGCCAGTATTGCGCCAGTACACCCGGGAATGCCCACAGGTTAAGCTGGATTTGCGGTTTGATGAATCTGAAATAGCCTATGACAATGTTTTACGAGGAAAGCTGGAGATTGCGCTGATTACACTCTCGCCTAATCCCGACCCAAACATCCTTTCCCAGGCAATCTGGCAGGACAAACTCCACTACGTCGTTGCCCCCGATCATCCACTGGCAAAATTGAAACAGGTTACCCTGGAACAACTAACCTGCTATCCCGCCATCCTCCCCGGCACGGCAACCTTTACCCGACTTATTGCAGAACAACCTTTTTCAGAACAGAAACTTCATCCGGATATCGCCATGTCCACTAACTACCTGGATACCATTAAAATGATGGTTGGGATTGGCCTGGGTTGGTCTCTGTTACCCGAAACCATGACCGACGCCAGCCTGAGTGTACTTAATGTAGACGCGCCACCGGTTACCCGCGAGCTAGGTTATATTGCTCATAAAGAGCGCACCCTGAGTAATGCTGCACGACGCTTTATACACCTTTTGGATCAAGCGGCAGAAAAGGGTTCATAAACCCGACCCAGTTCTTTACTATGTTTACAGATACTTAGCTTGGAAATGGATGATGACTGATAGCTCTGACACAGGAACAGACTCGACCGCCGACTCAACTGCAGCGAACTGGCTACAAGAACAGTTACAGCAATGGCAGGAGACGATCCAGGCAAATAACCCTGCGGCGGGAGATCCATGGCAAAGCTTTTTGAAAAGCATCCAAGCCCCCGACATGACTGACTTCTCTGACCAGCAAGCTAACCTGATCGATCTGGTGAAATCGCAAACCGATCAATTTAGCCAGTTTACTGAATCACTCCTTCAGTCGGTAAAGCTGCATACAGGTAGCGCTGACTCTGAAACTTCAGGATCAGAGAACCCGCCACTGAATACCGAAGCCTTAGTTGACCAGTTCCAAGGCTACATGAAAACTCAGTGTAACGACTTGCTCAGCCGCCAGTGGAATATGCCTGAGCCCTTAGCCTCGCTGCTAAAGAACTCGGCTCTGACGGCTGAATCACTGAAATCTGCACCCATGCGAGACATACTGGAACAGCTGGCAAAATCACCCGAGATAGGCAGCGGATCCTATAGTCCGGCTCAGATGAGATCGCTGGCACAAGCCTGTATCGATTATCAGGATGCCCTGGGTGACTACCTGCAACAGTATGATCATATATTCAGTCAGACCGGTGATGACCTCAAGCAACTGCTGCAACAACAAAACACCGAAATAGACAGCATTAAAGGCCTGCAAAACCTCTGGGTTGAATGCTACGAAAAAGCTTATCGGGATACTGTCTTTACCGATCAATACCAGAACAGCCACGGGCGCATTAGCAACAGCCTAAATCAGGTGCGTAAACTGGCGTTCAATAGCCGGGACAAAAAACTTAAAGAGCTCGGACTGGTCACCCGGGAAGAACTTGATAGCGCTATACGCCAGCAACATAAGATGCGCAAACAGGTGAGAAAGCAGCAGCAGGAGATCGACGAACTGCGCAGCATGCTCACCGAGCTGAAGTCTCAGATGGTTTCTGGCAAGAAAAGCAGCAGAGGGAAGTCTCAATGAGTGGATTTAAATTCAGCCCAGAAAAGATCACCGAAGAACTGAGCCAGTTCAGTGAACAGTTGCTGCAAAGCTTTAGTACCCTGAAATCTCTCGATGAGATCGATGTCGGGCAGACGCCTAAAGAGATCCTCTATACCGAAGACAAGTTGCAACTATTTCATTACAAAAGCGAGAAAACGCCGGGCCGTAAACGTTGTAAAACCCCTTTGCTGATCTGTTATGCGCTGGTCAATCGCCCCTACATGGTAGATCTGGACCAGGAACGCTCCTTTGTTAAACGCCTATTAGAGCTCGGCATCGATATCTATCTGATCGACTGGGGCTACCCTGATGCCGCCGATCGCTATCTGGATATGGATGACTATATCAACGGTTATATCAATAACTGTGTCGAACAAGTATTACAAGATTCTGGCCAGGAACAGCTCAATCTGCTGGGCATCTGTCAGGGTGGTACTCTGAGCCTCTGCTATACTGCGCTAAACCCAGATAAGGTTAAAAACCTGATCACGATGGTCACCCCGGTTGATTTTAAGACCCCGGACAACATGCTCAGCCATCTCACCCAGCAGATCGACGTAGATCTTGCCGTAGAGACCTACGGCAATATCCCCGGTGCCATGCTCAACGATGCCTATAGTTCGTTAATGCCGATGCGCCTTGGCCTGCAAAAAAATCTCAATATTCCACGGCAGCTTAAAACCCAGGCCTCAGCACTTAACTTTCTGCGCATGGAGAAGTGGATATACGACAGTCCCGACCAAGCCGGCGAGATGTTCCGCCAGTTTCTGACCACTTTCTTTAAAGAGAACGGCTTTCTTAACGAGTCAGTAACCGTCGCCGACCAACCGGTCGATTTGAAGAACATTACTCAGCCTCTGCTCAATGTCTTTGGCAGTTCAGATCACCTGGTTCCCCCTGCCGCATCCCGAGCCCTTAAGGGACTCACCACTAGCGGTGATTACACCGAGTATGAGGTCGCTTCCGGTCATATCGGCGTGTTCGTTTCGGGTAAATCACAGACGGAAGTGGCACCCGCTATCGCCGAATGGCTTAAAGGGCATGACTAGGGATTAAAAAAGCCCTATTGAATTCATAATTATCTGAAAATTTCCCTTTTTTCCGTCGGGTTTCTCATCTAAAATCCGCCCAATCTTATTACCGTTCACAAAAAACGTTTGTTTTTTTAACCGGAGTTTACAACGTTGCCATCCAACGGAAAAATCAAACTGCAGGGCTTTAACAACCTGACGAAAAGCCTGAGCTTCTGTATTTACGATGTTTGCTATGCCCAGACCGCTGAGCAAAAAGCCGAATACATCGAGTATATTGATGAGCAGTACAACGCAGACCGTCTGACAGAGATCCTGACAGAAGCCTGCGAGATCATTGGCGCCACCGTTTTGAACGTGGCCCGCCAGGACTATGAGCCCCAGGGAGCCAGCGTCACCATTCTGGTCGCTGAAGAGCCTCTTAAAGACTCAGAAAATGTCGACACTACCGAGAAGCCAGGCCCCCTGCCAGACTCGGTAGTCGCTCATCTGGACAAGAGCCATATCTGCGTACACACCTACCCGGAAGCACACCCGGATGATGGTATCTGTACCTTCCGTGCGGATATCGAGGTTTCTACCTGTGGCATTATCTCACCACTAAAAGCGCTGAACTATCTAATCCACAAACTGGACTCTGATATCGTCACCATGGATTACCGGGTGCGCGGCTTTACCCGTGATGTAAACGGCGTGAAACATTACATCGACCACGACATCAATTCGATCCAGAACTTCATCAGTCAGGATATCCGAGAGCAGTACCAGATGGTCGATGTAAACGTCTATCAGGAAAACATCTTCCACACCAAGATGATGCTCAATGATGTTGATCTCAACACCTACCTGTTCGGCACCACTACCGCCGACCTCACCGGACGTGAAATCGAACAGATTAACGAGCGCCTCTACAAAGAGATGAACGAAATCTTCTATGGCCGGAATATGCCGGATATGAAGGGGAAGTAAACCCTAGTCTGGAACTTTGTACATAGAATGATAGAAGCTCGCGAATGCGGGCTTTTTTATTACCTAGAACGGCGCTGCGCGCCTGCTAGTGGTTAGACGTCGCTTCGCGACTTGCTAGGAAGAGCGGAAATCAATCGATCGCTCTGATCTTATGGATTTATAATACTGAGCGTCAGCGACCCCCAGCCCAAACAT
Source organism: Amphritea sp. (assembly GCF_016744155.1). Classification (GTDB taxonomy): domain Bacteria; phylum Pseudomonadota; class Gammaproteobacteria; order Pseudomonadales; family Balneatricaceae; genus Amphritea. Next base: position 46,792 of record NZ_JADGEW010000021.1, on the reverse strand, counting down.
TTGTCTGTTATGGCGGTCAACGCTGCTATTTACCAGTCTTCATCATATCCTCACAACCGCCGATTTCCATTTCCATGCGGGTGTTACCCATCTCGTTATTTTCCAGCTGTTCTTTGTAGTGCCGCCTGATACCCAATTTATAATTCATATACGCCTTGGTTTCACTTAAATCCAGCATCTCTTGTACAAGCACAATTGCTCTAGCTTCAAACCATTCGTCTTGCTCAATCACTTCTGCGGTATCTTGCTGTGTATTGTAGAGATGCTGAAATCTCTCTGTCATTATGAGATTGCATACAGCAACATCTCGCAGCTCATCTTTCTACGCTTGTGTTCCGACAGCAACACTGTGACCAGCAAACCCAAGAATTACACTCGCGATAATGATTCTAATCATGCGCATACTGCCTCTTTGTATTTCGGTGGACGTCTATTGGGTGACCGCAGTGACAACGTAACGGCCGCGCCTAGTTATAACCAAAGCTTTTTTTACGCCGGATACAAAAAAGCCCGCTCAGGTTATTAATAACCGGAAGCGGGCTTCGTTAAGCCGTAAAAACTACTTATCTTCTTTTGGCGGCTCAGCATCATTGCTGGCTGGATTCTCTGAGCCTTTTTCACCTCCCGGTGGGGTGAAGATGTTCCACATTGCCATATTCTGATCGGCAATTTTGTTCATCATATTCAGCGGGTTGCTCGCGCCGATCATGTTTTGCATCTGCTCGCGAATACGTTCCTGCTGATCGATAAAGGTAGCGATGCTCTGTTCCAGATACTGGCTCATCATTCCCTGCATGCTGTCACCGTAGAAACGGATCAGTTGCTGCAATACCTGATTAGTCAGTAGCGTACCGTGGCCCAGCGCTTCCTGCTCACTGATGATTTGAAGCAGGATGTTACGGGTCAGATCGGCACCGGTTTTTGAGTCTTGAACCTGAAAGTTCTCCTGACTCAGTACTAGCTCCTTTACATCTTCGAGAGTTATATAGCAGCTACGTGAGGTGTCGTATAAGCGGCGATTGGTGTATTTTCTGAGAATTCTCAAAATTATCTCTCTCTGCAATTCTGTTTCTGTCTTAAGCTGTTTGCGAAAAGATCAGGTGACAGATTTATTTTTTGTCAGTGCTTTTACTGCTGTTGGTGTAGGCCGACATCATGTTGGTCAGCATCTTCTGTAGCGTATCCATCGAACCCAGACCCGTAGACATATAAGGCTGGAACAAGGTAAGTGGATCATACCCATCCGCACCGGCGTCCATCCGCTCCTGAATCTTACTCATCATTTCTGTTTGGAACGACTCAACATCGGGCAGCCCTAATACTTTGCGGAGCTCTTCCGGTGTCATTTCAACATCTATTTTGAAATTCATGTGCACCTCTCAACGATCAGATCAGTTGATCTCATGGTTACGCGTACATTAATACTGCACCATCGTGATTCAACAACTTAATCACTCTATCTCTAATACTATACCAACTGCGGTGCAAAACAAATTTACCGATTCGTAATTGCACAATTTTCTGGTTTTATCCAAATAGTTGCGCACAAAACGGCTATAGACACAGCCGCTGCGGCAAGCATAAATGTTGCAGCTGCACCCAGCGACTCCCAGAGAAAACCGCTGCACAATGCACCCAGAGCACCACCAATGCCAAAACCAAAACTACTGAACATCGCCTGCCCCTGACCATGGTTAGCTGGCGAAAAATAATGATGAACCAGGGCGATGCCTATCGCGTGTAACGCACCAAAACTCACCGCATGCAGGCTTTGCGCAAATAACATCAGCGGTTGGTTTTCAGGCACCAGGCCGATCAGCAACCAGCGCAGCACACAGAGCATGAGACTGCCGATCATCAACCGACGCAGACCAAACCGCCCGATCAGCCGATGCATATAGATAAACACTATAACTTCAGCAATAACGCCGATAGCCCAGAGCATGCCGATCTCTGCACGGCTATAACCCAGGCTGTCCATCAGGACTGAGTAGAAGGTGTAGTATGGCCCATGACTGAACTGAATCAGCAGACAGATCACAAAAAACGCAATGACCTGGGGGCGCAGCAATTGCTTCATAAAGCCACTTTCGGCGCTGTTAGATGTGACAGCCTTACCTGCAACAAAGAGTGATGCGATCCAGATCAGCAGCATCAGCCCGAGCATCAACCAGGGCAGCCAGCGAATATCGATCATATCCAGCAACCAACCTATGGCCAACACCGTAATGATAAAGCCAATAGACCCCCAGAGACGGATACGGCTATAGAGCTCGCTCCTTTCACCCAGATGAATCAGGGTTAACACTTCAAACTGGGGCAACACTGCATTCCAGAAGAAACTGAAGCCCAGCATCACCAGCGCGATTCCCAGCGCACTCTCCTGCCAGAAAATAAACACAAAAATCAGACAGGTGAAAAATGAACCATAGCGAACAATACGTATCCTTTGCCCGGTTCGGTCTGCCAGCCAGCCCCAAATGTTGGGTGCAACAATCCGAGAGGCCATGAGGATAGCCATCAACCCACCGATAGTCTGCGCATCAAAATCAAAGGATTTCAGATACAGACTCCAGTACGGTACTAGCGCACCTAGCAGGGAGAAGTAAAAGAAATAGAAGCCCGAGAGCCGTGTATAGGTATTCAGTTTCATCAGCTATCAGTTAAGATTTCCCGTTGTTTACTTTAGCGATCCATTCAAAACAGATTAGTAGCTATAAGATGTAAAAATCCACCGGTTTATTCAACGGGTGGATTTTCAGTCAAGCGCAACAGTCTCACGCGCAGATATCTCTTTAAGATATCAAGCGTCGCCTAATTCTTCGAGAATATACTGCGGCAGTGCGAAACTGCCAACGTGAATAGCTGGATTGTAGTAACGGGTTTTAATGCCACTGGCTTTAAAACGCTCGGCGATTAGCTCTACACTTTGCTGACGAATGCCCTGATCATCACAGGCCCAGGCAAAGGTCATCGCCCCGCCGATATAGGTTGGCACTGCCGCCGTATAAAAAGTCTGGTCTGAGAAGTATGGGCTCAAACGCTGGCGAGTCGTCACCACTTCTTCCGGCTGCATATAGACCACACCGTTCTGTGCAACAAAGATACCACCGTCATTCAGGCAGCGCTTGCAGCCCTCATAGAATCGACTGCTGAATAGCACTTCGCCCGGACCCACAGGGTCGGTACAGTCAGAAATAATGACGTCGTATTTTTCATCGGTCTGGCAAACATAGTCGATACCATCACCGATAACGATCTTCGCACGGGGATTATCGTAAGCGCCCTGAGAATGATTTGGCAGATGCTCAACACACATGTCGATAACAGCCTGATCGATCTCTACCTGGGTGGCACTCTCAACGGATGGGTGCTTCAGCACTTCCCGCAGCATTCCACCGTCACCGCCCCCAATAATCAGTACCTTCTTCGCATTTCCGTGTGCCAGCAGAGGTACATGAGTCAACATCTCATGATAGATAAACTCATCTTTCTCTGTTGTCTGGATGATCCCATCCAGGGCCATGACGGTACCGAACTTAGGGTTACGAAAAATAATCAGATGCCATAAATCCGTCTGCTGTTCAAACAGTACTTCTTCAACATCAAAGGCCTGGCCGTAGCCATCGTAAAGGGTTTCTTTATAGACTGTCATAGCTATACACACCACAACTAAAGGCGGGAATTACGCCGTAGTTAATATTAGAGGTTCAAATGAAAGATCATAAAATAGATAACGCCTGCTCTGCGAACAGGCACTACCAAATTATGTCAAAAGGATTTTAACCTTTTAGGATCGGGGTTTCACAAGTGACATCAGCGTTTTGCGCACGATGCCTGAGAAAATGATCCATCAATACGATTGCCATCATCGCTTCAGCAATCGGTGTTGCGCGAATACCAACGCAAGGGTCATGACGCCCCTGGGTGACCACTTCAATCGCTTCACCGCGGCTGTTAATACTGCGCCCCGGCAGACGTAAACTGGAGGTCGGTTTCAAAGCAATATGCGCAGTAATCTCCTGACCGGTAGAAATACCACCCAAAATACCGCCCGCATGGTTCGACAGGAAACCTTCTGGGGTCATCTCATCGCGATGCTCAGTCCCTTTCTGCTCAACACAGGCAAAACCATCACCTATCTCAACGCCTTTTACCGCATTGATGCTCATCAGTGCATGCGCCAGGTCTGCATCCAGACGATCAAAGATCGGTTCTCCTAAGCCCACAGGAATGCCGCTAGCTGATACAGAGATCTTAGCCCCAACAGAGTTACCCTCTTTGCGCAGGGCATCCATGTAAGTTTCCATCTCAGCAACTTTGGCCACATCTGGGCAGAAAAACGGGTTTTGCTCGACCTGATCCCAGTCAAAAGCATCAATTTTGATCGGCCCTAACTGAGACAGATAACCGCGTATTTCAACACCCTTCTGTGCCAGAAACTTCTTAGCGACAGCGCCAGCAGCAACCCGCATAGCCGTCTCACGAGCCGATGAACGACCACCACCACGATAATCACGGAAACCGTATTTATGGGTGTATACGTAGTCAGCATGCGCCGGACGGAAAGTTTCTTCGATATTAGAGTAATCTTTAGAACGCTGATCGGTATTTTCAATCAACAAGCCAATAGGCGTACCGGTGGTTTTACCTTCGAAAACACCGGAGAGGATCTTCACCTCATCCGCCTCACGTCGTTGCGTAGTATGACGGGATGTACCCGGCTTACGCCGATCAAGATCCCTTTGCAGATCAGCTTCTGTCAGCTCTATGCCCGGAGGGCAGCCATCGATAATACAACCCAGTGCCGGGCCGTGGCTTTCGCCGAAGGTGGTGACGGTAAAAAGCTTACCGTATGTGTTTCCTGACATCGTCTGTTCCCGATTTCAAAACAAAAATTTAGTCGATTATACCCTAGTCATTCAGACAGAGCTGCAATACTGTTTAACCTCTGCTGCAGTCAGCAGGAAGACGCCGTTACCGCCCGCCTCTAACTCTAGCCAGGTAAAAGGAATGTTCGGATACTGCTGTTGTAGATGGACTTCGCTATTACCCACCTCGATGACCAGCAAGCCATCTTCGGCAAGGAACTGATCGGCCTGACGCAGAATCTGCTTAGTAATATCCAAACCATCTGGACCCGACCCCAGCGCCAGATCAGGCTCATGCTGATACTCCTGGGGCATGCCCGCCAGATCAGCTCTATCTACATACGGCGGATTACTCACAATCAGATCATATCGTTGACCGGTCAAATTGCTGAACAGATCACTCTCGATCGCAGTAACCCGCTCATCCAGTTCATGCCGGGTGATATTCCGACGAGCAACCTCCAGCGCATCTGCTGAGATATCAGCCAGATCAACTTCCGCCTCTTCAAAGGCATAGGCGCAAACAATACCGATACAACCACTACCAGTACAAAGGTCCAGAATCCGTTCAACCGGCCCTTCCCGTAACCAGGGATTGAAGTGCTGCTCGATTAGTTCCTGAATGGGAGAGCGAGGAATCAACACCCGCTCATCCACATAAAAAGGCATACCCGCATACCAGGACTCGCCTATGATATAAGGCAACGGACGGCGCTTTATGACTCGCTGTTCGAGGAAATCCAATACTCGGGACTTCTCTTCCGTCGTAAGCCGGGAATCCAGTAGTTGCGGGTTACTATTCCAGGGTAGATGCAGCGCGCCCAGTACTAACTGAACCGCTTCGTCCCAGGGATTATCGGTACCGTGACCAAAATAAAGTTCATGTTCGTAGAAACGGCTCATGCTGAAACGAACAAAATCACGTATTGTATGCAACTCTTTAAGAGTCTGTGCTTGATTGATGGTCATATCTGGATGGATAATTCACTGGATTGATGCCTGCTTTATTACAGGCCGTGTATGTTAATTAATATTGTCTGCGAACGCTATGTCTGAAAACGATCTACCTAATGAAAATGAATTTGATTTCTCTGCTGCCATGAAGGGAGTTACCCGTCATTCCGATGATCGGGCCGATCTTCGGGGGCAACCAAAAAAATTAAAGCTGGCTGACGATGAAACCACCCGCTATAAAAGACTGGTTGCCGTTCAGGATGAAGAGATGGTTGTCGACGGTCTCACATCTGAAGTCATCAATCTGGTGGAAACTGAAGATGAACTCATCTACGCAGCGCCGGGCGTTCAGCTAAAAGTGATGAAGAAACTCAAGCAGGGACATCTGCCCTGGGATGCAGGGCTAGATCTTCATGGCTATACTTTAGACGATGCCCGCACCGAACTGGGCAGCTTTATACGCGAATGCAGTCTTCGACAGTTACGTTGCGTCATGGTGATCCATGGTAAGTCAAATAGCGTAGAAGGACAGCAAGCACTGATGAAGTCCTACGTGAATGACTGGCTACAACAGATGTCGCAAGTGATCGCGTTCTCTTCCGCTCAACCGAAAGATGGTGGCACCGGCGCGCTCTATGTATTGCTCAAGCGAGCAAAATAAAGCCTGAAAACAGTGCCACAGACTTTACCTATGAGAGCTAATCACGTAAGTTAGCTTCCTTTTTTAACAGCCCTCTCATGCAACTATGGTTTTAGGAGTTGTATGGCAACGGCGCAGACAGACCAAGACAGGATTACGCACTGTAATGGAAAAAGAATTTGCCAGCATAATCGAACAACTGGGTGAAGATATCACCCGCGAAGGTTTGGTCGATACTCCAAAGCGCGCTGCTAAAGCGATGAAGTTTCTCACTCGGGGCTATGATCAGAACCTGGAAGAGGTCATTAATGGCGCGATGTTCCCAACCGAGAACAGCGAGATGGTCATCGTTAAGGATATCGAGCTGTATTCAATGTGCGAGCATCATATGCTGCCATTTATCGGTAAGTGTCATGTAGGCTACATTCCCCAGGGACAGGTAATCGGTCTGTCGAAGATTGCACGCATTGTCGATATGTTTGCCCGTCGCCTGCAAATTCAAGAAAACATGACCAAGCAGATTGCCGACGCAATCATGCAAGCGACCGGTGCTGACGGCGTTGGTGTTGTTATTGAAGCACAACATATGTGCATGATGATGCGCGGCGTAGAAAAGCAGAACAGCAGCATGAAAACTTCGATGATGCTGGGCTCATTTAGAAAAAGTCAGTCAACCCGAGGGGAATTCCTTTCGCTGATTAACTGATATCTGATTTTCTGCGGTAACAAAACAAAGGAGCCCTATGGCTCCTTTATTTTTGCATAACATACACTGACATAATTCAGTCTATCAACGCATCGATTGTTCCAGACCAAGCAAGCTCTGAGCTGCCATCTCACGCCCCAACTCGATCATCTCAGTACCCCGATGGAATTCATAAAAACTACAGGCATCCTTGGGTATGCCAATCAGCAGATCGGGAGGATACCCCGCCACTTTGTACTTACCTAATGATTCCTGCATCACCTCTACCGCGTTCAGCAACACATCAATTCTGCCCACGGCTTTATGGGGCGTGCTTTCAGCTAACTGTTCATCTTCTACCTGTGGCGCCCCATCCAGATGCCACTCATCACTAAACCCTGTGCGATCAAGGTAACGGGTTTCCGGCATCACTACCCGAGGCAGACAAGCTTCCGCGTTAAGGTCCACCGCGATAATGAGGTCTGCATGAGCCGCCACCGTTGGAATAATCGGTATAGGGTTTAGCACACCGCCGTCCACCAGCACGCGGTCCTCTTCGAATACCGGCGTAAAAAAACCCGGCACAGCAATTGAAGCCCTAATAGCATCTAACATCAGTCCGTTCTGAAACCACACTTCCTTCTGATGCGTCAGGTCTGTAGCCACGGCCGTATATGGAATAGGCAACTCTTGAATCAATGGATTACCGACAATTTCACGCAGATTAGTCATTAACCGCTTGCCGCGGATAGTTCCCTCACCTCTTAAGGTAAGGTCCATCATTCTAAAGACATCTATCCGTTTGAGACTGGTAACCCACTCTTTATATTCTGGTAATCGACCCGCAGCGTAGACTCCCCCGACCAGAGCCCCCATTGAACTACCGGCGACACAGATAATTTCATAGCCACGGCGCTCCAGCTCTTCAATCACACCGATGTGACTGTAACCTCTGGCTCCACCGCTACCGAGCACCAGGGACACTGTGGTTTTCATAGATCACATCCTTTGTTCTAGGGAGGTTGCACTACCGGTTACCGATCAGCGTACCTGCACCCATAGGCCTGAGGCCTTATCCTGTTTAGCTAAGGGTACTGCTGGCCCTACCCCCACTGTTTCTATCCGTTGCGGATCGACTCCCGCGCTAATCAACAAACCCGCAACCGTCTCTGCCGCTGTTTTACTTAGGTTAAGCAGCTCACTCAAAGTGCTACCTTCAGATCCGTTGTAACTACCAATGAGTATTTTCTGCTGGGGGTTGCTTATCAGGTAGCTTAACAGCGGCTCAATATTTTCAGCACTACTCAACCAACTGAAACCTTGTTGCTGAATATCGGCCGCCAGACCGGCTTCAGTCTGTTCAAGAGGCGCGATAAGGTCCAGCTGGATATAGACCCTGCGATTCCCTCTTTTAACGGTATAGAGCGCTAACTGCATATTCCCGGTGGTCGCAGAAAGAAAGAATTGCGTCCGGTCTATTCCGTAGAGCTCAGCCACCTTGAAATAGTTATTGGCCCATTGGTTACTACTACCACACTGACGACTACTGCACTGAAAGAGAATCTCCGCATCGATACTTTGTAGATTCTTCAGATAGTAAGCAAAAATATTTTCAGGTGTATGAGTATCAGGAACACGATAGGTAATACGTGTTAACAGACCCTGAAAGCTCTCTGCCTTTTCCGGTGCAATTACACCTTCAACTTTTTTCATCGGCCCAGTAGCCAGAGCATACTCAGGCACTTTTTCCTCACTATAACTAACAATCCAGCTTAATGGGAAACGAGGGAGTTGCTGGGGATCATCACTCCCTCTGACATCATTTTCAGCCAGTGCCGGAAAACTCAGGAGCAGAACAAATCCTATCTGTAAAATTGCTCGAATGCGCATTGATAACCCTTTGATAGTTAAACCTGAATAAACTCATTAATCATTGTAGCAATCAGACCGACAGCTTGCTCCTCGAGATGCAGATGATGACCGCCAGATAAGCTCTCTGTTCTGATACTACGAAAAAGAGCGACACGCCGATCACTTTGAGGAATACCGTTATCCCCCAGAATAAGCAATACAGACGCTGTAACACGCTTTATGAAACTTTCGACCTGCTCCTCTGACATTCTTAGGATTGAGGGTAACATTAAGCTGGGATCGCTACGCCAGTAAAAACCGCCCTCACGCTGAATTACACCTCGTTCAACTAACCAACGAGCCGCTTGCTCATCAACAGGCCACCGCCCCTTCATACGAGCCGCTACCACCGAATCAAAATCCGTATAGGGTTTCTGCGGCCGCCCCTGCATACGGAGACGCTTTTTTATAGACTGAGCTAATTGTTCAGCGGCGATTTCAGATTCAGTAACCATAGGCGCTATCCCTTCAATCAGCACCAGACTTTCTATCCGTTCAGGAAAGGCCCCGGCAAATAGCGTAGCGATACTCGCCCCCATGGAATGACCAATCAGTGTAAATTTCTCTAAATTCAGGTGATCCGCTATCGCCATCAGATCCTGTACATTATCCCAGATGTAATACGGCATCGAAGCGGGTCGATGATCGGAAAAACCATGCCCCATCAGATCTAACGAAATAAAACGTACATCTTCAAGCAGCGGCGCCAAACGGTCAAAAGTTGCTGCATTATCCAGCCAGCCGTGTAGTGCAAGTATCGGTCTGGCACCAGATTCTCCCCAGCATTTTGCTGCGATCTGGTGGCCATTAACCTCAAAGCGTAACTCTTCTGTTTGCAATAGATTCCCCATCTATCTAAAAACCTCACAGTATTCCCAGGTTTTATAACCTTCTCTCATATAACAGCATACAAATATGGAGTAATATCACCACTGTTTTTTTCTTTTAAAACAGATAGCTAATAGATCTTCTCTGGGGCCTTTTTGATGTTTGATAAGATATCGCAAATGAAACCGCAGCAGCTCGGCCTGATATTACTGGGGCTTCTGTTTCTGCCGGCGACACTTTTCTTTCAGCCTAACCTTGGCGGCGAAGGGATGTCGATATCACATAACATCACCGTATGGATCGCAGCCGTTTTAGTTATTACCGCCGCAACGCTCGCCATGCTTAAATCGAAGCAGTTCTCATATCCCACTGCCTGGCTGGCAATGGCTGCACTGCCAATCAGTATAATCATACTAGGATTTATCGTTGACAGTTTTCTACCGACTCAATGGTTATTCAGGCAACTCTACATCCTGGGCGGATTTCTGTTTCTGATCGCCCTTTTTCAATTTCGCTTTACGACCCGTGACGCAGAAAAAGCACTCATAATACTGCTGTTATCAGGCATAGCTCACGGCCTATATGGCGTCTCTCAAATTTTCTGGCCAGGTATTCTGCCGTTACTCATAACACCTAGCAAAGAGATCCCTTACAGCGTTTTCCAACAGATCAACATACATGCATCTTTCCAGGCAACGGTCCTTATCACAGGGCTTTACCTATTAAGCCGACCGGTTACCCTTAAAAGCAGTCCCGTTCTAACACTGATTCTGCTGAGCAGTATTTTTCTAAGTTGTTTTATCGTTGCCTACTCAGGCTCTCGAACCGGGCTTATTGCTGCCGCCTCCGGTGTCATCATACTAACCCTATGCAATTGGCGCAGCTTCCTTAACCGCAAAACCCTATCCATCGCAGTACTTATTGCAGTAACCGCAGCGCTATCTTTAGGTAATCAGGGGATACAGCGGAGCACACAAAAACTTGGGGATCTGGCAGACAAAACTAGCCCAGGAGTAACCGAATCAGGCTCCAACAGCCGTATTAATATCTATAAGATATCCTTTGAAGTATTTAAACTGCAGCCAGTCACCGGCCATGGTATCGGCAGTTTTCAGAAAGTCTGGCACGATCAAAAAGTTGACTACCTAAAACATTTTCCTGAAGCCAACCTTCCTGCTGAGCGTCTCAGTCACCCGCACAATGAACTGATGTTCTGGATGGTTGAAGGGGGAATAGTCGCCATCAGCGGAATTTTGATTTCAGTTTTAGCAATTCTCTACGCCTCATTCAGCTGTGGCTGGCGTCGGGGACTGAGTTATATCGCATTGCTAATTCCTATCGGTTTACACACCCAGGTAGAACTTCCCTTCTATATAAGTAATATCCCTTGGTTTCTTCTGCTCGTTCTAATCTTTGTTATATTGCGACACAGCACTAAAACTAGAACGGCTGTGCTAAGCCGATCTGCAGAGTTAACTACCGCGGGAACAGCCGTAATATTATGCCTGAGCGTTACATTCATCATGCTCCAGACGATTAAGGCAAATCATAGTATTATAAGTTTCTTAAGAGGCGAAATGTCTCAGCCAGCCCTTCTCCAGCCGGCATTAGCCAACCCTTTCTTTAGCAATAATGCCGAACTCTACCTAATGCGGACGCTGTTACTACGGGAACTGAGTGCCAAACAAGGCAGCTTTGCCCCCCAGTTCATCGATTGGGCAACCTCATATATTGAATACACCCCTATACCCCAACTCTATATTGACCTGTCTCGAGCTTATCTAGCGACCGGTCAGGAAGCAAAAGCTATAAAAACCATTGAAGATGGACTTGCACGTTACCCCGAAATATCACGACTGAATGAGAGTGCCCGGCTGATTAGACAGGCCGCAACGGGCAACCTTGAGCCAAAAACAGATAATCAGTTAGAAAGCGGAGGTAAGAGCGGTTAAAGCAGGACTAATGTACTAACTCTCGAAGCTGCCCTAACCCGGCAGCCGGAAACTCCAGTTCAATAATAGCCAGACATCCAGACATCATAGGTTCTGGACGGGAAAGATCTCCCTCGCATAGTAGAGAGACTAAATTGCCGATAAGCGGCTGATGGGTTACCAGCATGAGGCTTTCATCGGTCTGTTCACTCAGCCAGTTAATAACCTTTTGTGGCGATGATTCGGGGGTCAGTAATTTTAAGGGACTGGTTGCAACGGCCTTAGCTTCGCAAACCAATTCAGTGGTTTGGCAAGTTCTTAGGTATGGGCTATGACAGATACGCTCAATACCTTCCAGCAGCTCTTGATGCTGAAGCAACATCTGCCGCAGTCGAAACCTGCCGTTATCTGTCAGGCTTCGCTGTTCATCGGTGAGCGCATTAAAACCTGCTTCACCATGACGCAACAAAAACAATCGCATTAACCAGCATCTCTGGGCAGAATAAACTCCACATCACTACTCTGCGTATTAAGCATCATCATCTTTGCGACCTGAGACACTGGGGCCCCATTAAACACGACTTCGTAGAGACCACAGACCAAAGGCATATAGATCTCTAGCTCATCCGCTTTCTCTTTAACATAGCGCAGTGTATTAACACCCTCCGCAACCTCGCCCAGGGAGGTTACAGCCTCTTCAAGGCTCTTACCCTCACCTAGCGCATAACCAACCCGGTAGTTGCGACTCAGCGGTGATGAACAGGTAACAATAAGATCACCTACCCCCGCTAACCCCAAAAAGGTCATAGGGTTAGCGCCCAACTGGACGGCAAAGCGACTCATCTCTGCCAGGCTACGGGTCATCAGCATGCTTTTGGTATTCTCTCCCATACCCAATGCTGCACTCAAACCCGATGCAATGGCATAGATATTTTTCAACGTACCGCCCAGCTCAACACCGTACATATCAGTGCTTGCATAGATACGGAAATATGCACAGTGCAAAATTTCCTGAACTGCTGTACGAACCTGTTCATCTTCACTGGCTATAACCGTTGCAGTAAGCTGTTTCTGAACCAGCTCTTTTGCCAGATTAGGACCACTGATCACACCGATAGGATTATCTGGTAGTTCATCGGCAAGAATCTGACTCATCAGACTGAAAGTGTTTGCCTCGATTCCTTTGGTAGTGCTTACGACAATTTGCTCCGGACGGAGGTAGTGTTTTGCCTGACTAATAACGTCACGAAAAGACTGACTGGGAATTGAAACAAAGATTATGTCTGCATCAGCTAGGGCCTGTTCCAGATCAGCCGTTGCATAGAGCAAATCTGCCAACCGCTGTCCCGGTAAATAGCGGCTATTTTCCCGGGTGCGGTTTATTTCTTCAGCCCTCTCTGCATTACGCATCCAAAGATTGACCGCTTCCCCTTTACTACCGATCAGGTTTGCAATGACAGTACCGAAACTTCCACCACCCAGTACTGCAACTTTTGCCCCATTTGTCATCGGAGATTCCTTACCTTTTCTGTACGTTTTATTATTTCACGGGTCTGATTCAAACCCTGCTGCACTTTTTTAGCAAACTTAACTCTATTAACTTTTATCAGCTTTTCTATCGAGGGAATCAAGCAGCTTGTTTACACCGACAAAAAGTAATTTAACGACAAAATAACCCAGAACCGCCAGCAACCCGAACATAAGCGCCAGGGTAATATCACCGGTTTTTTGATAACCGCTGAAGGAAAAAAAAAAAAAAAAAAGTGCTACAACAACAGCCAGAACCTGACTAATACGGCCTGTATTATGTTTATCCATTATACTTTCCACAACATTTACACATATCAATAACAACCAATAAATACTTAAAATTCAGACCTTTAACATGCACTATTAATCTAAATACTATTTTTATTCTTTATGATGAACAACTCAGCGATACATTTTTACCCCATTCAGGAGTATCCCGAGAGTATATATCTAAAGCATCACTATAAGGGGCTCTTAGTGCTGCATGCAATTGAGCCAGATCACTGAAATCTCCCTTCTCCGCTCGCTCGATAACTTGCTGAGCAAGATAATTACGCAGAATCACGCGTGGATTATTGCGAGCCATTAAAGTCAACGCATTAGTATCAAGCCGATCAAGATACAGAGACAGCCATTCGGATACTTCGGTAGTACCACCTAACAGCGCAGTAACAGATTCAATATCTCCACTTGCTGCTTTCTCAAGTGCCAGAAAAACAGCGTTGTAATCACACTTTGCCTGCTCTAATAACCGAAGAAAACTCTCAATGAGTTGCCCATCATTATTTATGTGGCCAGCCATTCCTAAACGCAACTTAAGCTGTTCGGTGTAAGCGACCGCATAGGTTGGTTCAAATAGGTTCAGCGCCGCTTCAAGATCGCTCTGATTAACTAACCCCATCAGGCTTTGTGCCAGACAGACGCAGTTCCACATCGCCACAGAGGGTTGCTGCTGGTATGCATATCGACCCTGTTCATCTGTTTGGTTAGAGATATAACCCGGCTGGAAGTCATCGAGAAAACCAAAAGGACCGTAATCTAGAGTGAGACCCAAAATCGACATATTATCGGTGTTCATCACGCCATGACAAAAGCCAACAGATTGCCATTTCGCGATCAGTCGCGCAGTCCTTTCTACCACTTCAGAGAACATCGCCAGATAGGGGTTATCCATTTCCACGCAATGCGGGTAATGATGCTGGATAACAAAATCAGCCAGCTGCTTTAGTTGTTCAGGACGACGGGTGTAATAGAAATATTCAAAATGGCCAAAACGGATATGACTGGGACTCATCCGCACCATATTGGCAGCAAACTCTATCGAGTCCCGATAGATCTGAGTTTCACTGCCAATTATGCAGAGAGCACGAGTTGTAGGTACACTTAATGCAGCTAAGGCTTCACTACAAAGATACTCACGGATAACCGAACGCAATGCAGCGCGACCATCCCCATGTCTGGAATAAGGGGTTTTACCACTGCCTTTAAGCTGCAGTTCCCACCGTTGCCCATCACTGCCAGCAAGGTCGCCCAATAAAACAGCCCTACCATCGCCTAGCTGAGGCGTGTAACCGCCAAACTGATGCCCGGAATAGACTGTCGCTACAGGACTGCTGCCCTCAAGCAACCTATGACCACCGAACAGCTCACTTAGCTGTTCTGGCGTCGTCCTACCAGAATCAAGACCTATCAGATCAGCAGCCTCAGCACTAAAGGCAACCAGATGCGGTTTCTTTAGAGGCTGCGGAGTTACAGGACTATAAAATGATTCAGATAACTGACTGAATCGGTTTTCAAGCTGTAACTGATCCAGAGCAATCCCGTTCATCATCTGTGACCGAGAAAATTAAACCGGTTCCAGCAGGTTTGGATCCGGATAAACACATTCCATCTTCACGCCGGCAACTTCCTCAATCTCGGGCAACAGAAAAGAATCATCTTCAGTGGCAAAACTGATCGAAGTCCCCTTAGAACCTGCCCGTCCCGTACGACCGATTCGATGTACATAATCATCGGCATCTTCAGGCAGTGAGTAGTTAATAACGTGACTTACAGCATCAACATGAATACCCCGACCGGCAACATCGGTAGCAACCAGAATATTGATCCGCCCTTCACGGAAGTCTTCCAGCGTTTTTACGCGTTTCTGTTGAGCAATTTCCCCGGACATCAGCGCGGCTTTCAAACCATCTTTCTGTAGCCGCTCAGCCAGTCTGCGGGTTTCATCCCGACGATTACCGAAGACAATAACCCGGTGAAGTTGGTTAAGTTGCATAAAGTTACGCAGTAGCTTGTATTTATCTTGTCTTGATACCAGATAAACCAACTGTTTAACCGAGTCTGTACTTTTCTGTTCTGGAGCGATATCAATTACCTTGGCATCAACCGTCCATTGCTGGGCAAGGTTCATAACATCGTCAGTAAATGTTGCGCTATATAGCAGGGTCTGACGATCACCTTTTCGTGGTGTATGACGAATGATCGTCCGCACATCCGGAATAAAGCCCATGCTCAACATACGATCTGCTTCATCCAGGACCAGCACTTCAACATCGCCAAGATCAACGGATGAGGAACGGATGAAGTCAATCAAGCGCCCAGGGGTTGCGACAATAATATCAACAGGGCGAACCGCTAGCTGTTTACGCTGCTTGTCGTAATCCATACCACCGACTAGCGCTACAACACTGATGTTTGCGTATTTACCCGTCTCTTCTGCGTCAGATGCGATCTGCAACGCCAACTCTCGGGTAGGTGCGATGATCAATGCGCGAGGTACGCCCTTGGCAGCTTTATACTCAAGCGGATAGTCCAGCAGATCCGTGATGATGCTGATCAGAAACGCTGCCGTTTTACCTGTACCCGTCTGCGCTTTACCGATCATATCCCTACCTTCCAGGGATTCAACAAGCGTAGCTGACTGAATATCAGAGCAGTACTGGAAGTTAAGATCAGCAATGGCATGCATTACATCATCGGGGAGATCGAAATCATGAAACCGCTTTTTACCCTCTACAGGCTCTACGGGGAACTCATCACGACTCCAGGGTTTAACCGGTTTCGATTTAGTCTGAGATTTATCAGCAGAGCGACTCTTTGTCGACTGCTGCTTTGAAGCACCGCTGTTGTCCGGGTTTTCTCTACCGGCTGTCTCTTTTGCTGTATCACTCTCAGAGGCCGTGGAAACTGCTTCTGTCTTAGCTGGCTGATTATTCGGAATAACTTCCGCTTCAGTCACTGCAGAATCATTATCGTCTGAACTCTTAAATATTTTTTTTAACAAAGTCATACCTTATTCGCATCAGCGAACGGTTAGCTAATATTTCGTCGGAATGGCGGTAAAGAATCGAGCAATTGTCGACCGTAACGCCGGGTGACAACACGCCGATCTAAAAGTACGATACGCCCCTTATCCTGCTCAGTTCGCAGTAGCCGTCCAGCAGCCTGGGTTAACCGTACCGATGCCATCGGCACCGACCATTCCATAAAAGGGTTACCCCCACGCTGTTCAATCCACTCAGCCATGGTGGCATCAACCGGATCATCCGGCACACTAAAGGGTATCTTGGTGATAATCACTTCTGTGAGATAATCACCAGGAAGATCAACCCCTTCAGTAAAAGAAGCAAGGCCAAAAATAACACTTCCTCGCCCCTCATCAATCTCAGCTTTATGGCGCTTCAGAATTTCATTCTTACTGAAATCCCCCTGCGACAGAACTCTATTGTTTAGCTTTTCGTCCAGACTGGCAAGCACTGATCGCATCTGTCGCCATGAACTGAACAGTACCAGCGTTCCTGTATCCGTTTTGAGCTCTGCATTTAGATAATCTGTTACCGCCTGCGTATGCAATTCAGGGTCATTCGCCTCAACTTTCATGGGCGGCACATAGAGCTCTGCGGCATTATAATGGTCGAATGGGCTAGATAGACTAAAACAGGGCGTTTCCTGCGGTAGCCCAAGATCCCCCAGCAGTCGGTCGAAAGTTCCCAGTGCTGTTAACGTGGCCGAGGTAACAACTGCAGCATAGCAGTGTTGCCAAAGGTTCATCCGTAACATTTCAGCCGCGGAAACCGGCGCGGTACTGCATTCAAAATCATAGCCCTGAGCTGTCTCTGCCAAGCTGATCCAACGGGCTGTGGGCGTGCAATTTTCTGCATCAGCATGCCCCATTGATCGACCAAGACCAGTAATGCTTTGCATCCTGGCTACCATCATACCTACTCGCGGATACCAGCTCTCAGCCGGCTGACGATCAATTCCACCTTCCCCATCGAGAGACTCTTTTAGTAGATCAAGAATCATCTCTAGTCGGGACGCCATTCTGGCTGCAAGATTTTCAACCTGCAGGCCGAACTGCTTTACCTCGTCAGGAACGACTCCCCCAGTGTAACGAAAACGCTCTTTAGGTCTTTTAAACGAGTCATCGAGTAATACCGGCCTGATCAATTCAGCCCAGTTATTTAAGACAACTTGCAAATCTTCAGCTGGCTTTTGCAGCTGTTTGACATAGTCAGCTAACAATTGAGGGTTACCCGTGTGATCGAGCATTTTACTTAATTGTTTAATATTACCGGCGAGCCAGCGCTCTGTAGATTTGAGCCTTATATTGAAAGAGAAATGGCCACTGGCCTTGTCTGACAGGTGATGACCTTCATCAAAAATGTAGATTGTGTCGGCTGGATCGGGAAGGATAGCACCACCACCTAACGCCAGGTCAGCCAACACAATATCGTGGTTAGCGATAACACATTCAACCTGATCAAGGTCTTTTCGTGCTTTAAAGAAACTACAGGCCGAGAAATTACTGCAGCGTCGATTAGTACATTGAAGATGGTCACTGGTTAAGGGGCGCCAGTCCTCATCGCTGATATCCTGAGTCAGGTTATCCCGATCGCCATCCCAGCGACCCGATGCGAACTCATTAAGTAAGCTTTTGTAGAATTCGACAGTTTGAGTGTCTAATCGCAGCGCTAATTCATCTTCGTATAGAGCTTGCTGTCCGGTGGTAGCGTTAGCATCAAGATGCTGTTCCGCCTTACTGATACAGAAATAACGACCCCGTCCCTTAGCCAAGCCAAAAGTGACAGACAAACCCGCATGCTCCGCAACTTCAGGCAGGTCTTTATTTAATAACTGCTCCTGCAAGGCGACAGTTGCAGTTGAAAGCACAACTTTCTTACCTTTTGCTTTCGCAATAGGTAATACCGCCAAAAGATAACCGATCGTTTTGCCCGTGCCCGTGCCCGCTTCAATAACGCTGACATGCTTTTCACCGAGACGATGGGATTTCTCATCTTCTAGAATAGCGCCAAGTACCTTAGCGACCTCAGCAATCATCTGCTTCTGACCCACGCGCGGCTTCAGCTGACGGCTTTCCAAAAAACGCCTATAGGCACCCTGTATCTCTTTTTTAATCTCTTCTGAAAGCACCTAACCGCCCTAATAGTCTTTAACCACGTGCATTCTAGCAATAATACTGGATAAATAGACAGAAAAAAGTTTACAAAGCCAAAATACTGTATATAGTTACAGCTACTGGATAAAAAAACAGAGTTAATCATGAAACTGACACAACGCCAAACAGATGTCCTTGAATGCATTAAACACTGCATCAGCACCACCGGCTATCCTCCGACCCGTGCGGATATAGCCAGAGAGCTGGGATTTAAATCGGCTAACGCTGCAGAAGAACACCTCAAAGCCCTTGCCCGTAAAGGTGCCATTGAGATGATTCCAGGTACTTCACGCGGAATCCGTATTCCCGGATTTGATGACGAAGCGCCTAGTCTTCCCGTCGTTGGGCTGGTCGCTGCTGGCGAACCCATACTGGCACAGGAGAATGTAGAAGATAGAATCACTATCGCTTCAGACTTCTTCCATCCTCCTGCAGATTATCTGCTGCGAGTTCGAGGAACCAGTATGAAAGATGTCGGTATCATGGATGGCGATCTGTTAGCTGTGCATCAGTGCCAGAGTGCTAAAGATGGTGAAATTGTTGTTGCCCGAATTGAAAACGACGTCACTGTAAAACGCTTTAAACGCGAGGGTAACATCGTATACCTAATCGCAGAAAACGAAGAGTTCGAGCCCATTGTAGTAAACCTGGAAGAACAGGAACTATCAATCGAAGGCCTTGGGGTCGGAGTTATCAGAAGAGGACAGTAATCATGTTGCAAGCAGTTAGCAGATTCAACCGTTCGGAACCCGTTCTACCCGGTTTAATTCGTCCGGTTGCACCACAGTCCGATCATTCAGGGCTGGCCGGAAATGTTACCGAGATCGTCCTGCAAAGCAGTGATTTTGAGCAAATGACTATGCTACTGCCTCTGCTTGCGCAATTGAGTAACGATGATCGTTGGTTTGCCTGGATAGCACCACCGGCAACGCTGCCAAAAGCCTTGCTTGAAGCAGCAGGCATCGACCTCAACAAAGTAATGGTTCTCCAACCAGATCAAGGTCATTCCACCTATCAACTCGCCTGTCAGGCTCTTAAAGCAGGCACTTGTCATGCGGTGATTAGCTGGCCTGGATCTCTCAGCGATGCTGAGCTCAGCGGGCTGGAAGATGCAGCCCAAAATGGCCAGAGTCACGGAATAGTTATTCGCGATCGCCGCCCCGCTTAAAAAGTAATTCATAAAAAAAAACAGCGCATCAGCGCTGTTTTTTTTGATGCTTCTTGCTAAAAACCATCTAATGAATAATTTGGGGTTGCGATTCAGCCTCATCCTCAGAATCATTCTCCAAAGCGCTCGCTGAAGCGGCCTGTACATTCAAATCAGAGATCATGTGAATCCCTGCGGTCAGCATCACTTTAGCAACATCGATGCATTCATCTTCCAGCTGAGCTCGCACATCATCGGAAAAGCTGATCTTCATGATAGGCGCATCATCTGAATCAGCTCTGCGTAATGCAATCTGACCATCTTCCAGCTCTATTATTTCCAGAAACATATCTGACATAACTATCTCAATAAAAGATAAGTGTAAGTACTAGTTAGCGTACTTTTACCACTCCTGCATACCTACACGCAGGCGCTCGATCAAAGACTTAAATTGCCCAAACCATTCCTGATACTCACGAATAATGTCTCCATCTTCGGCATGATCCGGATTAATCTGCATCACATGTATCTCCGACACACTTTCAGTCTGCCCTGCAGATTCTTGATGATCCTCTGCTCGCCAGCAACCTTTGTAAGCGGCCAGTAAGTGATGCAACCAACTCTCAGAATCACCATGAAGCTGTTGCAGCTCTGTTACTTCTGGGGCCTCAAGCCCCTGAAGCTCCATCTGCTCAACCAACTGACTCAGCTTAGTAATCCGGTTAGCATCAAAACTGTATTGCTCTGCAATCTCACGCAGCAATGAGCTATAGGCTGATACCATATGAAACAACACAGATTCATTATAGGATTCAATCAGAGCATGTTTACTCCATCCAGTTGATTCCTGAGCTGCTTTAAGCGCATCCAGATGGATGCGGGTAAAGTTTAACTTCTGATTTGTACGGGTAAGATAAACGCCGCTCATTTGTGTCTCCGATTACTTCTTCTTGGTCGCTGTCTTCTTAGCTTTAGCTGCTTCTACAACCCAGCTGCCACCAGTATAAAATGCACGCCAGCCAGTCGCTTTGCCATCAACTTCAGTCATAACATACTGCTCTTTGGTTTTACGACTATAGCGAATGATTGTTGGAAGCCCTTCATCATCGGCTATCGGCGCACTAAAGAGGAATTTATACTTTGGATCGATCTCACTCTTGTGCGGTAACAACTCCGTCACTTTTGGTGCTCGGGTTTCCCGCTTACGGGGGAACTGGCTAGCCGCAAGAAACAGACCTGAAGCACCATCCCGTAGAATATAAGTGTCCTCTACCTTCTCACACTCTAGTTCCGGCATCGGCACAGGATCCATCTTCGGCGGCGCAGCCTCTCCACTTCTCAACAGCTTACGTGTATTTTTACAGCTATCACTTGTACAACCAAAGAACTTGCCAAACCGGCCCGTTTTAAGCTGCATCTCGGCACCACACTTATCACAGTCCAGTACCGGACCATCGTAGCCCTTGATCTTAAAGCTGCCCTGCTCTACCTCAAACCCGGCACAATCAGGATTATTACCGCAGATATGTAATTTACGCTGTTCATCGATCAGATAACTATCCATCGCAGTATCACAGATCGTACAACGATGCTTATTCCGCAAGATGCGCGACTCTTCCTCATCATCTCCATCAACGCTCACCACTTCATCACCATGGACCAGGTTCATAGTGGTTTTACAGCGCTCTTTTGGCGGTAACGCATAACCAGAACACCCGAGGAATACCCCGGTGGTACCGGTACGAATCATCATTTTACGATTACAGCTTGGGCAAGGAATATCGGTCTCAGTAGGCTCATTAAGACGCATACCGGATTCCGGATGTTGGGCTTGCTCCAAACGATTACTAAAGCCCTGATAGAACTGATTCAGCAACTCTTTCCAGTCAGCACTACCGGTCGCTATATCATCCAGCGACTCTTCCATTCTCGCGGTAAAGCTGAAATCCATCAGATCATTAAAATTCTCAACCAGGCGCTCGGTGACAATATCACCCATTTTCTGCGCATAGAAACGACGGTTCTGAACTTCCACGTAGCCCCGATCCTGGATTGTAGAGATGATCGACGCATAGGTAGAAGGCCGGCCAATTCCTTTTTTCTCCAGCTCCTTAACCAGGCTCGCTTCGGTATAACGAGGTGCAGGCTTGGTAAAATGCTGCTTAGGGTCCAGTTGCTGTAACTGAAGAACATCACCCTTCTGCACATCCGGAAGAATAATATCTTCTTCTTTCCCGCGGCTATTGAATACTTTGGTGTAACCATCAAAACGCAGAATGCGTCCTTTTGTCCGCAATTCAAAATCACCTGCCGTTATGGTCACCCGGGTACTGGTAAAAAGTGCCGGTGTCATTTGACAAGCGACGAACTGACGCCGAATCAGCTCATACAAGCGCTCAGCGTCCCGCTCCATGCCTTTAAGGGCGGTAGCCTCTATGGAGACATCTGAAGGGCGAATCGCTTCGTGAGCCTCCTGAGCGCCCTCTTTGCTACTGTAAGAGTTGGCTTTCTCCGGCAGATACTTAGCACCATAATTATCACTGATGAAATCACGGCAGTTATCAACCGCCTCTGAACTCAGATTAGTCGAGTCCGTTCGCATGTATGTGATGTAACCCGCTTCGTAAAGTCGCTGAGCTAACATCATCGTCTTCTTAACACCGAAGCTTAGACGGGTACTGGCTGCTTGCTGAAGGGTCGAAGTTATAAACGGCGCAGATGGACGACTACTTGTCGGCCGGTCCTGTCGATTAGTTATCTTAAACTCCAGCTGTTTTAGCTGCTCAAGATAGCCCTCTGTCTCGGCACCATTTACCGGCCGAAAACTTTTATCCTGGTACTTATCAACCTGAAAACGTAAAGACTCATTATCGCCTGACAGAAGGTCTGCATGTAGCTCCCAGAACTCTTCCGGGATAAAGCTACGAATCTCTTTTTCCCGCTCTACCAGTAAACGTACAGCAACCGACTGTACCCGACCGGCAGAAAGCCCCCGGGCGACCTTAGCCCACAACAGAGGAGAAACCATGTAACCAACAACCCGATCGAGAAAACGCCTGGCCTGTTGAGCATTAACCCGATTAATATCGAGTTCACTCGGTTTCTCAAACGCTTCCTGAATCGCTTTCTTGGTTATCTCATTAAAGACAACCCGGCGATAACGATCATCTTCACCACCGATAGCTTCCCGCAGGTGCCAGGCAATAGCCTCCCCTTCGCGGTCCAAATCGGTTGCGAGATAGATAGTGTCTGCATCTTTGGCCAGCCGCCTTAACTCATCGACGACTTTTTCTTTACCTGGGAGAATTTCATAGCGGGCATCCCAGTCATTCTCTGGGTCAACCCCCATTCGCGCTATCAACTGCGTTTTTGCTTTTGCAGCTTTATGCCGAATCTTATCCTCCGGCGCCAATTTACGGGTGATAGCCGCCTGTCGAGCACGCTCTTTAGGGTCGGATGCGGTTGCATTGCCAGAGCCACTGGTGGGAAGATCACGAATGTGTCCCACACTTGATTTAACCACAAACTGATTACCTAAATACTTGTTTATGGTCTTCGCTTTAGCAGGTGACTCTACAATAACTAGGGATTTGCCCATATAAATAAAATCCTTAAAGGACGAGGTAGCAATACAAAACAGCGTGCATATATAAGGGCTCAGACAAGCCGGGTCAAGTTTCTACTGAAAAAAAACACGCTGACCAGTTAAGAATATTGGCTAATAAAGGTATATTTCTGGTAGCTTAAATGCAGTATGCTGCCGCCATTACTAGTCTCTTTAATTACAACTACCTGAGAATATGTTGCAAGACAACCTGATTTTTCTTTTTTCTTTAATTGCTGTGGGCTTTATCGCACTACTGGTGAACTATTTTATTTCAACCAGAGAGCAGCAACAGGAATATCGTGGCAAGCGTTTGAAAGAGCTACGCAAACAGTCTGACGACGCGCTGACGACGCTGGCTGTGCTCCGAGAAGCCAATTGCCGCCATGAGATTACCGACGCACTCAGCAGCTATATCATCGGCATGATCGAAGAGATAGCCCTGCTTGCTCCGGGCTCCGACCTGTTGCAGGAAATTAGCGCACAAAAAGAGGGAGCGGACCGTACAAGCCCGGTCTCTGGAAGCTTTTCCAATGATCGGGCGCTGAAACGGGCCCAGATCCACATCCAACATGCAGAAAAACTCTGCATCGAGATGGCCAAGAAGGGAAAGCTCAATATTGCAAGAGCTAAGCAGTTCCAGCAAGACCTCTACTGGCTTCACGTCTGCGTTTTTGCTGATGCCCATATTGAACAAGGGGATTACTACCTGGATCGTGACGACAAACTAGTCGCAATGTCTCACTACAAACACGCAAAAGCGATCATCGCACGGACCAGCGTGCCGCAAAAACAGAAACAAGATTATGTTGATAAAATAAGAGAACTACTCAACAAAGCTCGTCCCAGCAGTGCAATGGCAGCAGGCAACCTTGCTGCGTCGCTGGAAGAACTTAAAAAAGAGAAAGCCAACGAGGAATAGCAGAGCTCAGTCCGCTTTGATCAGATCGAAACGAGGAACCCTGCTACCATCACTGATGGTTACCCGTTCGGCGAACATACCCATAGGCCGTACCCAAACAGCTTCATCTCCATAACATTGCTTATACACTACCAGCCACTCCTCAGTTTCTGAGTGCCTTGCGAGGTGAAGCACTTGGTATTCTGAGCCTTTATAATGTTTATATAAGCCTGTTTTCAGCTCCATGTTAACCCCCGTTTTAAAATTTCTGTTCCATGAACGGCTGCATCAATTGTTGCAACATCTCCAGTGAGTTTTCATCCCCTCTCTCATCCCAGTAGAGAGACAAGTGAACCGGTGTTGACTCTATCGAAGACACACCGTCAGGAAGCTTTTTGATCAATTCATTTATTGACTCTAGCTGAGCTTCACTCAGGCAGCGCTCGCCAATCCCCCAACACCAGCCTTCGGGTAATCCTGTATCGGCAATGGCCGTCTGACGAAACACCTGCCATTCTATGAAGCCCTCTCTTTCACTTTTCTGCAGGTTGAATCGAGGCAACCGGTAGGCGGTAGCAGATAACACTTCTGGCGCCACTTGTCCTGCCGCTCTGGGAGGCGTCACACGAACGATCTGAACATGAAAGCCCTGACGAGAAGCCTCCAGCCGTAACTTAGCCAGAAAGCGCTGTCGGGGACTGGGCATCACCCACATCATCGACCCCAGCAGTGACATCATAATCAGAACAATAATTGCCCATTCCATTTTTCACGCTCCGCTAACTAGTTGATCCCGGTCAGATTTCAAACCGGAAACGCTATACTTTCCATAAAGTATGGAAACTCTATGCTACTCTCAAAGATAGAGAGCAACAGGAGAAAAACCTATGTCACTATACAAACACATACTCTTGGCTATCGATCTGTCAGAAGACTCTGACCAACTGATAGACAAAGTAAAACTTTTGGCCCAAAGCACTGAAGCTGAACTTTCAATGATCCATGTAATTGAACCGCTTAGCTTCGCCTATGGAGGCGATGTCCCAATGGACCTCACCGCCATTCAGACACAGCTTGATGAACACGCACAAAGTAAAATGGCAAGCTACCGTAAACAGCTCGAATACCCGGTAAAAGAGTGTCATGTTGTTTCAGGACACACTGAAACCGAGGTTCACAGAATTGCAGACGAAAACCGATGCGATCTGATCATTGTCGGCAGCCACGGACGCCATGGACTCGCATTACTATTAGGGTCAACCGCTAACGGCATATTACATGGCGCTAAATGCGATGTACTGGCGATACGAGTAAACGCTAAAGAGTAGAGGATAACCTCTACTCTTTACTGCATCCCTTCCAACTCGACCCAACGTTCCATCAGCTGTTCGAGCAAAGTCTCTTTTTCCTGCAAATCGGCCAGTTTAGAACTCACATGCTCCTGGTTACCGGTATAAAAATCAGCAGCTCCGGTTTCCAGTTGCAGTTGCTCCAAATCAGATTCTGCTTGCTCTAGCTGGCCCGGCAACATATCTAACTCCCGTTGAAGCTTATAACTAAGTTTCTTCTTAGGAGGCTCAATCTTTGCCGCTTCAACAGTTTTTTCGACCGGCTTAATCAGAACTTCAGCCCCCGGTTCCGGGCGCTGTCTCAACCAATCTTCATAACCACCAACGTACTCTTGTATTCTGCCATTCCCTTCAAATACGACCGTTGAGGTCACAACATTATCCAGGAACGCCCGGTCGTGACTGACCAACAACAAAGTCCCTTTAAACTCGAGTAAAATCTCTTCCAGCAGCTCCAGAGTTTCAATATCAAGATCATTGGTGGGCTCATCAAGAACCAGCAAATTGGATGGCTGACTAAAGAGTTTAGCCAACATAACCCGGTTACACTCACCACCTGAAAGCGCTTTTACTGGAGTGCGCGCTCTTTCTGGTGAGAACAGGAAATCACTCAGATAACTGATGATATGCCGTGACTTACCATTAATAGTGATACTTTCCCGGCCCTCAGAAATGTTATCGATAATGGTTTTCTCAGGATCGAGCTTGCCCCGCAACTGATCAAAATAAGCGACATTCAAGCTTGTACCAAGCTTAACTTCCCCCTCATCAGGCACAAGCTGTCCCAGCAAAATTCGCAACAAGGTACTTTTACCGATGCCATTCGGACCAATCAAGCCGATGCGATCTCCCCGCTGAACAGAAAGCGTCAGGTCGCTAATAACCGGCACGCCATTGTAGGCCTGACTAACATTTTCCAGTTCGATAACAAGCTTTCCAGAACGATCAACCTTATCCATCTGAAATTTAGCTTTGCCCTGCTTCTCGCGTCGCTGTGAACGCTCTACACGCAAATCTTTAAGTGCACGAACACGGCCTTCATTACGGGTTCGACGAGCCTTTATGCCCTGACGTATCCAGCGCTCTTCTTCGGCAAGACGCTTGTCAAACAGGGCGTTATTACGCTCCTCCTCTTCCAGCAGTTTTGCCTTCTGTTCGAGGTAGGTAGCATAGCTTCCTGGAAACGAGGTCAGATGCCCTCGATCTAACTCGATTATCCGGGTGGCTAACCGTTCCACCAGAGATCTGTCGTGGGAGATAAACAGAACTCCCCCCCGAAACTCCATGATCTGTTTTTCGAGCCATTCGATGGTTTCGATATCCAGATGGTTTGTTGGCTCATCTAATAGCAGAATATCTGGTTCCTGAACCAGAGCGGCACCCAGTGCGGCTCTGCGACGCCAGCCACCGGATAGAGAAGACATTAGTTTGTCTCCATCCAGCTCCAACCGCTCAAGCACTTGTTGAATTTTTTGTTGCAGATGCCAACCGTCTGCCAAATCTATCTCATGTAGCAGGTGTTCCATCTCAGCCATATCTGAATCTGTGTGATTCACAGCCAGAGCTTCATAACGGGTAAGTAGCTCCATTGTCTCAGCGCACCCCGAGGCAACAACATCTCTTACTTTCCGGTCATCAGCAACAGGTAACATCTGCGATAGTTCCGCAATACGGGCTCCGCCATCCTGCCACAGCTCACCATCATCAGTTGCCTGGTGGCCGGCTATAACTTTCAGCAGAGTCGACTTACCTGCACCGTTTATACCAACCAATGCAACCCGTTCACCCTTTTCAAGTTGAAAGTCGATATGGTCGAGTAGTTGTTTATCGCCAAATGCGACAGAGACTTTATCAAGTCTGATCAGAGCCATGCTTAAATCCACCAAAAACGTTGGCCGCATATTCTACAGAAAAAATGCACTCAGGCGTGTTACTCATTACAAATATTTTTTTCTAATCAAATTGAAATTATTAAGCATAAAATAATTCACCCATTCGGTAGATATTTTTCTCGAGTTTGTCATCGCTTTGCCGCTATGATGAGCATATCGGTGACTACAAAAATGATGCACATGCCCTATACCCCAAAGCTTTTCAGCCTTACCCACTTGATCTGCTGCCTGATTCTGTGCAGTTTGCTGCCAAACATTGCCGCAGCCATTTCGATCGAGGACTCTCGCAAGCTCTATAGCCAGGCTTCTGAGGCACTTAAAGCGGATGAAGATGATAAATATTTTCAACTGAAAGCTAAGCTCACCGCCTACCCACTCTATCCTTATTTGGTACAGCAGGAGCTCGAACATAACTTCGACAAGGTTACTCAGCACCATATAGACCGATATACCGAACAGTACAACGAACTTCCTCCCACATATATTCTTCAACAGAAATGGCTCCGCTTTCTAGCATCACAAAAACGCTGGAAGCAGTATGTCACTGCCTATAAGTCCACCCCTATAAAGAGAGAGTTATATCAATGCCACTACCGCAACTCACTTTTGAAAACAGCACAACCCAAGTCTGCTATGAAGAATATAGGCGCCCTATGGAATACCGGACACTCAATTTCTAAGGCTTGTGATGAGGTATTCAATTACTGGATAACCCAGTCATCGGGGCCTAGTAGCGAACTTGCTTTCCAACGTTTCTGGAAATCGGTAGGAAATGACAACATCGCACTGGCACGCTACCTAAATCGATTTTTAAATTCAAAACAACAGCAAACGACGGAACGTTTGTTTCAGGTATCAAAAGACCCCTCCCTGGTTATAAATCCAAAATTTTTACCGGGCGATACTATTGCTAGCAGGAAGACCTACCTCTACGGATTAAATAAACTTTCAAAGAAGAATCCTCTTTCGGCTGCGCAGATCTGGATTAAGCAACGTACAAAGCTATCTTTCAATTTCGAAGAGCAACAAAAGCTTAATCGAGACATAGCTCGTCGCTTAAGCTACAGAGCCGATGAGACAACAGACCAATTACTGGGTGAGTTAAATATTTTTGCCGATGAAGAGATCCATAACCTACGTTTCAAGCTGGCACTGACCAAACAAAACTGGCAGAAAGTTCACCAACTCATTGATGAGCTCACTCCTGAATCTCAATTGCAGGAACGATGGACCTATTGGAAAACAATCTCTGCCAGTCATATTAAAGGGCTGAAGCCAGTCTATTCTGATGCCTTCGTGAAGCTAAGCAACCAACGTAGTTACTATGGCTTACTCGCCTCGCGCACTTTACAAAGCCGTTTTCGCTTGAACCCTCAGCAAGACAAGGTAACTGAACTTTCACTGCAAGAATTAGCCACCTCGCCGGCTATGCGTCGAATGCATGAACTCTATCAGCTGAATAGCCTGTATCTTGCCCGCCGTGAATGGAACCAGCTAACCCGTGGCTTTGACAAAGCCCAGCTAAGAACAGCAGCAACAGTAGTGCATCGCTGGGGCTGGCATAATTTGGCTATTGCCGGGATTGCTAAAGCCAAATTCTGGGACGATATCAGCTTACGTTTTCCAATGCCCTATTCTGATATATTCGACAAGCTTGCAGGCGATTATAAAATTGACACGAACTGGGCTAGGGCTGTTGCCCGTCAGGAAAGCGCTTACCAGCCCTATGCCCGATCCCGCGTAGGCGCCAGAGGCTTGATGCAACTCATGCCGAAAACAGCACAATCAACGGCTAAGCGAAACGATATTAGTTATAAAGGAGTTGCAGACCTTTACCAACCTGAAACCAATATCAATCTGGGCGTCGCTTACCTTGCTGAAATGCAGAAAAAATTTAAGGGTAACCAGGTACTCGCGACAGCAGCTTACAATGCAGGCCCCCATCGGGTGAAAAAGTGGCTTAAGCAGCGCGGAGAACTCCCCACTGATATCTGGATTGAAATGATCCCGTTTAAAGAAACCCGTAAATACGTCATGAGCGTCATGGCCTATCACGCGATCTACCGCACATTAGCAGGCCAACCCTCCCACATTCTCGAGGGCCAAACAGCCTTTCGTATCGCACTGAAGGACTCAACCAGCGCACAACAAGCAGAGCGCTTAAGAAACTTCATCCAAACTAACTCGGCGACAACACTGACTCAATAATGAACGAAAATTACTACAAATTGACCGATATCGGCATCAATCTGACAGATAGCGCCTTTGATTCAGATCGGGAACAGGTTATTTCCGACGCATTTGATACGGGCGTTAAACGCCTTCTGATTACCGGCACCACTGCCGCTGAAACTGAGCAGGCGGTTAACCTGTGCAAGGAACATTGTAATCGCCTGTTCTGCACCGCCGGTGTTCATCCCCATTACAGTAAAGAGTTCTCCCCAGACGTACGCCAGACACTGGACGCTCTGATTAAAAACCCGGAAGTGCTCGCGGTGGGAGAAACGGGGCTGGATTTTAACCGAAACTTTTCAACACCAGAGCAACAGATCCATGCCTTTGAGCAACAACTGGAGTTAGCCTGTGAAGCAGACCTTCCCCTATTCCTCCATGAACGGGATGCGCATAGAAAGCAGACAGAAATGCTCCGCCATTTCCGGGATCAGACGGCCGGCGGCGTAGCCCACTGTTTTACTGGAAATAGACAAGAACTCTATAACTATCTGGATCTGGATCTGTATATAGGAATAACCGGTTGGATCTGCGATGAGCGCCGCGGCAGTGAGCTGCTAGGGCTAATTAAAGACATTCCTGCTGAGCGGTTATTATTTGAAACCGACGCGCCATATCTGATTCCACGAGACATAAAACCAAAGCCCAAAAGTCGCAGGAACCTGCCCTGCTATCTTCCTCATATTCTTGAAACAGCGGCTCGAGCCAGGAGTACTGATCCGGCCGAGCTGGCACTGCAGACAGAAGAGAACGCTGAACGCCTGTTTCGGTTTAATCAAACCTAGCAATAAAACTCTGTAGCTGATTAGAATCAAAGGGCCAGCGTAGCTCATCACCGCTTTGCTCATCCAGCAGAACCGGAATAAGCAAAGCATATCTATCCATCAACTGGTCGTCATAAGCAATATCAACCTCATCGACCTGATGCTTTTGCGGGTTCAGGTTACTGACAACAACGTCAACTGCCTGATCACACAGATGACAGCCTACACTGCTCAACAGTAGAAACTGACGCATATACACTCCTTCAATTAACCCCGTGTAAACGAGAAAAACACAATTATATAGCACCTCTCTCCCTTCATCATACTGAATAGCTTATGCCTTAAGAGCTCGTATTCTTTTACCCCCACAAAGATATCAAACCCGCTTTGCATACGGCATATAACAGCAGAATCTTGTCAGTGTTCCTAATAAATCAACACATTAACCAATAACCACAACTACATAATCAGAATGAACCTTTAACATGTAACTAAAGTAGGGTAATTTATCCTTGCTGCGCTGCATCAATTTGTCTATGCTCATGGGCTCTGTTTGATAAATAGCCAGTATTGTTTAAGGTTCAGGATTAGTTTAAAAAGGCTATTCAGATATTTAACCGATTGTAGCTGGTCCTCCGTATGCGATAGCTAACCAAAGAAGTTAGCAATGCATCTAAGTTAGGTTCAAAAAGAAGGCAGTTTTATGGAAAACAACAGCAATATCCTTTCTAACCCGAAAGAATTCATCAATTACCTGAATCAGGAGAGCCAGAAAGTTCTGGAGATGTACTCCCAAACCGGCGGCGATAAAGATCTGTTCAAAGATTTCTCTAAGTCATGGACTGAACTGGCTGCACGCTCTTTTGAAGATCCTACTGTATGGGTGCGCGCAATTACAGATTACCAGCAGGCTCAGATGAACCTGTGGCAAAATATTCTTACCGGTAAAGCGACCGACAAGCCTGTCGCGGCACCAGAAAAAGGAGATCGTCGTTTCGCCGCTGAAGAGTGGAGTCAGAACCCTGTATTCTCCTATATCAAACAGTCTTATCTGCTGACTTCCAATCTGATGAACGACATGGCTGCTAACGCCAACCTGGATGATAACGAGCAGAAAAAGCTGGAGTTTTATACCAAGCAGTATATCGA
This sequence comes from Amphritea sp., assembly GCF_016744155.1. Lineage (GTDB taxonomy): Bacteria > Pseudomonadota > Gammaproteobacteria > Pseudomonadales > Balneatricaceae > Amphritea. The sequence continues at coordinate 14,946 of NZ_JADGEW010000021.1, read as the reverse complement.
TGCAATGTCTCCAACCAACTTTGCTGCGACAAACCCTGAGGTCCTTCAGCAAGCATTGGATTCCAATGGCCAGAGCTTAATTGATGGCTTACAGAACCTGATGGGAGATATGGATAAGGGCCGTATCACCATGACTGATGAGTCCGCCTTCACACTGGGCGAGAACATAGCCACCTCAGAAGGCGCCGTTGTCTTCGAAAACGAAATGCTACAACTAATTCAGTACAAGCCAAGCACTGAAAAAGTATTTACTCAGCCGACTCTGATCGTGCCACCTTGTATCAACAAGTTTTATATTATGGATCTGCAGGAGCATAACTCCTATGTGAAATATTGCGTTGATCAAGGCCAAACCGTATTTTTGGTTTCCTGGGTTAACCCAACCGCAGAACAGCGTGAAATCAGCTGGGATAACTATGTTGAAGATGGCGTATTAAAGGCTATTGATGCTGCGAAGAAGATCTCTGGATCGAGCAAAATCAACGCTACTGCGTGGTGCATCGGCGGTACTATTCTGGCATCTACCCTTGCCGTCATGGCAGCCCGTAAAGATGACTCTATTACTTCTGCAACCTTCCTGACAACACTGACAGACTTCACCGATCCTGGCGAGCTCAGCGTATTTATCGATGAGCAGCAAGTAAAGAAGCTCACTCAGAAAGTAGACGACGAAGGCCTGTGTAACGGGCGTGATCTGGCTAGCGCATTCAACATGCTGCGCTCAAACGATCTCGTATGGTCTTATGTGGTCAACAATTACCTTAAGGGCAAGAATCCTGCTCCATTTGATATTTTGTACTGGAATGGCGACTCCACTAACTTGCCAGCTAATATGTACAATTACTATATCAACGAGATGTACATCAACAACAAACTGTCTCAACCAGGTGGTCTGACTATCTGCGGCGAGTCAATCGATTTGCGCAATATCACGATCCCTGTGTACTTCCTATCAACAATCGATGACCATATTGCACCTTGGAAAGGTACCTTTAAAGGTACTGAAATGATGCAGGGCAACATCGAATTCGTACTGGGTGCCAGCGGACACGTAGCAGGAGTTATTAACCCTGCTTCTAAAAACCGTCGTAACTACTGGACCGGTGGCGAACTCGGACAAGGCGCTGATCATTGGCTGGAAACCGCTGAGAAGCAGGAAGGTAGCTGGTGGCCAAACTGGGCTAAGTGGCTGAAGCCTAAGTCAGGTAAAAAGATTGATGCTCCTAAAGAGCTTGGTAACGATGAGTTCAAGGTTATTGAACCCGCACCAGGTCGCTATGTTGCAACTTGCATTGACTAATTAACTCAGCTGTCGATAATAAACCGGAGCCTATGCTCCGGTTTTTTTTGCCTAGCCTCCAACTAACGGCCACAGCACCCATTGAAATACAATAACCTGGCATCATTTCGAGAAAGCCGCCAGATTCTCAGCCTAGCTGTCCCAATCATTATTGCCCAACTTTCGCAAACAGCGATGGGCTTTGTCGATACACTGATGGCAGCCCGCTATAGTACCGAAGACCTTGCCGCCGTCGCTCTGGGATCCGGTATATGGTTACCCGTCATGCTCTCACTTAGCGGCGTTTTAATGGCGATAACTCCGACGGTTGCCCAATATGTAGGAAATGAAAGACTGCGCAGAACACGGCTGATTTTCAATCAGGGCGTACTGATATCTATCATCGCAAGTATTATTGCCTGGCTAGTGCTTCGAAATATGGCCCCGGTACTTGAGCTAATGGAGGTTACCGGCAGTCTTAAGCAGAAAACCATCAATTATCTTGAGGCACTTTCATGGGGCGTGCCCGGCATGATGCTTTACCAAAATTGCCGAAGCTATTGCGAAGGTTTTGGCAAAACAAAACCACTGATGAAGATAGGTATCTTCGCCCTACTCTGTAATATTCCACTCAACTGGCTGCTAATCTACGGTAACTTTGGTTTTCCTGAGCTTGGCGGTGAAGGTTGTGGCTGGGCGACCACAATAGTTATGTGGGTCATGGCTATTTCAGCGATTATCTACCTTAAGACATCGCGTCACTTTCGCCACCTAAAATTAATTAACAGGCCGAAACTCCAAATCACGCTGTTGTACAATCTCTTACGTATCGGTATCCCCATCGGCTTCACCCTGCTAATCGAGGTCAGCATGTTTACCGTTATCGCCCTGTTAATCGCTCGGCTTGGGGAGTCGGTTATTGCCGCCCACCAAATAACACTCAGCTTTACCGGACTCGTATTTATGATTCCGCTGAGCATATCAATGGCACTGACAATCAGGGTCGGGCAATTACTCGGTCAGGGCAGTCACAGTGACGCAAGAATCGCCGCCGGAACCGGTTTAGTTATCGTCTGTTGTACTGCAATCATCTCTTGCACAATGATATCCCTATTATCAATTCAGATTACCGGGCTTTACACCGATAAACAGGAAATTATTAAGCTCGCCAGCAGCCTACTATTGATCGCGGCCATTTTTCAGATTCCCGATGGCATTCAGGTTGCCACTATCGGCGTACTAAGGGGACACAAAGACACCGAAATCCCACTATTAATGGTCTTTATCGCATACTGGGTGATAGGCCTTCCTCTCGGCTATCTGCTAGGCCTGACAGATCTATTGATTCCGGCAATTGGCGCCATGGGTTTCTGGATTGGGCTAGTCATAGGCATAACGGTCAGCGCTATACTACTTGTACTGCGATACCGGAGCATTCGCCAACAATGCCGAATTACAGAAATAGCCTAATCCCCCTACTTTGCACAGTATTGTTACTGGGCTGCGATAATCAGCAGCCAGAGCAGATGCTGGAAACTTACAGCATCCGTGTCGCCAACAGCCTCGACATGGATACTGAAGAGCTGGATTTAAGCCAACCACTAAAACTACCCAGCTACCCACGGCGGCGCGAGCGTATAAAACAAGTCACGGACCTCCGCCAGGGGTTAATAGAGGTTTTAAACCTGCGCCATTGCCAATTATTAGACCTCATTGCAGAACGCAACAGCTCACTTGGCAAAGTAATGCCCCCCTCTAAAAAAATGGTTTATGAAATCAGATTATACAGCGGACTTAGAAACTGCTTACAGAGATTAGAAAAGACAGAGACAGACCCGGCACTAATCCAGCAAATTCAAACCATTTTCACGGTTAAGCATAACGAGCTTGAAGCAAACCTTTGGAACGGAATATTCACCAGTGAAGCGGTTGAAAGAAACTTTTCATTATCTGAGCCGGCACTCCCCCTTCAAGAGGAAGCTGGGTTCAGCCAAAGTCGTCAGGCACTGATAATACTTAATCAGATAGCCAGTCTTAATAACAACCGGGAGAAGTGGTCTGATTCCGGCTATCTCGACCAACTTGAAAGTCATTTACATGCTTTATACAGCCTGCGCTACGGTAGCCGCTGGCTCCGCTCACTCGCCCTTATAAAGAATACTTTGAACCACACATCAGAAGTTATTGAAGAACGCCTCAAAGAGCGACCTCTGTGCTTCAACCAGCAAACGACACCCAAAGCCCGCATCGTAAAAAATGTATTCAATAAGTACTATGCAGGGCAAGTACAACCCTACATGGCACGTATTGACCGCCAGGGAAAAGAATGGCTCGCACTCAACCGTAATTTACTCGGCAATTTCACTGACATTCCTCAACCCATGCAGGCGTACAAGAACCAAATACTGGCAGCAGATGCTCCACTCTGGTTAAACTACACTCAGGCACGCGACAGACACATCCTCGCTTGGCAAACACTATTGAAACAGTGCAATCTAATGCCGGGCAGTTCCTAGCAGACAACCCCATTTTGAGTATATAACTGAAGCGTTACTTCTACAGCTATGAAACAATGAAGATTCCCTTAATTATCAAGAATTTTAAGCAATAATTAACTGTGGTTAAAGACGCTTTAAAGAGCCAGCACCATTCCGCTTCAGGCCGATCTCCATCTAGCTTGTCTGTACTCTTTGGCCTGATTTTTCTATCCCTCGCCTATAGTCTAACCGCTGCCCCCGATTTCAATATCAAAATGTCTGAAGCTCAGATTAAAAAACTTGGACAGAAATATGGCGAGATGGCTGAACGCCGGCTGAGAGCATGGCAAAGCCTGATTGTAGATATCGCCAACTATGATGAAGATGAAAAGCTGCACCGGGTAAATCGCTTTTTCAATCAGCTACGTTTTATCGACGACATCATTCACTGGAAAAAGAAAGATTACTGGGCCAGCCCGGTTGAATTTCTCATAACTAATGGCGGCGATTGTGAAGACTTCTCAATCGCTAAGTATTACACGCTACGCCAGCTTGGAGTGCCGATTGAAAAGCTCAGCATTGCTTATGTTAAAGCACTGAAGCTGAACCAGGCACACATGGTACTGACTTATTACCCCTCTCCAGGCAAGACCCCGTTAATCCTGGACAACCTGATACCAGAGATAAAACCAGCAAATCGTCGACTTGATCTACAACACGTATACAGCTTCAATGGCGACAACCTCTGGCTGTCAAAAAAAGGACGTCGTAGCACACTCGTGGGGACATCAGATCAGCTGAAGCCCTGGGTACAATTACAATCACGAATGGAAAATCAGGATTTCTGACCTGATCTGTGAGAACAAGAGGAATTAAGCATGTCGATCGTTAATCAGTTAATGGCCGCCGTATTAGCCGTACTGATCGGATTAGTTTCCGGCACGGTATACCTGATGTCCGATAGTTCGAAGGAGATGCTGTTAAATCAGCTGGAATCTCATGGTCAGGACACTGCAACCCACCTTGGGCTTTATCTTGCGCCCTATATGGCTGAGCGTGATTTAGCGTCAATTGAAACCACGGTAAACGCTATTTTTGATAGCGGATTCTACCAACAAATCCGGGTAGTTGACGCCAACAACCAACCACTGTTTGTCAAAAGCACAAGCGCTAAGATAGATGAAACCGTACCTGAGTGGTTTGTCGAACTGGTAGAGATAACACCTCCGGAGATGACGCGTGAAATAACCAATCAGTGGCAAAAAGCAGGTTCCATTTTTGTTCAAAGCCGTGCTGGGTACGCCTATGAGCAGCTGTGGCGCGGTGCTGAGAAAACCTTTGTCTGGTTTGTAGTGCTGTCTCTGTTCAGTATGTTCTTTATCAGCCTGCTAATGCGCTACATACTCAACCCTTTAAAAGGCGTCGAAAAACAGGCCTTAGCACTGTCACAACAGAAGTATATTGAGCAGAACAGCATTCCGGGCACCCGGGAGCTTAAGCAGGTTGTTCTTGCAATGAACATGATGGTGCGCCGGGTTCGTACTATGTTCAATGAACAAGCCAAAAACATCGAAGAGATTCGCCGCACTGCCTATCAGGACGATCTGACCGGGCTTGCGAATCAGCGGGCAACGTTCACCCAACTTAATGAACGCATTGATTTCCGAAGGGATTTTGGCCCAGGCAATCTAATTCATCTTCAGATAGCCGATCTGCAACAACTCAATAACGAACTTGGAATGGAAAAAGCTAATACTTTCATTCGCGCCTGTGCCGGCCAACTAAAACAATTGGCCCGATTAACGGAGGAGCCCGTGATTGGTCGCATCAGTATTTCAGAGCTTATATTGCTGAGTGACATTACAAATCCTGACCAGCTGCAGAGAGAGTTAGACAAATTAGCTGCCAACCTTAAAAACGCCTACCGTCAACTGAACAATACCAGTGAACGCAAAGCGTTCTTCGTAGGTGTAGTCTCCTATGCAGAACAGGGCAGCTCCAAAGAACTGCTTGTTAACGCTCGATCTGCTACCGAAAAAGCGCGCAAAGACAATGCCACTATATACTGTGAGAGCACTGACAACACAGATACACAAAATAGCTGGCATCAGCACGTGAGTGACAAGATTGTCAGCGGCGATATTTTCCTCCAGGCACAACCCATTAAACAGGTGACCGATAGCAAGAACGTAATCCATCACGAAATTTATGCTCGCATCCTTAATCAGGACAACCAGCCCTGTATGGCAGGCGAATTCATCAGCGTGGTCAAACAGCTTAACCTAATGACAGCTCTGGACAAGTCAGTGCTGAATTCAGCCATTAAACGACTGACAAAAGATCCTGACTTAACGCTAGGCGTGAACCTGAGTAACGATTCCGTTCGCGATACAGCCTTCTGCGACTGGTTAATCAGCGCCGTATCCTCACTATCCCGGCCAGAACATCTCTGTATCGAGATAAACGAAACCTCGGTACTGAACAACCTTAATCAGGTGGCCCTGTTTCGAGATCAACTGAAGCAAGCTGGCATTCAATTTGGTGTAGATAACTTCGGTATCAACCCTGCCGGTTTCAGCTACCTTTATACTGTTCACCCTGATTACATAAAGATAGATGGATCGCTAATAAGAGAGTTAGACAGCCGTGCGGAAGACCGTTTCTTTGTCAGAAGTCTGGTAACCGTAGCCCATAGCCTTGATATCAAGACCTATGCTGAACACGTAGAGCGAGATTCTCAACTCAACCACCTACGCCAACTTGAAGTAGATGGATCTCAAGGATGGATTCACGGTAAACCTGAACAGTTTTAAGCCCTAAGGCATTCAGCCTCTGAATACCTGCCATCCATCTCCTCAGAAACAAAAAAACCGCCATAAGGCGGTTTTCTTAATCAGAAGTACGATCAGCCTTTCTTTGTCAGCAACATTTCAAGCTTATTGTTGAGACGCTCGTCCTTCTCTTTAACTTTTTGCTTAGCTTTCTCTTCCTGCTGCTTTTGCTGGCGCAGCTTATTGACCTCTTTCAGCTGGAGCTTTGCATGCTCCGCTTCAGATTCAGTAACCGCACCCGAAGCCTGGGCGTCTAATCCGATGCGATCAGCCCCTTCTTTCAGACTACGAAAGTAATAGGGAGAACGCACATACGAAGCTAGTGCTCTCTTAATCTTGTTTTTCGCTAACTTCTCATCGGCAATCAGGTCTTCTTGAATACCAATCTTTAATGGACGCATGTTTTCCCGATTAAAGACTTCCGGGTATGCATCACACAGCAGTTGCAGAGCAGCCTGATTGGCCGCCCGATTTTTGGAACGGGTGCGAGTTTTTGATTTATCCGCAGTTTCTGTTGCTGTCACAGTAAGTTTCTCTCAACTGTTTATCTTGCGGCCCTCAGGGCCTCTTAAAATTATCGGCATCTGATCCCGAATAAGACAGGTTACTCACCTTTTCGGATCAGATATAAAAATTGATTATCTACAGCTTTCTGAGCGATTAGCTCATGTCCCAGAAAGGTACAAAACTTCGGCACATCTCGCTGCGTTGAAGGGTCAGTCGCCGTCAATTGCAATACTTCACCTGTCGCCATTTCACGCACCTCATTGTGCAACAGCATTACCGGCTCGGGACAGAACAGACCAGTTGCATCCATAACCTTATCCGCTTTTACTTCAACCATCAGTAATACCTCTAATACATCAGGTGCATATTGTCGCAAATTCAGCACCATAGAAAAACCTATCTTTTTGCCAGATAACGTTTTACTCACTACATTTGAGCTATTATATTGAAATAAATGAAAATAATTTTGTTCAGCTAACGGAGAGCAAAGATGATTCGAGTATTGATTGAACGCCATATTGCCGATGACTTGGCAGAGCACTACGAAAAAGCTGCCCGCAATACCTTACAACAAGCGATGCAAGCCCACGGTTTTATCTCCGGGGAATCGCTAAAAAACAGTAATGACCATAATCATCGTATCGTAATGGCAACATTTCGCACCTTACAGGACTGGCAGCGCTGGCACTCCTCCGCTGCACGCAAAGAAATCATGGAAGCCATTATGCCAATGCTGGAATCAGAAGAGAAAATCACAGTCCTGGAACATTGACCGAGACAAACAAGTCCTCAGGAAATAGGATCAAGGGCCTAGCCCTTAATCCTGAACTATTCTAAACACGATCCAATAAACGTACATGCACAGTGATCTCTTCCCGGTCATGATACAGGTGTTTAGCGGCAATACTGGCATTAAGACCGGCGTTATTCAGTTCATTCTGCAGATATTCCAGACAGCCTTTAACCTCGGGATAACGCTGTTTCATCGGCAGCTTCAGATTAAACACCGTTTCTCTGCACCAACCTTCTACCAGCCACTGAGCCATCAGCCTGATAACACGTGTAGGTTTATCAATAATATCACACACCATCCAGTCAAAAGACTTATGAGGCTGATAGCTGAAGGCGTCTGCAGCCAGGTGAGTAACTTGCCCTGACTCCATTAAAGAATCAGCCATAGGACCATTATCGATAGCCGTAACGAACATGTTTTGGTTTACAAGCTGCCAGGTCCATCCTCCTGGTGCCGCTCCTAAGTCGGCGGCCCGCTTACCACTGCTAATAAACTGTTGCCACTGTTTCTGAGGTATAAACCAATGCCACGCTTCTTCAAGCTTCAGTGTTGAACGGCTTGGCGCTTGCTGAGGAAACTTAAGACGCATGATCCCCATCGGCCAGGGAGCCGAATTATTCACCGGCGCAAAACCGATATAAAAACAGCTTCCTGATAGAGCAAAAATATGTAATCTGTTTGAAGCATTACGAGGCAACAATCCCTGCTTACGCAACGTTTGGCTAAAAGCTGAGCCAAAACTATTACAGAAACGCTGCATCTCTCGCCCTTCGGTCGTATCAGAAGGCTCAACCCACAACTCATTACATTCCGGTAGCTCTGCAATATAGCCGCTTAATGCAACAATACGATCATTAGTATCCACCTCATCAATCAGAGGCAGACAGGCAATCCATTGACGAGTAAAAACCAGATCACGAAAATTCAGTTTTTCTACTGCGAGACTTGCTCCATCAGATTGCTGACTGATAAAAAGAGCATAACCAGTGTTCTCTTCCAGCTTACAATAACCGTATATCCCCTGTTGTTCACACAACTCACGGATCTCAGCAGCGCACTCTTTCTCAAAGCCAGGGCGGCAATAGAGCAGAAGGTGATTCACAGGGCAGTACCTCTATATTTCAATCGTAGATAGTCAAGAGCGTGGATTCTACTGCATGAGCTATATGTTCGTCCTGCGTTATTCCAGATCTTTTTAGTGGTTTAAGGTCATGGTCTCCACTCTCCAGCCAATGGACAGTGACAGAATCTGACAGAATATATTCATCTACAACCTCTTTGCGCCCCATTCCGTCTCTAGTACCTTGAAATATATGTACAGGCTTGGCGACTGACACAAGATGCTCTGTTCTCGGCCGATCAAGCTTACCGGGCGCATAAAAAGGGTAGCCATAAACAAAACACCCTTTAACCCTTGGGTCTTCCGCCAGGTGGGTTGCCATTCGCCCGCCCATGGATTTACCCGCTAACCAGAGCGGGACATCCGGATCGGTAAAACGCTCAATCATTTCTGTAAAATAGTCGAGTAACTTAGGCTGCCGATCCGGAGGACGCTTCTTTCCATCTACTCGACGTTTCTGCATGTAGGGAAATTCAAACCGGATCACCTCAACACCCCCTGCAGCCAAACCTGACGATATTTGATCCATAAACAGGCTATCCATTGGCGCTCCTGCTCCATGCGCCAACAGAATTTTCCCCTTAACCGGCTTCCCTTCAATCAACATTCTTTACTCCGCCATCACAGAAAGTGGTTAATTATGCGCCAAAACGCGCTTGATCCACATCAATAAAATATAAATTAGTAACTTTTGATACTGGCTTAATAATGATCAACTTCTGTCCAAAACATCAAAAACAATAATAATACATACCCATATTGGAACAATATAAATATTCTTTTCCATTATATTTCAACAAGATGAAGCATAATAATCATACGAAACACATCAACCATGAACTTTAGTATTATTTTTTTGCAGTGCGGCACTATGACGCAACTAATACCGTTGACGCATTGAAATATGGTCGCCATTTCAACATAATAGCCAGCGGAAATTTACTTTCTAAACCTTTCTAATAGCTTGTTGATGAGAGCCTGATATGAGCACAGCAGCTGAACACCCAACCTACAATTACAAGGTGGTGCGTCAATTCGCCATCATGACAGTGGTATGGGGAATTGTCGGAATGGCCGTGGGAGTGCTAATCGCATCCCAGTTAGTATGGCCTGCACTAAACTTTGATACCGCTTGGTTAACTTACGGTCGCTTGCGTCCGTTGCATACCAACGCTGTTATCTTTGCATTCGGAGGCTGCGCATTGTTCGCATCCTCTTACTACGTCGTACAGCGTACGAGCCAAACTCGCCTGATCTCTGATAAACTGGCCGCCTTTACATTCTGGGGCTGGCAACTAGTTATTCTGAGCGCGGCAATCACCCTACCACTAGGTCTGACTTCTTCTAAAGAATACGCAGAACTAGAATGGCCGATTGATCTGCTTATCACCGTAGTCTGGGTTGCATACGCTATCGTGTTCCTAGGTACAGTGAAGATGCGTAAGACATCTCACATCTACGTGGGTAACTGGTTCTTCATGGCCTTCATCATCACAGTTGCTGTACTGCACATTGTAAACAGCGCAGCGATGCCTGTATCTCTGTTCAAGTCTTACTCGGTTTATCCGGGTGCTGTAGATGCGATGGTTCAGTGGTGGTATGGACATAACGCTGTAGGTTTCTTCTTGACCGCTGGCTTCCTGGGTATGATGTATTACTTCGTACCGAAGCAGGCTGAGCGTCCAATTTATTCTTACCGCCTGTCTGTAGTTCACTTCTGGGCTCTGATTGCGACTTATATGTGGGCTGGTGGTCATCACCTGCACTACACTGCCCTGCCTGACTGGACTCAGTCTGTAGCAATGGTTATGTCTTTGGTTCTGCTAGCACCTTCTTGGGGCGGTATGATCAACGGTATGATGACGCTATCCGGCGCTTGGCATAAGCTACGCACAGACCCTGTATTGCGCTTCCTGGTTGTTTCTCTGTCTTTCTATGGTATGTCTACCTTTGAAGGACCGATGATGTCAATCAAGACCGTAAACGCTCTATCCCACTACACTGACTGGACTATCGGTCACGTACATGCGGGTGCTTTGGGCTGGGTTGCGATGATCTCTATCGGTGCGGTTTACCACATGATTCCACGTCTTTGGGGTAAAGCTCAAATGGCGAGCATGGCATTGGTAAATACCCATTTCTGGCTGGCAACTATCGGTACTGTACTGTACATCTGCGCGATGTGGGTTAACGGTATCCTGCAAGGTCTGATGTGGCGCGCGGTTAACGAGGACGGCACCCTGACTTACAGCTTCGTAGAAGCACTGGAAGCAAGTCATCCTGGTTTCTTCGTTCGTGCTCTGGGCGGTGCATTCTTCCTGACTGGTATGCTGTTAATGGCATACAACGTTTGGCAGACTGTACGCAAAGACAGCACAGCTCCTGCAGCTAACGCTTCTGCGCAAGCAGCTTAAGGATCAGAGGAGCATATTGAAATGATCAAACACGAAACGATTGAAAAGAATATTGGCATCATGATCCTGCTGATCATCCTGGTGATCAGTGGTGGTGGTCTTGCTGAAATCGTACCTCTGTTCTTTAGCAATTCGACAACTAAGCCAATCGAAGGTCTGCGCACATATACTGCGCTTGAACTTGAAGGGCGCGACATTTACATCCGTGAAGGCTGTAACGTATGTCACTCCCAGATGATTCGACCTTTCCGTGCAGAAACCGAGCGCTACGGTCACTACTCAACTGCCAACGAGCAAGTTTGGGAACACCCATTCCTATGGGGCTCCAAACGTACCGGTCCAGATCTGGCCCGGGTCGGTGGTCGTTACAGTGATGACTGGCATCGTGCACACCTGTATAACCCACGCGATGTAGTACCTGAGTCTAAGATGCCGTCCTACCCTTGGCTGTTTGAAAACAAGCTGTCAGGTAAAGACACCGCAACTAAGATGCGGGTTCTGGCTAAACTTGGTGTTCCATACACCGAGGAAGACGCTGCAGCTGCTAAGGAACAGGTTGAAGGTAAAGCAGAGATTGATGCTCTGGTTTCGTACCTTCAGGCACTTGGCAAAACCCACTCTGTTTACAACAACAAGCGGTAATCCAGAGTGAGCTACGAAGTTTACGGTCCTTACCTTCCGGTGCTGATGCTGATCACCTTTATCGGACTCTTTATCTGGGTCTTACTACCGGGTAACCGCAAAGGTTTTGAAGAGGCATCTAACCTGCCCTTCGAAGATGACGAGCAGGATCAGCGGACGCTAGGAACTGATAACGGGAGAAAAGAACAATGAGTGCTTTTTGGAGCGCATGGATAACTGTAATCACACTTGCAGTTATATTAGGATGTGCATGGTTGTTGCTGGCTACCCGCCGCAGCGAGCCGCACAAAGAAGCGACCGAGGAAACTCTGGGTCACTCTTTTGACGGGATTGAAGAGTACGATAATCCTTTGCCTAGCTGGTGGTTGAATATGTTTGTTGCAACCATTGTCTTCGGCTTAGTTTATCTGACCCTCTATCCTGGCTTAGGTAACTTCAAAGGAGTTCTGGGCTGGACGTCTGCAAACCAGTGGGAAGAAGAGATGGCACATGCGGAAGAGGTTTATAAACCTATTTTCGCTAAGTACGCAACTATGTCCGTTGAAGATCTACAGGCTCAGCCTGAAGGTCTGAAAATGGGTCAGCGTATGTTTGCCAACAACTGCTCACTGTGTCACGGTGCCACTGGCGCTGGTGCACACGGCTTCCCTAACCTGACCGATAGTGATTGGCTGTATGGTGGTGCTCCGGCAACTATCCAGCAGACTATTGCCAATGGTCGTCAGGGTGCAATGCCACCTTGGGGTGCGGTTCTGGGTGAAGAAGGTGTTCGCGATGTGACTAACTATGTTATGTCATTGAGCAGCGCCGATCACGATGCTGATGCAGCCGTTCGCGGTGAGCAACAGTTCCAGGCTCTGTGTACAGCTTGCCACGGTGCAGATGGTAAAGGCGTTCAAGCATTGGGCGCACCTAATCTGACTGATGGTATCTGGCTGTATGGCTCTACTTTTGAGAAAGTAAGCCACACAATCCGTACCGGTCGTAATGGCGTAATGCCAGCACATAAAGATCTACTCAGCGATGATAAGATTCAACTTATCACTGCTTACGTGTACAGCCTCTCTAACAAGTAAGGCTCAGATCAATAAAAAAGGCGATATGATAAAAATCATATCGCCTTTTTTTGTGCTTCAGCTTAACTACTGCTGCAAACCGGGTATAATATGCAAAATCGCTAATAAACCTTGAACCGCTTGGTTTTGATAGCCGAATTACGATTACTTTATGGTGAGGAATGGTATGAATCAAATACCAGTTAAGGATGTAACCCCAAAGGGCAACAAGGGGGATGAAAAGTACGACTTATATGCCAAACGTGAACATATTCATGTAAAGTTTTACAAAGGCTTTTTTAAAAATTTACGGACAGTATCCGGCTTCATGATGCTGGCTATGTTTTACGGTTTTTCCTGGATTCAGTGGGACGGCCATCAGGCTATTCTTTTCGATCTGCCTCGTCGGCAGTTCAACATCTTTAATTTTACCTTCTGGCCACAGGACTTCATGCTCCTGTCCTGGTTACTGATTATTCTTGCCTTTGTGCTTTTCTTCGTCACCGTATTTGCCGGACGTTTATGGTGTGGATACGCCTGCCCTCAATTTGTCTGGACCTGGTTCTTTATCTGGGCGGAACGCATCAGTGAAGGTGATCGAAATCAGCGTATGCGCCTTGATAAAGCTCCCTGGAGCGGTAACAAAATCATGAGAAAGGCCGCTAAGCACTTTCTTTGGTTAACTATTGCAGCATTATCAGCCGTTGCTTTCGTTGGTTACTTCACCCCTATTCGCGAACTTGCGCCTTCAGTCCTCGTCTGGAATCTTGGTCCCTGGGAAACCTGGTGGATCGGCTTTCTGACAGTAGCGACCTATGCTAATGCTGGCTGGTTGCGCGAACAGGTGTGTATTTACATGTGCCCATATGCCCGTTTTCAGAGCGTTATGTTTGATCAGGACACTCTGGTTATCTCTTATGATAATATCCGCGGTGAAAATCGGGGTAAGCGTAAGAAAAGTGCTGATTATAAAGCTGATGGTCTGGGCGACTGTATCGACTGCGACAACTGTGTTCACGTCTGCCCAGTAGGCATTGATATCAGGGACGGCCTGCAATACGAGTGCGTTGCTTGTGGTGCTTGCGTCGATGCTTGTGATGATATTATGGATCGCATGGGTTATGAGCGTGGTCTTGTTCGCTATACCACAGAGCATGCTTTAGAAGGCGGCCAAACTCATATTTTACGCCCACGTCTGATCGGTTATTTCATTGCCATCTGCGCCATGTTTATCGCCTTCAGCTACACCCTGTACAGCAGAATTCCACTTGAAGTTGATATACTTCGTGACCGAGGTCAACTTTATGTTGAAGCGTCCAACGGCATGATAGAAAACGTATACACTCTCAAACTTGCGAATAAGTCACAGGACGATCATCGTTTTAGCATCGAGGTAAGAGGTGTTGAAGGGCTGACCATGTCTGGGGATAGTGAAGTGCTAATTCGCGCTGGCGAACTACTTGATCATCCTGTAAGTCTACAGGCAGATCCTCGCTTTCTTGAGCGCCCGAACTACGACATTATGTTTCGGGTTCAGGCTTTAGATGATGAAAGCATTCTGGTTAACGAGGAAAACCGTTTTATCGGTCCGGTTGCGCGCTAAGCAAAGCCTATCCTCCCCTAGCCGACTGAGTTAAAATAGCTGCCGGAATTATCTCCGAGCAGCTATTTCTTTTTTTATAAGGAATCCTATGACTACCCAACAAGCCGGCCCCTGGTACAAACAACCTTGGTTGTGGTTTATTTTGGCACCTCTAATCGCCACAGTACTCTACTCTACGGTCTATATTACCGCCTCTATCGTCACTAATGATGGCGTTGTACTTGA
>NZ_JADGEW010000043.1 GCF_016744155.1 Amphritea sp. | reverse complement strand
GGTTTGTTCCAGGGGGAGAGGCTGCTGTTGACCATAACAATGCCTTGTAGGTCATCCGGGTACTCCTGCATCCAGTGGTATGCGATGATCCCTCCCATGGATAAGCCTAGCAGGTAGACCGGCTGTTCAGGTCGATGACGACGATGCAGGTCGTCAATCAATTCTGAAACTGAAGTCGGCGTCAGGTGTTTATAACGTGTGCCATTACCCGGTAGATCGATACAGCTTACCCGGGTATCAGGCAGTAGTTTCTGCATTTTTTTTGCAAACTGACCCCAGTGTCGGCTTTCCCGACAGAGTCCCCGCAATAATATCCAGTGTTGTTCAGCCATCAACACTTCTCCCTATAAAGCACTGAGTTAAAGTGTAGTCGGAAATTGCGGGGAGTCAGTTTACTTTCTGCTGGGTGTGTCTCAATTATGACCGGACAGCGCGAGCTCCCCGCTGTTGAAATTTTTGCATCTCTTCAGGGGGGACAAAAAGGCCGCCAGTGGTCCAGATCAAATGGGTAGCGTTGCTCATACATTGTTCGAGGGTCTGCTGGCTTTGGTAGGTTTTTCCCTGTTCACTTTCTGTTAGCCAGCGAGGGCCAGCAAAACCGGCGGCTGCAGAAGGTTCGATCTGAATAGCTTCGGTCTGGAACAGTTGATACAACTGGCTGAACAGTTCATCATCGGCGACCGTAAACACGCCGCTGAGAATGTTCTGCATAACAGAGCAAACCCACTTAGATGCCATGCTGACGGCAAGACCATCCGCTTCTGTGTCGACTTTTAAACCTAGTGAATACACTGAGTCAGGTTCTGAATCGGCTGAGGATTGCATTCCCACCAATACACAAGGGGCCTGGACTGGCTCGGCAAAGAAGCAGTGTACATAGGGGCCGAAAATTTGCTTCAGGCCGAAATTGATGCCCCCAGGGGCACCGCCTACGCCACAGGGAATATAAACGAACAGTGGGTGTTTAGCGTCTACCTGAATCTGCTGTTCAATAAGCTGCTGTTGCAGACGTAGTGCCGCCACGGCATAACCGAGAAATAGTCGCGGCGAGTTTTCATCATCGACGAAGTAGCTTTTGGGATCGGCATCAGAGGCGGCTCTGCCAGCGGCAACCGCTGCACTGTAATCATCACTGTGCTCGACAACCGTTACCCCCCGATCACGCAGGCGCTTCTTTTTCCAGTCCTTCGCTTCCATGGACATATGTACAATCACTTTAAAGCCCAGCGCAGCGCCAATAACACCGATACTCAGGCCCAGGTTTCCGGTGCTGCTAACGGCTATTTCGTAATGGTTAAACAGGGCTTTTGCTGCAGGGGAGGTGAGTGTCAGGTAGTCGTCATCGGTGTTGCTAAGGAGGCTATGCTTAAGTGCTAAGTGCTCTGCGTGACAAAGGACTTCATGAATACCGCCCCGTGCTTTTATCGAGCCTGCTACAGGCAAGGCATGATCACCCTTGATCATCAGCCTGCCTGGCAGTGCGCTGAAGTATTGCTGTTTTAATGCATCCGCAGGCAGAAGTTCAGATTCGATTAGACCGTTGCTGTCCTGAAGTTCAGGAAATAGCTGTGATAGTAAGGGAGCAAAGCGGCGCAAACGCTGGTCGGCTTGGTGTATATCAGTGAGACTAAGTTCGCTTTGTTCTGATTGCGTGGCCTGATAAGCAGGGTTTAGCCACAGCAGAGGCTCACCTTTATTCAACGCCTGGCCTAGGGGGGTATCAATCATATTTTCATGCCTGTTGTGCTAAGTGCCAGTTAGTTGCGTGGCTGACTTGGATTGATCGGCAGGCTGAGAGACTCTTTAACCTCTTCCATGACTATATAGCTCTTGGAGTTTTTAACGCCAGGCAGTGTCAACAGCATTTCGCCTAATAGCGCCCGGTATTCAGACATATCTGCGATTCTTGCCTTGATCAGGAAGTCTGCATCACCTGAGACCAGATGGCATTCCAGCACATAAGGTAGTGCAGCAACGGCAAGGTTAAACTTTTGAAAGGCATCAGGTGATTGGTAAGAGAGGGAGATCTCAACAAACACTAGCATGCCATAACCCATCGCCTGTGGATCAATACGGGCATAGTAGCCTTGAATCAGGCCATCTTTCTCAAGTCGTTTCACTCGTTCCATACAGGGCGTGGTGCTAAGCCCGACGATATCTGCCAGGTCGACATAGCTGATGCGGCCATTTTCCTGAAGTGTCTTGAGAATATTCAGGTCGATCTTATCCAGCTTACGTTTATGTTTAGAATTCATAGTGTTACTTCGCTTGTTATTAGTATATAGGTAAAAATTTTTACTAATTTATATTTTTCAGGGTAATACTTTTTCAAATAGTTTAAATACAAAAGAATAAACTGTCAAAGATGCAATAGACTAGCTGAATAAATTGTTGGTCATAATTATAAAAACTGATAGGTATTTGTAATGCAGATTTTGATTTTGGGTAGTGGTGTTATCGGTGTAACCAGCGCCTGGTACTTGGCTAAGCAAGGCCATCAGGTAACGGTTATTGATCGCCAGAGCTCGCCGGGTATGGAGACCAGCTTTGCTAATGCCGGTCAGATCTCTCCCGGTTATTCCGCGCCCTGGGCTGCCCCTGGCGTGCCTCTGAAAGCTGTGAAGTGGATGATGCAGGATCTGGCACCATTGATGGTTAATCCCAAGGTAAATGCAAATACCCTGAAGTGGATGACTAAGATGCTGGCTAACTGCAATCAGTCTTCATACCACACTAACAAAGCACGCATGATGCGTCTGGCTGAGTATAGCCGTGATTGCTTCAAAGATCTTCGTTCTGAATTAGATATCGATTATGACTCACGCACCAACGGTACTCTGCAGGTGTTTCGTACTCAGAAGCAGGTTGATGCAGCGGCTAAAGATATTTCAGTGCTGGAAGAGTGCGGCGTTGACTATGAAATTCTGGATCAGGCTGGCTGCGTTGATCGTGAGCCTGCTCTGGCTCAGGTTAAAGATAAAGTTGTCGGTGGTTTGCGTCTGCCCGGTGATGAGACTGGCGATTGCTTTAAGTTTACCAATGCCCTGGCTGATGAATGTAAAAAGCTAGGTGTTGAGTTTAAGTTTGATACCGATATCGAGGGCTTGATCAGTGATGACACTGAAATAGTTGGGGTAAAAACTAAGCAGGGTATTTTAACGGCTGATCGTTATCTGATGTGTCTGGGCAGTTACTCAACGTTGTTACTGGCCAATGTGGGCGTCGTTGTGCCTGTATATCCGATTAAAGGCTATTCCCTGACGCTGCCTATTATTGATGAGAGTAAAGCGCCGGTATCTACGGTGATGGATGAAACCTATAAGGTTGCTGTTACACGTTTTGAAGACCGCATCCGGGTAGGTGGTACTGCTGAGATCACGTCATACGATATGTCGTTAATGGAAAAGCGCCGCAAGAATGTTGCGTTTACAGTTAACGATCTGTTTCCGGGCGGTGGTGATATTGAAAAGGCTGAGTTCTGGACTGGGTTACGTCCAATGACTCCCGATGGTACTCCAATTTTGGGTGGGTCTCGCTATCCAAATCTATATATGAATACCGGTCACGGCACTTTAGGTTGGACGATGTCTCTGGGGTCCGGCAAGTTTGTTGCAGATGTGATCACCGGTAACGCTACTGATATCGATCCAGAAGGGTTTTCCGTTACCCGTTACGGCCATAAGTAAGCCGTAACGGTTTTTGATGAGCACAGGGAGGAGGACCGGCCCGCCTGAAAATAGGTCGGTCCGGACCCTGTGCTCATTTTTTTTTACAGGATATAATCTGCAGCGGTTTACCGCTGGAGAAGGGCGATCTGGCGATTAACCATTCAGGTAGCTTAAGCATCCACTTAAGCGATTCGCGAAGCCCATTTTTTATACACATATTTGAATTTTATATTGGGGATTTAAGCATGCCAACTAAGACTATTATCGCAACTGAAAATGCACCATCAGCAATCGGTACCTATTCACAAGCTGTTAAAGTAGATAACACTGTTTATATGTCTGGTCAGATTCCTTTGGTACCGGCGACTATGGAGATGGTGACGGAGTCTTTTGAAGCTCAGGCAGTACAGGTTTTCGAAAATATGAAAGCGGTTGCAGAGGCGGCCGGTGGTTCAATGAATGACCTGGTTAAAGTTAATATTCTACTGACAGATCTGGTTAACTTCGGCACTGTAAATGACGTGATGACGCGTTATTTTGATGAGCCTTATCCTGCCCGCGCTGCATACGCAGTAAAAGCATTGCCAAAGGATGCTGATATCGAAGTTGAAGCAGTAATGGTTGTTAGCTAAAACAATTTAACGTTGCCTGAAGGTAGCGGTTAAAGAAAGTGTTCAAGATCAGGTTTACGGTAAGCGTTTGAAGGAAAGAGTCAAATGAGTCGAGCAGCAAAAATAACGGTTGATCTGGATGCCATTCGTCATAATTATCGTCTGGCTCGTTCCCTTAATCCCGCAGGGAATGCGGCGGCGATAATTAAAGCTGATGGCTATGGCCACGGTGCTGTTGTGATCGCAAAAGCATTAGAGTCTGAGGCCGATGCTTTTGGTGTTGCTTGCATTGAAGAAGGTATAGAGCTGATTGAAGCGGGTATTAATAAGCCTGTTTTACTGCTTGAAGGTTTCTTTGAAGCCAGCGAACTTGAGTACATCAGTGAACATGATATGTGGTGTGCTGTGCACAGTCTGGCGCAGATTGAGCAGATTGCTAACGCTACTCTGAGTAAGCCAATTACCATTTGGCTGAAAATGAACTCGGGGATGAATCGTCTCGGGGTGCATCCAGATGACTATCAGGCAGCTTATCAGCGCTTGAAGCAGCTGGATAATGTTTCTGATGTGGTATTGATGACTCACTTTGCCTGCGCTGATGAGCTAGAAAAAAGTGAAACAGAAGCGCAATTGGCTACCTTTAATCGGGCTACTGATGGCATTGATGCGCCGGCTAGTATGGCAAACTCTGCTGGTGTTCTGGCCTGGTCTGACTCTCGACGTGACTGGATGCGTCCTGGAATTATGCTCTATGGAGCAACACCGTTTCCTGAATCACAGGAGAATGCGGACCAGCTGATGTCAGCCATGACGCTTACTTCCGAAATTATCGCGGTACGCGATGTTCAACCCGGTGAGTCTGTTGGCTATGCGGGTAATTTCTGTGCCGATAAGCTGACTCGTGTTGCGACGGTAGCCTTGGGCTATGCGGATGGTTATCCGCGTCATGCTGTAACCGGAACACCTGTATGGGTGAATGGTCAACGCTCACGGATTATTGGCAGAGTATCTATGGATATGCTGGCGATTGATCTGACTGATCTGCCCGATGCTGATGTGGGTACTGAGGTAGAGTTTTGGGGTAAGAATTTGCCGGCGGCAGAAGTGGCACCTTACTGTGACACTATTCCTTATACTCTGTTTACAGGTATTACCCGTCGAGTGCATAAACGCTATATCAACCGCTGATCATAAACAGGCCGCTTTTGCTTTAAGGGAAAGCGGCTCTGATCTAAGCGATTGCATTTTTGTGTTATGTAAGTTGGACTAGAAAAGAGCCGCCGATTATCAAATCGATGGCTCTTTTTCGTTGTATTCCGCTCGTATAAATGTCATTAAAGGCTCAGATAGTAAGCCAATAAAGCTATATTAGAGAGTCATTCTTATCCTTTAGAATTTCCCGTTGTTATTCTTCCATTCGTTGCGCGGCAACACTGTTTCAGTTGTATCCCAGTGTTCAGTTATTTTGCCATCGGCAACACGAAACAGATCATAAAATGAAGTATGTACGCTTTCTTTTGTACCTTCGCTGACGCTCAGGATGAAGTTGCCTTCTGCCAGTACTCTGTGAACGCGGTCATAGGCTAGGCTGTAACCCTGTTCTGATTTAGAGTTTAGAGCGGAACACAGCGCTTCTGCACCATCAGCGATGTGTGGGCTATGCTGCGTTAATTGCCCGTTATCCAGATAGTCATCCAGCTTTTCAAGTTGGCGTTTAATCAGAATGTTTTCGACGAAAGATTGTACTTTTGCACGGTTAGTTTCGGTTAAATGCAGATCCGTTATTTCAGTATGGCCATCGACCATGCTACGTCCGGATAGGTTGGGGCCTTGCCTGCGCTGTATATTATCCCAATGTTCAACGGCTTGGCCTTCCTCAAAACGGAAGATTTCAAAGCCAATATTTGAGTTGACGAAGTCGTATTCAGTATGTCCAAAAATATAATCTCCGTCTTCGAAAATACGTACAATATTAACGCGAGGAGATGTTTTTGAAATCCGTTTAAATAGGGCTGCTAAGCCTTCACTACCTTCATGGGTACCAGGGTTGTGCTGAATGTACTTAGCCTCATTCACCACCGCTACAGACGCTGGGTCGCCGCTTTCTATGCCTTTAAGAAGTGCATGAATTTGATCTTTTTGTTTTGAGGTCACTGATTCAGGCTCCTGTTTTTACTGGTTCGTTTGTTGTGGTTCTGGGCGCCATGGGAAAGGCCCCATAAATTCATCAGCAAGTATTCTCCAGACATTCATTTCTAACCAATCACTGTAACCCACCCAGTTTTCGTATTCAGGTAGTTTTAGTTGTTTTGGAATCAGCATTGGATTGGTTCCCTGCTGAAGTTCTGCGAAAAAGGCCGCGCGTAAATCTTTGATATATTTCAGCTGTAAGGCAACGTGTTCTTTGTTTCCTCCAGCTAAAGGATTTGGCAGTTCGTTATGAGAAAAAACCGCTTTTTCAAAATCCAGTGCCAATATCTCACCTAAGCTACGTTCCCATTCACGTAGATTGAAGTCTGGTGCAACGGAAAATATTATACGATTCGGGGTTACGATATCCGCGATATAAGCAATGTTAAGCTGTGGAAGTATGAAAACGGTCATCCCTAGACCATGATTCATACCCAGATAATGAAGTTCAACCTTGACGCCACCTAGTTCCATATCTTTTCGGTTACCTTCCCAGGATGTTTGAGGTAATACGGTATCCCGACCTGGATTAGCTTCCATCCAGGCGATGGCTTCAGCATGTGCAATGGTATCTGCTCCTGCATCGAGTAAAACCTGTCCACCGCTTGCATGGTCCCAGTGATTGTGGCTTTGGAAAGCGTATTTGATTGGTTTGTCTGTTACTTTTTTTATGGCTGCCACCATCGCTTTTGCATGGCCCGAGTTCATGGTTTCAAACACCATGACGCCTTCGTCAGTCACGACGAACATAGAAATATATCCGCCATCCAGACTGAAGGAGTAAACATTCGCAGCGATTTCAAGCACGCTCTTATCCGCTTCATCACTGTCAGCATACGTAAGCGGAGTAGTCAGCAACAGGCACATGGAAAGCAAGATGCTGACTATAAAGTTTTGGTTACGCATAGATCACCTGAGATTGTTTTTCTAATTGAACAAATTACAGAATAGCTTATTGCGGTATATGGCTGGAATAGAGTATTTTGGAATCCCTACTTGTTATTTGTGCAATTAATGATGATCACGCCTGAGCAAGCTTTCATAAATGTCGTAGAAGCGGGTAGCTTCAAGAAAGCTGCTGAAAACCTTGATATAGAGCCTTCTTCTATTAGTCGGAAAGTGGCGGCACTGGAGGAGCGCCTGAATATCAAGCTGCTATTTCGCTCTACATCCAGAACCGAGCCCACCGAACAAGGTCGTACTTATTACGAAGGGCTTCGGCGTATCGTTGATGAGCAAATGCTTCTTGAAGAAGAGATGACCCGTGGAGCCACTACGATGAAAGGTAGGCTCCGCATTGGGTCTACTGTGGACTTGGGGGAAAAGTTCATCACTCCAGTGATCACTGAGATGCAAAAACAAGCGCCTGAGATATCTTTTGAGTTGTTACTTGGTAGTGAGTTTGTCAATTTAACTGAAATGCATCTGGATGTGGCCATCCGTATTGGCTCTATGCCTGATTCGAGTCTTATTGCGAAACATTTGGGTGATATCCCCCGGGTTCTGGTGGCTAGCCCCGACTATCTTAAGAGCTATGGCGTCCCCAATACTCCGGGTGATCTCGCTGATCACCACTTTGTGATGTATACACCCGCCCAAGC
Organism: Amphritea sp.; assembly: GCF_016744155.1. GTDB lineage: Bacteria > Pseudomonadota > Gammaproteobacteria > Pseudomonadales > Balneatricaceae > Amphritea. Next base: position 4,894 of record NZ_JADGEW010000043.1, on the reverse strand, counting down.
GAAGAGTGATATTGAGTTTGCTGATGGTGCTCGATTTCCAATGGCGGCTATCAACTGTAAAGTTTGTGTTAATAGTCTGCGCGCCATCCGTTCACTTGTCAGAGAAGATGCTGGCATTCATTGGGGGCCACTGTGGTTATACCAGGATGATTTGGATAGGGGCATATTGTGCGAGGTCTTGCCATCGTTTCCGGTTAAGCACTTTTCGGTCTATGCGGTGTATCCGAGACGGGCATTTTTACCGCAAAAAACACAGCTGTTTATTCAACAGTTATCAGAGAAAATACAAGAAACTTGCTGAGCTCTTTAATACTCAACATCCTAATAAGGTTTATATTTTCGTTGAGGGTTAATAGGTTTCTGAAAATATATTGACGTTATTATCTAACGCTATCTTTCTTCAGAATATTTTATTTAATATTGATAGCGACAAAGACGTGCTTGCTTGGCTATGCGTTAAGGCAGGGGTAATCTTCGTTGAGAGATGATATACAAGAGCATGATTAGGAAAGGAGATGATGATGTTTGCGGTGATTTTTCGGGCAGAGATTGCACAGCTGGATGAAGAGTACAGTGTTATGGCAGCCAGGATGCGGGACCTGGCGATGCAGGAATATGGTTGCCGGGAGTTTACTGCCGTCACTGAGGGCAACAGTGAGATTGCGATCTCGTACTGGGATAGCCAAGACCAGATCCGCGCTTGGAAAGAAAATGCAGAGCATCTGGTCGCTCAAAGAAAAGGTCGTGCCCAGTGGTACGTCTCATATAAAGTTCAGATAGTGGAAGTAGTGCGAGAGTATAGCGCTGGATAATGATTTTGATTGTTAAGTACAGGGAGATAGGTGGGATGGCTTTTTCACAGGTTTTTGTCAGGTTTTTAACGCTGCTTATTTTCGCGCTTATTACCACAACAACAAACGCGGGCAGTAGTGTCTGGAAGATCAGCTCGGCTGATAAAACGCTTTATCTTGGCGGCACCGTTCATATGTTACGCAAGAGTGACTATCCACTGCCACAGCAGTATGAACGTGCTTACGCTGAGGCGGATAAATTAGTCTTTGAAACCGATCTGGCGCAGTTACAAGCTAGCGATGTGCAACAACGGATGCAGCGGGCCGTAAGGTATGCCGATAAAGGTGGATTGCAGCAACGGATTTCACCGGCCCTTTATCAGCGTATCGGTAAAGTATGGCAACAGTATGGCCTGCCCGGAGAGCTACTCAATGGTCTGCGTCCATCGGGCGTTATCCTTACCCTGACGATGCTGAATCTGAAACAGATCGGTGTTGATGCTCAGGGTATTGATGACTTTTTCCATACTCAGGCTGTCCGTGATGGTAAACCTGTTGCTGGCCTGGAAACTGTCGATCAGCAGATCAGTTTTCTAGGCGCTATGGGCGAGGGTGATGAAGAACGTTTCATAGCGATGTCGCTGGATGAACTGGAGGAATCTGCAGGATTTCTTGATGAGCTGATTAGTGCCTGGCGTCGAGGCAGTCTGGTCGACCTGGATCGCCTGATGGTGGCGGATATGCGCCGTGATTTTCCTGAACAATACAATATTCTGCTGGCTGACCGGAATCAAGCCTGGCTACCTCAGATCGAGGTAATGTTAGAAGATCGCCCGGTTGAGTTTGTCTTGGTAGGCAGTGGCCACCTGGCTGGAGAGGATGGCCTGTTGCGACAGTTAAAACAGCGTGGCTACCGGATTGAATTACTGAATTGATAAGCGTAAGCGATCGGTCAGCTGGCTAGTTGTAGCCGCTGGCTGTCTCCCAGTAGTTCTAATAGCTGTAGTTTACCTTTCGGATCTTTACGGGTGACTACTTGTCCGGCTTTAGGGAAATGGGTATCGCGTAATCGTGACAGCCAGAAGCGCAATGCGGCTACCTGTAGCATCGTGCTGAAGCTTTTCTGCTCATCACTATTCAAAGGACGGACGCTTTGATAACTGTCTAGTATCAGCAGTGCTTTATTGAAGTCATACTGTGCGGCTGATTCATCGTAGCACCAGGCGTTCAGTGTGACACAGAGATCATAAAGATAGGGCGCTGAACAGGCGTGGTAGAAATCGATCAAACCACAGAGTAGATCACCTTCAAACAGAGCGTTGTCTGGAAACAAGTCTGCGTGAACCGGCCCGCTTGGAAGGGTTCCCCAGGGAATGTTTCCGGCATCCAATAGATTATGCTGCAGGGTCTGCTTTTCGCTTTCAGACAGCTGGGGCATTAACTTAGCACCGAGCTCAGTGCACCACTGATGAATATGTACGTACTTGTCACTGTTAAGTTGTTCTGAGATTTGGTGCATCCGCGCCAGTGTTAGTCCGATTACACTGGCCTGTTGATCAGAGGGGGCCTTCAATGGGCTGCCTGCCAGACGTGACATCAGCACGGCGGGACGATCGTTAAGTTGCCCGTATAGATCGTTATTTTCCATATGTATCGGTTTGGCGCAGGCAACACCCTGTTGAGACAGCTGTTCTATATAATCAAGAATAAAGGGCAGCTGGCTGATATCAACGGACTCAACCAGTGTCAGAACGTATTCACCATCACTGGTAGTAACGAAATAGTTAGTGTTTTCCACCCCGGCTTCGATGCCTTGAAAACCGATCAGCTCACCTACGGCGTAGTGCTGCAGATACTTTTCTAATTGTGCTTTGGTTACCGGGGTGTAAACAGACATCGGTCCGCTCCTATTTTCAGATGGCGGTCGTGGACACGCCTATTTCTCAGTGATTATCGTTTATGCAAGCGCTTCATCAGAAACTTGATCTGGCCCTTTAGCTTGCAGGTCAGCATGGTAAGAGGAGCGAACCATCGGGCCGCTAGCAACATTTTTAAAACCAAGTTGGTAGCCGATCTGTTCGTACTCTTTAAACTCTTCTGGAGTGACGTAACGTTCCACCGCCAGATGGTGTTTGGATGGCTGAAGGTACTGTCCGATAGTAATCATATCTACATCGTTGGCCCGCAGATCTTTCATTACCTTGGTAACTTCTTCTAGTGTTTCACCTAGCCCCACCATAATGCCGGACTTTGTATCTACCTGAGGATGCAGTTGTTTGAACCGGTATAACAGGTTTAGTGACCAGTGATAATCAGCCCCTGGGCGCACTTTGCTGTACAGGGAAGGCACTGTTTCAAGGTTATGATTTAGAACGTCCGGTAGCTGTGCAGACAGTTTTTCTAATGCAACGTCCATACGGCCGCGAAAGTCAGGTACCAGAATCTCAACCTTTAGGTCTTTATTCAGTGCCCGGGCTTCTTTAACGCATTCGGCAAAATGTGCCGCACCGCCATCCTTAAGGTCATCGCGATCGACTGAGGTAATGACGACATAACGCAAACCTAGCTGAGCGATATTGCGGGCAACATTTTTCGGTTCGTCAGGGTCAAGGGTCATCGGGCGGCCGTGTGCAACATCGCAGAAAGGGCAGCGACGGGTGCAGATTGCGCCCATGATCATCAGGGTAGCTGTTTTGTGGCTAAAACATTCAGCCAGATTAGGGCAGGAGGCTTCTTCACATACCGTATGCAGTTTCAGATCGCGTAGCTGTTTCTTGACCTTTTTGACGTTGGCATTGGAGCGTGGATCGATACGGATCCATTCCGGTTTGCGTAATCGTTCCCGGGTCGGGTCCGGTTTTTCCCGCAGACGGGACATTTTCGATTCACCTTTCAGCTCTTTTAATGGGATCATCTCCATCAGGGCCACCTCCAGATCAGTTTAAGTCAGTAAAAAGAAAGAGCCGGTTATCTCTTGAAGAGTCTTTAACCGGCTCATTAGCACTACGGATACAGGATCGGGCTAGCCAGATCCTGAGTATTAATTCCTGAGGAATTAACCCCGGTAGTAGCGTTGCTCGATGAACGGTGCTTTAGATACAACCATCGGCATCTGTTTACCGCGAACAACAGCATATACTTCGGTTTCGAGTACAGCATACTCAGTTGCGACATATCCCATCGCAACTGGGACACCTAGCGTCGGGCCAAAGCTGCCGCTGGTTACTTCGCCGATTTTCACGCCATCCGCATTGACCAGTTCAGCGCCTTCTCGAATCGGAGCTTTACCTTGAGCAATCAGGCCGACACGCTTACGGGTATAGTTCTTGTTTGCGATCTGATCAAAGATTTTTTCAGCACCTGGGAAACCACCGGCACGCTCGCCATCGGCGCGACGGTTCTTGCTGATAGCCCAGATCAGGCTGCCTTCGATCGGCGTAGTGGTTGGATCGAGATCATGTCCGTACAGGCATAAGCCAGATTCCAGGCGCAGTGAGTCACGCGCGCCAAGGCCAATAAATTGAATTTCAGGCTGCTCGATGAACAAGCGACATAGGCGCTCGGTTTCAGCAGAAGGCATTGAGATTTCATAGCCATCTTCGCCGGTGTAGCCCGAGCGGCTGACGAAACATTCAACGCCGTCGATGTTGATGTGACGGGAATCCATGAATACCAGGTCATTAACTTCAGGGCAGATGCGGGATAGTGCAAGTGCAGCTTCAGGGCCTTGAAGGGCAACCAGTGCGCGGTCATCCATCACTTCAAGCTCAACGCCTTCACCCAGGTTGGCACGCATGTGCGCGATGTCCTGTTCTTTACAGGCAGCGTTTACAACAACGTATAGATGGTCACCATAGTTAGTGACCATCAGGTCATCCATGATGCCACCGTTCTCGTTAGTGAATAATGCATAACGTTGCTTGCCTGCTGGCAACCCGATAATGTCGACTGGAACCAGCTTTTCTAGTTCTGCTGCAGCGTTAGCGCCCGTTAGTTTAACCTGGCCCATGTGAGATACATCAAACAGACCGGCATGATCACGGGTATGAAGGTGCTCTTTTTTAACGCCCAGAGGGTACTGAACAGGCATTTCAAAGCCTGCA
>NZ_JADGEW010000042.1 GCF_016744155.1 Amphritea sp. | reverse complement strand
TCAAACACCTTTGACGCAGCCGAGTATCGCATAACTCATTGGAATAGATGGATATTTGTTTGAGCGTAGCGAGTTTATATCCGTCCCATTGAGTTAGAGAAACACAGGGTATTGAGCGAAGCGAAACAAGGAATAGGCGGCTGTCTTTACAAGAGTGTATTTGTAAGGGAAGGAGCTGTTGTTTCCCCTTAAAGGCTGGTAAGCCTAAAAGAAAGAGCCTCGCGGCCAGTGGCCCCTCCCACAATGAGTATGATTCAGATATTTAAGGCACAAAAAAACCGGCCTAAGCCGGTTCTGATGTGGACAAGAAGTGGTCACTATCTTGTCCTTTGCTTTTAACTACTTGATTTAAAAGCAATAATTTGGTGGAGATGGCGTCTAACGAATAGCTTGCTTAACTTATTGTTATTAAATAACTTATATATGTATGTTTTTTTATAGGCCCCCGTTTAAGCCCCCTTGGTTGTTTGTTCTGTAGAGCTAAATAATTATCCCCTCCTTATGTCTGGCTGCTAGTTGATAATGAGTGAATGCGGCGTTTACCCTCTTTCTACATGCTTATTCAAGAAGAAACCGAGAATGTGGAACTGTACGGATGGGGTCGGAGCTTATAGTAAATGGAGCTAAGACTTTGGGAACGCTGGTTTCGAGTGTTATATTGCCTATTCAAAAGAAGTCGCTTACGCAGACAGGATGTTAGGCATGGATAAAAAGCAACTTACCGAAACCGATATTATCAGCAAGTTTATCCTTCCAGCGGTCAAAGAAGCTGGTTGGGACGATATGAGTCAGATTCGCCAAGAGGTGAAACTGCGTGATGGTAAGGTCGTTGTGCGTGGTCAGGCGGCAGCACGTAAGAAAGTTAAGTCCGCTGATATTGTCCTTTATCACAAGCCCGGTATGCCATTGGCGGTAATCGAAGCTAAAGCCAATAAGCATGAGATCGGTAAGGGGATGCAGCAAGGCTTGGATTATGCCGGTCTGCTCGAAGTGCCTTTCGTATTCGCGACCAATGGTGATGGTTTTATCTTTCATGACAAAACCAATCCTGATGAGCTGGAAACAGAGATCAGTCTTGTCGATTTTCCTAGCCCCGCTCAGCTCTGGCAAAAATTCTGTATATGGCGCGGCTTCACTGAAGCTCAGTTGCCGATTATTACCCAAGATTACCATGATGACGGCAGCGGTAAGTCGCCCCGTTATTATCAGTTGCAAGCGGTCAATAAAACCCTAGAAGCAATATCACTCGGGCAGAATCGTGTGCTATTGGTGATGGCTACCGGTACCGGTAAAACCTACACCGCATTCCAGATTATCTGGCGCTTGTGGAAGGCTAAAAATAAAAAACGCATCTTGTTTTTGGCAGATCGCAATATTCTGGTCGATCAGACCCGTATTAACGATTTCCAACCCTTCGGTCAGGCTATGACCAAAATCACCGGTCGTACAGTTGATCCGGCCTATGAAATCCACCTTGCCCTGTACCAAGCACTCACCGGTCCAGAAGAATCACAGAAAGCCTATAAACAGGTCGATCCCGATTTCTTTGATTTGATCATCATCGACGAGTGCCATCGTGGCAGTGCCGCAGATGACAGTGCTTGGCGTGAGATTCTGGAATACTTCAGCAGCGCCACTCAAGTGGGTCTAACGGCTACACCTAAAGAAACGGAAGAGGTGTCTAACACTGATTACTTCGGTGAGCCGGTGTATACCTATTCACTTAAACAGGGTATCGAAGATGGATTTCTAGCGCCTTATAAGGTGGTGCGGGTAGATATCGATATCGACTTGCAAGGTTGGCGGCCAACGAAAGGGCAGGTGGATAAAAAGGGCGAAATGCTCGAAGACCGAATCTACAATCAGAAAGATTTTGATCGCACGTTGGTGATTGATGAGCGCACCGAGCTGGTGGCGCAAACCATCACCAGCTATCTACAGCGCACCGATCCGATGGCTAAAACTATCGTTTTCTGCAATGACATCGACCATGCGGACCGAATGCGCCGTGCGTTAGTTAATCTGAACCCCGAGCAAGTCGCCAAAAACGAAAAGTATGTGATGAAGATCACCGGTGATGATGAGATCGGTAAAGCGCAGTTAGATAACTTCATCAACCCTAAAAAGCCCTATCCCGTGATCGCCACTACCTCAGAGCTGATGAGCACCGGTGTGGATGCCAAGACCTGCAAACTGGTGGTATTGGATCAAAGCATTCAATCCATGACCAAGTTCAAACAGATTATCGGGCGCGGCACCCGTATTGATGATCGTTATAACAAACTGTGGTTTACCATTCTTGATTTTAAAAAGGCCACCGAACTGTTTGCCGATGAACGCTTTGATGGTATTCCTGAGCGGATAATGACCGCAGATCCAGGGGATATAATCGAGGGTGGCGGTGAACTGGATGATATTATTAACGGAGTAGATCCTGCCCCTGTTGATGATGCTGAAGGGCCAACAAACGAAGCTCCAATAGGTGAAGAACCTGGTATTTATGATCCATATCCTCAGGGAGGTGGCGATGGCGAATGGGATGATGAGTTACCTAAAATCACCAAATACTACGTCAATGGCGTCAAGGTAAAAGCCATTGCCGAACGGGTGCAGTATTACGACACCGATGGCAAATTAGTCACCGAATCCTTTAAAGATTACACCCGTAAAACGATGGCCAAGCATTACACCTCGCTGGATGAGTTTACCAAACGTTGGAATGACGCCGAACGTAAACAGGTGATCATCGATGAATTGGAGGGCGAAGGCATTCTCTGGGATGTGCTTGCCCAAGAGGTTGGCAAAGACCTCGATCCATTCGACCTGATCTGCCATGTGGTTTATGATCAGCCGCCGCTCACCCGTCAAGAACGAGTTGATAACGTTAAAAAACGCAACTACTTCACCAAGTACAGTGATACCGCTCAGACCGTGCTCAGCACGTTGTTGGAGAAGTACGCTGACGAAGGGGTGCAGGAGATCGAAAACATCCATGTACTCAAGGTGAAGCCCTTTGATCAGCTCGGGCGGCCTATCGAGATCGTCAAAAAAGGTTTTGGTAACAAACAAACCTACCTCGAAGCGGTGAGTGAATTAGAGGCTGAGATCTACAGTCCCGAACCGCGTAGCGCCTAACAATCTATTTTTCATCCCACGTGGCAGCCATCAGGCAACGTGGGTTATTGCTACTTAAACGTGGCTAGTTAAAAGAAAACTTTCTAAGAGAGAATTATGTCGATCAGTTCTGTTATTAAATCTATCCAAGACATTATGCGTAAAGATGCCGGGGTTGATGGCGATGCCCAGCGTTTAGGCCAGCTTTCTTGGCTGCTATTTCTCAAGGTGTTTGATGCTCAGGAAGAAGAGCTGGAGATGGAAATGGATAACTACCGTTTCCCTATTCCTGAAAAATACCTATGGCGTAACTGGGCGGCGGATGATCAGGGTATCACCGGCGATGAACTGCTCGACTTTGTTAATGATGACCTGTTCGGTGATCTGAAAAATCTAGCCGCGCCGGTGGATCTAAACCCACGAGGCTTTGTGGTGAAAGAGGCGTTTAGCGATGCCTTTAACTACATGAAAAATGGCACCTTGTTGCGCCAAGTGATCAATAAACTTAATGAAATCGATTTTACCGATTCCAGCGAACGTCATCTGTTCGGCGATATCTACGAGCAGATTCTGCGTGATCTACAGAGCGCTGGTAATGCCGGTGAGTTCTATACTCCACGGGCCGTCACCCGCTTTATGGTCAACCGCATCGATCCTAAACTGGGTGAGAGTATTATGGACCCGGCTTGCGGTACTGGCGGATTTTTGGCCTGTGCCTTCGATCATGTCAAAGCGAATTACGTCAAAACCGCTGCCGATCATCAGACCCTGCAACAACAGATTCACGGGGTCGAGAAAAAACAACTGCCGCACCTGCTTTGTACCACCAATATGCTGCTGCATGGCATCGAAGTGCCGGTACAAGTGCGACACGGCAACACCCTCAATAAACCGCTTTCTAGTTGGGATGAAGAGATCGATGTCATCGTCACCAACCCGCCCTTTGGTGGCACGGAAGAGGACGGTATCGAGAAAAACTTTCCCGCTGAACTACAAACCCGCGAAACCGCTGATCTGTTTTTACAGCTGATTATCGAAGTATTGGCCGCCGACAAAGGTAGAGCCGCTGTGGTACTGCCCGACGGCACGCTATTTGGCGAAGGCGTCAAAACCAAGATCAAAAAACTGCTCACCGAAGAATGTAATCTGCACACCATTGTGCGCCTGCCGAACGGTGTGTTTAACCCCTACACCGGTATCAAAACCAATATCCTGTTCTTTACAAAAGGCGAGCCGACAAAAGATATCTGGTTCTATGAACATCCCTACCCAGAAGGCGTAAAGAACTACAATAAAACCAAACCGATGCGCTTCGAAGAGTTCCAGACCGAGATCGATTGGTGGGGCGACGAGGCCGATGGTTTTGCCGCCCGGGTCGAAAATGAACAGGCGTGGAAAGTCAGTATCGACGAGGTGATCGCTCGCAATTATAACCTCGATATTAAAAATCCTCATGTCGGTGAACAGATTATTCACGACCCCGACCAACTGCTGACCGATTTCACCACACAGCAACAAGAGATCGGCGAACTGCGTAATCAGCTCAAAACTATTCTCGCTGATGCCCTCGGTAAGGGGGCGTGAGCATGAGCATCGATATAATTACCGACAATATTGATATCTGGACTTCGGCCATTAAAACCCGCTCCTCAACGGGGCGGGGCAGTAGTAAAAAGCTCGACCTTTATGGCATCAAGAAAATGCGGGAGTTGATTTTGGAATTGGCAGTGCGAGGCAAGTTAGTACCGCAAGATCCCAATGATGAACCCGCCTCAGTATTACTGGAGCGAATCGCTGCTGAAAAAGCGCAGTTGGTGAAAGAGAAGAAGATAAAGAAGCCTAAGGCATTAGCGGAGATTGGGGAAGATGAAAAACCGTTTTCTCTCCCTTATGGCTGGGCATTTGCCCGTATAACTGATGTGATTAATAGGATGTCGAACGGATTCAGCGGTAAGCAAAATAAAGAAGGTGATGGGTATCCCTTAACTAGGATTGAAACAATTTCTCATTCTACTATGAACTATAGTAAGGTTGGCTTTTCTCCCAAAATCCCGATAGAAAAGCTCGAGTATTACCAGCTACAAAAAGGAGACATACTATTATCGCATATCAACAGTGATTATCACGTGGGTAAAACGGCAATCTTTAATGGTAATTGCGAGATCTACCATGGGGTTAACCTGCTGCTCCTGCGTTGTAGTCATCAGTTTTCTCCGTACTACCTTGATCTTATTATTAATCAGCGCCGCCTTTCAGGTTACTTCTTATCAGTCGCGCAACATGCAATAGGCCAATCCTCGATAAATCAATCCATTGTACAATCTGTTGTAGTTGCAGCTCCTCCCTTGAAAGAACAACAACGTATCGTGGCGAAAGTCGATGAGCTGATGGCGCTATGCGATCAGTTGGAGGAGCAAACGGAAACCAGCATCGAGGCCCACGCCACGCTGGTGGAAACCCTGCTGGCCACCCTGACCAACAGCGCCAATGCCGCCGAGCTGCAACAGAACTGGACTCGCCTTGCCGATCACTTCGACACCCTGTTTACCACCGAACAGAGCATCGATCAGCTGAAACAAACCGTCCTACAGCTAGCGGTGATGGGCAAACTCGTCCCCCAAGACCCCAATGGCGAACCCGCCGCCGTTCTGCTGGAAAAGATCGCTGACGAGAAAGCGCAGCTGGTGAAAGAGAAGAAGATTAAAAAGCAGAAGGCACTGCCTCCGATTGGTGAGGATGAGAAGCCCTTTGCGCTGGCAAAGGGGTGGGAGTGGTGCAGATTGCAAGAGACTGTTTTGATTTTAGGGGATGGGTTGCATGGCACGCCTCATTATGACGAGAAAGGTGAGTATTACTTCGTAAATGGGAATAACTTGCGAGACGGGAAGATAGTCATAAAGCCTGAAACAAAAAGAGTTAACCAGAAAGAGTATGATAAGTATCGTAAGCAGCTCAACGAAAGGACTGTGCTGGTCTCAATCAATGGAACGCTCGGCAGCGTGGCTTTCTATAATGACGAGCCAGTGATGCTAGGTAAGAGTGCTTGTTACTTTAGTTTGTGGGACCAACTGGATAAGTATTTTTACAAACGGCTTATCGAATCTCCTTATTTCTTGGAGTACGCTTTTAGCAGGGCGACAGGTAGTACCATCAAAAACTTGGGGTTAAAGGCGATGAATGCCATGCCGATCGCTTTGCCTCCTTTGGAAGAACAGCATCGTATTGTTTCCAAAATTGACCAACTGATGACCCTGTGCGACCAGCTCAAAGCTCGCCTTCAAGACGCCCAAAAAGCCCAACTGCATCTGGCCGATGCCCTAGTGGAACAAGCTGTCGATTAGACCCCTCAAGGATAGAGAATGAAGCTCATTGAAGAGAAGTATCGTCGCCTGCAACCCACAATCGGCTACCAAACCGAGGAGGTAGTGACGGCAAAATCAACTACTACATCTGTTTATTCAACTGGTATGTCGATACCCTGGTGCTGGTTTGAGGTGTTTTGAGTATGGAAGATAAGATAACGTCGCTTCAGATTTTCTTTGCTGATGATGAGCTTGTCCCTCTTCCCGGGCAGGTAGTTATCTCTCCGATTGAGAGTAACTGGAACGATTATGGATATCGCATACGGTGTGTATTCAAGGCCTATCTAAGTGAAGACATTGACCCTATTGAGGGAGAGATGTTGATTGGATTTCTGCCCCCGTTAGAAGCGTCTAAGACCGAGCAAGAAGGATTCTATGAGCAGCGATCAACATTAGCTGATCTGATTAATGAATCAGGCAAGTCAGCAGCGACCCCCGAGGACCTGCCAGCCTTTTTTACTTTGCTACCCGACTTAAAAAGCTATAGGTATGTTGTCGACAGACTTAATCCCGAAGGTGCTGATCTTTTCTTGAAGTGTGTGAATGACCTTGTTGTTCACAAACAAGCAAAGAACCGTTGGATAGGTAAGGCGCTGGCTACGGATGTATTTAAACGTGGGTTCATGCGTAATTCTGAACCTTTCTTTGCTTTCAACAACGCTGATAGTGTGCTGGGAGGTGTGGAGGAGGAGAATTTCTCGGCGATATCTAAATCGCTAAATTTAAGTTTCAGTTTAGAAGGCTATCAAAATCCGCATAAAATTAACCTGCGCTTTTCGGACCAGGGACTGATTCCTCGCCGCATAAATGTACTTATCGGAAAAAATGGTCTCGGTAAAAGCCAAACGTTGAAGTATTTCTGTCGCGCTGCTTTGAGATACCAAGATCCAGAAGTCAGCTTAAAAGACAGTGTAAAGCGCCGGGGAAGACCAATGATCAGCAGAGTATTGGCTATCGCTACCCCTGGGGAAACTGGCAACACATTTCCTCCCGAGCGAAAAAAATCGCAGAAATTATTCTATCGGCGACTGAATTTGACTCGTAACGGTCGGGCCAGCACATCGCGCTCAATAGGTGAAGCGCTAGTTCAGCTAGCTCGTAGCGAAGAGTTCATTGGGGAAAATGAGCGATGGGATCTTTTTCTAAATGCCCTACAAAAATCGCTTCCGGTTGATTCGCTGGTCATCGCTCTTGAAAACGGCGAGCACATCCCCTTAACGCGATTTGCGAAAGGCTCCGAGCAAGCCAAATTAGATCGCTGGGGTAGTGTTGATCCTAAAATTGAGCCTCACTTGAAATTATCGGATAACACTTATCCGCTTAGTAGCGGCCAACTTACGTTCTTCAAATTTGCACTGCTATGCTGTCTTTATATCGAGAATGGTTCATTTGTGTTGATGGATGAGCCGGAAACCCACTTACACCCCAACATGATATCGGATTTCGTTGAACTATTGGATTTTTTGCTCGAGCACACAGGCTCTCAGGCGATTCTAGCTACACACTCAGCTTATTTCGTCAGGGAAGTTCCGAAGGAGCAGGTACATGTGTTTCAGGATCATGGCGACGGAGTTATCACTGTTGACCAGCCTCGTTTGAGAACTTTTGGTGCTACAGTTGATTCCATCTCTCAATTTGTTTTTGGAGAAGATGTTGATATTCGGTTAACGGATAAGATTTATGAAAAAATAAAAGGTCGCACTTTCGAATCCGTAGACGATGAATTAAGCGACCAGTTATCTTTGGCTGCTTTGATGCAGCTTCGGCGTAGATTGGAGGGCGCTTCGTGAAAAAGCTCCCAATACCAACAGTGAATGATGTTCACTCAACAACAGAGACGGCTGAAAATAAGCGATTAAAAAAGACTAGCTATCCGCTGCTAGCTCTTTCATTGCCAGCAATTTTAAATGAGTATGATACTTACCAGAATAATAACGGAAATGCGTTAAATATTACTCCTCTTGGCATTAACAGATCGCTCAAAATAGGGTTGCATAAAAATTATGCGTCGCCTCCGAACTCATTGTTGCATATAGCGAAGATAAGAGCCTCTTCCCCAAGAGTTTGCCCGATGTGTGGGTCACCTAAAACAACATCTTTAGACCATCTGTTGCCTAAAGAGGATTACCCTGAGTTTTCCATTTTTTCAAAAAACCTTGTTCCGGCCTGTGATTGTAATAGTAAGCGGGGTAAGGCAACAAAAAATCAGCTGACCGGTGCCCGGGTTCTGCATCCTTACTTTGACTGCTGCATGTTAGAAAGGCAGCTCTCATGCTCAATCTCGCCAAGGTTAAGGTTTCCTCAAGTTGATATTGCCATAGCCTATGCGAACCCTACAGACCCTTTAATAACCTCTATTGAATTCCATTATGACAAGGTTGTTAAGCCTTCTGGGCTTATAGGTTGGTTAGAAAGTCAATGGAGTAGTCTAGTTGATTACCCCGGAGGGGTTATTCATACACTGCCTCAGGAAAGAATCACTACTGCTGATGAGTTAAGAGGTTATCTGGAAGATGCCTTGCAACGGTATGATAGAAGTCATGGTACGCCTAACAATTGGTACTCCATTTTCGTTCATGGATTGCTGGAGTCGGACGGGGTGTTACCATGGCTCTTGGAAGCACATAACAATACTTAATCTTGTTATAGTTCTTGGCCTTCTAGGAAGGCGTACTGCTTTATTAGGTATGAGCGAGAGCGCTGTGTTTACTCTTCTTTGACTGCCCTTGTCAGAATTATATCATTCCCATCTTTATCAACCGAATGGGTGCAATAGTATCTTTGGCGCTTTTGCGGAGGTGTTTTTTTTGGCCAGAAATTCCAAGCGATAAATGTAATAAATGCCAATGTGACGATGATAAAAAATAGGTAGTCCATCGGTTTTAACCTCTATATTTCTCTATGCGCTGTTGCGGCATTATCATAGTCCATATCCCATTCTTCAAGCGTTTGGTCTTCAGGTGCTTTATGTCCATTTAATGGATGTATAGTGGCACTAACTTTATTCGTTGTCTCTTTAACCTTTACTTCGCAGTGATTTAGACACGTACCTGAAATAGTCTCTATAGCTGATAGGCAATGAGTTTGCGCCCTTTCCTTGTCAGGAGCTCTTGTCTGGTAATTGTTTGGGGTTTGTTTGGTGGATGTCTGCGTTATGTCAGCTTCTGTAACAAGGGAGATGAGCTCCTCATGTGTTATTGAAAATGGTTTTAATGTTTTATTAATCGCCTTCCCATTCTCATCAAGTTTAGCGCTTATCAACCTGTGTTTTAGCTTTCCCATGCAATCATGAAAAGCGGAAAGTCTTCTTGGCAGGGGGATGTTCATATCACGCCAGAATTTAGTAAACCCGCTGTGTTCTTTAACCGTAAACCTTTTTTTTGGGAGTGGTTTATTTTCATCCCCGAATCGAGTGTTTCGTCCTCTTGTCAGTTTTGCATTAAATATTGCGTAGGCAGTATTGCCTGTAACAGGATTGTACAACGTTAGATGGAGAGAGCCGGCTTTATGCTGAGTGTAACGGCCGGTAGTGTATTCTTGATAAGCAAAGCCAGTTTGATTTGATGTGATTAGAATTTCTGAGGCAACCTTTAGCCAGTTATCTTTTAACCAGCGGTCACTTGTTTGGGTGTCCTTGTTTTTTGGGATGAGGATTATCTTACCGTACTCAACGGCCAGATAGTCTGACCGTTGAAGTAGTGTTTTTAAAAGCTTAGACATGCGACTAAGCGGTTTTATTCAGTTGCTTTGAGGCTTCTATTCGATCAGCGATCCATTGTTGGATATCGGCTTCATCCCAAGCCACTAATCGTCCGCCTAACGCGATAGGTTTTGGAAATTCATTTCGGGACATGCGAACATAGATACTGCTTCTGCTAAGTCCTGTTGTTTTCTCAACTTCTGGTCTGCGGATAAGTCGTGTGGTGTTCATTGGTTGCTCCTGAGTGCTAATGAATTCAGGAGCAAGGTAATGTATATATTTGGAGTGTTTGTCCAACTGGATAAATTCAAAATCCAGTGGGTCAATTGCTTACTTCACTGAGGGCTTTCTGGACATGTTCGTAAAATGAGCTTCTGCTAAGTCCTCGAGAGCTGCTCTCAGGTATATATCGAGTGATTTTATGTTCATAAATTTGGTTTAGATTTGGTTTATTAGCTGTACCGAATTTGTTGCCAGATTCTTCCGCAAGTGCTCTCGTTAGAGTCCCAATTATTTTTAAAAGGGTTGATTCTTGGCGATCGGAAAGCTCTGTGAGATGGGTGTTCTCAGTTATTGAGTCAACGTTTTTCTGAGATGGTTTATGTTCTTTTAGGGATTGGAGTATTTCTGAAGCTTTAAAAATGCCATTGTCTTCTATGAAAGTTAATAGTTCTTCCTCCAATACAAAAGCAGTTGCCTCATGCGGATAAATATCCGGGTAATCTATCCAGTCTTCGAATATTAGTGTGAGTGACGAGTGTTTTTGGGAGGAGGTAATTCCCAATTCTTGGCATTTTTTATCAGTCAGTCCTGATGTTGAAAGCTCGGTGTCGATTACGCCTTCAAACCGATAAGTTAAGTCGGTATCCGCTGTGTGATTTATTATTAGTTTTGCAGGAAAAATACCTTCTACAAACACCTTCGATTTATTTCCCTTGGGGCCTAGTGCTACCACCCAGCCGCTGTACTCTAATAAAAAACTAAGTTCCTTTAACTCATCCCAAGATAGATCAGTGGCCATTACGGCATGGCGTAGAGGGATCAGTTTCTTCTTCAAATCAGACATGTTCATTTCCTAAATGAACCCCTGTTGTAAAACAGCATCAGCCTATCAGGGAACAGGTTTTCGGGAGCTACCCTAGGTGCTGTGTGCCTTTTTGTGTTGCTATGATGTTTTAGTTACAGATTACGCCCATCATGAAGGTCCTTGCTTTGATGCTGTCCTCTATCTCATCAAATACATCCATTGGGAGGAATGGCGTATTTTTCCCTGCTCGAATAGCCCTCTTAACTTTCTTGCCAAGCTCTAATGCTTCATCGAATGAGCTTCTATTGTTTAATTCAGTAACTACCGTTTTTACTGTCATATGTTCCATATTAGTTTGCCTTCCCAAAGTTTGCAGTGATTACATTGCCAGCTAAAGCCTGGGCCTTTAGCTGATCTAAATAATCTGCCCAGTGTTGCATCATTTTAGTTCTTTGTTCGAGATGCTTTGTTCGGTTATAGGCTCTGCCGTTAGCATCCTTAACCGCATGAGCAAGCTGCTGCTCTATCCATTCAACGCGGTAATTTAATTGTTCATCTAATAGGGTTCTAGCCATGGCTCTAAAGCCATGAGCTGTCATTGTGTCGTTGCTATAGCCCATAGTGCGTAAAGCGACTCTAATGGCATTTTCAGACATACAGCGACTGCGACCACGGGCAGATGGGAAAATATAGTCATCTTCACTGGAGAAATGGAAGAGTTCTCTGAGTTCTTTTAGAACTGTAAGAGCTTGAGTGCATAACGGAATGATATGTTGCTGGTGGGTTTTCTCTGCCACCAGCTCAATACGCAATTCTTCATGATTTATATCTGACCAGCGTAAGTGCCTTAATTCGCCTGGACGACAGAAGAAGAGAGCAGAGAGTTTTAATGCAGCTTTTACAACAGGAGTGCCATTAAATTCATCGATAGCAGCCATCAAACGGCCAGCTTCTTTTGGTGTGGTAATTGCTGAAAAATGCTTAGTTTTAGCTGATTTGAGAGCTCCCTTAAGGTCAGGGGAGGGATCTCGTTCTGCTCTTCCCGTTGCTATTGCGTAACGAAACACTTGCCCAGCGATCTGCTTGTCTCTATGGGCTGTTTCTACTGCGCCTCTGTCTTCGACCTTTCTAAGCGCGGCTAGCAACATGGGGGCGGTGACTTCGCTAATCGGAGTTGTGCCGATTGAAGGAAATAGATCGTGCTCGAGAGCTCTTCGAACGCGTTTCTGATATCCGGGGGTTTTATCGCTCTGTTTTGTTTCAAACCACTCAAGAGCTACGGATCGGAAAGCGTTCTCTGCTAAGAGTCTTTGTGAGGTCTTTTGAGCTTTTTTATGCGCAGATGGGTCAATGCCATCTCTAAGTAGCATTCGGGCCTCATCTTGCTTTTCCCTTGCTTTTTTCAAGGTGACTTCAGGATAAGGGCCAAATGATAGTTTTTTCTCTTTGCGGTTGAAGCGGTACTTTAGATAGAAAAGCTTAGAGCCATTCTTTTTTACCAATACATACAAACCTTTCTCATCGGAAAGTTTGTAGTCCTTTTCGCTGGCTTTGGCTGTTTTGATCGCTCGGTCTGTTAGCGGCATGATTACTTCCTGTATTCAGTCCAATTTGGGGGCCTCTCTTTTGGAGTGATTAAAAGCCCCCAAGAAAGCCCCTGATGAATGGGGGCTTTGCAAGGATGTATTAAGAACTGCTAGGAAGTGAGTATACACAAAAAACCCCACATGAGTGGGGTTTGGAGTACTTATCGGCAGTAATAAGATTTTTGTTTGGTGGAGATGGCGGGGTTCGAACCCGCGTCCGCCAATCCGCCGCCTCAAGATCTACATGCTTAGGTTTCTCTATTTAATTAACCCGTCACGACCC